>JAFAZX010000098.1:0-17500 GCA_019239425.1 Acidobacteriota bacterium
CATCAAGATGGGGCGCCCCGAGCGCGAGCGCATCGAAGACCCTCTGCTTTCGGCGAACGACTTCGTGCAGGTCATCTCGTACCTCTTGAAGATGCGCCGCAACCCGGTCGAATACTTGGCCGACGACATCGACCACCTCGGCAACCGACGCGTGCGCGCCGTGGGCGAGCTGCTGGAGAACCAGTTCCGCATCGGCCTCGTCCGCATGGAGAGGGCGATTAAGGAGAAGATGTCGATTCAGCAGGAGATGCAGACGACGATGCCGCGCGACCTCATCAACGCGAAGCCGGTGACGGCCGCGGTGCGTGAGTTCTTCGGCTCCAGTCAGCTCTCGCAGTTCATGGATCAGACGAACCCGCTCTCGGAGATCACGCACAAGCGCAGGCTCTCGGCCCTCGGGCCGGGCGGCCTCTCGCGCGAGCGCGCCGGGTTCGAGGTGCGCGACGTGCACCCGACGCACTACGGACGCATCTGCCCCATCGAGACGCCCGAAGGGCCGAACATCGGCCTCATCTCGTCCCTGTCGTGCTTCGCGCGCATCAACGAGTTCGGCTTCATCGAGTCGCCCTACCGCAAGGTCGAGGACGGCCGCGTCGTCGAGTTCGTCCGCATCGTCAACGGCGGCGACACGAAGCACAAGCCGGGCGACCACTTGGCCGAGGACGAGGTCGCCAAGTCCAACAAGAAGGTCGGCGCCGACGGCCACCGCGCGGAGTACGAGCCGTACCCCTTCTACCTGACCGCGTGGGAGGAGGACAAGTACGTCATCGGCCAGGCCAACATCGAACTCGGCCCCGAGGGCGAGATCGTCAACGAGCGCAACGCCTCGCGTAAGGCGGGCGAGTTCATCAACGCCCACCGCGACGACATCGAGTACGTGGACGTCAGCCCGAAGCAGCTCGTCTCGGTCGCCGCGTCGCTCATCCCGTTCCTCGAGAACGACGACGCGAACCGCGCGCTGATGGGCTCGAACATGCAGCGCCAGTCGGTGCCGCTCCTGCGCGCCGAGTCGCCCTACATCGGCACCGGCATGGAGCAGGTGACGGCGAGGGATTCGGGCGCGGTCGTGGCCGCGCGCCGCGACGGCATCGTGGACTACGTCGACTCGGAGCGCATCATCGTCCGCGCCGACCACAACGTGGACGGCACCATCTCGCGCGAGGTGACGGCCGACATCTACACGCTGACGAAGTTCAAGCGCTCGAACCAGAACACCTGCATCAACCAGAGGCCCATCGTCCAGATCGGCGAGCGCGTCTCGAAGTCGCAGGTCATCGCCGACGGCCCCTGCACCGATAGGGGTGAACTCGCTTTAGGCCGCAACGTGCTCGTCGCGTTCATGCCGTGGCGCGGCTACAACTTCGAGGACGCGATCCTCGTCTCCGAGCGCCTGGTGAAGGACGACTACTACACGTCGATCCACATCGAGGAGCTTGAGATCGAGGCCCGCGACACGAAGCTCGGCCCCGAGGAGATCACGCGCGACATCCCGAACGTCGGCGAGAACATGCTCCGCGACCTCGACGAGTCGGGCATCATCCGCATCGGCGCGCAGGTCAAGCCGGGCTCGATTCTCGTCGGCAAGGTCACGCCGAAGGGCGAGACGCAGCTGACCGCGGAGGAGAAGCTGCTCCGCGCCATCTTCGGCGAGAAGGCCGGCGACGTGAAGGACGCGTCGCTCGTCTGCCCGCCGGGCATCGACGGCACGGTCGTCGAGGTGCAGGTCTTCACGCGCAAGGGCCAGGAGCGCGACCAGCGCTCCCTGAACATCGAGCAGGACGAGGAGAACCGCCTCCGCCGCGACCTCGAAGACGAGACGCGCATCCTGCGCGAGCAGCGCGACCAGCGCATCTTCGAACTGTTCGAGGGGCGCAAGCTCGCGGCCGACCTGACAATCGAGCGCGAGGTGCGCATCCCCAAGAACGAGACCGTCACGCGCGAGATGCTCGCCGGGCTCGAGCCGAAGCAGTTGGCCAAGGCGCAACTGGCCGGCGCGCGCGCCGCCGACATCCTCGCCGAGGTCAAGGACTTCGAGGATCGAACCAAGCGCCAGATCAGCATCCTGACCGACATCTACGAGGAGAAGATCGCCAAGCTGCGCCAGGGCGACGAGCTCGCCCCCGGCGTCATCAAGATGGTCAAGGTCTTCATCGCGATGAAGCGCAAGCTGTCGGTCGGCGACAAGATGGCCGGCCGCCACGGCAACAAGGGCGTCATCGCGCGCATCCTCCCCGAGGAGGACATGCCGTACCTGCCCGACGGGACGCCCGTGGACATCGTCCTCAACCCGCTCGGCGTGCCCTCGCGCATGAACGTCGGCCAGATTCTGGAGACGCACCTCGGCTGGGCCGCGCGCGTCCTCGGCGTCCACTTCGCGACGCCGGTCTTCGACGGCGCGACCGAGCCCGAGATCAAGCAGAAGCTCAAGGACGCCAACACGCTGCTGCGCGACCAGGGGCTGCCCGAGATCGTCGGCGACTCCGGCAAGACCGTGCTCTACGACGGCCTGTCGGGCGAGCCGTTCGAGCAGAAGGTGACCATCGGCTACATCTACATGCTCAAGCTCTCGCACCTCGTGGACGACAAGATTCACGCGCGGAGCATCGGGCCGTACTCGCTCATCACGCAGCAGCCTTTGGGCGGCAAGGCGCAGTTCGGCGGCCAGCGCTTCGGCGAGATGGAGGTCTGGGCGCTCGAAGCCTACGGCGCGGCGCACATCCTGCAGGAGCTTTTGACCGCGAAGTCGGACGACGTGGCGGGCCGTTCGAAGATTTACGAGGCCATCGTCAAGGGCGAGGCCGACTTCAACCCGGGCGTGCCCGAGTCGTTCAACGTCCTGGTGCGCGAGCTGCAGTCGCTCTGCCTCGACGTCGAACTCATCGACCGCAACGCCGCGGCCGAAGAGGCGGCGGGCGACGGCCTCGGCCGCCCCGTCGTCCCGACCGCGGGGCCTGTGGAATAGATAGAAGGTTCTGGGTGTTGGGTGCTGGGTGCTGGTTAAAGCCAAAACCCAGCACCCAGCACCCAGCACCCAGCACCCTTTATTAGCGGCTTACTGCAACGGAGATATTAACCGTGTTCAGATTCCAGCAAGAGAAGACGCAACTCGCGCCCGACTTCGAGGCGATCCGCATCTCTCTGGCTTCGCCCGAGAAGATTCGCCAGTGGTCGCACGGCGAGGTGACGAAGCCGGAGACTATCAACTACCGCACGTTCAAGCCCGAGCGCGACGGCCTCTTCTGCGCGCGCATCTTCGGCCCCGTCACCGACTGGGAGTGCCTCTGCGGCAAGTACAAGCGGATGAAGCACCGCGGCGTCATCTGCGACAAGTGCGGCGTCGAGGTGACGCAGGCCAAGGTGCGCCGCGAGCGCCTCGGCCACATCGAGCTGGCGAGCCCCTGCTCGCACGTCTGGTTCTTCAAGGGCCTGCCCTCGCGCATCGGACATTTGCTCGACATCCCCCTGCGCGAGCTTGAGAAGGTCTTGTACTTCGAGAGCTACATCGTCATCGACCCGGGCGACGCCCCCGTCAAGGAGAAGGAACTCCTCACGGACGAGCGCTTCCGCGAGCTGACCCGCGACTACCCGGGCCAGTTCGTCGCCCGCATGGGCGCCGAGGCGATCAAGGAGCTGCTCGGGGGCGTCAACATCGAAGAGCTTTCGGTCGACCTGCGCCAGCGCATGAAGGAGGAGAACTCGCAGCAGAAGAAGCTGAAGTACTCCAAGCGCCTCAAGGTCGTCACGTCGTTCCTCAAGTCCGGCAACCGCCCCGACTGGATGATTCTGGACGTGATCCCGGTCATCCCGCCCGAGCTGCGCCCGCTCGTGCCGCTCGACGGCGGCCGGTTCGCCACGTCGGACTTGAACGACCTCTACCGGCGCGTCATCAACCGCAACAACCGCCTGAAGAAGCTGATGGAGCTGCGCGCGCCCGAGGTCATCGTGCGCAACGAGAAGCGCATGCTCCAGGAGGCGGTGGACGCGCTCTTCGACAACGGCCGCCGCGGGCGCGTCCTGCGCGGCGTCAACAACCGCCCCCTGAAGTCCCTGTCCGACACCCTGAAGGGCAAGCAGGGGCGCTTCCGCCAGAACCTGCTCGGCAAGCGCGTGGACTACTCGGGCCGCTCGGTCATCGTCGTCGGCCCCGAGCTGAAACTGCACCAGTGCGGCCTGCCGAAGAAGATGGCTTTGGAGCTGTTCAAGCCGTTCATCTACAACCAGCTCGAGAAGCAGGGCTACGCCGCCACCATCAAGCAGGCGCGCGAGATGGTCGACCGGCAGGAGCCGGTGGTCTGGGACATCCTCGAAGAGGTCATCCGCGAGCACCCGGTTCTCTTGAACCGCGCGCCGACCCTGCACCGCCTCGGCATCCAGGCGTTCGAGCCCGTGCTCGTCGAGGGCAAGGCCATCAAGATTCACCCGCTCGTCTGCACGGCCTTCAACGCCGACTTCGACGGCGACCAGATGGCCGTCCACATCCCGCTCTCGCCGGAGGCGCAGATCGAGGCGGCCGTGCTGATGCTGGCCTCGAACAACATCCTCTCGCCCGCTTCGGGTCAGCCCATCGCGGTGCCCTCGCAGGACATCGTCCTGGGGTGCTACTACCTGACGAAGGACAAGCCCGGCGCGAAGGGCGAGGGGCGCGTCTTCGCCTCGATCAACGAGGTGCTCCTGGCGCTCGACGCCAAGGAGGTCACGACGCAGACGCCCATCAAGCTCCGCATCGTCGGCAACCTGATCGACCTGACGCAGGAGCACGACACGCAGGACGTGATGAGGGCCGCCGTGCAGGAGGACGTGCGCCGCGTCATCAACACGACCGTCGGCCGCGTCATCTTCAACGACCAGATTCCGAAGGGGCTCTCCTACATCAACGGGACGCTCAAGAAGAAGGGCTTGCAGTCGCTCGTCAACTACTGCCACCTCCGCCTCGGCCACGAGATGACGGTGAAGATGCTGGACGACCTGAAGCAGCTCGGCTTCCTCTACGCGACGCGCGCGGGCATCTCCATCTCGATTGACGACCTCGTCACGCCCGACGCGAAGAAGACGCTCGTCGCGCAGGCCGACCGCGAGGTCATCGAGGTCGAGCGGCAGTACCGCGACGGCGTCATCACCAACGGCGAGCGCTACAACAAGGTCATCGCCATCTGGTCGGAGGTGACCGACAAGGTCGCGAAGGAGATGTTCCTCGCGATGGACGAGCGCGAGAAGGGCGCGAAGGAGGCCAACCCGATTCTCATCATGTCGGACTCCGGCGCGCGCGGCACCGCGCAGCAGATTCGACAGCTCGCGGGCATGCGCGGCCTGATGGCCAAGCCCTCGGGCGAGATCATCGAGACGCCCATCCGTTCAAACTTCCGCGAAGGCTTGAACGTGTTGCAGTACTTCATCTCCACGCACGGCGCGCGCAAGGGTCTCGCCGACACGGCCTTGAAGACGGCCGACTCGGGTTACCTGACCCGCCGCCTCGTGGACGTGGCGCAGGACGTGATCGTCTCCGAGCCCGACTGCGGCACGCTCAAGGGCATCTCGGCCTCGGCCATCGTCGAGGGCGGCGAGGAGATCGAGAGCTTGCGCGACCGCATCATCGGCCGCACGGCGCTCGAAGACGTGATCGACCCGGTCGAGGGTTCCGTCATCGTCGCCATGAACGACGAGATCAACGAAGACCTCGCGCAGGAGATTCAGCGCTCCGGCGTCCAGCGCGTCCGCATCCGCTCGGTGCTGACCTGCGAGTCGCGCCGCGGCGTCTGCATCAAGTGCTACGGCCGCAACCTCGCGACGGGCAAGGCCGTGGACATCGGCGAGGCGGTCGGCGTCATCGCGGCGCAGTCCATCGGCGAGCCCGGCACGCAGCTCACGATGCGCACGTTCCACATCGGCGGCACGGCGCGCCTCGAAGAGTCTTCGAAGCACGAGGCGCGCATGGACGGCACCATCAGGTACGTCGACCTGAACGTCGTCAAGAACCGCCGCGGCGAAATCACGGCGATGAACCGCAACGGCGCGCTCATCATCATCGACGAGCGCGGCCGCGAGGTGGCCCGCCACCAGATCGTCTACGGCGCGCACATCCACGTCGAGAACGGCGCGCGCGTCAGCGAAGACCAGTTGCTGGCGACGTGGGATCCGTTCACCTTCGCCATCCTGACCGAGGTCGCGGGCGTCATCAAGTTCCAGGACTTGAAGGAGGGCGTCACGGTTGACGAGGAGGTTGACGAGGTCACCGGCCAGTCGCGCCTCGTCGTCAAGGACTCGCCCGACGAGAAGCGCCAGCCGCGTCTGGAAGTGCGCACGGGCAACAAGGTCTTGAAGACCTACCAGATGCCCGTCCGCGCGAACCTGATGGTGCACGACGGCGACGAGGTCGCGCCCGGCGACGTCATCGCGAAGATTCCGCGCGAGACGACGAAGACGAAGGACATCACGGGCGGTCTGCCGCGCGTGGTGGAACTCTTCGAGGCGCGCAAGCCGCGCGAGACGGCGGTCATGTCCGAGATCGACGGCACGGTCAAGCTCGGCGCTATCTCGAAGGGCAAGCGCCGCCTCATCGTGGTCGGCGACGACGGCGAGGAGCGCGAGTACGACATCCCGCGCGGCACGCACATCAACGTGCAGGAGGGCGACCGCGTCCGCGCCGGCGAGGCGCTGATGGACGGCCCGCTCAACCCGCACGACATCCTGCGCGTGCTCGGCATGAACCGCTTGCAGGAGTACCTCGTCAACGAAATCCAGGAGGTCTACCGCCTCCAGGGCGTGAACATCAACGACAAGCACATCGAGGTGATTGTCCGCCAGATGTTGCGTTGGGTTCGCATCTCCGACGTGGGCGACACGGACTTCCTGCTCGACGAGCAGGTCGACCGCTTCCGCTTCACCGACGAGAACGACCGGGTGCTCGCCGCAGAAGGCGAGCCGGCGAAGGCCGAGCCGCTGCTCTTAGGCATCACGAAGGCTTCGCTCTCGACCGACTCGTTCATCTCGGCCGCCTCCTTCCAGGAGACGACGAGGGTTCTGACCGAGGCGGCCATCTCGGGCCGCGTCGACTACCTGCGCGGCCTCAAGGAGAACGTCATCATGGGCCGGCTCATCCCCGCGGGGACGGGCATGGACTTCTACCGCAACGTCAAGGTCGAGCGCGACACGACGGCCGAGCGCGAGCGCGAGGAGCAGCACATGGAGAGCCTCTCCGACCTCCTCGGCGGCGTCGAGCCGCCCGCGGTCGTCCCCGCCCGCGAGAAGGTGACGGTCGCCGCCGACGGCGACGCCGAAGCCGACACGGCCGCCGACGCGGACGAGGGCGACGACGAGTAGCATCCAACTTAATCCAGGTCGACATACCGGCGAGTCTCCGAGAGGCTTCGCCGGTATGTTTACTTGGCGACGCGGGGCGATATTTTTTCTTGACGGAATTTGCTGGGCTGAATACTCTTGCTTCGCCTTAGCAGAGCTACGCCGAAAGGTTCTGCGCAAATGGATGCAAGCAATCCTTTGGGGGGCGGGCCGAAGGCCGGAACGGTAAGCCGTCCGCCCATCTCCATCTCACTAGTCGCGGTAAGCTCGCCCTCGCATTACACGCTCTGGAACGCGCTGGCCGTCGAATCTCTGGCGGGCGACCTGAGGGGCGAGTTCGACGGCGAGGTGAAGGTCAGCGTCTCGCGCGTGCGTTCCGCCGCCGAGCTGGGCAGCGTCCTGCGCGACCTGAAGGACGCGAAGCCGGACGCGGTCGGAATCTCCGTCGAGTGCGGCGGCGTCGAACAGTCGCTCCAACTCGCCGCCGGCCTCAGCCGCCAGGAGGGGGGCGCCCCCCGAATACTCTTCGGCGGCAAAATCCCCACCTACTTCCCCGAGATTTTTCTACAGCGGGAGCCGGCCGCGACGGTCGTGCTGGGGGAGGGCGAGCGCCCCTTGCGAGGCATCGTCCGCCGCCTGCTGGGCCGCGAGCCCTCGCACGAAATCCCCAACCTGGCCTTCACCGACCAGGCGGGAAACGTGCATCGCACGCCGGCCGAGCTGCCCGGTTGCTCAGACCTGACCCACCCGCCGTCTTTGGACACCGTGCCGGAGTTGGTCGACGCGGGGGTGGGCACACTGCTGACACAGTCGAGCAGGGGCTGTGCCTGGAGTAAGTGTACCTACTGCACCGTCCCGTCCTTCCGGCGCAACAAGAAGTGGGAACCGCTGCCCTGGGGGCGTACGCTGCGGCACCTGGAGGCCTTAGCCTCGCTCGGCGTGAGGGAGTTCGAGTTCTGCGACGACGAGTTCATGGGGGGGCGCGACGGCGAACACCTCGACCGCATCGCCGGCATCGCCGACGACCTCGAAGCGCTCGGGCGGAACTGCGAGGGGGGCACCGCCTTCCGCATTTTCCTCATCCCCCACACGCTCTACCGGGCGGGGGACGACGCGGGTAACTCGGCGGTCGTCAGGGTGCTCACCCGGCTCAAGGAGGTGGGGCTGACGAGGGTCTACTTCGGGGTGGAGTCGGGTTCGCAGGCGCAGGCCAAGCGTTACTGCCGCGGCACGCCGCTCGAAGACGTGGTCGGCGCGCTCGACGTCGTGAAGGGGCTGGGGCTCGGCATCGACTGCGGGTTCATCATGTTCGACCCCTTCGCCGACATCGAAGACATAGACGAGAACGTTAAGTTCTTCAGGAGGCACGGCCTGATCGAGTACAACCAGTGGCCGTTCCGCCCGCTGGTCGCCAACGAAGGCTCGGCGTTCGGCCGCATCCTCGCCCGGCAGGGGACGCTGCCCGACCCGGACTACATGTGTTACCGCTACGCCTTCCACGACCCGCGGGTGCAGTCGATCTTCGACGCCGTGGACTGCCTCAGTTCCGAAACGCGCTCGCTCTTCTACGCCCTGAAGGTGATCTCGAAGACCCACTTCGACCCCAGGAAAGAGACGTTGGAGTCGAAGCGCGCGCGGGCGCTGGTGATCGAGAACGGATTGGTCTACCTGGACCTGATCGCCGACCTGATAAGCGCGGGCGGCGACGGGAGCGGGCCGCCCCAGGGGCTGGTCGCCCGCGCGCGCGGCCGCGTCTGCGAGCTGGTTTCCGAAGTCGCGCACGACCTCGAACGCGGCGTGTTCCGCGACCCGCACGGGCGCCTCCGCTCGGAGGTCGGCAAGCATCTGCCCCAGTTCGAGCTGGCAGTTTAACGAACCTCGACCTGCACCGACCCTCAAGCCGCACCACTAGCCCAGGGGTCGCCCACGACAGGTGAACGCCATGAAGAGATGGATCGGCTACGATGACTCGGTCACCGAGGTTCTGCGCGCGCTCGGCCGGCTGCGCATGAAGGGAACCTGCCCCACCCTCTTCTGCATCCCCGACGTTCTGGTTCACCGCGAAAGGCAGGAGGACGCAGCGGAGGAGGGCGAACGCGTCGAGGTCGCGAGGGCCTCAAAGGGCCTCGACGGCCACGCGTGCATCAGCGCCCTGACCGCCGCACACCTCTGCCTCGGCCTGGCGAGCGAGTACAACGTCCTGCTCGTCGTCAAGGCGGGGGATCAGGGGGCGGGGCTTCTCGAAGACGTGGGGCGGGAGTTTCGGCGCCGCGGGTGCAACATGTTCCGGTACCTGGCCGCGAGGGGGAAAGACAGGGAGATTCGCACGCGCGAGAGCGGCAAAGTTAACAGGAAGATTGACAAGGCTGAGAAGGCGAATCAACTCCTGTGGGAGGACGTAGACTCTCTGCATTGCACCCGGTGGCTGGGCGCGAAGGGCTACGGGCTGGTCGTCGGCGACCCGGAATCTTACCTGGTCAGGAGCGACAAGCCGGAGCGCCTGCGCGCGCTCATAAGCGACGCCGCCGTGGCCGTCATAGACACGCTGGCGTGGAAGAAGAGAGTGGACGCCGCGCCGGCCGCCGGACGCCCCAGGTCTGCCCGACGCGGACGTCCGACGGCGGGGAAGAAGAGCGCGAAGTGGATAGATGACGACGAGAGAAATAAGAAGATCTGGAACACGGTTCAATCGCTGGTGAGGGGAGAGACCTTCACGTTCGTCTCCGTCTCGGACGAAGACGCCGTGCCTCTGGCCGTCGCCGCCGGGCTTCAGGTGGATGCCGCCGCCCCGGTGGGTAGCGCCTGTGAGGGGCTGTCGCGGTCGCTCGGGGCGGGCTTCCTCGTGCTGCACGGGAAAGACGCCAACGTGATCTACTCCTGCCGGGACGGCCGCGTGCGGGCGCACATCCCCGCCTGCGACATCACCCCGCGCAAGACCAACGGCGCCGGCGACACCTTCAACGGGGCGCTCGCGCTGGCCTCGACGGCGATGCTCTTCGAGAGCGCCTCCGGCGAGGCGGGGGCGGAGGCCGGCGAGGACGTGCTCCGACACATCCTCGCTTTCGCGACCGCCGCCGTGTCGCTCCGACTGAAGAACGGGCGGTACGCGACCAGGGCCGACCTCCTGCTGGACGCAAAAGACCTCCGGCCCAAAGGTGGCCTCGCCCCCGAAGAAGTCGTGCCGCCGCGCGAGGGGGAGGGGGCCGCCGTCGGGGCGGATGGCGAGTCGCAGGGCCAGTGGCTGGCGCACGTACTCGCGCGCTTCTGGGACGACGTGCCCAAGCTCGCGCTCGTCGATTTAGATCACACGTTATGCGATTCCAGGAAGTGGCGGCTGGCCGCGGCCGGCGCCGGCTTCAAGGCCCTGGGTATTCTCGGCGACGACGCGGAGCGGCAGCAGCTCTACGAGAACATCTATCGGGATCACGACAACTGGCAATTAATTATCGATACGAACGTCAGGTACAAGTGGAAAAGCCGCGAGCTGTTCGAGCTGGCCCTCGCCCTGAACGAGTTGTTGACGCCCGGGACGTACGAGGAGCGGCGCGAAGAGTGGTTCAGGGATTCGCGTGACGTGCAGCGCGAGTTGTTGAAGGTTCGCAACGACCCCTCGAAGAATGAGAGGGTTGACCGGGCGGTCGAGGCGTTTAAAAGTACCCCCGCGTTCCCGTATCCGGACTCGGTCGCCGGACTCTACCAACTGCGCGACGTCCTCGGCTTCAAGCTCAAGATCGTGACCGAAGGGGACTTCGAAACCCAGTGCTGGAAACTCAAGAAGCTGGGGCTGAAAGACATGTTCCCCCGTCAGAGGGACATCGTCTATACCGAAGACGCCTACGCCTCAAAGGAGCAGTTGGATCATGCCGTTCGGGTCGCCATCAATAATGGGGAGGACGAAAAACTCCTGACGAGCGCGCAGCGGATCTGCGCGCGCTACTTCGAGAAGTCGAAGGCGTCGTTCCGCGCCGAAGCCTTCAGGGATGTCCTCGAAAAGAGCGGGGCCGAGCGGATCGGAGTTCACACCTGCACCGTCGGTGATAGAATCGACACGGACGTGGCTTCGTACCTCGACATCAGGCGCAGGCAGCTTTCGCAGGAGGGCGGCGCCTACGGCGGCCTGGTCGTGGGCCGCCTCAGGCGAGGTGTTTATTACGATCAGTTGCCGTCCGGCGCTGACGACGAGCCGGACTTCACGGTCTACTCCCTGCCGGAGTTTGCCGCCAAGCTCTCAGACCCGGGCTTCTGGCACGGGGAGCCTACGATACGGAGAATCGAGAGCATCGGCCTCCCGAGGCTGAGCGACGCGGATCGTGAGCTGTTGAGGATGGTAAGGTCAAGAACCAAGAGCGTAGAGCTGGCTGCCATCATAGACCGGATTCTAAGAACCGAGAACTGAGGTCGTCGCGCGCGGAGTATGAAAGAAGGGCGGTATGAGCAACCCTTGGCGAACCCTACAGGGCAGGATAGTGTACGAGAACAATTGGATCAGGGTGCGGGTCGATGACGTGATCCGGCCCGACCGGTCGCCGGGGATATACTCCGTCGTCGAACTCAAAGGCGGCATCGGCGTCGTCGCCCTGGACCAACGCGACCGGGTCCTGCTGGTCGGGCAGTTCCGCTACACGGTGAATAAGTACTCGTGGGAAATCCCCAAGGGGGCGTTCCCTTCGTTCAACTACGAGGGGGACCCGATAGAGACGGCCAGGGAGGAGCTCGCAGAGGAGACCGGGGCGACGAGTAACGACTGGACGTACCTGGGCCGCGTCCACACGCTCCTGGGCTCGACCAACGACGAGGTCTACCTCTTCAGGGCGCGCGGGTTGAAGCCCGGAGAGCCGCACCCGGACGAGACGGAGGTGTTGCAGACGAAGTGGGTCGAAGAGGGAGAGTTCTGGGAGATGGTCGCGGCCGGCGAGATCACCGACGCGACATCAATCGCGGCGCTCGCCCTGAGCCGACGAACAGCAGCGGGCAGGAAAGCCGAATGACACCCGTCCCGTGAGAAGGACGCGGCCTTCTCAGCGGAGGAGGGCGACGACGAGTAAACTTCAACCACCGACTTAAGCTAAGAGGCCGGCGCGGAATTGAGACCGCGCCGGCCGTTTTTCGGTCGGGGCGGCCTGTCGAAACGGTCGGGGCGCTTTGGGAAAAAGGCTCGGGGGAGGTCGGAAACCGTGCTCAGAGTTAAGTAGGTGACAGACGGGCGGCGCGCGCTTCCCTTATATTGCCACGCTGAAAGAGAGCTTTCCCATCCGCGTGGTTCGAGTGGAGGCGCGCGTGCGAAGGACAGACGACACTTCTTTGGCGTCATTCCGGGAGTCGGAGGTGCTCAGGGCCGTGGACAGCAGACATAAGTGCCTGCTCGACACGTACCGCATGATCAGGCGCATTCACAGCGACTGCGCGTTGACGGTCGAGCTGTGCCGGCGGCAGCGGAGGATGATCGAGGAGCAGCGCGAGTTCCTCAAGAGCCTGAGTTCCGACGGGGGCGCGAGTGTCGGCGAATAGATTCCTGTCGGGACTCCCCGCAGAAGAGCGGGCGCGGCTGCGCCCCTACCTCGAACCCGTCGCGCTGGAATTCAACCAGGCGCTGGTCGAGTTCGACCAGCCGTTCGAGCACGTCTACTTCCTCGAGACGGCCGTCACCGCCACGGTCGTCCACACCTCCGAGGGCGACACCATCGAGGTCGGCATGATGGGCAGCGAGGGCTTCGTCGGCCTCTCGGCGCTCTACGGCGTGCGCCGCAGCAACGCGACCGTCCTCGTCCAGATGGCGGGCAGCGCCCTGCGCATGCGCGTCGCCGACTTCGACGCGCACGTCCGCGCGCGCGGCGGCCCCGCCTACGAAGTCCTCCTGCGCTACGCCAACTTCTTCGCCGCCGCCGTCCAGCAGCACGCCGCCTGCAACGCCACGCACAACATCGAGTCGCGCATGTCGCGCTGGATACTGATGACGCACGACCGCGTCGGCGACGGCGGCTTCCCCCTGACGCAGGAGTACCTCGCGGTCATGCTCGGCGTGCGGCGGCCGACCGTCTCCGAGATCGCGCAGAAGATGAGGGAGTCCGGCCTCATCGACTACACGCGCGGCAGCTTCGTCGTCACCGACCGGCCCCGGCTGGAAGAGCGCTCCTGCGACTGCTACCTCATCATCAGGGAACAACTCGAACGAACATTCGACGGCGAACGGCCGAGCGAAGTCTTAGACTTCGCTCGGCCGACGCCGTTTACGCCCGCCTGACGTTTGCGCCAACTCGTACAGACCCAAACCCACACACGTTGCTAGATTCACTGTGTCATCCCCCTGACACAGTGAGCCGAACCGTACGGAGTGGCCCCTCTACCTTCTCGGTAAGCCTCCGCACTCGTGTCTGCGGGACGTTGCAGGAGGTCTGTATGTCCGGGCAGAAAGAGAACCTTTTGTTGGCGGCGCTGCCGCGGGAGGAGCGCGAGCGCTTAGACCCGTTCCTTGAGTGGACGGAGGTGAAGTTCGAGGAGACGTTCATCGAGCCGGACGAGCCGATCCGGTTGGTCTTCTTCCCTTACGACGCCGTCACCTCGACCCTCCAGGAGTTGAGCGACGGCTCCTCCATCGAGACCGGGCTGATGGGCGTCGAGGGGATGATCGGCATCCAGTTCTGGCTGCGCATGCCCTCGACCCCGACCCGCACCTTCGTACAGGTGCCGGGCTACGGCCACCGCATGAAGTCGGAGGACTTTCTCCGCGAGGTGATGGAGAGGCCGGAGTCGCCGCTCAACACACTCGTCGCGCGCTACACGCACGCCTTCCTGACGATGACCTCGCAGGGCGCGGCCTGCAACCGCCTCCACACGCTCGACCAGAGGATGTGCCGCTGGCTCAAGCTGGTGCACAACCGCGTCCGGCGCCCGGAGTTCCCGATGCGGCAGGAGTTCATGGCCGCGATGCTCGGCGTCCAGCGCCCGACGGTCTCGACCACCGCCGCCATCCTCCAGAAGGCCGGCCTCATCACCTACACGCGCGGCCGGATGACCATCCTCAACCCCGAAGGGCTGGTCAAAGGCGCCTGCGAGTGCCTTGAGTTGATAGAGACGCAGATGGACAGGATTTTCGACACGCCCTGGCGCGACCTCATCCGCCGGGAGGACGAGCGGGGTGGCTAGACCCTGCGCCCCTCAACGCCCGGCGCGCGGCTGCGGGCGCGCCTGCTCGGTGAAGATTTTTAAGACCTCGCGCTTGTCGTGCGGCGTCAGGCTGCCGAGACCGCCCGTCACCTCGTACTTCTGGTTGACCCACTTCCGCACCTTCGCCGCGTCGTAGCCCAACTCTTCGGCCGCCTGCAAAATCAGTGTGTCGAGGTCGGCACCCACCTCCGCGGCGGGCGCGGGCGTCGCCGCCGCCTTCTCCGGCGCAGGCGCCGGGCGCTCGGCGCGTGCCGGTGCCGCCGCGGTCGCCGCCGCCTGCTGCTTCTTCGCCCCGCGTATGACCTCCTCGCGGCTCGCCACGCCCCGCCTGACCTCGAAGCCGAGCAGCGCCAGAGCGCGCCCCACCGAAGAGGTCTCGCAGACCTCGACGTAGCTCCCGGCCTGCACGTGGCCGGCGCTCCGAAGCTCGTAGGCGTGGCCGGTCGCCGCGGGGAGCGCGTCGTCAGGCTCGCGGTAGACCTCCGCGCGCATGAGGATGAAGCCCGTCTCCTGGCTGTGTTCCATGACGGTCGTGATGATCCGACCCTGCGGGAATTTCGCGTAAAATTTCTCGATTCTTTCGCTGACGGTGATGTACTCGTCCGGGTTGAAGCGCATCAAAGGTGTTCGCCTTTCAGTTACGGTCTCCGGGCGCAGACTTTAGCAGAAAAGGTTACGGCCGGGGCGATTTTTGAGGCGGGCTGGTCGGGCGCTCCGTACGCGCTTGACAGACCGGGGAAGCGCCCGTATAGTCTCACGTTTGGACTCGCAGTCCATTTCCCAACAGTGCGGCGCTTGAGTAGTTCTGCCGGTGTGGAGGCGTCGCCCGGTCTCGTGGCCCGAGAGGGTTTTCAAGGCCGTTGACAAATATTGTGGCGTAAACTCCGGGCCACCTCCCCGAAAGGGCGAGGCCGGGCGCGGGGAGCGAAACAGCCGTGGCTCAAGCGTTAGGAAGAGCCACGCGACCCTTTAATCAAGGCGACGCCACAGAAAAGTTCGGCCGTAGGGAGGCCAGCATCCACACCCGCAGTTAAGTCAGAACATCCCTGACTAATTAGACAAACAAGGGCATGCCGCTCTTGCGCTGACTGCCGGAACGAGTTCCGGTAAGAGGCAGGGAAGGCAGCCTCTTGCGCCTTAAAGACGGCGCGAGACCGAGAGGCGAACTTTAAAGAGGACTGGAAAGCAGTGCCGACCATCAACCAACTCGTACGGAAGGGGCGCCAGGCCGTCAAGTACAAGACGGCCAGCCCGGCCTTGCAGCAGTCGCCGCAGAAGCGCGGCGTCTGCACGCGCGTCTACACGCAGACCCCGAAGAAGCCGAACTCGGCCCTGCGGAAGGTCGCGCGCGTGCGCCTGACCAACGGCATCGAGGTGACGACCTACATCCCGGGCGTCGGCCACAACCTCCAGGAGCACTCGATTGTGCTCATCCGCGGCGGGCGTGTGAAAGACCTGCCGGGCGTCCGCTACCACATCATCCGCGGCACGCTCGACTCGGTCGGCGTCAACGACCGCAAGCAGGGGCGCTCGAAGTACGGCGCCAAGCGCCCGAAGGGCGGCGCGGCGGCCGGCGCGGCCAAGGGCGGCGCGAAGGGTGGTAAGCGGTAAGACCAGAACGGTAAACGACTATGCCTAGAAGAAGAGTTGTTGACAGACGCGACGTGCTGCCCGACCCCGTTTACAACAGCCCCCTGGTGACCAAGTTCATCAACGGCCTGATGTGGGGCGGCAAAAAGTCTACGGCCGAGGGCATCTTCTACCGCGCGCTGCTCCAGGTCGGCGACAAGACGGGCGAAGACCCCTTGAAGATGTTCAAGCGCGCCATCGAGAACGTGCGGCCCACGGTCGAGGTCAAGTCCCGCCGCGTCGGCGGCTCGACCTACCAGGTGCCCATCGAGGTCGCGCAGGAGCGTAGAGGGAGTCTCGCCATCCGCTGGATCGTGGGCGCGGCCCGCGCCCGCGGCGAGAAGACGATGATTGACCGCCTCGCCGGCGAGATGCTCGACGCCGCCAACAACCGCGGCAACGCCGTCAAGAAGAAGGACGACACGCACCGCATGGCCGAGGCGAACAAGGCCTTCGCGCACTACAAGTGGTAAGGGTTGGTAAATGGTAAATAGTCAATGGTGAATAGATAAACCATTTACCATTTACCGTTCACCATTCACGGGGTTCGTTATGGCTAAGCAAGACCTGAACAAGTTCCGGAACATCGGCATCATGGCGCACATCGATGCCGGCAAGACCACGACCACCGAGCGCGTGCTCTTCTACACGGGCGTCTCGCACAAGATCGGCGAGGTGCACGAGGGCACGGCGACGATGGACTGGATGGAGCAGGAGCAGGAGCGCGGCATCACGATCACTTCGGCCGCGACGACCTGCTTCTGGAAGCGCTCCGGCACCGAGTACCGCATCAACATCATCGACACGCCCGGCCACGTCGACTTCACGATGGAGGTCGAGCGTAGCTTGCGCGTGCTCGACGGCGCGGTCGCCGTCTTCGACGGCGTCGCGGGCGTGGAGCCGCAGTCCGAGACCGTCTGGCGTCAGGCCGACAAGTACGGCGTCCCGCGCATCTGCTTCATCAACAAGCTCGACCGCGCCGGCGCCAGCTTCGACCGCTCGTTCCAGTCGATCATCGACCGCCTCGGCGCCAACCCCGTCGCCCTGCAGATTCCCATCGGCCTCGAAGACCAGTTCAAGGGCGTCGTCGACCTCATCACGATGAAGGCGCTCGTCTGGAACGACGAGTCGAAGGGCGCCGAGTACGAGACGACCGAGATTCCCGCAGACCTCAAAGAGCGCGCGCAGGAGATGCGCCACAAGCTGCTGGAAGCCGCCGCCGAGGCCGACGAGGAGTTGATGGAGCAGTACCTCGAAGACGAGGGCGCTTCGTTCACCGAGGAGCAGATTCGCGCGGCGCTCCGCAAGGGCACCATCGCGATCAAGCTCGTCCCCGTCGTCACCGGCTCCGCCTTCAAGAACAAGGGCGTGCAGACGCTGCTCGACGCGGTCGTGGACTACCTGCCCAGCC
>JAFAZX010000016.1 GCA_019239425.1 Acidobacteriota bacterium
GCCCGTGGCGACGCGGACGGGCGCGACGGCGCGCGCGATCCGGGCGTGCCCGAGCACGTCGTCGGGGTTCGTCGGCTCCTCGATCCAGAGCGGCTTGAACTCGGAGAGCGCGCGCACCCATTCAATCGCCTGCCCCACGTCCCAGACCTGGTTCGCGTCCAGCATGAGCGTGCGCTCCCAGCCGATCTCTTCGCGGATGAGCGCGGCGCGGCGCACGTCCTCTTCGAGGCTGCGGCCGACCTTCATCTTGAAGTGCGTCCAGCCGTCCCTTAAAGCTTCGCGGAGCAGGCCCCGAATCTTCTCGTCCGTGTAGCCGAGCCAGCCGGCCGAGGTCGTGTAGGCCGGGTAACCCGTTTCGCGTACGTGCGCCTCGCGCTCGGCCTTCGTCGGTTCTAAACGTCGGAGGATTTCGAGCGCGTCCTCGCGCGTGAGCGCGTCGGTGATGTAGCGGAAGGGCACGCACGCGACCAACTGCTCGGGCGTCATGTCGGCGAGGAGTTTCCACAAAGGCTTCCCCTCGGCCTTCGCGTACAAGTCCCAGACGGCGTTGACGACCGCCGCCGCCGCGAGGTGCACGACGCCCTTCTCCGGCCCGAGCCAGCGGTACTGGCTGTCGCCCGTCATCAAATCCCAGAACGCACACATGTCTTCGGTCAGGGACTCCAGCGTCCGCCCGAAGAGCTGGAAGCCGATGGCCTCGGCCGCCGCGCAGCACAGCTCGTTGCCGCGCCCGATGGTGAAGGTCAGCCCGTGCCCTTCGAGCCCCTCGGGCGAGTCCGTGCTCAGCACGACGTAAGCCGCCGAGTAGTCGGGGTCTGGGTTCATCGCGTCCGACCCGTCGAGCGCGCGCGAGGTCGGGAAGCGGATGTCCAGCGCCTTGATGCCCGTAATCGTGATGGACATAAGAGAGTAGGCAGTAGGCAGATGGCAGGAGGCAGTTCAGCCTTCGCCACCTTGCGTCTGCCCTCTTTAGATTTCAACCTTCGGCAACCGAACTGCCTACTGCCATCTGCCTACTGCCTACTACTTCCCCACCCACAGCACCGGCTGGCGGATGAAGAAGTTTCGGACGACCTCCTCGACCGCGGAGTCGGCCGGGAGGCGCTTCCAGAGTTCGAGGTAGTCGGGGCGTCTGAGCGCGAGGCCGGCGAAGAGGAGGCTCGACTGGCGCATCGGCCATTCGGCGTCGTACATCACGTCCGGCTTGAGCGGCCAGCGCTGCTTGTCGCGGATGAAGGGCGCCATGTACTCCAGAGCCCTCCGCATCCCGCGGCCGTCCGGCAGCTCGAACTGCCAGAGGTCGTCTGTCGGCGTCGAGAGGAGCTGACAGGTCGCGGACATCGCTTCGAGGTTGAAGAGCGAGTAGCCGTAGGGCTTCGTGCGCCGCAGTTCCTGCGGGAAGCTGCCGTCCGCGGCCATCTCTCCGGGGACGAGCACCGTCTTGAAACGCCCGCGGCAGTAGCCGAGCAGCCCCCCGTCCCCCGTCAAGTGCGCGAAGGCCGCGACCTGCATGACCCAGCAGGTGCCGTGGTTGTTCTTCGCCTCGCGTTCTTCGACGCCGTTCCCGCTGGTCGTCATCCAGCGCAGGTACTCGGCGAACCACCTCCTCACGCCGGCCAGCTCGTCCCGCGCGAGCGCGCGCGAACCGCCCAGCACTTCGACGGCGCGCGCGACTTCGACGAGGTGGATGGTGTCGATGATGCCGACGCCGCGCCCCTTCGTGCGGCCGTGGATGGCCTGCGCGTATTCGAGGTGCGGACTCATGAAGGTCGCGGGGTCTAAGAACCACGCGCGCAGGTGTCGCGCCGCGTGGCGCGCGTAGCGCCCGTCCTTCGTCAACCTCCACGCCGCGGCGAGCGCGGCCGCCTGCACGCTCAGGCGCATCAGCGCGCGGCGGTGCCCGACGAAGTTGTCGGGGTTGGTCATGCCGTCGCGCTGCACGTAAGGCCCCGAAGGGTTCTGCGGGTCGGGCCACCAGTAGTCGCCCTCGGAGAAGAAGTCGTGCGGCCCGCCCTCCGAGCGCGGGCCGCGCTCGGCCGTGACCGTGTAGGGCCGTTCGGATAGATACCGCCGCGCCGCCTTCAGCACGCGCGCGCGTTCGAAGGCGGCCACGTCGAAGGCGCGCGCCGGCGCCGCGAGCAGTGGCAGTCCGAGCGCCGCCGCCGAGAGGAAGTCCCGGCGCGTGTAGACCGCACCCACTAGACGGCCCCGCGCTCGCGGCGGCGGACGAACAGCTCGTCCTGACGCGGCTCGGACTCGCATTCGAGCGCGATGGTCGTGACGGGCGTGTCGGGCGCGCGCACGGGCAGGCCGCGGAAGCGCACGCGGTACTCGTCCTGCTCGAAGCGGACGGGCCTGCCCGAGGCGAGCAGGCGCGCCGACCTGACCTTCGTCTGCAACCCCGCGAACGCGAGGTCGTCGCCGCCCGGCCAGTAGTGTACGTGGAAGTAGAGCGTGTTGCCGCGGCGCGAGAAGCTGCCGTTGCGCGACCGCCGCGGCTGGCAGCGCTCGCCCCCGACGTAGACCGACTCGCCGTTGCGCGCCGTCCAGCGCCCGACCGCGCCGAGGATGGCGACCGACTCCAGGGGGATCGAGCCGTCCGGCTTCGGCCCGATGTTGAGGAGGTAGTTGCCGCCGTCGTGCGCGCAGGTGATGAGGTTGCGGACGATCTGCTTCGGCGTCTTCCAGCCGTCGTCGGCGCGTTGGTAGCCCCAACTGTCGTTCATCGTCATGCAGGACTCCCACGCGCGCCCGACCTCGGTCGCCGTGATCTGCTGCTCGGGCGTGGAGAAGTCTCCGGCGAGCTTGTTGCGGTTGTTGACGATGATGTCGGGCTGGAGGTCGAAGACCATCCGGTTCATCCGCTCCGACTCCCAGCCCGCGGCGTCGAGCGGCCAGGAGACGTCGTACCAGAGCACGTCCACCTTGCCGTAGTTCGTCAGCAGTTCGCGCAGGTGCGTGTGGATGTATTCGACGAAGCGGCGGCGCGCGGCCTCGTCCCGCTCGCAGCGCGCGCCGTCCGGGTGGTGCCAGTCCATCAGGGAGTAGTAGAAGCCGACGCGCAGGCCCTCGGCGCGCGCGGCCTCGACGTACTCGCGGACGAGGTCTCGGCCCGGCCCCTGTCTGGGGGCGCAGAAGTCGGTCGTCTTCGTGTCGAAGAGGCAGAAGCCCTCGTGGTGCTTGGTCGTCATGACCATGTAGCGCTGGCCGGCGCGCTTGGCGAGCTGCGCCCACTCGCGGGCGGCGTTCGGGCGGGGGCGGAACTCCCTGGCGATGCGCGCGTACTCGGTCGCCGGGATGCCCTCCATCTCCTGCACCCACTCGTGGCGGCCGAGGACGGAGTAGAGGCCCCAGTGGATGAACATGCCGAACTTGGCCTCGTGCCACCAGCGCATGCGCCGCTCGCGGTCGGCTTTTGTTTCCGCACTCTCTTGGGGAATCGGCGGCGGGTTCGACTGCGCGCGCGCCTCTGTCAAAGGTAACGCCGTCGCCGCCGCGGCGCCGCCGAGTAACTTCATGTAGTCGCGTCTCGACATCTGTCCGTCGTCCATATTCTATATGCCTCTCCTCGCCGGGAGCGCGGGCATCCCTGCCCGCTAGCGCGCTTCAGCGCGCTGACCGTCGTACTCTTCGCCTCAACGTTGAGACATAACGTTTCTCTGCCTTCGCGCTGCGCGCTCATGCGGGCAGGGATGACCGCGCTCCCAGCGTTTAGAACACGAATCTCACCCCGAACTGCAACTGCCGCGGCGTCGTCCCCTGGGCGAGCGCGGTGACGCGGCCCGCGCCGGCCGCGATTGCGCTGGCGTTGGTGTTGACGGTCAGCGAAGAGGGCACGTCCCAGTTCTGGATGTTGAAGACGTTGAAGGCCTCGCCGCGCAGTTGCAGCTTCATCCCCTCGCGGATGTTCACATTCTTGAAGAGCGAGAAGTCCACGTTGAAGACGGCCGGGCCGCGGAAGACGTTGCGCCCGAGGTTGCCGAAAGCGCCGCTGGGGATGCCGAAGGCGCAGGGGTTGAACCAGCTCACGCGCGTGCGCACCTGGTCGGCCGCGCGCCCGCCCTGCGAGATGGTCTTCTGGCAGTTCGGGTCCGGGTTCGCGGGCACGGGGCCGGCCACAAACGGGTCTGCGAGCAGGTTCGGCCGCAGGTAGTTGCCCGGCGCAGAGGGCGCGCTCCCGCGTATGTTGGCGAGGTCGCCCGTGATCTGCAAGTTGTAGGGCTGGCCCGAGCGCGCCTGCATGATGTAGTTCGTCTGCCAGCCGCCGAGGAGCCACGAGGCCGGCCCCCCGTTGAGCCAGCGCTTGCCGTGCCCGAAGGGCAGTTCGTAAAGGGTCGCCCACGAGAGGAAGTGCGTGATGTCGTAGGACGAGACGCCGCGCGCCGTCGAACGGTCGTAGTAGTTCTGGATGGTCGAGCCGCCGCCCGGCCCGTTCTCGACGTTGAAGTAACCGCTCCCCACGTCGATGGACTTGCCCCACGTGTAAGAGAGGATGGAATGCAACCCTCTTGAGAAGCGACGCTGCAAACGCGTCTCAAGCGCGTTGTAGTTCGAGTAGCCGATGCTGCGCGTGTAGTTGATGTTCGCGCCGACCCACGGCATCGGCCGCGCCGCGTCGATGACGGAGTTGGGTGTGCCGGCGGGGAAAGCCTGATTCGCCGTGTTGGCGAAGCCGGAGTAAGGCAGACGCCCGTTGCGGCTGCCGACGTAGGCGGCCGAGAGCAGGAGGGTCGGGGTCAGTTGGCGTTGCAGCTCGACGTGCCACTGGCTCGACCAGCTGTCCTTGTAGTTCGGGTCGTCGCCGAAGGTGTTGCCCGGCGTCCACGGATTTGTCGTCGGCAAAGGCGTGGCGAAGCCCTGACTCTGAAGCTGGATGATGTTGGCGAAGGTGCCGCCCGCGAAGTTGGCGCTCGCGTTCGCGGTGCCGGCGAAGGCGGTGGCGTCGGGCCAGATCGCCATCTCGAGGTCGTTCTGCGCGTACTGGCTGCGCGCGGGCAGTGCGTCCCAGTAGAGGCCCCAGCCCGCACGCAAAACCGTCTTCGGGTTCATCGTCCACGCGACGCCGATGCGCGGCCCCCAGTTGTCCTTAATCGGCGGCGGCGCGAAGAAAGCCTTGCCCGCGAGCACGACGTTCGCGAAGTGCGGGTCGTTCTTGAAGGCGTCGGGGATGCAGGGCGCGGCACCCGCCGCGCTACAGAACGGCGGCATCGTCTCCGCCCCGATGAGCCAGCGCTGGTTCGGGAGGTCGAGCGCGTTCCACAGGCGGCCGTCGAGCGTCTTCGGCTGGGTCAGGTAGTCGTAACGAAGCCCGAGCGTCAGCATCACGTCGCGGCTCACGCGCCACTCGTCCTGCACGTAGGCCGCCCAGGAGGCGTACTTGAACTGCACGGGGCCGCCGTGCGGCGTCGGCGTCTGCGCCTGGAAGTCGTTCGGGAAGCCGAGCAGCGCGGAGGCGAGAGAGAGCCCCGTCGTGCCCGAGGCGGCCGAGGGGTTGCGCGTCTGCTCGTCGATGAAGTTGTAACGCTGGAAGGTGTTCAACTGGATGCGCTTGGCCTCGATGTACCAGAAGCCGGCCTTGAGGTTGTGGTTCCCCCTCACCCAGATGGCGTTGGGCGTCACGCTCCAGTTCGGGTTCTCGCGGATGGCCTCGCCGCGGACGCCGAAGTCGTTGTTGCCGCCGGCCGTCCAGTTGGCGAGGCGCACGAGCAGGCCGCCGTACTTGTCCACGTCTTTAAAGCCCTGCTGGTTCAGAGGGTCTGTGCCGGCCTCGTGCTGGTTCTGCTGTCCGGAGTCGACGCCGGGGCGGCCCGCGTAGCCGGCGCGCACGTCGAGGATGAGATTCCCGCTGAAGGTGTGCGTCCAGGCGCCGCCGTAGTTCCGCCCGCGCCCGCTGCCCGCGGTCGAGCCTGACTCGCCGATGGGGTTGAAGACCGTGACGTTCTGCTGCGTGTAGCGGAAGAAGATGTCGTCGCTCTGGCCGAAGCGGTGGTCGATGCGGATTTGATACCCGTTCGACTCGTTGGTCGTCGGCCGCCCTTGGACGAAGTTGTTCGAGGGGTCGCCGGTGAAGTTCGGCGTCGCCGCGTAGGTGCGGAAGAACGCCTGCATCGAGGGGTTGATGAGCGCCTGCGGAATCTTGTTGCAGACCGTCCCGGTCGATTGGTTCTGCCGGTTCTGCGAGTCGACGGGCAGGGGGTTCCCCGCAGAGTCGCAGCGGAAGGCGTCGCGGACGAAGGTGTTTCCGGACGCGCGCGTCGAGTACGGGTTGAATATCTGCCGCCGGAAGTTGGCGCTCGTGTTCGAGAAGTCGCCGCCTATCTCGGCCGCGGTCGGGACGTACGAGAGCGCGAGCGTGGGCTGGCTGTAGCGCCAGCCGTCGTAGCCGACCGAGAAGAAGGTTCGGTTCTTAAAGACCGGCCCCGTCAGAGAAGCGCCGAACTGGTTCTGCCTGAAGGGCGCCGGCTCGTCCGGCACCAGTTGTCCGGGCGCGCAGCGCGCGGGCGTGCAGACGTCGAAGGTGTTGCGCGCGTCGAAGGCGTCGTTGCGGACGAACTCGAAGGCCGAGCCGTGGAACTTGTTCCCGCCCGACTTCGAGACCATGTTCATCACGCCGCCCGAGGCGCCGCCGAACTCCGCCTTCGCGTCGTGCCCGACGACCTTGAACTCCTGGACGAGGTCGAGGTTCGGGATGACGATGTAGGTCGGCCCGCGCACGTTCGTGTTGATGATGCCGTCGAAGAAGTAGAGCTTCGAGCGGTTCTGCTGCCCGTGGAACGAGGGGTCGGAGAAGCCCGAGCCGGGGATGCCGACGTTGCCTTCGACGCCGCCGACGCTGCGGTTCTGCGAGGTGGAGACCGGCGTCACGCCCGGCGTCAGCGTCAGGAGCTGCGTGAAGTTCCTCCCGTTCAGGGGCAGGTCTTCAATCGCCTTCTCGGGGATGACCGTCCCTAGTTCGGTCGAAGAGGCTTGAATCAGCTCGCCGCCCGCGACGACCTCGACGGTCTGCGTCACCGCGCCGACCGCGAGCGAGACGTTCTGCGTCAAGGTCTGGCTGACGCCCACGTCGAAGGGCGAGGTCTGGACGGTGCTGAACCCTCCGGCCTCGACGCGCAGGAGGTAGGTGCCGGGGCTGACGTTGACGAAGGTGTAGTAGCCGTCGGCGCTCGTCTCGGCGCGCGTCTCGATGTTGGTGGCGCGGTTGACGAGCGTGACGGTGGCGCCGGGCACGACCGCGCCGTGCGGGTCGGTCACCGTCCCGTTGACGCCGCCCGTCGCCGTCTGCGCGTTGGCGGCCGTGCAGGCGAGGATGAGCAAGAGAGCGGTCTGTACGAACTTCATGGCTCAAACGCTCCTTTTAAGCAACTGAGAATTAACCACAGAGACACAGAGGCACGGCTTCCTGAGATATGTGCCCCAAGCCGTGCCTCTGTGTCTCTGTGGTTAACATCAACTCCCTAAACTTGCCTTCAGAAGTTAATCCGCAGCGAAGCCTGCATCACGCGCGGCGTGCGCGCGCTGGTCGGCGTGCCGAAGGTCGTGCGCGTCTGGCGGACTTGCGCCGTGCAGACGTTGGCCGCCGTGCAGGCGGCGCCGGTGCCGCCGGGGTTGACCTGCACCACGCCGAAGGTCATCGCGCCGTCGATGTCCCTGAAGTTCGCCCGGTTGAAGACGTTGTACATCTCCCACCGCAGCTGTATCCCGCGGCTCTCTCCGAGTCTGATGTTCTTGAAGAACGCGAAGTCGGTGTTGAAGATCGAGGGCATCCGCACCGCGTTGCGCGGGAGGTTCCCGATCTGCCCGAGCGCGGTCGGCGCGGCGAAGCACGACGTGTTGATGACGAAAGGCGTGCCCGTCGGGTCTGCCCCCGAAACATTCTTCATCGGGTCGCAGACGACGTTGGGGCGCGCGTTGACCGTCCCGCCCGTGAAGTCCGTAATCATCGTGCATTGGGTCGCCGAGGTCTGGAACGTCCCCGGCGGGCACGTCTGTCCCGAAGAGATGGTCGCCGTGCCCGCGGGGTAGGTGACGGTCAGGTTCTTCGGCTTGCCCGAGGCGTACGAGGTGATGCCCGAGACCTGCCAGTTGTCGAGGAGGGCGCCGACGAACTTGTTACCCAAGCGGCGGCCGAGGCCGGGCACGTCGTAGATGTAGTAGACGGTCGCGATGTGCGTCTGGTCGAAGTCCGAGGGCGCGTAGTTGAACGCCCTGTAGGGGCGCGGGGCCGAGAGGTCGGAGGTGTCGTCGTTGGCGTAGTCGAAGGACTTCGAGTAGGTGTAGGCCGCGCCGAACTGGAACCCCTGCGTGTAGCGCCGGTTGAGCTGCACCTGCATCGAGTTGTAGTTCGAAGTGCCCGACCAGGTGACGACGTTGATGTCGCCGTAGCCGCGGTAGGGGCGCAGGAAGTCGTTGTTCTTGGCGCTGGCCGCGGTCAGGGGGTCGCGGTTCTCGGGGCGGCAGAGCGCGGCGGCGACGACGCGGCAGTCGACGAACTTCGCGCCGTCGGGGATGGCGTTGACGTTGCGCCGCTCGCCGAGGTGGCGCGCGAACGAGCCGACGTAAGAGACCTCGACGACGGTCTTGAAGCCGATGTCCTGCTGGACGCCGAGCGTGTAGTTGTAGCTGGCCGGCGTCTTCGAGTTGACCTCGACGCCGCTCAAGCCGGTCGGGAAGTTCAGGGCCGTGCCGATGAGGTCTACCAACTGGTCGATGTTCCCGTTCTGGATGGTGTAGGTGCGCTGCTGCGGCGGGTTGTTGCCGAGGCTGCTGGCGCCGCCCGTGCCGCCGCCGATACGCGGCGCGTGGTAGATGCCGCCCATGCCGCGTAAGACCGTCTTGCCGGTGCCGAAGATGTCGAAAGCGAAGCCGAGGCGCGGCTCGAAGTCGACGGGCCTGGTGTGGCGATAACCTTTCGGAGTCGCGGGGTCGGTCGGGAGCGCGAGGCCGTTGAGCAGGTCGCCCGCGCCTGCGACGAAGGAACGGATCAGGCGCGCGGGCAGGAGCTGCGCGGCCGACGGGTTGGGCAGGTTGCGCGGGTCGACCGCGCGCTGGTTGGCGGCGGCGCAGGCCGTCCCCAGAGCCGGGACGCCGTTCGCCTGGCCGACGCAGTAGGCCTGGTAGAGCAGCGGCGCGTTGCCGGCGGCGAACTTCGTCGGGTCGAAGTTCGAGCCCTGCCCGTCGAGCTGGAAGAAGGGCGAGTGGTAGCCGAGCCGCACCCCGTAGTTGACGTTCAGGCGTCGGCTCACCTTCCACTGATCCTGCGCGTACCACTGGAAGAGCGTGATCTGCTCGTTGGTGAAGGGGCGCGAGCGCTGCTCGGTGTAGCTGTTGAAGTTGCCGAGCAAGGCGTTCGCGTAGGCGTAGTTCGTGTTGCCGGCCTGCGTCGTGAACCCGTTCGTCGTACTGGTGCCGAAGTCGAGCACGCCCGACCACTGCCCGCCCGGCGCTTCCCTGTTGAAGAGCCGCTCGTAGTAAGCGCCGAACTTCAGGCTGTGGTCGCCGCGGTTCCAGGAG
The DNA here is from genome assembly GCA_019239425.1 of Acidobacteriota bacterium. GTDB lineage: Bacteria > Acidobacteriota > Blastocatellia > Pyrinomonadales > Pyrinomonadaceae > QHXN01. Next base: position 9,511 of record JAFAZX010000016.1, read on the forward strand.
AGGTTGTCGGAGAACGAGGGCTTGATGTGGTCGGCGCCGACCTCGCCCCAGCGGTCGAGCCAGTTGATGTTGGCGGGGTTGCCGGCGACGCTCGACCACCCGGTCGCGCGCGGGATGAGTCCGAGCGTGTTGTTGTCCGGGAAGAGCTGGGGCGCGGTGTAGTTCAGCGTGCTCCGCTTCAGCCCCTCGACGAAGCCGTCCGAAGGGACGAAGCCCTCGGTGTCGTCGCGCCAGCCGAAGTTGAACTCGTTGACGACCACGGGGTTGAAGATGTGCACCCAGTTGGCCGAGCGCCCGTCGTCCGTGTAGAGGTAGTGCGAGCTGATGCCCCAGCGGTCGACGCCGTTCGAGCCGTTGGGCCAGCCCGAGGTGCCGAGCCCCTCGTTGTCCGAAGTCCACCACTGCGCCTTGAAGTAGATGCTGTCGCGGTCTGTCGGCTTCAGGTCGAAGCGGAGGACGTAGCTGTGCTTCGGCGTGTCCTGGCTGAGCTGGTTGACGTAGTTGTAGGCGGCGCCCGCGGCCGTGCGCCCGTTCGCGTTCGGCAGGGGGTAGTAGTTCAGAAGCGCCTGCCCGCTCCGGTTGATGCGCGACGCGGGGATGACGTTTCCGGGGAACGGCTGGCCGGTCAGGGGGTCTGTGACGGAGACGGCCGCGCCGCTCGAGTTGAGCGACTGCGAGAAGTTGCCCGCGCGCTCTAAGGCCGTCGGGACGGTGACGAAGACCGGGTCGGTCGGCGTGATCGTGTGCGGCTTCTCCAGGGAGAAGAAGAAGAAAGCCTTGTCCCGAACCAGGCGGCTCCCGCCCTCGCCGAAGTGCGGCAGCGGGAGCGGGCCGCCGAAGTTCCCGCCCCAGATGTTGTGACGGTAGAGCGGCCGCTTGAGGCCCGCCTTGTTGCTGAAGAAGTTGCTCGCGTTGAGCGCCTCGTTGCGCAGGAAGTAGTAGGCCGTGCCGCGGTACTCCTTCCCGCCCCCCTTCGAGACGAGGTTGATGAGCGCGCCGCCGTTGTTGCCGTACTCGGCGCCGTAGTTGTCGCGCAAGACCTGCACCTCGGCGACGGCGTCCTGGTTGATCGTCATGCTCAGCTTGTTCGAGCCGCTCGGCTCGCCCGCCATCAGCCCGTCCACGCTCGCCACGGCCGAGCGCCCGCGCTGCCCCGAGACGTTCGGCAGGTCGGTGCCGAAGCCGTCGCCCACGCCCTCGATGTCGTCGTTGTTCGAGGTGCCCGGCATCAGGCGCAAAAGCGAAGTGATGTCGCGCCCCTTCGTCGAGATGAGCGCGATCTGGTCGGAGGTGAGCCGCGCCGTGAGGTCGCTCGAAGTGGTCTCGACCACCGTGCCCGAGGCGACGGTCGTCACGACCTCGGTCACCTGCCCGACGGGCAGGCCGAGCTCGCCGAGCGCGAGGCTCTCGTTCGGGCTCAGGGTCGTGTTCCGACGCTCCAAGGTCTGGAAGCCCTGCTGCTCGACCCTCACCGTGTAGACGCCGGGCTGGACGGCGGCGAACTGGAAGCGGCCGTCCCCGTCCGTGTTGACGTTGCGCCGCTCGCCGGTCTTCTCGTTGACGAGCGTCACGGTGGCGCCCACGAGCACGCCGCCCGAGGCGTCGGTCACCGCGCCCGTGATGCTGCCGGTGATGGACTGCGCCGCCGCCACCCGACAGAGCAGGAGGGCCAGGCAGAGGCCGCACGTCAACTTCGGCCAGCGTCTCAGGAAGGTAGACATAGAAGTTCTCCTTATTAGTCGCGGGATGGCTCCTGACCCTTGTCGGCTCGAACTGGACTGACGTTGTTTTTTTCGGCGAGCGCCGGGGCGGAAGGCGCGGGTTCGGACTCTCGCGTCCGCTCAGGAAAACCCCGCCTTCCGCGCCGGCCGGGACACTATACTTGATTTTGTTATCGGTAACAAGTAGAATTTTACCGGTAACAATTCTTCGCCCGCGCCGGCCGGGAAATCGGGGCGGGCCCCGTTGGTCAAACGGGCCGGGGATTCTTTAAACTCTTCTCACCTGACACGCGGCAGGAGATGGACGGAGGGCTGAAAGCGGATGGGGTCTCGGTACGCCGACAAGGTCGTGGTCGTGACGGGGGGCAGCAGCGGCATCGGCAGGGGCTGCGCGCGGGAGTTCGTCCGCGAGGGGGCGCGCGTCGTCGTCGGCTCCAACCAAGAGGTGGGCGGCCGCGCCGTCGAGCGCGAGTTGCAGGACGTGGCGCGCGCCGGAGGCGGCGGCGAGGCCGCCTTCGTCTACTGCGACGTGACGAAGGAGGGGGACGTGCGCCGCCTCGTCGAGACGGCCGTCGGGCGCTTCGGCCGGCTGGACTGCCTCGTCAACAACGCCGGCTGGCACCCGCCGCACAAAGCCATCGACGACTTCTCGGTCGAGGAGTTCCGCTCGCTCCTGGAGCTGAACCTCGTCAGCGTCTTCACGGCCTGCAAGCTCGCGCTCCCGCACCTGCGCCTCGTGCGCGGCAACATCATCAACATGTCGAGCCTCGTCGGGCGGATCGGGCAACACCACGCGACGACCTACGTCGCGACGAAGGGTGCGGTGACGGCCTTCACCAAGGCGCTCGCCCTGGACGAGGCGGCCGGCGGCGTGCGCGTCAACTCAATCTCGCCGGGCAACATCTTCACGCCCCTGTGGCAGGAGGCGGCCGACGCCGCGCCCGACCCGGAGCGCGCTCTGGCCGAGGGGCGCGCGGCGCAGCCCGTGGGAAGGATGGGGACGGCCGAGGAGGTCGGGCGCTTGTGCGTCTACATCGCCGCGGAGGCGACCTTCACGACCGGCGTGGATCACATCATCTCGGGCGGTGCCGAGTTGGGCTACGCGAACAAGTCAATTCACCACAGAGACACAGAGGCACAGCTTGTTGAGTCATAGACTCCAAGCTGTGCCTCTGTGTCTCTGTGGTGAAATTTTTTAGTTCGCGCCGCTTGAGCTGCGGACGACCAGCTCGGGCGGGAGGACGACCTGCTTCTTGCCGGGCGTCTCGCCTTCGATGAGCTGGAGGAGGAGGCGCGCGGCCTGCTGGCCCATCTCGCTCCGCGACCACGAGACGGTCGTCAGGGGCACGCGCAGCATGTCGCCGTAGTGTATGTTGCCGCCGCCGACGAGCGCCACGTCGCGGCCGACGCGGCGGCCGGCCTCTTCGAGCGCCTGCATCGCGCCGATGGCCGCCGGGTCGTTGACGGCGAAGACCGCGCCGGGCACTTCGCCCTCTTCGAGCCAACGCCGCGTGGCCTCGTAGCCGTCGCGCTCCGAGAAGCCGCAGTCGCGCACGAGCTTTTCGTCGAACTTCAAACGGTGCTTTTCGAGCGCGCGCCGGTAGCCCTCGAAGCGCCCCTCGGAAGTCGAGGCCGTCGTGCCGCGCAGGTGGCCGATGCGCCTGTGGCCCAGGCCGACGAGGTGCTCGGTCGCGAGCACGCCGACCTGCACGTCGTCGGTCAGGACGACGGGGCAGTTGAGCCCTTTCAGCCGGCGGTCGATGAGGACGACCCTGGCCCCCTCTTTGATGATGCGTTTGTAGAAGCCGACCTTGCCCGGCGGCAGGCTGGAGGCGACGATGAGGCCGTCGGTGCGCGGCAGCAGCGCCTCGGTCTCGTCCAGCTCTTTGGCCGCGTCCTCGTCCGTGTTGCAGATGAGGTTGCGGTAGCCCAAGGGGCGCGCGACCGACTCGACGCCGCGGTATATCTCCGCGAAGTAGGAGTGCATCAGGTCGGGCACGACGACGCCGATGAGGTGCGAGCGGTTCGTGGCGAGCGCGCGCGCGTGCTGGTTCGGCTGGTAGTTGAGGCGCCGCGCGACTTCGAGCACCCGCGCGCGCGTCTCGGCGTTAATCAGCGGGTGGTCGTTGATGGCGCGCGAGACGGTCATCTTCGAGACGCCAAGCTCGCGCGCGATGTCGGCCAGTGTGACGGGCATTAGCTTTCAGTCGGTGCCGGGGCTTCAATCGCATCTTACATGGATAGCGCCGCCAGCGCTACAGGTGTTTGCGAAACGCGAGAGTCGAATGTTGAGTCAACGATTTTTCACCACAGAGACACAGAGGCACAGCTTGTTGAAGTATTCCTCTTCAAGCTGTGCCTCTGTGTCTCTGTGGTTAATTCCAGCGCGCTCAGGTGAATGACGATGAAGATGAAAAGGTTTCTGAAGGCCGTCCCCTTCCTCCTTCTGGCTTCGCTTCTCTACACGCCGCGGCCTGCGGCGAGTTCCCGCGCGGCGCAGAAGGCGGACGCCGAGGGCGTCTACAACGTCCGCGCGTTCGGGGCGAAGGGCGACGGGAGGGCGCTCGACTCGCCCGCCATCAACAGGGCTGTCGACGCGGCGCACGCGGCGGGCGGCGGCACCGTCCGCCTCCCCGCGGGCACGTACCGCTCCTTCTCGATTCAACTGAAGAGCAACGTCTCGCTCCACCTCGACGCCGGCTCCGTCATCCTCGCCGCAGACCCGCGCGACGGCGACGGCAAGTACGACCCGCCGGAGCCGAACCGGTGGGACAAGTACCAGGACTTCGGCCACAGCCACTGGCACAACAGCCTCATCTGGGGCGAGGGCGTCGAGAACGTCTCCATCACGGGCGCGGGGCTCATCTGGGGCAAGGGGCTCGTGCGCAGCGGCAACCAGTCGCGCACCGACGCGCAGAACAAGGCGCTCGGCAACCAGAACCCGGAGGCCACGCCCTTCGGCTACCCGAACGCGCGCGACGCGGTCGAGCCGGGCTGGGGCAACAAGGCCATCGCCTTGAAGCTCTCGCGCAACGTCGTCCTGCGCGACTTCACCATCCTGCACGGCGGACACTTCGCCATCCTCGCCACCGGTGTGGACAACCTGACCGTCGACAACCTGAAGATCGACACCAACCGCGACGGCATCGACCTCGACGCCTGCCGGCAGGTGCGCGTCTCGAACTGCACGGTCAACTCGCCCTTCGACGACGGCATCTGCCCGAAGAGTTCGTACGCCCTGGGCTTCGCGCGCGCGACCGAGAACGTGACCATCACGAACTGCCAGGTCTCGGGCTACGACGAGGGGACTCTCTTAGACGGCACGTACCGGCGCGCGTACCGGCGCGAGGGCGGCGGCGAGTTCGGCCCGACGGGGCGCATCAAGTTCGGGACGGAGTCGAACGGCGGCTTTAAGAACATCACCATCTCGAACTGCGTCTTCGACTACTGCCGCGGGCTGGCGCTGGAGACCGTGGACGGCGGGCTGCTCGAAGACGTCTCCATCTCGAACGTCACGATGCGCGACGTCTCGAACTCGCCCATCTTCCTCCGCCTCGGCGCGCGCCTGCGGGGGCCGAAAGAGAGCACGAAGGTCGGCGAGCTGCGCCGCGTCAACATCAGCGACTTCGTCGTCTACAACGCAGACCCGCGCTACGCCTCCATCATCAGCGGCGTCCCCGGCCACGACATAGAGGACGTGCGCCTCAGGAACATACGCATCTACTACCGCGGCGGCGGCACGCCCGCGCAGGCCGCGCTCGACCCGCCCGAGAAGGAGGAGGCGTACCCCGAGCCCTCGATGTTCGGCGAGATGCCCGCCTACGGCTTCTTCGTCCGACACGTCCGGGGCCTGGAGATGAGCGACGTGTGGGTCACGTTCCTCGCCGAAGATGCGCGCCCCGCCTTCGTCCTCGACGGCGTGCGCGGCGTCGAGTTCCGCAACCTCAAGGCGCGCCTCGCGCCCAACGCCTCGACCTTCGTCCTCAGGAACGTCGAAGACTTCAGCCTCCAACAGAGCCGCCCGCTCCCCGACACGTTGTTGGAGCGCGCGACGCTGAAGAAGCTCTGAAAGGCAGTTCACCACTTAGACACAGCTTTGAAGACAGAATTCAATAAGCTGTGCCTCTGTGTCTCTGTGGTGAACTCAGGGAGCATCACTCTCAAGCCTGTGGAACACAGACCTTGAAGCAGTCAATCACCATCGCCTTCATCTGCGCGCTGCTCGCGGCGTTCACCCTTAACGCCTCCGCGCAGACGCACGCACTTCGCTGGGAGCGCGTGGCGCCGGGCGTGTGGCGGGCGCGGGTGGGGAGGCCGGAAGCCCTGACGCTCCTCGGCGCGGCCGGGGCCAGGCCGGCGTTAGAGCCTTTGGGCAAGCTGCCCGCCGCGCCGTTCCCTTTAGACAGAGAACAGATCGAAGGAAGGCGTTGGGGCTGGAAGACGGCGGTGCGGCTGCCGCTCGCGCTCGACGAAGAGGTCTACGGCCTCGGCGTCGACTTCAAGACGATGCGGCGGACGGGCTCGACCTTCCGCCTGCACGTAGACCATTGGGGCGGCGTGACGGGGAGGACGCACGCGCCCGTGCCGCTCTACGTCTCGACGCGAGGGTACGCGGTGCTCTTCAACACGGCGCGCTACCTGGACGTGAGCGTCGGGCTGGGCGTGCGCCTGGCGGCGAAGGAGAAGCCGCCCGTCGTCGACCGCACGACGGGCAAGGGCTGGGCCGCGCTGCCGCGCTCGGACTCGGTCGAGGCTCTGGCGAACGCCGAGGGGATGGAGGTCTACGTCTTCGCGGGGCCGACGATGCTGGACGCCGTCCGCCGCTACAACCTCTTCAACGGCGGCGGCGCGCTCCCGCCGAAGTGGGGCCTCGGCTTTCTCGCGCGCACGCCGACGCGCTACGGCGCGGAGCAGGCGCTCAAAGAGATTGACGACTTTCGCAGGAACGGCATCCCGCTCGACATGCTCGGGCTCGAGCCGGGCTGGCAAGACCAGGCCTACCCCTGCTCGTTCGAGTGGGACGCCGCGCGCTTCCCAGACCCTTCGAAGTTCCTGAGCGAAGTCGAGAGGCGGCACGTCCGCGTCAACCTCTGGTTCAACCCGTACGTCTCGCCGACCGCGCCGCTCTACCGAAAGCTTCTCCCTTACGCCGGCACGCACCTCGTCTGGAACGGCATCGTGCCGGACTACACGCTGCCCGCGCCGCGGAAGATTTTCTCCGACCAGCTCGAACGCGAGGTCGTCCGTCTCAACCCGCGCGCGGTCGGCGGCTTCAAGATTGACGAGGTCGACGGCTACGACCGCTACCTCTGGCCCGACGCCGCGACGTTCCCTTCGGGCCGCGACGGAGAGCAGTTGCGGCAGACGTACGGGCTGCTCGTGCAGCGCCTCGTCTACGACCTCTTTCATAAAAGGAACCTGCGCACGTTCGGGCAGGTGCGCGGGACGAACGCGGGCGCCTCCCCTTTGCCCTTCGTCATCTACAACGACAACTACGCCTTCGACGAGTACATCACGGCCGTCTCGAACAGCGGCTTCGCGGGCGTGCTCTGGTCGCCGGAGGTGCGCGGGGGCAAAGGCGAAGACATGTTGCGGCGCACGCAGGCCGTCGTCTTCTCGCCGCTCGCGCTCTTCAACGGCTGGGCCACCGACGACAAGCTCTGGACGCACGAGGAGGTCAAAGACGACATCCGCGCCGCCGTCATCCTGCGCATGCGCCTGCTGCCATACCTCTACACGACCTTCGCGCAGTATCACTTCGAGGGGACGCCCGTCGTGCGGCCGATGCCGCTCGTCGAGGGGTTCAGAGCGCCGCAGGCACGGGACGAGTCGGGGCGGCTCGACGCGACCGCCAACCCTTACGCCATCGGGCGCGCGGACGAGGTGAAGGATCAGTACATGCTCGGCGACTCTCTGCTCGTGGCCCCCCTCCCGCCGGGCGCGAAGACGCGCAAGGTCGTCCTGCCCGCGGGCCGCTGGTACGACTTCTACGACGGCCGCCTCGCGGGCGAAGGCGAGACCATCGAGGTCACGCCCGCGCTCTCTCGAATCCCGCTCTTCGTCAAAGACGGCGGCCTCATCCCCTTTATACCGGAACGGCAGTGGGCGCCCGGCAGGGATGAAGTCCTGCCGCTCGAAGTGCGACACTACGGCCGACTCCCCGGCCGCCTCGCTCTCTACGACGACGACGGCGAGAGCTTCGACTACGAGCGCGGCGAATACTCCTGGACGCTCCTCAACGTCGCGCGGGGCGCGGGCGGCCGTTGGCAGGGCCAAGTCACGCCCGACCCGCGCGGCAAGCGCTGGCGCTACTCCGAAGTGACCTGGACGTTCATGACGAAGTGACGCGCCGAGTCAAAAGGCGGAGGGGGCATCATTCGGATGCCCCCTCCGCCTTCGGCCCCACGTTTACGCCCTCCGTTACTCTTCCTTCTTCTTATACCGACTTGCAGAATAAAATAAGGCCGCTTAAAGCTGGGAGCGCGGGCATCCTTGCCCGCCTGAGCGCGCAGCGCGAAAGCTGTGAGGCACTACACCTCAACGTCGAGGTAAAGAGTACGATGGTCAGCGCGCTTTCGCGCTCAGGCGGGCAGGGATGCCCGCGCTCCCAGCGACGAGGGGCCTTATCCCATCTCGCAAGGCGGTATTAGTATACTTCCGCACGCGGAGGCTCTAAGATTTTGAGGCGAGAGGTGAGACGAACATGCCCGAGAACGAACCCTTGAACTGCCCCGACTGCGGCACACAGATGAACCACCACGCCGACAAGCCCGACCGGGGCGCCGCCGCGGCGGACGACTCTCCCGACGCCGCCGAAGACTTCCCCGTCATCGAGGCCCACTCCTGCCCCGCCTGCGGCCGCACGGCCACCCGCCCCGCCCGCGGTTGAGTATTCTCTTCCGCGCAAGCGGCCGGGCACTTATAATCGTGGGCCGTCCGCTCGGAGGTTAGAGCCGTGAGCTTGCCGAAAGGGAGATTCATCCTAAGCGTGGCCGAGTACCTCGAAGGGGAGAAGGACTCGGCCGTGCGCCATGAGTATGTCGCCGGGCAGGCGTACGCGATGGCCGGCGCGAGCGCGCGCCACAACCGCATCGCTTTAAATATCGCCGGGCGCCTGAACGATCTCCTCGCGGGTGGCGAATGCGAGACGTTCATCTCCGACATGAAGGTCAGCGTCGCGCCCGACCTCTACTACTATCCGGACGTGTTCGTCGCCTGCGACCCGCCCGGCGGCAACGATTATGTGTGCACCGAGCCGTGCCTCGTCGTCGAGGTGCTGAGCCCTTCGACCGAGCGCGCCGACCGCCACGAGAAGCTGGCCGCCTACAGGAACTGCCCGAGCGTGCGCGAGTACGCCCTCGTCTCGCAGGACAGGATGCTGGTCGAATTGCACCGGCGCGTCGGCGACGGCTGGCAGACCGAACTCCTCACCGAGACGGACGAGCACTGCGCCTTCGACTCCGTCGGCCTCACGCTCACGCTCGCGGACATCTACCGTAACGTGCGCTTCGACGAACCGGCGGAAGCTTGACGAAAGCTTTTCACCACAGGGAGACAGAGGCACAGCTTTTGAGCTATGAGCCCCAAGCTGTGCCTCTGTCTCCCTGTGGTGAACTGTTATCTCAGAAGGAGAAGGTGCCGTAGAAGGCCCCGTTCTCGCCGGTGCGCTGCCACGCGTCGCCGGCCGCCCCGCCCGCGTAGGAGGCCGCGCGCGTGTACCCGACCTTACGCCCCTCGACCGCGACGAGCGGCGCGTACCAGACCATCTGCGGCATGCGGCAGCCATAAGTAAGCGGGCTTAGTCTTTTCTCATTATAAGTATTCGCTCAAACTTAGTTGTTCGCGTCCGTCTTCTTGTCCGCCGCTCATCGGGTATATGGTCGTCATAAATAGTTTCGGTGATAAATCCACCGTTAGTGGATTCTTTAGCCAGATTAGAAAGTATTTCTGCTGTCTGCCGACATTCGCCGTCGCGTTCCACATCCCCTAATACAAGAACACAACGCCCGCCGGGCTTCAGTACGCGATACATTTCCTTCAGGCATTCAGACATTTGTGGTAAGTAGACTTTATTACTTGCGGTCAGAGAGGCGTCTAGGCTTTTCCAGTCCTCACAGCCCAAGAACCATAACCGCAACCGGTTGTCGCGCGCGTAATCAAGTGCCCCGAAATATGGAGGGCTAGAAATTATCGCGTCAACCGAGCCAGTACCGACCGGCAAATTCATAGAATTATGTTGCCACACCTGAAACTGTCTTTGCGCCCAGTCATCCGGCAGCATCGACCGCCGGTATGCCCTTCTGACCTTAGCTAGAAGTCGGGAGCGAAGATCACGATAGGTATACATCTCTGGGTATTGCTCTGGAGGCAGTTTCTTCACCCGCAGATAAGGGACAAGGTGACTAGCAGGGTAGGAAAGAAATCCTGGCCGCACGTGTTGAAGGATACCCAAGAGACATGAAGTTATAAAATAGTCCTTCTTCTCCTTCAGGACGAGAAATGCTGCCAGAACTTCTTTCATCGTGGCAGGATGAAAGAAACTGCGAACCCAATCATCAATCTTCGCCGTATCAACTGTCGGAGCTTTCGCTTCTACTTCGTCGGCGAAGTCTTTAGCATTTTTCAGGGCGATGATATCGCTCTCTGGCGCTTCAAGCTTCCCCCTAGTAAGGACGTAAGCATAGGGACTTAGGTCATTGGCCCACGCTACCCGATTAGCCAACGCTGCCTCTAAAGGAACCACCCCTGAGCCAGAGAAAGGATCGAGCACTACATCTCCTGGGTTGGAGTAGAGTTGAATTAACACTCGAACCATTCCGGATTTCAACTTCCCCACATATGGTGAGAGTTGTTGTAAAGTGCTTTCCCTGCCATTGAATGACCCGTGCCACAATCTCGCATCGAGTTGCACGTCTGCCTCTGGCTCCTCAATGAGAACCATTTGCCTACTTTCTTTAAAGCGACGTGATGTGCTGATCACTTTACTCTCTCCACCCACGGGAGGGACGCTGCTCTATGATGGAGCCTTGGTGTTTAACCGTTACGATCCTCCGGAAGTATCCTGACGTAACCTCTTCCAACTTGACGCTTACCTGCCAAACGTGCCGGTGCTCTTCCTTCTTTGTGACACCGAACTGCTGCAAGATGATCCGCGGCAGCTTTAAACTTTCTAACGTATGAACTGGTGGCTCTGGTTCATCAAGCGACGGTTTTCGCTGGGGCAGCAAAAATATATCTGGGGCGGTGCCAAAGCTTACTGTGTCTTCCGCACCAGGATACTTAGGGCACGGTCGCAAAGGTGTACCGCAAGTTACGTCTTTGATGAATAGTACATCCACCTGCTTGTTTCTCCGCACCAACTCGTTTGTGAGTCTGTTCAAGATGGCGGCTGTGCCATGTGCTGGCTGGTTAACGATTGCGCCATCCAAGTGACACCAAACAGCAAACTCTCGTGCCCATATCGGTCTCTCTGATATGTTGATGCTATTACCTTCTCCACCCTTGACTTCTATTGAAGCGAAGTAATCGGGATCGCGCTGAACAACAACCCGGAAGTCGCACCGGCTTCCGGATGAAGTTTGCTGGAAGTCGGCAATTATCCCACCCAAGTGCATCTCTGACAGGACGCCTTGTATCAATCCCTGACGGCTGTTCGTTGAGGAAGCGATGAAGCTTCCCCGTATGCTTTCCACCGCAGAGCGAAACACCAAATTCCCGTTGTAGTTCTCCGGCTGGATATCATGCTCCCGCAGTATTTCCGGGTGCAGAGTATCTAAGTTTCTCAATAGATGGATTGTCGGGAGTACCTGCTTGGTTATGCGCTCGTTGTGGCGGCAAGGGAGCGGCAATAGTTATGTCTCCTTAGATACCTCAGGATGAGGAGGAATGCAAATGCTCGGCGGACTATAACAGAGCAATTGATGTGAGAGCAAAAGAGGCCGCCCTCTCAAAACCGGGCGACCTCATGAGATTTATGAGACTGGAAAGTGAGCAGCAAGCGTGGATCAGAAGGAGAAGGTGCCGTAGAAGGCTCCGTTCTCGCCGGTGCGCTGCCACGCGTCGCCGGCCGCCCCGCCCGCGTAGGAGGCCGCGCGCGTGTACCCGACCTTGCGCCCCTCGACCGCGACGAGCGGCGCATACCAGACCATCTGCGGCATGCGGCAGCAGAGGTCGTCCGGCAGCGCCTCCACTTCGAGCGCCGCCAAGCCCGGCGCCGAGACCTTGAAAGACTTCCCCTCCGCGCTGAAGCCGACCGGAGCGCGCCGCACCTCTTCGACGCGCCCGAGCACCGCGCCGTAAGCCTTCTCGACCGCCCGCGCGAAGGCCTTCGCCTGCGCCTCGCCCGCGTTGCCGTCGACGACCAGCACCGAGCGGCGCGCGGCCGCCGGGTCGTTCAGATTCGCCTCCGACTCCACGACCGCCACGGCGCGCACGCCCGCTAAATCGACGCCGCCCCAACGGCCCTCCTTCACGCTCCACGCCATCAAGGCCTCGCGCCCCGCGGTCGTCAGCTCGCCGTTGTAATGGCACGCGCCCGCGAACACGCTCGCCGTCCGCGCCTCGACGTACACGCCCTTCACGCCGTCGCCCTCGGCGCGCGACTGCACCAGCGCGGCCCCGCACGCCAACACGAAAGCCAAACCGACGACCGACGGCATCAGAAACCTTCTCATCAAGCCACCTCCTCGAAACTCCGACCCGTGCCAGCTTAGCCCCGCGCGCACGCCTCTTTCAATCGCCCAGCGCCGAGACGTAGCAGGAGCGGCCGGGGACGCAGCGCGTGGGGTGTGCGCGGCCGCCGTCGGGGCCGACGGCGAGCTGCGTGTGCCGGCACCAGCAGTGGCTGCTGGCGTCGAGGTAGTGCGCGGCCTCGGTCGCGAGGCCGTCGCGCATGAAGAACTTCTTCGAGCGCAGCGAGCCGCAGAACTGGCCCCCTTCGCCGGTCGCCGTCTTCTCCCTCAACTCTTCGGACATCTCCGCTTCCCTTCTCCTAGCCTTAAGCCGACACGCCGCCCGCCTTCGCCAGGGCGCGGCGGACGAGCGTCTGCGTCAGCGGAATCTTGTAGGCGTTCTGCGACAGAGGCTCCGCGCCTTCGAGCGCGAGTCGCGCCGCGCCCGCGAGCGACTCCGCGTCGAGCGCCCTGCCTTTCAAAAACTCCTCCGCCTTCGGCACGCGCCACGGCACCGGCGCGACGCCGCCGAGCACGATGCGCGCCTGCCGGACGCGCTTGTCCGGCCCGAGCTCGACCGCCGCCGCGACGGATGAGAGCGCGAAGTCGAGCGACTCGCGCTCCTTGAACTTTAGATAAGTCGAGCGCGCGGCGAAGGGCGAGGCGGGCACCGTGACCTCCGTGATGAGCTCGTCGTTCTTCAGAACGTTCTCCCGCCTTATGCTCCCTTCAGACGGGAGCGTGAAGAATTTTTCCAGAGGGATCGCGCGGCGCCCGTCCGGGCCGGAGACGTTCACGCTCGCGCCAAGCGCGACGAGCATCGGCGCCAAATCCGACGGATGAACAATCCACGAAGGCCCGCCGCCGAAGATGGCGTTGTACTTGTTCTCGCCCGTCGCGGCGAAGCACTCCGAGCCGCCCTTCTTGATGCAGACCGCCTCCTCGAGCCGGTAGTACCAGCAGCGCGGGCGCTGGCAGAGGTTCCCGCCGACGGTGCCGAGGTTGCGTATCTGCTGCGTCGCGACCGAGTGCGCGGCTTCGGCGAGGCCGGGGAAGTCCCGACGAATACCCGCGTGCTCTTCGACCTGCGCGAGCGTGACGAGCGCGCCGAGGCGCAGACCTTTCTTCCCGTCGCCCTCGACCCGGTCGAGCCCGCGGATGCCCTTCAGGTTGACGACGCGCACGGGCCGCGTCAGGTAGTCCTTCATCGTCGTCAGGAGGTCTTGCCCGCCCGCGAGCGGGCGCGCCGCCTCGTCCACGTCCTTCGAAGCCGGCGCGGACTTGAGGAGGCTGACGGCCTCCTCGACGCTCGCGGGACTCACCCACTCGAAAGCTTTCACGCGCCCCTCCTCTCGCTCAGAAGGCCCATCAGAATCTTGTCGGGCGTGATTGGAAGCTCCCTCACGCGCACGCCGCAGGCGTTGTGGACGGCGTTGGCGACGGCGCCCACGGCCGGGATGATCGAAGGCTCGCCGACGCCGATGACGGCCTCGCGCGTGTCCTCGTCGTCGATGAGTGGGACGAGTTCGGGCATCTCGAGCGCGCCGGGCAGCTTGTAGTCGCCGAAGCCCGGGTTGAGTTGCAGCCCGAGTTTCGCGTCCATCACGCGCCCCTCCCACAAGGCCATCCCCAGAGACTGAATCATCCCGCCGTTCATCTGGCTCTCGACCGCGAGCCGGTTGAGCGGCAGCCCGATGTCCTGCACGTGAACCATCTTGATGGGGCGCACGCGCCCCGTCTCCACGTCCACCTCGACCTCTGCGAAGCAGACGCCGTGGACGCCCCTGCCCGCCAGGCTGGTCTGCCAGACGCCGTGCCCGGTCACGCCCGCCGCGGGCAGCGCCGCGCACGCCTGCCTCCAACTTAAGGTCTTGCCGCCGCCGCTCACGCCGCCGTTGCTGAACGTAATCTCTTCGGGCTTCGCGCCGCCGAGCAGCGGCGAGAGACGTTCGGCCACGGCGAGCCGCGCCTTGACCGCCGCGTCCTTCACGGAGGGTGCGAGCGAGGCCGCGGTCGTCGAGCCGCCCGAGGAGTTGGCCGAGCCGAGCCGCGAGTCGCCGATGCGCTCGGCCACGTCCTTTATCTGGAGTCCCAGCTCCTCCGCGACGATGGCGCGCGTGTAGGTGCGCGTCCCCGTCCCCAAGTCCTGCGTGCCGACGGCGACCGAGACCGACCCGTCGCGCGCGACCGTCACGTCCACCTTGCACTCGTCGTTGCCGCCGCCGCCCCACGTGCCGATGCCGCAGCCCATCCCGCGCTTGAGCGGCCCTGCGCCTGCGCCCGGAGTCTTGTTCCTGCGCCCCCAACCGATCTCGCGCGCGCCGCGGTCGAGCTGACGGTGATAGACGGCGTCCTTCAAGTTCTTCTTGCGGAACTCGACCGCGTCCATCCCGAGCTTGTAGGCCAGCTCGTCCATCAGGGACTCGACGGCGAAGCTCGCCTGCGGGTGGCCGGGGGCGCGCATCGCGCGCGAGGCGTCCTCGTGCGTGTGGATGCTGTAGCCCTCGCGGTACGCGTTGGCGGCCGCGTAGATGTAAGGCTGCCCGGCCTGCGAGCCGTCGCCGAGGCCGCCGAGGCGGTACTGCACGGCGTGCAGCGCGACGAGCGTCCCGTCCTTCGTCGCGCCCGCTTTGAACTTCTGCCACGAGCCCGAGCGGTTGCCCGCGAGCAGGAACTCGTCCTTGCGCGTCAGCATCAGGTGGACGGGCGCCTTCGCCTGTTTGGAGAGCTGGCACGCGAGCATCCCTTCGACGCCGATGCCGAACTTCGAGCCGAAGCCGCCGCCCATGTGCTCGACGACCGCGCGCACCGCGCTCTCTTTCAAACCCAGCTCCTGCGCCGCGTCGCCCGGGATGGTGAACGTCCCCTGCGTCGAGGCGTAGACGGTCGCCTCCTCGCCGCCGCGGTAGTCCACGACGTTGCCGTGCGTCTCAAGGCTCGAGTGGTGGATGATGGGCGTCCGGTACTCGGCCTCGACCACGACGTCCGCGCCCTTCAAGGCTTCGGCCACCTTGCTGGCGTCGCCGCGCTTGTCGCGCGGCTCGACGTTCGGCTCCTTCGGGTCGGCGAAGACCTTCGGCGCGCCCTCCTTCACGGAGTCCTCGGCGCGGACGAGGTGCGGTAGGACTTCGTAATCGACGCGGATGGCGCGCAGGGCGTCCTCGGCAATCTCGGGCGTCTCGGCCGCGACCGCGGCGACGGGCTGGCCGGCGAAGAGCACGACCAGCTCCTTGCGCGCGGGGTCGTCGGTCGAGGCGACGACGGCCTTCACGCCGGGGATGCCGCGGGCGGCCGAGGCGTCGACCTTCAGCACGCGCGCGTGCGCGTGGGGCGAGCGCAGCACGCGGCCGTAGAGCATGCCGGGCGGGCGGCGGTCGTGCGTGTACTCGGCCGCGCCGCTCACCTTGACGTGGCCGTCCACGCGCGGCAGGCGGTGGTTGAGAAGGGCGTGCTTGTCGTTCGGCCCCCACGCGACGCTGCCGTCGTCGTCGACCTCTATCTCGACGAGCGTGTCCACGCCGTTGACGACCCGCGGGACTTTGATCTTCTTCTTCTTTTTAGCCGGCGACTGCTGTTGCATCGCTCACTCCTCGGAGAGTGATGCGTGATGAGTGATAAGTGATAAGAGAAGACAAGGCCCGTTCTCTTCCTCTTATCACTTGTCACTCATCACTTGTCACTCATCACTTATCACTAACTGTTCCTTTCGCCGCGGCGAGCGCGGCCTCGAAGACGCGCGGGTAGGTGCCGCAGCGGCAGAAGTTACCCTTGCAGGCTTCGCGCACCTCTGCGAGCGTGGGGTTGGGGTTCTTCTTGAGGTAGGCCGTGACGGTCGTGACGAAGCCGGGCGTGCAGAAGCCGCACATCAGTGCGTCCTGCTCGACGAAGGCTGCCTGCACAGCGTTCGGCTGTTCGGGCGTGCCCAAGCCCTCGACCGTCGTCACCTTCTTCCCCGCCGCGTCGGCCGCGAGCACGAGGCACGAATAGACGGGCTTGCCGTCGAGCAGCACGGTGCACGCGCCGCAGGTGCCCTGGTCGCAGACGAGCTTGGGGCCGGTGACCGCCGGTTCGAGGTGGTTGCGCAGCGCGTTCAGGAGCGTCGTGCGCGGCTCGACCGAGACGGCGCGGCGGCGCCCGTTCACGTCGAGCGCGAGTTCGAGCGGCCCCGCCGTCGGGAGCTTCGCGGCCTCCGCGCGCGCGGCCGTGGCCTCGGCCTCGGCGGTCTGCGCGAGGTGGTCTGCGATGGCCGCGCCCGCGCCCGCGATGCCGACGCCTTTGAGGAAGCGCCGCCGGCTCGGGTCGGGCGGCGACTCCTGATGCCTGGAAGACTTCACGTCGTGCTCGTCTGCCATCGTTCCTCCGGATGAGAACTGTCTGCGGAATCAAAGAGAGGCGGTGTGCCCTGTTTGATACAACAAAACGGGGGCGCACGGCAAGAGAGTTTCAGTAGGCAGTAGGCAGATGGCAGTAGGCAGTTGAAAGCGCCGCGGAGCGGCGGCTGCCTACTGCCATCTGCCTACTGCCTACTGCCCTCACCTCTTCTTCTTCAGCGCGGCGGCGATGGCGCGCTCGGCGAGCGGGGCCATCACCTCGTACCCTTTCGCGTTCGGGTGCAGCCCGTCGTCGCTCAGCTCGTCTTTGAGGAAGCCCTTCTCGTCGGCCGTCGCCGTGTGGTAGTCGAGGTAGGTCGCGCCGTGCGCCGCGGCGTATGACTTCATCCACCCGTTGAGCGCGAGAATCTGCGCGGGCGGGCGGCGGACGGTCTGGACTACTGCCCGGCCGTCGCGCTTCTCGTAGTCGCTCACGGGCAGGAGCGAGGCGAGGACGACGCGGATGTCGTTGGCCCACGCCAGCTCGGCCATCGAGGCGAGGTTCTCTTCGATGGCTTCGAGCGTGGTGGGGCCTGTGTTGCCGGCGAGGTCGTTCGTGCCGGCGAGGATGACGACGACGCGGGGCTTGAGCGCGAGCACGTCCGGGCGGAAGCGGATGAGCATCTGCGGCGTGGTCTGCCCCGAGATGCCGCGGTCGAGGTAGGGCTTGCCGGGGAAGAAGCCCCCGTACTTCGGGTCGTCCCAATTATCCGTGATCGAGTCGCCCATGAAGACGACGCGCTGCTCGCCCTTCGCGGGCGGCGCGATCTTCGCGTTCGCTTCGCGGTAGCGGCCGAGTGCCGGCCAGTCCCTGAGCCTCCCTTCGAGCCGCGTGACCTGCGCCTTCGCGTCGGCGCAAGGGTCTGGCGGCTCCTGCGCCACCTCCACTCGGTACGCGTCCCTGAGCCTACGCTCGATCCCCCCCGTGCCCTGATGCACGTATCCCTCCCACAAGGTGTCGGCCACCGACTTCGTGGCATCACGGAACCCTTCCTCCCACTCTTTTGAGTGCCCGCGGGGCGGTTTGATGTCAACCAACGGCCCCGTGGTTACTACCACCGCGGGGACGGGGTCGTCCTCCGCCACCTTCTCCCTGAGCGCAGTAACCACGGCGTCGAGGCCGCCGCCCGACAACACCTTCAGGAGGCGTTCGGTGGCGGCGCGCCCGCCTGCCAATCTCCCGGCCTGGAGTTCGGCGGCGGGGCACACGTCGGCGCACCAGATCGTGCCGTCCACGAACACGACGGAATGGACTTCAAAGGTGTCTTGGGGGGACAGCCGTGAGGGAGGGGGCGTCCACGGGTTCTGCCCCGGGTTCTGCCTCTCATCCACCTGTCCGGGCCGCAAGGCTATGCCGGGCCGCCAGAACTCGGGCAGCCTGCCGCCCCAGCTCTCGTGCCCGGACTTCTCGTCCCCCACGGCGGCTCTGCGGATGGAGTACGCGCCGATGTCCCGGTCACTAACGTTCTCGACGGAGGCTTTGAACCGAAAGAAGCCCGAGTCTGCCATCCGGTAGGCTTTCACCGAGAGGCGGAGCGGCGCACCGGGCTGCGGCTTGACAGGCAACACTACTTCCTCCTCCCGCGGCTGATCCTGCAACTCAGACGAGGACGGGCTCTCCCTTTGAGGGGATTGGGCGCGGACGGCGGAGGCGGTGAGCGCGGCGAGCAGGAGTGCGACGACCGTATATCTCATAAGCATCACCCGTAAATGAAAACTTACCTCGTGGGCGTCGCTACCGCCTCCCCGGCAGGTGCGACGGGAGTGAGCCGCTTCTGCTTAAGCTGCCACTATATTAACTGAACTCGTGGCGGCTAGTTCCGACAAATTCCCTCACAGGTGAGCCAGATATATTTATGCCCAAACTCTCTCCGCTTGACCGGCCGCGCGGCGGGTGCGACTCTTGTTTCAAAATCATAATGTCTGCAAGTAAGTCTACGACCTGGAGTCCGCTGCGGCTCCCGCTCTTCCGCGCGCTGTGGCTGGCGGCCGTCGCTTCTAACGTCGGGACGTGGATGCACAACGTCGGCGGCGAGTGGCTGATGACGACGCTCGCGCCGACGCCCCTGCTGGTCGCCTTGATGCAGACGGCCGAGACGGCGCCCACCTTCCTGCTCGCGCTCCCCGCGGGCGCGCTCGCGGACATCGTCGACCGTCGGCGTCTGCTCATCTTCTCGCAGGCGTGGATGCTCGTCGCGGCGGTCGGGCTCGCCGTCGCGACGCTGGCGGGGATCACGACGCCGGGCGTGCTGCTCGTGCTCACCTTCGCTTTAGGTTTGGGCGCGGCGATGAACGCGCCCGCGTGGCAGGCCATCGTGCCCGAGTTGGTTCCGCGCCACGAGCTGACCTCGGCCGTCTCGCTCAACAGCGTCGCCTTCAACATCGCGCGCGCGGTGGGGCCTGCGCTCGGCGGCATCATCGTCGCGGCGGCGGGGCCGTGGGCGGTCTTCCTGCTCAACTCCTGCTCGTTCGTCGGCGTCATCTTCGTGCTCTACCGCTGGCGGCGCGAGAAGGTGGAGAGCATCTCGCCGACCGAGCGCGTGGTGGGCGCGATGCGCGCGGGCCTGCGCTACGCGCGCCACGCGCCGGAGCTGAAGAGCGTGCTCGTGCGCACGGGCGCCTTCGCCCTGTGCGCGAGCGCGCTGTGGGCGACGCTGCCGCTCGTGGCGCGGACGGAGTTGAAACTCAACGCGTTCCAGTACGGCGTGCTGCTCGGGTGCCTGGGCGTGGGCGCGGTGCTGGGCGCGTTCGCGATAGGTTGGGCCAGGCACAGAGTCTCGAACAACCTGCTGGTCGTGCTGGGGACTGTCGTCTTCGCGCTGGCGACGGCCGCGCTCGGGTATCTGACGAACTACGCGCTGCTCGCGGTCGCTTTGCTTCTGGGCGGCGTGGCGTGGATGACGACGATGTCGAGCTTGAACGTGAGCGTGCAGACGGCCGTGCCCGAGTGGGTGCGTGCGCGCGCGCTGGCGCTCTACCTGCTCGTCTTCTTCGGCTCGCTCGCGGTAGGCGCGGCCGCGTGGGGCGCGGTGGCCGAGAGGGTCGGACTCGGGACGGCGCTCTTCGCGGCGGCGGCGGCGCTGCTGGTCGGACTCGCGGCGACGCCCTTCTTCCCCCTGCGCGGCGGCGAGAGCTTAGACCTCAACCCCTCGCTTCACTGGACGGAGCCGACCTTCATACAGGAGCCGCACCCGGAGCACGGGCCTGTGTTGGTAACGGTCGAGTACCTCATCGACCCGGCGCGCGCGGGGGAGTTCGCGCGCGCGATGCAGGACATGAAGCGCATCCTGCGGCGCGACGGAGCGACGCGCTGGGGCCTCTTCGTAGACACGGCGCGGCCCGGACGCTACCTCGAAACCTTCCTCGTCGAGTCCTGGGCCGAGCACATGCGCCAGCACGCCCGCGTCACCAACGAAGACCGCGCCGTCCAAGAGCGCGCCCGCGCCTTCCACGTCGGCGACACCCCGCCGGTCGTCACGCATCTGGTCGCTGAGAATGGTAGGCAGTAGGCAGATGGCAGTAGGCAGTTCGGATAAGAAAAGAGATTCACCACAGAGACACAGAGGCACAGCTTGAAGCGATTAGGCCCCAAGCTGTGCCTCTGTGTCTCTGCGGTGAAATCCCCTCTCGCTATTCGGCCCGAAGAACGTCAACACCGACAACTGCCTACTGCCATCTGCCTACTGCCTACTATTTTCTTTCTCTTCCGCTTCGCGGCGCGCGTCCATTTCGGCGACGCGGGCGTCGAAGCGCTGCTGCTGTTCGGGGGTGAGCAGGGCGCGGATGCGCGTGCGGGCCGATTGGCGGATGGCGTCGAAGCGCGGGCGTGCCTCCGAGCGCAGGGTGCGGTACTCGTTGCGCGTCTCGTCAAGTATCTTGCGCACCTCGGCCGACTGCCGCTCGTCGAGGCTGAGGTCTTGGCGCATCTTCTCGAAAATGCGCTCGGGGTCGCGCCTGCCGCGCGACTCGTTGCGCGCGGCGCCCGCGCGCAGGCGGTAGGCGCTGTCTAAGAGCGCTCCCGTCGCACACCCCAACGCGAAGACGGCCGCGACCGCGAGCCAGAGCTTGAGACGTGCCGTGCCCTTCATCGCGCGCCCTCCTCTTCGCCGACGATGGTCGAGAGCACCTCGTCTTCGCTCGAGGGCGTGCGCGTGTCGGCGAGGACGACCTGCTCGAAGTCTTCGTCGCGCTCGCCGAGCAGCGCCTCGGCGCCGAGGCCGAAGCCCTGCGTGCGTTCGCCCACGTCGGCCGTAATGAAGAGCGCCAACGCCAGCACGGCCATGAGCGCCATCGCCGGCACCGCGCGCCAGGCCACGCCGAAGAGCGCCAGCCAGCCCTCGCCCTCCTCGCGCCGCCGCCGCTCCTCCTCGATGCGTGCGCGGACGCGCGCGTAGAGGAAGGGCGTGTCCGAGACCTCTTCGGCCTCTGCCCCGCCCGCCGCCGAGGCGCGTACGACCTCGCGCGCCACGCGCCCGAGTCTCTCCTTGCCGGCGTCGTATTTCTTGTCGCCTGCCATCATTTCACCTGCCTCTCGAAATCCCCGAAGGCTTCAAATATAAGGACGGCGGGGCCGCCCGCGCAGTTACAGAAACCTCGCGGTCACAGAAACCTCTCCAAGACCTTGCGCAGGTGCGCGCGCGCGCGGTGTGCGCGCACCTTCACCTTCGACGCGCCCCAGCCCAACACGCCTGCGATCTCCGCGACCGAAAGCCCCTCCACGTCGAGCATGACGAGGACGAGCCTGTCCTCCGCACTCAGGCGCGCGAGCAGCTTCGAGGCGAGGTCGCGCGAGACGGCCTGCCCCTCCGCGTCCCGCGCGTCGCTGCGCAGGCGCTCGGCGAGGGTCGCCGCCTCCTCCTCGGTCAGCTCTTCGAGCGCGCCCTCGGGCCGGCGCTTCTGCCGGCGCAGCTCGTCGTAGCTCGTGTTGAAGGCGATGCGCGCGAGCCAGGCGGCGAAGGAGGCGTCGCGGCTGTTGGCGAATTCCCCGAGGGCGAAGAAGGCTTTGGTGAAGCTCTCCTGCACGACCTCTTCGACCTGCTCGCGGCGGCGGAAGAAGCGCGCGGCGATGAGGGCGACCCGCCGCCGGTGGCGACGGAAGAGCTCTTCGAAGGCCGCCTCGTCGCCGTCTCGGGCGAGGGCGGCGAGTTCGGCGTCCGACCCTTCCGGCCCGGGCTGGGCAGATGCTTGGCCGGGAATGTCCGCCGTCTCTTCCATACTCTGCGTCAACAAATATCACACCGGCGGCGCGGAAAAGAAAGCGGCGGCCCTTGAAGCTTCAAGAACCGCCGCCCTGCGGGTTGAGAACGTCGAAGGCGTGCCGGGCTACTGGAGCTGCGACTGCCCCTGCGGCGCGCCGCGGCGCGTGCGGAACTCCTGGCGGCGCTGCTCGCGCTGCTGGCGGGCCGCGGCCAACTGCGCCTTCTGCTCGGGCGTGAGCACGTTGTACATCTCGTGCATCATGCGCGCGCGGGACACCTCGCGCTCGACCTCCTCGTTGGCGCGGGCCTGCGCGGCGGCGCGGACGGCCGCCTCGTTGAACGCGCCTTCAGAGAGGGGGTCGTAGGCGGGGCGCTCGCCGCGGCGCGGGCCGCGCCGCGACTCGAAGGTCGAGCGGTAGCGCTCCTCGATCTGGCGCAACTGCTCGCGCTGCGCGTCCGTCAGGTTCAGGTCGTCGCCGAAGCGCCCGCCGAACGGGCCGAAGCCGCCGCGGCGACCGCGCCCTTCGCCTTCGCCCTTGTGGCCCCAGGGGCGCTCGGCGCGGCCCTGCCCGCCGCCCTGCTGACCCTGATCCTGCGCCGCGACGCCCGCGACGCCCGTCAGAACGAAACCCGCGGCCAGCGCGAGGCCGCCCGCAAACTTAGACACACCTTTGAGTCTCATCTCGTATCTCTTTCTCCGTGCTCTGATGAATTACGGCGGGCCGCACGGGGACGTGGGGGAGATTGAACCCACTTGTCCGGCCATTCCGGAGCTAAGACGCGCCGCGCCGCGGTTTGGTTACATTTTTTCAGCGGGCAGTAGGCAGATGGCAGTAGGCAGTGAAAGCATTTTGTCTTCACTGCCTACTGCCATCTGCCTACTGCCTACTTTTTTTGTGGGGCGAAATTGATAAGGCGGCGCGGGGTCGTTTATACTTGCGCGTGTTCAAGTTTGAAGACCCAAGGGTTTCGCGCGTGAGAGTTCCCCTGTGACGATGGCCTCACAGCAAGAGGTGACCAGACTGCTCGTCCGCCTGACGGACGGCGACCGCGGGGTGCTCGACGAACTCCTGCCGGTCGTCTACGGCGAGCTGCGGCGGCTGGCCGCCAGCTACCTGCGCAAGGAGCGCATCGGCCACACGTTGCAACCGACGGCGCTCGTCCACGAGGCCTACATGCGGCTCGTCGACCAGACGCAGGTGCAGTGGCAGAACCGCGCGCACTTCTTCGGCGTCGCGGCCCAGATGATGCGGCGCATCCTCGTCGACCACGCCCGCGCCCACGAGGCCGAGAAGCGCGGCGGCGAGTTCCAGAAGCTCTCGCTCGACGAGAACCTCGACGCCGCGGGCGGCGAGCGCGACGTCAACCTCGTCGCCCTGGACGACGCCCTGAACCGCCTCGCCGAGATGGACCCGCAGAAGTCGAAGATCGTCGAGCTGCGCTTCTTCGGCGGCCTCTCGGTCGAGGAGACGGCCGAAGTCCTCGGCGTCTCGGCCCCGACCGTCAAGCGGCAGTGGCGCATGGCGAAGGCCTGGCTCTACGGGCAGGTGAAAAGTGAGTGAATGGTGAATAGTGAATAGTAAATAGTCCTCCCCTCTCTCCGGGGCTCGTCCTCTCCGCACGCGTCGTGCAACTCTCGAACGCTGTTCGCCATCTAGCGAAGACAATCGACCGGTTTTCAGTTCACCATTTACTATTCACCATTTACCATTCACCCGAAGAATGACCCCCGAGCGCTGGCGGCAGATTGAGGAGATGTTCCAGACGGCCGTTGACCTGCCGCCGTCTGAGCGCCCGCGCTTCATCCGCCAGGCGGCGGCCGGCGACGAGACGCTCTTCGAGCAGGTCGTCGCGCTCGTCAACCAGTTCGAGGCGGCCGGCGACTTCATCGAAGAGCCGGCGATGAACGCCCAGCAGTTCCAGCCCACAGACCCCTTCATCACCTCGCCCATCACGGGGCCGCTCGACATCGTCGACCCCTCCATCGGCCGGCGCATCGGCGTCTACATCCTCTCGCGCGAGGTCGGCCGCGGCGGCATGGGCGCGGTCTACGAGGCGTTCCGCGCCGACGGCGAGTTCAAACAGAGAGTCGCCGTCAAGCTCATCAAGCGCGGGATGGACACAGACTTCATCCTCCGCCGCTTCCGCAACGAGCGGCAAATCTTAGCCACGCTCGACCACCCGTACATCGCGCGCCTGCTCGACGGGGGCACGACCGACGACGGCCTGCCCTACTTCGTCATGGAATACATCGAGGGGCTGCCCGTCTACCGCTACTGCGACGAGCGGCAGTTGAACGTGGGCGAGCGTCTGCGCCTCTTCTCGATGGTCTGCGACGCGGTCAACTACGCGCACCAGAAGCTCGTCATCCACCGCGACATCAAGCCCTCGAACATCATGGTCACGCCGGGCGGCGTGCCGAAGCTGCTGGACTTCGGCATCGCGAAGCTCCTGAACCCCGAGTTCGCGGGCGAGATCACGCTCGACCCGACGGCGACGGCGATGCGCCTGATGACGCCCGAGTACGCCGCGCCCGAGCAGGTCAGGGGCGAGCCCGTCTCGCCCGCGACCGACGTCTACTCTTTGGGAGTGCTGCTGTACGAAATCCTCACCGGCCATCGCCCTTACCGCCTGCGCAACCGCTCGCCGCACGAGATGGCGCGCGTCATCTGCGAGGAGGAGCCGCCGCACCCGAGTGTGCGCATCACGAGTCACGAAGACCTCCTCCCCGCGAACCCGGCGGGCGGCAAGCGCTCCGACGAAGCGGACACGCTCGGCTACCTCTACTGGTGCCGCGGCGCGACGGTCGAGACCCTGCGCCGCGAGCTGGCCGGCGACCTCGACAATGTCGTGATGAAGGCGCTCAGGAAGGAACCCTCGCAGCGCTACCGCACGGCCGACGAGCTGCGCGAGGACATCGCGCGCTACGTCGAAGGCCGACCCGTCTCCGCGCCGCCCTTCTTCCCCGGCAGCACACAGCGCAAGGAGGCCGCGCGCGACGACCGCCGCGGACTCCCCGACGAGACTTCGCTCGCCGTCCTGCCGCTCAAGGTTCACGAATCGACCGGCGGCCTCGAAGCCGGCGGCGAGTATCTCGGCGTGGGCCTGGCCGACGCGCTCATCACTCGACTGGGAAGTTTAAGACGCTTCACCCTCCGCCCGACTTCGAGCGTGCTGCGTTATCGAAGTCAGGAGACCGACCCGCTCGCGGCCGGCCGGGAACTGGGCGTCGCCTACGTGCTCGAAGGTCGCGTGCGCCGCGCGGGGATGACCTTGCGCGTGACGATGCAACTCCTCGACGTGCGCGAAGGCTCCGCCGTCTGGGCCGGGCAGTTCGACGAGGAGACGGCCGACGTGCTCCAACTCGAAGACTCCATCTCCGAGCAGGTGGCCGAGGCTCTCGTCCCGCAGCTCACCGGCGGCGAGCGTTTGCGCTTGCAGAAGCGCGGGACGACCAACGCCAGCGCCTACGAGGAGTACATGCGCGGGCGCTACCACTGGAACACCTTCAACGAGGAGGGCTTCGCGCGCGCGCTCGTCCACTACAGCCGCGCCGTCTCGCTCGACCCCGACTACGCGCTCGCCTACGCCGGCATCAGCGACTACTACAACGTGCTCGGCGTCTACGCCATCCTCCCCTTCGCCGAGACGAGCGCCGCCGCGCTCGAAGCCGCGCGCAAGGCGGTCGGCCTCGACCCGAGCCTGGCCGAAGGCTGGGCCGCGCTCGGCTTCGCCACGCTCACGCACGAGATGGACTGGGAGGAGGGCGAGCGCCACCTGCGCCGCGCGCAGGAGTTGAACCCGAACTACGTCACGGGCCGCCTCTGGCTCTCCTTCTTCCTCGGCATGGAGGGGCGCTTCGACGAGGCGCTCGACATCGCGCGCCGCGCGCTCGAGATCGCGCCGCTCACGCCGCTCGTCCGCCACACGCTCAACTGGAACCTCTACCACGCGCGCCGCTTCGACGAGGCCGCCGCCTCGGCGCGCGTGCTCATCTCGACCGAGCCCGACTACGGCCTCGGCCACCTGCTCTTAAGCCTCGCGCTCTCACAGGTCGGCCGCCACGACGAGGCCGTCGAGACGTGCGAGAAGGCCGTCGGGCTGCTCGGTCGAAGTCCGTACGGTCTCTGCTTCCTCGCGGGCCTCTACGCGCACTCGGGGCGCGAGCGCGAGGCGCGCGCGGTGCTCGAAGAGGTCGGCCGTCTCGGCGAGTCGCGCTACGTCTCGCCCTACATGCTCGCGCTCGTCCACTGCCAGCTCGGCGAGAACGAACGCGCCTTCGCAGAGCTGAACCGCGCCGTCGAGATCGTTGACGCAAGGCTCGCGTGGCTCGGCGTAGACCCCCTGTTCGACCCCGTCCGCTCCCTGCCGCGCTTCCGCGAAGTGCTGCGCAGGACGAACAACCCCGTCGCCGCGCGCCCGACGGACACGCACCTGTCCGAGCCGCCCACGGGGCAGAAGTCGCTCGCGGTGCTCCCGCTCAAGGTCATCGCCACGCCCGGCGCCGAGGGCACGGGCGACGAGTACCTCGGCGTCGGACTCGCCGACGCCCTGGTGACGCGTCTGTCGAACGTCCACCGCTTCATCATCCGCCCGACTTCGAGCGTGCTCCGTTATCAGGGCGCGGGCTCCGACCCCCTCGCCGCCGGGCGCGAGCTGGGCGTCGACTTCGTCGTGGACGGAACCATCCGCCGCGCGGGCGAGACTCTGCGCGTGACGGCGCAACTGCTCGACGTGGCCGAAGGCGCGACGAAGTGGGCCGGGCGCTTCGACGAAGAGTACACGGACGTGCTCCAGCTCGAAGACCTCATCTCCGAGCAGGTCGCGGCGGCGCTGCTGCCTCACCTCTCGGGCGACGAACGTCTCAAGCTCCAGAAGCGCGGGACGGACGACGCCGAGGCGTTCGAGGCATACATGCGCGGCCGCTATCACTGGTACACGATGAGCGCCGACGGCTTCGCCAAGGCTTACGCCTGTTACCGCCGCGCCGTCACGCTCGACCCGCGCTTCGCCGCCGCGCACGCGGGGATCGCCGAGTACCACTGCTGGCTCGCCGTCTACGGACTCGCGCCGCCGGCCGAGCAGCTCGCCGAAGGGCGCGAGTCCGCGCAGCTCGCCATCGACCTCGACCACAACCTGGCCGAGGCTCACACCTCGCTCGGCCTCTCCCTCGTCACGCACCCGACGCAGTGGGAGATGGCCGGCGAGCACTTCCGCCGCGCCATCGAGCTGAACCCGAACTACACGCAGTCGCACGCGCACTACGCCTGCCAGCTCGCGATGGAGGGGCGCTTCGACGAGTCCATCGCGGAGGCCCGCCGCGCGTGTGAGCTCGACCCGCTCAATCCCTTCAACTTCTACTTCCTCGCCTGGTGCCTGTATCAGGCGCGGCGGTTCGAGGAGTCGGCCGAGGAGGCGCGACGTCTGCTTCAGGGCGAGCCGCGCTACGGGTCGGCGCGGTTCGTGTTGAGCTGGAACCTGCGGCGCGCGGGCGCCTTCGACGAGGCGGTCGCGGAGGCGCGCCGCGCGTGCGAGCTGCTCGGCGACATTTCGATGCTCTCGGCCAACCTCGCCTGCGCCTACGCCGCGGCGGGGCGCGAGGACAAGGCGCGCGCGCTGCTCTCGCAGATGCGCGCGCGCGACGAGGAGGGGCACTTCGTCACGCCCTACCACCGCGCGCTCGTCCACCTGCAGCTCGGCGAGTCGGCGCCCGCGCTCGACCTGCTCGACGAGGCCGTCGGGGTGCAAGACCCGTGGGTCGTCTGGCTCGGCACGGAGCCGCAGCTCGATTCAGTGCGCGCGCACCCGCGCTTCCGCGAACTGCTCTTGAGGACGAAGAACCCCTTGGCCTCGCGCCCGGCCTCTTCGTACAGGGGGCCGGCGGCCTCCATCGGCGCGCGCCCGGTCAACACGGGCGGCGCGCACGGCCCCGGCCACGACTCGACGCCCTCGGGCCGGCAGGCGGTCGAGTCCGGCCCGCTCCATTCGTCGCGCGGCGACGAGGACGAGGCGCGCAAGCTCTACAAGGCCGGCCGCTACTTCGTCACGCGCCGCACGGCCGAGGGGCTCCGTCAGGCCATCGAGCGCTTCGAGCGCGCCGTGCAGCTCGACCCCACTTACGCGCTCGCGTGGGCCGAGATGGCCGACTCCTATTCCCTCCTGAACTGGTACGTCGAGCCGCCGCCGGCGGGCGCCTGGGCGAGCGCGAAGCAGTCGGCCCAGCGCGCGGTCGAGGCCGACGACGACTGTTCCGAGGCGCACGCCTCGCTCGGCTTCGTCCTCTTCAACTACGAGCGCGACTTCGCCGCGGCCGAGAGAGAGCTGCGCCGCGCGATTGAGCTGAACCACGACAACGCGGTCGCGCGCCGCTGGCACGCCTTCAACCTCTCGGCGATGGGCCGCCACGACGAGGCCGTCTCCGAGATCAGGAAGGCGCGCGAGATCGCGCCGCGCTCGCCCGTCATCGCGACGGCCGTCGCCAACATCCTGCTGAACGCGCGCCGCTTCGACGAGGCCGAGGAGGCCTGCCGCGACGCGCTCGACCTCGACCCCGGCTCCATCTCGGCGCACATCATCCTGCGCTGGACGTACGAGGTGCGCGGGATGTGCGACGACGCGATGGCCGTCTTCGAGCAGGAGCGCGCGTTCGCCGGCGACACGCCCACGACGCGCGCCAAGCAGGCGCACGTCCTCGCCTCCTGCGGCCAGCCCGAAGAGGCGCGCGCCATCCTCGATGAACTCGTCGCCAACCGCGAGCGCGAGTGGGTGACGGCCTACGAGTTCGCCGTCATCAACGCCCTGCTCGGCGACGCGGACGCGGCCTTCAAGTGGCTCGCGCGCGCCGCAGAGGAGCACTCGGTCGGCCTCACATACCTGCGCGTAGACCCGCGTCTCGACCGCCTCCGCACGGACGCGCGCTTCAACGAACTCCTCCGCCACTTCTCCGCCTGAGCGCCTTTTTTTATTGACAGCCCGCGCCGCCCTGACGTAGAAGTTGTCCGCTCGTTAAGCACTCCCCAAGCCCTAACGCCCACCCTCGCGCCCGAGCCTATCCGTCTGCCTGAGCCTTCAGAGAAGGGAGCCTCCGAGATGAAGACCCCTGTTAAGTCCCGCGCTTATACCTTGAAGCTCGCGGCCCTGGCCGCCGCTTCCGCCGTCGCACTCTTGTGCCTCGCCGCGCTGACCGCGCCGTCGGCCGCCGCGCCGCCCCCGGCCGGCGCCATCACGGTCAGGGCCGGCAACTACATCGGCACCGTCACGACCGAGACGTTCACGCTGAAGGAGCAGGTCTTCACCGGCTCGACCGACTGCTCGTCGGGCGGCGGCCCCGTCGTTACCGTCACGGGCGTTGACCAGGCGACCGGCCACAGCATCCCGCTCGCGCCGACCGACTCGGTGCTCCTGACCGTCCCCATCTCGCCCGTCGCCGGCGGCGCCTTCTCCGACCACTTCTCCGAGCAGAACGGACCCTTCGTCTCGTGGTCAACCGACCCGGGGAGTACGTCGCTGGCGTCCTACCCGCCCGGCGTCGGCCTCATCTGCGCGCGCGGCCCCGCCGACGCGGCCCCGCACGACTTCGTCGCCAACTTCTACGCCGGCATCGAGCTCTTCGACTCCTGCGGCAACGAGCGCTACCTGTACCGGCCGGGCGAGGCCGTGACCATCCGCGTGACCGGCAGCGTGACTTCCCTCAGCGAGAAGCCGCGCCTCATCGCCGCGGGCGGTTCCGCGAACGAGTGCGCGTTCGTCCCGCCGGCGCCCGACTTCACGACCATCAACACCACGACCGACCCCTTCGTCTACACCTTCACGCTCCCCTCCACGCCCGCCGACATCCCGGCGAGTTGCGTGTCCGGCGGGACGACGCAGGTCACCGGCAATTGGCGCGTCGTCACCTACGACGTGCCCGGCTGCGGCTGCAACCGCAACACAATCCCCTTCCAAGTGCAGGCGGACGCGCCCACCCCTTCGTGTCCGCTCGACTGCCCGGCCGACGTCGAGCAAGCGGCCGGCGCCTCGTGCGGCGCGAACGTCAACTTCACGCCGCCCGCGGGCGCGGGGGTCAACTGCGACCACGCGCCCGGCTCCTTCTTCCCCGTCGGCACGACCACGGTCACCTGCACCGGCCCCGGCGGCAGCGAGTGCAGCTTCGACGTGACGGTCACGGACAACACCCCGCCGACCATCACGGCGCCCGCGAACATCAACGCCGGCACCGACGCCGACTCCTGCTCGGCCTCCGGCATCAACCCCGGCACGCCGACGGTCTCGGACAACTGCGCCGTCAACTTCCACGGCACGCGCAGCGACGCGCAAGCGTTGAACGCGCCTTACCCTCTGGGCACGACGACCATCAACTGGACGGCCACCGACGCGAGCGGCCACACGGCCTCCGCGCAGCAGACCGTGACGGTCGTGGACGACGACGCGCCCAACGTCTCCGGCGTGGCGGCCGACCCGTCCGTGCTCTGGCCGCCGAACCACTCGATGCGCGACGTGGCGCTCACGTACACGGCGACGGACAACTGCGGCGCGGTGAGCTGCGCCGTTTCGGGCGTGACCAGTAACGAGCCCGCGAACGGGACGGGCGACGGCGACACCGCGCCCGACTTCGAGATCGTCGGCCCGACCCTCGTCCGCCTGCGCGCCGAGCGCTCCGGCTCGGGCAACGGCCGGACGTACACCGTCACCGTCACCTGCTCCGACGGCATCAACTCCGCCAGCAAGAGCGTTGCCGTCAACGTCCCGAAGAGTCAGAAGAAGTGAGTTCGTAAGTAACGCGTCGCAAGAGGCATTCACCACAGAGACACAGAGGCACAGCCTGTTGAGTAATCCTCAAGAAGCTGTGCCTCTGTGTCTCTGTGGTTAAATTGTACCTGAGGTTTCAGCCTTAGCCGGCGTGCGAGAGGTGAATCTCGGCGGGCGCGAAGACTTCGGCGCGGGCGCGCGTGGCGCGGCGGCGCTCTTCGCGGCGGCGCGCCTTGATCTTCTCGGCGCGGGTCTGTGCGCGCATGGCCAGCCGGTACTCGACGCGGTCGAAGGCCGCCTCCAGCACGCGCGACACGGCGAGGGCGAAACCCTCGGACGCGAACACGAGCGCGACGCCGAACAACATGACGACCGCTGCAATCTGAATCACGCTCAACATCTCTCTTCCCCCACTCGCCGGCCGCCCCCCAGCCGCCGGCTCCAAACTTAGAATCTTCTTTAAGCCACGCGCCCGCCGTAGCTCGGCGTCTTGAAGCCCATCTCCCCGAGGAGCGTCGAGTAGTTCCGGCGGAACTCGTCGGAGCGCTGCCGGTGGTCGCGCACCCAGTCGGAGACGACGTCCTTGACTTCGCGCACCGCCGCGGCGGCCGACTTGACGCTGACGGCCGGCTGCGCGGCCTCGGCCTTGCGCCCGCCCTTGATGACCCGTATCCGTTTCGTCTGCTCCATCGTCTTTATCCTCCGGCCTCGGCGTTTGTGGTTTCCGCCTCTGACCATTAACGCGTAAAAAACGAACGCGAAGGGTTCAGGATTTTTGCGCCGCGGCCGAAAAAATTTTTCGCCCCGGCGCGCCTGGCCCCATCCTCTTGTCTGGCGGGGACGCGCGATGCTAACGTGCGGGCCGGAGGAGAAGATGAGTCCCAAACCCTTTCGACGTCTCGCCCTCGCGCTGGCGGCCGCGCTCGCGCTCGGCCCGCAGGCCGCGCGAGCGCAGGACGGCGACGGCCGCAGCAGGCCGCGGGCGCGGCCCGAAGACCGGGCACAGCCCGAAGGCCGGGCGCGAAAGGCCACGCCCGAACAGCCCGGCAAGGACGGCCCGGCGGCGACCTCGGCCGGCGGCTGGCGGCTCAAGCGCACCCTGCGCGGCCACGAGGGCGCGGTCTACTCGGCCGCCTTCTACCCCGAGGGGACGCGCGTGGCGACCTCGGGCGACGACGGGCTGGTCAGGGTTTGGGACGTGCGGACGGGGCGGCTGCTGCGGAGCGCGCGCGTGGCGAGCGGCACGGTCAGCGACGTGGCCGTCTCGCCCGACGGGAGGCTGCTCGCCTCCTGCACCGACAGCGGCGAAGGCTCGCAGGTGCAGCTCCGCGACGCGCGCACGCTCCTGCTGCGACGCACCCTCGCCTCGCAGGAGGACGGGGTCTTCGAGGTCGTCTTCTCGCCCGACGGCCGCCTGCTCGCCAGCGGCGGGCGCGACCACGTCGTGCGCCTCTGGGACGTTCGGACGGGCCGCCTCGCGCGCGCGCTCAAGGGGCACGACGACGCGGTGACGGCGCTCGCCTTCACGCCCGACGGCCGCAAGCTCGCCAGCGCCAGCGCCGAGCACGACGGCACGGTGAGGCTCTGGGACGTGAGCACCGGCGCGTCTCTGCACACCCTGGCGGCGCACGGCGACTGGGTGACCTCGGTGGCGTTCGCGCCGGGCGGCGCGACCCTCGCGAGCGGCGGCCGCGACCACAAGCTCATCATTTGGGACACCGAGACGGGCCGCAAGATTCGCGAGCTGCACCAGCCCGAGATGGTCTACGAGATCGAGTTCTCGCCCGACGGCCGCCTGCTGGCCGAGGCCGGCGGCGGCGGCATCGTCCGCCTCCACGACCCGCGCACCGGCCGCCTCCTCTCCAAGTTCGAGGCCCACCGCGAAGAGATCAACGAGGTCAAGTTCTCGCCCCGCGGCCTGCTCCTTTTGACGGCCAGCTACGACTCCACCGTCAAACTCTGGGAGCCAGACCCCAACGCCCCCGCCCACAAAGACCCGCCGTCGAAGTGGCTGGAGTGAAAGCGTAGACAGTAGGCAGTAGGCAGTAGAAAAAACATGCGGCGCGCCTTCAGCCTTCGGGCCAAGCGCGCCGCTTCGTATTCCTACCGTCTACTGCCTACTGCCTACTGCTTTCTTCCTTCCGCGGCGGTGCGGGTGATCATGTCGCGGAAGGCGAGGAGGTCGGTGATGGGTTTGGGCCAGTGCTGGTCGCAGCCGGCGGCCAGTGCCCGTTCGCGGTCGCCGGGCATGGCGTGGGCCGTGAGCGCGATGATGGGCGTCGCGTCGAAGCGCGGGTCGGAGCGCAGGCGACGGGTCGCCTCCAGGCCGTCGAAGGCGCCGCCCAAGGAGACGTCCATCAGGATGAGGTCGGGCGTCTCCTCGGACGCGCGCCGCAGGCCCTCTTCGGCCGTCTCGGCCAGCGTGACGCCGTGCTCGTCTTCGAGCGCGAGGCGGACGAGGTCGCGGATATCCGGCTCGTCCTCAACGAACAGTATCTTCGCCATCCGTAGGCTCCACCCCCAGGTCTTCCAGCGTGTCGCGCAGCCTTGAGGCCACGTCCGAGAGCAAAAGCTCGCCCTTGCGTATGACGTCGGCGATCTCGCCCGCGAACAGGCGGCGATCCTCCGGCGTCACGTCCTTGCCCGTCACGACGATGACGGGGACTGAGGCCGTCTCCGGGTCGGAGCGCAGCCGCGCGATCAGCTCGAAGCCGCTCATCCCGTTCGGCATCATCAGGTCGCAGAGGATCGCGCGCGGCGGCCGCTGCGTGACCAGCTTCAGCGCCGTCTCGCCGGAGGGCGCGCTGCGCGCGTTGAAGCCGGCGTGCTTGAGCGCCGTCGTCAGAAGCTCCCTCACGCCGTGCTCGTCGTCCACGACGAGGATGTAGCCTTCCCCCTCGCCGCCGTCCGACTTGCCTCCCACGCTCACGCGGTCGAGCGTGTCCGTGAGCGCCTGCGGGTCGACCGGCTTCAGAAGGTAGTCGGACGCGCCGAGGCTGTAGCCGAGCGGGCGGTTGTCCACGATGGAGCAGACGATGACGGGGATGCTCGCGAGGCGCGGGTCGGCGCGCATCGCCTGGAGCACGCGCCAGCCGTCCATCTCGGGCATCATCACGTCGAGCGTGACGGCCACGGGGTCGTGCTCGCGCGCGAGCCGCAGCCCCTCGGCCCCGCTCGGCGCGCGCAGCACGCGGTAGCCCGCGCGCTCCAGCGTCTCCGTCAAGAGCGCCGCCGCGTCGTCGTCGTCCTCGATGACGACGACGGCCGAGCGCTCGTCATCACTCTCGCCCGCCCGCGCGCCGTCCCCTTCCGCGGCCGCCGCGCCGTCCTGCCGCCCGGCGAACTGCGGCGACTCTTCGCCGTCCCTCTCGGCGCTCCCCTCGGGCGCCGAGAGCGGCAGCGTGACCGTGAAGGTCGAGCCTTCGCCCACCCTCGAAGTGACCTCTATCTCGCCGCCGAGCAGGTCGACGATCTGCCGCACGATGGAGAGGCCGAGGCCGACGCCCGAGGCCGCGCGCGTCATCGAGCCGTCCACCTGCCGGAAGCGCTCGAAGATGATGGAGAGCGACTGCTGCTCGATGCCGATGCCGGTGTCGCGGACGACGATGCGGAAGTGCGAGTCGCCGTGCGAGACGAGTTCCGCCTCGACCCGGCCGCGCGCGGTGAACTTCGCGGCGTTCGACAGGAGGTTGATGACGATCTGCCGGACTCGCAACGGGTCGGTGTAGGCGAGCGGCAGACGCTCGGGCACGCGCAGCCGGTACTCAAGGCCCTTGCGCTCGGCGAGCGACTGCAGCTCGGCGAAAGCCCCCTGCACGACCTCGACCAGGTCGATGTGCTCGCGGTGAATCTTCATGCGGCCCGCCTCGATCTTCGACACGTCGAGCACGTCGTTGATGAGCGCGAGCAGGTGCTGGCCGTTGCGCAGTATTCTTTCGAAGGCGTCGGCGTAGCGCTTCGGCATCTCGCCGCCGCGCCCCGAGGTGAGCTGCGCGAGCTGCGCGAAGCCGATGATGGCCGTCAGGGGCGTGCGCAGCTCGTGCGACATGTTGGCGACGAACTCGGCCTTGAGGCGGTTGTACTCTTCGAGCCTGCGGTTGGCCTCGCGCAGCTCCTCGGCCTGCTCGCGGTAGCGGCGCTCGCTCGCGCGGAGGTCTTCCTCGTTCTGCCTGATGCGCAGGAAGGCGAGCACGTGCGCCTTGAGCGCGGCCGGCTCGATGGGCTTGGCGAGGTAGCCGTCGGCGCCCGCGGCGATGGCCTCGGCCTGGTGCTCGGCCGCCGTGCGCATCCCCGACAGCATGATGACGAACGTGTCGCGTAAGGTCTCGTCGGCCTTGAGCCGGCGGCAGACCTCGACGCCGTCCGCGTCGGGCAGCATCACGTCGAGCAGGACGAGGTCGGGGCGCTCCGCGCGCGCGAGGCCGAGTCCCTCCTCGCCCGTCGCGGCCTGCGCGAGCTCGTAACCTTCCGGCTCCAGGATGCGTGTGTAGCCGCGCCTGAGGTCGGGGTCGTCTTCGACTACGAGTACCTTCTGTTTCCTCATCGATGTTTCGTGGGCAAGCTCACGGCGAAGGTCGCGCCCGCGCCCGGTTCACTCTCGACGCTGATGCGGCCGCCGTGCCCCTCGACGATCCGCTTGACGATGGCGAGGCCGAGGCCCGTCCCCTTCTCGCCCTCGCTGCCGCGCGCGCTCCTGCGCGTGAACGGCTCGAACAGTTTCTCCAGCTCGCCGGCCGGCACGCCCGGCCCCTCGTCCCTGACGTAGAGGACGACTCCCTCGTCGTCGCGCCTCAGCCCGACCCGCACGGCGGCGCCGCGCGGCGAGAACTTGACGGCGTTGCCGACGAGGTTGTTCAAGACCTGTTCGAGCTTGAACGCGTCGAGCCGGAGCCGCGGAATCTCTTCGGGGGACTCGAATAAGATATTGATTTCCTTCCGCTCTGCCAAGCGGCGGTTCAGCTCGACGTTGCGCGCGGCGAGTTCGCGCAGGTCGACCTCCGCCAGGTCAAGCTCCAGCCGCCCGGCCTCGATCTTCGACACGTCGAGCAGGTCTTCGACGAGCGCGAGCATGAACGTGCTCGAACGCGAGATGGTGCGGACGAAGTCGAGCTGCTCTTCGTCGAGGCGCCCGGCGGCCTCGTCGAGTAGGAAGCGGCTGTAGACGTCGATGACTTCGAGCGGGTTGCGCAGGTCGTGGGCCGCGAGGCCGAGGAAGCGGTTCTTCTGCTCGTTGAGTCGCGCCAGCTCGGCGTTCTTCTTCGCCAGCTCGCGCTGCGCGGCTGCCAGCTCGTTGTTGAGGCGCGTCAGCTCCTCGTACATCTGCGCGTCGCGCTCTTCGGCCGCGCGCGCGCGCAGGGACGAGTCCTTCGCGGCCGCGCGCAGGGCGTTCGCCTGCTCGTTGTTGATGCTGACCAGCTCTTCGTACGCGGCGACGACGCCCGCGCGCGAGCGCGCGCCGACGACGAGGAAGCCGCCGCGCTGGTCGGCCGCGCCCGCGAAGTGTAGCGCCCGGAGCTCGCCCCCCCGGCCGCGCACGACCAGCTCCCAGCCGAAGGCCGCGCCGTGCCGCCGCAGCTCTTCCAGAAACGCCTCGGCCTTCGTCCCACAGTCCGCGTCGCAGAGTTCGTCGAAGCGGCGGCCGGGCGCAAGGTCATCGGCGACGCCGAGGCCGTCGCTGATGACCTCGGTCACCAGGCCCTCCCGGTCGCAGGCCAGCGCAACGCCGGCCGCCTGTGCCGCACGCCGGGCCGTCAAGCCGCGCCCCCTTCCGCGAGCCGCGTGGCGGCCTCGACCGCGCCGGCCGCGTCCCGTGCCGAAGCGTCCGCGCCGACCTCGCGCCAGAGGCCGGGCGCGACGTTGAAAGGGTAGCCGCCGGCCAAGACCTTCACGTGGCGCGTCTCACGTTCGGCGCGCACGGCCGCGATGAGTTCGCGCAGGGCGCGGACGTGAGAGGTGATGGTGGCCGAGACGGCGAGCACGTCGGCGTCGCGCTCGGCGATTGCCTGCACGACGCTCGCCGCGGGCGCGTTCGCGCCGACGTAGAAGGTGTCCCAGCCCTCCATCTCGAAGAAGTCGGCGACCATGCGCAGACCTATTTCATGAAGGTCGCCGGCCACGCAGGTGGCGACGAGCGTGCGGCCGTTGCGCTCCGTCGAGAAGATGCGCGGGTAGAGCTGCGACATGACGAGCTGCGTCGCGGCCGTGCAGTAGTGCTCCTGCGCGACGCTCAAGAGGTTCAACTGCCACAACCTTCCGACCTCGCGCTGCGCGCGCTGGAAGACGTGCAGGTACACGTCTCGAACACCGACTCCTTCTTCAACGGCTTCGAGCACGAGGCGGCTCGCCTCGTGGCGGCGGCCGGCGAGCAGCGCCTCGATGTACCCGCGCGCGAGCGCCGCGTGCGGCTCCGCGTCTGAGACGAAGGCCGGGAGGTCTGGCGCGACGTGCGGCAGGCGCTTGATGCCCTCTTCGACGTAGCGGGCCGCCAGCTCGCCCTCCTCGGCGGGCAGTCGCTCGCGCAGAACGTCGCGCAGGACTTCGAGGTTGCGCGCGAGGTCTTTGGCGGGCACGCCGCGCGCCTCCAACATCACCTTCGCCCACGCGACGTAGTCGGCGAAGAGCGCGGGGAGCGCGGAGCCGAGCGACTCCGCGAGGTAGGAGAGATGATAGTTCGCGTCCTGCAGGCACTTCTCGCGCCCGGCCTGGCCGAAGCGCCGTTCGAGTTCCGGGTTCAGGGCGTAGTGGCGCTCGGTGACGGCCGCGGCCAGCGCCGCGCGCGCTTCCCCGACGGCCCGCCCGGCCTGCCTCTCTGTCGCGAGGGATTCGCTGCTCATCAGTTCAATTCAAAAGGAGACGTGCTCGAAGCGGCGCACCTCGGCGGTGCCGGGGACGAGCTTGAGGCCCTTCGGGATGCCGCGGTGCGAATCGTGGTATTCGTGGCTGCGGTGCCAGACCCGAAAGCTCTCCTCGTCGCGCCAGTAGGTGATGAGCCAGAACTCTTCGGGGCGGTCGAGCGGGCTGATGACGTCCATGCGGACGTAGCCGGGCGCGCCGTCCACGAGGTGCGGGCGCTCCCGGAAGGCGCGCCTGATCTCTTCGGACATGCCGTTGGCGACGACGAACTTGCTCACGGCCACGAAGCCCGCGCTGTGCTCGGGAGACACTCCGACGCTTTCCACACACTCCTCCATGCTCTTAAATGCCCGGGTACGCGCGCTGGCAAGAAGCTTGAAAGGCTTCCAGGCGGGGAGAACGGACTTTGGGACTTCAGGGGTGAGTGCATGGTAAGGCTTTTCCGCCGCGCCGTCTAGGAGAGAGGTACGTTTGTGAACAGTAGGCAGTAGTCATTAGGCAGTAGTCAGTAGGAAAACAGATGCGGCGCGTCTTAACCTTTAGGTCAAGCGCGCCGCATCTGTTTTCCTACTGACTACTGCCTAATGACTACTGCCTACTTGCTCTTCCCCCTTCACGACCCAGCCGTCGGCGAGTTGGATGACGCGGTCGCCGTAGGCGGCGTTGGCCTCGGAGTGCGTGACCTGGATGATGGTCGTGCCGGCGGCGTTGAGGCGCTTGAAGAGTTCCATGATCTCGCGCCCCTGGCTCGAATGGAGGTTGCCCGTCGGCTCGTCGGCGAGGATGAGCTTCGGCGCGTGGACGACGGCGCGGGCGACGGCGACGAGCTGCTGCTGGCCGCCGGAGAGCTGGTTCGGGTAGAGGTCTTTCTTGCCGACGATCTGGAACTGGTCGAGCGTGTCGGCGACGATGGCCTGCGACTCCGAGCGCTTCACGTCGCGGTAGGAGAGCGGCACCTCGATGTTCTCCCTCACGGTCAGGCCGTCGATGAGGTGGTAGCTCTGGAAGACGAAGCCGACGTGGCGCTTGTGCAGCTCGGCCCGCTGCTTGTGATTCAGCTTGTGGACGGGCTGGCCCATGAAGTGATACTCGCCGCCCCACGCGCTGTCGAGGAAGCCGATGATCGAGAGCAGCGTCGTCTTCCCCGAACCCGAAGGCCCCATGATTGAGACGAACTCGCCCTCGCGCACGTCCACGTCAACCCGGCGCAGGACGTAGGTGCGCCCCGCGCCCGTCTCGTAAAACTTCTCGACGTTTCTCAGTTCAATCATCTGGCGGCCTCTTAACAAAGGATGAAGGATGAAGGATGAAGGATGAAGGCGCTGTGGTCTGCCGTGACTTCAGCCTTCCGCCCTCATCCTTCATCCTTCCGTCGCGGAACTCCCATTCCGATGCCCGCCCACAAAGGAAGCCGCGTGCCACTTCCGAAAACGGACATTTTGAGATGAAAGCGGACACGGTGTGCCCACTTGCGGGACTGGCGCGTCCCAAAAGCGGGATTCAGGCCGGCAGGCGCAGACGCGCCGCGCAGCCCGGCCCGCCCTTCCGGTTCTCGAGCATGAGGGTGCCGCCGTGCGCCTCCGCGATCTGGCGCGAGAGCACGAGCCCTATCCCCGACCCGCCCGGCTTCGTCGTGAAGAAGGGCACGAAGAGGTTCGAAGTGTTCGCCAAACCCAGCCCCTCGTCCTCGACGCAAATCTCCACGTTCCCGTTCGCGGCGGCGCGCCAGCCGACGCGCACCCCGCCGCCCGTCACCAGAGACGCGTCGGCCGCGTTGCGCACGAGGTTGATGAGGAGCTGTTCGAGCTGGTCTGCGTCGGCGCGCACGGTCAGCTCCGGCCCCGGGATGACGGAGACGCGCACACGCGTCTCGAGCCCCGCCACGCGCCGCACGAGCTGACCGAGCTCGACGAGGGCGAGCTTCGGCGGCGGCAGGCGCGCGAGGCGCGCGTACGACTCCATGAACCGGCTTAAACTCTCCGCGCGCGCCGAGACCACGTCGAGGCCGCTGCGCACGTCCTCGCGCCAGTCCTCGGGCAGGGGGTCGCGCGCGAGCAGCGAGGAGACGCTGCCGGCGATGGACTTGATGGGAGCGAGCGAGTTGTTCAGCTCGTGGCCGAGGACGCGCACGATGCGCTGCCACGCCTTCAACTCCTCTTCGCGCAGGGGCCGGCTCAGGTCGCCGATGACGAGGAGCTGGTGCGGCACGCCGCGCTCGCGGAAGGTGCTGCGGCGCATGCCCCAGCGGCGCACCTGCCCGCCGTCGCCGGGGAAGGCTTTCGTGAGCGTCCGCGTCTCGTTGTTCTCGCGCACGCGCAGCACGTCGGCCAGCCCCAGCTCTTCCGCCGTGCGGCCGTAGGCGCGCTCCTCGGGCCTTGAGAGCAGGCGCTCGCCCGCGCGGTTGACGAGGCGCAGGCGGCGTTCGGGGTCGAAGGCGAAGACGGCCACGTCGATCTCGGCCATGACCGTCCGCAGGAGCGCCGTCGCTTCGAGCGCGCCGATGCGCTGCTCGCGCATGGTCTCGCCGAGCGCGTTGATCTCGCGGATGACCTCGCTCAGCGCGTCCTGCCCGCGCCCGCCGCGCGCCCGGAAACTGTAGTCGCCCTCGCGCAAGGCGGCGAGCAGGTTCGAGACCGTCTGCAGCGGCCGCACCACGCGGCCCTGCACCGCGAACGAGAAGCCGAGCCAGAAGCAGACGACCAGCGCGCCCAGCGTCCACACGACCTTCGGCGTGTAGCCGCCGACCCACAGAAGCACGAGCGACACGACCACGCCCGGCGCGCCCGCGGCCAGGGCCATCAGGAGCACGCGCCGCTCGTGCGCCATCGGCTCGCGCCGCCCCTTGTGGCCCTCCTCCAGGTGGCCCGCGTGTGCGGCGGAGGTGTCGGGCCGCACGTTGGGAGGAGTCGCGGGCGCGTGCGCCTCGACGCGCGCGGGCGCAGAGGCGGAGTTCACAGGGCGCGGCCCCGCCGCACTGACGCCCGCGGCCCCCGACAGACCCGAGACCTGCTCCTCAGACTTCATCACCCAAATTGTAGACTAGGTTTCCGCGCCCGACGAACCCTATAATCCGGGCAGAGAACGGGCCGCCTCGCCCAGGCGGCCCGCGCCCTCAGGAAGTCTTACGAAACGGCGCCCGCGGAAACGCTCTTCGCCCTGCCTTCGCGGCGCGCCTCAAACGGAAACAGACCACAGAATGACACAAGCCACTCTCTCCCAGCGCCTGCGTTACGCCTTCGACCGGAGTCTCTCGCGCGGCACGGCCTCGCTCATCGGCTGGCTCGCACTCGGCTCATTCATCATCGTCATCACGGCGACCGCCGTCCTCCTGCTGACGGGCGTCGGCCCCGAAGCGGCCGAGGGCCAGGAGCCGCAGGCGTTCAGCTTCGCTGAGGCTTTCTGGCAGAGCCTCATGCGCTCCATCGACCCAGGCACCGTGGCGGGCGACACGGGCTGGGGCTACCGCGTCCTGATGTTCGCCGTGACCGTCGGCGGCATCTTCATCGTCAGCCTGCTCATCAGCATCCTTTCGAGCGGCCTGCAGGGCCGGCTCGAAGAGCTGCGCAAGGGGCGCTCGTTCGTCGTCGAGGAGGGGCACACGCTCATCCTCGGCTGGTCTTCGCGCGCCTTCCTCATCATCCGGGAACTGGTCATCGCCAACGAGAACCAGAAGCGGCCCCGCGTCGTCGTCCTCGCCGACCGCGACAAGATCGAGATGGAGCAGGAGATTCGCGGCAAGGTCGGAGACACGAAGAACACGCGCGTCGTCTGCCGCTCGGGCAACCCCATCGACCTCGTTGACCTTGAGATCGTCAACCCGCACGCCGCCAAGTCCATCATCATCCTCTCGCCCGACGACAGCCGGGACGCCGACGCGCAGGTCATCAAGATGATCCTCGCCATCACCAACAACCCGCAGCGGCGCGAGCGGCCCTACCACGTCGTCGCCGAAATCCGCGACGAAAAGAACATGGAGGTGGCCCGCATCGTCGGCGAGGACGAGGCGAAGCTCGTCCTCTCGAGCGACATCATCGCGCGCATCACCGTGCAGACCAGCCTGCAGGTCGGACTCTCCATCGTCTACACGGAGCTGCTCGACTACGGCGGCGACGAGATTTACATGCAGGAGGAGCCGCGGCTCGTCGGGCGCACGTACGGCGAGGCCCTGCTCTCCTACGAGAGCTGCTCGCCGATGGGCCTGCGGCCCGCCGCGGGCGGCGTGCGCGTCAACCCGCCGATGGAGACCGTCATCCGGGAGGGCGACAGAATCATCGCCATCGCCGAGGACGACGACAAGGTCGTCTACACGGGGACGCCCGAAGGCGCCGTGGACGAGAGCGCCATCGCGCAGGGCGGGGAGGACGAGCGCGAGCCCGAGCGCGTCCTCATCCTCGGCTGGAACAGGCGCGGCCGCACCATCGTCCGCGAGCTGGACAACTACGTCCCCGCGGGCTCCTTCCTCAAGGTCGTCGCCGACACGCCGCGCGAGGAGACCCGGCTCGACGAGGTGGCCGCGGGCCTGCAACGTCTCGCGTGCGAGTTCGAGCAGGGCGATACGACCGACCGGCAGGTGCTCGACCGACTCGACCTGACCTCCTTCAAGCACATCATCCTGCTCTGCTACGCCGACCGGCTCGACGCGCAGGCGGCCGACGCCAAGACGATGATCACGCTCCTGCACCTGCGCGACATCGAGCGGAAGAAGGGCGAGTCCTACAGCGTCGTCAGCGAGATGGTGGACGTGCGCAACCGCGCGCTGGCGGCCGTCGCCAAGGCCGACGACTTCATCGTGAGCGACGAGCTGACGGGACTCCTCCTGACGCAGGTCTCCGAGAACGGCGAGCTGCTCGAAGTCTTTCAAGACCTCTTCCGGTCGGAGGGGTCGGAGATATACCTGAAGCCGGCGCGGGACTACGTCGTGGCGGGGCGCGCGGTCAACTTCTACACGGTCGCGGAGGCCGCGCGCCGCCGCGGGCAGACGGCCATCGGTTACCGCCTGGAGCGCCACGCGCAAGACTCCTCACGCGCCTACGGCGTCCGCGTCAACCCGCCCAAGTCCGAGCCGGTCACCTTCCAACCCGAAGACAAGGTCATCGTCCTCGCGGAAGATTAGCGGGCAGTAGACAGACGGCAGCAGACAGTTAAAAAACATTCTTCTAACTGCCTGCTGCCGTCTGCCTGCTATTCAACGCCCGCGGGCTTTTGGGCGAGCAGCTCGGCGAGTTCGGGGTACTGTTGCGCGCCCTGTTGAAGCGCGCCGTAGGCCGTCCAGGAATTCTCCTCGGGCTCGATGAGATGCGCGACGGAGTCGAGGTCGATGACCAAGACCTGCCCGTCCGTGCGCAGCGCCCACACACACCACTCCGTGGCGTTGAGCGGTAGCGCGTCGTGCTCCTTGCAGAGCCGCAAGACCCAGTTCCCGACCCCTTCCGTGTTCAGCTCTTCGATCCGACGTTTGATGAGCGCGGCCAACTCGGGCGAGACGGGGAACGGGTTGAGGTTTGGGAGCGGCGTCGGCGCGGGCCGCGGCGTGTACTCTACCGCGGGCGGGGCCGGAGGCTTAACGGGAGGCGCGGGAGGCTTCGGCTCGTATACGACATCGACGCGCGAGCCGGGCCAGCCGTGATAGACGACCTCGTCGGGGCCGTAATCCATCTCATACATCTGCGGCCCCCAGGGGCCGCGCCCGACGATGCGCAGCCGCTCGCCCGGCTCAAGGATATTGCTGATCCCCCAAGGCTCAAGCCGGACTATGAGCGGCCTCTCGCCCTCGCTGCGCACGGGGACTTTTATCTCGCGCTCGCCCGGCTCGCGCAGCGTCCAGCCGTTTCCGAAGTCGAGCGCGTCACCCTGCTCGACGGCCCTCAACTCACTCCCGACCGCCCAGGGGAAGTACACGGGGCTGTAGACTCTCTCGGCCCGAAAGACGAGGACGTTTCCGTCGCGCCACCATGTTCCGCCCGCGCCGCCGGAGAGGCTCGCGTTGGTGTAGTCCGTCCACCCCTCCGAGTAGCTGAACCGCCCATCCTCCTCAAGCTCCAACGCGGAAGAGACGTTCCAGCCGTCGGGCGAGCTGCCGTAATAATCGTAAGTCTTCATGGCTTACGCCCGTGAGCCGTGAACCGCAAACCGTGACAAGTGAAGACCGGTTCTTCCTCTTGTCACGGTTTGCGGTTCACGGCTCACGGCTCTTCTCAGATTTCGTACTTCTGCATCCGG
This sequence comes from Acidobacteriota bacterium, assembly GCA_019239425.1. Lineage (GTDB taxonomy): Bacteria > Acidobacteriota > Blastocatellia > Pyrinomonadales > Pyrinomonadaceae > QHXN01. Next base: position 53,289 of record JAFAZX010000016.1, read on the forward strand.
CGGTAGAGGGCGCTGCGGCTGAGGCCGAGGGCTTCGGCGGCCTGGCTGACGTTGCCGCCGAAGCGGCGCAGGGCCTTCTGGATGAGGAGGCGCTCGACCTCTTCGAGGCTCATCTCTTCGAGGCGGCGCTCGCCGCCCCCGCCCGCGGCCTGGAGCCCGAGGTCGAGCGGCTTCACGTCCTCCGCGCGCGCGAGCAGCACCGCGCGCTGGACGACGTGGTCGAGTTCCCGCACGTTGCCGGGCCACGCGTACGAACGCATGCCGTCGAGCGCCGCCGGCTCGAAGCCGCGCAGGGGTTTGCGGTAGCGCTGCGCGTGTATGCGGAGGAAGTGCTCGGCGAGCGCGGGGATGTCTTCGGGGCGCTCGCGCAGGGGGGGCAGGTGTATCTCGACCGTGTTGAGGCGGAAGAAGAGGTCTTGGCGGAAGCGGCCCGTGGCGGCCTCGTCCTTGAGGTTCGCGTTCGTCGCCGAGAGCACGCGCACGTCCACGCGCCGCGTCTGCGAGGAGCCGACGCGCTCGAACTCGCCGGTCTCGAGCACGCGCAGGAGTTTGGGCTGGAGGTTGACGGGGACGTTGGCGATCTCGTCTAGGAAGAGCGTGCTGCCGTCGGCCAGCTCGAAGCGCCCCACCCGGTCGGTCTTCGCGTCCGTGTAGGCGCCGCGGACGTGTCCGAACAGCTCCGACTCGAAGGTGCCTTCGGCGAGCGCGCCCGCGTTGACGGCGACCATCGGCTTCGAGGCGCGCGCGCTCAGGGCGTGGAGCGTGCGCGCGACGACCTCCTTGCCCGTGCCGTTCTCGCCGGTGATGAGGACGTTGGCGTCCGAGGGGCCGACGTGGCGTATCAGTTCGAGGACGGGCTGCATCGCCTCGGACTCGGCGATGAGCAAAGGCTTCGCGCCGTTGCCGCCGTCCTCGCGCAGCATCTTGTTCTCGGCTTCGAGCCGCTCGCCCTTGCGCAGGGCGCGCGCCAGTTCCGTGTGCGTGCGCAGGATCGTGAGCAGCCGCGCGTTGTCCCAGGGCTTCTGCACGAAGTCGCGCGCGCCGCGCTGCATCGCCTCGACGGCCAGCTCGACGCTGCCCCACGCGGTCATGACGACGACGGGGAGCGTCGGGTCGAGTTCTCGTAAACGTGCTAACAGGTCTAGACCTTCCTGTCCGCTCGTCGTGTCGCGCGTGTAGTTGAGGTCGATGAGCGCCACGTCGAACGACTGGCGCGCGAGCGCCTCGGCCGCGTCCGCGGGCGACGCGACGGCGCGCGTCTCGAAACCCTCGCCCTTCAACAGGAGGCGCAAAGCCTCGATCACCGCCGGCTGGTCATCTGCGATAAGTACGCGGGGCATAAGTTTGAGTAGTCGGTAGACAGTAGACAGCAGTCAATAATCGAAGGGGGCCGGGATGCCGAAAACTATCTCACCCGAATGCCGGCAGCGCAAGAACCGAAGGCGCGCGGCGGGCGGAGACCTACTGACTACTGTCTACTGTCTACTCCCTTCATTCATATCGAAGCGCGACTATCGGGTCGACCTTCGTCGCGCGCCGCGCGGGGACGAGACAGGCCAGGAGCGCGACCGCCGTGAGCAGCAGCGAGACGAAGGCAAAGACCGTCGCGTCGGTCGCGGAGACTTCGTAGAGCAGGCTCGCGAGCACGCGCGTCAGGGCGAAGGCCGCTGCGAGTCCGGCCAGCACCCCGCCGAGCGCGAGCGCCATCCCCTGCCGGACGACCATGCGGATGACGTCCCCGCCGCGCGCGCCGAGCGCAATGCGGATGCCGATCTCGTGCGTCCGCTGCGTCACCGTGTAGGACATCACGCCGTAGACGCCGACCGCCGCGAGCAGCAGCGCCACGCAGGCGAAGGCCGTCAGGAGCTGCGCGTAGAAGCGCGGCTGCGCGACCTGCTCCGAAAGCAGTTGCTCCATCGTCCTCACGCCCGCGGCCGCGCGCGCCGCGTCCACCTCGCGCACCGCCCTCTGCGCCGCGGGCGCGAGCGCGGTCGGATCGCCCTCGGTGCGCACGATGAAGGAGGACGAGAGCCACGGGCGCTGCAGGTAGCAGTCGTAAATCTGTATGCCGGTCGGCTGCCCGACCGACTGCTTCGTGTCGGCGACGACGCCGACGACCTCGAGCGCAATGCGCCGCTCCATGTAGTCAATCGTGAGGCGCTTCCCCAAAGGGTCTTCGCCGGGGAAGACGCGCCGCGCCATCGTCTCGTTGATGAGCGCGACCGCGGGCGCGCCATCGGCGTCGCGCTCCGTGAAGCCGCGGCCGCGCAACAAGGGGATGCGCATCACCTCGAAGTAGTTGGGGCTGACCGCGAGGTAGTCGGCCTGCGGCTCCTCGCCGGCGCGCGCGGGCCTTCCCTCGACGCCGAAGGAGAAGTTGAGCACCCAGTCGAGCGGGAGGCTCGAAGCGAGGGCCGCGCCGCGCGCGCCGGGGAGCGCCGCGAGCCTCTCCTGCATCTTCCCGAAGTACTCGGCGCGCTGCGCGTTCTGCCCGTAGAGCTGCGGCGGCGCGCCGACGGTCAGCGTGAGGAGGTTGCGCGGCTCAAAGCCCAGCTCGGTCTGTTGCAGGCGGATGAAGCTGCGCAGCAGGAGGCCCGCGCCGACGAGCAGCACCAGGGTCACCGCGATCTCCGCGACGACCAGGAGTCCGCGCGCGCGGCGGACGCGCGCCTCCGAGGACGCGCCCCGCCCCGTCTCTTTGAGCGCGAGGTTGAGGTCGGGCTTCGAGACCTTCAGGCCGGGCAGCAGGCCGACGAGCACCCCCGCCGACAGCGAGACGAACGCCGTGAACGCCAGCACCCAGCCGTCCACGCGCGCCTCGTCGAGCCGCGCGAAGCGCAACTCTTCGGGCACGAGCGCGAGCAGGCCGTCGACGCCCCACAGCGCCAGCACCACGCCCAACGCCCCGCCCGCGACCGTGAGCAACACGCTCTCGGCGAGCAGTTGCCGCACGACGCGCCAGCGCGTCGCGCCGAGCGCCGCGCGCACGGCCATCTCTTTGTAGCGCGCCGTCGAGCGCGCGAGCAGGAGGTTCGTCACGTTCGCGCACGCGATGAGCAGCACGAACCCGACCGCGCCGAAGAGGACGAGCAGGGCGGTGCGCGCCTGCGACCCGACCAGCGTCTCGCGCAGGGGGATGAGGCGCACGCCCCAGTCGCCGTTCGAGTCCGGGTAGGCTTCGGCGAGCCGCGCGGCGACGCCGCCCAACTCACCTTGCGCCTGCTCGCGCGTCAGGCCCGACTTCAGGCGGCCGACGACCGCGAAGTAGCGGCTCGTGCGCTGCCTCAGCTCGCCGGACTTGCTCGGGAGCGGCGTCCAGACTTCGGCGTAGGCCGGATACCTGAACCGCTCCGGCATGACGCCGACGACCGTCGCGCTCCCGCCGCCGACGAGCGGCAACTGCTTTCCGATCACGCCCGGGTCGCCGCCGAAGCGGCGTTGCCAGAGTCTGTGACTCAGAAGGACGGGGCGCACTCCCGCGTCAACGAACTCTTCGGGCGCGAGCACGCGGCCGAGCGCGGGCGCCACGCCGAGCAAGCCGAAGAAGTCTTCGGAGACGCGCACGCCCGAGAGCTGTTCGGGCAGGCCGCCCGTGTCGAGCGTGAGGCCGCCGCCGGTGTAGGCCGCGAGCCCGTCGAAGGCTCGGCTCTGCGCGCGCCAGTCCATGAAGTCGGCGGGCGCGACGCCGCGCACCTCGGCCGCGCCGCCGCGCCTGTTCTCCGCCGCGGCGACGACCAGACGCTCCGGGGCGGGGAACGGCAGGGGCCGCACGAGCGCCGCGTAGACGACGCTGAAGACCGCCGTGTTGATGCCGATGCTCAACCCCAACGTCAGCACCGCGACCAGCGTCAGCCCCGGCCGCTTCGAAAGAGTCCTCAGCCCGTAGCGCAAGTCTTGAAGCATATGCTCACTCCGTTCGCAGGTGATAAGTGATGAGTGATAGGTGATAAGAAAGAACGTCGGGCCGTGTCTTCCTCTTATCACTTATCACTTATCACTCGTATCTGAGAGCTACCATCGGGTCGACCTTCGTCGCCCTTCTTGCGGGGACGAGGCAGGCCAGGAGCGCCACCGCGGCGAGCAGCAGCGCGACGAGTATGTAAACGCCCGGGTCTGCGGCCGAGACTTCGTAGAGCAGCCCCGTCATCAAGCGCGTGAGCGCGAGGGCGCACGCCAGCCCGACGGCGAGACCCAACAGGGTGAGCAGCATGCCGTGGCGAACGACGAGCCGCACCACGTCGCGGCGCTGCGCGCCGAGCGCGACGCGCACGCCGATCTCGCGCGTGCGCTCCGTGACGGCGTAAGAGACGACGCCGTAGAGCCCCACGCCCGCGAGCAGCAGCGCGGCCACGGCGAAGCCCGCCATCAGGAACATCGACACGCGCCTGTAGGCGGTCGAGTCCGCCACGACCTTCCCCAACGTCTTCACGTCGTAGATGGGCAGTTCGCGGTCGAGCGCGCGCACCTCTTCGCGCACGGCGCCGACGAGCGACTCGGCCCCCGCGCCCCGCGCGCGCACGGTCAGGGAGAGTCCGCCCCACTCGGCGTCCTGCGCGTGCGGCACGTATATCTGCGGCGCGCCCGCGGTTTCGAGCGAGTCCGGCTTCGTGTCGCCGACGACGCCGACGATCTCGCGCTGAAACTCCTCGTCGCGCCAGATGTGTATGCGCTTGCCGACGGGGTCTTCGCCCGGGAAGACTTTGCGCGCGAGCGACTCGTTGACGACGGCGACCTTCGCCGAGTCCGTCCGGTCGCGCTCGTCGAAGGCGCGCCCCGCGCGCAGGGGTATCCGCAGCGCGCGGAAGTACCCCGGCGTGACGACCGAGTAGGACGCGTCGATTGCCTCCTCCGGGGTCTCGGGCCGGCCCTCGCGGATGAGGCCGCGCCAGATGGAGTAGTCGCTGCCGCGGAGCGGGAGCTGGATGGTCGCGCCCGCCGACTCGACGCCGGGCAGAGACCTCACGCGCTCCAACAGCGTCGCGTAGAACTCGACCTTGCGCGCCGGCTCCTTGTAGCGCGCGCCCGGCAGCGAGACGCGCATCGTGATGACGCCCTCGGGGTCGAAGCCCGGGTCAACGGCTTGCAGCCGCCCGAAGCTCTTGACCAGAAGCCCCGCGCCCGCGAGCAGCAGGAGCGAGACGGCGACCTCCGCGACGACTAAGCCCGAGCGCATGCGGCTGCGCCCGCCGCCCGCGCCGCGCCCGCCCTCCTTCAGGGAGTCGTTGAGGTCGTAGCGCGAAGCCTGCCACGCGGGCGCGATCCCGAAGGCGACGCCCGTCAGGACGCTCGCCCCCGCCGCGAACAGGAGCACGCGCCAGTCGGCGGAAGTCTCCGCGAGCCGCGGCGTGCCCGCGGGCGCGAGCGCCACGAGCAGGTCGGTCAGCCACACGCTCAGCGCCGCGCCGAGCGCCCCGCCCGCGACGCCGAGCAGCACGCTCTCCGTCAACATCTGCCGCGCGATGCGCCAGCGCCCCGCGCCGAGCGCGAGCCGCAACGCGACCTCCCGGCGGCGGCCGGCCGCGCGCGCCAGCAGGAGGTTCGCCACGTTCGCGCACGCGATCAGCAGCAGCAGCCCGACGCCCGCGAGCAGCATGAAGAGCGTCGTCTTCAACTCCCCGACCAGCGCGTCCTTGAGCGGCTGGAGCCGCACGCCCCAGCCCACGTTCGTCACCGCGTAAGCTTCGGCGAGCCGCGCGGAGATCGCGTCCAACTCCGTCTGCGCCGCCGCGACCGCGACGCCCTCGCGCAGACGGCCGACGACGAAGAGGCTGCGGTTGTCGCGCGCCTCCTTCGCCAAGTCGAGCTGGAGCGGAACCCAGAGTTCCGAACGATACGGGAAGTCGAACCCGGCGGGCATGACGCCGACGACCTCGCGCTGGCGTCCGCCCAGGTCTATCGTGCGTCCGACGGCCGCGGGGTCTGCGCCGAAGCGCCTGACCCAGAGCGCGTGGCTGAGGACGACGACGGGCGCGCTCCCCGGCTTGTCGTCTTCGGGCAGGATCGCTCGGCCCCGCGCCGCGCCGACGCCCAACACGCGGAAGAAGTCCGGCTCGACGTAAGCGCCGGCCACGCGCTCGGGCTCGCCGCCGCCCGACAGGTTCGCGCTGCCCGGCGTGTAAATCGCGAGCGCCTCGAACGAGCGCGCCTGCGACCTCCAGTCCACGGCGTCGGGCGCGGACAGGTTGCTCTCCTTGATGCCCTTCGACGGGTTGACGCCCTCGAAAGCGATGACGCGCTCCGCGCCCGGGTACGGCAAGGGCCGGAGCAGCACCGCGTTGACCACCGAGAAGATCGCCGTGTTCGCCCCCACCCCCAGCGCCAGCACCGCCAGCGCCACCAGACTGAACCCCGGCCGCTTCGCCAACACCCTCAGACCAAAACGCACGTCCTGCCACAGTGTTCTCATAGCTCACTCCGTTCGCAGGTGATAAGTGATGAGTGATAAGTGATAAGAGAAGATAAGGCCCGTCTGTTCTCTCTTATCACTTATCACTCATCACCTATCACTCGTATCTCAAAGCGACCATCGGATCGACCTTCGTCGCCCTGCGCGCCGGGACGAGACAGGCGAGCACCGCGACGACGGCGAGTAAGAGTGCGACCGACACGTAGACCGCCGGGTCGGCGGCCGAGACGTTGAAGAGCAGGCCCGAGATGAGGCGCGTCAGCGCGAGCGCGCCCAGGGAGCCGAGCGCGATGCCGCCGAGCGCGAGCAGCAGGCCGTGGCCGAGGACGAGCCGGAGCACGTCCCCGCCCCGCGCGCCGAGCGCGACGCGCAACGCGATCTCGTGCGTGCGCTGCGCGACGCCGTAGGAGACGACGCCGTAGATGCCGACGAGCGCGAGCAGCAGCGCGACGCACGCGAAGACGCCCGTCAGGTAGGCCGGGTAGCGCCGCACGAAGGTCGCGCGCGAACCCGCGACCATCTGCTCCAGAGTCTGCACCGCGTAGACTGGCACTTCCGGGTCGAGCGCGTTCACCTCGCCCCGCACGGCGGGCGCGAGCGCCAGAGGGTCGGGCGCGTCCGTGCGCAGGACGAGCGCGGCGGAGTCGAAGTAGGAGTCCTGCCACGCGGGGAAGTAGACGACGGGCGTGGTGCGCGCGTCGAGGGTCGTCACCTTCTCGTCGCCGACGATGCCGACGATCTCGAACTGCGTGTCGCCCGTGAACTTGAACGTCACGCGGCGGCCGACGGGGTCTTCGCCGGGGAAGACCCGCTCGGCGTAGGTCTGGTTGATGAGAAGGACGGGCGGCGCCTTCGCGTCGTCGCGCTCGGCGAAAGGCCGGCCCGCGACGAGGGGCACGCCCAGCACCTCGAAGTAGTTGGGGCTGACCGTGCGCAGGTGCGCCTCGGTCAGCTCCGAGGCAGGCGTCGAGCGCCCGACGACCTGCGGCGAGCCCGTCCCGCCGTCGCCCGCGAGCGGCAGGTTGCTCGTCAGCGCGGCGCCGCGCACGCCCGGCACCGCGGAGACGCGCCGCAGAGTCTCCTCGTAGAAGCGCACGGCCTTGTCGCCCTCGGGGTAACGCGCGGGCGGGATCGCGACCCGCATCGTCAGGAGGCCGCGCGTGTCGAAGCCCGGGTCGACGCGGAGCATCAAGACGAGGCTCTTCATCAGAAGCCCCGCGCCGACGAGCAGGACGAGCGCGAGCGCGACCTCCGTCACGACGAGCAGGTCGCGCAGCCGCCGGCTCCCGCGCGAGACGTTGCCGCGGCCGCCCTCCCGCAGGGCGACTTGCAAGTCCGCGCGCGAGGCCGAGAGGGCCGGCGTCAGCCCGAAGAGCACGCCCGTCAGCAGCGAGAGCGCGCAGGCGAAGAGCGTCACGTCGCGGTTGAGCGAGAGGCTTTGCAGGTAGGGCATCTGCGCGAGCTGCGCCGCCGGTATCGCCGCGACCAAAAGGTCAACGCCCCACAGCGCGAGCACCAGCCCGGCCGCGCCGCCCGCGAGCGCGAGCAGCACGCTCTCCGTCAGGAGCTGCCGCACGACGCGCCAGCGCGACGCGCCGAGTGCGGCGCGGATGGCGACCTCCCTCTGCCGCGCGGTCGAGCGCGCGAGCATCAGGTTCGCGACGTTCGTGCAGGCGATGAGCAGCACGAACCCGACCGCGCCGAGCAGCACGAAGAGGGCGGGCCGCACCGGCCCGACGAACTCATCCCGCAGAGGAACCGCGCGCAGGGTGACCCCCTCGTGCGCGCCCGGGTCGTCGCGCTCGATGCGCGCGGCGACAGTCGCCAGACGCGCCTGCGCCGCTTCGAGGGTCGCGCCGTCCCTGAGCCTCCCGACGACCTTGACCCAGTGCTGGTAGCGGCGCGCGGCGACGTCGGCCGGCGGCCTGAGCGACATCCAGACCTCGGCGTCGTTGAGCGGCGCGAAGTTGAACTCCGCCGGCAGCACGCCGACGACCGTGTAAGCCTGCCCGTCGAGCGTGACCTCGCGCCCGACCGCTTCGGCCTTGCCGCCGAAGCGGCGCTGCCAGAAGCCGTGGCTCAAGACCACGACGGGCTTGCCCTCGACCCCGTCCTCGCCCCCGACGAAGGTGCGCCCCGCGGCGGCCTTCACGCCGAGCACGTCGAAGAAGTTCGCCGTCACGGCCGCGCCGCGCGTGCGCGTGGCCTCGCCCGCGTCCGTGAGGGTGACCGGACGCCTCACGTAACCGGCCAGCCCCTCGAAGACCTCCGCCCCCTGCGCGCGCCAGTCGAGGAGGTCGGGGTACGAAGCCTCGCGCTGCTCGAAGTCGCGGCTGCGCTTCGACTCCCAGAGGTGCACGAGACGTTCCGGCTCCTTGTAAGGGAGCGACCGCAGCAGCGCCGCGTCGATGACCGAGAAGATGGCCGTGTTCGCCCCGATGCCGAGGGCGAGCGTCAGCACCACCACGGCCGTGAACCCCGGCCTCTGCCACAGCACGCGCAGCCCGTAACGAACGTCTTGCAGCAACATTCTCATCGCTTCTCCTCGCCGGGAGCGCGGGCATCCTTGCCCGCAAGCGCGCTTCAGCGCGCTGACCGTCTCCCTCTTTTCCTCAACGTTGAGACTGAAAGCTTCTCTGCCTTCGCGCTCTCGCGCTCATGCGGGCAGGGATGCCCGCGCTCCCAGCAACAGCCGGCCTTATTCATACCGGAGTGCAATCATCGGGTCGACCTTCGTCGCCCTGCGCGCCGGGACGAGGCAGGCTAAGAGCGCGACGAAGAGCAGGACGAAGACGACGAGCGCGAACGTCGTGGGGTCGGTCGCGGAGACGCCGTAGAGCAGCCCTTCCATGAAGCGCGTCAGCGCGAACGCGCCCGCGAGCCCGAGCCCGATGCCCGACGCGACGAGCAGCATCCCGCCCCCCGCGACGAGCCGCAGCACGTCGCGCGGCCGAGCGCCGAGCGCCATGCGGATGCCGATCTCGCGCGTGCGCCGCGCCGCCGCGTAGGAGACGACGCCGTAGACACCCACGCCCGCCAGCAGCAGCGCCAGCAGCCCGAAGCTCCCCAGCAGCGCCGCCGCCACGCGCGCCGGGAAGAGCGAGACGCCCATGTGCTCTTCAACCGTCTTCACGTCGAAGAGCGGGAGCGAGGGGTCGAGCGCGCGCACCTCCGCGTTCAGGGCCGGGACGAGGGCGCGCGGGTCGCCGCCCGACGTGCGCACGACGAGCGTCCCCGTCGAGGCGTAGCTCTGCGTCAGGGGCGAGTAGACGAACATCTGCGGGGCCTCGCCAATCGTCCAATATTTACCGTCCTTCGCCACGCCGACGATCTCCGCCCACGGGCCGCCGTCGCCCGACGAGCTGATGCGCTTACCTACGGCCTCGCGCGCGGGGTCTGCGCCGGGGAAGAAGCGGCGCGCGAACGTCTCGTTGACGACCACCACGCGCGGCGACTCCTTCGTGTCGCGCTCGCCGAAGGGGCGGCCCGCGACGACCGGGATGCCCATCGCGTCGAAGTAGCCCTGCTCGACCGACGCGACCATCGCGATGGGCACGTTGGCGCCGCGCGCGCCGGGCCGCCCTTCGACGTACACGTCGTTGCTCGAATAGTTGAGGCTCAGGGGGAAGAGGTCTGTGAGCGACGCGGCGCGCACGCCGGGAATCTGCCGGACGCGCTCGACGAGGCGGCGCTCGAAGTCGCGGCCGCGGGCCTCGTCGTAGCCTTGCAGCCCGAGGTCGTACGAGGCGACGAGTCCGTTCTCGACTTCGAAGCCGGGGCTCGTCGTCTGCAGGCGCGCGAGCGCGCGCATCGTCAGCCCGGCGGCGACGAGCAGCACAAGGCTGAGCGTCACCTGCCCGACGACGAGCGCGCCCCGCAGGCGCGAGCGGCCCGCGCGCCCGCCCGCGTCCTTGAGCGCGGGCACGAGGTCTGTGCGCGTCGCCTGCAAGGCGGGCGCGAGTCCGAACAGAAGCGTCGTCAGGAGCGACGCGCAGAGCGTGAAGAGCATCACGCGCCAATCGACCGCGGCCTCGATCCAGACGGGGATGTCCATCGGCGGGCGGTACGCGGCCACCAGGCTCAGAATCCACACGGCCAGCAGAAGCCCCGCCGCCCCGCCCGCAAGCGCGAGCAGAAGACTCTCGGTCAGCAGTTGCCGCACGAGCCGCCAGCGCGAGGCGCCGAGCGCGACGCAGAGCGCGATCTCTTTGCGGCGCGACGAGGCGCGCGCGAGCAGAAGGCTCGCGAGGTTCGTGCACGCGATGAGGAGCACGAGCCCGACGACTCCCATCAGCACGGCCGCGAAGCCGACGACCGCGCCGCGCAGTTGCGGGATGATGAAGCCCGGCGGGACGAGCACTATCTTCTGCCCCTCGTTCGTGTCCGGGTACTCGCGCCCGACCTGCTCGGCCAGGCGGTTGAGCGAAGCTTCGGCCTGCCCGGCCGACACGCCGTCCTTCAGCCTCCCGACGGCGAAGATGTTCTGCGTCTGGCGGCGCTCCAGCCACTCGTTGCCCGGCTCGATCCAGGCCTGCATCGTCATCGGCACCCAGACTTCGGGCGTGTAGACGATCTCGGTGCCGGCGAAGCCCTCGGGCATGACGCCGACGACGCGGAAGGTGTGGCCGTTGAGCATCACGTCGCGTCCGACGACCGCGGGGTCTGCGCCGAACCGGCGCTGCCAGCAGGCGTGGCTGAGCACCGCGACCGGAGAGGAGAGCGCGGCCCTGTCCTCTTCGGGCGTGAACGTGCGGCCTCGGGCGGCCGCGACACCGAGCACTTCGAAGTAGTTCCCCGAGACGAGGTAGCCCCAGACGCGCTCGTTGCTGCCGCCGCGGCTGAGGCTCATCGGCGCGAGCCGCTCGGCGAAGAGGCCCGCGAGCACGTCGCCGCTCCGGTCGCGGTAGTCCTTGTAGCTCGGGTACGAGAAGGCGAGCATCGAGTCGTCCTTCCCCAACACGGACACCGACACCAGCCGCTCGGGCCGCGCCACCGGCAGCGGCCGCAGCAGCACCGTGTTCACCAGACTGAAGATGGCCGTGTTCGCACCTATCCCTAAAGCCAGACTAGCGACCGCGACCAAGGTGAAGCCCGGACTCTTCAACAAACGCCGCACGCCGAAGCGCAGGTCTTGAAGCATATGCTCACTCCGTTCGCAGGTGTTGGGTGTTGGGTGCTGGGTGTTGGGGAAATCGGTTTTTAACCAACACCCAGCACCCAGCACCCAACACCCGTCATTCGTATCTGAGTGCGACCATCGGGTCGACCTTCGTCGCGCGGCGCGCGGGGACGTAGCAGGCGAGCAGGGCCACGGCCGCGAGGAGCAGCGCGAGGCCGCCGTAGGTCAGCGGGTCGGTCGCCTCGACGCCGAAGAGGAGGCCGCGCAGCAGTCGCGTCAGCGCGAGCGCGACGGCGAGTCCCGCCCCGAGTCCGAAGAGCGTGAGCCGCATCCCCTGCCCGAAGACCCAGCGCAGGATGGCTCCGCGGCTCGCGCCGAGCGCGAGGCGGATCCCTATCTCGCGCGTCCGCTGGCTCACCGAGTAGGCCACCACGCCGTAGATGCCTATCCCTGCGAGCAGCAGCGCGAGCACGCCGAAGCCGCCCACGACCTGCAGGGCGAAGCGGCGCTGCGCCAGGGAGGCCGCGACCACCTCCTCCATCGTCCGCTCGCCGAAGACGGGCAGGTTCGGGTCTACCGTCTGCACCTCGCGCCTGAGCGCCTGCGTCAAGCTCTTCGGGTCGCCCTCGGCCTTCAGGTAGACGGCCATCGAGTAGCCGACGTTCTGGAACATGGACAGGTAGAGGTGCGGCTGGTCGGGCTGGTCGAAGCCTTCGGTCTTGACGTTGCCGACGACGCCGACCACCGTCACCCACGGCGCCTTCGAGCCGCGCCCGCCCTGCTTGAAGCGGCGGCCGACCGGGTCTGCGTCCGGCCAGAAGCGGCGCGCCGCCGCCTCGTCCACGAGCGCCACGGGCTGCCCCTCGAGCGTGTCCGAGTCGGTGAAGAAGCGGCCGCGCACGAGCGGCGTGCCGAGCGCGCGGAAGTAGTCTGGGGTCACCGCGGCCCCCTGCGCGGTCGGCTGCTCGGCGTCGGAGTCTGCGCGCTCCTCGATGGTGAACTGGCCCGTGAAGTGCGGGCCGAGGAGCGGGACGCTGTTGCCCGAGGCGACGGCCGCGTACTGCACGCCCGGCAGCGCCTGCGCGCGGCGCAGGACTTCGCGCACGAAGGCCGCGCGCCTGGCGGGCTGGCGGTAAGGGTCTTGCTCCGGGTTGTTCGGCACCGGCAGCCAGATGCGCGCCAACAGGACTTTGTGTGGGTCGAAGCCCGCGTCCACTTTCAGCAGACGTTCGAAGCTCCGCAGCAGGAGCCCCGCCGCGATCATCAGCACGAGCGAGAGCGCGATCTCGGTCACGACGAGCGCGCCGCGGAAGCGCTGCCCGCGCGCGCCCGCGCCCGCGCCCTTCCCGCCCTCCTTCAAGCTCAAGGTCAGGTCTGGGCGCGAAGCCTGTAGCGCCGGGACGAGTCCGAAGAGCAGGCCGGTCAACAAAGAGACCGCGAAGACGAAGAGGAGCACGCCGCCGTCGAAGCCGACTTCGTGCAGGCGCGGGATGTCCGCGGGCACGACGCGGACGAGCACGTCCAAAAGCCACACGACCGCGAGCAGCGCGACCGCGCCGCCCAGGAGTGAGAGCAGAAGGCTCTCCGTCAAGAGCTGCATCACGAGCCTGCGCCGCGCCGCGCCGAGCGCGAGGCGAATCGCCATCTCCCTCTGCCGCGCCGTGGAGCGCGCCAGCAAAAGGTTCGCGATGTTCACGCAGCCGATGAGCAGCACCAGGCCGACCGCGCCGAGCAGAACGAGGAGCGTCGCGCGCGCGCCGCCGACCAGGTTCTCGTGCGCGGGCAGAAGGCGCACGGCCCAGCCCGCCTCCGTCGGGTATTCATTCGGGAACTGTCCGCGCAGACGCGAGACGAGGGAGTCGACGCGCGACTGCGCCTGCCGGACGTTGACGCCCGGCTTGAGGCGCGCGATGGCGCCGGGCAGCATCCGCACGTTGCGCGGAGGGTTGTTGAAGGGGTTGCCGACGAAGCCCGCGTTGGCCCACATCTCCACGTCGTTGCGCAAAGTCTGCCCCGGGTGGCGGAAGCCCTGCGGCATGACGCCGATGACGGTGTAGGCGTCCGTGTCGGCGTAGATGCGCCGGCCGAGGACTGCGGGGTCGGCCCCGAACATGCGTCGCCAGAGTCCGTCGCTGATGACCACGCCCTCCGCGAAGCCTTCGGCGTAGTCCTTCGGCCCGAAGACTCGGCCGAGGCGCGCGCTCGCGCCGAGCAGCGTGAAGTAGTTCGCGCTGACGGCCAGCAGCTCGACCCGCTCGGGGCGGTCGGAGCCGGTGAGGTTCGCGTCCACCGGCCAGACGCCCGCGACCTCTTCGAACACATCCGTGCTCTGCTGCAAGTCCTTCAGCTCGGGGACGGACATCCCGACGTTCTCCATCTGCCTCCCCGCCAGGTCGTCGCGCACGAGCACGAGCTGTTCCGGCTGCGGGAAAGGCAGGGGGCGCAGGAGCACCGCGTCCACCACGCTGAAGATGGCCGTGTTCGCCCCGATGCCGAGCGCGAGCGTCAGCACGACAACGGCCGTGAACCCCGGATTCTTCCACAGCATCCGCAGCCCGTAACGAACGTCTTGCAGCAGCGTTGTCATCACTTCTCCTCCGACCTTACTCGTACTTCAAGGCCACCATCGGGTCGACCTTCGTCGCGCGGCGCGCGGGAAGGAGGCAGGCGAGGAACGTGACGATGGCGATTAAGAGCGCGACCGCGGCGAAGGTCGTCTTGTCCGTGGCCGTCACGCCGAAGAGCAGGCTCGACAGCACGCGCGTCAGCCCGTAGGCCGCGAGGAGTCCGACCGCGATGCCCGCGAGCGCGAGCGCCATCCCCTGCCCGATGACCATCTTCAGGATGTCGGCCGCCCCCGCGCCCAGAGCCATGCGGATGCCGATCTCGTGCGTCCGGTGCGTGACGGAGTAGGCGATGACGCCGTAGATGCCGACGCCCGCCAGCAGCAGGGCCACGCCCGCGAAGACCGCCAGCAGGAGCGTGCGGAAGCGCTGCTGCGCGACCGACCCCGACACGACCTCTTCCATCGTCCTCAAGGCCGAGACGGGCTGCTCCCTGTCGACGGCCGCCACCTCGCCGCGCACGGCCGAAGCCAGCGCGCGCGGGTCGGCGGAGTTGGTGCGCACGACGAGGTTGGTGCTGCCGACGCGCAGGGTCGGGACGTACATCATCTGGTACACGTCGCCTTCGAGCGAGCGGTGGCGCACGTCGCCGACGACCCCGACGATCTCGAACTCCTCCGGCTCGCCGAAGCCCAGGACGAGATGTTTGCCGAGCGGGTCTTCGCCGGGGAAGAACTCGCGCGCCAGCGTCTCGTTGATGGCGATCACCTTCGCGTCGCCCGCGGTCTCCTGCTCCGTGAAGCCGCGCCCCCGCAGCACGGGGATGCGCATCGCGCGGAAGTAGTCCTGGTTGACGCGGCGGAAGTCCGCGGTGACCTTCTGGTCGGCCGTCTGCGGCGGGCGATCCGCCACGTAGAAGTACGTGTCGTTGGGCTGGCCGCTCAAGGGGAGTTCGGTGACGAGCCCCGCGGCCTCGACGCCGGGCAGTGCGGCGACGCGCCTCTGCAGCTCGCCGAAGAAGCTTGCGGCCTGCTCCGGCTTGGCGTAGCGTGCGCGCGCGAGGTCTATCCGCACGGTCAGGATGTTCGAAGGGTCGAAGCCCGGGTTGACGTGCCGCAGGCCGACGAAGCTCTTGACGAGCAGCCCGGCACCGGTCAGGAGCGTCAGCGCCAAAGCTATCTCGGAGACGACCAGCGCCGCGCGCACGCGACCGCGCCCCGGCCCGGAGGTGCCGCGCCCCGCGTCCTTGAGCACCTCGTTCAAGTCCGGCCTCGACGCGCGCAGCGCGGGCAGGAGTCCGAAGGCGAGCCCCGTCAAGACCGACAGCGCCGCCGTGAAGAGGAGCACGCGGCCGTCGACACCGATCTCGCGCGTGCGCGGGATGTCGCCCGCGCCGAGCGCGGCCAGCGCGTCCACGCCCCACGCCGCCAGCAGCAGCCCCGCCGCGCCGCCCGCCACAGCCAACAGCAAGCTCTCCGTCAACTGCTGCCGCGCGACGCGCCAGCGGCTCGCGCCGAGCGCCGTGCGCAGCGCCAGCTCCCGACGCCGCGACGCCGCGCGCGCCAGCATCAGGTTCGAGACGTTGGCGCACGCGATCAAAAGCACGAAGCCGACCGCCCCGAGCAGAACCCAGAGCGAAGTCCTGACGCTACCGACCAACTGCTCCTGCAACGGGATGAGGTTCAGGTTCCAGCGTTCGTTCGAGTCCGGGTACTGCTCTTCGAGGCGGCGCGCGATGAGGTCGGTCTCGGCCCGCGCCTGCTCAAGCGTGACGCCCTCTTTCAGGAGGCCGATGGGGCGCAGGAAGTGCGCCTTGCGCACCTTCATCTCGGGGTCGCTGAAGTCGAGCGGCACCCAGAGTTCCGCGCCGGCCGGGTACTGGAACTCCGGCGGCGCGACGCCGACGACCGTCACGCCCTTCCCGTCGAGCGTCAAAGTCTTCCCGACGACCGACGGGTCGCCGCCGAAGCGCCGCTTCCAGAGTCCGTCGCTGAGGACGGCGACGGGCGCGGGGCCAGCGCGCTCCTCGTCGGCCCCGAAGACGCGCCCGAGCGCGGGCTCCACGCCGAAGGCGCGGAAGTAGTTGGCCGTCACGAGCGAGCCGGTCAGACGCTCCGGCTCGCCCGCGCCCGTGAGGTTGACCGGGTACGGCACGGAGGTCGAGGCGGCGAACTCCTCGAAGACCGTGTTCTGCGCGCGGTAGTCCAGATAGTCGGGCGGCGAGACGCTCGCGCGGTTAGTCCCGCCGCGGACGTTGCCGGCCACCCAGACCAGGCGCTCGGCGTTGCGGTACGGCAGCGACTTGAGGAGCACCGCGTTGACGACCGAGAAGATAGCCGTGTTCGCGCCGATGCCTAAAGCCAGTGTCAGCACGACGACCGCCGTGAACCCCGGACTCTTCCAGAGCACCCGGTAGGCGAACCGCAAGTCTTGAAGCAGCATCGTTATCACTCCTCTTCCACGCAGCCGGGTCAGAACCACCCGCGGTGGCGGGCGGTTCCGACCCGCTTACTCGTATCGCAAAGCAACCATCGGGTCGACCTTCGTCGCGCGGCGCGCGGGGACGAGACATGCCAGGAGCGCGACGGCGGCGAGCAGCAGCGCGAGGCCGGCGAAGGTGAGCGGGTCGGTCGCCGAGACGCCGAAGAGCTGGCTCTCGATCAGGCGCGTCAGCGCGAACGCCGCCGCAAGGCCGAGGCCGACGCCCGCGAGCGCGAGCCTCATCCCGCGCCCGACGACCATCCGCAGCATGTCCGCGGGTCTCGCGCCCAGCGCCATCCGCACGCCGATCTCGGGCGTGTGCTGCACGACGAAGAAGGCCAGCACGCCGTAGATGCCGAGCGCCGCCAAGAGCAGCGCCAGCCCCGCGAACGCCGCCAGCAGGATCACGCCCACGCGCCGCTGCCCCGTGTCGAGCATCAAAACCTCTTCGAGCGTGCGGACGGCGGAGACGGGCTGGTACGGGTCGATCTCCCTCACCACCTCGCGCACGGCGGGCGCGAGCGACTTGGGTTCGACCGACGTACGCACGACGAGGTCGCGCGGGACGAAGAAGAGGTTGCCCGACTTCCAGTAGACGCCGGCCTGGCCGATGGGCACGTACATCTCCGCCTTGACCGGCTCGTCCGAAGCCATCTGGCGCACGTCCTCGACCACACCCACCACCGTCAGCCAGGGCTGCGGCGAGTCGGGCGGCCCGACCTTGAAGCGCTTGCCCACGGCCGTCTCGCCCGGCCAGAAGGCGCGCGCCGCCGTCACGTTGACGACGGCGACCGGCGGGGCGCCTTCGTCGTCATGCTCTTCGAGTCCGCGCCCCTCACGCAACGTGACGCCGAGCGCGCGGAAGTAGTCGGGGCTGACCTGCCTGTGGTTGGCGTTCCAGTTGGAGCCGGGGCCGTTCTCTTTGCCCTCGATGGAGAGGCCGTTGGCCCCGCCCTTGCGCATGAGCGGGACGGAGGTCGTGTACCCCGCGGCGACCACGCCGGGCAGACCCTTCACGCGTTCGAGCACGCGGTCGTAGAAGGCCATGCGCCGCGCCGGGTCGCGGTAACGGTTTTCGGCGAGCTGCGTCCGCAGCGTCAGCACGCTCCCCGGCTCCAACCCCGCGTACTGCTCGTGCAGGTTGTAGAGGGTGCGGACGACCAGCCCCGCGCCGACCAGCAGCACCAACGCCAGCGCCACCTCGCCGACGACGAACGCGCCGCGCAAGACGCGCCCCGCGCCCGCGGCCCCGCGCCCGCCGGCCTGCTTGAGCGCGTCGCCCAGGTCAGTCTTCGAAGCCTGGAGCGCGGGCGCGAGCCCGAAGGCGACGCTCGCCAGGAGCGACACGAACAGCGTGAAGAAGAGCACGGCTGCGTCGAGCCGCGGCTCCGCCATCCCGCTCAGGCCGTCGGGGACGAGCCGCCCGAGGAACGCGAACGTCCACACCGCCAGCAGCGCGCCCAGCGTCCCGCCGGCCGCCGAGAGCAGCGCGCTCTCGGTCATCAACTGCCGCACGATGCGCAGGCGCGAAGCGCCGAGCGCCGCGCGCACCGCTATCTCGCGCCGCCGCGCCGCCGCGCGCGACAGCAGGACGCCCGCGACGTTCGCGCACGCGATGAGCAGCACGAACGCCACCGCCGCGAGCAGCAGAAGGAGCGGGCGCCGCACGTCGCCCGCGAGGTGTTCGCGCAGGGGGACGAGCGCCGCCTTCAGGCCCGCCGCGTCGGCCGGGTAGGCTTCCGCGATGCGGCGCGCGATTGCGTTCAAGTCGGCCTCCGCCTGCCCGACGGTCACGCCCGGCTTCAGGCGCGCGACCACGTCGAGGTAGTGCGAGGCGTGGTCGTTGAGCTGCTCCTGTGTGAACGCGGCCGGAATCCACAGGCCGACGTTCGGGTACTCGAACTGAAAGTCGGCGGGCATGACGCCGACGACCGTGTAGGGTTCGCCGTCGAGCATGACTTCGCGCCCGACGACGCTACGTTCGCCGCCGAAGCGCCGCTGCCAGAGTCCGTGACTCAAGACCGCGACGTGCGGCGCGCCCGGCCTGTCCTCTTCGGGCAGGAGCGTGCGCCCGAGTTGCGGCTCGGCCCCGAGCAGCGGAAAGAAGTTCGAAGTGACTCCGAGGCCGAGGAGTTTCTCCGGCTCGCCGCCCGCGCCCGTGAGGTCGAAGACGCGCTGGGCGACGGCGGCCACGTCCTCGAAGACCTTGTTCTGCGCCCGCCAGTCGGCGTAGGTGCCGACCGACGGCCCGTCGTGCGCGAAGCCGGCGGCCGTCGCGTCCTCCCAAACCGTCACGAGGCGCTCGGCCTCTCGGTACCTCAAGGGCCGCACCAGCACCGCGCTGACCAGGCTGAAGACCGCCGTGTTGGCCCCGATGCCGAGCGCGAGCGTCAACACCGCCACCAGCGTGAACCCCGGCCTCTGCCGCAGCACGCGCAGCCCGTAACGAACGTCTTGCAGCAGCGTCGTCATAACTCCTCCTGACCCGCCTACTCGTACCGCAGTGCTATCAATGGATCGACGCGCGTGGCGCGGCGCGCGGGGAGGTAGCAGGCGAAGAACGCTACGAGCGCGAGCAGGAGCGCGACGCCCGCGTAGGTCAGTGGGTCTGTCGCCGTGACGCCGTAGAGCAGCCCCGCCATCAGGCGCGTCGCGGCGTAGGCGCCCAGGAGTCCTAAGCCGAGGCCGACGAAGACGAGCCGCATGCCCTGACCGAGGACGAGCCGCAGCACGTCGCGCCCCCGCGCTCCGAGCGCGACGCGGACGCCGATCTCGTGCGTGCGCTGCGCGACCGTGTAGCTGATGACGCCGTAGAGTCCGAGCGCAGTTAACAACACCGCCAGCCCCGCGAAGCAGGCCATCAAGGTCAGCATGAAGCGGCGGCCGGCGAAGTTCTGCTCGATGAGGTTCTCGACGGTGCGCACCTTCCAGACGGGCTGCTCGGGGTCGACCGACCAGACGGTCTTCTTCACCGTCTCGGCGAGGCTCAGAGGCTCGACGCGCGAGCGGACGACGAGCGTGCCGAAGATGTGCGGGTTCTGCGCGTAGGCCGTGTAGATTTGCGGGCGCTGCTGCTCGGCGATGTCATACTGCTTGGCGTCGCCGACGACGCCGACCACCTCGGCCGTCATCTTCGCGTCGGGCAGCTCAAGCTGTTTGCCCAGAGGGTCTTCGCCCGGCCAGAGCTTCTCCGCGAGCGTCCGGTTGACGAGGAGGACGGGCGGCGTGTCGGGGCCGTCGGCGTACGTGAAGTTGCGGCCGCGTACGAGCGGCAGGCCGACCGTGGCGAGGTAGTTCGGGTCGATGGCGTTCTCTAAAGTCTTCTGCTCCTGACCCGCGGGCGGCGCGGGGCGGCCCGGCACGAGGTACGTGAGCGCGCCGCCGTTGCCGCTGAAGGGTAGGCCGCGCACGACCGCGGCCGACGTGACGCCGGGAAGATGGCTGACGCGCTCGACGACCTCGCGGTGGAAGGCCCACTGCTGCTCGCCCTTCGCGTAGCGGTTCCGCGGCAGGCGGTACTCCATCGTCAGAAGGTTCTGCGGGTTGAAGCCGGGACTCGTCTTCAGCAGGCGGTAGAAGCTGTTCAGCAGCAGGCCCGCGCCGACGAGCAGCACCAAGCTCAAAGCCACCTGCGCGACGACGAACGCGCTGCGCACGCGCGCGCGCTCTTTGCCTTCGCCCGCGCGCCCGCCCTCCTTGAGACCGCTCGTCACGTCGGTCTTCGACAGTTGCAGCGCGGGGACGATGCCGAAGACGAGGCCGGTCAGAACCGAAAGGCCCACGGAGAAGGCGAGCACGCGCGCGTCGAGGCCGACCTTCTGCGCCGTCGGCAGCTCGCCCGGGTTGAGCGCGAGCAGCGCGTCCACGCCCCACTGCGCCAGCAGTATCCCCGCCGCGCCGCCCGCGAGCGCGAGCAGCAGCGTCTCCGTCAAAAACTGCCTGAGCAGGCGCACGCGGCTCGCGCCGAGCGCCGAGCGCAGCGCGACCTCGCGCCGCCGGGCCGCGCCGCGCGCGAGCAGGAGGTTCGCGATGTTGGCGCACGCGATGCCGAGGATGAGCCCGACCGCGCTCAGCAGGACGAGCAGGGCCGTCCGCGCGCCCTCGACCGTGTCCTCCTGCAGCCCGACCAGCTCGACGCCGCGCCCGCGGTTGTCTTCGGGGTAAGCCTCTTCGAGATGCTTCGCCATGGCGCGCAGTTCCCCTTCGGCGGTCTCGCGCGTGACGCCTGGCTTCAGGCGGCCGACGACCCAGCAGCCGTGGAACGAGCGCGCGACCTTGTAGTTGGGCCACTTCTGCGCGGGCAACAGCACGTCGACCGGCATGGTCGGGTAGCGGAAGCCCTCGGGCAGCACGCCGACGACCGTGTACGACTCGCCGTTGAAGTTGAGCGACCTGCCGATGACGGAAGGGTCTGCGCCGAACCGCCTCACCCACAGCTCGTGCGCGAGCATGACGACCTGCCCGCCGCCCTGCGCGTCGTCCTCGGCCGTGAAGGCCCGGCCCCGCTCCGGCCCGACGCCGAGCAAGGGGAGGAGGCTCGAACTGACGAAGGCGCCGACGACGCGCTCCGGCTCCGCGCCCGCGCCCGTCAGGTTGACGCTCTGCGGGACGAAGGTGGCGAAGCCCTCGAACGAGCGGCTGCCCGCGCGGTAGTCCTCGAGGTTCGGCACCGAGATGTAATCGCGCGGCACGCTCTGCGTCGTCTCGTAGAGGACGAACAGGCGGTCGGCTTCACGGAACGGCATCGGCCTCAAGAGCACCGCGTTGACGACCGAGAAGATGGCCGTGTTCGCGCCGATCCCCAGCGCCAGCGTCAACACCGCGACCAACGCGAACCCCGGCCGCTTCAAGAGCGTCCTGGCTCCGAACCTCAAGTCCTGAAGCAGAGTCGTCATAACTCCTCCTTCTTAAGGAATCGGGTCAGAACCACCCGCGGTAGCGGGTGGCCCTGTGCTATTCGGATGTGCCGTATCACGAAGGGCCACCCGCTACCGCGGGTGGTTCTGACCTGCTTACTCGTATCGAAGGGCGATCATCGGGTCGACCTTCGTCGCGCGGCGCGCTGGAATCAGAGAGGCGAGGAGTGCGACGCAGGCCGTCAGCCCGGCGACGCCCGCGTAGGTCAGAGGGTCTGTGGCCGTGACGCCGTAGAGCAGGCCCGACAGCCAGCGCGTCAAGAGCAGCGCGCCGAGCGTCCCCGGCACGATGCCGAGCGCGGCCAGCTTCAGCCCTTGCCAGACGACGAGCGCGAGGATGTCGCGCGGCCTCGCGCCGAGCGCGACGCGCAGACCCAGCTCGCGCGTGCGCTGCGCGACCGCGTAGGCCGTCACGCCGAAGACGCCGACGCCCGCGAGCAAGAGCGCCATCAGAGCCAGCCAGTTCAAAAGCATCGCCGTGAAGCGTGGGCGCGCGAGCCGCAGGGCCACCTGCTCCTCCATCGTCACGACGCGGCTCACGGCCAGGTCCGGGTCGAGCGCCGCGACCTCGCGCCGCACGAGCGCGAGCGCGTCCGGCGCGCTCAGGGTCGAGCGCACTGCGAAGTGGTTGAGGTAGGGCGTCCCTTGTGCGTGCGGGACGTAGATGTCGAGCCGCGTGCTCTGCAGCTCGCGGTAGCGCACGTCGCCCGCGACACCGACGATGACGCGCCAGGGTTCTTCTTCGTTATCAGGTTCGAGCTTGAGTCGCTTGCCGACCGCGTTCGCGGGCGTGCCGAAGTAGCGTTCGGCCAGAGACTCGCTCACGATGACGGCCGGCTCGACGTTCTCGCGGTCGCGCTCTTCGAACTCGCGCCCGGCCTTGAGCGGGACGCGGAAGGTCTTGAAGTAGTGCGGGCTGACGATCTCGAAGTTGGCGTCGGGGTTGCGCCGCGCCTCTTCGAGGGGCTGGCCTTCGGCGGCGAACTTGTTGTCCCACGCGACGGCGCCTTCGAGCGGGCGCGTCAACACGCCGCTCGCCGCGGCGACGCCGGGACGCGCTTCGAGCCTTTCGACGAGCTGGCGGAAGAACTCGCGCCGCGCCTCCGGCTTGCCGTAACGCGCGCCCGAGAGGCGCAACTGCATCGTGAGCACGCCGCGCGGGTCGAAGCCGAGCGGGACGCCGCTGAGGTTGACGAAGCTGCGCAGGATGAGCGTCGCGCCCGCCACGAGCACGAGCGTCAAAGCCACCTCGCCGACGACAAGGGCGCCGCGCAGGCGTCTGCCCGCGCGCGCGTTGGTGAGCTTGCCGCCGGCCTCGGCGAGCGTCTCGCTCAGGTTGAAGCGCGAGGCCGAGAGCGCCGGCAGCAGTCCGAAGACGACGGTCGTAAGAAGCGTGAAGGCGACGCTCGCCAGCAGGGCCGCGCCGCTCAGGGAGACCTCTTCGAGGCGCGGGATGTCCGCGGGCGCGAGCGCCGTCAGTAACTCGATGAGCCACGACGCGAGGAGCAGCCCGGCCGCGCCGCCCGCGAGCGCGAGCAGAAGGCTCTCGACCAGCATTTGCACGGCGAGCCTCCGGCGCGACGCGCCGAGCGCCACGCGCACGGCCAGTTCCCTCCTCCTCGAGGTGGCGCGCGCGAGCATCAGGTTCGCGATGTTCGCCGCGCCGACCAGGAGCAGCAGGGCCGTCGCCGCGAAGAGCGCCCACAGCGCGGGCTTCGCGTCGCCGAAGAGGTGGTCGGCCAGGGGCGTCAAGACTACGCGCTGTCCCGCGGCCTGCGTCTCGGGGTACTGCGCGGCGAGGCGCGAGACAATCGTGTCCAGCTCGGCCGCGGCCTGCTCGCGCGTCACGCCCTCTTTCAGACGCCCGACGGTCTGCAGGTAGACGACGCCGCGGTTCTCAAGGCTGCGCGGGTTCGCCGTCGTGAGCAGAGGAATCCAGAGGTCTACGCCCGCGGGGAAGTTGAAGGCGGGCGGCAGCACGCCGATGACGTTGAAGGAGGTCTGGTTGAGATTGATCGACTGGCCGACGACCTTCGGGTCCGCGCCGAAGCGCTCGCGCCAGAGGCGGTCGCTGATGACGACGACCAGAGGGCCGCCCGTCCGGTCGTCCGCCTCTTCGAAGACGCGCCCCAGAGCCGCGCGCGCGCCGAGGACGCCAAAGAAGCGGCCCGTCACCTTCGCGCTCTCCAACTGCACGGGCTCTCCGCGCCCCGTCAGCACGTAGCCGTAACCGTAGACGGTCGTCGGCATCGCGGCCAGAGACTCGAAGCTTCTACTCTGCGCCTGCCAGTCTCGGAAGTCCGCGACCGAGAGTTCGACGAAGGGGTTGTCGGTCGCCGCGTCGCGCTTCCAGGCGACGAAGAGGCGCTCCTGCTCCGGGAAAGGCAAAGGCCGCAGCAGGACGGCGTGGACGACGCTGAAGGCGGCCGTGCTCGCGCCGATGCCGAGCGCAAGGGTGACGACCGCCACCAGCGCGAAGCCGCGGCTCTTCCGTAACACCCTCACGCCGTACCGCAGGTCTTGGAGCAGAGTCCTCATCGCTTATCACTCGTAACGGAGTGCGACCATCGGGTCTACCTTCGTGGCGCGCCGCGCCGGGAGCAGGCACGAGAGCAGCGCGACCGCCGCGAGGAGCAGGGCGACGGAGCCGTAGGTGACGGGGTCGGTCGCCGTCACGCCGAAGAGCAGGGACGACATCAGCCTGGTTACGGCGAACGCGCCGCCGAGGCCGACGCCGATGCCGACCAGCGTCAGCCTCATCGCCTGCCACACGACCATCCGCAAGACGCTCCCCCGCGCCGCGCCGAGCGCCATCCGCACCCCGATCTCGTGCGTGCGCTGCGCGACCGAGTAGGCCATCACGCCGTAGATGCCGAGCGCGGCGAGCAGCAGGGCGGCGGCGGCGAAGAGGCCGAGCAGCCACGTCGCGAACCTCTGCGACGAGACGCTGGTCGTCACGACCGTGTCCATCGTCTGGACGAACGAGACGGGCTGGTCGGCGTCGATTGAGCGGACGGCTTCCCGCACCGGGTTCGTCAGCGAGTCCGGGTCGGCGCCGGCCGAGCGGACGGCGAGCGACACGCCCCGCGGGAAGTTGACCGGCTGCCCCTGCGCGAGCGGAGAGTCGGCGGGGATCGGCAACTGGAAGTAGGGGCGGTAGAGCTCGACGCGCGCCGTCTCGTTGGGGCCGTAGTGCCTGACGTGGCGGACGACGCCGACGATCTCCATCCACGGCGGCGCAGGCTGGCCCGGCTGGGGCGGGCCGCCGAGTCGGATGCGCTTGCCGAGGGGCGACTCGTTCGGGAAGAAGCGCTCGGCCATCATCTCGTCGATGACGGCGACGCGCGGCGTCCCCTCGCGGTCGCCGTCCGTGAAGTAGCGCCCCTCGACGAGCGGGATCTTCATCGCCTTGAAGTAGCCGGGGCTGACGGCGAGGTTGACCGCGATGGTCACGTCCTTCGCGTCCTGCACCTCCTGCCCCTCGACCGTGACCCCGGACTCGATGCCGCCGTTCATCGGGAGGCCGATGGTGACGCCCGCCGACTCGACGCCGGGGAGCGCCTCGACGCGCTGCAAGAGGGAGCGGTAGAAGTTCTCGATCTGCGCGTTCTCCGTGTAGCGCGCGTCGGGGAGCGCGACCCGCATCGTCAGCACGCGGTCGGGGTCGAAGCCGAGGTCGGCCTGCCTGAGGTTCAGAAAGCTCTTGACGAGGAGGCCCGCGCCGACGAGCAGCAGCAGGCTGAGCGCGACCTCCGCGACGACGAGCGCGGAGCGCACGCGCCGGCGCGAGCCGCCCTCGGCCCCCGAGCGCCCGCCCTCCTTCAGCGTCTCGTTCACGTTAGACTTCGAGACCTGGAGCGCCGGGACGAGGCCGAAGAGCAGGCCCGTCAGGAGCGCCGCGCCGAGGGTGAAGACGAGCACGCGCGCGTCGAGCCGGACGTTCTGCATCACGACCGCGGGCACGCTGTTCGAGACGGCCGAGGAGAGCGCCCCGACGCCCCACGTCGCGAACAGGAGGCCGAGCGCGCCGCCCGCGATGGCGAGCAGCAGACTCTCGGTCAGGAGTTGGCGCGCGATGCGCAGGCGGCCCGCGCCGAGCGTGGTGCGGATGGCGATCTCCCTGGCGCGCGACGCCGAGCGCGCGAGCAGGAGGTTCGCCACGTTCGCGCACGCGATCAAAAGCACGAAGCCGACCGCCGCCATCAGCAGCAGGAGCGACGAGCGGATGGTCTGCGTCGCGCTGCCCTGCAGCGTGTCGATGGTGAAGCCGTTGCCCGAGTTCTCCCGGTACTCCCGCGCGAGCCGCTCGGTGACGGCCTGCATGTCGGCGCGGGCCTGCTCGATTGTGACGCCGCCTTTCAGCAGCCCGACGACGTAGATGCCGGGGTGATTGCCGCGCGCCTGCATCCGGTCGGCGCGCAGGCCGAGCGGCACGAAGATGTCGACGGGCGCCTGCCACTCGAACGTCTGCGGCAGGATGCCGACGACCGTGTAGCTTTCGTTGTTGAGCATCAGGCCGCGGCCCAAGACCCCGGGGTCGCCGCCGAAGCGCCGCTGCCACAGGCCGTGGCTGAGGATGACGGTTTTAGCCCCGCCCGTCTTGTCCTCTTCCGGCAGGAAGTCCCGCCCGAGGGCGGGCGCGACGCCGAGCGCCGGGAAGAACTGTTGCGAGACTTCGCGCGCCGTCAGGCGCTCCGGCTCGCCCGCGCCCGTCAACACGAAGCCGTTCGAGCGGAACGCCGCCAGCGCCTCGAACGACGTCGTCTGCGCCTGCCAGTCGAGGAAGTTCGGGTAGGAGACGGACATGTTCGGGACTTGCTGACTCCACTCCGAGAGGAAGACCAGCCTGTCCGCCGTCCGGTAAGGCAGGGGCCTGAGCAGCACGCCGTTGACGACCGAGAAGATGGCCGTGTTCGCGCCGATCCCCAGCGCCAGCGTCAGCACCACCACGGCCGTGAACCCCGGCCGCTTCCAGAGCATCCGCACCCCGAAACGTAGGTCTTGCAGTAGAGTCGTCATAAGCTCACTCCGTTCGCATTAAGTGATGAATGACGAGTGATGAATGATGAATTTAAAGCCCGCCGCCTTTCATTCATCATTCATCATTCCTAATTCATCATTCGTAGCGCAGCGCCACCATCGGGTCGACCTTCGTCGCGCGGCGCGCCGGCAGATAGCAAGCCAGCAGGGCGACGACTACGAGCAGCAGGGGCACGGCGACGAAGATGCTCGGGTCGGTCGCGCCGACGTTGAAGAGCAGCCCCGAGATGACGCGCGTGAGCGCGAACGCCGCCGCGAGGCCGACGGCCGCGCCGACGAGCGTCAGCGTCAGCCCCTGCCCGATGACGAGCCGCAGCACGTCGCGCGGCCGCGCGCCCAGCGCGACGCGCAGCCCTATCTCGTGCGTCCTCTGCGCCACCGAGTAACTGACCACGCCGTAGAGTCCGAGCGCCGCCAGCGCCGCCGCCGCCGCCGCGAAGACGCCGAGCAGCGCGGCCGTGAAGCGGCGCGAGGCGACCGACTCGGAGACCCACTCCTCCATCGTCTTCACGTCGCCGACCGGCTGATCCCGGTCGATGGAGCGCACGCGCTCGCGCAGGGGCGCGGCCAGCGCCGCGGGGTCGCCCGAAGAGCGCACGACCAGAGTCATCCGCCGCGAAGGCGTCTGCGTGTGCGGGAAGAACATCTCGGGGCGCGCGTCCACGTCGAGTCCGCGGTGGCGCACGTCGCCGACCACGCCGACGATTTCGACCCAGGGCGACTTGTCGCCCGTGCGCACTCGCTTGCCGACGGGGTCTTCGTCGGGGAAGAACGAGCGCGCCAGGGACTCGTTGATGACGAGGACGGGCTGCGCGCCGTCGGCGTCCGACGCCGCGAGCGCGCGGCCGCGCTTGACGGGGATGCCGAGCGTGCGGAAGTAGTCGGCGCTCACGTTGCGGCGCCCGGCGCGCATGGCCTGACCGGGCGGCAGCGGCGCGCGCCCCTCTATCTGGACGAAGTTCGAAGTGTCGTCGCCGGCCAGCGGCAGGACGCTCACCACACCCGCGGCCTGCACGCCGGGCACGGCGGCGGCCTCCTGCACCAGACGTTCGTAGAAGGCCGTGATGCGCTGCGGCTCGTTGTACTTCGCGGAGGGGAGCGCCACGTCCAACGTCAGGACGTTGCGCGCGTCGAGGCCGGGGTCGACCGCGAGCAGCCTTGAGAAACTTTTCAGGAGCAGCCCCGCGCCGACCAGCAGCACGAGCGTCAGCGCCACCTCGCCGACGACTAAGCCTGAGCGCAGGCGGCTCCGCGCGAGTCCCTGCCCCGAACGTCCGCCCTCCTTGAGCGACTCGACGAAGTCCGTCTTCGAAGCCTGCAACGCGGGCGCGAGTCCGAACAGAATCCCCGTCAGCACGGAGAGCCCGAGCGTGAAGGCGAGCACGCGCCAGTCGAGCGTGACCTCGCCCGCGCGCTGCACGCCCGCGGGGTCGAGTCTGACCAGAAGCTCGACGCCCCACACCGCGAGCAACAAACCTAAGACTCCGGCCAGCCCCGCGAGCAGAAGGCTCTCGGCGAGCAACTGCCTGACGATGCGCCAGCGCGAAGCGCCCAGCGCCGCGCGCACCGCGACCTCCCTGCGCCGAGCGGCCGCGCGCGCCAGGAGCAGGTTCGCGACGTTAGCGCACGCGATGAGCAGCACGAGCGCGACCGCGGCGAGCAGCGTGAGCAGCGCCGTGCGCGCGCCGCCCACCACCTGCTCGTGCAGCGGCACGACCACGACCTGGTGGCCGACGTTCGTCCCGCCCAGACTCTGCTCCACGCGCGAGGCGACGGTCGCCATCTCGGCCTCGGCCTGCGGCGCGCCGACGCCGTCCTTGAGCCGCCCGAGGACGTTGAGGAAGTGGCTGCCGGGGCGCGTGCGGTCTTCGGCGCTGAAGGCGATGGGGCGCGCGAGGGCCGCGCCCTGCGGCAGGCGGAAGCCGCGCGGCAGCACGCCGACGATGGTGCACGCGACGCCGTCGAGGCTGAGGGTCTGGCCGACGATTGAGGGGTCTGAGTTGAAGCGCGTCTGCCACAGCTCATGGCTCAGGACGACCACCTCGCTCGCGCCCGGCCGGTCTTCTTCTTCGAGGAAGGCGCGCCCCTGCACGGGCTGCACGCCGAGCAGGGGGAAGTAGCCGGCCGAGACCAGTGCGCCCGTGACGCGCGCCGGCTCGCCGCGCCCCGTGAGGTTGTACTCGGCCGAGTCAATCGCGGCGAGGCGCTGGAACGACTGCGACTGCTCGGCCCACGCGATGAACTCGTGCGGGGCGATCTCGACGCGCGGCATGTTCTGGCGCGGGCGCGACTCCCAGAGCTGCACCAACTGTTCCGGCTGCGGGTAAGGCAGCGGCCTCAAGAGCACCGAGTTGACGACCGAGAAGATGGCCGTGTTCGCACCGATCCCCAGGGCCAGAGCGCCCACGGCCACCGCCGCGAACCCCGGACTCTTCAACAGACGCCGCACGGCGTAACGAATGTCTTGCAGTAAAGTCATTGCTCACTCCGTTCGCGGGTGCTGGGTGCTGGGTTCTAGGTGCTGGGTTAAAACAACATGTCTTTACCCAGCACCTAGAACCCAGCACCCAGCACCCCTTACTCGTATCTCAAAGCCACCATCGGGTCGACCTTCGTCGCGCGCCGCGCGGGGAGGTAGCAGGCGAGCGCGGCGACGGCCGAGAGCAGGAGCACGGCGAGGGAGACCGAGACCGGGTCGGCCGGCGTCACGCCGTAGAGCAGCCCCGAGGCGAGGCGCGCCGCGAGGAACGATACGGGCAGGCCCACGACGACGCCGATGCCGACGAGCAGCGCCGCCTCGCGCAGCACCAGCCAGAGCACGTCCCGTCCGCTCGCGCCGAGCGCCATGCGGACGCCGATCTCGTTCGTGCGCCCCGCGACGCCGTAGCTCATCACGCCGTAGAGGCCGACGCACGCGAGCACGAGCGCCAGCAGGCCGAACGCGCTCGAGAGCGTCGCCATCAGGCGCTCGCGCAACATCGAGGCGTCCACCTCGTCCTTGTAGACGCGGAAGACGATGTCTATGTCGGGCGAGACTTCGCCGATGACCTGCTTGACGGAAGGGGCGAGCGCGGCGGGCGCAACATTGTTCGAGCGGATGAGGAACATCCCGCCCTCGGAAGGCTTCGAGGCCTGCGAGGAGGCGGTGAAGGCGACGGGCGCGAACTCCTGCCGCAAGTCCTGGTACTTCGCGTCCTTCACCAGCCCGACGATCTCGTAGACGGTCTCGGGCTCCGACGGCGTGCGCTCGACGCGGAACCTCTGGCCCACGGGGTTCGCGCCCTTCGTCAGGGCGCGCGCGAAGCTCTCGTTGACGACGGCGACCTTCGGCGCGTTCGGCGCGTCGCCCGCGTTGAAGTCGCGCCCCGCGAGCAGGGGGATGCCGAGCGTCTTGAAGTAGTCGGCGCTCACGCGGCTGAAGTTCGTGCTCTGCTTGCCCGCGGGGTCTGTGCCGTCAATCCAGACCTCGTTGTTCCAGCCGCTGCCGGTCAGGGGGAGGATGTTCGCGTCCGAAGCCGACTCGACGCCGGGCACGGCGCGGATGCGTTCGAGCAGGCCGCGCTTGAACTCCAGCCGGCGCTCGACCGGGAGCTTCAGGCGCGACATGCTGACGAACGTCACGAGGACGCCTTCGCGCCGCAGCCCCGTGTTCTGCGTCGCCAGCTGCGAGAGGCTGCGCGAGAAGAGCAGCGCGCCGGCCACGAGCACGAGCGACAGTGCGACCTGCGAGATGACGAGCGCGCGCCGCAGGCCGAAGCGCTCGCGGCTCGCGGTCAGGCCGCGCCCGGCGGCCTTCATCGCCGCGCCGGGCGCCACGCGCGTCGCGCGCAAGGCGGGCGCCAGCCCGAAGAGCGCGCACGTCAGCACGGCCGCGCCCGCGCCGAAGGCGAGCACGCGCCAGTCCGTCTGCAGGCTGACGTAGAGCGGGTTCTGCTCCCTGCTCAAAAGCGAGACGAGCACCTCGCTCAGGTACTGCGCGAGCAGAGCGCCGAGCGCGGCGCCGGCCGCCGCGAGCATCATGCTCTCGGTCAGGAGCTGCCGGACGAGGCGCCAGCGCGACGCGCCGAGCGCGAGGCGTGTCGCCAATTCGCGCTCGCGCGTCGTGGCGCGCGCCAGGAGGAGGTTGGCGAGGTTGGCGCACGCGATGAGCAGCACCGTGCCCGCGACCGCGAGCAGGAGCCAGAGCGGGTTCTCGTAATTCTCGCGCAGGTCGGAGACGCCCGAAGCGGCCGGGAAGGTCGTGAGCTTGAACTCGCGGTAGGCCTGGGCGCTGTCGGGCGGGTAGTTCGCGGGGAGCGACGACTCGAAGACGCCTCGCGAGATGGAGGCGAGGTGCGCGGCCGCGCGCTCCTCCGTCCAGCCGGGCTTGAGGCGGCCGACGACCGTGAGCCACCACGAAG
Source organism: Acidobacteriota bacterium (assembly GCA_019239425.1). GTDB lineage: Bacteria > Acidobacteriota > Blastocatellia > Pyrinomonadales > Pyrinomonadaceae > QHXN01. Next base: position 84,215 of record JAFAZX010000016.1, read on the forward strand.
TGCCCGAGTTGAGCAGGCTGTTCTCGCCGCCGAGCAGCGGCTCCGCGCAGAGCGGGACGGCCACGTCGAAGGAGTGGCCGACCTCCAGACCGTAGAAGCTCGCGGGCGTGACGCCGACGACTTCGAAGGGGCGGCCTTCGAGATTCAAGGTGCGGCCGACGGCCGAGGGGTCGCCGCCGAACTCGCGCTGCCAGAAGGCGTGGCTGACGACCGCGACCGGCGAGCCGCAGCCCTTCCGGTCGTCTTCGGGCGTGAGCACGCGGCCGCGCTCCGCGCCGACGCCGAGCACTTTGAAGAAGTCGCCGCTCACCCACGCGGCGCGCGCCAGGCGCGCCTCGCCGCCGCGCGAGAGGTTGAGCGTGTCCTGGCCCCACGCGAAGACGCCGTCGAAAGCCTCCTGCCGTTCGCGCACCTGCTCCCAGATGGGGCCGGTGACGATGGGGTAGTCGCTGTTGAAGCTCCCGCGCGCCTTCGACAAGTCCGCGAGTTGGACGCCGACCAGGCCCCGCGGGTCTTTGACGGGCAGCGAGCGCAAACGCACGGCGTCCAGCAACTGGAAGATGGCCGTGTTCGCCCCCACGCCCAACGCGAGCGTCAACACCGCCACCAGCGTGAAGCCCGGACTCTTCGACAACACGCGCAGCCCGTAGCGGATGTCTTGCAGCAGCGTTCTCATCTTGCTCACTCCGTTCGCAGGTGATGAGTGATAAGTGATGAGTGATAAGAGAAGACAAGGCCCGCTGTCTTCTTCTTATCACTTATCACTCATCACTCGTATCTGAGAGCTATCATCGGATCGACCTTCGTCGCCCTGCGCGCGGGGACGTAGGAGGCGAGGAGCGCGACGCCCGCGAGCAGGAGCGCGACGCCCGCGAAGGTCAGAGGGTCTGCGGCCGAGACGCCGTAGAGCAGGCCCGCCATGAGCCGCGTGAGCGCGAGCGCCGCGAGGAGGCCGACGCCCACGCCCGCCAGCGCCAGAGACATCCCGCGCCCGACGACCAGCCGCAGCACGTCCGCGCTCCGCGCGCCGAGCGCGACGCGGATGCCGATCTCGTGCGTGCGCTGCGTGACGGCGTAGGACATCACGCCGTAGATGCCCGCCGCCGCGAGCAACAACGCCATGCCCGCGAACAGCCCGAGCAGGAGTGAGTTGAAGCGCGGCTGCGCGAACGACTCGCCGACCAACTGCTCCATCGTCCTCACGTCGGCGACCGGCTGCGCCTTGTCCACCGCGCGCACGGCCTCGCGCACGGCGGGCGCGAGGCTCTCCGGCTCGACCGAGGAGCGCACGACGTAGGACATCCCCGCGAAGGGGTCTTGCAGGTAGGAGGCGTATATCTCGGCCGCGGGCTCGCGGCCCGGCTCCTCGCTGCGCACGTCTGCGACGACGCCGACGATCTCCTTCCAGTTGGGCCGGCCGTCCGGCCCGATGCCGTAGCTGATGCGCTTGCCGACGGCCTCCTCTCCGGGGAAGTCGCGGCGCGCGAGCGTCTGGTTGACGGCGACGACGAGCGGCGCGTCCAGCGTGTCGCGCGCGCCGGGGGCGCGGCCTTTAAGAACCGCTATCCCCGCGGCGCGGAAGTAGTCTGCGCCGACGCTGCGGTAGTTGACCGAGGGCTGCTGGTCGCGCCTGACCTGCGGGCGCCCTTCGATCTGTATGCCGGCGGTCGGCCCCTTCGAGAGCGGCAGCGTGTTGATGACGCCGACGGCCTCGACGCCGGGCAGCGCCGAGACGCGCTCGGCCACGTCGCGGTAGAAGCTCGCGTACTGCGCGTCGGTCTGGAAGCGCTCGCCCGAGGGCGTGAGGCTGAAGGTGAGGATGTGCTGCGGGCGGAAGCCCAGCTCGACCGCGCTCAGCGCGAGGAAGCTGCGGAAGAGGAGCCCGGCGCCGACGAGCAGCACTAACGAGAGCGCGACCTCGGAGACGATGAGCGCGTCGCGCAGGCGACCGCCGCGCGCGCCGCCGGTCGAGCCGCGCGCGCTCTCCTTGAGCGCGCCCTGCACGTCCGGCCGCGTGAACTGCAGAGCGGGCGCGAGGCCGAAGAGCAATCCCGTCGCGCAGGAGACGAGCAGCGTGAAGCAGAGCACGCGCGGGTCGACGGCGATGTCCGCGAGGCGCGGGAACTCCGCCGGCAGCAGTCCCTTCAAGATGTCCAGGCCCCACCAGCCGAGCAGGAGTCCGGCCGCGCCGCCCGCGAGCGCGAGCAGGAGACTCTCGACCAGCAGTTGTCTCGCGAGCCTCAGGCGCGTCGCGCCGAGCGCCACGCGGACGGCCATCTCCTTCTGCCGACCCGCGGCGCGCGCCAAAAGCAGGTTCGCGACGTTCGCGCACGCGATGAGCAGCACGAGCGCGACCGCCCCGAGCAGGAGCAGGAGCGCGCGGCCGCTCTCGCCGACGAGGTGTTCGTGCAGCGTGACGACGCGGTTGAAGCGGTTGTTGTTAGTCTCGGGGTACTGCCGCCGCAGCCGCGCGGTGATGGTCTCCATCTCCGCACGCGCGTGCTCCAGAGTCTCGCCCTGCCTGAGCAGCGCGACGGCGCTGAGGAAGCCGAAGCCGCGCGCGCGCGCCACGTCCTGCCGGGGGTCGGTGGTGGGCACGCGCGCGAAGGGCGGCACCCACGCTTCGGTGCGGCCGGGGTAGGCGAAGCCTTCGGGCGCGACGCCGACGACCTCGTAAGTTTGGCCGTCGAGCGTGACGCTCTTGCCTACGGCCGAAGGGTCTGCGCCGAAGCGGCGCTGCCAGAGCGCGTGACTGAGGACGACGACGGGCGCGTGCCCGGCCTTCTCCTCTTCGGGCAGGAAGAAGCGGCCGGCGCGGGGGCGCACGCCGAACACGTCGAAGAAGCCGACCGAGGTCATGGCGAGGTCGACGCGCTCGGCCTCTTCGCCGACGGAGAGGTTCGCCGTGCGCGCGTAGATGGCGGCCATGCGGTCGAAGACGCTCGCCTGCTCGCGCCAGTCGAGGAAGTTCGCGGGCGTGACCTGGACGCGCCGCCCCTCCCGGTTCAGCTCCTGTATGGCGACGACGCGCCCCGCGTTCGGGTATTGAAGCGGCCTGAGCAGCACGGCGTTGACGACCGAGAAGATGGCCGTGTTCGCCCCCACCCCGAGCGCCAGCGCCACCACGGCGACCAGCGTGAACCCCGGGTTCGCGCGCATCGCCCGCGCCCCGTACCGAACGTCCTGCCACAATGTTCTCATCGCCCCTCCTCGCTGGGAGCGCGGGCATCCCTGCCCGCTAGCGTGCGCAAGCGCGCTGACCGTCTTCCTTCTTAACTCAACCTTGAGACATCAAGTCTCCCAGCTTTCGCGCTGACGCGCTCAGGCGGGCAGGGATGCCCGCGCTCCCAGCTTTAGCCAGCCTTATTCGTACCGAAGGGCAATCATCGGATCGACCTTTGTCGCCCTGCGCGCGGGGAGGTAGCAGGCGAGGAGCGCGGCGAAGGCCAGGACGAGCGCGACGCCGCAGAGGACGAAGGGGTCTGTGGCCGCCACCCCGTAGAGGATGGACGACATCACACGGGTCAGGGCGAAGGCCCCGGCCAGACCCAGCACGAGCCCGACGACCGCCAGCACCGCGCCCTGCCCGAGCACGAGCCGCAGCACGTCGCCGCGCTGCGCGCCGAGCGCCATGCGGATGCCGATTTCGTGCGTCCTCTGCGCCACCGTGTAGGACATCACCGAGTAGAGTCCGACGGCCGCGAGCAGCAGCGCGCCCCCCGCGAAGAAGCTCAGCATCAAGGTCGCCAGGCGCTTCGGCGAGACGGCCTCGTCCACGATCTCGGGCAGCGTACGGACGTTGAAGACCGGGAGCTGCGGGTCGAGCGCCCGCACCTCCGCGCGCAAGGCCGGGGCGAGCGACGCGGGGTCTGCGCCGTCGCCGCGCACGACGAGCGCCATCGTCCGCCAGGGCTCCTGCCGCAGCGGCTGGTAGACCTCCCACTCGGCCTGCTCGTCGAGGTCTTCGTTCTTCACGTCGGCCGCGATGCCGACGATCTCAATCGGCCCGTCCTTGTCCGAGAAGATGAGGTGATGGCCGACGGCGTCACCGCCGGGGAACTTGTTGCGCGCGAGCGCCTCGTTGACGACGCAGACGCGCTGCGCGCGCTCGTCGTCGGCCGGCGTGAAGCCCCGGCCGCGTTTAATCGCGACGCCCGCCGTCTGGAAGTAGCCGGGCGAGACGATGAGGTAGTTGGCGTAAGGCTGGCGGCCCTTGGGCGGGTCGGGCTGCCCCTCGATGCGGAAGAAGGAGCTGGACGTGCCCTCGCGGCTCATGGGGAGGAAGTTGATGACGGCGGCCGAGCGCACGCCCGGGATGGCGGCGACGCGCGAGGTGAGCTGCTCGTAGAAGGCGATCTGCTGCGGCTCCGCCTCGTAGCCCTCGCGCGGCAGGGCCATCTGCATCGTCAGCACGCCCTCGGGCCTCAGCCCCAGGTCGGAGTGCGTCATCTCGATGAGCGCGCGCACCATCACGCCCGCGCCGCCGAGCAGCACGAGCGAGAGCGCCACCTCGGCCACGACCAGAAGGCTCCGCATGCGGTTGCGCCGGATGCCGCCGGCCGCGCCCTTCTGCCCGCCCTCCTTCAGGGACTCGTTCAGGTTCGTGCGCGTCGCCTGGAGCGCCGGCACGATGCCGAAGGCGACGCCCGTGAGCAGGGACGCGCAGAGCGTGAAGAGCAGCACGCGCGAGTCGATGACCATGTGCTTCCAGCCGGGGATGAACTTGGTGAAGGTCGGCGGCATCCCCTTCGACATGAGGTCGAGTCCCCACACCGAGGCGAGCAGGCCGACGCCCCCGCCGATGAGCGCGAGCAGCACGCTCTCGGTCAGGAGCTGCCGGACGAGGCGCCAGCGCGACGCGCCGAGCGCGGCGCGGACGGCCAGCTCGCGCTGGCGCGAGGAGGCGCGCACGAGCAGGAGGTTCGCGACGTTGGCGCACGCGATGAGCAGCACGAAGCCGACCGCGCCGAGCAGCACGATGAGGTAGGGCTTCGGGCCGCGCGTGAAGGAGTCGGTGAGCGACTCGGCGAAGGCCGTGCGCCCGCCGTTCGTGTCCGGGTAGAGCTGTCGCTGGCGCTCGGCCACCGCCTGCACCTCGGCGTCGGCCTGCTTGACGGTGACGCCGGGCTTGAGGAGGCCGAGGACTTGCATGTAGTGGTTGCCGCGGTTCTGCGCGTCCTCGGCGTCGAAGGCCAGCGGCGCCCAGACCTGGCAGGCGTTCAGGGGAAAGTCGAAGTCGTCGGACATGACGCCGACGACGGTGCGCGGTCGGTTGTCGATGCGGACGCTGCGGCCGACGATGTCGGGGTCGGCGCCGAAGCGATCGCGCCAGAGCCTCCGGCTGATGAGGATGACGGGGTCGGCGCCGTCCTTCCCCTCCTCTTCGGTGAAGGTGCGGCCGCGCTCGGCGCGGGCGGCGAGGACGCGGAAGAGCGAGGGCGTGACGCGCGCGCCGGAGACGCGCTCGGGCTGGTCGCCTTCGTTGATGCTGAAGTACTGGTTGTTGTAGGCGGCCAGCTCCTCGAAGACTTTGGTCTGTTCGCGCCAGTCGAAGTAGTTGCCGGGCGAGACGGAGTTGTGCTGGTTGGTGCGGCCGACCTCGCGCTCCCAGACCATCACGGCGCGGTCGGTCGTCTCGTACGCGAACGGCCGCAGCAGCAGGGCGTTCACGACCGAGAAGATGGTCGTGTTCGCGCCCACGCCCAAAGCCACGGCCAACACCGCCACGGCCGTAAAGCCCGGGTTCTTCCAAAGCATCCGCGCCGCGTAGCTTAAATCTCGAAGCATGTAGCTCACTCCGTTCGCAGGTGTTGGGTGCCGGGTGCTGGGTGCTGGTTAAAATCCGATTTCTCCCCAGCACCCAGCACCCTCACTCGTATCTCAAGGCAATCATCGGGTCGACCTTCGTCGCGCGTCTGGCGGGGAGGAGGCAGGCGAGGAGCGCCACGCCGAGCAGCCCGAGCGAGACGCAGGCGAAGGTCAAAGGGTCTGTGGCCGTGACGCCGTAGAGCAGGCTCGTCAGGACTCGCGTCAGCGCGAACGCGCCCACGAGTCCCAGCCCGACGCCCGCCAGCGCGAGCCAGAGCCCCTGTCCGACGACGAGCCTGAGTATGTTCCCGGTGCGCGCGCCCAGGGCCATCCGCACCCCTATCTCGTGGCTGCGCTGCGCCACCGTGTAGGAGATGACGCCGTAGATGCCGACGGCCGCGAGCAAAAGTCCGACGCCCGCGAAGGCCGCGACGAGCACCATCTGGAAGCGCCGGCGCGAGAGCGAGTCGGAGAGCACCTGCTCCATCGTCCGGAGGTTGTAGAGCGGGATGTCCTTGTCCACCGAGGCCACCTCGCGCCTGAGCGCGGGCACGACCGCGGCCGGGTCGCCCTTCGTCCGCACGAGGAACGTCCCCGCGCGCTGCGGGAACTGCGCCTCCGGCACGTACATCTGCGGGTAAGGCTCCTTGTCGAGGCTGTCCGTCCTCGCGTCGCGCACGACGCCGACAATCGTCCACCAGGGGTTCGTCGGGTCGCCGATGTTGAGCCGCTTGCCGAGCGGCTCCTCGCCCGCGAAGTAGCGGCGGGCCATCGTCTCGTTGATGACGACCGCGGTGGGCACGCCCGCCGTGTGCCGCTCCGTGAGCGGCTCGCCGCGCACGAGCGGGATGTTCATCACGTCGAAGTAGCCGGGGCTGACCGCGCAGACCTCCGCGTCCTGCACCTTCTCGGGCGGGAGCGGCGGGCGACCCTCGACGACGAAGGCCGAGATGTTCTTCTCGTCGGTCAAGGGCAGCGAGGCCGCGACGGCCGCGTGCTCGACGCCGGGCACGGAGGCGGCGCGCGCCGTGAGCCGCTCGTAGAAGGCCGCCCGCTGCGCGGCCTCCTTGTAGGTCGTCATCGGGAGCGCGAAGTCGAAGGTGAGGACGCGGTCGGGGCGGAAGCCCGGGTCGACCGACTGCACCGCGGCGAAGCTGCGCACCATCAGCCCCGCGCCCGCGAGCAGCACGGCCGTGATGGCTATCTCG
>JAFAZX010000030.1 GCA_019239425.1 Acidobacteriota bacterium
TCGGGCGCTATAACTCCGAAGGCGTGCCGCTGAGGGCAGCGGCGAAAGGCGCGGTGAAGAAGGCTGTGAAGAAGCGCGCGGCTTAAACTACAAACCGGACATATGATGTGCTACAAAAAGCGGACATCTTCACGTGCTACGAACACACAAATTTTTCAGCGCGGCCTCTTTGCCAAAAAAAAGCGGAGCCTTAAGTGCAGGCTCCGTGCCGGGGCGAGGGTTTAAGTTGTGAGGGAGGTCAGAGGATTGGGGCAAGAGAGAGGCGATGGTCGAGGCCGAAGCTGCGCATAAACTGCCCAGCCGACGCGCCTTCTATCCGGCCGCCGCGGGTGAGGTAACGAGCGGCCACCGCGGAGAATAACGCAGCTTTCGGGAAAGAGTCCTTAAGGAAGATGAAATTATTCCTAAAAATTCTTAAGGGGCCTGGACGTCGTCCGGGGCGAGGCCGGTGCGGCGCAGCATGTCCGCGAAGGCGGGGTCGGAGCGCAGGCTGTCGAAGAGCGGCGACATCGCCAGGAGTTGGACGTACGAGCGCTCCTCGCAGGCCCTCTCCAAACTCTCGATGGCACGCGCCTTCTCGCCGAGCCCGGCGTAGACGAAGGCGACGAAGAACGACGAGACGTACTTCTGCTCCGAGAGCTTCAGCATCCTGTTCAGGACGCGCCTCGCCTCGGCGCGGCGCCCCGAGATGGCGCAGAGGTAGCCGAGGATGCCGAGCGGCTCCGGGTCGTTCTCCATCATGGCGACGGCCTTGCGTATCTCGGCGATGGCCTCCTCGTGGCGGCCCATCCGCTCGTAGACGATGCTGAGGACGCCGTAGGCGGTGGCGGTGTTCGGCTCGATGTCGATCGCCTCGCGGCACTCCTCGGCCGCGCGCTCGTAGTGGCGCGCGTAGTAGAGCGCGCGGGCGGCGTTGACGCGCAGCGCCGGCGAGAGCGGGTCGAGGAGGAGCGCGCGGTCGACTTGGGCCACGGCCTCTTCCGCCCTCCCGCGCAGGGCCAGGAGGGTCGAGTAGCGGCTGCGCGCGATGGCGAGGTTCGGGTTAAGCTCGATGGCGCGGGCCAACTCCCGCTCGGCCTCGCGCCAGTTGAGGAGCATCAACTCGACGAAGCCGAGCGCGGAGTGCGCCTCGGCCAGGGTCTCGTCGAGCGCGAGCGCCTCGTCCGCGGCGCGCCTGATCGCCGGCAGGCCGCTGTCCACCGAGAGCGCGTTCAGGTAGACGAGGCTGATGTAGCAGTCGGCCAGCCCCGCGTGGGCCAGCGCATACTTCGGGTCGAGGCTGACGGCCTCCTCGAAGTAGCGGACGGCCCTGTCCACGTCCTTGAGCGTCCGCCTGTACCAGAAGTAGCGCCCCTTGAGGTAGAGCCGGTGCGCCTCCGGGTCGCGCGTCTGACTCTGGAGCGGCCCCGGCCCTTCGTCGCTCAAGACCCGGCTGCTCAGCTTCTCGGAGATTTCGGACGCGACCTCCTCCTGCACCTTGAGCACGTCCGAAGCGGGCCGGTCGTAGCGCTCGCCCCAAACCTGCGAGCCGTCGCCCACGTCCACCAGCTCCGCGCTGAGATGCACGCGCCCGCCGAGCTGCCGCAGCGCGCCGACCACGACCGCCTGCACGCCCAGCTCCCGGCCGATCTGGCGCGCGTCGAGTTCGCTGCCCTTGTAGCGGAAGACGGTCGCGCGCGCCATCACGCGGAACTGCGGCTGGCGCGAGAGGCTGAAAATGATGTGCTCGGTGACGCCGTCCGAAAGGTACTCAAGCTCCTGGTCGCCGCCGACGTTGACGAAGGGCAGCACCGCCAGCGCGCCCACGGCCTCGCGCCGCGACTGCGAAGTCCCGGCCCTCACGCCCGCGGCTCCCTCCGCCGGCCCGGCGTTCTCCGCCGGAGGCCGCGCGACCCGCGCGACGAAACGGTAGCCGCGCTTCGGCACCGTCTCGATGTAGAGGTGCTCGCCGCGCTTCTCGCCGAGCGTCCTGCGCAGGGCGCTCATGCTCACCGTCAGGTTGTTCTCCTCGACGAAGCTGTCCGCCCAGACCTCACGCAGTAAATCCTCCTTCCTGACCACCTCGCCCGCGTTCCCGAGCAGCATGAGGAGGATGTCGAAGAGCTTCGACGTGAGGTGCACGGGCGCGCCGTCGCGCAGCAGGCGCCGCCCCTCCACCTCCAGGCGGAAGGGGCCGAACTCGTAGGTCGTCGTCGCGGGCCTCACCATGACTAAATCAGTCCGACGTTCGGACGAAAACCAGTATGGCTGCGTTCCGCGGGCGCACGGGCACCTTCGCTTGGCGGCAGAGATACTGGGAGAACGTGAGCGCCGGATTATAGCTGGTAGGTCGCCGCCGAACAACGTAATACGCCCGCCAGCACGACCTGCAAAGAATCGTGCCGGCGGGCGGCTTCTGTCAGTAAACGAACTTTTAGCGGCGGCGGCTGCCGCCCTCGCGGCGGTACTTGTGCTGCGGGACGGGCGTCTCCGCCAGCCGCTTCAACTGCGGGGCGAGGTCTTTCTGCGGGATGACGACCTCGACCAGGCTGGGCACGCCCTCGACGCCCTTGAGGCCGGCGAGCGCCGCGCGCAGCTCCTCGACCGTCTCGGCGCGGTAGCCTTGCGCGCCGAAGGCCTGCGCCAGCGCGCGGTAGTCCCACTGCGGCAGCACGTCGAAGGGCGCGAACTGCCCCTGCGGCGTGAACGCCTTGATGTCCACGAACGCCTGCTCGATGGCGTAGGCGTTGTTGCTCATCACGAAGACGACGGCGTTGCTCTTGTGGTAGGCGAGGCTCGACATCTCCTGGCAGATCATGCGGAAGCCGCCGTCGCCGGCCACGACGAAGGGGCGCCGGCCGCTCGCGAGGCCGACGCCGAGCGCGCAGCCCGTCTCGTGCCCGAGCGAGCCCCACGCCGCCTGCGCCACGAAGCTGTCGCGCGGCAGCCCCATCAGGTTGCCGAAGACGTAGAGCGAGGTGCTCTCGCCGAGCACGAGCGAGACCTCTTCGAGCAGCCTCTCCCGTTTGATGAACCCGCCCAGCTCTTCGTAGAAGATGTTGTAGGAGAGCGCGTCTTCGGGTTTGTACACGGGCGGCGGGTCGGGCTCGACCTTCGGCAGCCTGTAGCGCCGCGGCTTCTGCTCCTTGAAGCGCCGGACGAGTCCTTCGAGGAAGTCCTTCAGCGTGACCTCTCGGTAGAACTGATAGCCGACCCGGGCCTCCTCGTCGTTCACCTCGACCATCTCGCCGTAGCTCGTCGCCATGATGTTGAGGTAGTCGTCCGTAATGATGGTGCCGAGCGCGAGGATGCAGTCGGACTCGTCCATCACGGCCCGCGTCAGCGCGGGCGAGGCCGGGCCGGCGTAGGTGCCGACGAACTGCTTCTGGCTCTCGTCGAGCACGGTCTTCGCCAGACTCGTCGTCGTGAAGTAGAGGCCGCTCGCGTCCAGGAGTTCCTGCAGCGCCTTCTGCAAACCGTAGCGGTGTATCTCCACGCCCGCCCAGACGACCGGAAGCCGTGCGCGCCGGACGCGCTCCCACGTCGCGTCGAGCGCGGCCCTGAGCGCGTCGGGGTCGCTCTTCGGCACTACGGCCGCGAGCCTCCCCGCCGGCGCGGCGCAGTTCAAAAGCCAGACGTCCTGCAGCACCTCGATGTAGATGGGGCGGTGGTGCGTGAGCATGGCCGTGACGGCGCGGTCGATCTGCGCGGGCGCCTCCGCGGGGTCGCGGATGATCTCGGAGGCGACGGTCACGTTCCGGAAGACTTTCTGGTCGGCGCGCAGGTCGCCCGTGCTGTGGTGGAAGAGAATCTTCTCCGTCTCTTCGAGCGCGCGCGACTTGGTGCCGGGGCTGGCGGAGATGACCGCCACGGGCAGGCGCTCGACGTAAGAGCCGGCCGTGCAGTTGAGGATGCTGAAGCCGCCGACGCCGTACTGCACGCAGGCCGCGCCCACGCCCTTGTAGCGGGCGTAGCCGTCGGCCGCGTAGCCGCAGCCCAGCTCGTTCATGTTCGGCACGCGCTCGATGCCCGGCGTCTGGTCGAGAGTTTCGAGGAAGGGGCCGGCGTAGTCGCCGGGGACGGTGAAGACGTGGCCGACCCCCGCCTGCTTGAGCCGCGTGAGAATGTAGCCTGAGACTGTCGTCGTCGCCATCGCTTAGCCCTCCTGTATCTGCTGCAAGCAGTTCGGCGTGATGGACGGGTCGTTGAGGATTTTGCCGCCCGGGTCTTTGAACTCGACGCAGTCGTCGAGGTCGCCGCAGCCGGGGCAGGGGTTCGGCAGGAGCGCCGCGTTGTCCTTCTTCGGCAGCCACGAGGGCTTCCTCAGGCCGAAGAACTCCTGCAGCGTGCTCTCGGCCGTGTCGAGCGCGCCCTCGACCCAGCCCTGCCCGTACGAGTAGGCCTCGCCGACGATGTGGATGTCCTCGCCCGCGACCGGCTTGCGCATCCGGCACATGATCTGGTCGAGGCGGTAGTTGGCCTTCCACTCGTGCCAGCCGCCGCCGTAGGGGTCTTCGTTCCAGGTGTGGTAGACGGCCGAGTAGGGCTTGGGTATCTCGGGCAGCGCGTGCACCTGCGCCACCTGCTTGTTCGCGACGTAGACCATCTCGTCGGTCGGCTGGAACTCCATGCGCGGCACGATGTCGGTCACGCCCGGCTCGATGCAGGAAGGTCTGTACCCTTTGAACTCCGGCCCGTCCTCCAGGCCCTTCCAGAAGGGCACGGTGCTGATGTCGTTGTAGCTCGCCATCAGGAGCGAGTTCATGAAGGGCAGGCCGCCCTCCTGCTCGGCCTCGGTGCCGAAGTAGTAGGTCTGCCGGATGGGCAGGTCTGTGACCGAGCGCCCCGCGACCAGGCCCAGGGCGCGCCACCACGGCCGCTCGTAGGCGAGGCAGAGCTTGAAGGCGCTCTGGATGAGCACGGAGCCGATGTTCTCCTTGAGCCAGGAGTCTTCGAAGAAGTCGCTCTTGATGAGTTCGAGCGAGCGGCGCGGCATGGCGAGGATGATCTTCTTGGCCCGCACCTTGACGGGCTCGGCGGCCTTCGCGACCGTCTTGCGATCCTGCGTGACGGTCGGCTCGAAGACGAGCGTGTAGCGGTACTCGCCCGAGCCGATGATGATCTCGGAGAGGCGGTGGTTCATCTGCACCCGGTTCTTCTGCGCCTGGCGGCCGGGCATCTTCCTGAAGCGCTCGGCGAGCGTGATGGGCAGTTGGTCGTAGCCGTCGCGCAGGGTGAGGAACTGGGTCTCGTCGTTGTACTCGGTGGCCGGGAGCTGCGTCACGGCGCTCGCGTTGGCGACGTTAGCGTCGTAGCCGCCCGCGTCCTTCATGAACTGGTAGCCCTCGTTCGAGAGCACGCGGTACATCAAGTCCCAGAAGCCGTACTGCCAGATGGGCTTCCCGAAGACCTTGATCTTCATCTGGTCGCACAGGCTCAGGTTGGCGAAGTTCGGGTAGATGTTGTTCATCACCCGCACCTGGAGGTTCGTCGGGCCGAGCCCGCGCTCAGACCAGGCGAGGTTGTAGGGCACCTTGTTGGGGTCGGCCAGCTCGTGCAGGCGCAGGTGCTTGCCGCGCAGGTAGAAGATGTTGCAGTTGGAGCCGACCGGCGCGGGCGCGCCCATCGGGAAGTCTTTGGTCGGGAGCTTGAGGTGGTTGATGAGGTTCGTCACGACGGGGTGCTGCGAGGGGATGTAGCGCATGCCGCCGATCTCCGCCTTGACGTTCGGCATGCCGGGCAGCGTGACCGTGAAGAGTCGGCCGCCGATGCGGTCGCTGTATTCGAAGAGGGCGATGCGCGCGTCAGCCCCCTGCTCCTGCTGGAGACGCCAGGCGCAGTACGCGCCCGAGACGCCCCCGCCGACGACGGCGATGTCGAGGTCCATGTTCACCTTCCTTCTGAGTCTGCGGGCAGTCCAAGTTCGGGGCGGACGCGGGGTGATGCTGCTGGGCGTCACGCCGGGGTCAAGAGGCGGGCGTCTTCAGAAAGCTTAACGCCGGGGCAGTGTGTTGAAGATTTCGTGTGGCAAAGGGCAACCGACGAAGACGCCGGAACTTTATGCCGCCGCGCGTCCGACTGTCAACGAATAATTTTTTCTGCCGTCCGACACTTCGTGATACCTTCTGCGCGTGCCCAGAAGGAAACAGCAGACCAGTCTGCTCACGCTGCTCATCGTCATCGCCCTCTCGCTCGCGTGGGCCGCCTACAAGAAGTACTACCGCGACGCCCCGCCGCGCGACAAGGCCGGCCGCGCGGGCACCACGACGACGCCGCCGCGCGCCCCGTCCGTCCCGAACGGCTCGCCGGCCGCGAACCTCCTCGCCGGCAACCCGAGCGGCGCCACGCCAGACCCTTCGAACCCCGACAACTATCTGATGGAGCGGCCCGGCTACGCCATCTCTTACAACCGGAGCAAGGCGATCCCGAACTGGGTCTCCTGGCGGCTCGACGCTTCCGACCTCGGCCCCGCCGAGCGCCAGAACGACTTCCGCCCGGACGACGCGCTCCCCGCCGGCTGGTACCACGTCACGCCCTCGGACTACACGGGCTCGGGCTTCGACCGCGGCCACATGACGCCCTCGGCCGACCACTCGGCCGACCCGCAGACGAACTCGGCCACGTTCCTGATGACGAACATGGTGCCGCAGGCGCCGGACAACAATCAGGGGCCGTGGAAGCAGCTCGAAGAGTACGAGCGCGGGCTGGCCGCGCAGGGGAACGAGTTGTACATCGTGGCCGGGCCGGCGGGCGTGGGCGGCGCCGGCTCCAGGGGGCAGGCCAACTCGACGCCGAACGGGAAGGTGACGGTGCCGGCGCAGACCTGGAAGGCCATCCTCGTGCTGCCCGCGGGGGCGGACATCACGCAGGCCGGCCCCGACGCGCGGGCCATCGCGGTCATCATGCCGAACCGGCAGGGCATCAAGAATCAGGACTGGCGCGGCTTCCGCGTGAGCGTGGACGAGGTGGAGCGTCTGACCGGCTACGACCTCTTCTCGGCCGCGCCGCCGCAGGCCCAGGCCGCGTTCGAGGCGAGGGTGGACGACAAATAAATTAACCACAGAGACACAGAGGCACAGCTTGTCGAGTAATGCTCTTCAAGCTGTGCCTCTGTGTCTCTGTGGTTAATTCTCACCTAAGCACAAATCGCGCTCAGGTTCGGTTCGCCCCTACTGCGCGAAGCGCTGGCGGTACTCAATCGAGGTGATGAAGGCTTTGACCATCTCGGCCTCGATGTAGTTGCCGTTGAACTGATTCAGCTTGTTGAGCCAGAACTTCCAGCCGACGAAGCTCGTGTCCGGCGCCTCGTCCGGGTTCCTCCTCAGATAGCCGAAGTACTCCATCAGCACGAAGGCGCGGTTCAGCTCCGCGCGGCGCAGGTCTGTGTCGTCCGCGACGGCGCGCAGGACGGCGGCCCGCTTCGCGAGGTCGCCGGGCGTCGCGCCGAGCGTCGCCACGAGCTGCGCCTTCTCCGGAGCAGAGAGCACGCCGCCCGCGTTCTGGTCGAGCCTCGTCACGAACTCGTCCGCGCTCAGAGTCTGCGGGAAGGCGTCGCGGAAGCGCTGCGTGCCGACGAACTCAAGTGCGTACGCCTGCTTGTTCGCTTCGAGCACCTGCTCCCAGTTGCCGACGCCGACCTGCACGCCGCGGCCGATGCGCTGCGCGTCCTGCAGAAACTCTAACAGGCGGATGACGGGCACCGTGCCCGCCACGCCCGGCGAGGTCGTGTCGCCGTACGCGGCCTTGTAAGTCCTGTAGGCGAGGTAGCCCGTCTCCTGGAACTCAATCGACAGGAAGAACGCGGCGGAGACGTTGATGCGCTTGACCTCGCGGCACTGTAAGTCTGCGCCGCACTGCTCGATCTCGTTCGTCCAGAACTGTAAGCCCGGGGCGTCCGGCTCGCGGTTGAGGAAGTCGTGGTAGTGCTGTCGGACGAAGAACGAAGTGTCGTCAACCGGGTTCGGCTGCGGCGCGCCGGTGTCCTCGCTCGTGATGGTCAGCCTCGCGAAGAGTGTCTGCTCGGGCTGGGTGGCGTTCACGTCGGCGATGGAGAGGATGACGCCCTCCGGCCCCTCGACGTACGAGTCGTCGTTGACGAGGACGGTGAAGCTCTTCTGCGTCTCGCCCGGCGCGAAGTCGATGCGGCCGAGCGCCTGCGTGAAGTCGTGTCGCGGCGAGGCGAGGGGGCCGAGGGGCTGCGTGTCGCCGGAGGCCGAGTAGAAGACGGACGCGGGGGCCGAGGCGTCGCCGCGGCGCACGACGCCGATGGTCACGCTGCCGTCGCGCTCCGCGACCGTGTAGTTCGGGGCGGAGAAATGTACGCCCGCGGAGTCGTCGTCCCAGATGACGCCGCTGATGAAGAGAACCGACCCGGGGCCTGGGACGAGGACGGCGAGGTTCGCGTTGACGGCGCCCGAGAGTCTGAGCGCGAACGACTCGTCCGCCTCCGGCGCGGTGTCGCCGTTGACGAGCACCGAGACGGTCTTCGACGTCTCGCCCGGGGCGAAGGTGAGCGTCCCCATCGCCGGCTGGTAGTCCGCGCCCGACGTCGCGTCGCCGTCGACCGTGTTGTAGTTGACGGTCACGGCCCTGCCGCTCGGCGCTGAGAGCTTGACGTTGAAGACGGCCTCGGACGTGCCGGAGTTGCCCTCGGCCACGAAGACCGCGAAGTCGCCGGAGGAGATGACCGGCGGCGGGTCGTCGTCCGCGATGCTGATCGTCGCGGTGTTGTAGCCGCCGATACTGATGCCGCCCGTCGGGTTCGAGAGCGTGAGGTTGACGGTCTCGACGTCCTCGTCGAGCGCGTCGTTGAGAATCGTGACCGTGAAGCTCTTCGTCGTCTCGCCCGCCGCGAAGCTGAGCGTGCCCGAGGCCGGCGTGTAGTCCTCGCCGGCCTTCGCCGTGCCGTCCGAGGTCGCGTAGTCGACCGTCGCCGCGCCCGCGCTCCCGAGCGTGCGCGTGACCGTGACGTTGACCGACGTGGTGCTCTCGTTGACCGGGAACGCGGCCGAGTCGAACTGCACCGTCCCGGTCGCGCCCGCCTCGTGGCAGACGGAGAACTCGGAAGTGTTGCCCGCGCCGTCCGTCGCCGTGGCCGTAAAGACCTGGCCGGCCGGCGTCGCGAACAAGGCGTTGAAGTTGGCATTGCCCGCGGAGTCGGTCGTCGCCTGCGTCGAGCCGAGGTAGGTCTGCCCCTCGCCGTGGCCCGAGGGGTCGCAGGAGGCGTTGGCGTAGAAGTCGATCTGGTAGGTCGCGCCCGGCTTGCTGTTGAGCGTGCCGCCGACGCTCGTGCTGCCGCCCAGGTTCGTGACCGAAGTCAGCACCGGGTAGTTCTGCAGCCCGTTCGGCCCCGTGTCCGCGTCGTTCGCGTCGTTCGCGGTCGGCCCGTCGGAATCGATCAGCCGACTCTGCGCCGGCGGCGCGATGAGGTCTATGCCGAGCAGGCCGTTCGAGTGGACGGAGTTTCCGCGGAAGGAGTTGTTGAAAGGCGAGCCCGACCCGAGCGTGGACTGCGGGGGCACGACGATGCCGCCGCGGCCGTTGTTGGCGATGAGGTTCCCGGCGCCCGCCGTCGCCCCGCCGACGACGTTGTCGTGCGTGCCGGCCGCGAAGACGATGCCGTGGCCCGCGTTCGGCAGCGGCGCGCCCGCGGCGTTCGCCCCGATGTAGTTGCCCTGCACGGACGCCTGGCTGCCGACCACCCAGATGCCGTTCGCGTTGCCCGAGATGACGTTGCGCGCCGCCGCGGTCGTGCCGCCGATGACCGCGAAGTCGTTGGCGTGGATGCCGAACTCGCGGTTCGGGATGGCGTTGGTGCCGCTGACGTCTGTGCCGATGTAGTTGCCCTGAATGGTGCCGCCGCCGAAGACGGCCTCCTTGAAGCCGGAGATGACGTTGCGCGCGCCCGGCTCGGTGCCGCCGACGACCGTGCTCGTGCCGGAGCCGAAGACGCCGAAGCTCTGGTCGATGAGCTTGGCCGTGCCCGTGGCCTCCGTGCCGAGGAGGTTGCCGCGGATGACGGTCTGCGACGCGGTGAAGACGATTGTGATGGCCGTCTGGTTGCCGGAGATGAGGTTGCCCGGGGGCGCGCCGGGCGTGGCCGCGAGGCCGCCGATGAGCGTGCCCGTGCCGCGGTCGCTGACGCCGCCGCTCCCATTCTCTATCGCGCCGGTGCCGGCGGCGTTGGTGCCAATGTAGTTGCCCTGGATGGCGTTCGACAGTCCGCCCTCGACGGCGACGCCGTAAGACCTGTTGCCCGAGATGACGTTGCGCGCGGCGGCGGTCGTGCCCCCGACCGTGTTCTGCGAGAACTCGATGCGCACGCCGTGGCCGTCGTTGAGGAGTCGGGCCGTGCCCGCGGCGTTCGTCCCGATGTAGTTGCCGGCGACGACGTTGTTCGTCGTGTTGCCGACGAGGTTGACGCCGTTCTGGTTGTTGCCCGAGATGACGTTGCGCGCGCCCGCCGCCGTGCCCCCGACGGTAACGTTGGACAAGGGCGCCACGTTGAACGTGGCCGACAGGCGGATGCCGTCGAGGTTGTTGGGGCGCCGCTCGTCGCCCGCCGCGTTCGTCCCGATGAAGTTCCCCTGAATCGTGATGTTGTCCGAGCCGCCGGTACTGAAAATGCCGTCCGACCTGCTGGAGATCAGAATGCCGTGCTGAGTGTTCCCCGAGATGACGTTGCGCGCCGCCGCGGTCGTGCCGCCGATCACGTAGCCCGTCACGCCCGAAAGCTCGATGCCGTTACCGACGTTCGGGACGACGGTCTGGCCGTCGGCCCCGAGGCCGATGAGATTGCCCTGAATCCTGTTGTTGCTCGTCGTGTTGACGGCCAACACGCCGCCGAAGGGGTTCCCCGAGATGACGTTGCCGGCCCCGGCCACGGTGCCGCCGACGGTGTTGTTGGAGGCGTCGCTGCGGAACTCGACGCCGACCCCGCCGCCGCTCTGGATAGAGATCGCGGCCAGCCCCGAGGCGTTGGTGCCGATGTAGTTGCCCTGAACGAGATTCCCGGTTGAGAGCGCGCCCGCGAACTCAACCCCCGCGCCGCAACCCGACAGCACGTTCCTCGCCGCCGCGTTCGTCCCGCCGACGACGTTGTCAGGCGAGTCCACCACCGAGACACACCCGCCGCCCGACCCGGCGTGTGTCACGCCGTCCGCCCTGAGGCCGAGGTAGCAGGACTCGATATGGTTGCCGCCGTGCCCGCCGCCGCCCACGCCGCCGAGCAGAACAGTCGAGACGCTCATGCGGCCGATGGCGAGGCCGCGCAAGGTCGAGTTGCCGGCCGTGATGCGCAGGCCCGTGACGGCCGGGTTCGCGTTGACGGCCCCGAGTATCTCGACGAGCGGCGCGCCCGCGTAGCCGGGCTGGGTCGTGCCGTCGATGACGGCCGGGTCGGTCACGTCCGGAGGCGTCTTGCTCAGGACGATGGTCTGCAGGCCGCCCGCGCCGATGTTAAAGCCGATGGTGTCGGTGCCCGGCGAGGCGTTCGCCTGCTCGATGGCGGCGCGGAAGGTGCATTTGCCGGTGCCGTCGTCGCAGACGCCGTCCGCGGTGTTGGCGTCCGAGCCGTCGCCGTTCGAGTTGACCGTGAAGGAGCCGGCCGCGTGCGCCGTGCGCTGTGCGAGGCCGAGGAGTCCGGCCGACAGCGCGAGCAGCGCGAGCAGGGCGACGAAGAGGGCGGACGTGGGCGGCCGTCCGTCAGTACGACGTGAATGTGTGGGGCGCATGTGGTCTGTTCCTTGAGAAGCAGCGCGTCGGGCGGGCCGGGGAGTCGGCTGAAAAGGTTAACGCGAAAGGCGCCGACTTCCGTGATTCGCGTCACGCGCCTTTGAGGTCTGACTCCGCTTTACCTGCGCACGAGTGTGCCCGCCGTGAGCGCGTGCATTATACGGGCAGGGCGCGCGGCGTCAAAAGAAGAAAGTTCTCTCGCTCCTCACTGCGGCATGAGCTGTTGCACCTTCGGGGGTTCTTCGCCGAGCCAGTCCGGGTGTTGGGCGGTGCTGTCGAAGATGGAGGTGGTCTTGAAGGGCTCGAACTGTCCGCGTGCGGCGGCGTCGGCCGTCCTGGCGAGCAGCGCTTCGGTCTCTTCGGGGCCGAGCGGGCGGAACGTCTCGACGGCTTCGAACGCCTGTTCGAGAATCTCCTGGCTGTCGATGCCGGTGATGACGACCGAGGTCGGCAGGCTCAAGGCGTAGTGGAGGCATTCGACGGGGGTGACCGTGTTCGACTTGAGAAGGATGCCGTTCGCCAAAGCCTTCATCCCGAGCACGCCGATCTCCTGTCTCACGAGCTCGGGCAGCACGAGCTTCTCGAAGCTGCGGTAGTGCGCGTCCATCACGTTCAGAGGCATCTGGACAGCGTCGAAGTGAAAGCCGTGCTCGGCCGCCACTTCGAGCGTGTAGAGGTGTATGCGCGGGTCTTTGTGGCCGGTGAAGCCGATGTAGCGAACCTTGCCCGCCGCGCGCGCCTCGACGAGGGCGGCGTTCGCGCCCTCCTCGTCGAAGATGCGGTGCGGGTCTTCGAAGCGGATGACCTCGTGGTGCTGCGCGAGGTCGACGTAGTCCACCCGCAGACGCCTGAGCGATTCGTCGAGCTGCTTCGCCGCCTCCTTCTTCGTGCGCCCGTCGATCTTGGTCATCAGGAAGGCGCGCTCGCGGTAGCCGCCCTCCAGAGCCTTGCCCATGCGGCGCTCGCTCTCGCCATCGTTATAGTCCCAGGAGTTGTCCATGAAGTTGACGCCGCGGTCGATGGCCTCGCGCACGATGCGCAGGCTCAGCTCCTCGTCCACGTGCTTCAGCCCGAGGTGCCAGCCGCCGACGCCGATGGCCGAGACCTTCTCGCCCGTGCCGCCCAGAGTCCTGTAGATCATCCGTTCCCTCCTTGTTAACCGCGCCGCCGGAATCCGACGGCGGTGTGTCCCGACAGACAGTCTGCCGTCAGTCTATATTTTCGCCCGGCGCTTTCAAAGTAGTGTATGCTCCCGCAACCTCTCGACGCAGGAGCGCGCATGAACATCAGAGCAGTCGGCGACGCGATTCTTGACGATTTTTTTACCGTCACGGGTTCCGACATTCCTCCCGACGTCGTCCTCGAGTTCACGACCGCCGCGGGCGTCCGACAGCTCCCGGCCGACTTCGCGCGCCCGCATCTCGCTTACGTCGAGAGCCTGTCGTCACTCCCGGCCGGTGACGCGACGCTGCGCCTGACGAGCCAGTCCGCCAACGCCGCGAGCAACGTCGTCCCCGTCACGGTGCGCGCCGGGCCGCCGCCGCAGGCCGCGCGCCTGCTCCACGCGGGGGAGGACAAGCCGCACCCTTACACCATCGCCATCGTCGCCAACCCGCTGATCGCGTCACACCCTCAGGGCGTCGCGGCCTTCAGGCCCGACCCCATCCTCACGGCGGCCCCCCGCTTCAGGCGGGCGGTGACGCGCTGCCTCAAGGGACTCTTCGCGGGGGCGGAGGACGCTTTGGTGGCGGAGGACGTGCTGCGGCGTGACAACATCGACGCGCGCATGCGGCTGGTGACGGTCTTCAGAACGCCGCTCCCCGGCGGCCCGTCCACCCCTCTGCGCGAGGCGAACTCGCTGATCGAGCAGGCACCGGACAACGCGAGGGCGGGTCTTCGCCTGGAGCAGCTCGCAGGCTTCCTCGCGAAATTCCCGACGGGCGCCGGGGAGACGAAGGCCGACGTGGTCATCGTCCTCAACAACTCGGAGACACTCAACGGGTCTTTTTCAATACCGACCCAGGACGACGCCGAGCGCGGCGGCGAGTCCTACTCATTCGACGACAAGGAGCGCAAGCACTGTCACTTCGCGAGCGCGCCGGGCTGTTCCTCCCTCCACATCAGGAACGTAGACCTCGACAGCCCGACCGTGATTCACGAGTTCTGTCATGCCGCTTCCGAGCTGAACAACGGGTGGATCATGGACACGAGCATCAACATGCAGCCCGGCACTAGATTCGCGGTTAACCAGAAGCACCGCGCCGACGCCAAGGACGCCGTCCCGCCGGACTTCGCGACCTACAACGGCACGACCTTCAGATCGAACCCGGTGCGCTTCGACGGCACCCCGTACCCGACACACTGGACGGCCTACCACCCCGAGCCGCTCGACGGCCGCCAGCGCAGCCTCATGGATGACTGGCAAGGCAAACCAGACCGGCTGCGCTGTCGTCTCGACCGCCTGACATACACGTGGCTGCGCGACCGGCTGAACGTCAAGCTTTCAAGACAAGGTTGAAGTGGAGATAACGCTATGCAGGCTTTAAGCGACGCGGAACGTGAGGCCGTCAAGCAGGCGCACCCGGAGCTGGACGCCGTGGAAGTTGACCGGCTCCTCGACCAACTCGACGCGCTGCGGGTCGAGCAGTCTTTACTAGACCCGGAGACGGAGCAGGAGGCCGTGCGGAGGCTCGACGCGCGGTGCGCCGAGCTCAAGAAGAAACTCCCGAAGCTGGCCGAGACACATTGGCGGGCACGCTGAGAGAGGAGACGCCGCGCGGACTCGGGCGTGCGTCCGCGCGGCCGGGGATGACAATCGCGCGAGGGCCGACCGATGGCCGGCCCTCTCTCTCGCGCCTGCTAGAGGCCGCCGCCACTGCCGGCCTGGCCGACGTTGCAGGGAGGCGCGTCCGTCGTATCGTCGCCCGTTGGCGGGAGTACGACGAGGAACTTCTTCTCGTCCGGTAAGAGCGAGAACATCTCGTAGAACTGTAGGAAGTGTTCCGCGGCGTTTACGTGGTGCGCGTTGCCTTCATCTCCGCCGTGGCCCGCGTGCTCGTCGTGGCCTTCGTGTCCAACATGACCCTCGTGCCCGTCATCCTCCCCGCCGTCCTGCGGCTTCGGCTCCGGCTTAGGCCCGTTCACGAATCTGAGGACGTAGTGCTTCCCGGCTTCGAGCTTGCGCCTGAAGAGCTCCTGTTTGGGATTCTCCTGTTCGAGCACGAGGTGGCGCACGACCTCCGGCTGCCCCTCTCCTTGCCCGGGCTCGCTCAAGGCGGTTATATCGGCGGCGGCCAGCGATGAGATAACGATGCTTCCCGGCACTGCCGGCACCGCGCTGTCGGAATCTTCGTTCTGGCCGAATTTCTTTAACGCCACCTTGGTGTTCGCCGAAGAGTAGAAGAGGCCGTTCGCGATGTTGAGCACGGCGAACGTCGTCGGTTTGAAGTCGAGCTTGCGGTTGTACAGGCCGGCCCCCTCGAAGTCGAGGACGTTTCCGAACGACTGGCTGAACTGCTTGTCGCCGGGCTGGTGCAGCGCGGCGGAGAACTCCTCCGGCCGGCGGCCGTTGCCGGAATCGACGTAGAGCCAGAGCGGGGAGATGGCCTTGACGTTTTCGTGGCTGCCGTTCCAGGGGACTTCTTTCGTGATCTCGCGTACGGTCTCGCCTTCGCGCACCTCAAGCACCGCGAGCCGCACCTCGTGCTTCTCGGCCTGCGTGTGGACGCCCACCTGGCACACGCGCGACGCCTTGTTGTAAGAGAGAATCATCAGCCCGTCCAGGGTGATGGTGGCCGTCGGGTTCGTGAGCAGAGTCACTATGTCGTCCATGTCGCATCTCCTTCAGATTAAGAGTTAGTAGTTGCCGTAGCCGCCGGTGATGATGAACGAGGCCCAGTAGTACGGGTGCCGGTAGCGCGCGTCCGGGTGGCTCAGCATTTGGAGCTGAGCTTCCCTGAGCGCCTCCACGCTGGCGACGCCCTGCAGCCTGCGGCGGCGGTGGAAGTCGATCATCAGGTCGGCCGTGGCCTCGGAGTCGACGGGCCACAGGCTCGCCGCCACGAGCGGGACGCCCGCGGCCTTGAAAGGGCGCGCGAGGCCGATGGCCCCCTCGCCGTTGAGGTACACCTCGACGCCGGACTGGCAGGCCGAGAGGACGACGAGACGCGCCCGCGCGGGCCGCAGGGCGTAAATCTCGTGGGCGCGCAGCACGCCGCCCTGCTCGCGCGCCGCCCCGGCCGCGTCAGCGGGCCGCGCCAGCAACAGCTGCGAGAGCATCGGCGACCCCGCGTCGCGCACGTAATGCGTCGCGAAGTGGATCACGTCGGCCCGGCCCGCCTCCGCCAGCACGTGCGGCTTGTCGGCCTGCGACCCGACGAAGATGGAGTAGGAGGGGCTGTAGAAGCCCGTGATCTCCGTCGCCTCGTGCGACGCGGAGGGCAGGTCGGGCAGGTCGGGGAACGCCTCGCGGTCGAAGGACGGGTTGCCGACGCTCAGCAGGCGCTCGCCCGCGACGCCCTCCTTCTGGCGCGCGAGGGCCGTGTCGTGGATGAAGACGTTCGCGCTCGGCGCGTAGAGCAGGGGGAAGAGCGCGACCAGATACTTCTGCTCGGCGGGGGAGAACAGCGCGCCGAAGGGCAGGACGTTGAGAACCTTGTCCGGCACGACGCAGAGCTGCTTCTGCCTGTCCAAAGAGGCGAGCACGGGCTGAATCAGGATGTCGAAGAGCTCGGCCGAGACCTTGCGCAGGCGCTGGTCGTCGCCGGCCGGCGGCCTCGACGTGAGCTCCAACAGCTCTTCGACTTTGCCGCGCAGCTCTTCGACCCCGACGTCCACCGTGCGGCTCTCGAACCGCTTCCCCGAGACGACCCAGACGACCAGCTTGTCTTTCAGCACCGCGTACTGAAGAATCTGGGCCTGCTCGGGCATCTGCGCCCTGACCTCGTCCAGCGTGAGCGCGCGCGACACGCCGCTGAAGCGCAGGTCGGGCGCGCCCGCCCTGCTCTCCAGTCGCCAGTCCGTCTTGACCGCGTCGAGCAGCGACCGCGCGCGCGAGAGTTCTGAATACTCGAAGGACTGCCGCGCGTCGCCCGCCGAGTCGTTCGCGAAGCCTATCGCGATGTCGTAGATGTCCTGCTCCTTGTCGAAGAAGGCGTTCCGGCTGCTCTCCTCCAGAATCTTCGCCCGCTCCCCCTCGTAAGAGTCGAGGACGAGCCGCAACTCCTCCCGCTCCCGCTCCACGTCGCCCTGGCTGCTGTAGATGAGCAGCCGCTCTTTGTAGGCCTCGTGCAGGAGCCACAGCTCGCCCTTCTGCCGGCAGACCTGCGCGACCTGGTCGAGCGCCGCGAGGGCCTCCGCGGGCGAGCCCGACTGGCGGTAGATTCGCCCGAGGTAGAGCAGGGCGTAGGTCACGATCTCCTCGCCGATCTTCTCGGCCTGCAGGCCGCGGCCGATTTCGAGCCCGCGCCGGACGTCGCTGATGGCCTCGTCGTACTTGCGCAGCTTCGCGTTAATCAAACCCAGCTGCACGTAGTAGCGCGACATCACGAGCGGGTTCCCGCCCATCGCCTCGCCGAGGCTCAGGGCCGCGCGCGCGTACTCCAGGGCCGCGGCGTTGTGGCCGAGGGCGCTGAGGCTGAGCGCGGAGGTGGCGTAGAGTCCGATGACCTGGCTGGCGTCCGCCGAGATGCGCTCGGAGAGGTCGAGCGCCTGCCGCGTGAGGCTCAGAGACTGGTGGTACTGGCCGAGCTGTCTGTAGAGCACGGCCAGCGTGGTCAGGCTCCGCAGGGCGCCGTTCTCGTCGGCGATGCGCGTCGAGATGAGGTAGGCGTTCTGACTCGCCTCGACCGCCTGCGAATACTCCGTCTCGCGCGAGCGGACGTTGGCGATCCCGTTGAGCGAGATCGCCTGCAGCCACTTATAGCCCTTCCGCTCGGACTCGGCCGCGACCCGCGAGAAGCTCGACAGGCTGCGCGGCGAGTCGGGCTGCTGGAAGTAGCAGTGCGCCATCCAGTATTCCGCGAGCAGGGCCTCGGGGGCGTCGTCGAGCTGTTTGAAAGACCTCTGCGCCTGCCCGTAAATCTCAATCGCCTCGTCGTTCCGGGAGCGGCCGTACAGGTCGTTCGCGGCCCGCACCAGCTCGCGCGCGCGGGCGAGCCCCGAGGCCCGCGCCGGCGTCAGCGCGCCGTACACGTCGGCCACGTCCGACGTGAAGCGGTCGCCCGCCCTCTCCCGCGAGAGGCGGCTCAGCAGTTGGAGCGCGCCGGACGAATACCCCGCCCCCTCGGCGTCCCCCTTGACGACGGCGTCGAGCCTCCGGTCGATCAACTTGTTGGCGATGAGGTTGCCGGTGCGGAAGTGGCTCGTGCTGAAGACGCGCCACACCTGCTCCTGCTCGCCCGCGTCGTAGGCGCGCGTGAACTCCTGGAACAGGTCGGCGTCCCGCCGCGAGACCTTCCCGCCGCGCTCGCGGAGCAGCCGCAGTTGTCTGCGGGCCTCCTCGGCCCAAGGGGAGTTCGGGTCGCGCGCCAGGTACTGCTCCCACTCGGCCTCGGCCTGCGGGAGCAGCCTCATCGCCGTGTAGACGAGCGCGCGGTTGAAGCGCGCTTCGAGCAGCGAGTCGTCGAGCTCCGTGGCGCGCTGCAGGTGTTCGAGGCTGCGCGCCAGCGTCGCCTCGGCCCGGCCCGACTGCTCGGCCAGCTCCAGCTTGCCCTTCTCGAAGAGCGCGACCCCCATGTCGTTGTGGAGCCGCGCGTCCTTGTCGTCAACTGCGAGCGCCTGCTCGAAGGCGGTGAGCGCCTTGTCGAACTCCCTGCGCGTCAGGTAGAGGCGGCCGACGTTGTGGAGTTCTTCGACCGTCGGGCGGTCTGCGGCCGCGCGGAGGATGAGCGCGGCGGAGAGGTCGCGCGCGCGCGGGTCGCCCGGCTCCGCCGCGCCGCGCGTCTCCGGGAAGGGCGCGTAGTCGAGCCCGCTGATGCGCGTCTCCAGAGGCCGCCGCTCGCGGTAGGCCGCGCGCAGGGCGAGCAGCGCCTCCTCCGTCGCCGGGCGGTAAAAGTAGGCGCGCCACACGGCGGCCCCGGCGACCAGCAGGACGCACGCGGCGAGCGCGGCGGCGGCCCAGCGCGGGACGGCCAGCGGCCCGAGCCGGAAGACGGGGCGCGGCGCGGCGGCGGGCGTCGCCGCGGCCAACTCGCTCATGCGCCTCACGAATAAAAGCTTTCGCCGGCGCTTCGGCGTGGAGAGGAAGTGCGACTCGAAGAGCCCGCGCTCCCGCGGGCCGAGCGCGCCGCGCTGGTAGTCTTCGATCAACTCATCCTCGACGAGGCGGGCGTGCTCGACGAAGTCGTCGTCCCGCAGCAGCCTATCCTCCAGCGGCTGCGCCTCCTCCCGCGTCAGCGCGCCCAGAAGATACTCTTTGATCCGCTTCTCGTCTTCAGAGTTCAGATTCATCAGCGGCACATCCGGGGCGCATGTGCCCCTATCTTAGAAAGGCGAAACGGCTCATTCCATTTCCGACGGCCCGAGCCGGAGGCAGTCGTCGAGGCACCCGCGGAGGGCGTTTCTGAGGTGGTGAACCTTGATGCGCAGCGCGTTGGTCGTGATGCCGAGGCGGCGGGCCAGCTCTTTCCGGAAGTCTATCTTGGCCCGCTTCTCCTCCCGGTAGTAGTCGAGCGCGAGCAGGCGGTCTTCCGGCCCGAGCTTGCCCAGACAGCCCTCGAGGCACTGGTCGAGCAGCTCGGCCCCTTCGCCGTCGTCCGCGGCCGGCAACTCTTCGGAGAGGTTCGGGGGCAGCGGGACGAACTGCTTCTCGATGTACTCCAGGTGGAGGTGGTGGGCGGTGACGAGGAGGTAGGGGATGGGGTCGCCTTTGAAGGTGTCGAGCATGGCCGGCAGGCGGCGCACGAAACGCCGGAGCGTCTCGTCCACCAGCTCGTCCGACTGCGGGCAGCCGCGCCCCTCGAACACGACCAGCAGGCGACGCCGGATGGCCTCAAACATCCTGCCGGCTGCATCTCGGTCTGGGTCGAGCCACGAGAGAAAGGTGTTGAAGGATTCTTCTGTAAGTTCCCAATCGCCCATATCGAAGGTCGAAGCGGCCCAAAGGCGTTGGTGCAGGGCGCGGGTATTATCTGTTATGTCCCACGCAAATTCAATCAGCCCCTCCGGCAGCGCGCGGCCGCCCGGACGCCGCGCCTAAAAAAAAATCCGCGCGGCGCGAAACGTTTTGCGCTGATTCCCCTTTCACCTATGAGGAAGTAAGAGCGACGACCCGCGGCCCCGCGTTCCGGGTGAGCGTAAAGGCCCCGCCCCGGTCTCGGCCGGGGCCTCCCCGACGCGGGCCGCAGGCCCGCCAAGAAGTTCTCCACACAGTTGTAGGGCCACACCGGAGTTGAAACATGAAAATCAGGTTGCTGACTTACGCCTTAATCTGCGCGCTGCTCGCCGGGACGACGGGCTGCCCGCGCCTCCACTCGCCCGGCCAGGAGGAACTCGCCCACGACGTGCAGGCGCGCTACAAGACCCTCACGCCCAGCGCCGTGCAGGCCCTCGAAGGCCTCGACGCCGACCTCGACAAGCTCATCGAGTCGCAGCGCGCCGACTTCGAAATCTACAAAGAGACCTCCGAGAGCCAACTCGTCACCACCACTTGGGGCAAGCTCGAAGACGAGCTTTGTGGGCTGGAGAAGAAGTATCGCCCAAAGCAGGTTCAAGACCCGAACGCCCCGCCCGACAAGAAGAAGTGCGTCGACCTATCGGCTCGGCCCGTTCAGGAGGTCCAAGACCCGAACGCCTCGCCTGACGATAAGGAGAAGAAGAGATGTGCCGACCTGTCCAATCGACTCATTCAGCAGCAGGTTGACGACTCGGTCAAGGATGTCGAGGACAGGATTACCTGCGAGCAAAAAGTTCTGACGGCGCTGAGTAAGCAGAGCGACGGCCTGGCCGCCGCCGTCAAGGAGATGAACAAGGGGCTGAAGGAGGCGGAGAAGAAGCGCTCCGTGCAGGAGCAGCTCGACGAGACGAAGCGCGTCATTAACGTCACGGTCACCTCCCTCAAGAGCACCCTCGACAAGCTCGAGAAAGATGACCACTCGCCGCTCACCGAGAGCCTCTCGATCACGGTCGCGGGGCTGAGCGACTTCCTCACCCAGATTAACAAGAAGCCGGATGCCAAGAAAGAGACCGAGCGGGTCTTCTCTCTGATAGTCGAGGCCATGCGCCTAGGCCGCGACATCGCCGTGCTCGAAAAAGAGGTCGTCGATCAGGAGGCGTCGTACCACGAGAACGTGGTCGGGCTGCTGAAGTCGAAGAGGGCGCTCATGCCCAACCCGGACGCGCTTAAGAAGGTGAGGATGTGTCTGGAGAAACGCTACCCGCCTGACGAACGGACGCAAGCCACCGTGGCGCGCTTGGCCTACGAGGCGGGCGTTGACGAGGAGACGACGACCAAAGCGATAGCCGACACCTACGCCGACAACCGCGGGAATGAGTTGCGGGAGGCGGCCAAGTACCAGCAGGCGCTGGAGAACGCACGGGCGGCGCAGTCCGACCTGCCCGCCCCCTTACCCGCGAGGGTGACTCCGAGGTCGCCCGCCGTCGCCGTGGACTGCGACGGCGACCCGCAGACGAAAGTCGAAGAGTTGCGCGACGTTCTCAACGTGCTGGCGCGAGTCCAGAGCCTCCGGCTGACGAACGATATGCGCATCAAGGAGCTTGAGTTGCGCATCGCGGCGGAGAAGTACAGGAACGTCAAACTGAAGGAGGCCATCTTCGAGCGGCAGCGGATGACGCTCGTCTCCTTCGGGCTCGTCGGCGTGGTGCGCTACGCCGAGGGCGGCCTGCGCTCGGAAGACATCGCGAACCTGATTAACATCGCGCGCGCCATCGCCGAGGGCGTCATCGCCGCGCGCATCTGACCGAGGAGACCGACCATGAGGTTCAAAAACTACGCGAAAACATTCGGCTGCGTGCTGCTGGTTCTGGCCGCCGCGACGAGCGCCGCGGCTCAGGAATCGAAGAAGCGCAAGACCAGCATCGAAGTTCTCATCGGGCAGATCGCCGCGCAGCTCGACCAGATGGAGCAAGACCGCGGCAACCAGCTCAAGGCCATCAAGACGCTCTATGAGAGTCTCAACGAGATCGAAACCGAAGACCTCGACGACCAGATAGACACCGCGCGCACCTCCGCAAGGCTGCGCGAGGCCATCGCCACCGCCGATCTCATGATAGACAGCCCGCAGGATAAGACGCGCGCCAGTGCCCTGGCCGCGTTCCTGCGCCGCGCCGTCACCCGCGACCAGGAGCTGTTCGACACCTACGTCAAGCAGGCCGCGGAGGCGCGCTTCAGCCGCGAGCGTCAGGTCGCCAAGATCAAAACCGAGATTACGCTCATCCAAAGCCTGCGGCGCGACCTCGAGAAACTGAAGAAGTTCCCGACCGACAGCGAGCGGACGCGGTTCTTCCTCGAATCGGCGCAGACGGCCCTCGACGCCATCACCGCGGCGAAGGAGAAGGCAGACGCGAAGTAGAGGCGGGGCACCCCGGACACGACAGCGTCCCGCCGATCTGCGCGACCCATTACAGATAAGGAGAACTATCCATGGCTTTCACCCCAAGTGACGCGAAACACAACATGGAGAGTCTCATCAAGGGACTCGAAAGTCAGCGCCAGCAGCTCAAGGACATGATTGACGGCCTCGTCAATACCACTAAGATCGCCGAACTCAACAACCTGAGAGAGAAGCTCAACATCGAGATCAAACACCGCAAGAGTATGGCGGCCTTCGAAGAGGCCTCGGTCGAGATCATTAGGCCGCCGACTCCGCAGGAGGTCGCCGCGCTGCAAGCCACGCTCAGGGCGCTCGACAAGGACTTGAGCGGGCTCGCCAACTTCCAGGCCGTCGTCTCGTTCGTGGAGGACGTGATGACGCAGAACGCGGAGCGGTTCGTGGAGATAGTTGAGACCATCAAGAAGAAGGCGAACGCTTAAGAGGGAGCGGCCCTCGGGTGGAGGGGGCGGCGCCCCCCTCCACCCTTCACCTTCGCAGGCGAGGAGGCAAGATGATGAAAGGTGCTTACGTCGCGCTGGCCGCGCTGTCGTTCCTCTTCATGGCCGCGACGGCCGCCGCGCAGGAGACCCTGCACCCGGCCTTCACGGTCACCGAAGACCAGCTGCGGAAGGCCTTCGCCGACTTCGAGAAGAAGGGCAAGAGGCACGAGCGCGTGACCTTCGGCGAGGAGCACGCGGCGAGCGTCCAGGTGTCGGGGCCGACGGGTAACCGCGAGTCGCTCAAGCTGTCCGTGGTCTTCCTCTCGCCGCTCTGGCAGGCGAGGAAGAGCGGCTACGAGTTCGGCCTCGTGGCCCGGACACGGACGGAGGCCGACCGCGCGGATTTTCTCCGCGTCGTCCTCCAACGCATCAAAAGCCGCGCCGGCCTCGCGTCCTTCGAGGTCACGCTCGCGCCGCCGCGGGACAGCAACGTCACCCCGCCGCAGGTCTCCTTCGTGATGCTCGGCAGCGGCGGGGCGCGGATTGACCCGAGCGCGCGGCCGCAGTTCGACATCCCCGGACGCGACATCCTCGCCAGCCCCGTCGAGACGCTGACCTTCAAGGTCGGAACCGCCGCCGCCCCGCTCGTCACGAACAAGATGGAGAAGCTGGTCGTCGTCGTAAACCCCGGGGAAGGTGAGCAGCGCTTGGAGTATGACCTCAAACGTTAGGCCCGCCTCAACGGGTCGCCGCGGCCGCGTGCAGGATTGGCAAACTTAAAATATACTGCACGCCCTCTGAGGCGACGCCCCGCGCGCGGGGCCGTCCGCCTTCGGCCTCTCATGCTCCCGCGGGAAACAGGTGTTCGAGCGACATGGATTCCCCTTATCTATGGGTCATACTCGGATTGAGCTTCGGCCCGTCGGGCCTCTGGGTCTCGTACAGGGACAGTCGTGGCGTCGTCCGCCGGCCGCGGCACGTCCCCGGCGATGCGGGCGAATGGGAGAGCCTCCTGCTCTGGGAGGTGCCGCTGCTGCCGGGCTACGAGCCAATCACCCAGGCGCGCGTCCCGCGCCTCTTTAACGAAGACATCCGTGCGCTGGTTAAGACGCTGCCGCAGTGGCGCAGCGGGCCGCACGGCAACGGGCCTGTGCCGCTGGCCGTCTTCGTCGAGCCGCCGCCGGACTTCGCCGCCGTCTTCGACTGGGAGGAGCTGGCCGAGCGGCTGCTGCCTCCGGACGTTGACAGAGACTACGTCCAGTTAGCCCGCCTCGTGCCGCGGCCCCGCGTGCGTAAGCGCCCGCCGTTCCGCCTGCCGCTCCGCGTGCTGGCCGTCGGCCTCAGACCTTCGCTGGCGCTTGAGAAGCTGCGCGCGGCGGACTGGTACGCGAACGACCCCGGTACGCGAGAGCACGGCATCGAGATAGAGGCGGTCGAGCCGCACGACCTCGCCGACGCTTTAGCGCGTAAGGAGTGGAGCGCCGTCCTCGTCGACGAAGAGGACGGGCCGCGCACGCGCCGACTGGTTCTGGCGCGACGCCTGCCGCTGGTCGTCCTCTTCGCGCCGCCCGAGCCCGAGCCACGCTTCCCCCCGCTCGGCGTGCGCGTGCCGGGCGAGACGGCGCTGCTGCGCCTGGCGGGCGACGACGTCTTCGCGTCGTACGTCAAAGATTTCCTCTACGGCATCATCCACGACTACCCGCTGCACGAGGCCTTGAAGGCGGCCGACCGTGACCAGCCGGAGTGGCCGCCCCCGCCGGTCAAGGCGCTGCTCCTCGCCAACCCGGAGAGCAACAACCACCTGCGCCTCTCCGACGCGCTCACGCAGTTGCTCGAAGAGGCGCAGGGCCTCCGACGCTGGCGGCGACTCGGCAACCTCGACGACTTCATCGCGCGCTCCGCGGGCGAGCTGACGCCGCAGCAGCTCGAACAGCTCTCCGAGCTGAAATCGCTGCGGGCCGGCCTCGACCGAGACTTCCGTGACATTAACGACTGCTCCTTCGACTTCACGCAGGAGACGCGCTCCATCGTCCCGATGTCGCGCGCCCGCATCGCGCTCGACGACGCGCACACGGCGGCGACGAGCATCTCGGCGGTCGCCGCTTCGATAGTCTCGGACGCGGCGTTCGTCGAAGCCCTCAAGAAGCACCACGAGCGGCGCGTCGACGTGTCGCTCGCGCGCCTGCTCGACCAGGGGCCTGTGCCGGCCTCGCCGTCCGAGCCGCTGCGAACGGGCGCGAGGTACGAGGTGAGCGTCCACGTCGGACACCCTTCGCCCGAGAGCATCGTCGTCGGCGACCCGCCGCCGCTCGACCCGCTCCTGCCGGAGACGGAGGAGGCGGGCCACCACCTCGAAGTCGCGCTCTTCGAGAAGGACTTCGGGCTGCACACGCCGCGCGTCCGGCCCCTCTACCTGCCGCTGCTCGGCGAGTCCGAGCCCGTCCACTTCACCATCAGCGCGCCGACGCGCGCGGGCGTCGCGGAGGCGCGCATCGGCGTCTACCACCACAACCACCTCGTCCAGTCGTTCCTGCTGAGGGCCAACGTCACGGACGGCGAGCGGCCGCTCGAGCCGCTGACCATCAAGCTGTACGCGACCGGGGCGGACGAGGCGGGCGCGCAGTGGGTCGAGGTGCAGACCGACAAGCAGCTGCTCGTCCACCTCGCGTTCTCGCGCAGCGAGCGGCTGACGAATCTCGACGAGCTGCGCCCGAGGGCGCTCTCCGTCGGGGTCAACTCGGACGGCGGCGGCGCGTCGCACACCTTCATGCTGAAGCTCGACGCCGACGCGGCCCCCGTCTCGCTCACGGAGAAGACGTTGGACGAGCAGATCGAAGCCTTCCGGGAGATTCTGCGGGCCAACACCCTCAACCCGCAGAACGAGCCCCTCTTCCCGACCTACCCGCCCGCGGGGCAGGCGCCTTCCGAAGACTTCAGGCGCGTGATTCAGGCGCTCGCCGACAAGGGCCGCGACCTCTACAGGGCCATCTTCACGCGCGTCAACGAGACGATGCAGGACGAGCTGCGCCGGCTCGCGGGCAGCTCCGACAAGACGGTGCAGGTCGTCCGCCACGACTCCAACTTCGTCTTCCCCTGGGCCATCCTCTACGACTTCCAGCTCCCGCCGAAGATACACGGGGCGCCGCCGCCGACCGTCTGCCTCGGCTTCGACGGCGCGCCCCCGGCCGCGCCCGACGACTACCCCGCGCAGAAGTGCTCGCACGGGGTTAAGGACAAGGTCTACTGCCTCTACGGGTTCTGGGGCATCCGCCACCAGATCGAACAGCTCGTCGAGATCGGCGGCCAGCCGAAGGACGCCGTCCCGCAGGTCGTCCCGGCGTCGCCGGAGAAGAGCGTCCGCCTCGCCGTCGGCACGTCCGACGACTACACGAAAGAACTCGTCAAGCGGATGAGCCAG
Organism: Acidobacteriota bacterium; assembly: GCA_019239425.1. Classification (GTDB taxonomy): domain Bacteria; phylum Acidobacteriota; class Blastocatellia; order Pyrinomonadales; family Pyrinomonadaceae; genus QHXN01. Next base: position 26,121 of record JAFAZX010000030.1, read on the forward strand.
AGCTTCGGCGCCTCGTTCGTCGAGACGAACGTGGCGGCCGAAGACCTCCTCGACCTCATGTGGGACGACTCGAAGCGACCGGCCATCCTCGTCGTGCTCGGCCACCTCCAGACGAACCCCGTCGCGGCGGAGCCCGACGAGCCGCGCATCGTGCTCGTGCAGAGCCAGAAGTGGCTGACGGCCGACTCGATTCTCGACCGCCTGGTGCTCGAGAGCCGCTGGAAGCAGCCCAACACCCTCGTCCTCCTGATGGCGTGCAGCGCCGGCGCGACCGAGGTCGGCACCCTCAACGACTTCATGACCGCGCTGACCTCGGTCGGCGCCGCCGCCGTCGTCGGCACGGAGTGCGTGACCTTCTCGAGCCTCGTCTCACGCTTCACACACGAGCTGACCTCGGAGCTTTGGAAGAAGAGGACGCTGGGCGAGGCCGTCAAGTTCTTCAACCGGCGACTCGTCAGCTCCGGCAACCCGCTCGCCTTCGTCTTCAACTACCTGGGCGACGCCGACCTGACCGTCGCCACCCCTTAACATACATGCGCCCCAAAAACCCGAGCCGCCTGCCGCCGCCCCTCGCCGCCGCCCTCCTACTCCTGCTGGCGTTCGCCACCGCTTTCGCGGAAGAGAAGCAGGGAACGGCGACGCCCCAGCAGAAGTCAGAGCCTTCCGTTAAGTTCGAGGGCGGGAATCAGTACGACATCTCCAACCTGACCGACACGTTCGAGCTGCGCCTGCCCGTGACCGTCAAACAGGGCGTCGCGAACGTGACGCCCTACCTCGTGGCCGTCTCCGTCGGCGGGCTGCGCGACGCGTCGCTGAAGAAGTTCTTCAGCCTCAGGATGGAACAGGTCGCGGGCAACGTCCGCGTGATGATAGTCACCGTCTACGTCGTGTGCCGCGAGCAGGACGGAGCGTGCCGGGACGGCGCGGGGGGCGGCGAGGCGAAGGAGAAGGGGCCGAAGGCCGTCGCGCTGGGGCAGGGGACGTACGAACTGCTCATCGAGATGCAGACCGGGCAGCCCGAGCCCGACCTCGTCAAGCTCTCGCTCAAGCTCTCGGCCGCGACGCTCGAAGTGCCGGCCTCGCTCTCCGTCAGGCAGGACGCGCCCTTCTGGGGCGAGCCCGACACGACCGGCGCGCTGCTGCTGACGGAGAAGTCGGGCGGGAAGACGCGCCTCACCGACATCACGGTCAAGCAGGTCGGCATCACCGGCGGCGTGGACGAGACGACCACGGCGGAACTACAGTTCGGCGCGCCTCACGACCTCGGCCCGAGCCTCACGGCGAGGGCGCCCGTCACCCTGTCGAGCGCCTTCCCGCTCGGCAAGACCAACGGCAGGCTGATGATCACCTCGCCGCAGCTCGCGCAGCCCTTGACCGCGAGCTTCGAGGTCGTGACGCGGCGCCCGCGCTGGGTCATCGTCGCCGGCATCATCATCGGCCTGCTCTTCAGTTACCTCGTGCGCACGTGGTCGGTGCGGCGCATCGCCCTGAACGAGGCGCGCGTCGGGGCCAGGGCGGCGGCCGCCACGCTCGCCAAGGAGATGGCCTTGCGCCCCGACGCGGAGTTCAAGCGGCGCGTCAAACCCGAGCAGCAGAAGCTGGAAGGCATCACGGCGCGGACGACGGCCGCCGAGATCAAGAAGTTCGTCGACGAAGCCAACGCGGCCCTCACCGGCGCCGTGCAGGATTTCGAACAGAGGCGCTCCGCGGCGCTCGACATCTTAGACCCCCTGAAGAGGCTGACGGAAGCGAGCTCTCAACTGCCGGCGGGTCTCGCCGCGCCGCTCGCCGAGAGCCGGAAGGTGGTCGAGGAGGCGGGGCGGAAGATCGAGGGCAACGACATCGTCGGCGCGAAGAAGATACTCGACGACGAAGTCTCAGGCCTCGGCGAGCGGCTCGGCCGGGCGGTCTCCGACTGGCGGCTGGAGACTAAAGCCTTCCTCAGCGCGCTCGCGAACGTCGCGCCTCTCCTCCCTTCGGACTCCTCCGCCGGCCTCACGCAGGAGCTTGCGACCCTCCAGTTGACGCTGAGCGACACGATTGAGCTGACGGACGCGGGCGCGACCGTCCAGAAGATCGAGTCGATGCTCGGCGCGCTGCGCACCGCGCGCGTCAAGGTGCGCGAGCTCGTCGCGGGTACTCAACTACTCCTGAGAAGCTCGCGTGCCAGCATCGAGAAGGTCACCCCCGAAAAGGCCGCGCTCGCGGGACTCGACGTGCCGCAGCCCAAAAAGGTGACGGCGCTCATCGAAAGCTTCGACAGGTTGGCGGCGAGTCTCGCCGCGTCGGTCGAGCAGCCCAAGGCGGGAGCCGAGGCGCTGCCGGGTGCCCTGAACGACCTGAAGACCCAATGGCGAGAGGCGCTGCTCGCGCAGGTCACGGCCGACGCCGCCGCGCAAAAGGCCGCGGGCGATCTGTTCGCCGCGAACAGGTACGTGGAAGCGACCGAAGTGGTCGCACGGTCGCTGCCGCCCAAGCGCATGAGCGACACGCTACTGGGCGAGACCGAGACCACGTCGGCGCTCGCGGCCTCGCGCCGGCTCAAAGCGGGCGGGCTCAAAGTCGGGGAGATACTCGACGCGCTGGCGGGAGTCGGTGGGCGGGACTTACCCGGCCTGACCGTCCTCCACACCGTGCGCGAAAGGAGCATCCCGACGCGGCTCGACTCCCTGCAAGTCCCCTCGCTGGGCGAACTCCTCCTGCTCAAGTGGGTGCGCTTCGTCATCGCGGCCGCGATCATCACGGCGGCGGGCTATCTGGTCTTCATGGACAGAACCGGCACGCTCTTAGACCTGCTGGGGATAATCGGCTGGGCCTTCGGAATGAACGTGAGCGTAGACACAATCCTCGACGGCCAGGAAGTTAAAAAACTGCTGAAGGCACCTTAACCGAACGCCCCCACACCCACACCCCGGCTCGATCAGACACAGCATCCCCGCAGTGATACGCAACAAGCGAGAAGGCCCCCATCTCCACAAGGGGCCTTCTCGCTTAGGACAAATATGCGTGACCCAAACGGTCAGCTATGGTTGTGAATACAGACAATAAAGTTGTGAACTAGACTGCCCGTAAGTTGTTGATTCTCCGTCCGAGATTTTCCTCACTCCCAAATTAAAGTTGTGAACTGGACATGTAGTTTCAGCCTGCGGCTGCCCAGTTTCAGACAATAAAGTTGTGAACTGGTGAAGGGCATTCAGGAGTATTCCTTCACACCCGGACGCTAAGTCCCCTGGCGAAAGTGCATCTACTGTGCCATTGAATATACGTTTGTAATAACGAGATATTCTTGACCTTATTGCTTAGGCCGCTACATTTTGAAGCATCCGGACGGAGATGTGGTCGGTATACTGCTACAAAATGTAGCAACTGTTATGAGGTAGGATTATCTACTGCTGATTTTTCAGATGAGGGATGGAAATATCCACATAGATATTGACACCTACCTCCACCAAATATACCTTACTTTACTCCAAAGAATGGTTGTCCTACTGATTGAGAGGATCTCTAGCAGTCTCACAATCTTTTCGAACATTGAATAAGTTCATTAATGGGCGTGGCCTTTAAACTTTGCTTAGTGGATTTGACTTCTTATCAAGGGACTATTGGGTCAGACTCAGGGGAGCAGCTATGGCTAAAGTGGACAAATCTACTTACGACACACCTTCCTACCGTCCTTTGAAAGTCTATGCCTTTGACCCTTCACACGGAAGGAGCTTGGGCAACTATATGACGGTAAACGTGCGGTATGAAGGAGTGGAGCCAGGACCTGTTGGTGAGTACTTGGAAGTCATTGATTACGACGCCAGCAACGATTGCTACTACGAACCCGTAGATCTGAACGATGCCGCGGTCATGCTGGGCGGTGGATTAGAACCGAGCGGCTCCGATCCGCGTTTCCATCAACAGATGGTTTACGCGGTCGCCAGCGAAACGATCCGACGTTTCGAGTTCGCTCTGGGCCGTAAGATAAAGTGGGGTTTCAGAGCTGACACTAAGGGTAAACGCAGGCTCCGTATTTTCCCGCATGGGATGCAGGAGGCGAACGCCTATTACGATCGTGACTTGCGTGCGCTTGTGTTCGGTTACTTCCCAGCATCTGAGCTGGATGCAGGCGCCAATCTACCTGGCCAGACCGTTTTCACCTGCCTCTCGCACGACATCATTGTGCATGAGACGACGCACGCGCTTATTGACGGCCAGCGCATATATTTCCTCGAATCCACAGGTCCAGATTCGCTGGCTTTCCACGAGGCGTTTGCCGATATTGTCGCTCTCTTCCAGCACTTCAGTCATAAAGAGGCGCTGCTAGAGATGATCCAACGTACGGGCGGGTTGATTTATCGCCTCCACGTAGATCCAGAAGTGAATCCAGGGCGGGAAGGAGCCTTGGCTCAATTCGAGCTTTCTACTAGCAACCCGCTTGTACAATTGGCGCGGCAGTTTGGTGAGGCGCTCGGTACGCGCGCCGCGCTGCGCTCTGCTCTCGGGTCACAGCCGAATTCTAAAGATCTCGACAAGCTGTATGAGCCACACGACCGTGGTGCGATCCTTGTCGCAGCAGTCTTTGATGCGTTCTTCAGCATATATATTCGTCGGACACGTGATCTGATGCGCATCGCACGCGCTGCAGGTGCGCTAATTAATCCCGGCGACATCCACCCGGATCTGGCGAACCGTCTTGCTGGTGAGGCAGCCAAGACTGCCGAGCATTTCTCAAACATCTGTATCCGTGCGCTCGACTATTGCCCGCCAGTGGATATTTTATTCGGCGACTTTCTGCGTGCCCTCGTCACCGCCGACTACGACCTTGTGCCAGCAGATCCCTATGGATACCGTGCTGCGCTGATCGAAGCCTTCCGTCTGCGTGGTATCCGTCCAGAAAATGTTACTTCGTATTCTGAGGGTGCGTTGCGCTGGTGTGCACCTGAGGACTTAAAAGGAATGCCGGCCCCTCCATGCGAAGGGCTAGAGTTCGATATCTTACGTCCATCAACCTCAGAACAGTCGGAGAAGAACGCGAAAACTCTAATTAACTATGCGAATAAGAATAGAGATATTCTTGGCCTTTCGTTGAATGAGCCTATCCAGGCCCATTCGTTTCACCCGGTTCACAGGGTTGGTCCGGACGGCAGGCTCAAGGTCGAGGTCGTAGCCGAACTTGTTCAGCAACGTGCGACACCTTTCGACCCGACCGAGTCAGGCTCGCCAAGGTTTTTCTTCCGAGGTGGAAGCACCCTTGTCATAGATCAAGAACCCGGGAAAGAGGGTGATGTACGTTACGCGATTCAAAAGAGGCTCGGCCAAGACGACATGCAGAATGAGCGCCTAATACGCCAGCGGAAGTATCAAGAGCATATCCATTCAGGAATGGCACAGACTACTTATATGGATGAGCATCCTTTGGAACACTTGTCGAAATCTAGGCGGGCTCGTTCCATGACCTTTAACCTCATTCATAGAGGATACTGAGATGGTAACGGCAAAAAAGACCGTGTCTAAAAAGGCCGCCAAGAAAATCGTAGTGAGCAGCCTCCATGGAGACATTAATGCTGACACAATAAGAGTGAGGATGTATCGAATAGGGTTCGGCGACTGTTTCCTCATCTCACTGCCAGTAATGAAGAGGAGCGGTAGCGAGGACAGCCACTATCATGTGTTGATCGACTGCGGTGTGCACTTCAGCGGCGACATCAACACAATGGATAAGGTGATTGGTAACATTGCTGCCATTACGGGCGGAAAAATTGCTGCCTTGATTGCCACACACTCTCATCAAGATCACATCTCCGGCTTCGGGAGATTTAGCGAGAAGTTCAGCCAGTTTGATATTGATGAGGTGTGGCTGCCGTGGTGCGAGAACCCTGCGGATCCTCTTGCCTTAAAACTTCAGCGTAAGCATGCCGCGCTCGCCGAGATGTTGGATGAGCATTTCAACGCGCAAAGGACGATAAATGCGCCAGCGGCAAACACGCCACAGAGAAACGCTGCAGTCGCTGCGGTTGTTAATCTTTCGGGGAATCAAAAGGCTCTGCTACTGCTGCGCTCAGGCTTCGATGTGGGGGCGGAAGTGCGATACCTTGGGGCAGGCGAAGTGCTGCGAGATCCTGCTGCGATTGAAGGTCTCACGGTGCGCGTACTTGGACCACCGCGTGATCAACAATTCCTCTCCAAAATGAATCCGCCCAAAGATCAGCGCTACCTACGGTTGGGCGCGGGTGGCGGTGTGAATATGGACAATGCGCTTCGCCCGTTCCCAGCGAAGTGGATTACGGACACTGGCGTGGAAAATTATCGCGGCCCAGTTTTGACAGCGGCGGAAAAAGAGGAGCTTAAGGAAGTACTTGCGGATACTGATCTCGACAACCTAGCCTTCGCTCTGGATCAAGTGAAAAACAACACGAGCCTTGTGACACTATTCGTCTTTCGCGGCAAATATCTACTGTTCCCAGGTGACGCACAATACGGGAACTGGAAGTGGTGGCTTGATCAGGAGGAGGCAGAGGATATCCTGCCACGTATCTCATTTTTGAAAGTCGCGCACCACGGCAGCCACAATGCCACACCGAAGGATGCCCTCGAACGTATGGGTGAAGGACAATTAGCAGCAATGGTCTCGACGCAGAGTGTACCGTGGCAATCCATCCCCCGTGTTCCTCTTATGAGAAGGCTCAGCGAGAAAGCAACAAATGGTGTTGTGAGGAGTGACTGGTTGGCCATAGACGATGCCCCGGCCCCGCTAGCGCATACCGAGCCACCTATGCCGAAGAAATTACCTGCAAACTTCAGAAAGGGGGCTTTTTGGTACGACTACTTACTCAAACTGAAGTGACAGTGGCTCCAAACGCTAGCCACCATCGACATCCCATTCGGCTTAGAAATTGTCGTAGATACTGAATGCATCTGACAATAGTTCATTCTAAGGGGTAGCCGTAACGCCTACGTGAGGGCTAATAAATGACAATTCTTACTCATTCTATGAGTTTTCCGCTGATTGAGCGAGCAATAAATGAAATATGGGGGGAACAACAAACGTGGGTAGAGCGAGAACAAATAGTTAATTTTCTCTTAGCACTACCCAAAGTACGAGCTGTTCTTAAAGCTAATGAGGCTTCACTTCACTACCACTCGCGCGCATGGTATGTCGGCAATTCAGTAGATTGGTTCAGTAAAAGAATTACGGACGGAAGTTCACCTTTCGTAGGAGTGTTTAATAGGCGAAAGATTCGTGGTAAATGGGCGTATATGCCAGCTGGTCATAATGAGGAAGATTTAATTGCAACCGCACGTGGTGTAAAGAAAAGCGAAAAAAAAACTTATACGCGTGGAGTAGTGATTGGGAGCGGCAATTACGGAACTGTATACCGAGGGGAGTTGCTAATAGATGGTAAGCCGCACCTCTCCGTAGCCATTAAATCCTTTCACGCGGATTTCAATGAGAATGAATTCAATATACTGTCTCGACTTGATCATCCGAACATAATTCGATTACTAGGTACTTTCGAAGAACGAGATACTCTCGGTCATATACGTAGGTCTTTGGTATTCGAGTACGCAGATGGCGGAACTTTGAAAGATAAGATTGATAGTATCCCGTTGGGGCTTCCGCGAGCTGAAGCGCATGACATTTTGTTAGGGGTGGCCAGAGGGTTGGCGTACCTGCACTCCATCCAGCCTAGAGTTATTCACCGAGATATTAAACCGGCAAATATTCTATTCAAAGAAGGGAAACCCCGAATCAGTGATGTGGGTTTGGGTAGAGTAATTGATACGACTACGCTAACACATCGTGGAGGGCAAACACTTGCCTATGCCGCACCTGAGATGTTGCAAATGTCTCCGGATCAACGACCTGTTGTTAGTCCAAAAATTGATATATATGCATTAGGTATAACAGCATTCCAAATGCTGACGGGCAGGTATCCATATACAGGACGGCACGAAGTCGAATTAACTTGGGATCACCTTTATGCGCCTATACCCGAACATCGTAAAGTCACAGGTTGGGCGCGCACCTTAATTGAGAAATGTACTCTCAAGGATTATCACGAACGCTGGAGTGCCCAAGAGGCAGTTGCATTTCTTGAACGTAATAACCAGAGTCAAGGCAGTACCCGACAACATAGTAAGCAGAAGCCTTGATAGGTTAGATCTATGTTTGGGATGTACTGTAAAGCAGCGTGCCTTAATTCTTTCTCTTGGGGCGAGGATACCGCAATACAATCTCGCCTCTTAAGATGATGTACAAAAGTACCACAAGGAGTAATGCCCATGCGCCAAAGTTCTTCAGTATCTGGATAAGAGCCTCCATAAATGTTCGACCTCGATCATCTTAATTTTTACACTTTTGTGGCCGGTCGGAATATTCGCTCCGACCGGCCACATGGTACCTAAATAGACGACCCGTGTAAGGAACCAAATGCATATTTATTTGTTCCTCATTTTATAAATAGCGAGCGCGATACTCTCGCCACTTAACAGGCTCTATATGCTTTCTAAGCGCGCGATCCGATACATCCAACTCAAGCGCTACTGCCGATTGCGTTGCCTTATTTCCTAGCTTGCGAATGGCTGCTCTGATAGCCTCGTCAGTTATTTTAGGGCGCCGTCCGCGGGATTCGATGAATCTGAACAGGGTCAGCGCCTTTTCCAGTACCTCGAAATCCTTGCCAGCTGCCCTGCCAAGCTGAAAACCTTTCACCGTGATGATCCTGCCGTGCCGTTCCAACCCATGAACGAGCCCATCGTTGCCGAAAGGTTGGAGAGCGGCTTGCAGAGCATCGCGGTTCGGCCACCAATGTATTCTGACGTCTATATCACTATCATTCTTGGTAATTCTGCATGCATTGAATAGAGTACGGCCCGTCTTATAGTTGTTTTCTAAGTGGTCGTCAGCATGGAAAAGTGGGCCGGGAGGTAGAGGCAAGTTCAATCCATACGCCATTCCCAGAACTTCAATCCTGAAACCCTTCCATGGCCTAGTGAAATCAGAATCGTTAAGGGTGATTAATTGATAGGCACCTCGTGACTCTTTAACGATCTGTTTCTGTGCTTCCGGGTCTATATGGCGCTGACCGGGTTTCTTAGGCTTTATCTTACGTGGCCACTTCCAAATTTTTCCGTATACCTCAATAAAGGCAATATGGCTCGACCCAAGTGGCTCTACAATTGCCGCCTCGAAGTGATCGAAATCTGAACAATGCGCGCACTCTATCCAACTCATCTCGGTAATTTAAACAAGTTTCGGGCATGGACTTTCATGCTTAAAGATCTGAAAAAATGTCACTGATATTGAACCGTTCGGAACGGGTTGATGATCCATAATCATGGTAATCATAGTCAGAATGATCGGGATTATTCTCTCTAATTTCCTTGGCTTGGTCGGCTAATTCTGATGATTGATGTTCGAACGCATAAGCATATTTTTTCAACTGCTCGGAAGTCTCTTCGGTTAAAAAGGATAATCTAGAAAATTTGGCATAAACAGCAGAGAGCTCATCATTCTTACCTGCTTCACTCTCAATCTCCTCAACATCGTCCCTGTCAAAGTTATAGTTATTATTTGTTGTTTCTTCATCGCCACGCTTTATGTACAGATCAATTAAAGTGCTAACGGTAGGTTTTATGGTTTGCTTTGCTATAAATGCGGGATCATTCTGGTCTAGAAGCGTTATTAGTTGCGGAAATTCGTCAAGCTCAGACGGATCAAGCGACGCACCTTCAAGGGACGACTGTGTTGCTTCTACAACTTCATCAAAGAGTCGGCTAGGATCAACGGTCGGAATATATTTCTTTGATAGAGTGCGCGCTGCGTAAAACATCTGTAGGTCCCAAACCGACCATTCGTATAGACCCACTTGAGCGAGGCCTGCAATCTCTCCAATAACCTCGTCAAAGAGTAACCACGAGAATCTCTCAGGTAGTTGAGTCGATGGGTTTTTATATGATTCAGTTAAGAATGCACGGTAATTATCGAATAGCACTCGAAGAACAGGTTGGCCCAATTCCAATAACTCTTTGGCTCGTTCAGCACATATCTTCCAATCTTGTTCATTGAGAAGAAAAGGGATTTTACGAGTCCCATAAGTACCACCTCCTATAGAGGTAGCTAAGGCGATGCCCTGTATACTGCAGCGGGAGAGATAATGTCAGGAGTGGGTGTGCATGGATTCTATTACTGGTGAGGACTTAGCAGGAGAAGTGCGTAGTTATTTTATTCCTGATTTTACAGAGTGGAAAAACCATGACCATTTTGAGAAAGCGTTCGCGCGGCTACTCGCCGACCTCAAGGCAAGTGTTTGAATAGCATCGCATATTTCCTCTAGCATTATTTATGAGGTGGGGCAAGCGTAGTCTACTCGCAGCCTACCAGTGCAGCTGTATTTAGCTTCCATAACAGAAGCGGCTCTCCATACTGGAGAGCCGCTTCTGTTGAACAGTGCCAAATTGGTACGGGACTTTATTGTCGAGTACGGGACTTTATTGTCCAGTACGGCACTTTATTGTCTGCGTACAGGTTGACCGTCAGGTCAGTGGCCGCCGTTAGCCATCTTGCCGATGAGGGTGAAGAGGGGGAGGTACATGGCGATGACGATGGAGCCGATGGTGACGCCGAGGAAGCCGATCATGACCGGCTCGATGAGCGTCAGCAGGGAGGCGATGGCCGAGTCCACCTCCTGCTCGTAGAAGTCGGCGATCTTGCCGAGCATCGCGTCGAGCGCGCCCGTCTGCTC
>JAFAZX010000074.1 GCA_019239425.1 Acidobacteriota bacterium
CGTAGAGGATCAGTCGGCGCAGGAACATCAGCACCAGGATCAGGATCACCGGCGAGATGTCGACGCCACCGAAATTCGGCAGGAACGAACGGATCGGCCGCAACGCCGGCTCGGTCACCCGGTAGAGGAAATCGCCGATCACCGCGACCGCGCGGTTGTAGCGGTTGACCACGCCGAAGGCGAGCAGCCAGCTCAGCACCGCCTGCGCGATCAGAAGCCAAATGTAGATCGTGATGATCGTGTTGATCAGCCACAGAATGGCGCGCATCGAGCGATATCCGAGCAACGGTTGTGCGGACGGTAGCCGCGCGCCGGCCGATCCGCAAGCATGGGAGGCCGCCGCGCCGGGACCAGTTTCGCCAAGGTTTCTGCCAGCAAAGCAAACGCTTGCGCGGCAAAGGGGGCGCGCTTGACAGCCTCGGACCCCTTCCTCATAGTCGCGGCCCGCTCGGCGGCCAGCCGGGCGACGAATACGGGCGAATCGGGGCTGTAGCTCAGCTGGGAGAGCGCGGCGTTCGCAATGCCGAGGTCAGGGGTTCGATCCCCCTCTGCTCCATAAATAGACAGCCGCTTCCGGGCGGCTGTCCATTTTTTACGGACAGTGTCGGCAGTATACTGCCGCCCATGTCGAGGCCGAAGAACCCGAGAGCGTGCCGCATCTGCCCGCAGCCCGTTAAAGACTACTCCGCCGTCTATTGCAGTAACGCCTGTCAGCTACAGGCCCAATACGCAACATACATCGAGCGTTGGAAGGCGGGCGTAGAGACGGGCGTCACCGGGGCGGCAGGCCTTTCAAGACACATCCGCCGCTATATGATTGAGCAGCACGGGGAGCGTTGCCAGCGGTGCGGCTGGCAGGAGCGTCATCCCTTAACCAGGAAAGTACCCCTGACCATCGACCACATCGACGGGAACTGCCTGAACAACTCCGAGGCAAACCTCCGCCTGCTCTGCCCGAACTGCCACTCCCTCACGCCGAACTACGGTAATCTCAACAGAGGTCAGAGCCAGCGCTACCAACGCCGCGCCGAGGCCACCATGCGAAGGGTCTTAGGCCGCACCTCTGATTAATGAAGACGGCACACTCTGCATTGCGGAGGGCAAGGGATTCGACTCCTTCTGCTCCACCAAAAGATTCAACGAAAAGAGCCGCAGCAACGCGGCTCTTTTCGTTTGAGGACACTCTACAGAAGATATTACCCAAGACCAGTTCTAAGTTTGGAGAGGGGCAGCTATCAGGCCCGCCCCTCTCTCACTTTGTTAGCGCACAGTAAGAACTATGTCGGCGTTTATGGCCTTAGCAGTGAAGACTGAGAATTTATTGCTGAAGACTAAGAAGTAATTGCCGGGGCCAAGCTGCGTACGAATCTCCCCAACCGTAACGCGCCCGGAGTTGTAATAGGTAGACACGCTATGGCCGTTAGCGAAGTTCTCAAACTGGATGTTGTCGAGGATATAAACCTCTATGTCGTTGCCTCCGCCGCCCGCTGCCCTGAAGCCGCCCGAGACGGTTCCAGTAGTGCTGGGGTTGACGTAGAAGGGGAAGTATTGGTAGGCGCCAGCCCGTATCGCGTAGCCCCCACGCGCCAGCACTACGCTGGTCGGCCGCTCGTAAGCCGGCGGCTCCTGTCTGGGTCGTTCAATCGCACCGTAAGTTGGGGGCGAGTAGTCGGGCGGCGATATGGGCCTAAGCCTTGCTGTTAAATTATCCACTGAGGTAAGAATCCAGTCGCCCGCGACTCGCTCATAATTTAATCGAAGCTTCCCGGCAAGTTGCGTGTTCGCATCGTTCGTGATGATGTCGATAACTAGGGTTGCCGTGTCGCCCGCTGGCTTGGTCTGCAAAACTCTTATGGTCTTTGGCTCGTCAGCAGCAAATGTCCACGTATCACTTGGTCGCCCGTCATAAAGCGGCACGTTTCGAACACCCAATCCCACAAGGTCGTTGCTAATCTTTTCAGGTGAAATGTACGGGCGCTGCCTAACCGGCTGGCGCGTTCGGCGGCGCTGCGCCTCGGCGCCTGTAGCTATTAACAGAATAAGAAGACAGAAGCTTATAGCGAACGTGCGGCGCATTGTGAACTCCTTTCAGGAGGAGAATGAGGGTAAGAGTTATTCCACGCACAAAGGCGTGGCCGGCTTCGATTGCGCGGCTACTTCTATTCTAATTTAGTAGCAGAGTCAATAGGGTTAATACTTCTATTACCTTTAGTCGCGAGTCTTTAAAACCCTCCTAGCTAAAGGTGCGGCTGGAACTTTTTGGGGAGGGCTTATGTCTATTGGGGCATGAGCCGCAACGGTGTGCAGGTTATCGTCGCCGCGCTGACGTTCAGCGTCAGTTTTTTGATGGCGGGGGAGTTGGAAGGTTTCGTCGAGGCGCTGCCGCTGGCGTTGTGTGTCTTCGTGTTGACTAAGGGCCTGCCTGATTTCAGGTTGAGCGGATTCGACTCTCACAAGCTGAAGGTAGCCGTGGTCACGCTGCTGCTCTGGATTCCGATTCTCCTGTTCTACCTGCCACTCTTGATTCCGCAGAACGACAGTCTCGGCCACTGCACTCCTGATTTGCCTTGAGACGTTGAAGGGTTCGGTTAAAGCAGAGCGGCGGGGTGACTCCCGCCGTTTTTCTTTTGCTGTTAACATACGGCCGAGTCCTGCCCAGCTTATTCATTCTAAGGAGCGGAGAAAATGAAGTCAGCCATCAGGGTTCTTCTCTTCGGCGGCCTCGTCCTGTCGAGCGGCCTGCTGCCGGCGCGTGCCGCCACGCCCGACCGCGTGAAGACTTCGACGGGTGTGGTCGAAGGGCCGGGGCGGCAGGCGTCGGGCGTGCGCGCCTTCAAAGGGATTCCGTACGCGGCGCCGCCGGTGGGGGAGTTGCGCTGGAGGCCGCCGCAGGCTTCGAAGAGTTGGGAGGGCGTGCGGCACGCCGAGAAGTTCGGGCCGCGCTGCATGCAGCACCCCGTGTTCGGCGACATGAACTTCCGCTCGGACGGGATGAGCGAGGACTGCCTCTACCTGAACGTCTGGACGCCCGCGAAGTCTGAGAAGGATAAGCTCCCGGTGCTGGTCTACTTCTACGGCGGCGGCTTCATCGCGGGCGACGGGTCGGAGCCGCGTTACGACGGCGAGGCCCTGGCGCGGCGCGGCATCGTCACCGTGACGCTCAACTACCGGCTCGGGCTCTTCGGCTTCTTCGCGCACCCGGAGCTTTCGAAGGAGTCAACGCAGCACGCCTCCGGCAACTACGGGCTGCTCGACCAGGCGGCGGCTTTGCGCTGGGTGCATGAGAACATCGCGGCCTTCGGGGGCGACCCCAGGCGCATTACCGTCGCGGGCGAGTCGGCCGGCTCCGCCTCCGTCAGCGCGCAGATGGCCTCGCCGCTCTCGAGGGATTTCATCGCCGGGGCCATCGGCGAGAGCGGCTCCGTGCTCTCGACCATGCGCGCCGTCCCGCTCGCGCAGGCCGAGGAGGTGGGCGCGAAGTTCGCGACAGAGATCGGCGCCTCGTCACTCGCCGCGCTGCGCGCGCTCCCGACCGAGAAGCTGATGGAGGCCACGGGCAAACAGCCCTTCCGCTTCCCCATCGCCGTCGACGGCTACTTCTTCAACGAGCCGCCGCACGAGACCTACGCCGCCGGCCGGCAGGCGCACGTGCCTCTGCTCGTCGGCTGGAACTCCGAAGAGATGACCTGGCGCGCACTGCTCGGCGGCAACGAGCCGACGCCCGAGAACTTCGAGAAGGTCGTGCGCGGGCTCTACGGCGCGCGCGCCGAAGAGGCTCTGAAGCTCTACGCCGCGAAGACCGGCGAAGAGGTTGTGGACGCGGCGACCGACCTGGCGGGCGACCGCTTCATCGGCTACAGCACCTGGAAGTGGTTCGACCTGCACGCGCAGACGGGCGGCCGCAACGTCTACCGGTACTTCTACGCGCGCCCGCGCCCGCCGATGACGCCCGAGATGGGCGACGCGCGGCCGGGACTGGCGGGCGGCGTCGTGCGCGGTCAGAACTCGAACGCGATGGCGGTGCCGCCCGCGCGCGGCGCGGTGCACTCGGCCGAGATCGAGTACGCCTTGGGCAACCTCTCGACGAACAAGGTCTACGCGTGGACGCCGGACGACTACAAGGTCTCGGAGCAGATGCAGAGCTACTTCGCCAACTTCATCAAGAAGGGCGACCCGAACGGCGCGGGACTTCCCGCTTGGCCCGCGGTCACGAAGGGCGGCGCCGTCCGGGTCATGCGCCTCGACGTGGACTCGCGCGTCGAAGACGACAAGCACCGGGCACGCTACCTCTTCCTCGACCAGTTCTGAGCGCGTCCGAAATTTTTCCCGCGCCGCGTGATCCCGTGCGCCCCGCCCCTTCCGCGTTAGGGGTTGAAGGGGGTGTTGGGATGAGTACAACGGTCACGCCGGATTACATCATGCAGTTGGGGCTCGGGTTCTGGGCTTCGAAGACTCTGCTGAGCGCGGTGGAGCTCGACCTGTTCACGGAGATGGCGAAGGGGCCCGCGAAGGCCGAGGCGGTCGTCGAGCGTCTGGGCCTGCACCCGCGCGGCGCGCGCGACTTCCTCGACGCGCTCGTCGCTCTGAAGGTGCTTGGGCGCGACTCGGAGGGGCGCTACTACAACGCGCCGGAGGCCGCGACCTTCCTCGACCGCTCGAAGCCTTCCTACATGGGCGGGATGCTTGAGATGGCGAACGCGCGCCTCTACCCTTTCTGGGGTTCCCTGACCGAGGCGCTGCGGACGGGGCGGCCGCAGAACGAGGTCAAGAGCGGCGACGACTTCTTCGGCCAGCTCTACGCAGACCCCGCGCGGCTCGAAGGCTTCCTGAGCGCGATGTCTGGCTTGAGTCTGGGGGCGGCGCGGACGATGGCGCGGAAGTTCCCGTGGGGTAACTACGAGACGTTCGTGGACGTGGGCGGCGCGCAGGGCGGGCTGCCCGTGCAGATCGCGCTGGCGCACCCGCACCTCCGGGGCTGGAACTTCGACCTGCCCGCGGTCGGCCCCGTCTACGAGAAGTACGTGGCGGCGCACGGCCTCTCGGAGCGTCTGAAGTTCTACGCGGGCAACTTCTTCAAAGACCCGATGCCTTCGGCCGACGTGCTGGTGATGGGGCACATCCTGCACGACTGGGACTTGGGGGAGAAGCGCGCGCTCTTGCGGAAGGCGTACGAGGCGCTCCCCGAGGGCGGCGCGCTCGTCGTCTACGAGGCGCTCATTGACGACGGCCGGCGCGAGAACGCGACGGGCCTCCTGATGAGCCTCAACATGCTCATCGAGACGCCGGGCGGGTTCGACTACACGGGCGAGGACTGCCAGCGCTGGATGCGCGAGACGGGCTTCCGCGACACCCGCGTCGAATACCTCGCCGGGCCGGACTCGATGGTCGTCGGGATTAAGTAAGTCTGTGTCGGCAGTAGTGGTCAGAACCGCCCGCGGTAGCGGGTGGCCCTTCGTTACACGGCAGTAACGGTTAGCAAAGGGCCACCCGCTACCGCGGGCGGTTCTGACCTATCCGAAAAAACGGGCAACCCCTCCCCCGCGCGGGCCATCAATCGCTGCTGAGAGCCTGCCGCCCTCCCGCTTGCAAAGCGCGTCTCTCTCTGTTTTCATGTGGCTTCGCGGCGGAGCCCGCCGCAATCCCTTGGAGGAATTATGAAAGTTCTCAGACTCGCACGGCCCCTCGCCGCCTTCGCCCTCGTCTTCGCGCTCGGCGCCGCGGCCCTGGCCGACACCATCCGCATGAAGGACGGCCAGGTCATCCGCGGCCAGATCGTCGCCTTCCGCGACCAGCAGTTCACCGTCCTCATCGGCTCTTCGCGCGGCGGCAGCCGCCGCAGCCGCATGACCCTCAACATGGAGGACGTCGAGTCCATCGAGTTCGACGGCGCCGGCGAGTCGGCCGAAGGCTCGACCATCACCGACACCTACACGCCGCCTTCCGAGTCGGCGCGCACGACGCAGCCCGCGCCCACGCCGACCCCGCGCCGCGAGGAGCCGCGCCAGAACTCTTCGGGGCAGCGCCCGCCCACGCTCGGCAACGACTCGGGCACATCCCCTAATGGCACTTCTCGCAACACGCCGACCAACACGCCCGCGGCCAGCCCGACGCCCTCGCGCGGCGGCGACTCGCCCTTCTTCCCCGTCCGCATCCGCGTCCGCGCGGACAACGCGGCCAACGGCTGGACGGACTCGGGCCTGATGGTCAGGAAGGGGCAGCGCCTGCGCATCACCGCGACGGGCCGCGTCTCCCTGGGTGAGGGCCGCTTCTCGACGCCGACGGGCCTGCCGCGCGTCGTCGACACCGAGAAGCTGATGCGGAACGAGCCGACGGGCGAGCTGATCGCCGTCATCGGCGACGACAACGACGAGTTCATCGCCGTCGGCGCAAACCGCGAGTTCTACGCGACGCGCGACGGCCGCCTCTTCCTCGGCGTCAACGAGGGCAAGCTCGAAGACAACACCGGCAGCTACGACGCGCTCATCGAGGTCGAGCCCGTTTCGAGCGGCGGCCGGTAGTTCACAATTTTCACCACAGAGACACAGAGGCACAGCCTGAAGTCCATAACTTCAAAGCTGTGCCTCTGTGTCTCTGTGGTTAATTCCCTTCCAAGAGAAACCATTTCCCCGCCCGGTTCATCCAAAAGCCTCTGACCTTTGTTCTATTTGACCGTGCCCGCGGGCGCGCCTTATAGTTTGGGCGAACCCTTTTCCGAGGACTCGCCCGGCCCTTCAATCCGAGAGGTTTTACGGAGTATGAACACCCGCTTTACGCGCCGCGCCGCCAGTCTGGCACTCGCGCTCCTCATCCCCGCGGGGGCCGCGCTGCCGCCCTCCCTCGCGCAGTCGCGCCGCACGCCGCCGCAGGCCCCCCAGAAGAAGAACACGCGCCCCGACGAGACGCAGCCGTCCGACCCGAACAAGCCGCAGCAGCAGGAGCCGCAGGAGCCCGTCCCGCCCGACACGCTCAAGGAGCAGGACGTGGTCAAGGTGGCCTCCAACATCGTGCAGGTCGAGGCCGTCGTCTACAACAAGAAGTCGGGCCAGATCGTGATGGGCTTGAAGAAGGAGAACTTCGCCATCTTCGAGGACGGCATCCAGCGCGACGTGACCAACTTCTCCACGCCCGACGCGCCCATCACCGTCGCGGTCGTGATGGAGTACAGCAAGCTGGGCCAGGACATCGGCTACCTCGGCTCTTCGGGGACGGAGGCCGGGCAGTTGGAAGTGCTCCGGCCGACGGCCGCCTTCCTCTCGCAGTTCATCAAGCCGCCCGACGACTACGTCACGGTCATCGCCTACGACATCCGGCCGACGCCGCTGACGGACTTCACCAACAGTCCCGAACGCATCAACCAGGTCATCATGCTGCTGCTGCGCAACCAGCCGGCCTTCCGCGAGACGAACCTCTTCGACGCGCTGAAGCTGACGCTGGCGGGCGGGCGGGCCGACTCGGTCGTGCTCGAAGGCTCGGACAAGCGCTGGCAGGAGTACGCCGGGATGAAGGACATCCAGGGCCGCCGCAAGGCCGTCCTGCTCATTTCGAGCGGCATCGACACCTTCAGCAAGATCAACTACGACGAGGCGCGCAAGATCGCGCAGAACGCGGGCGTGCCCGTCTACATCGTCGGCACGGGGAACCTCTTCCTCAAGAAGTACGACGCGCAGATGGGGGCCGAGGACGGCCTCGGCGGCGCCACCACGCCGGGCCGCATGACCTTCCTCCAGGCGCAGAACACTTTGAAGACCTTCGCCGACGAGACGGGCGGGGCCTACTTCCCGATGACCTTCCCCGGCGAGATACCGACCATCCTTTCGAGCATCAACGCCATGATGCGCAACCAGTACAGCCTCGCCTACTCGGCCGGCGAGCGCCGCGACGGCAAGCGCCACAAGATCGTCGTCAAGGTGGACGTCAACGGCGACGGCGTCTACGACGACAAGGAGTTCGTCGTCAAGGCCCGCCAGTTCTACAACTCTCCAAAGGACGATAAGAAGTAGGCAGTAGGCAGATGGCAGTAGAAAAATCGGCGGGCGTTGCGGATTTATTCCCCAACGCCCGCCGAAATCGTTTTCACCTACTGATACCAGCTTGCAAATCGAAATAAGGCTGCTCGTGCTGGGAGCGCGGGCATCCCTGCCCGCCTGAGCGCGAGAGCGCGAAAGCAGGGCGACTTGAGACCTCAACGTCGAGAGGAGGAGGGAGACGGTCAGCGTGCTTGAGCGCGCTTGCGGGCAGGGATGCCCGCGCTCCCAGCTTTAAGCGGCCTTATTTTAATCTGCAAGTCGGTATGGCTAGTGTCTACTGCCTACTCGCCTTCAAACTCCGTACAGCCGCACGCGGAACTCGTCGTTGACGGCGTAGACGTCCGACTTGCGGCCGGAGAAGAGGCGCGACTCGCGCAGCAGCATGGGCAGGCCGCCCGGCGGGAGGCGCAGGCCGTAGGCGCTGCTCTGGAAGATGGAGGCCGTCTGCGGGTTGAGCCTCTGCTGGATGCCGTAGCGGATGGCGCGCTGCGCGGCGGGCGCGAAGCCGGCCGTGCGGCGCGGGTTGGTGATCTCGACGGAGTTGTCGAAGACGTTGACGCGCGTCCCGGTCACCGCCAGCGCGAGGTCGCGGTGGACGAGCGCGTTCGCCAGCGCTTCCGTCAGCGCGCCGCGGTGGTAGTTCGCGCGCGGCGCCACGGGCGACTCGGCCGGGACTTCCGTCCGGGAGAGCCGCGGCCGCTTCTCCCAGAGGTCGCAGTAGCGCTCGACGAAGCGCACGGCCGACTCGAAGAGCGTGTGCAGGTTCCCGACCAGCTCGACCGACTCGACCTTCGGCGCGTGCGTGTCCGCGCCCGCGTAGCGCGAGCAGAGGAGGGTCGAGCGCGGCAGCAGCTCCGCCACGCGCTCGTCGCGCCCGAAGAGGAGCAGGCCCGCCACGGTCGGCGCCACGCGATCCGAGAGCGGCCCCGTGGGGGCCGGCACGGCGAGCAAGAGGTCTCGCTCTAAAACTTCGGCCGTCGGGTAGGCCGCGCCCGCCGCCGACCCGACCGAGTAAGCGTCCGGCTCGAACTCGCGCACGAAGCTCCAGAGGTGCGCCTCGTCTATGTCCTCCACGTCGGCCCCGAGCGCGCCGACGTTCTCGTAGCCGAGCGGCCGCGTCTCGTCCAGAAGCGCCGAAAGCTCCTCGCGCGTCGCCTCGCGCTTCTCCGCCCCGACGCGCAGGAAGTAGCGACCGTCCGACGTGCGGTACGGCCGCCGCTTCCCCTCGATGTCGATGGCGACGACGCGCAGCCCCGAGTCGAAAGAGATGATGTCGATGAAGGGGAAGAGCGCCGGGTGCACGTCCTCGCGGCAGATGCGGACGAGTTCGTCGCGGACGGCCTCGGCGTCGTCCACGCCCTCGACGCGCAGGTTGTCGTTGACGCCGAAGACGATGACGCCGCCGCCCGTGTTGGCGAGCGCGACGATCCCCTGCGCGATGCGCTCCGGGTTCGACAGTTTGACTTTGAGTTCGAGGAACGTGTCCTCGCCGCCGCGGACGAGCGTCATCAGCTCCGAGCGCGAGGTCTGCGGCGCGGGCGTGGTCAGGTAGTCCTGGAAAGAGCGAACCTGTGAGGGCTCGTGTCGTTGGTTCCGGTATTTTCTGCGAGCCATTTGTGTAGGGGCGGGGCTCTCTTCACCCGCCCGGACGCCCCCGGCGGCGTCG
Source organism: Acidobacteriota bacterium (assembly GCA_019239425.1). GTDB lineage: Bacteria > Acidobacteriota > Blastocatellia > Pyrinomonadales > Pyrinomonadaceae > QHXN01. The sequence goes on from JAFAZX010000074.1 coordinate 9,694, forward strand.
CTGGATTTCAACCTATGATTTGTTCATCCTCGCTGCCGCCGCGGCCTGTGACGGCTTCGAGGATTTCCAGCTCGCGCCGCTCAAGCTGACGGCCCTGGACGGGGAGCGAAAGGGCGTAAAGACCGACCGAAAGCAGCGCGAACGCGGCCAGTATAACATACTTGACGGCGAGGCTCGCGGCGAAGTGCGCCGCCGCCACCGAGACGGCCGGCGGCACGAGCAGCAGGAAGAAGAGCGGCACCAGCAGCAGCCCCGCCACGCCCGAGCGGTTCATGCGCTTGCCGAACTGCACGCGCTTCGGGAACTGTAGGGAGAGCCAGTTGCCGAAGGGCGCGAAGAGCGCCGCCGACGTCACGAACGTGAGCAGCGCGAAGACGAGCGCGCGCCCGTTCAGGTCGCCGAGGAAGAAGCCGCCCAGCCCCACGCCCGCCGCGACCAGCAGCAGGGAGATGAGCGTCACGGCCGCGTTCTTCGCCAGGAGCATCGTCCGGCGGCTCACCGGCGACAGCACGAGCGCGCGCATCCCCGCGCCGTCGTACCCGAACAGATTCGTCGAGAGCGGCGAGACGAGCATGAAGATGTAGACGACGCTGAAGACCGCGCCCGCCCCTTCGGCGTAAGGCGTAATGCCGCCCCACAGGCGGCTGCTGCGCGCGCCCGCCGGCCCGAGCCTCAACACCACGGTCAGCGCCACGGCCATCACCGCGATGACGCGCAACTGCGCGTTCCTCAAGGCGTACCGCACCTCCTTCTCGAAGACCGCCGAGAACTCCTGCGACACGAAGGGCAGACGCCAACCCGCGTAACCTTCGGCCCGCCCTTCCCGAGTCGCCGCCGCCTTGACCTCCTTCGGCTTCGCCTTCCCTCCGCTGACCCCGAGCGCCGTCCGCCGCGCGACGCGGTACGAGAGCAGCAAGCAGACGAACGCGTAAGTCCCGAGCGTCAGAGTCGAGAGCGCGAGCGCACGCGCGTCGCCCGCGAACAGCCCGCGCGCGAGCGCCTCGGCCGCGGCGCCCGGCGGCGTCCAGCCCGTCCACGCGAGCGAGTCGGCGTGACGTTCGATGTAGGGCATCAACTGCCCCATCAGCACGCCCGTCAGGCCGAGCGCCGCGCCGACGACGGCGAGCGCCGCCTCGCCGCGCGTCCGCCGCGACTTCATCAGCGCCCCGACGCCCACCGACAGGAGCTTCGAGAAGGAGAGGCCGAACGCCACCGACACGAACGCCACCAGCAGCCCCGCCGCGAGACTCCCGCGCCCGATCCCGACGCCCACGCACAGCGCCACGAGCGAGGGGACGACGAAGACCGACGTGAGGCTCGTCAGGTCGCTCAGAAAGTCGAAGGCGAAGAGGCGGCCGAGCGGGATCGGGTAGAGCAGCATCCTCGAAGGCTCGAACCGGCTCCCGCCGCCGAGCGCCAGGGGCATCAGCGCCCACATCAGGAACAGCGTCGTGAAGACGAAGAGCAGCACGGCGAAGCCCGCGCTCAACTGCCTCGCGTCGAAGCTCCCCTTTCCGGCGTGCGCCGAGACGAAGTACGCGCCCGCGCCCACGCCGACCGCCGCCGCGACGGAGAGCGTCAACCCCGCCACCACGCCGAGCGCCGCCGCCACGCGCCCCGCCGCGGCCCTGCGCGAGCGCAGGGAGTTGCGCACCAGAGTCCACTTCAACCAGACGAGCGCGAAGAGTTGTGACATACGCTTCCCTCACCTTGGCGTTATAATACGTCGCCTCGCGCTCTACCGAAACTTTACCCGCAGAGGAAAAGTCATGAACGACTCGCCCGGCTCGCTCGCCGAACATTACTTGCAGGACGCCCTGCGCGTCTTCCGCGGCCAGAAGAAGCTCGCCGACGGCGCCATCGCGCAGGTCTCGGACGAAGAGTTCTTCCGCACCATCGACGCGGAGTCGAACAGCATCGCCCTCATCATGAAGCACATGGCCGGCAACATGCGCTCGCGCTGGACGGACTTCCTGACGACGGACGGCGAGAAGCCCGACCGCCACCGCGACACGGAGTTCCTCGTCGAAGGCGAAGACCGCGCCGCCATCGAGGAGCGCTGGGAGTCGGGCTGGCGCACGCTCTTCGACACGCTCGAATCCCTGAAGCCCGAAGACGCCGCGCGCCACGTCACCATCCGCGGCGAGTCGCACACGGTCGTCGAGGCCGTCAACCGGCAGCTCTCGCACTACGGCCAGCACACGGGCCAGATCGTCTTCCTCGCCAAGCACCTCAAGTCGTCAGAGTGGAAGACGCTCAGCATCGCGCGCGGCCATTCCGAGGACTTCAACAAGAGTCAGGAGAGCTCGACGAGCGGGTACGCGAAGGGCCAGCCTCAATGACGAACGCGCCGCGCGCCTACGTCGGCATGGGTTCGAACCTCGGCGACCGCGCGGGGAACCTCCTGCTGGCCTTGCGCGGGATGACGGCGGCCGGGCTGTCCGTCGCGCGGCTCTCGAACGTCTACGAGACCGAGCCGGCCGGCGTCTCCGAGGAGCAGCCCGCCTTCCTCAACATGGTGGCCGAACTCCGCGCGCCGCTCCCCGAGCCGGAGGACTTGCTCCGCCTCCTGCTCGACATCGAAGGCGCGCTCGGACGCCGGCGCACGCGCCCGCTCGCCCCGCGCACGCTCGACCTCGACCTCCTCCTCTACGAATCAGAGACCGTCGAGACCGACGCGCTCACGCTCCCGCACCCGCGCCTCCACCAGCGCCGCTTCGCCCTCGCCCCGCTCGCCGAGCTGATACCCGAGGCGCGACACCCGACGCTCAAGACGACGATTGCCCAACTCCTCGCCGCCACCCCCGAACGCCCATACGTCCGTCTGTGGGAACCGACATGAAAGGATGAAGGCGGAAGGATGAAGGATGAAGGTGAGAGAGCCCGAACTTCATCCTTCCGCCTTCATCCTTTTCCCCTTGCCCCTCCGGGCGGCGCTGCCTATAATTTGGCGCTCTCAAATTTGCCGACACAATAACGCGGGCGTAGAATACGCGAACATGCGCCGCCGAACACTTCCGCCGACGACCGACATCCTCGTCGCACCGGTCTGCTCAGACTAGGAACAATCACACGATGGTCTATCTCAAACAGCAGCGCCCCGAGAAGGTGACCGTGCCGGCCGTCCGCCAGAGCAAGGAGCGCGGCGAGAAGCTGGTCTGCCTGACGGCCTACGACTACCCGACCGCGCGCATCGTCGACGAGGCCGGCACCGACATCATCCTCGTCGGCGACTCGCTGGGTAACGTCGTGCTCGGCTACGACTCGACCGTGCCCGTCACGCTCGAGGAGATGCTTCACCACACGCGGGCGGTGCGCCGCGGGACGGAGCGCGCGCTGCTCGTCGCGGACATGCCCTACGGCACCTATCACACCGGCGACGACGACGCCGTCCGCGCCGCGCTCCGGCTCGTCAAGGAGGGCGGCGCCGAGGCCGTCAAGCTCGAAGGCGGGCGCGCGCGCGTCGAGACGGTGCGACGCCTCGTCGCCGCAGAGATTCCGGTGATGGGGCACGTCGGCCTGACGCCGCAGTCTCTGAACAAGCTCGGCAGCTATCGTCTGCAGGCGAAGACGGCCGACGCGGCGCGCGCGCTCGTCGAGGACGCGGTGCTCCTGGAGGAGGCGGGCGCCTTCGCCGTCGTGCTCGAAGTCGTCCCGCGCGAGATCGCGCGCGAGGTGACGGCCGCGCTCCACGTCCCGACCATCGGCATCGGGGCGGGGCCAGACTGCGACGCGCAGATCCTCGTCACGCACGACCTGCTCGGCCTCTCCTTCAGCAAGTCGAGCCCGCGCTTCGTCCGGCAGTACGTGAACCTCCGCGAGGCGATGAGCGAGGCCTTCCAGGCTTACGCCGACGACGTGCGCAGCGGCGCCTTCCCCGCCGACGAACACTCCTACCCGCTCCCCGCCGACGCCGCCTCGGAACTCGGCCTCAAGCGCGGCGCGGGCGAAGAGGAAACGAAAAAGCAGTGAATAGTGAATAGTGAATGGTGAATGGATGAAGGCATCTTCCATTCACCATTCACCATTCACCATTCACCATTTACCATTCATGGAAATCATCAACCGCAGGCAGCGGATGGCGAGCGTCGCGCGCAAACTTCGGCGCGAGGAGGACAAGACCATCGGGCTCGTGCCGACGATGGGCGCGCTGCACGAGGGGCACCTCTCGCTCGTGCGCGAGGCGCGGAGGATGTGCGACGTCGTCATCGTCTCGGTCTTCGTCAACCCGACGCAGTTCGGGCCGGCCGAAGACTTCACGCGCTACCCGCGCGACCTGACCGGCGACACGACGAAGCTCGCCGACTACAACGTCGATTACATCTTCGCCCCGCCGGTCGAGGAGATCTACCCGAAGGGCTTCGCGACCTACGTCTCGGTCGAGAACCTTTCGGAGCCGATGGAGGGCGTCGCGCGCCCCGGCCACTTCCGCGGCGTCGCCACCGTCCTGACCGTCCTCTTCAACGCCATCCGCCCGGACTTCGCCTTCTTCGGCCAGAAGGACGCGCAGCAGACGCTCGTCGTCAAGAGGCTGGTGCGCGACCTCGCCTTCGACATCGAGGTCGTCGTCCTCCCGACCGTGCGCGAACAGACCGGCCTCGCCCTCTCCTCGCGCAACGCCTACCTCTCGGACGAGCAGCGCAAGGCGGCCGCGGTGCTCTACCGCGGGCTCTCGCAGGCGCGCGAGGTCTACCTCGAGGGCGAGCGCAACGCGAAGCGCCTGGCCGAGACGGTGCGCGCGCAGGTGGACGCGGAGCCGCTGGCGCGGCTCGAATACGTCGGGGTCGTGGACGCCGAGACGATGGAGAAGTACGACCGCCTGCCGGAAGACCGCCCCGTCCTCATCGCCATCGCCGCGCACGTCGGCAAGACGCGCCTCATCGACAACATCGTCATCCAGCCCGCGCGCCCCAAGTCCGGCGCGACCGGAAGGCTTACACTCCCCGAGGGGGCGTGAGCCGTGAGCCGTAAACCGCGACAAGAAGAAGACGCCTATTAGGACTGTCTTCTCTCGTCACGGTTTACGGCTCACGGCTCACGGCCCTTGCGGAGGGGCGTTTTGCTGTATACAATCTGCCGCCGTGACCAGAGGCAGGACGAGCGACCCCCGACGCCGCCGAACGCCCTTCGCCGTCTGAAGGGCCGCAGGCTCACATTTGAATTTCAAGCACTGAACTTGACCCGCCTGCGGTAATAAACTTGAAACAGCTCGCACCCGTCGCTCGCCACCGCCGCCTCGTGCGTCGCCCCGGCGTGAGGGCATCTCTCGACTTTAAAGTTTGAGCCCGCCCGCGCCCGTTTCACGCGTTAACAAACGACACCGGAATATCGCCGCCGCCGTACCTTTCAAGTGACCGACGCCGTCAGTAATTAAGGGGCTGCGAGGGGGCCGCCGCACCGGCGGGCCGCGCGGCGCTAGACCGTCCAGAGCTCGACCTGAAGGAGACCACAATGGAACGCATCGTTCTCAAGCACCTTAGCGGCTCGAAGGCCAACCAGGTGGAAGAGTTCCCGCTCGCCCACGTCAAGGAGTTGATCCTCGGGCGTGATCCCTCGTCAACGGTGAAGTATGACCCCGACCGCGACGACCTCGTCGGGCGTCAGCACGCCAAGATCACACAGGACCCGAACGACCCCTCGCAGTTCATCGTCTCCGACATGAACAGCCGCAACGGGACGTTTGTGAACAGGCAGCGCATCACGGGCACCGTCCGCATCAACCCGGGCGACGTGGTGCAGCTCGGCCCCGGCGGCCCCGAGTTCGTCTTCGAGATCGAGCCCCGGCCCGCCGGCGCCACCAAGGCCACCCGCGTCGTGCAGGCCGGCCCGACCGCGCCCGCCACGCGCGTCCCCGGCGGCCCGCCGCCGACCGGCGGCCCCGGCTTCCCGCCGACCGCCCCCGGCGCGCAGCAGCCGCCGCAGCAGCAGCAGCGGCCGGGCGTCGGCAAGGCCACCGTCGAGCGCATCGTCGCGCAGAACGTGCAGCAGGCCAAGAAGAGCCAGAGCCGCACCTACCTCGCCGTCATCGCGGCGGTGGTCGTGCTCCTCGTCGGCGTCGGCGGCGTCGGCGGCTTCCTCCTCTGGCGCTACACGAAGGCCCAGAGCGCTTCCGACATCGCCACGCTCAAGAAGGGTCTCGACGAGGCGAAGGCCGCCGACACGGCGAAGGCGACCGAGGCCGCCGCGGCCGCGCCGATGAAGGCCTCCGAGGTCGTCTCGAACTACGGCAAGGCCGTCGTCAAGATCGACGTCTCCTGGAAGCTCGTCTCGCAGCAGGGCAACGGCCTCGTCTACCACCAGTACACGATGTACAACGGCCGCCCCGCGGCGCTCTACGTCAAGGTCGGCGACTCCATCGAGCCGTACCTGACCTACAACTCGAACCCCCTGAACGTCGGCATCGGCGGGCGGCACACCGGCTCGGGCTTCGCGGTCTCGTCCGACGGCTTCATCCTGACGAACCGCCACGTCGCCGCGGCCTGGGAGTCGGCCTACCAGTTCCCGTCTTCGGCCGACAACGGCATCCTCGTCGCGCCCGGCCCCAACGGCCAGATGACGCCGGTCGCGGCCGTGCCGCAGGCCCCGGCCAACTGGATTCCGGCGCAGTCGAAGCAGGACGGCATCGCCTACGACGGCCGCAACGACCACCTCGAAATCCTCTTCCCGAACTCCGACCGGCAGCTCTCGGCGAAGATCTCCTCGGTGAGCAAGCGGCACGACGTGGCGCTCATCAAGGTGGACAGCCCCGGCACCGTCCCCGCGGTCGAGATCAACGACAACTACGACTCGATTCAGGCGGGCGAGACGGCCATCGTGCTGGGCTACCCCGCGATCTCGCAGCCGGTCTTCGGCATCGTCAAGTCGCAGGACGCCATCAACAAGGAGACGCAGGTCGTCGAGATTCCCGACCCGACCGTGACGGTCGGCAACGTCGGCCGCATCTACCGCAACAACGAGGGGAGCGGCGGCGCGGCCGTCGGCGCCGAGAAGACGACCGTCTCGGTCATCGGCGACTCGTACCAGTTGCAGATTAACACGACCGGCTCCGGCAACTCGGGCGGCCCCGTCTTCGACGACCACGGCCGCGTGGTCGCCATCTTCTACGCCGGCCTCTCCGACGGCCGCACCGCCGTCACCTTCGCCGTGCCCATCCGCTACGGCAAGGAGTTGATGGGGACGAAGTAGGGAAAGAGGGTGCTGGGTGCTGGGTGCTGGGTGCTGGTGAAAGCCGGTTCTTCCCCAGCACCCAGCACCCAGCACCCAGCACCTTCTTTATGGGCCAGGCCCTCGACACCAACCAGACGGTCGGCGAGTACCGCGTCGTGGACTTCCTCGGCGCGGGCGGGATGGGCGAGGTCTACCGCGCCGCCCACTCGAAGATCGGGCGCGTGGCGGCCGTCAAGGTGCTGACGGCGCAGGCGGCCCAGGGGTCGGGCTTCGTCGAGCGCTTCCTCAACGAGGGGCGCATCCAGGCCAACCTCAAGCACCCGAACGTCGCCACGCTCTACGACTTCTGCGAGGTGCAGGGCCAGCCCTGCATCATCATGGAGTACGTGGACGGCCAGACCATCTCCGAGCGCATCGCCGCCTACGGCGCGCCGCTCCCGCTCTCCGAGACCGTCTACGTCTTCGAGAAGGTCTGCGAGGCCATCGACTACGTCCACCGCCACGGCGTCATCCACCGCGACATCAAGTCGAACAACATCAAGATCAGCTCCGAGTCCGAGGTCAAGCTGCTGGATTTCGGCATCGCCAAGGGGCAGGACTCGCAGCAGATCACGCAGGTCGGCTCCGTCATCGGCACGCTCCAGTACCTCGCGCCCGAACTGATCCGCGGCGGCGCGGCCGACGCGAGCGGCGACATCTGGGCCTTAGGGATTCTGCTCTACGAGATGGTGACGGGGCGCGTGCCCTTCGAGGCCGACACCGTGGGCGACCTCTGCGACCGCATCGGCCGCGCGCACTACACGCCGCCCGCGCAGCTCAACCCGGACGTCCCGCGCGAGGTCGCGGCCGTCATCGCGCGCTGCCTGAAGAAGAGTCCGCAGGAGCGCTACCACACGGCGGGCGAGCTGCTCGCCGACGCGCGCAGGCTCTCGGCCGTCGTCTCGAGGCCGGGCGTCAGCCGGAGCGTGAGCGACGCCGCGAGCGAGCAGGTCACGGCGAAGTCGCGGTCGAGTTCGTCCGCGCTGCCGCTTATCGTCGGCGGCGCGGCGGCCCTCGTCGTGTTCATCACGGTCGCCTCCATCGCCGCGTTCTTCCTCTTCGGCGGCTCCGGCGAAGACGCGCTCGGGGGCGGCGCGTCCGTCACGTCCGACACCCCGTCCACGGCGCGCGGGCTGACCTCCGCGGCGAACCCGGCCGCGGGCCACGACCCTTCGGAGCGGACGGTCGAGATCAGGATTTCGGACGGCAAGGCCGACGTCTACGCGGGCGCCGAGAAGGTCGGGACGACGCCCTACCCCGTCCGCGGCCGTGTAGGCGAGAAGGTGCAGTTGACGCTGCGCCGCGACGGCTACGCCGACGAGCCCGTCGAGTTCGTCATCAGCGAGAAGAAGGCTTTAATGTATACGCTGACGAAGAGGTGAGGCGCGCGCCCGGGGGCGCGTTCCCTTCCGAAGCTCAACACTTTCACACAAGGGGATTCAAGCATGTTCGGGAAAAAGAAGGAGGCCGGCGCGGCGGCCAAAGAGACGCGGCAGTTCGAGGCGCCGCGCCCCTTCGAGATCGACGCCAGCCTCCAGACCGACGTGGGCTGCGTGCGCGAGATCAACGAGGACTCGGGGCGCGTGGTGCGACCCAACGACCCGCGGCTGCTCGAAGAGAAGGGCACGCTCGTCGTCGTCGCCGACGGCATGGGCGGCCACTCGGCCGGCGAGGTCGCGAGCGGGATGGCGGCGGACGTGGTCAGCCGCGTCTACTACGAGACGCGCGCCGAGCCGGGCGCGGCGCTCAGGCACGCGGTCGAGGAGGCCAACCGCCAGATTCACCAGGCCGCGGCCGAGGACGAGGCCAAGCACGGGATGGGGACGACCTGCACGACGCTCGCGCTCTGCGGCGGCCGCGCCTACGCCGCGCACGTCGGCGACAGCCGGCTCTACATGCTGCGCGAGGGCAAGCTCTACCAGCTCTCGGAAGACCACTCGGCCGTCAACGAGATGGTGAAGCTCGGCATCATCACCAAGGAGCAGGCGCGCACGCACGAGGACAAGAACGTCATCCTCCGCGCGCTCGGCACGACGCCCGAGGTCGAGGTCTCGGTGCTCGAACCCTTCGCGGTGCGCGAGGGCGACCGCTACCTGCTCTGCTCGGACGGGCTGCACGACCTCGTCCTCGAAGACGAAATCACGTCCGTCCTCTCCGAGACGGAAGACATCCATGCCGCGGGCGAGCGCCTCATAGCAATGGCGAAGGAGCGCGGCGGGCACGACAACATCACGGTCGGCATCATCGCCATCAGGCCCGAGGGGACGGCGGCGGCCGAGGCACACAAAGCGCCCACGACGCGCGAGCTGGAGGCAATATGATCGGACAAGTTTTCGGGAACTATAAAATCACGCAGAAGCTCGGCGAGGGCGGCATGGGCGAGGTCTACCGCGGGGTGGACATGATGCTCGAGCGCGAGGTCGCCATCAAGTTTCTCCGGCCCGAGCTGGCGAGCCAGCCGCAGGTCGTCGAGCGCTTCCGCAGTGAGGCCGTCACGCTCGCCAAGCTCCAGCACGCGAACATCGCGACGCTCTACAGCTTCATGCGGCAGGGCGAGAGCTTCATCATGGTGCTGGAGTTCGTGCGCGGCGTCACGCTCGACCACGTCATCCAGCAGCGCGGCGCCATCCCCGTCGAGCAGGCGATCCCCATCTTCTGCCAGATGCTCGACGGCATCCAGGAGGCGCACTCCGAGGGCATCATCCACCGCGACATCAAGCCCGCGAACATGATGCTCACCGAGAAGGGCACGCTCAAGGTGCTCGACTTCGGCATCGCGCGCATCCTCGGCACCGCCCGCATGACGCGGCAGGGGAACATCATCGGCACCATCGAGTACATGTCGCCCGAGCAGGTGCGCGGCTTCGAGACGGACGCGCGCTCCGACATCTACTCCTTAGGCATGCTCCTCTACGAGATGCTCACCGCCCGCTGCCCCTTCGACATCCAGAACGAGTTCGAGTTGATGAAGGCGCAGATCGAGCAGTACCCCGTGCCGCCGCGCCAGCTCAACCCGGCCATCCCCGAGGTCGTCGAGCAGGCCATCTGGAAGTCCATCCACAAAGACCCGGCGCAGCGCTTCCAGAGCGCGGCCGAGTTCCGCGCCTTCCTGCTCAACGCCGGCTTCGCCGCGACGGGGCGCATCGAGCCCCTGGCCGTCGGCGACCCCAACGCCTTCGGCACGCGCCCGACCTCGAACCCGCCTTCGAGCTACCCGCCGTCGCCTTTCGCGACGACGCCGATGCAGCAGTTCCAGTCGCAGTTCCCGCAGCCCACGCCCTCGAACCCGGGCGCGCCGCCGCCGCCGCAGGGCGCGACCGTGCCTTCGCAGCCCGGCCTCCATTCCGCGCCGACGCAGTTGTCGAACCCGGGCACGGGCGCGGACGATCAGTTTGCCGCGACCATCATCGACCGGCCGCAGCCGCCCGCGGCGAACCAGGCCACCTCGAAGGAGACTCGCGTCGGCACGCCGACTCCGCCTCCCGCGGCCGCCGCCGCCGGGGCCGGAGCCAAAGAGACCCGCGTCGGCCCCGCGCCCGTCGTGCCGCCGCAGCCCTTCCGGCCGCAGCCCCCGCCGCCGCCGCCGGGCTTTCAGGCGCAGCAGCACCAGGTGCGGCCGCAGGCGGGGAGCAAGAAGTGGATTTACATCGCGGGCGCGGGCGTCGCGGCCGTGGTCGTCCTCGGCGTCATCGTCGTCGGCGTCGCGTTCTTCGTGCTGAAGCCGAGCGGGCCTGGGGGCAAGCCGCCTGTGAAGCCGGCCGCGCTCGCAGACCAGCCGGCCGCGCCGCAGCCGTCGGCCGAGCAGCCGCAGCCCGCGCCGACCGCCGCCGCGGCCGACGCCTCGACGACGCAGCCCTCCAACGGCGGCGCTACGACGGCCGACACGACCAACGTCCCCGGCGGCAAGCAGGAGACGACGCTCGCGCCGCTCGACCCGCCCGCCAACGCGGGCAACACCACGACGGCCGGCACCGGCACGCAGCAGGGCAACGGCCGCGCCGCCGCGCCCAGGCCCCCCGCGCAGCCCAGGCAGCCGCGCGCCAGCGACTCGTCCGCCGACGCGGCCCGCAAGCGCCGCGACGCCGCGCTCCGCGCGCTGGATCAGTGACACCTGTCTCTTGAGTATGGCGTATCGAAATTTTCACCACAGAGACACAGAGGCACAGCCTGTCGAGCTATAACTTCAAAGCTGCGTCTCTGTGTCTCTGTGGTGAAATCCTCGCACCTCTATACTCAACCGGGAAGGAGATGACGACGCTGAAGCTCAAAGCAGGAATGTTGAGAGGCGCGGTGCTCGGCCTCTCGCTGCTTCTCTTCCCGGCCGTCTCGCCGGCGCAGGCGAAGAAGCCCATCACGCGCGAGGGGCTGGTGAAGGCCGTCCGCATCAACGGCCTCTCGACGGCCGAGCTGATTCAGCAGATACAGACGCGCGGCGTCTCTTTCCAGATGACTCCCGACGCCGAGTCCGAGCTGCGCGCGGCCGGCGCTCGCCCCGAAGTCATCGCCGCCGCGCGCTCCAGCTACCGGCCGGGCGCGGTCGTGGCAGGCAGCGGCGGCGGCGGAAGACGCGGCGGCAAGCAGCCACAGCCAACGGCCACGCGCCGCGGGCCTGACTACGACGAACTGACCGACCAGGCCACGGCCGCCTACGACATGCGGGACGCTTCGCGCGCCACGCAGCTCCTCCAGCAGGCGATCCAGCTCAGCCCGCAGCAGCCGCGCGCCTACCAGCTCCTCGGCTTCACGCAGCTCTACCTCCAGAGCAACATCTCGGAGGCCGAGCGGAACATGCGCAGGGCGATTGAGCTGGGCGGCTCGGCGGCCTTCCGCGTCTTCCACGACCACATGAACGGCACGTTCAGCCAGACCTGCTCGGGGACGCTCTTCGTCACCCGCTCGAACGTCACCTACAGGGCCGACGACGGCCGCGACACCTTCGAGGCCGCGGACGGCCTCATCAAAGAGATCAAGACCAACAAGGTCTCCGGCGGCGCCTTCGGGATGCTGCTCGGGGGCAAGAACCTCGGCGCCTTCCACCTCAAGGTCAAGTTCGGCGGCGACAGTAAGAACTACAACTTCGCCCCGCTCACGAACAAGAAGGCCGAGTCCGAGCTGATCATCGCCCTCGTCAAAGCGTACGGCGGCGTCCAGGGATAATGATGAGTGATGAGTGATGAATGATGAATTGAAGACAGTTCTTAATTCATCACTCATCACTCATCACTCATCATTCCGAAAGAGGTACTCATGATGAGAACGAAGAAGATTCTGAGAGGCAGAGTTTCGTTCCTCGCAATCCTGCTCGCGTGCGCGGCGCTCCTTCTGGCGGGCGCCGCCTCGACGCAGACGAAGAAGCCCATCACGAAGCAGGGCCTGGTGAACGCCGTCAAGATCAACGGCCTGACGACGCAGGAGCTGATTCAGCAGATTCAGCGGCGCGGCGTGGACTTCGAGATGTCCGCGGCCGACGAATCCGACCTGCAGGCGGTCGGCGCGCGCCCCGAGGTCATCGAGGCCGCGCGCAACAACTACCGGCCGGCCGTCGTCGCCGCGACGCGCCCGACCCCTTCGAGCGTCCCGCCGCGCACGAACACGACGCCGGCCGCGAACGTGCCCGACGGGCCGCCGCTCTCGAAGAGCGAGATCGTGACGATGCTTCAGGGCGGCATCGCGCCCGCGCGCGTCGAGCAGTTCGTCGAGAAGCGCGGCGTCAGCTTCCAGGTCACGCCCGAGATCGCGCGCGAGATCACGGCCGCGGGCGGCAACCGCTCGCTCGTCGGCGCCATCACCGAGAAGTCCACGGCCGACGTGGCCTCGAACGGCAACTCCGGCTCCGACTCGCCGTTCGGCTCCACGTCGAACACGGCCGCGAACAACGCGCCCGACTACGACGACCTGATCGACCGCGCCAACTCGGCGGTCTCGTCGCAGGACTACAACGGCGCCGTCCGCTACGCGCAGCAAGCGGCGCAGCTCGACCCGCAGCAGCCGACGGCCTACTCCATCCTCGGCACGCTCGCGCTCTACTACAGCCAGAACGTCTCGACGGCCGAGCAGGCGATGCGCGCCGCCATCGAGCGCGGGGGCGCCGCCGCCTTCCACGTCTATCACGACCACGGCAGCAACTTCTCCACCTACTGCGAGGGGTCGTTCTTCGTCACCAAGACCGGGGTGAGCTTCAAGGCCAACGACGGCCGCGACACCTTCGACGCCGAGGACTCGAACATCAAGGAGGCGAAGGTCAACGGCTTCGTCGGCTCCGAGGTCGGCGCCTTCCACATCAAGCCGGTGCAGAAGATCAACGGCCGCGACAACTTCAACTTCGCGCCCAACACCCGGAGCAAGGCCGAGTCCGAACTCATCATCCGCCTGATCAGGGGCTATTGAGACAAAGGGTGCTGGGCTCTAGGTGCTGGGTGCTGGGTTAAAACAACTTGTCTTTACCAGCACCCAGCACCCAACACCCAGCACCCTTCCAACTTCAGCGATGAAAAATACGAACACCTTCAAGGCGGCCGGCCTCCTTCTGCTGGCCGCCTTCCTGTTGTCGACGGCCGCCCCCGCGGCGCTCGCGCAGAAGACTTCCGAGGCCGACAAGCTGGCGCAGAAGGGCGCCGAGTACCTCGCGAAGAAGGACTGGCGGCGCGCCGCCGAGAACTACCAGAAGGCCCTGCGGGCCGACGCGCGCCACGTCGAGGCCAACTACGGACTCGGCGTCGCCTACACGAACCTCGGCCAGACGAACGAGGCGCTCGCCGCCTTCTCGAACGTCGTCGCGGCGCAGCCGAACCCGCGCGTGCGCGAGGCGCTCATCAGCATCGGCGCCATCCAGTTCACGCAACAGCACTACAAGGAGGCGGCCGACGCCCTTGGGCAGGCCGCGCCGCTCGGCGACCTCGGGCCGAAGGGGAACTACATCCTCGGCCAGTGCTACTTCCAGTCCGGGCAGTACGACAAGGCGCTCGAATACCTGCGCCGCTCGACCTCCGACCCGCAGACCGCGCCGGAGGCTTACACCGCCATCGGCCTCCTGCTGCTGAGGCAGGGGCGCGGGCGGGAGGCCGTCGAGCCTCTGGAGCAGGCCACGCGCCTCGCCCCGCAGAACGCCGTCGCCAAGATGGCGCTCGGCAACGCCTACCTCGCGGCCGGACGGCCCGAGGACGCGCTCGCGGCCCTGCGCGCCGCCGACCCGAACCAGTTCCTCACGCAGTACAGCCTCGGCTACGCGCACCTGCAGCTCTACCACGACGAGGAGGCGGTCGCGGCCTTCAACGCGGCGTCCCGGCTCCAGCCCAACCAGCCCGAGCCGCTCGTCGGCCTGGGCAGCGCCTACACGCACATGCTGCGCTACCGCGAGGCCGAGGACGCCTTCGCGCGCGCGCTAGCGCTCAAGGCCGACGGCGTCGAGGCGGTGATGGGGCAGGCCGTGCTCCACTACTACCAGGGCCACTACCCGAACCTGGTCGAGGCCGCGCGCCGCGCCGCGCAGCTCGCGCCGCAGAACGCGGGCGCCCTGACGCTGCTCGGCGCGGCGCTCGCCACGACGGGCGACATGGCGGGGGGCCTGCGCTCGGCGCAGGCGGCCGCAAAGCTCGAGCCTGAGAACTACTGGCCGCACCAAGTCCTCGGCTTCATCCACGTGCGCGAGGACAAGCCGAAGGAGGCTCTGACTGAGGCGCGCGCCGCCGTCCGGCTCAAGCCGAGTGACGTGGGGGCGCAGAACCTGCTCTCCTACGTCCTCAACCAGCTCGGCCAGCACCAGGAGGCTCTGCAGGCCGCGCAGGCGGCCCTCGCGAGCAAGCACGATCCGGCCGACGAGGGCTGGGCCTACTACAACATCGCGACGGCACAGGAGAAGCTCGGCCGCGCCGGGGAGGCGAAGTCTGCCTACACGGCCTCGATCCGCGCCTACAACCAGACGGGGCGCACGCTCGACCCGGACGACCTCTACCTGATGGGCAACGCCTACCTGCGTCTGGAGCAAGACCCGGCCGCGGTCAAGGCTTTCCAGCAGGCCATCAAGGTGCGGCCCGACTTCCCGCAGGCGCGCTACAACCTCGGCGTCGCCTACTTCACCGTCGGCAACCGCAAGGGCGCGCAGGACGAGTACAACGTGCTGCGCCGCCTCGACCCCGCCCGCGCCACCAAGCTCCAGGCCATCATCTCCGGCAGAAGGTAAAAAGGGTTTTGGGTGCTGGGTTCCAGGTGTTGGGTAAGAACCCGGTTTTTAACCCAGCACCCAGCACCCCTTCACTTAATCCTCTAACCCAAAACTGCTATAGTCTTCTGTCACCGCACACGCCCGCAGGAGCCCTCCGCGGCGTACTCGTCCCCGGTGAAGAAGTGGAAGCCGCGCGCACGCCGCCGCCCCTCAAGGGAGGCCGTGCGGCGGGGGATTTGTGAGTCCGTTACAGATGACCAACAGACAGAAAGCACACCTCCAGTTCACCCTCAACGGCGAGGAGACCGAGGTCGCCTTCGCGCCGCACAAGACTCTGCTCGAAGTGCTGCGCGAGGACCTGAACCTGACCGGCACGAAGCACGGCTGCGAGTTGGGCGAGTGCGGCACCTGCGCCGTGCTCGTGGACGGCCGCTCGGTGCTCTCCTGCCTCATGCTCGGCCTCGACACGGAAGGCCGCCGCGTCGAGACGGTCGAAGGCATGGCGGACGAAGGCGGACTCCATCCCCTTCAGGAGACCTTCGCCGACACGGGCGCCGCGCAGTGCGGCTACTGCACGCCCGGCTTCCTCCTCGTCGCCAAGGAGCTGCTCGCGCAGAACGCCAAGCCTTCGCGCAAAGAGATAAAAGAAGCCCTGAGCGGGAATCTCTGCCGCTGCACCGGCTACGTCAAAATCTACGAGGCGGTCGAGCTGGCCGCCGCACGGATGCGCGGCGAGGAGGCCGAGCTGCCGCGAGAAAGCGTCTATGGCTACGAATAACGGTCACGGGAACAACGGCGACGGCCGCGGGCCGAAGACGAAGGGCGCGGGGGCTCGGCCGGAGGACTTGAAGGTCGTCGGCAAACCTTTCCGCAAGGTGGACGCGCGCTCGAAGTGCGTGGGCGCGACGAAGTTCGCCGACGACATCTCGCTGCCGCGGATGCTCTACTGCAAAATCCTCCGCTCGCACGTCCCGCACGCGCTCATCAAGGCCATCGACTACAGCAAGGCCCTGGCGCTGCCCGGCGTCCACGCCGTTATCACGGGCAAAGACCTGCCCATCCCCTACGGCATCCTGCCCGTGAGCCAGGACGAGACGGCGCTCTGCGTGGACAAGGTTCGCTTCATCGGCGACCCGGTCGCGGCCGTCGCCGCGATTGACGAAGACACCGCGTTCGACGCGATGAACCTGATAGAAGTCGAGTACGAGCCGCTCCCGGCCGTCGCCACGATTGAGGAGGCGGTCGAGACTTCCGAGCCGCGGATACACGACTACGGCGACTACAACAACGTCCACAAGACCGTCCACCTCGAGTTCGGCGACATGGACGAGGGCTTCCGCGAGGCGGACGTGGTGCGCGAAGACGTCTTCTTCTACGAGGGCAACACGCACCTGCCGATGGAGCAGCACGCGGCCGTGGGCCACTACGACGCCGACGGCAAGGTCACGCTCTGGTCTTCGACGCAGACGCCGCACTACGTCCACCGCGCGCTCGCCAAGACCCTGGAGATGCCGGCCGCGCACGTCCGCGTCATCGCCACGCCCAACGGCGGCGGCTTCGGCGGCAAGTCCGACCCCTTCAACCACGAGATCGTCGTCTGCGAGCTGTCACGCAGGACGAAGCGGCCCGTCAAGGTCACGCTCACGCGCGAAGAGGTCTTCTACTGCCACCGCGGCCGTCATCCGGTTTTAATGAAGAGCCGCATCGGCGTGAAGAAGGACGGCTCGATTACCGCGCTCGACTTTCAGTCCTTCCTCGACGGCGGCGCGTACGGCTCGTACGGCGTGGCCTCGACCTTCTACACCGGCGCTTTGCAGACCGTGACGTACGAAGTCCCGCGCTACCGCTTCCGCGGCCTGCGCGCCTTCACCAACAAGCCGCCCTGCGGCCCGAAGCGCGGGCACGGCACGCCGCAGCCGCGCTTCGGGCTTGAGGTACAGCTCGACAAGGTCGCCGAGGAGTTGAACCTCGACCCGGCCGAGATGCGCCTCAAACATCTCGTCAAGCCCAACACCGTCACGGCCAACTACCTCCGCGTCGGCTCGATGGGGCTCGGCGCGTGCATCGAGAAGGTGGTCGAAGGGTCGGATTGGAAGAACAAGTTCCGCAAGCTCCCCGAGGGGCGCGGCTTCGGGCTGGCGTGCAGCTCTTACATCTGCGGCGCGGGGCTGCCCATCTACTGGAACTCGATGCCGCACTCGGGCGTGCAGCTCCGGCTCGACCGGCAGGGCGGCGTCTGCGTCCAGTGCGGCTCGACCGACATCGGGCAGGGTTCGGACTCCGTCCTCGCCTACGTCGTCGCCGAAATCCTCGGCATCGACCCCTTCGACATCCGCGTCGTCACCGCCGACACGGACTTAACCCCGGTCGACCTGGGGAGCTATTCGAGCCGCGTCACGCTCATGACCGGCAACGCGGCGATTCAGGCCGCCGAGCGCGCGCGCGAGTTATTGGCCAAGGCCGTCGCGGAAAAACTCTCGGTGCCCGTCGACAACCTCTCCTTCGCCGAGCGGCGCGTCTTCGACGTGGAGAACCCCGAAGTCGGCGTGAGTTTCCCCGAGGCCGTCGTGCTGGCCGAGAGCAAGTACGGCACCATCGGCACGGTCGGCTCCTACGTCCCGCCGCGCTCGCCCGGGCGTTTCAAGGGCGCGGGCGTCGGCCCCTCGCCCGCCTACAGCTACTCGGCCGCGGTCGCAGAGGTCGAGGTCGACGCGGACACGGGTTACGTCAACGTCCCGCGCGTCTGGGTCGCGCACGACATCGGGAAGAGCATCAACCCGATGCTCGTCATGGGCCAGGTCGAAGGCTCCATCTACATGGGACTCGGCGAGGCGCTCATGGAGGAGATGGTCTACCGCGAGAACCGCAACGTCGTGCACAAGTTCCCGAGCCTGCTCGAATACAAGAGCCCGACGACTTTAGAGATGTGCGACGTCTTCACCTACCTCGTCGAAGACGCAGACCCCAACGGCCCCTTCGGCGCGAAGGAGGTCGGGCAGGGGCCGCTCCTCCCCGTCATGCCGGCCATCGCCAACGCCGTCTACGACGCCGTCGGCGTCCGCATCGACGAAGTGCCCATCACGCCCGAGAAGGTCTTGGCGGCGCTGCGCGCCAAGCGCCAGGGCAAGGACGCGCGCTACGGCCCCACGCGCACCCCTTCGCCCGCCTGGCCCGACCCGCTCAAAGTGCCCACGCCCGCCGAAGGCGGCGACGGCAAGGAGATGCCCCGCGTGGCCGTGCATTCTTAGAAAGAGAGACGAAACTCAAGACAATGACTAAGCCTCGACTCAAACTCACGGCGCTCGCGGCCTCGCTCCTCTTCGCCCTCGTCCTCTGCGCGGCGGCGGCGGCGCAGGAGAAGGGCGCGGCCGTCTTCAAGGCCCCCGGCGGCTGGATGCCCGCCGACAAGACGGAGATCGGCCCCATCGTCTTCCTCAACCCGGAGAAGCCCTCGGTGATGTTCGTCACCTACCCGAAGCAGGACGAGACGACTACCGAAGGGCAGCGCCAGCGGCTGCGCAAGCTGGCCGCGGGCATGTTCTTTCACGACGACAAGGCGGCGCTCGACTGGCAGGTGAAGTCCGTCCCCTCGCACCCCGGCGACGGCGACGGCAAGGCGGACATCGCCACGGCCAGGCAGGGTGACATGGAGGTGCAGATCGTCACCTACGAGCGCACGACCGGCCCGCGCCCCTTCATCTACGGCTACATCGCCATGCGCAACAAGAAGAGCGGCGCGCCCTTCGTCGACGAGAACGGCAAGGGCGTCAAAGACTTCGACAAGCTCTGGAAGTCTCTGCCCAACTGAGTGGAGAAGGTAGACCGTTATGATGAGACTTCCTAAGTTCGCCTACCTCGTGCCGAAGACGGTGGGCGAGGCGGCGAGGATGATGGGCGAGGCGGGGCCTTCGGGGCAGTTCGTCGCGGGCGGGACAGACCTCTACCCGAACATGAAGCGGCGGCAGCAGACGCCGCGCACCGTCATCTCGGTCGCGCGCCTCGGAGAGTTGAGGAGGATCGAGGGCGACGGACGTGAGGGCCTGCGCGTCGGCGCGGGCGTGAGCCTGACCGAGTTGATTGAGCACCCGGTCGTCAACCGCGATTACCCTTCACTAGCGCGGGCGGCGCGGCTCATCTCGACGCCGACGCTCAGGAACATGGGCACCGTCGGCGGGAACCTTCTGCTCGACACGCGCTGCAACTACTACGACCAGAATTACGAATGGCGGAAGGGCATCAACTTCTGCCTGAAGAAGGACGGCGACGTGTGCTGGGTCGCGCCCGGCAGCCAGAAGTGCTGGGCCGTGCAGTCCTCCGACCTCGTGCCTTTGATGGTGGCGATAGGCGCACGTTTGAAGCTCGTCTCGACCCTGGGCGAGCGTCTGGTGGAGGCGCGCGGCTTCTACAACGACGACGGCATCGACTACCTGCACAAACGTCCCGACGAGCTGCTCGCGGAGATTCAACTGCCTCCCGCCGCGGGGTGGCGCGCCGTCTACAAGAAGCTGCGGCGGCGCGGCGCGTTCGACTTCCCCGTGCTCGGCGTGGCCGCGCGCGTGGACGCCGTCGAAGGCGGCGCGGTGAGTTCGGCGCGCGTCGTGCTCGGCGGCGTCGCGCCCGCGCCGCTCGAAGTCGAGGCGGCCGGCGCGGCGCTCGCCGGCTCCCAACTTAACGATGAGACGATGCGCGCGGCGGCCGAAGCCTGCTACCTGCGCGCGCGCCCGCTCGACAACACGGATCACCTGATGAACTACCGCAAGCAGATGGCCCGCCCCTTCGTCCTCCGCGCGCTGCAAGAGTTGGCACAGGAGAGTAGGCAGTAGGCAGATGGCCGGAGGCGGTACGCTCCTCTGTATGAACGTTGCAAGAATTAATGTCGGGATTTTCGACGGCGGGCTTTCAACTGCCTACTGCCTACTGCCTACCGCCTACTTCTTATGAGCGAGGTCGCAGCCGTGCTCCTCGCCGCCGGGCGCTCGCGGCGGATGGGGGCTTTCAAGCCGCTGCTGCCGTTCGGCGGCGTGACGGTCGCGGAGGCTTGCGTGTCCGTGTTGCGCGCGGGCGGGGCCGGGGAGTTGGTCGTCGTCGCCGGCCACCGCGGCGAGGAGGTGCGCGCGGCACTCTCGCACGTGGAAGGGTTGAGCTTCGCCGTCAACGAGGTCGAGGGGAGCGAGATGGGCGTCTCGGTCGCGCGCGGGGTCGAGGCTTTGTCGGGAGAGGCGAAGGCCGTTTTGGTCGCGCTCGTCGATCAGCCCGCGGTGCCGCCCCTGGAGATTTCGAGACTGATTGGGGCTTGGCGGCGGACGGGCGCGCGGCTCGTCGTGCCGGAGTGGCAAGGGCGCGGCGGACACCCCCTGCTCGCAGACCTCTCGCTCCGCGAGGAGTTGTCGGGCGTAGTGGCAGAGAAGGGCTTGCGCGCGCTCTTCGAAGCACACGGCGGAGAGGTCTTGCGCGTCCCCGCCGGCTCGCCGTACGTCGCGCGCGACATGGACACCTGGGAAGACTACCTCGGACTTCACGAAGAGATTTTCGGCACGCCCCCGCCCGGCCTTTAAGGTGAAGCGCCGGCCGACTTCGTCTGCGTCAAGACGGCGCGCGTGCGGAGGCTGAAGACCGCGCCGGGTTCGAGCCAGTAGTACCAGCGGTTCCCGTGCCGCCGGTCGTCGTAGACGGCGACCTTGCTGTCGCCGAGCACTCGGAACTCTTCGCCCCGGACGATGACGGCCGCGCGCTCGTCGATGCCGATGCCGAGCAGCTCCGGGTGCGCGTCGAGCACGTTGACCAGCTCGTCCTCACGCTTCGCCGTGATCAGGTGCGGGTTAACCGCGACGTTCTTCAGGAAGCCGAAGCCGCGCTCGTGCCCGCGCGCCATCAGCACGGGCTTGCCCGGCACCCCGCGCACGACGAACGAACCCATGATGATCGCGCCCGCCGAGCTGCCGCCCACGACGCCCCCGCGCTCGTAGACCTTCTTGATCTCTTTTTCGGCCAGCGTGCCGAGGAAAGTGTCGGCCAGGCGGCCCGCGTTGCCGCCGCTGATCCACACGCCGCCGGCCCGCCGGAGCGGCTCGACGAACTTCTCCGAGTTCGCCGTCGCGCGGCTGCGCGTGTGGAGGATGGTCATGCGGCGGACGCCGAACATCTCGGCCAGAGCGCGCTCGAACTCCGCGGTGTTGGGCGCGGGCGTGTCCGTGTCGGGCGGCTCGTAGATGAGGCCGGAGTCCAGCTTGAGGCCGGACGAGGCCGTCGGGATGTAGACGAAGTTCGCCTCGGGGCCGCCCGCCAGCGTCACGAACTGTTCGAGCACGCCCGTCCCGAAACTCTCGCGCGAGGTGCCGCCCCCGCCCGCGAGTATCAACACGCCTTTGCGCCCGTTGCCCTCGGCCCCGTCCGCGAGTTGGTTGACGAGTAAAAGAAATGAGAGAGCCAGCAGGACACTTTTTCGCCTCATGACGTTAAAGTGCCGCTGCCGGCTCCGGGATTGCAAGCTTTTTTTTTACTGCGCCGCGGCCTTCTGCGCGCGGTGTGTGCCTTCGGCGAACTCTTCGAGCATCTTCTCGTTGAAGGCCGGGATGTCGTCCGGCTTGCGGCTGGTGACGAGGCCTTCGTCGACCACGACCTCCTCGTCGACCCAGTTCGCGCCCGCGTTGACGAGGTCGGTCTTGAGCGAAGGCCAGGAGGTCATCGTGCGACCCTCGACGACGCCAGCCTCGATGAGCGTCCACGGCGCGTGGCAGATGGCCGCGACCGGCTTGCCCGCGTCGAAGAAGGCGCGGACGAAGTCGACCGCCTCCGGTTTCATGCGCAACTGGTCGGGGTTGGCGACGCCGCCCGGCAGCAGCAGCGCGTCGAACTCCGACGGGTCTGCCTCGGCGAGCGGCACGTCCACCTCGTACATTTCACCCAGGTCGAAGTGCTGCCAGGCTTGCACCCAGCCCTCCTCGGCCGGCGAGACGATAAATGTCTCCGCGCCCGCCTCGTCGAGCGCCTGCTTCGGCCCGTCAAGCTCTGACTGCTCGAAACCTTCCGCGACGAGGATGGCGACCCTCTTCCCTTCCAGACTCTTCTCCATAAAACTCCTCCCTGATGACTTGTGGTTGATGACGCCCTGAGTCTAGCGCGGCGTCTTCGCGGTTAGCGTGCGGAGGGTTCACGAAATCTTGGCGCGGTGCGGGACTGTGACGTGCGGCGGGAAAAGTTATAAACTCCGAGACTCTAGAAGAGGCGAAAGCGTGCGGGCGCTCCGGGCCGGGCCTGTTTTGAATCCAACCATTCTATTTGACCGCACATCAAATGTCCGTCATGATTCCTCGCGCCGTACTTCTCAAGGCGCGGGGCAGAAGGAGATGAAAATGTCATCCAACCAACGGCGTCCGGTCTACGCGCTCGCGCTCGCAATGTTGCTAGTCGTGGTCTCGTGGGTCGCGCCGAGCAGCAGCGCGCAGGCGCCGCTCGACTTCAAACTGAAGACGACCGACGGCGGCGAGATAACCTCCGAGATGGTGCGCGGCGACGTGGTCGTGCTCGCGTTCGGCTCCTCCCTGCTCGGGCCGCTCTCGAAGCAGCAGGCGCAGGGCGTGCAGGAATTGGCCGAGCAGTTCGGCCCGCGCGACGTGCGCGTCTACTGGGTCACGACCGACTCGGACAAGCCGCAGGCGAGGAACTACGCGACCGACGAACAGCTCCGCGCCTTCGCGAGCAAGGCGGGTCTGAAGGCCGCCATCCTGCGTGACCCCGAAGGCGCGCTCTTCAAGAAGACCGGCGCCGACCAGCTCCCCGCGGTCGTCATCCTCGACCGCCACGGCGCGGTCTCCGTCCCCGTCGTCGGCGGCCACGACCCCAAGCACACGCTCGTCGAAGCGCTCTCGGACAGACTCAACAAGATGCTCGCCGTGCAGTAAGAAATTAACCACAGAGACACAGAGGCACAGCTTGGAGAGCACGACTCAACAAGCTG
This sequence comes from Acidobacteriota bacterium, assembly GCA_019239425.1. Classification (GTDB taxonomy): domain Bacteria; phylum Acidobacteriota; class Blastocatellia; order Pyrinomonadales; family Pyrinomonadaceae; genus QHXN01. The sequence goes on from JAFAZX010000074.1 coordinate 33,018, forward strand.
TGCCTCTGTGGTTAATTCTTTTAAGGCTCTGCCTCGAACCCGCGCGCCAGTTCATAAACCAGTCTGACGGGCAGGCCGACGACGTTCCAGTAGTCGCCGTCGATGGCTTCGATGAAGAGGGCGGCGCGGCCCTGAATTGCGTAGGCGCCGGCCTTGTCGAGGACGTCGCCGGTCTGGACGTGCCATTCGACCTCCTCCTCGCTCGTCTCCGCGAAGCGGACGCGCGTGCGTTCGAGGCCGACCACCGAACGGCCTGTCTCCGCGCGCACGAGCGCCACGCCGGTCAAGACCTCGTGCCAGCGCCCGCCTAAAGTTCTCAGCATCCGCCGCGCGTCCCCCTCGTCCCGAGGCTTCTCAAGAATCTCTCCGTCCACCAGGACGGTCGTGTCCGCGCCGAGCACCAGCCCGAACAGGCGCGTCCGCGCGACCGCCTCGGCCTTCGCGCGCGCCAGCCGCGTGACGAAATCCTCGGGGCCTTCGCCCGCGAGGCGCGTCTCGTCCACGCCCGCCGGGTGCGTCTCGAAGGGCCAGCCGACGGCCGTCAGAATCTCCTTCCGGCGCGGGCTCGAAGAGGCGAGGACGAGTGGCGTCAAACCCTTCAGCCGCGGCACGTCCGCTTGTGACACGCGTTCGTTTTCCATTACACTCCCGGGGAATTTTAGATTTGTCGATTTCCGATTTTCGATTTAATACCACGTCGTCGAATCGCGAATCAAAATCTAAACTCGAAAAAGCAGAAATGGATGATCTGTTTCAGTCGCTCCCGAAGCTTTTGCGCGCGGCGGGCGAGAGCGAGGAGGTGCTGGAGGCCGCGAGCTTCGCCGCGTGGCGGCGCGTGGCGGGCGAGGCCCTGCGCGGCTGCGCGGTGCCCTTCCGTCTTTATAACCGGCGGCTCATCGTCTCGGTGCCGGACGCGACCTGGCGCAAGCAGTTGGAACAGGTGAGCCCGCAGCTCGTCTTCCGCCTCAACTCCCTGCTCGGGCAGGCGGTCGTCACCTACGTCGAGTTCCGCGTCGACCCGCAGACCGTGCGCGAGGAGCGCCGCCGGCTCGGCCGCAACGAGTCCGAGCGGGCGGGCGCCGAGGAGGCCGCGCTCGAACGCGCCGCCGAACTCGACGACGCGGCCGAAGCCATCCACGACGACGCCCTCCGCCGCCGCTTCCTCCTCGCCGCCGGGAGCTGCATGAATAGGACAAAGCAGTAAATGGTGAATGGTAAATCGTGAATAGATAAAAGCTCCGCTGCCGTCACTTCACCATTTACCATTCACCATTTACCATTCACCATTTACCATTCACCAGACCATGCCTATCACCGAATCTGACATCAAGAAGATCGCTTCGCTGGCGCATCTCGAAATTACGGACGAGGAGCTGCGGACGCTGGCGCCGCAGGTGGCAGCAATCGTCGCCTACGTCGAGCAGTTGAACGAGCTGGACACGAGCGCGGTCGAGCCGGCCATCGGGGGCATGACGCCCGAGGGCGAGCGCACACGGGCCGTGCGCGAGGACGCCACGCGCCCCTCGCTCGGCCAGGAACTCGCGCTCGAACAGGCGCCCGAGCCCGCGCACGGACACTTCCGCGTGCCGAAGGTCATCGCCAGCTCGGAAGAGAAAGAGAATTTTTAGAAGTCCTACCGCGCGACTCTCATCGAACATGCCTTCATCTGACAGAACCATCGAACTCATCTCGTCGGAAATCTCCGGCGGCAAGTCCACGGCTCAGACGGTCGCGGCCCGCTCGCTCGACGCCGCCGAGCGTCTGAACGGGGAACTCAACGCCTTCCTCCAGATCGACCGCGTGGGCGCGCTCCGCCGCGCGAAGGGTTTGGACGAGGGGGCCGGCGCGGGCGGCGCGCTGCGCGGCGTGCCCGTCGCCCTCAAGGACAACATCTGCGTGCGCGGGATGCAGGCGACGTGCGGCTCTTCGATCCTCGCGGGCTACCACCCGCCCTACGACGCGACGGTGACCGAGCGCCTCAACGCCGCGGGCGCCGTCGTCGTCGGCAAGACCAACTGCGACGAGTTCGCGATGGGCTCCTCGAACGAGAACTCCGCGTACGGCCCGGTGCGGAATCCCTGGGACACACGGCGTGTGCCGGGCGGCTCTTCGGGCGGTTCGGCGGCGGCGGTCGCGGCGCGCATCGTGCCCGCGGCGCTCGGCTCCGAGACGGGCGGGAGCGTGCGCCAGCCCGCCGCGCTCTGCGGCATCGTCGGCGTGAAGCCGACCTACGGCCGCGTCTCGCGCTACGGGCTGGTGGCCTTCGGCTCCTCGCTCGATCAGGTGAGCGTCTTCGGCCTGACGGTGAGGGACGCCGCGCTCGTCCTCCGGACAATCGCCGGCCGCGACGAGCGCGACTCGACGACCGCCGACGTCGAAGTGCCCGACTACGTCGCGGGCCTCGGCGGAGATTTGAAGGGCGCGCGCATCGGCGTGCCGCGCGCGCTGTTCGGCGAGGGGCTGGACGCGGACGTGCGCGCGCGCGTCGAGGGGGCCGTCGACGCCTACCGCGACCTCGGCGCGGAGGTCGTCGACGTGGAGCTGCCGCACGCGAAGTACAGCATCGCCGTCTACTACATCATCGCGACCGCGGAGGCCTCCTCCAACCTCGCGCGCTACGACGGCGTGCGCTACGGCTTCCGCGCGGAAGACCCGAAGGACTTGCGCGAGATGTACCGCCGCACGCGCGAGGAGGGCTTCGGCGCGGAGGTCAAGCGCCGCATCATGCTCGGCACCTACGTCCTCTCCTCCGGCTACTACGACGCCTACTACCTCAAGGCGCAGCAGGTGCGCACGCTCATCCAGCGCGACTTCCTCAGCGCCTTCGAGACCTGCGACGCGGTGCTGACGCCCACGACGCCGACGCCCGCCTTCCGCCTCGGCGAGAAGACGGACGACCCGCTCTCGATGTACCTCTCGGACATCTACACCTGCATGGCGAACCTCGCGGGCATCCCCGGCGTGAGCGTCCCCTGCGGCCTCACGCCCTCGGGCCTGCCCGTCGGCTTCCAGCTCATGGGCCGCCACTGGGGCGAGCCCGACATCCTCCGCCTCGCACACGCCTACGAACAGGCGCACCCGCTCGCCGAGCGCCCGGGCGTGATGGCGGAGTGAGCAGTAGGCAGTAGGCAGTCGTTCCCGGCCTTTCAAGGCCGGGCTACACTCAAGCGCCGCCGACGCGGCGGACTACCCACGACCCCGGACTAACTGCCTACTGCCGTCTGCCTACTGCCTACCGTTTTCCGGGCGTATCCTTTCGGCGGTTCCGGGTAATAATAGTCAGCAAGGCGAGTTCTGAAGGAGGGGGCGCCGTCCTCGCGCCCCGTCGGATGACGGACGAAAAGCTCCTGCACAAAGCCGGCCGCGGCGACGAGGCGGCCTTCCTCGCGCTCTACGAAAGGCACCGCGACACGGTCTTCCGCTTCGCCTTCCGGATGCTCGGCTCGGCCGCGCTCGCCGAGGAGGTGACGCACGACTGCTTCCTCTCGCTCGTGCGCCGCCCCGACGCCTTCGACCCCGCGCGCGCCGCCCTGCGCACGTACCTCTACGCCGCCGTGCGCAACCTCTCGGCCAAGCACCTGCGCCGGCACGGCGGCGAGTTCCCTTTCGAAGACCTCGAAGACGAACCCGAAGCCGAGGAGCGCGAAAGCCCCCTCGGCCGCCTGCTCGACGCGGAGCTGTCCGAGGAGGTGCGCAAGGCCGTCATGGCGCTCCCCGAGTTGCAGCGCGAGGTCATCGCGCTCGTCGAGTTCGAGGAGCTTTCGCTCGCGGAGACGGCCGCGGTCGTCGGCGCGGACGTGGGCACCGTCAAGTCGCGTCTGCACCGCGCGCGCAGGCGCCTGCGGCGCGCCCTCGCCTTCTACTTTAAAAGTGACCGCGGGATCGCCCGCGCGGGGAAGGTCGGAAGATGAGTGACGAGAAGAGACAGACGCGGCTCCTGCCGTTCCGCCTCCGCCGCGCCTCGCGTGCGGACGCGGGCGCGCACGGCGAGGAAGACTTTTCGGCCGACGCAGAGCTGACCGCGCTGCTGCGCACCTGGGAGGCGCCGGCGCAGGACTCGGGCGCGCGGGCGCGCCTGCTCGCGGACTTCCGCGCGGGCGCCCGAAGACCCCCGCTCTGGCGCCGCGCGCTCGACGCGCAGGTGCGCGTGCCGCTGCCCGTCGCGGCGTGCCTGGGGGTTGCGCTCCTCGGCTCGGTCTACGTGCTCGGCACGCGCGCCACGAACGCGCGCGCCGTGGCGCCGGCCGTTCCGGCGGAGGCGTCGGCGCAGGCCGTCCGCGTCGTGGAGGTGCCGGTCGTGCAGGAGCGCGTGGTGACGCGCACGGTCTACGTCGAGAAGAGAAGGCGTGACGAAGGGCAGGCCGCCCCGCCCCGTCAGGACGAGCGCGAGGAGTTGGCGCGGCGCGACGACAAGAACGAGAGGCGCGTCGAGACTCAACCAGGCCGCGAACCCGCCCGGGGTCAGGAGACGCACGCCGGCTACTACACGCGCGTGGACATGAACGACTTCCAGCCCACCAACGAAGTGAAGTTGCGCATCGTGAGTCGAGGTGGCACCGATGAGAAGTAGTTGGAAGGCCGTCGCGCTGCTGCTCCTCTGCCTCGCGGCGCCGGCCGCGGCCGACAGCCCGGCGGCGGCGCGCACGGACACGCAGGACGGCAAGTCGCGCCTCATCGTCCCGCTGGAGAGCGGCGCCTTCGTCGTCATCCGCACGGAGTCCTCGCCGGCCGAGGGCGGCGAGGCGGCGAGCGTCCTCGCCGAGTCGGAGGACAAGCCGAACCTCCTCCACCGAGTCTTCGTCGACAGCAAGAACCAGCTCTTCTTCGGCTACGAGCTTCTGGTCGAGCGCGCCGCGGAGTCGCGCTACTTCTGGGTCACGGTGCGCGCCCTGAGCGAAGACTACCTGCGCGAGTTGCAGGCGCGCCCCTCCTTCCGCGGCCGCCGCCTGCACCCCTCTTACAACGCCACGGCCTTCCCGGCCTCGCCGCAGTTCCTGCGCGACGGCGACACCTTCGCGCTCGACGTGTTCCAGAACCCGCGGACGGGGACGAAGATCGTGGACGTGGTGCAGGTCTCGCTCAAAGACCCGAGCGTGCGGCAGGCCGCGAGCGACGTGCCGCGCGACTTCTCGCCCGAGGACGTGCAGCTCAAAGTCTCCGACTACAAGCTGAAGGTCAACGGCGAGACGGTCTACCGCAGCACGGGCGGCTGCGCCGGCCCCGTCATCTGGTTCTCGTTGGGCGACCACGGCCGCTTCGTCTTCTCGCTGGTCGAGCGGCCGGGCTACGAGTTCAAGAAGGTCGGCGCGGTGCGCAACAACGTCGTCTCGTTCGAGTGGGGCGGCGACAAGTACGAGTGGGAGTCGAGCCTGCCCGTAGTCGGCGCAGGCGGCAACTGGAACCTCTGGGTGCTGCACGACCCGGACTACCGCGTAGACCTCTTCGAACAGCCCGCGCCGCCGCCCGGCGCCGACCCGGAAAGGACTCTCACGCAGAGGGCGGAGGAGGCCGCGCGCCGCGTGAGGCAGCGCGGCACGCAGGCCGAGTACGGCGCGCCGTCCGCGCCACAGGATTCGCAGACGCCCCGGCGCGCGAGCCGGACGCGCGTCGTCATCGGCTCGGCCGACGGCGTCGAAAACCTTTTCCCCAGACAGCAGAAGTAAGAACCCTTAAGTCTCCCCACGAAGGGCCTGACGACACGGACTCAACTCCCCTTGCGTCCGCACGGCCGACGTGTATCCGGCCGCCACAGAACAAAGGAGAAACACCCGCATGAAAACCCGCGCCCTCTTCACGCTCAACGCGCTCTTTCTCTCGCTGCTCGTTTTCAACTCGACCGCGGACGCGCAGGAGCAGGAAGTGCCGAAGTTAGAGATCGGCGTCCAGTACTCTCCGCTCTCGATCAACCTGCCGGTCTTCGGCGGCACCGAAACGGCCTTGGGCTTCGGCGGCCGCGTTACGTACAACTTCAACAACTACTTCGCCGTCGAGGCCGAGGGGAACCTCTTCCCCTCCGACCTCTCGTCGCGCTACACGACGGGCGGCGCCTCTGAGCAGTTGCAGGCGGGCCTCAAGGCGGGCAAGCGCTGGAAGCGCTTCGGCCTCTTCGCCAAGGCGCGCCCCGGCCTCGTCAGCTTCGGCGACACGGTCAGGCCCGAGCTGGTCACAATAAGCGGGACGACCGTGACCCAGTTCCAGCACGAGCGCAAGACGCACTTCTCGATGGACGTGGGCGGGGTGCTGGAGTTCTACCCTTCGCGCCGCATGCTCGTCCGCTTCGACGCGGGCGACACCATCATCCGCTACGGCGCGCACGACGAGAGTTTCTTCGGAACGTCGCCGTCCGTCTTCCGCGTCGGCCCGGAGGTGCAGCACAACTTCCAGTTCACGGGGGGCATCGGCTTCCGCTTCGGCGAGGGCAGCGGGGACGGGGACTCTTCGCCGGGGCCGTTCGCGGCGGGCGAGCGCGTCAGGCGGTTCGAGGCCGGCATACAGTTCTCTTCGCTCGCGCTGCGCCTGCCGTCGGACGGCTCTCGCTTCACCGACCGGGGCTCGGGGACGGAGGCGGGCGGGGGCCTGCGCTTCGGCGTCAACGCGACGAACGACCTCGCCTTCGAGGTCGAAGGGAACTTCTACCCGCGCAAGCGTTACGGCATCGACACGGCGGTCGGCGGCTACCCGTCGCAGTTGCAGGCGGGCGTGAAGTACGGGCGTCGCTTCGAGCGCTTCGGCGTCTTCGGCAAGGCGCGTCCCGGCCTCGTCCACTTCAGCCGGGTCGAGGAGGTGACGGGCTACGACCCGGTCGTCTTCGGGAGTCAGACCTTCTTCTTCCCCAACTTCAGGAGTGTGAGCAAGACCTACTTCTCGATGGACTTGGGCGGCGTCTTCGAGTTCTACCCCTCGAAACGTCTCCTGACGCGCTTCGACGTGGGCGACACGATGATCCACTACCCAGACCGCGACAACCCCACGACCTTCACCGGCACCCCGCCCCTGCGCCTCCCCGCCGAGCTGCGCCACAACCTGCAGGTCACGGCCGGCCTCGGCTTCAGGTTTTAGAAGGGATTCACCACAGAGACACAGAGGCACAGCTTGTTGAGTTATATCTCTTCAAGCTGTGCCTCTGTGTCTCTGTGGTGAACCTATTTTTCCAAACGCGTCCGAGCTTTGGTGAGGAAGGCCTGGAGCATCTCGGTGACACCCTTCTGGAGTGCGGCGCTGAGGCGGCCTTCGCCCGCGAGGGCGGCGAGCGTGTGCAGCTCGCGGGCGCTCTTGCGGCGCAGCTCGACGCGCTGCTCGATGCGTATGCGCGTGGTCTCGCCGCGCGGCTCGAAGCTGGCGGCGTAGCGCAGGAAGTTCTGGCTCTCGCCGACGGCCGGACTCCACTCGATGCGCGTCGGCTCGTCCACGGACTTGCGCACCGAGAACGCCTGCCGGATGGCGCCGACGACGGGGACGTCCGCGCGTATGAGCCAGCGCGCGATGCCCCGCGCGTCGGCCGTGATGCGCTCGACGCCCGGCATCAGCTCGACAAAATTCTTGAGGTCGCCGAAGAACTCGCGCGCCGCCTCCGCGCTCGTCCGCCACTCCACCTGCTCGCTGAATCCCGCCCTGAGTTGGAACATGATTGGTGAATGGTAAATGGTAAATGGTGAATAGTGAACCGCTCAGTCCGGGTTGAGATGCGCGGCCCTCAAGGCGCGTTGGCGAAAACCTTACATTTACTATTCACCATTCACCATTCACTAAAAGAGGAACGAGTTGAAGAAGAGGCGCGTGGTCGAGCGCCAGATGGCGCGGAAGTTCGGGTCTTCCGCGAAGAGGACGACGTGGCCGCGCCCCGCCGGCTCGTCGATGACGTAGGCCGTGCCGCGCAGCAGTTGCTCCGTCGTCGGCCAGATGAAGCCCGCGACGTGGAGCGGCCGCGCCGTGTCGGCCGAGAAGACGACCGCGTTCGTCCCCTCCTTCGAGGGGCGGAAGAAGTAGCCGGAGGCCACGAGCACGGGCAGAGTCTCCTGCTCGTAGCCGTACGTGAGCGGGGTGCGCCGGTCTATCGCGGCGCGGAAGATGGCGCCGGGCACCGCCTCGGGCACGCGCCCGGGCCGCGCGGAGGGCGACGCAATCGGCGGCAGGTCGGGCGGCGCGCCCTCCATCTTCTCAGTCTGCGCGGAGGAGACTTTCGCCTGCTCGGGCGTCGAGGCGGCGGGCTGCCTCGTCTGCCGGCCGCGCGCGCGCGCCGCCGGTCGGGCGTTCGAGCCGGCGGCCTCCTCTTCCTCCTCAGTGTCCGCGGGCGAAGGGCTGGGGGCGGGCTTCGGCTCCGCGGCGGGGGCGTCGGACTTCTGTTCGTCTTCGTCGCTGCCGACGAGGCGCGCGGAGGTGAAGTTCACGTCCTTGAGCGCGCCGAAGACGGCCGCGCCTTTGACGAGGACGAGCGTGCCGCCGCGCTCGACCCAGCCGCGCAGTGTGTCCACGCCGTCCTTGCCGAAGCGCGCGAAGTACGTGCCGGCCGAGCCGTCCGGCAGGATGACGACGTTGTAGTTGTCGAGCTTCGCGTTCTTGATTCCCTCAATCGTCATCGGCGTGAAGTCCACGCCCATGCGGTCGAACGTCCACCACATCGCGCCGTAGCCGGTCGTGCTCACGGCGTCGTCGGCCGCGACGACGATCTTGGGCCTCCTGAGACTCACGACCGTCTCCGACCCGACGCCCGTCTCGCCCGTGTCTGGAAAGCCCGTGCCGACGGCCGTCACGTCCACGCCCGTCTCGCGCGCGAGCTGCGCGATGCGCTCGTGCAGACTCTCCGGGTTGCGCGAGACGCGCGCCACCACCGTCCCGCGCGGCCAGTCGCGCCCGCCCGCGTTCAGGGTCTTCGTCGAGACCGCGAGCTTGAAACCCTCGCGCAGCAGGCGGAAGACGAGCGAGGCCGCGCCGTTCCTCTCATACGGGATGACGTATGCGACCTGCGCGCGCCCCGTCACGCCGCCCGGCCGGATGAGAGGTGAGCCGAGCACGTAATAAGGCAGTTCCGGGTGCGCGTAGCTGACGACGCCTGGCTCCGGCTCGGTGCGCAGGACGGGCATCGTCTGCGGCGGCAGAGTCACGGGCGAGCCCTGCACATCGGAGTCGTCTTCCGTCCAGTAAGCCTCGACGCCGAAGGCAAGCGGGAGCGACCAGGAGGTGATGTCGTAGAAGCCGTACTCCTCCTTCGCGGCGCTGCGGCCGCGGCGCTCGTTGCGCGCGAAGCGCGCGAGCTGTTCGCGCTGGAACGCCTCGTCCTGCGGCGTGTGGACTTCGAGCAGAGATTTCGCGACGCGCTTGGAGGGCTGCGCGAGGTCTACGACGTAAGCGCCCGCGGGGAAGTCGCGCGTCGCGGCCGGCGAGTCCTTGCTGGAATAGTCGTGCGCGCGCGCAGAGCGGAAGGGCGCCGTCGTCCGTCTGACTTCGACGCCCGCGCGCAGAAGATTTTCGACCAGCTCGGCGGCGCGGCCGGGGTCGCGGCCGGGGAGGATGACGAAGCGGCGGACGCGCCCCGTCCGCCCCTCTTCAATCGCCGTCCGCTTGAACTCGTAGAAGTCGCGCAGGCGCGCCTCGCGGTTGGAAGCCGCCGTGGCGAGCGTCGTCAAAGAGGCGACGAAGTGCTTGGCGATGCCCGAACGAAGCGTGACGATGGTCTCGTCGTCGCGCTTCCAACGGAGCCCCTTCCAGCCGCCCCCGTCCGTCTCGTAGGTCATGCCGGTCGCGCCCTGCAAGGCGGGCCACGAGTCCCAGTAGCCGGGGTAGAAGAGGTCGAACACGTCGCGGACGTAGAAGTCCCAGTTGCGCTGGTCGAACTGCGCGGCGTTGGCGCGGCCGAACGCGGAGAGCCAGCGCTCGGTCTGCTCGGGCGGCAGGTTCGGGTTGACGGGCAGCGCCGCGGGCGGGAAGAAGAACTGCGAGGGCTGGCCGTGGTGATCCACGGCGACCTGCGGGTTCCATTCGAGGAAGGCGCGCTGCATGTTGCGCGTCTCGACCTGCGAGGTGGCGACGTTGTCGCGGTTGAGGTCGAAGCGGTAGCGGTTGACGCGGCCGTAGACCGACCACGGCTCTTCGTGCTCGGCGGCCGAGGGCTCGGGGTCGCCGACGCCGAAGGAGTTGTACCAGGTGACAAAGCGCTCGTGCCCGTCGGGGTTGGCGCAGACGTTGATGAGCGCCACGCTGTTCTTCAGGATGTCGAGCGTCGCCGGCTCGTCCGACGCGGCGAGCTGGTAGAGCACCTGCATCATCGCCTCGAACGAGGCCGACTCGTTGCCGTGGATGGTGTACTGGAGCCAGAGCGCGACCGGGGTGTTTGAGATGAGGCGCTGCGCCTCCTCCTGCGAGAGCGTGCGCGGGTCGCTCAACCGTTTCAGGTTCGCCTTGATCTCTCCGAGCCGCGCGATGTTCTCGGGCGCCGAGACGGCGACGAGGTGCTGCATCCGGTACTCGTTCGTGAGCCCCATGTCGAAGACGCGCACGCGGTCGGGCGCGGCCTGCGCGATGGCGTCGATGACGCGCTCCATCAACGCGTAGTTGGTGTGGAACTCGCCCACGTCGTAGCGCAGCAGGCTCTGCGGGCGGGGCACCTGCTCGCGGTAGGGGCCGCGCGCGTAGAAGTCGAAGCGCCCGCCGGGCTCGACGCGGTCTTGGGCCGTGGCCGGCGGGCAGAGGGCTGTGAGGAGCAGCAGCAGCGCGAGCGTTGCGCGCGTGCGGGCGTTCTTCGTCATGGCTGGCGCGTGGTCTTCTCTTTCGGCCGTGTGTGTGTTAAAGACAGCGGCGATATTAACCCGCCGCCCGCGGCGCGGGAAAGGGGAGTTCGAGCATGACGGACGCAGACTACACGACCAGCACGCAGGGCGAGGGGCGCTGCCCGCGCTGTGACGCCGGCCCGCTCAAGGCCTGGTACGAGCTGAGCGAGGAGGAGCGCGAGGTGGCGGCGCGCCTCCCGGCCTCCGCCGACTTCACACAGGCCGAGCGTGCCGCCCGCCACCTCTTCTGCACCCGCTGCTGGTTCGAAGAGACCTCCGGCGCGCCGCGCAACGCATGAGCGCCGCCTTCACCGAGGAGATTTGTGATGGATTACAAGACTATCGCGGAGTGGTCGGGCTGGCCCGTCATCGTAGCCGTCATCCTCGCCGGCGGCGGCTACGCCTTCTGGCTGCTGAGCCAGCGGATTGAGCGCCTCAAAGAAGTTAATACGAATCTCGAAAAGGAGCGGGCCTGGGACGGCAGTTACTCATGTGAGAGGTGCGCGCTCAAGGTAGTCTCGCCGCCCTTCGGAGAGTCGGTGCCTCGTTCCTTTCGTATCAACGGGACGTTCGAACGGCTGCCGGAGGGGGCCACCGTCTGGGTGTGCGTCGTCGAGGGTGAGGGAAAGCACCGCCAGTATTGGCCTCAAGGTGATACTGCCAAGATTGACAGGCTGAGCCGAACCTGGCACGCGAGGGTGAATTGGCTAGGGGGCAAAGCGGGCGACATCCACGAGGTGGTCGTGGTGCTGGCCGGAGAAGATGGACAGGCTCTTATTGCTTACTACCTTAAGGCGGGAGAGGAGAATCATCCTAAGTGGGTCGGCATTACCCACCTGACTCGGGACATGAAGGAGTGCGTATCCCATAAGGTCATATTTAACGGGCAGGAAGTGGCGTGACCGTCGCTGACGCGACGTGGCTGAATCTCGGGCACCCCAACCCGGCCTTGAAAGGCCGGGCTACATTCAGACGCCGCTGACGCGGCGTCAGGAGAGACGCGACGTGTGGAGCGCCTTGAAGTTTCTGCTCGACCGCGCGAGCGCGGACGCGTGGCAGTTGATCGTGGCGGTCGCGCTGTGCCTGCTCTTCCCCGCGCTGGCGGCGTTGGCGTTGTGGCCGGCGGGCGAGGCCGGGGTGGGCTTGCGGTTGTTGAAGGGGTTCGGGGTCTTCTGGGTCTCGGTGTTCGTCGTGTACCTCGTGGCGGCGTGGGTGCAAAGGCGACTGCGCGTCGACCTGTACTCGCACCCGGACGCGTTCGTCTTGTCGAACCTGCTCGCGAGCGGCGCGCTCATGCTCGGCTGGACGGCGTTCGCCGCGCTCTCCGTGCAGGGAGCGGCGGCGGCCGCGGGGCTCTGGCTGAAGGGCGCGCTCTACCTGCTGGGGCTTCTGTCGGGCGTGGTGGCGTGTCAGGTGTTGGGTTCGTTCTACACCGGCCACGTCTACAGGCTCGCGTGCCTCGTCGTCGCGTGCGCGGGCTTCATCCTGTTCGCCGCCTGGCCGGCGCCGGCGCGCGCGGCGTTCGGGTGGCTGTTTTGACGAAGGAGAAACCTACTTGAGACGAACACTGTGCCTCGCCTTCTTCGCCCTCGCGCTGCTCCCCTTCTCCGTAAAGGCCGCGCCGGACTTCGACACGCTCGACGAGGCCGAGCGCAAAATCCCCGTCGCGCTCTTCGTCGGCACGCGCGACCAGTTCTTCCCCGTCTCCTCCGTCCGCGCCACGCGCGACGCCTTCACGAAACGCGGCTTCACGGCCGAGCTGACCGAAATCCCCAACCAAGACCACGACTACTACAAGATTTCGGCGAACATCAACGCGAAGGCCTGGGCCTTCCTCAAACAGCACAAACTCGCGGCCGAGGCGCGCTACAAGGAGCACCACTTCAAATAGCGCCGGGGCGGGCGTACAAATTGGTCTTGATTTATCCGCGATTCCGAGTATCATCTGATTCCGCTTCCCCCGCTTCCGCTCCCAAACTGAACCCTCGCCGACGCTCCTTTAGCAGACCCGCGCCCGGAGGTGTTTCACAAGATGAAGAGGATGCTCTGCGGCTTCGCGTTCGCACTGCTGGCCGCCGCCCTGCTCGCGCCCTCGGCCGCGCCGACGACGGCCGCCGACGACCCGCTGTCGGCGGTCATCAAGCAGGACGGCAACACCGTCTCGCTCGACCTGCGTTTCGACCGGAAGCGGCGGAACACCGTCCAGCACGTCCTCTCCTTCCTCGACTACGGGGCGAACGGCTACGCCACGGGCTTCGTCGTCGGCGACCGCCTGGTGATGACGGCCTACCACGTCGTCTCGGGCCAGTTGAGCGCCTCGAAGAAGGCGCAGCTCGGCTTCGGCCCGAAGGACGAGCTGGAGGTGAAGGCGTTCGTCAACGGCTGCCAGGCGCAGGTCTTGCGCGTAGACGAGGAGGCAGACCTCGCGCTGCTGCGCGTCTGCCGCACGCCGCGGCGGACGGCCGCGCCCGCCTTCCAGGCGAGCCTGAGCGAGGACGAACGCCTCCTCCTCATCGCGCGCCCGAACGGCGAGAAGAGCGTCCGGCGCGGGCAGTTCTCCGGCCCCTACAACTTCCGCGGCAAGCAGTACTGGGCGGCGCGCATCGACGGCCACGACGGCTTCTCGGGCAGCCCCGTCTACAACGACCGCGCGCAGATCGTCGGCGTCTTCAGCGGCTACGACTGGGAGCGCAAGCTCGGCGTCATCAGCCCCGGCGAGCGCGCCCAGAAGCTCCTCGAAGAGTACAGCAACGACAAGGGAAGTGGGGACGGGGACAAGCAGTAAGGATTTGTTTGAGAAGCCCCGAAGGGGCGAGATGAAAAAGCCAGGGGCAGAGCGAAGGCGCAAGCCCGAGCGCCGCCCCTGGTAATGTCGTGATAAATATTTTGAGCCCCGAAGGGGCGGAATAACGGTCGATGTTATTCCGCCCCTTCGGGGCTCATGTGAATCTTCGAATTGCTTTCCAGGGGCGTTGCCCCTGGCTATCTCATAACGCCCCTTCGGGGCTTCTCAAGCGGACGTGATTCTCTCGTACGCGGCGCGGACGGCGGCCATGCGTGCGGCGAGTTCCCTGGTGAGTTCGGCGGGCGAGTCGTAGCCGGCGCGGCGGGCGAGGTCGCGGAGGACGGGGTGGTCTTGCGCCGCGGGCAGGCGCGTCGAGCGGCCGGCGAGCAGGCGCAGCTCGTGGTCGAGCCGGCGCAGCAGCACGTAGCCCTCACACAACGCCTCGTAATCCTCCTCGGACAAAGAGCCTGCTTCGCGCAGCCGTTTGAGCGTCGCGCCCGTCGAGCGGTCTTCGCCCGCGTCGGGCTGCCGGTCGCGCAGTTGCAGGTAGCGTGCGGTGAAGTACACGTCGAGCATCCCGCCCGCGCCGTACTTGATGTCCGTCCCGCGCGCGGCCCCCTTCTCCCTCTCAAGCCTTTCGCGCACGCGCCGCGTCTCCGCCGCGAGGAGTGAAGCGTCCGCCGCCGCCGCGCCCTCGTGCACGGCCGCGCGCGCGCGCGCTTCGACCAGGCGGCCGAACTCCTGGTCGCCCGCCACCGCGCGCAGCTTGACGTGCGCCAGCCACTCCCACACGCCCGCGCGCCCGCGCACGTACTCGACGAACGCGCGCGAGGAGGAGGCGAGCGGCCCGTTCTTCCCGTCGGGCCTCAGCCTCAAGTCCAGGCGGTAGAGCGAGCCGTCGCGCGTGAGGCTTGAGAGCGCGTTGACCAGCAGCTCGACCATGCGCGCGTAAGCCTGCTCGCACGTCAGACCTCTAATTGGCGAAGGCACCTCCTCGTCGTAGACGAGCACGAGGTCGAGGTCGGAGCCGTAGTCCATCCCGCCGCTCGCGAGCCTCCCCAAGCCCAGGGCGGCGAGCCGCGGCCCCGCCGCCAAGCGGCCGTAGCGCCGCGCCAGCTCGCGCCGCGCGACCAGCAGCCCGACGTTGATGCTCGCCGCGGCGAGCGAGGTCTGGAGCGCGTTCGACTCCTGCAAAGTCAGCTCGCCCGCCGCGTCGCGCGCGCCCAGCTCGACGACGAGGTGCGTCCACGCGCGGCGCAGCGCGGCCAGTTCGCCCCGGAGCGTCGTCTCGCCGTCCACGGCCGCGCGCAAAAGCGCACGCTGGTCGCGCGCGAGAACTACCGCGGCCGGCGTCGCGACCGAAGTGATGAGCGCGGGGTTCGTCGTCAAGACCTCGCCGAAGAACTCGGACGCGCCGCACAGCCTGACGAGGTTCCGCAGCGCCGTCGTCGAGAAGCCTTCGCCGCCGGTCGTCTTCGCGAGCGAAGCGCCGACGCGCGCCGCGAGCGAGAGCGCGCGCCGCCTGTTCTGAGAGCGCGCCGCCTCCTCGCGCAGGAGCCGTTCGACCTCTTCGGCCGCGGGCGGCTCGTCGCCCGCGCGCGCGAGTTTTTCAGCGAAGACGGCCGCCGCCGCGCGCACGTTCAAGTCCTCGGCCGTGTCGGCCGGCTCGGGCTGTGTCGGAGTTTGAGTTTGAGACGTTGCCGCCTGAGACTCGACGGCGACCGTGTCCGACGTGTCCGACGTGTCCGACTTCGACGGAGCCGAGTCCCCTTCCCGGCGACTCTCATCCTCGACGTCGAAGACGCGCGTGAAGGCGCGGCTCACGGCCGAGGTGTGGCGTCGGAGCGCCTCGTCGAACTCTCCCACGGCGTGCTCGGGCGCGAAGTGCATGCGGCGCGCGAGCAGCGCGCGCCGCTGCGGGTCTTCCGGGACGGTGTGCGTCTGCAGGCCCTGCTCCATCTGCAGGCGGTGCTCGACCGTGCGCAGGAAGTTGTAGGCTTCGGACAGCTCGCCGCGCTCGCGCTCTTCGATGAGTCCGCGGTCTGCGAGGCGTCCGAGCGAGATGAGCGTGTGCGGCGCTTGCAGCCACGGGTCGCGCCCGCCGTGCGCGAGCTGGAGCGCCTGCGCGATGAACTCGATCTCGCGGATGCCGCCGCGCCCTAACTTGACGTTGAAGCCGCGCGACTCCTCGGCGTGGAAGCGGTCGATCTTCTGCTTGGCGAGCCGCACGTCGGCGAGCGCCTGCCCGACGGTCTGCTCCCGACGGTAGACGCGGTCGCGGACGCTTTCGGCGAAACGCGCGAACAGCCCCTGCGACCCCGCGGCCGCGCGCGCGCGGATGAGCACCTGCAGCTCCCAGGCGTGCGCCTTCTCGCGGTAGTAGCGCAGGGCCTCTTTGAGCGAGACGGCGAGCGCGCCGTCCCGCCCGTGCGGCCTCAAACGTAAATCGACCCTGTAGGCGGCGCCCTCGCCGGCGGGGCTGCCGACGATGCGCGTGACGCGCTCGGCCAGGCGGACGAAGAACTCGCGGTTGGTCGTCGCGCCGCGCTCGCCCGCGCCGGAGGTCTCGCCGTCTTCGGAGTAGAGGAAGAGGAGGTCTATGTCGGAAGAGTAGTTCAGCTCGCGCGAGCCGAGCTTGCCGAGCGCGACGACCGTCACGTCGGCCGTCGTCTTCCGCCCCCGGGCGTCCGTGCACTGCGGCGCGCCGTAGAGGTTCTCAAGCTCCTGCCGCGCGAGCGAGAGGGCGTGGACGAGCGCGGCGTCGGCGAGGTTGGAAAGCTCCTCGGTCGTCTCGACGAGCGTCGTCGCGTGGCGTATGTCGTGGAGGTAGACGCGCAGAAGCTCGCGGCGGCGGAAGCGCGCGAGCTGCACCTGCGGCGACACCTGCGTGTGCGTGAGCGCGAAGCGCGCCAGGGACTCGCGCAGCTCTTCGGTCGCGCGCACGCGCGCGTCGGAGCGTTCGCGCGCGAGCCAGGTCAAGTAGTCGGGGTTCTGTTCGAGCGTCGTGCCCAGCAGGGGGCTCCACGCCGCGAGCGCGAGCGCGTCGGCCAGCAGGCCGCCGTCGCGCGCGAAGGCGCGGGCCGCGCGCGCGTGCGAAGCGGTGACGCGCTCGTAGAAGAGGCGCGCGCCCTCCGGGTCGGGCAGCTCGCGGACGAGTGATTCGGTTTTTTCGTACGGCGCCGGCAAGGTTTTGATATATTACGCGGCCGCCGACGGCGTAGGCCAGACCCGCGCCACAGTCTCGGACGAAATCGCTGACCGCCGGCGGAGGTCGGGCCGGCAAGGAGGAACCGCATGAAGAGAGTCGCACTCGTCATTTCGGTCGCCGCGGCGGCGCTGCTCGCGGCGGCGCTCGCCTACGGCGCGGCCGCGCCGGCGACGAAGACGCACCAGTTCCGCTGCACGGACAAGAACACGTCCCTCTACTTCCTCGTCTACGAGCGGGACGGGAAGCTCGACGGTGGACACCTGTACGTCGAGAACATGCAGGTCGGCGTGCTCACGGCCGAGTGGGCCGGCACCGGCGTCATCAACGCCAAGCTGGCCGGCAACACCGCCAACAACATCTCCTTCCACCTCCACCGCACCCTCAAGAAAGTCCTCGTCGTCAACTCCTCCACCCCGCAGCGCGTCGAGGTCTGCGCGGCGGACTATAAGTACCAGTAGGCAGTAGGCAGATGGCAGTAGGCAGTTAAGACAAAAGACATCCCGAAGGAATCGGGGGCGGCGAGTTGAGAAGCTCGCCGCCCCCGATTCCTTCGTCTGCATTCGCAAATGGCAAACTGCCTACTGCCGTCTGCCTACTGCCTACTTCTCTTAAATATCAAAGTAGAGCGAGTACTCCAGCGGGTGCGGGCGCATCCGCATGGGGTTGATCTCCTTCTCGCGCTTGTAGCTGATCCAGCGGTCGATGAGCTGCGGCGTGAAGACCTCGCCTTTGAGCAGGAACTCGTGGTCGTTCTCCAGAGCCTTGAGCGACTCGTCGAGCGAGCCGGGCAAGGAGGGGACGTTCTTCAGCTCCTCGGGCGCGAGGTCGTAGATGTCCTTGTCGAGCGGCTCGCCCGGGTCGATGCGGTTCTGCACGCCGTCGAGGCCGGCCATCAGCATCGCCGAGAAGGCGAGGTACGGGTTGCAGGACGGGTCGGGCGGACGGAACTCCAGGCGCTT
>JAFAZX010000029.1 GCA_019239425.1 Acidobacteriota bacterium
GCCTCCTTGTAGGTCGTCATCGGGAGCGCGAAGTCGAAGGTGAGGACGCGGTCGGGGCGGAAGCCCGGGTCGACCGACTGCACCGCGGCGAAGCTGCGCACCATCAGCCCCGCGCCCGCGAGCAGCACGGCCGTGATGGCTATCTCGGCGACGACGAGCGAAGAGCGCAGGCGGCGCGCGCCCGCGCCCGCGGTCGAGCCCCGCGCGCCGCCCTCCTTGAGCGAGACGGCCACGTCCGCCTTCGAAGCGCTGAGCGCGGGAAGTAATCCGAAGACCACGCCCGTCAGCGTCGACACGCCGAGCGTGAAGGCGAGCACGCGCGCGTCGAGTCCGACCTCTTCGAGGCGGGGAAGGTTGCCGGGACTCAAAGCCACCAACAGCTCGACGCCCCACGCCGCGAGCACGAGGCCGAGCGCGCCGCCCGCGAGCGAGAGCAGCACGCTCTCGGTCAACAGTTGACGCACCACGCGCCAGCGCCCCGCGCCGAGCGCCGTGCGCACCGCGATCTCCTGCCGCCGCGCCGCCGCCCGCGCCAGGAGCAGGTTCGCGACGTTGGCGCACGCGATGAGCAGGAGCAGCCCGACCATTCCCATCAAGACCCAGAGGGCCTGCCGCACGTTGCCGACGACGCGCTCGTGCAAGGGCTCGACCTTCACCGACCAGCCGGCGTTCGTCGAAGGGTACTGCTCCGCGAGCCGCGCGGCGACGGCTTCTAGTTCGGCGCGCCCCTGCTCGACCGTCGCGCCCGGCTTCAGGCGTGCGAAGACGTTGAGGAAGTCGCTGCGGCGGATGGAGTCGTCGAACCTGAAGGCGATGGGGAACCAGAGGTCTGGGGCCTTGGGGCCGGGCACGGGCGTCTTGAACTCTTTGGGCGCGACGCCGACGATGGTGTGCACGTTGCCGGTGATGGTTATCTGCCGGCCGAGGACTGCGGGGTCGGAGTTATAGCGGCGCTGCCAGAGGGCGTGGCTGATGACGACGACGCGGTTCTTGCCGGCCGCCTCCTCTTCGGGCAGGAAGCCGCGCCCCAGCGCGGGCCTCACGCCGACCACGTCGAAGAAGTTGGCCGAGGTGGACATCCCCGAGACGCGCTCCGGCTCGCGGTCGCCCTCGGTGATGGTGCCGCCCGCGTAGCCGAAGGCGGCGACGCCTTCGAAGCTCTGCGTCTGCGTGCGCCAGTCGTTGTAGTTGGGCATCGAGGCCGGCTCGTCCAGGATGTCCGAGCCCGGGTTAATCTCGCGCACCCAGACGAGCCGCTCCGGCTCGGGGTAAGGCAGGGGGCTTAAGAGCACCGCCTTCACGACCGAGAAGATGGCCGTGTTGGCGCCGATCCCCAAGGCCAGCGCCACGACGGCGACCGCCGTGAAGCCCGGGCTCTTCGAGAGAGTCCGGGCCGCGTACCGCATGTCCTGAAGCAGTGTTCTCATCGCTTCTCCTCGCTGGGAGCGCGGGCATCCCTGCCCGCTAGCGCGCGCAAGCGCGCTGACTGTCGTGCTCTTTACCTCAACGTCGAGACATAACGTCTCTCAGCTTTCGCGCTCTCGCGCTCATGCGGGCAGGGATGCCCGCGCTCCCAGCGACAGCCGGCCTTATTCATACCGAAGAGCGACCATCGGGTCGACCTTCGTCGCCCTGCGCGCAGGCAGGTAAGAGGCGAGGAAGGCGACGGCGGCCAGCAGCACGGCGATGCCGGCGTAGGTCAGAGGGTCTGCGGCCGAGACGTCGTAGAGCAGACTCGCCATCAGGCGCGTGAGCACGAAGGCGCCCGCGAGCCCCAGCGCGAGCCCGACGGCGACGAGTCCCATCCCCTGCCCCACGACCATCCGCAGCACGTCTCTTCCTTGCGCGCCCAGGGCCATCCGCAGCCCGATCTCGTGCGTCCTCTGCGCCACGGCGTAAGACATCACGCCGTAGAGCCCGACGACGGCGAGCGCCAGCGCGAGGGCCGCGAAGACGCCGAAGAGCGTCATCGAGAAGCGCCGCTGCGCGAGCGAGTCGGAGACCATCTTCTCCATCGTCGTCACCTTGTAGACGGGCAGGTCGGGGTCGACCGAGGCGATGCGGCCGCGCACGGCGGGCGCGAGCTGCGCCGGGTCGCCGTCCGTGCGGACGACGACGAAGATGTCGGTGTTGTTGGCGCGCTGCGCGTAGGGCACGTAGTACTGCCCGCGCGACTCGCCCTCGAGCCCCTCGTTGCGCACGTGCGCGACGACGCCGACCACCTCGCGCCAGCGCGGCTGCTGCGGCCCGCCCTCGAATGTGATGCGCTTACCCAAAGGGTCTTCGTCCGGCCAGTACTTGCGCGCCAGCGTCTCGTCGATGATGGCGACGCCGGGCGCCTCGGCCGTGTCGCGCGCGTCGAAGTAGCGCCCCTTGATGAGCGAGATGCCCATCGTCTGGAAGTAGTCTTCCGAGGGCATCCAGCGCGCTCCGTGCGGCGAGCTCTCGTTGGCCGCGACGGTGCGCCCCTCGATGCGGAAGCTGCCCGACTGGTTCCAGCCGCTCATCGGGAGCGACGTGTTCGTCGCCGCGCCCTTGACGCCGGGCAGCGCGCGCAACTGTTCGAGCAGTTGCCGGTCGAAGGCCGCGCGCCGCGCCTGGTCGCCGTACTGGTTCGGCGGGAGCGAGACGAGCATCGCCAGCACGCCCCGCGGCTGGAAGCCCGGGTTCACCTGCTGCAGGCGCATGAAGCTGCGGATGAGGAGGCCCGCGCCGACGAGGAGGATGACGGCGAAGGCCATCTCGGCGACGACGAGCGCGTTGCGTACCCCGCGGCGGACGCCCACGCGGCCGCTGCGCCCGCCCTCCTTGAGCGTGTCGTGCAGGTTCACGCCCGAGGTCTGGAACGCGGGCGCGAGGCCGAAGACTATTCCCGTCAGCACCGAGACGCCGAGGGTGAAGAGCAGCACGTTCGAGTCGAGCCCGATCTCGGCCGCGCGCGGGATCTGGTTCTCGTTGAGCCTCAGCAGGAGGTCGACGCCCCACATCGCCAGCAGCAGCCCGACGGCGCCGCCCGCGACGCTGAGCAGCACGCTCTCGGTCAACAACTGCCGGACGAGGCGCCAGCGGCTCGCGCCCAGGGCCGTGCGCACGGCGATCTCCCTCTGGCGGACGGCGGCGCGCGCCAGCATCAGGTTGGCGACGTTGGCGCAGGCGATCAGCAGCACGAAGGCGACCGCGCCGAGCAGGACGAGCAGCGCCGTGCGGATCTGGCCGACGACGAACTCGTCGAAGCGCGTGAGCAGGAGGCCCCAGTTGCTCTCGTCCGCGCCGGGCATGTACTGGCGGCGGAGGTCGGCGGCGATGGAGTCCAGCTCGGCCTGCGCCTGCTCCGCCTTCACGCCCGGCCTGAGCCGCGCGACGACGCCGAGGTTCTCGCTCGTCAGGCCCGTGTTCGGGTCGAGCTGCTGCGGCGTGAAGGTGAGCGGCCCGTAGATGTCGGACGCCTGCCCCGTCCACTCGCGCCCGAACTGGAAGCCGGGCGGCATGACGCCGACGACCGTGTAGGGCTCGCCGTTGAGCATGACGCTCTTGCCGACGACCGCCACGCCGCCGAAGCGGCGCCGCCAGAAGGCGTCGCTGAGGACGACCGACTTGTTAGCGCCGGCCTGCCCCTCCTCGGGCGTGAAGGTGCGCCCCTGCGCCGCCTCCACGCCGAGCGTCTGGAACATGTTCGGCGTGACGGCGATGCCCTGCAGCCGCTCGGGCTCGCCCTCGCCCGTGAGGTTGACGGCCCAGCCCGTGCCGGCCGCGATGTTCGAGAAGGACTTCGCGTTGTCGCGGTAGTAGCCGTAGCCGGCGGCCGAGACCGCCGCCTTGAGGTCTATCTTCGGGTAGTTGTGGTTGATGAGGACGAGCTGCCCGGGGTCTTTGTAGTTGAGCGGCTTGAGGAGCACCGCGTTGACGACCGAGAAGATGGCCGTGTTGGCGCCCACGCCCAGGGCGAGCGCGATGACGGCGACGGCCGTGAACCCCGGGCTCTTCAACAGCACGCGCGCCGCGTACTGCACGTCCTTCCAAAGGGTTCTCATAACACCTCCGGTGTAGCGTTCAGCGTTCGGCTTTCAGCGGTCAGCCGAACGCGGTCACGCGAGGGGGGAATTTGACAATGCCGCGGCTTACCTCCGCGCGTCCGGAGGCTGAGTGCCGAACTCTGACGGCTAACGGATTGGCTGAATGCTGAACGCCGAACGCTCTAAAGCTTGAACCCGCTCTCTTCCAGCTCCTCCTCGGCCTTCGCCTCGTGAGTCTCCTCGACGACCTGGCCGTCGAAGAGGTGGAAGGTGCGGTCGGCGTACTTGGCGTAGCGCGGGTCGTGCGTGACCATGCAGATGGTGGCGCCGCCCGCGTGCAGCTCGCGCAGGAGGTTCATCACCGCCTCGCCGTTGGTGGAGTCGAGGTTGCCCGTAGGCTCGTCCGCGAGCAGGATCGACGGGTTGCCGGCCACCGCCCGGGCGACGGCCACGCGCTGCTGCTGACCGCCCGAGAGCTGCGAGGGGTAGTGCTTCATGCGGTGCGACATGCCCACTTTGAGCAGCGCCTCTTCCACGCGCTCGCGCCGCTCCTTCGCGCTCATGTCGCGGTAGGTGAGTGGCAGCTCGACGTTCTCGTAGACGTTGAGGTCGCCGATGAGGTTGAACGCCTGGAAGATGAAGCCGATCTCGCGGTTGCGGATGCGCGCGCGCTCCGAGAGCGAGAGGTTCGCCACCGGCGTCCCGTTCAGCACGTACTCGCCCTCGGTCGGCGAATCGAGCAGGCCGAGGATGGATAAGAGCGTCGACTTGCCGCAGCCCGACGGCCCCGCCATCGAGATGTACTCGCCCTTCTTGATGTCGAGGTGGATGCCGGAGAGCGCGTGCGTCTCGACCTCGTCCGTGTAGAAGACCTTGCGCACGCCGTCCAGCTTCACCAAGGGTTCGCTTGTAGCGCTCATCAGTCGTTGTTCCTTTCGTAGACCGTTAACCGTAAACCGTGACAAGTAGGGGAACCGTCGAACTCGTTAACCGTAAAGCGCGACAGGCGGAAAGCGTTTCTCGCCCGTCGCGGTTTACGGCTAACGGCTTACGGCCTTCTTCAATCGAGTCTTAACCTGTCGACGCCGTCCCACTGCGAGGTGTCGGAGAGGATGACCGTGTCGCCCTGGCGCAGGCCGTCCAGGACTTCGACGTTGTTGACGGAGGTGCGGCCGAGCTTGACCTGCACGCGCTCGGCCTCGCGCCCGTCGGGCGTGACCTTGAAGAGCGAGACGGTCGCCTGGCCGCCGCCGCCCGTCGCCGGCCTGCCGACGTAGAGTACGTCGTC
This sequence comes from Acidobacteriota bacterium, assembly GCA_019239425.1. Classification (GTDB taxonomy): domain Bacteria; phylum Acidobacteriota; class Blastocatellia; order Pyrinomonadales; family Pyrinomonadaceae; genus QHXN01. The sequence continues at coordinate 5,302 of JAFAZX010000029.1, forward strand.
GAGCCTCTCAAGTTCGATGGTTCCGTCCACGCTCAAGTCCACGCGCGCGCCCTGCGGCATCGGCCCTTCGAGCCTCACGTCCACGGTGAAGGTGCCGTTGCGCGCGGCCGGGTCGATGCGCGAGACGCGCCCGTTGACGGTGCCGCCGCCGCGCGTGTCGATGACGGCGGGCTGGTTGAGCGCGATGTCTTTGATCTGCGTCTCGGGAATCTGGAGCGCGGCCTTGAGGCTCGTCGGGTCTGCGACGCGCGCGATGTTCGTGCCCGGCGTGATCTGCTGGCCGACCTCGACCGTGACCTCCTGGAGCACGCCCGCCGTGCCGGCCCGCACCTGGAGCGAGGCGACCTGCTCCTGGTTGAGCCGGAGCTGCGCGCGGAGCTGTTCGATGCGCGCCTGCTGCGCGGCGAGCTGCGCCGCGACCTGCGACTTGCTCTGCTCGATGCGCTGCTTCTCGACCTGGACGCGGTTGGCGAGCTGCTCGACCTTCACGCGCGAGACGCGCAGCGTGAGCTGGGCCACGAGCCCTTCCTTCGCCAGCTCCTCGTCGGCGTCGAGCTGAATCTTGGCCTGCTGGTAGTCGGACTGCACCGACGCGATGGTCGCCTGCTGCGTCATGCGGTCGCTCTCCAGGCGCGACTTGAGGTTGTTCATGTCGGCCTCGGCCGACTTGATCTGGTAGGCGACGTCGACCGCGGCCTGCTGCAGCGTGGGGTTGGAGAGGGTGACGAGCACCGTGCCGGGCTCGACCGTCTCGCCGGGCTTGACGAACTTCTGCTCGACGAGCCCCTGGACGGGGGCCGCGATCTGTCGAATCTCCTCGGGGATGAGCGTCCCCAGGCCGCGCACGTTGCGGAGCATCTGCCCGCGCTTGACCGAGTCGGTGAGGACGGTCGAGCGCGAGACGCTCGGCGCGGCCTTCGGCAGGCGCGAAAGCCCGTAGGTGATGAGGCCGACGGCGCACACGGCCAGCGCCGCGTAGACGGCCATCTTCACGCGTCGCCGGTTCTTCCGCTGGGGCCGCTTCACGTCCATCGTGGAGCGCGGGGCGTCGAAACCGGAGCGCTTTACATCCGTGGCGGGGCGCGGCACGTCCGTGGAGGGCCGGGGCACGTCCGTCGAGGGGCGTTTTACATCCATATCGATTCGCTTTATATCTCGCATAGGGTCTCGCTACAACCGCAGAAACACTTCCACTCGCGACGCCCCTCAACAACCCCCGTACCACTCCGCCCTCGCCACTTTTTCCAGCCTTTTCGCCCACACACGCCCGCGCACACGCCCGCCCACTGTTCGTTTCCGCAAACCAAAATCCCAAAATCGAAAAACCTTTAGACTCCCTCACCACTCCGGCCATATAATCGGGCCGAAGGAGCAGAGGTATGAGCATCAAGGTCACCGCCACGGTCGAGGACTTGTACCGGGAGTCTGGGAAGGCTGAGATCGTCGCGGGGAAACTGGTCAGGATGCCGCCCACAGGTGATGAGCCCGGTTACGCGGGCGACGAGATATTCGTCTCGCTGCGCCAGTACTCGCGCCGGACGGGCGCGGGGCGCGCGGTCGGCGACAACAAGGGCTTCCGCGTGCGCCTGAGACGTTCAGCCCCGACGCGGCCTTCTACACGGGGCCGCCCTCGGGCATGAAGTTCTTCGAGGGCGCGCCCGTCTTCGCCGCCGAGGTGCGGAGCGAGGGCGACTACGGCCCGAAGGCGGAGGCGGCTTTGGCGCGGAAGCGTGCCGACTACTTCGCCGCGGGCACGCTCGTCGTCTGGGACGTCGACCTCTTGAGCGACGAAGTGGTGAAGGTCTACCGCGCCGCAGAACCCGAGCACCCGACCGCCTACCGGCGCGGCGACACGGCCGAAGCAGAGCCGGCCGTCCCCGGCTGGCGGATGGCCGTCGAAGACCTCTTCCCGCCACACCGCCCCTGACAAATCTTTTCGTCCGGCGTCAGCGAAGTCTGTCTGTCTCGCGCTTAACGGAAACGAAGATGGGTCATCTGAAAACTCGCGGGTGGACTCCGGCTTCTTCGAAAGGAGAGGTCGAAGGGGTCTGGAAGGGGGCCGTCGGGCGACAGTTCGGCGCCGCTCTGGAGATGCTTGAGAACGCCGTGCGCGCGTGCCCCGATAAACTCTGGGGCGACCGCGGGCGGCGGCCCGAGTTCTGGTACGTCGTCTACCACACGCTCTTCTACCTCGACCTCTACCTCCACGGCTCGACCGAAGGCTTCGCGCCGCCCGAGCCGTTCACGCTCGACGAACTCGACCCGGCGGGCCGCCTCCCGGAGCGCGTCTACACGAAGGACGAGCTGCTCGCATACCTCCTCCGCTGCCGGGAGAAGTGCCGCGCGGTCGTCGCGGCACTGACCGACGAGACGGCGCGCGCGCGGCGCGTCTTCGAGTGGGTCGAGCTGGACGCGTGCGAGCTGCTCCTTTACAACCTGCGCCACGTGCAGCACCACGCCGCGCAGTTGAACCTCCTGCTGCGGCAGGAGACCGACGACGCCCCGCGCTGGGTCGCGTCGGCGATGGACTGAAGAGCATTAACGAATGACAAGGGGGAATCGAACAGATGAGCAGAAAGAGCGAGGGCGCTGAGGCATGCCGGCGGAAGTTCTTGCGTTACTTCCCCGGGGGGTTCGGGGACAAGACTTACCTCGACTGGGAGCGCGATTACAAGTGGGAGGCGCACGAGCGTTGGGAGGAGGCGCTCGGGCGCGCGGAGTTCCGGCGGCTCCTGCGCGCGGGCGAGTTCGCGGAGGTCGCGGCCCGCGCCGTGCGCGTCGAGCAGCGGACGCGCCACAGCATGATCTTCTCGTTCGAGAAGATGGCGCTGCGCGACGCCGTCAAGTCCGAGGCCGGCGCGCGCGCCTTCGCCGAAGGACTCTACGAGCTTCTGCACGGCGGAGGCAGTCTTGAGCGGCGCTTCAACAGTTGGGTAGAGGCGGTGGCCGCGCTCCCGCGCAGGCAGACGCGCGTGCTCACCTGGCCGATGGTCACGGTCTGGGGCTTCCTCGCGCAGCCCTTAACGCACATCTTCCTCAAGCCGACGGTCACGCGCGCGGCCGCCGCGAAGTACGGCTTCGACTTCGAGTACAAGTCCCGCCCCAACTGGGAGACCTACGCGAGCCTCCTTCAGTTGGCCGAGACAATTCGGCGCGACCAGAGCGCCCTCGGGCCGCGCGACATGATCGACGTGCAGTCTTTCCTCTGGGTGCAGGGGTCGGACGAGTACCCGGACTGAGGGCGCGTCGTAAAAACTCTTGTGCGGCGCGGCGGAAAGTGATTCAATGCGCGCCGTTCCAACAGCCTCGACGCCCCCGGAGGAACTTGACGAAGATGAGGCTCCGCAGCTTGTGGGTGGTCAGGGCGCTCCTGGCCTGTCTCGCTCTGTCGTGTCTCGCGGCCCACGCGGCCTCGACGCTCTCGGCGCCGCGGGCGCTGCCCAACCCCGTCCTCTACCTGAAAATCCTCGAGTACTACCAGGCCGGCGGCAAGAACTTCGTGCGCTACAGCTTCGGGGTCATGAACTCTACGGACTACCCGAACGAGATGTTCGCCGCCGCGCCCAACCTCCCGCCCTGCGGGAAGAACGCGAAGTCCGCGCGCACCTGGGTGGACATCTACGACCAGCAGGGCAAGCGCCTCAACGGCTTCTGCGCCCTCTCGAAGCCCGACGACCTCAACTCCATCTGGTTCGCGTTGGAGGAGGGCGTCGTCCCGCCCAGCTACGTCTACGTCGAGCTGAACGACCGCGCCACCAACACCAAGTACAAGTCGAACCTCGCCGACACGACGCCGTGAAGGGAGTAGGCAGTAGGCAGTAGGAAAACAAACATCCCACGCTGCCAACCTCGCTTCGCACAACCCTTGAAGGAGGCTGAGACATGAAAGTCAAAACACGCATCAAGGCCGGGCCTGAGATGGTGGTAGAAGGCGCAAACTAAAACCCTTTCTTTCGGAAGGGTGAAGGCGGAAGGGAGAGACTCTCTCTTCCGCCTTCACCCTTCATCCCTTCACCCCCAACGCCTCCCTCAACACTTCCACCAACTCCGACACGTCCTCCTCGGTCGTGTCGAAGGAGCACATGAAGCGCACCTCGGAAATCTGCTCGTTCCAGACGTAGAAGAAGAAGCGCTCCTGCACGCGCGGGATTGATTCGGGCGGGAGGACGACGAAGACGGCGTTCGACTCGACCGCCTGCGTGATGCGCGCCTGCGGGATTCCGCGCAGCTCCGCGGCCAACGTCTGCGCCATGCGGTTCGCGTGCGCCGCCGGCTCGCGCCAGAGGTCTTCGCCTAAGAGCGCCGTGAACTGCGCCGCGACGAAGCGCATCTTCGAAGGGAGCTGCGCGCACTGCTTCCGCACGAACTTGAACCCTTCGGCCAGAGCGTGGTCGAAGAAGACGACGGCCTCGCCGTACATCATCCCGTTCTTCGTCCCGCCGAAGCTCAGCACGTCCACGCCCGCGTCGGCCGTCAACTCTCTCAGAGAGACATCCAGGTGCGCCGCCGCGTTCGCCAAACGCGCGCCGTCCACGTGCAGCAACAAGCCCCGCCCGTGCGCGAAGTCCGCGAGCCGCCGCAACTCCTCCTTCGTGTAGACCGTCCCCATCTCGGTCGCCTGCGAGACCGAGATAACGCGCGGCTGCACGTGGTGCTGGTCGCCGAGTCCGCCGAGCACAGGCTCTATCTGCTCGGGGCGGAGCTTCCCATCCGGGGTCGGCAGGTCGATCAGCTTGCAGCCCGTGAAGCGCTCGGGCGCGCCGCACTCGTCCACGTTGATGTGCGCCGTCTCGGCGCAGACCACCGCCTGGAAGGGGCGCGCGACCGAGGCGAGCGCCGAGACGTTCGCGCCCGTGCCGCCGAAGACGAAGAAGACCTCCGCCCTCTCGCCGAAGCTCTCGCGGAAGAGGCGGACGGCCTCCTCCGTGTACACGTCGTCGCCGTAGGCCACGGCGTGGCCCCGGTCGGCCGACCTGAGCGCCTCCCACACGCGCGGGTGCACACCGGCGTTGTTGTCGCTCGCGAATCCACGTTTGGCTTTCATCATCTCTTAAGGAACGCCGGCCCCGCCCGGCTCAAGCACCGAGGCCCGCGCCGCGGGCGGCAATTTAGCGTACAGCTCCGTGAAGGCCGCGTTCGTCCAGCCGAAGCCGATCTCGTTCGAGGCGTAGCCGAAGCGCAGCCCCGCGCCCAGAGAGGACGTGCGCCGCTCCACGTCGTACTTCTCGACGATGGTGTTGTGCTCGACGAACTCCTTGAGCACGAGCGAGAGGAAGTTGACCGAGACGCGCTCGGCCTCCTTCTCATAGCCGTAGCGGCGCAGGCCCTCGACGGCAATCAACTGCATCGGCGCCCAGCCGTAGGGCGCGTCCCACTGGCTGCCCGAGCGGTTCGTGCTCGTCTGCAGGCCGCCCGCGCGCTCGAACAGGTGCAGGTTCGAGACGACGCGCGCCGCCTGCGCCTTCGACGCGACGCCCGCCCAGAGCGGGTAGAAGGTCGTGACGAAAGGGTAGCGCCTCCGCTCGCCCTTCTCGAAGTTGTAGTCGTAGTAGAGCCCGTCGCGCTCGTCCCACATCAGCCGGTTGATGGCCTCGCGTCGAGCCTCGGCGCGCTCCTCCCACAACCCCGCCATGCTTCGGTCGCCGAGCGCGCGCATGATGCGGGCCGCGTCCCTTTCGTAGACGTAGAGCAGGGAGTTGAGGCAGACGGGCGCGTAGCTCGTGATGTCCGCGCTGAAAGGGCCGAAGCGGTTCGAGGGGTCGAAGCCCGACTCGCGCATCGAGCGGTCGCCCTTGTAGAAGGCTTGCGTCAGCTCGTCCCGCGCGCGGTCGTAGAACTTGCTCACGTCGTAGTCCGTGACCTCGTGCGTGCGGAAGAACTCCTTCACGCGGTCGTAGTGCGTGCGCCCTTCGGCGTCGCGCTCGTCGGCGAGGACTTCGCGCGCCGGCCCTTCGCCCGAGTCGTAGTAGCGCGAGAGGCCCGACGCCCGCGTCACGTGCGGCGAGCCCGCGCCGGCCCAGTAGGCGTCGTCCCTGTCGAGCGCGCGGGCGGCGCGCCGCAGCCACGCGCGGTCGCGCGTGCGCTCGTAGACGCCGAGGATCATCCGCGCGAGGAAGGGCGGCTGCGAGCGCGTGAGGTAGTAGGTGCGGTTGGCGTTGAGCACGCGGCCGTAGTGCTCGACCTCGTAGAGGAAGTTCTCGACCATGTCGCGCGCGAGCGCGAGCTCGCCGTCGCGCAGCAGCCCGACCTCTATGAAGTAGCTGTCCCACCCGTACATCTCGTTGAAGCGCCCGCCGGGGACGACGTAAGGGCGCGGCAGGTAGAGCAGCCCGGGGGCGGGCTCCATCAGCTCGGGCAGTTCAATCACCTGTATGTCTGCGAACTCCCACGGCTTCATCTGCGCGCGCAGTGCGCGACGCACGGCAGCGAGGTTCTCGTCGCGCGCGACGTAGACGGGCCAGCGGAGGGCTCTGTTGTCGCGGGGTTTGAACTTCGGGTCTACGGCGGCCGACGCGACATCGCGGTTCGAGCGCGTGAGCGTGCGCCAACTCTTGCGTATGTACGCGCGCGCGGCTTCGAGCTGCGCGCGCGTGGCGCGGCGGCCTTGCGCGGGCGCGGCCGTCTGCCCCGCCAGCAGCAGGACGAGCGACAGCAGAAATCTTATGCGCGTGGGCGAGCGTTTCATCACGTTCGAATTTTGCCCATGCGCGCCCGCGTGTCAATCGAGAATGTGAGATTTCAGACCGGCTTGTTTAGCCCTTCTTGACGAACTCGCGTTTGAAGGTGCGCGTCTCCCCGTCGGGGAACTTGACCGAGACCTTGTCGTCTTCGAGCGAGACGACGCGGCCGCGGCCGTACTTCGGGAGGCGCACCGCGTCGCCTTCGTTAAACTCGACGACCTTCCTCTTCGGCGCAGGCCCGGCCTCTTTCGCCGGCGCGCCCGTTTCGTCCCGCGTCAGGCCGAGTTGCTCTTCGAGCGGGTGCAGGCAGTTGTCGCAGTGGCCGCAGCGCTCCCGCCCGAAGGGCTCGCCGAAGTATTCGTGCAGGAGCTTCCACCGGCACTCGGCGCTCTGGCCGTAGAGCATGACGCGTTCGAGCTTCTCGCGGTCGGCGCCGCCTCGCCCCGCGGCAGCCTCGGCCGCGCGCTCGACCTCTTCGCGGGTCACGTCGGGCCGGGCGAGCTTGAAGCGCACGCCGCGCGCCTCGCGCACGACGCCGGCCTCTTTGAGTAGAGAGAGCGCGACGCGCACCTTCGTCTTCGCGACGTTGGGCGCGGCCTCCTGGACGGGCGCGAGCGTGACGGGCTTGACGTCGGCCCCCGCGGCGCGCAGCGCGTCGCAGACGGCCCAGAGGTCTTCCGCCTTCGGGTGGCGCCCGCCGAGGAAGAAGAGCTGCGTGCGCCGGTCGTCGAGTTGATAGAGCAGCGTGCAGCGCGCCTCCTCGCCGTCGCGGCCCGCGCGCCCGGACTCCTGATAGTAGGCTTCGAGCGAGCCGGGCATCTGGTAGTTGACGACGAAGCGTATGTCCGGCTTGTCGATGCCCATCCCGAAGGCGTTCGTGGCGAAGACCGCCTTCAGGCGGCCCGCCATGAAGAGGTCTTGATGCTCGCGCCGCTCGGAGGCGGAGAGCTTGCCGTGGTACGTGCGCGTCTCGAACTCCGAGCCGCGGAAGAGTTCGGCCAGGGCTTCGACGGCCTTGACGGTCGCGCAGTAGACGATGCCCGACCCTTCGGTCTCGCGCATCAGGCGCGCGAGCTGCTCGCGCTTCTCGCGCTCGTTCGTCACGCGCAGGACTTCGTAATAAAGATTCTCGCGGTAGATGCCCGTGTTGAAGACGCGCAGCCCGCGGAGGCCGAGTTGCTTCCGTATGTCCTCGACGACTTCGGGCGTGGCCGTCGCGGTGAGCGCGAGCACCGGCGGCGAGCCGAGCGTGCGGACGGCCGCGCCGAGCGCGAGGTAGCTCGGGCGGAAGTCGTGCCCCCATTCGGAGATGCAGTGCGCCTCGTCGATGACGACGAAGTCGAGCTCCTTCGTCCGAAGGATTTCGAGGAAGGCGGGGTCGGTGAAGCGCTCGGGAGTGGTGAAGACGAGTTCGCTCGCGCCGCGCTCGATGCGCTCAAGTTCCTCGCGGCGCTCCGCCTCCGTGAGCGCGCTGTTGACCTGCGCGGCCTCGACGCCGGCCTCCGAGAGTTTGTCCACCTGATCCTTCATCAGGGAGATGAGCGGCGAGACGATGACGGTCGTCCCCGGCAGGTGGAGCGCCGGCAGTTGGTAGCAGAGAGACTTCCCCGCGCCCGTCGGCATCACCGCCAAAGTGTCGTGGCCCGAGATGACCGAGCGTATGACCTCGGCCTGCCCCAGCCGCATGCGTTCGAGCCCGAAGACCTCGCGCATCGTGCGCCGCATCTTCTTCAGCTCGCCCGTCGCCCCGCCCAGAATCTTCGCCCGCGCAGTGATAGGTCGTGTCATGCACCGCACACTACAACGCGGAGTATCGGTTTCTGTCCGCGCGAAGTTGAGAATCTATAGCGGCCACCTCTGGCACCCGCGTTGCTCACCTTAAAGTCATAGGCGGACGAACTGAAGCAACTCAAGCCCCGCGCGGGGTCGGGGCGGTCGGGCGCGTACGGATGTGCGGCGCGGATGTTCGCTTAGGAAACATGGGGAGGTTCGCAATGCGAGAAGAGAGGTTCACCAGAGAGGCGCGCGCCGCGGGGCGGTCTGACACGGGTTGGAGTCCGGGGCTCGGGCAGATTCTCGGGGTCGTCCTGTGCGTGATCCTTCTGCTGGCCGTCATCATCCTCGGGGTGACGACCGGGATCGGCCTCGTCTTCGCCGTCCCGCTCGTGCTGCTCGTCGTAGTCGTCGGCGTGCTGCTCTTCCGCGGGCACACGCCGAGGGCCTTGACGGTCTGCCCGAACTGCAACGCGCGCGTCAACGCGCCCGCACACATCGCGGAGTTCAACTGCCCCGCCTGCGGGACGCGCATAGAGGTGGGCGGCGGCGGGGACGTGCACAGACTTTAGACTTCTCAAGAACAGCAAGGGGGATTGAAGCAGGATGAGCGCAGACAGCGGCGGCAGGAATCAGGGCGACAGCGGGCACGTCGGGGCGACGCGCCAGAAGGGCGGCACCAGCTCGCGCGGCGAGTCCGGCGCGAAGAGCGAGGGCAAGGGCACGGGCAACAAGTCCGAAGGCTCCGGCAAGAAGAGCGGCACGCCCGGCGGCGAGCGACATCACGATTAGAAAAGACGAACCGGGGGGAGGAAGCGGATGGCTGAAGCGACGAAACGGGGCAAAGATCAGGGCATCGGCGAGGGCAACCTGCGCGAAGAGCGCGGCGCGACGCCCTACGCCGACCGAGCCTACGCGGGCGAGAACGAGCCGGGCGGCGAGACCGGCACGAGCTTAGAAGGCACGGCCGGCGGCACAAACATCTCTTCGCAGGGCGGCGCCGCCGACAGCGGCAAGGCCGGAGGGAACGCGGGCGGCTCCGGCGCGCAAGGGTAAATTAACCACAGAGACACGGAGGCACAGCTTGATGCAATAAGTCATCAAGCTGTGCCTCCGTGTCTCTGTGGTTAATTTACCCTTTAGTGACTGGCGAGCCAGTCATAGAGCGGCTTCCAGACAAGCTCCTTCGCGTTGTCGGCGAGGAAGATGTCGGAGTGGCCGAACTCGACCGGCCGCCCCTCGGGGCCGGAGAGCCTGACGACGTTCGAAGTCACGTCCGAACTCCCTAAACGTCCGAGCGTGTCGAGCCCGAACTCGCCGAAGCCGCCGCCCGCGCCGATGAAGTAGACCGGGATGTTAATCGACGCGAGGTTGTCGTCATACGGCAAGCTGTCGCCGCAGAGCACGCCGTCGGTCTCGAACTGCTCGGTCGCGCTCTGGAAGGGCGCGGCCGTCTGGTAGAAGTCGTAGAGGTACTGCTCCTGCGTGAACCGCAAACCCGAAGGCAGGCCGTTGGCGTCGAACGTGCCCCCCGCGAAGTGGTAGAAGGGCACCGGCGGGTACGGCGCGAACAGCACGTGCGTGGCCGAACCGACGAGCAGCGCGGCCTGCCTGTTGTTAAGCCCCGCCAGCACCGGCGAAGCGTCCGCGGGCGCGGTCGCCGCCAGCAGGCCGAGGTTGCGGACGAGCACGCCCTGCGGCGAGTGGTAGACGCCCGCGGCGAGCTGCTGCTGCCCCGCGGCGTAGCGCGTGCACGCGGCGGCGCGCTGCTCCTCGTGCTCCGGGTTGAGCTTGAAGGCGATGTCAACGGGGACGAGCGCGTCCACCTGCCGCGCGGCCTCGGGCAGCGCGGCCTCCGCGCCCGCGTAGGCGTAGACGACGGTGCCGCCGCGGCTCCAACCCAGAAGCGCGACGCGGCCGTCGCCGCTCCCCGTCGCCCCGCGCACGGCCCGCGCGACGCCGATGCCCACGCCTACGTCCGAGACGTGCGTCGAGACGTTCCAGTCCTTCATGAAAGTGAAGTCGGTCGTGTCGGCCGTCACCTGCGTCCAGCGCAGGTCGATGCCCCACACGTCCACCCCATTCCGCGCGAGGTAGACGCCGATTGAATTCTCGCGCGCGACGGCCCCCGAGAGCGTGCTGCTCATGAAGGCCTCGTCGAAGCCCCAGAGGTCGCCGTGCACCATGAAGACGGCGCGCATCGACTTGAAGGGGACGCCGTTGGCGCGCTCGCGCACGACGCGGTGCAGGCCGACCACGTCGTGCTCGCCTTCGCCGACCTTGAGCTTGAAAGAGTATTCGAACACGTCCGCGACGATGTGACGACGCTCGATGCCCTCGACGCCGCACGCGGCACGCGCGAGCGCCGCCGTCTGCCGCACCTGCGCGCACGCGGCCGCGGCCGCCGCACGCACGTCCGCCGGCTTCTGCCGCGCGGAGGCGCAGACGAACGAAGAGAGAATCAGGAAAGAGAACAGGGCTGCCCTTTTGAACGATTGCATGAGGTCTCCTTGAAGTTGTGAATGAGTGCGGGCGCTTCGAACTTCCGCGCCCACCCTTAACGCGCGGAAGCTCGACGGGAAGGATCATCCCGTGTCGTGGAAATTTCGGGACTGGAATTAACCACAGAGACACAGAGGCACAGCTTGGAGTTCGTGACTCAACAAGCTGTGCCTCTGTGTCTCTGTGGTTAAATTCTCGTTCCGCCTAAACTCTACTCTGATAACAACAGGTTCGCGTCGGCGGGGTCTATATCTGAAATAATGAGGTCGATGCCGTTGTGCGCGAAGCGGCGTGCGGCCGCGGCGGCGCGCGGGTCTCGCTCGGAGTCGAGCGACCACTGCGCGTGGCGCGTGAGGAGCGCGAGGGCGAGGGCGCGCCCCAGGGTCATGCAGAAGCGGCGCGCCCCCGCTTCGAGCTTGACCTGCCCCTCCCCCGCGGCCCAGGTGAGCCAGGCGCGTGCGTTCACCGCAGCCGACCGCGCTTTTCGCGCGGGGATGGCGAGCCGCTCGTCGCGTGCCGAGGCGGCGCAGTCTTCGATCTCTGCCAGGAGTGAATAGAGCGCGACGTTATCCTTCAGGGACGTGTGCAGCGCGTCGAGCGAGAGGACGTTGGTCGTGCCCTCCCAGATGGAGAGCACCTGGCCGTCGCGCAGGATGACGGGCAGCCCCGTGTCCTCGACGTAGCCCGCGCCGCCGAAAGCCTCGATGGCCTCGCTCGCGACGTGGACGGCCGCGCGCCCCGTCGTCAGTTTCACCAGCGGCATCACGAGCCGCAACAGACGCGCGCCCTGCTCGTCCAACTCGCCCGCCTCTTCGCGCCCGGTCAGCCCCGCCGCGTAGAAGGCGAGTTGGAGCGCCGCCTCGGCCTCGGCCTGCAAACCCGCCAGCGTGTCCGCGTGCAGCGGCTTCTCCGCGAGCGTCGAGCCGAAGGCCGCGCGCCGCCGCGCGTAGTCGCGCGCGAGGGCCACGCCGCGCCGCATCAACGCCGCCGCGCTCACCGCGTTCCAGAGTCGCGTCACGTTGAGCATCGGCGCGATGTCGCGCACGCCGTCGGTCGTGCCTTTGACCAGAACGGCCGGCGTGCCTTCGAGCGTCAGCTCCGCGGTCGGCACCTTGCGCGTGCCGAGCTTCTCCTTCAGGCGTTCGATGCGAATGCCCCGCAGACGCCCTTCCGCGTCGCGCGTCTCGACGAAGAAGAGCGCGAGGCCGCGCCCGCCCGTTGGGTTCCCCTCGGGCCTTGCGAGCGTCAAAGCCGCCTGCGAGGCCGCGGCCGAAGTGAACCACTTGCGCCCGTAGAGCCGCCATACGTCGCCGCCGTCGAGTCGCGCGACCGTCTCCGACGCGCCCACGTCCGAGCCGCCGGTCAGCTCCGTCATCCACTGCCCGCTCGTCCAGAACTCCTCCGGGTCGCGCGAGACGAGGTGTGGCAGGACTTCACGGACGAGAAGGTCGTTGCCGGAAGTCGCGAGCACGCGCGCCGCGCCGTCCGTCATCGCGAGCGGGCAACTGTAGATGTCCGTCGAGGGCGTGAACAGGTACGCGAGCGCGAACTGATGAAGACGCGAGTGCGCTCCGTGCTTACGTTCATAGGCCGTCGCCACGAGGCCGCGCTCCGCCGCCAAACGCTCGGCCGCGCGCCACAGCGGCGAGACTTCGATGAGGTCGACGCGCTCGCCCCACGCGTCCCACTGCGTCAGACGCGGCTCGTTCAGACGGTCGGCGAGCTGCATCCGGTAGAGCTCGCCGCCGGCCAGCTCTCCTAAATCGAGCAGCTCGGGCTCGACCTCTTCCAACACCTCCGGCGGGAGCGCGCGCCGCAGGTAAGAGCGCAGCGCGCGGTCTGTCTCGTACTGGTTGCCGAGCCGCGGGGGTTCCTGTCGGAAGGGCATCACTCTCTCCTGCGCCTGACTTCGCCCGGCTTCGCTTGACCCGGGGCGTGGGATTCGTCAATGCTGGCGGCAGAGATAATAACACCGGCGAGGTACGGGATGACCGAGACAGTGAGGGCGGCCGAGCACGCCGCCTCGGTGCAGGAGATACGTTCACACTTCCCCGCCCTGGAGCGCGCGCACGAGGGGCACGCGGTCGCGTACTTCGACGGCCCCGGCGGGACGCAGGTGCCGCGCGCGGTCGTCGAGGCGATGTCGGACTACCTGTACCGGCACAACGCCAACACCCACTGGGAATACCCGACGAGCGCGGAGACCGACGGGCTGCTCGAACGCTCGCGCGAAAGTCTGGCCGACTTCCTCAACGCCTCCCCCCACGAGATCGCCTTCGGCGCGAACGCGACGACGCTGGCCTTCCACGTCTCGCGCACCCTGGGCCGCACGTTCGAGGCGGGCGACGAGGTCGTCGTCACACAGCTCGACCACCACGCCAACGTCGCGCCGTGGCAGGCGCTCGCGCGCGAGCGCGGCGTCGCCGTGCGCGTCGTGCGGATGAAGAAGGAGACGGGCGAGCTCGACTGGGACGACTTCGAGTCGAAGGTCAACTCCCGGACGAAGCTCCTGGCCGTGGGCGCGGCGTCGAACGCGCTCGGCACCTTGAGCGACCTTGAGCGCGCGCGCCGGCTCGCCGAGTCGGTCGGCGCTTACCTGTTCGTAGACGCGGTGCACTACGCGCCGCACAAGCTCGTCGACGTGAAGGCTCTGCGCTGCGACTTCCTCGTCTGCTCGGCCTACAAGTTCTACGGCCCGCACGTCGGGGCGATGTTCTGCCGGCGCGAGCTGTACGAGTCGCTCCCCTTCCCGAGGCTTGAGCCGGCGCCCGACTACGCGCCCGAGGTCGCGGAGACGGGCACGCAGAACCACGAGGGCATCGTCGGCGCGGCGGCGGCCGTGAACTTCCTCGCCTCGCTCGCTCGCGGCAACCCGACGGCGCCGCTCGAAGGCTCGGCGCGGCGCGAGCGCTTGAAGCGTGCCTTCGAGGCGCTGCACGCGCGCGGGGCGGAGTTGACGAAGCTTCTGTGGGAGGGGCTTTCGCGGGTTGAGGGCGTGAAGCTCTACGGGCTGCCGCCCGGAGCGCCGCGCACGCCGACCGTGGCCTTCACAATCGGGGGCGTGACCTCGACGGACGCGGCGCGCCGCTTAGCCGCGCGCGGCCTCTTCCTCTCGCACGGAGACTTCTACGCCGCCACCGTCGTCGAGCAGCTCGGCCTCCTCCCCGAAGGTCTCGTCCGCGCCGGCGCCGCCTGCTACACCACGCGCGAAGAGGTCGAGCGTCTGGTCGCCGGGGTCGGGGAGATCGCGCGCGGCGCTTGAGTCTTTCCTGGAAGTTGGAAGTATAGTTAAGGGCAGTTGAACCACAGAGACACAGGGACACAGCTTGTTGACTGTTCTCTTCAAAGCTGTGTCCCTGTGTCTCTGTGGTTCATTCAGTCCTCCTCGCCCCGCAAGCGACGCACACACTAACCCTCCCCGCGGGTGGCTTCGATGAAGTCTGCGAGGAGGCCGTAGGCGGTGCTGGTTAAGTCCGGGTCGTGCGCGATGACGGTGAGGCCGGGCAGCACGTCCAGCTCGTAGTGGATGGCGAGCGTCGTCCCCTCGACCGAGGCGAAGGGGCCGCGCGGCGAGACCCGTTCGGGGCGCACGTCGGCCGAGACGCGGCCGGCTTCGTCGAGACGGGCGCGCGCGACGAGTCTGTAGGGGCGGCCTTCGGCGTGGGCCGCGCGCACGTCCTCGTCTTTCAAACCGCGGATACCTTCCCTCCCGACCTCTTCGATTTTCAGACCGGCGCCCATCAGGACGTTCGCCAGCGCGCAGGCTTTGACGGCCGCGTCCCAGCCCTCCACGTCGTGCGTGGGGTCGGTCTCGGCTATCCCTAACTCCTGCGCGCGGCGGACGCCCTCTTCGAAGGTGCGGCCCGAGGCTATCTCGTCGAGGATGACGGTCGTCGTCGAGTTGAGCAGGCCCTCGAACGAGAGCAGCCGCGCCGCCGGGAGCGAGCCGCGGAAGAGTGAGAAGGCCGGGAACTCCGCGACCGAAGCTTCGAACAGAAACCTCCGCCCGCGCGCCCGCGCGAGTTCCGAAAGTTGACGGTGGGCGTGGACGACCGTCCCCTTGTTGGCCGTGACGACGTGCGCGCCGTGTTCGAGTCCCGCGCGCACGTGAGAGACGGCGGGCTCGCCCGTCAACGGTTCGAGCGAGGTCAGCTCGAACAGCACGTCGCAGCGCGCGGCGGCGAGCCAGCTCTCGACGTCCGGCGGCGCGGGCGAGAGCTTCTGCGCGAGGCCGGCCAGCGGCGCGTAGACCAGCTCTTCGTCGGAGAAGCCCTCGGGGGCGACGAGCCAACCCAGGCTGCGCGACGCGACGCCGGTGACGCGCCAGTTGACGCCGAACTCCTCCCACAACTCGCCCCTCTTCTCGAAGAGGAGGTCGAGCAGCGCGCAGCCGACGTTGCCGAAGCCGAGCAGGCAGAGGTTGAAGTTTTTCATTGCTTTTCCGACGACGTTGCGCGATGCTCTCAGTCCACATCGAAACTCGAATGCAGAAGCCCGACCGCGAGGGAGGGCGTACGTCTTACGTCATCAAAGCCTTCCACGTTTGTTAAGACGCCCTCCCTCACGGTCGGGCTTCTGCATGATGCGTTTTACCACGCGAAGAGAGGCTGAAACCAACATGGCGCGTAAAGGTCGGCGTGAGTTTGTGCGTGCAACCGTGGCCGGCGGCCTGGGCTTAGTCTTAACCGGATTCAATCACGAGGCGGCGGCGCGCACGCTCGCGCTTCTGGCCGGCGAGCCGCAGGGCGGCGGGCGCTTCGACTGGGAGGAGCTAACCGTGCGCGACGCGCAGGCGGCGATGTCCTCGGGGCGCGTGACGGCGCGGCGTCTGACCGAGATGTACCTCGAACGCGTCGAGCGCATCGACCGCCGCGGGCCGGCCCTCAATTCCGTCATCGAGACGAACCCGGACGCGCCGGCAATCGCCGACTCGCTCGACCGCGAGCGCAAGGCGAACCGCCTGCGCGGCCCGCTGCACGGCGTCCCCGTCCTCATCAAAGACAACATCGACACGGCCGACAAGATGTCGACGACCGCCGGCTCGCTCGCGCTCGTGGGCGCCAAGCCGAGACGGGACGCCTTCGTCGTCGAGCGCCTGCGCGCGGCCGGGGCCGTCATCATCGGCAAGACGAATCTGAGCGAGTGGGCCAACTTCCGCTCCTCGCATTCGACGAGCGGCTGGAGCGGGCGCGGCGGCCAGACGCGCAACCCTTACGCGCTCGACCGGAACCCTTGCGGCTCGAGCAGCGGCTCGGGCGCGGCCGTCTCCGCCAACCTCGCGCTCGTCGGCGTCGGCACCGAGACCGACGGCTCCATCGTCTGCCCTTCGGGCACGTGCGGCATCGTCGGCATCAAGCCGACGCTCGGGCTGGTCAGCCGCTCCGGCATTATCCCCATCGCGCACAGCCAGGACACGGCCGGCCCGATGGCGCGCACCGTCGCCGACGCCGCCGCGCTCTTGAACGCGCTCGCCGGCTACGACGCGCTCGACGCGATCACGGGGACGGGCAGCCGCCACGCGCGGATGGACTTCACGCAGTCGCTCGACCCGGGCGCTTTGCGAGGCGCGCGCATCGGAGTCGCTAGAAAATTTTTCGGCTTTAATGATCAGGTGGACAAGCTGATGGCCGACGCCATCGAGTTGATGAAGCGCGAGGGCGCGACCGTCGTAGACCCGGCCGACCTCCCCACGCACGGCAAGTTCGACGCCCCCGAGTTCGAGGTTTTGCTCTTCGAGTTCAAGGCCGACCTCAACAAGTACCTCGCCTCCCTCGCGCCCGGCGACCACCCGCGCACCCTGAAGGAGCTGATCGACTTCAACGAGAAGAACCGCGACCGCGAGATGCCCTACTTCGGGCAAGAGCTTTTCGTCCGCGCCGAGGCCAAGGGGCCGCTCACCGACCCGAAGTATCTCAAGGCGCTGAGCGCGAGCAAACAGATGTCGCAGGCGCAGGGCTTGGACGCCGTGATGCAGAAGCACAACCTCGACGCGCTCATCGCGCCGACGGGCGGCCCCGCCTGGACGACCGACCTCGTCAACGGCGACCACTTCACCGGCGGCAGCTCGACGCCCGCGGCCGTCGCCGGCTACCCGAACGTGCAGGTGCCGGCCGGCTACGTCTACGGCCTGCCCGTCGGCGTCTCCTTCTTCGGCCGCGCCTTCACCGAGGCGAAACTCATCCGCCTCGCCTACGCCTACGAGCAGGCTACCAAACACCGCCAGCCGCCCCGGCTGCTGCCCACGGCAGACCTCCGCTCTTGAGTCCGACGCCCGAAATATTTCACGCGAAGAGAGGCCGCCCGCCGTCGGGTGGCCTCTCTTTTGCTATAACCCGTGACAGCTAAATTTTTCGAGCGCGAAAACGATACTGTCAAGGGGGCCGGAATTGCTGGGCCGCGCGGCGACGGCGCGGGTCAACCGACAGGGTTCCGGCGCGGCTTTTACTAAATCGCCTCAAAAGGAGAACTGATACATGGCAGAAACTACGGGTTCAGCGACAGGACATTCGAGGATGGTCACCGGACTGTTTAGAGACAGGGATAGCGCCGAGCGCGCCTACAACTCGGTCACCACCCGCGGCTACAGCGATAAGGACGTTAACCTTTTAATGTCGGACGAGGCGCGCGAGAAGCACTTTGTCGAGGGCAGGGAGACCGAGCTGGGCAACAAGGCGCTCGAAGGCGCGGGCACGGGCGCGGCCATCGGCGGCACCGTCGGCGCGACCCTCGCGGCCATCGCGGCCATCGGGACGACTCTGGCGCTGCCGGGCCTGGGCCTGCTCGTCGCCGGCCCCATCGCGGCCGGCCTCGCCGGCGCGGGCGCGGGCGGCGCGACG
This sequence comes from Acidobacteriota bacterium, assembly GCA_019239425.1. GTDB lineage: Bacteria > Acidobacteriota > Blastocatellia > Pyrinomonadales > Pyrinomonadaceae > QHXN01. Next base: position 23,093 of record JAFAZX010000029.1, read on the forward strand.
GGCGGCATCATCGGCGCGCTGATCGGCGCCGGCATCCCCGAGGAGCGCGTCAAGCACTACGAGAAGGGGCTGAAGGAGGGCGGCATCGTCATGGGCGTCACGCCCCGTTCGGACGAAGACGCGGAGTACTTCGAGAGGGAGTGGAAGAGCCACCGCGGCGAAGAGGTCTACCGCTAAGCCACGCCGCCGGGCCGAGGCCACAACAGTCTGGAGGAGAGATGCGACGGACACTGACTCTAATCTGCTTACTCGGGGTCGCGGCGTGGGGCGCGGCGTGCGGCGGCGGCGACTCGAACACGAATTCGAACTCTAACGCCAACGCCACGCGCAACAGCGCGGTGGAGACGAACGCCAACGTGCCGAAGAACCTGAACGCCAACAGCGCCCCGTCCAACGTGGGCGTCCTGACCAACGACAACGGCAACAAGAACACCGACGGCGTCCGCGAGATCAACAGCAACAAGAACGCCAACGGGAACCACAACGCCAACGGCAACACGAAGCACTGAGCGCCGGGCGTGACGCGAAGACGGGAGGGCGCGGGACGTCTCAAACAACGTCCCGCGCCCTCCCTCTTTGAGCCAGGCCCGCGCCGGAGTCGGAGGGATAATTTGTTGGGCCGCCCGCGGAATGCGTTTTAGCGGCCGGGCCGGTATAATCCGAGTTTCGCCTCCGCGAAGAATTCATCCCCGTGGGAGTTTGGTTTGAAGGAACAGATCAACTTCGAGACCTCGCCGGAGCGTTACCGGCATTGGAAGCTTGAGATCGAGGGGCCGGTCGCGACGCTCGCGATGGACGTGCAGGAGGACGAGACGTTGGGCGAGGGCTACAAGCTCAAGCTCAACTCCTACGACCTCGGCGTGGACATAGAGCTTTCGGACGCCGTCCGGCGGCTGCGCTTCGAGCACCCGGAGGTGCGCGTCGTCGTCGTCCGAAGCCTCAAGCCCCGCCTCTTCTGCGCCGGCGCCAACATCTACATGCTCGGGAGTTCGGCGCACGGCTTCAAGGTCAACTTCTGCAAGTACACGAACGAGACGCGCTGCTCCATCGAGGACGCCTCCGCGCATTCGGGCCAGCGCTACGTCGCCGCCCTCAACGGCACGGCCTCGGGCGGCGGCTACGAGCTGGCAATCTCCTGCGACGAAATCTACCTGGTCGACGACGGCAACTCCGCGGTCTCGCTCCCCGAGGTGCCCCTGCTCGGCGTGCTGCCGGGGACGGGCGGACTCACACGTCTGGTCGACAAGCGCAAGGTCAGGCGCGACCGCGCGGACGTGTTCTCGACCCTGGCCGAGGGGTTGAAGGCGAAGCGCGCGAAGGAGTGGGGCCTCATCGACGGACACTTCCCGACGAGCAGGTTTCAGGAGGGCGTCGAGGCGCGCGTCGCGGAGATTCTGAAGGAGACGGAAGGGCGGGCGGGCGGCAGGGGGATTAAGCTGAACCCGCTCGAGGTCGAGGCGTCGGACTCCGGGCGCGAGTACAAGTACGTCTCTCTGAAGCTGAACCGCGCGGCGCGCCACGCGGAGTTGACGGTGCGCGGGCCGGAGGGCGCGCAGCCGACGACGGCCGAGGAGATACAGGAACTCGGCGACGCGTACTGGCCTCTGCGCGCGTACCGGGAGTTGGACGACGCGCTGCTGCACTTGCGCATGAACGAGCCGGAGGTCGGGCTCGTGCTGCTGCGCGCCGCGGGCGAGATCGAGGACGTGCTGGCGGTTGACGAGGTCTTGGTTGAAAATCGTGAACACTGGCTCGTCCGCGAGACCATCCTGCACATGGCGCGCGTGCTGCGCCGCCTCGACCTCACGGCCAAGAGCTTCTTCGCGCTGGCCGAGCCGGGGAGTTGCTTCGCCGGCAACCTGCTTGAGCTGCTGCTCGCCTCCGACCGCAGCTACATGCTCAACGACCCCGACCGCCCGGTCGAGATGGCGACGAGCGAGTTGAACGCGGGCGCGCTGCCGATGTCGAACGGGCTGACGCGGCTGCAGTCGCGCTTCCTCGCCGAGCCGGGCCGCGCCGACGAAGTCTTAGAACACGAGGGGCGCTTCGACACGGAAGCGGCGGAGGAGGCGGGGCTCGTCACCTTCGCGCCGGACGACCTCGACTGGGAGGACGAAATCCGCGTCGCCGTCGAGGAACGTACCTCTCTGTCACCCGACGCGCTGACCGGCATGGAGGCGAGTCTGAGGTTCGCCGGCCCCGAGACGCTCGACACGAAGATTTACGGCCGTCTCACCGCCTGGCAAAACTGGATCTTCCAGCGGCCGAACGCCGTCGGCCCCCACGGCGCGCTCACGAACTACGGCAAGCCCACGCAGCCGCAGTTCGATTACAAGAGGACTTGAAGGGGTGTTGGGTATTCGGAAGGTGTTAGGTTTTGGGTTAAAACCCGGCTCTTCCCCAAAACCTAACACCCAATACCCAACACCCCCTGATACGGCGCAAGTTGCGTGGCGCGCATCAAAAGGTCGGGTTCGAGTCAGGGGTTTAGCGAGTCAGGGGTTTAGAAGGAGCCTTCATCAGTTTATGGAGTTACACGAGCGCATTCCTAATAACGTCAACCTGTCCGGCGACAAGCGGCTGCAGCGCGCTTTGGAAAAATGGCTGCCGAACTACCTCGACTGGTGGCGCGAGATGGGGCCGGAGGGTTTTCAGGATAAGGACGTGTGGCTGCGCACGGCCATCTCGGTCGAGCCGGACGGCTGGGCGCACTTCGACTACGTGCGGATGCCCGACTACCGCTGGGGCATCTTCCTCAAGCCGGCCGAGCCGGGCGCGCGCGTCAACTTCGGGGACAACATGGGGCAGCCCGCTTACCAGGAAGTCCCCGGCGAGTTCCGCAACTCGCTGCGGCGCATCGTCGTCACGCAGGCCGACACGGAGCCGGCCTCGGTCGAGCAGCAGAGGCGTCTGGGCCAGACCTGCCCTTCACTTTACGACCTGCGGAATCTGTTTCAGGTGAACGTCGAGGAGGGCCGGCACCTCTGGGCGATGGTCTACCTGCTCCACGGCTACTTCGGGCGCGACGGCCGCGACGAGGCCGACGCCCTGCTCGAAAGGCGTTCGGGGAACCCGGACAAGCCGCGCATCCTCGAAGCCTTCAACCAGCCCTGCGACGACTGGCTCAACTTCTTCTGCTTCACGATGTTCACCGACCGCGACGGCAAGTACCAGCTCTCGGCGCTCGCCGAGTCGGGCTTCGAGCCGCTCGCGCGCACCTGCCAGTTCATGCTCACCGAAGAGGCGCACCACCTCTTCGTCGGCGAGACGGGGGTCGGGCGCGTCGTCCGCCGCACCGCGCAGTTGATGAGGGAGAACGAGGACGTGCGCCGGGTCGGCGGCATCCCTTTCGACATCATCCAGCGCTACATCAACTACTGGTTCTCCTACTCGCTCGACCTCTTCGGCGGCGAGATCAGCTCGAACGCGGCCGACTTCTTCGCCGCGGGCCTGAAGGGCAGGTACCAGGAGCAGAAGAAGTACGACGAGCACGTGCTGGCCGAGCGCTCGTTCACGCTGCCCGTCGTCGAGGACGGGCGCATCAGTGAGCGCGAGGTGCCGATGCGCAACGCCCTGAACGAGGTGCTGCGCGGCGAGTACGTGCGCGACTGCGAGCGCGCCCTGGAGCGCTGGAACAAGTACATCGCCGACGAGGGCGTGGACTACCGGCTGCGCCTGCCCTCGACGCGCTTCCACCGCCACGTCGGCGAGTACGCCGGCCACCACTTCGACCTCGACGGGGAACTGATCACGGCCGAAGAGTTCGAGGCGCGCAAGGACGGATGGCTCCCGACGCTCGAAGACCGCGAGTACGTCCGCAGCCTCATGCACCCGGTCACCGAGCCCGGCAAGATCGCCAACTGGATCGCCCCGCCCGCCGTCGGCATCAAGGGCAAGCCGTTCGAGTTCGAGTACGTCCGGCTGTAAAGAAACAATTAACCACAGAGACACAGAGACACAGCCTGTTGAGTGATTCTCTTCAAGCTGTGTCTCTGTGTCTCTGTGTTAAATAGCTACCGCTACTCGCATCTGCAAAGAGCAACAGGCCCTTCCCTCCTCCGAACCGCCTACTGCCATCTGCCTACTGCCTAACTTTTTTCGAGCACACGCCCGCCGCGCCAGAGCAGCAGGGCCGCGAGCAGGGAGGCCGCGGGGCAGATCAGCAGGCCGTAGCGCATCACCTGCGGGTTCGTGCCCACGCCGAGCGCGTCGTTGATGCGGCCGATGGTCAGCGCGCCCACGACGTACGCGGCGAAGTTGACGGCGAAGAAGTAGACGGCGACGCCCAGGCCCCTCAGTTGCGGCCCCGCGATGTCGTGCACGTCCGCGGCCGCCGCGCCCAGCCACATCAGCGAGAGCGCGAGCAGGAAGAAGTTGGCCGCCAAAAGCAAAGCCGCCCCGTCCGAGAAGAGCAGCGCCAGCCACATGGGCACCGACAGCAGCGCGCACGCCGCCGAGAAGAACAGACGCCCGCCCCGCCCGCGCCTCTTGCGCAGGCGATCCGCCAGCACCCCGCCCAGCACAGTCCCCGGCACGCCCGCCAGCAGAGAGAGCAGGCCCCCGAGCAGACCTATCAGCTTCAAGTCCAACCCGTGCACGCGCGCGAAGAAGGTCACGCCCCAGATCGACAACTGATTCGACGCCAGCCCGAACAGCGCGTAGCCGAGGTAGTGATAACGCAGCGGCACGCTCCGGAACAGAACCTTCCAGTCGCGCGCCGTGTAGCGCACCGGCTCGCGCTCGGTCTCGCCGCGCCGCGCCTCGCGCAGAGAGAGGACGAGCAGGCAGCCCAGCAGCCCCGGGAAGCCGAGCAGGAAGAAGGCCCAGCGCCAGCCCAGCAGCCCCTCGACCTGCCCGCCGAGCGCCAGCGCCAGCCCGCTCCCGACGGCGATGGCCGAGGAGTAGACGGCCGTCACGGTCGCACGCATCCGCGCCGGGAAGTAGTCCGAGAGCAGGGAGAGCGCCGCCGGCCCCAACGTCGCCTCGCCGACGCCGACCATCAGACGGCACAGGAACATCGTCTCGAAGCTGTGCGTGAAGCCGGTCAGCCCCGAGAAGAGGCTCCAGAGGGCCAGGCCCCCCGCGATGAGCTTCTTGCGCGAGCCGCGGTCGGCCAAGCGCCCGAAGGGGATGCCGAGCACCGTGTAGAAGATGGCGAACGAGGTCGCGCCCAGCAGGCCGAGCTGCGTGTCCGTGAACTTCATCTCCGCCTTGATGGGCGTGAACATGAAGTAGATGAGCACGCGGTCGAGGAAGTTCAGGACGTAGACCAGCGTCAGCACGCCCAGCGCGTACCACGAGTGCGCGGGTATCTTCTCGACCTCGGCCGGCATCACGGAAGCTTCCGCCATCCCTTTAAGCCCTCGGCACGAGGACGACGGCCTCGCCCTCGACGACGCGCTCGCCGCGGTCGTTGGTGCAGACCGTCTCTAAGGTGACGACGGGCTTGTCTTCGCGGACGTGCCTGACCGTGACGCGCGCGGTGACGGTGTCGCCGAGGAAGACCGGCGCGGTGAACTTGAGCGTCTGCGAGAGGTAGACGGTGCCGCGGCCGGGCAGCTCGTTGGCGAGCACGGCCGAGACGAGCGAGGCGCCCAACATGCCGTGCGCGATGCGCCGGCCGAAGCGCGTCCCCGCGGCGTACTCTTCGTCGAGGTGGACGGGGTTGTGATCGCCCGTCAGCTCCGCGAAGGCGCGCACGTCCTCTTCGGAAATGGTCTTCCGCATCTCGGCGGAGTCGCCGACCTTGAAATCCATACGTGCCCCCCTGTTCACTGCGAAAGGAACTTAAGCAACGCCGCGTTGAACTCGGCGGCCTTCTCGAACTGCGGGACGTGGCCGCAGCCGTCGAAGACAACCCACTGCGCACCGGGCAGCTCGCGCCTGAACTTCTCGCCCTCGCGCGCGAGCGGCGTCAGCCCGTCCTCGCGCCCCCAGACGATCAGGACTGGCTGCTTCAGACCCGCGAGCTTCCCGTCGAGCATGTCCTCGTTGTGGTAGATGGACTCGACGAGCCTCTGGATGGTGTAGCCGTCGCCCGCCGACATGCGCTGCGCGAGGAGCACGTCCACGGCCGCGTCCGACTTGAGCAGGGGGTTGTAGAAGACCATCCCCGCCAGCCGCTTCATCTCCTCGCGCGTCGAGGGGTTGAGGCCCGAGAGCGCCGCGAGGTCGAAGTCCTTCGGCGGCGCGAACCCGGCCGAGTCCACGAGCACGAGCTTCTCAACCTTCGCGGGATACTTGACCGCGTAGGCGGCGGCGACCCAGCCGCCCATCGAGTTGCCGACGAGAGTCGCCCGCTCGACCTTCAACTGTCCGAGCAGCTTGTCGAGGAAGTCCACGTAGGTGCCGACGCGGTAGTTGATGAGCGGCTTGTCGGACTGGCCGAAGCCGACCTGGTCGGGCACGATGACGCGAAACTTCTGGGTGAGCGCGGGCGTCGTGAAGGCCCAGTTGGTCGAGTTCCCGCCCAGCCCGTGCAGAAGCACGACGACGGGGCCGCTGCCCGCGTCGAGGTACTTGATCTTCTGTCCGAAGACGACCTCCTCCTTCAGCGCCTGCGCCGCGGCCGATGACGCGAAGAGGATGACGAATAGGAGCGCGAACAAAAGTTTTCTGTGCTGCTTCACGTTTGACTCCTGAAATTTCACCACAGAGACACAGAGGCACAGCTTCAACTTTAGAAGGCAACAAGCTGTGTCTCTGTGTCTCTGTGGTGACTATCTGCCAACATAACTCACGCGTAGAGTTCCCGTAACGCGTCCGCGAAGTTTCGCGCCACCACGTCGCGCTTGAGCTTGAGCGTGGGCGTGACTTCGTCGAGGTCTGGGCGGAGGTCGCGCGGGAGGATGACGAACTTCTTCACCGACTCGCTCGAAGAGACGCGCCGGTTGGCCGACTCGATGATGTTGGCGACGAGGTCGCGCATCTCGACACTCGCGGCCAACTCCTCGAAGGTGTCGTACGAAATCCCCCGGGCACGCGCGTGCTCTTCGGCTTCCTGTGGGTTGAGCGTGACGAGCGCGACGAGGTAGCTGCGGCCGTCGCCGTGGACGTAGACGTGGCTGACGAGGTGGTGCTCCTTGATCATGTTCTCCAGGAGCGCGGGCGCGACGTTCTTCCCCGTCGAGAGCACGATCAGCTCCTTCTTCCGGCCCGTGATCTTCAGAAACCCGTCCGCGTCCTGCTCGCCAAGGTCGCCCGTCAGAAGCCACCCGTCGCGCAACACCTCGGCCGTCTTCGAAGGCTCCTTGTAGTAGCCCGAAAACATCATCTCGCTTCTGACGAGGATTTCGCCGTCCGCCTCTATCCGCACCTCACAGCCGGGCATCGGCGGCCCGACCGTGCCGAACCTGTAATTGTCCGGCCGGTTGAAGGCGACGCAGACGTTCTCCGTCAGGCCATACGCCTGCAGTATCGGCCGCCCCGCCGCGGCGAAGAACTCCGCGACCTCCTGCGGCAGGGGCGCGCCGCCCGAGGTCGCCACACGCACGCGCCCGCCGAAGTAGTCCTTGACGCGTTGGAGCACGGGCAGCGCGCCCGACTCGTACTCTTCGAGCAGCGCGGCCGGCACCTCCTCCTTCGCCTGGCGCAGCCGCACGACGCGGCGGCCCGTCTCCAAAGCTTCGAGGAAGCGACGGCGTACCTCTTCCGGCTCGCGTTCGAGGTCGGCCATGACGCGCGCGTGTATCTTCTCGAAGAAGCGCGGGAGCGAGGCGAAGACCGTCGGGCGGACTTCGAGCATGTACTGCCCGAGCTTTAACAGGTCGTCCACGAAGTAGGCCGCCGCGCCCGCGTAGAGGCGGTTGTAAAGCCCCGAGATGCGCTCGGCGACGTGGCAGTATGGCAGGTAAGAGAAGGCCACGTCCGTGTCGTAGACGGGCACCGTCTCGCGCAGGGATTCGACGCTGTTGATGACGTAGCGGTGACTCAGGCAGGCGCCCTTCGGCAGCCCCGTCGTCCCAGACGTGTAGACCATGATGGCCGTGTCGTCGGCCCGCGCGCCCTCCGCGCGTTCGCGCAACTCGGCCGCCGTCCCTTCCCTTCCCCCCTCGCCCAGACGCAGGAACTCCGCGAAGCTCATGACGCCCTCGCGACCGCGGGCCGCCTCTTCGTCCAACACGACGAAGAGCTTCACCTTTGTCGAGCCTTCGCGGACGCCCAAGACCTTCTCCAGCTGCGCGGCCGTGTCGACGAAGACGAACTCCGCGTCCGAGTGCCCGATGATGTAGCGGCACTGCTCGGCGCTGCTCGTCGGGTAGAGTCCGCACGACACGCCGCCCGCCGCGATGATTCCGACGTCGCACACGGGCCACTCCGGCACGTTCCCCATCAAAACGCACACGGCCGCCCCGCGCCCCAACCCCGAAGCCAGCAGCGCCGAAGCGACCGCGTGCGCGTCCCCGTCGAACCGCGCCCAGGAGATGCCGCGCCACCCTCCGCCCTCGCGCACGTAGAACACGTCGCCGGTGTACTGGCCGACGCGCTCGCGGAACAGTGAATAAATGTTCGGGTACTTCACCATCTAAAGGCCGCGCAGGCCATGTTGAGGCCGCCGCCGGAGGCGCACATGACGAAGACGTCGCCGGACTTCAACTTCCCTTCGCGCACGGCGTCGTCCAGGACCATCGGGATGCAGGCCGAGCCGGTGTAGCCCCACTTGCCCATGACGGTGTGCGTGCGCTCCCACGGCAGATTCATCTTCTCCAACACGACCTTGATGGTGCTGAGGTTGACCTGCGTGAAGAGGAAGAGCGACACGTCGTCTTGCGTCAGATTCGCTTTCTTCAAGACGTCTTCGACGATGGCGGGCCAGCCCTCGGTGTTGACCTCGGCCGGGTATTTTTTGGCGAAGCGCAGCTTCTGCCAGACGCCCTCGCGCAGGACGTTCTCGGTGACGGGGATGCGCGTGCCGCCCGCGTAGATACCCATGTGGTCGTGGTAGCTCCCCTCGGCGACGAGCTTCGAAGCGAGGAAGCCGGGCCGCTCCTCGTCCGCGCGCAGGACGACCGCGCCCGCGCCGTCGGCGAAGATGGTCGCGGTCTTCTTGTCCGTCCAGTCGAGGTACTTCGACATGGCGTAGGCGCCGACGACGAGGACGTGCCTGTAAGAGGAGTCCGCGATGACGTACTTCGAGGCCGTGTCGAGCGCGGTGACGAAGCCCGCGCAGGCGCAGTTCAGGTCGAACGTCCCGGCGCGGGAAGCCCCGAGGCGGTGCTGGACGACGACCGAGGTGGCGGGCGAGATGTACTCGGGCGTGTCCGTGGCGAGGACGACGAGGTCGAGGTCTTCCGCCCTTAAGCCGGCCGCTTCGAGCGCGCGGCGCGCGGCCGCAGTGGCGAGGTCGGCCGTGCTCTCGTCGTCGGCGCAGACGTGCCGCTCGCGGATGCCGAGGACGTTCGAGACGAACTCGTCCACGTCCTCGCCGAGCATGCGCGAGAGGTCTGCGTTCGTCAGGACTTTCTCCGGCACGTACGAGCCGGTTCCGATGATGCGTGCGTAGGTCATTGGGGTTCGAAATTTCAGATTTGAAATTTGAAATTATAGCTGTTCGACGAAGTCGACGACCGCGCGGTTGAATTCGTCGGCCTGTTCGATGAAGAAGGCGTGACTGCCGCCGCCGATGATGCGCAGCTTCGAGCCGGGGATTGACGCGGCCAGGTTGAGCGAGTTCTGGTGCGGGACGATGGCGTCTTCGTCGCCGGTGATGACGAGCGTCGGGACGGAAATTTTGCCGACGCGCGCCGAGGCGTCGAAGGCGACGGCCGCCTGCAGCTGCCGCAGGTAGGCCGACTCGGGGACGTGGTTCTCCGCGCGCAGGTTGACGACGCGCTCGACCTCCGAAGGGTGCTCTGCGGCGAAGCGCGGCGAGAAGGCGAGCAGGAGGTTTTCGCGCACGCGCTCCGACGTGTTAAGCCCCTTCGTCGAGGCGATGGCCGCGAGCGTCTCGGGCTTGGGCGGGACGTGGCCCGTCCCGCCGTAGCTCGTGCAGCAGAGTATCAAAGAGCGCGTGCGTGAAGGGTGCGCCAGCGCGAACTCCTGCGCGACGAAGCCGCCGAAGCTCGCGCCGAGCACGTGCGCCTTCTCAACTTTCAACTCTTCGAGCAGCGCGGCCAAATCCTCCGCGAGGTCGCGCATCGTGAACGGCGCGTCCTGCGCCGCGGAGCGCGCCACGCCGCGCGGGTCGAAGACGATGACGCGGAACCTCTCCGCGAAAGCCGGGACTTGTCTGTACCAGATCCAAAGCCCCGTCCCGAAGCCCGGCACGAGCACGAGCGGCTCGCCCCGCCCGTGCTCCTCGTAGTAAAGCTCCAAGCCTCTGACCTTAACAGTTGGCATCGGTGTGTAAAGGTATTTCACCACAGAGACACAGAGGCACAGCTTGTTGAAGACTAAAGATGAGGCTGTGTCTTAGCTGTGTCTCTGTGTCTCTGTGGTTAATTCATAGCCTCAGAAGTTTAACTTGAAAGCGAACTGGATGACGCGCGGGCCGGCGCTGGTCTGGGTGATGCGGCCGAAGGTCGCAGGCACCGAGATGTTGCTGTTCGGGTTGGCGAAGTTGGCCCAGTTGAAGACGTTGAAGAACTCCGTCCGGAATTCGCCGCGCCAGCGCTCGGTGAACGGCAGGTACTTCACCACTGAGAAGTCCACGTTCTTCTGCCCCGGCCCCGTCAGGATGTTGCGCCCCGTGTTGCCGAAAGGCGCTGCGGGGTCGAAGAAGCCGCCCGTCAGCGCCGAGGAGGCGAACGCGTTCGTGTTGAAGTATTGAGCGAGCCTGTTCTGCGTGCGGCCCGAGCCTTCGATGCCGCCCGCGAAGCCGGGCCGGTAGTTGGCGCGCTGGACGGTGTTGTTGTCCGGCACCTGGACGACGGAGAACGGCAGGCCCGACTGGAAGGTCGTGATGCCGTTGACGCCCCAGTTGTTCAGCAGCCAGCGCGCGCCGGAGTCGTTGTTGACGAGTCCGGGCAGGTCGTAGACGAAGCTCGTCACGAAGCGGTGCGTGCGGTCGAAGTCCGAGCGGCCGCGGTTCGTCTTCCAGTTGCGCTGGTCGCCGGGCGTCGAGACCAGTTCGTTGACCGTGCCGCCCGAGTAGTAGTCAATCGACTTGCCCCACGTGTAGGCCGAGAGGAACTGGAGGCCGCGGCCGAAGCGCTTCGTCACGCTCAACTGGAGCGAGTCGTAGTGCGAGTTCGAGGAGGTCTGCACCTGCTGCAACCCGCCAGTCGCGTTCTTCTGTGCCGAGACGAAGGGCGCGTACGGCGCGGCGAAGCTGTTCGTCGAGGGGTTATAGACGGGCTGGTTGATGGTGAGGAGTTGCAGCAGCTTCGTCCCCTTCGAGCCGACGTAGCCGACTTCGAGCAGGTAGTCGTGCGCGAACTCCCACTGCACGTTCGCGTTGTACTGCTGGATGTAGGGCGTCCTCATGTTCGGGTCTGGGTAGACGCCGCTGATGAGGATGCCGAGCGGCGCGAGCGGGCTGGGCACCGTCGCGTTGACGGGGAAGGTGCCGGGCTGCGGCACGGCCGCGAACGGCGTGGCGAGCGGGCGGAAGACGCCGACGCCGAGGCCGAGGTACGGGAAGTTGAAGAGCTGCGTGTTGGCGAAGCGCGTCGAGATGCGGTCGTAGTAGATGCCGTAGCCGCCGCGCACGGCGAGCGTGCCCTTCTCGTTCAGGCGGTACGCGAAGCCCACGCGCGGCGAGAAGTTGTTCTTGTCCTGGGGGACGACGGTGTCGTCTACGAGCGGAACGTTCGGCAGGGGGTTGACGGCGTTGCCCGCCTGCACGAAGCCGTTGGGCGGCTGCGCGGGTGACGCCAGCGTGCCGTTGCGGAACTGCGCGGGGTCGAAGCCGACGAGCCGGCCGTACTTCTCCTTGGGCAGGCCGTAGAAGTCGTAGCGCAGGCCGAGGTTCAACGTCAGCCGGTTCGAGACCTTCACGTCGTCCTGCGCGAAGCCCGAGAGGTCGTTGACGCGGAAGGCGCGGTCGTAGACGCCCGAGCCGATGATCGAGACCGACTGGCCGAGCAGGAAGTTCGTGAACGTCGGGAAGATGAGCTGCCCGCGCGAGAAGGCGTTGAAGTAGAAGTTGACCTGCGAGCGGCGGTACTCGCCGCCGACGCGGATGCGGTGACGGCCTTTGACAATCGAGAGCGTGTCCGAGAAGCCGAACGAGTTGATGCGCGAGGACTGGTCGGCCAGGGGCGACGAGCCGAGCGTGAAGAGCCCCGTCACCGTCAGCGTCGGCATGCCGGGGAAGAGGTTGCCGAGCGGGTTCGTGATGCCGAGCTGCTGCGCCGTGAAAGGCTCTTCGGGGACGGAGGTCACGCGCAGGCGGCTGAAGCCGAAGCGCGCCTGGTTGATGACGTTCGGGCTGAAGACGTACGTGTCCGAAAGGGACGAGAGCGCCTGGATGATACGCAGGTCGCCGCCCGTGCCCGGGAGCTGCTGCGGGCCGTTCCCCAGACCGGCGAAGTTGTAGTTGGCCTGGAACGTCGGGTTGCTCGCGAAGAAGTTCTTCGCCGAGAAGGTGTGCTTGTTTGAGATCGTCCAGTCGACGTTGCCGTTGAACTGGTTCTCGCGGAAAGTCGAGACGGCCGACTGCGGCGAGAGGCCCGAGGGCGTCGTCGCCGAGGGAATCGCGAACGCGCCGCCCGGCAGCCGCGCGTTCAGAATCGAGACCGTGATGGGGCTGATGTTCGCGGCCGGCAGATTGAACGCCGCCGCCAGCCCCGCGGCCGTGCGGTTGTTGTCCGTCAGGGCGGCGGGGATGACCGGGAACGTCAAACTGTTGTTGAGCGACGCGCCGTTGCGCTCGCGCGTGCCCTGGTACGAGGTGAAGAAGAAGAGCTTGTCCTGCACGACGGGGCCGCCGAGCGTCCCGCCGAACTGCTTACGTTCGAGCACGGGGCGCGGCCTTCCGGCCGAGTTGAGAAAGAAGTCGTTCGCGTTCAGGGAGTCGTCGCGCAGGAAGGCGTAGAGGTTGCCGTGGAAATCGCGCCCGCCCGACTTGGTGACGGCCTCGACGTTGCCGCCCGCGTTGCGGCCCTGCGAGGCGTCGTAGAGCGAGGTCTGCACGACGAACTCCTGCAGGGAGTCGGTCGCCGGCACGGCGATGTTCGGCGTCGAGTTGGTGCCGACCGAGTTGGCGTCGATGCCGTTGATGCGGACGCTGTTCGAGGTCGTGCGCTGCCCGTTCACGGAGATGATGGCGTCGCCGCGCCCCAGCTCCGTGTTGTTCGAGACGCTCGAAGAGGTGCCGGGCGAGAGCGTGAGGAGCTGCTGGAAGTTGCGCGTCGGGAGCGGGAGCTGCGTGATGGCGCGGGTCTCGATGACGCGGCCGACCTGCGAGCTCTCCTGCTGGACGAGCGTGCCCTCGGCCGTCACCAGGACGGTCTCCTCCACGTTCGAAGGTTCGAGCTTGAGGTTGACCGTCGAGGTCTGGGTGACGTTGACCACCAGCTCGGTGACGACGGCGCGCTTGAACCCACGGGCCGCGACCTCGACCTTGTAGCGGCCGGGCGGGAGCAGCGGGACGGCGAAGTCGCCCTCGTCGCCGGTGTTGACCTCGCGCGTGAGCGAGGTGGCGAGGTTGGTGACGGTGACGCCGGCGCCGGGGACGACCGCGCCCGCGGCGTCCGAGACGGTGCCCGTGATCTGCCCCGTCGCGCCCTGCCCCAGGGCGGCGGCGGCGAGCTCGAGGACGACGAGCGAGAGGGCTAACAGCCGTTTAGGGGAAAACATTTTCGAGAGACCTCCTGCGAAGGCTTTGACGTTTCCGGCGGTGCCCGGCGGGCGCCCGGCTCAGATTAAAAACGAACGTACGTTTTTGGTTATCGATTCGAAGGGGGCGGCGGCGATTCTCCCGCCGCTCGGCCCGCGCCTCAGTCGGCCTTGGATTTCGCTCGGGGCGAAGCCCCCTGCAGCTCGCGCAGCTTCTCGGGGCGCAGCACGCCCCGGCAGAAAATTTCCGTCAGGTGTTCCACCACCCGGTCGTCCGAGAGGCCGAGGTGGCGGTTGCCGCCGAAGAGCTTCTCGACCAGGAAGTAGTTGAAGAACTGCATGTAGGCCGCCGTGAAGCCGACGGCCGGGTCGACGCCGTCGTAGAGCGCCCCCTCCTCTCTCAGACGCTTGAACTGCGGCGCGAAGCGGCGCCGCAGGGAGGCGGCCAGCCCGTCGAACATCTTGCGGAAGTGGCGGTTCTCGAACTCCAAAACGTCGATGTACATCAGCAGCCAGAAGTCCGAGTGGGCGCTGACGAGTTCCTTGACCATCCGGCCGAAGCGCTTGAGGCTCTCTGGGTGGAAGGGCTCCTCGACCTCCCCGAAGATGGAGCGGAGCCGCGCGTCGATCACCTTCTGGTAGCGGCCGATGATCGACTCGAGGATGTCTTCCTTCGTCCGGTAGTAGTTGTAGAGGTTGCCGAGCGAGGCGCCCGCGCCCTCGGCGATGTCGCGCATCGAGGTGGCGTGGAAGCCGCGCTTGATGAACAGCTCGCGCGCCGCCTCCTCGATGCGGGCGCGCCGCGCCTCCAACGCCTCCTGACTCAGTTTCGGCATATGCTCAAAAAACGAACGTCCGTTATTTTATTCAGGAACCGCGTTCTGTCAACCCTTTTGTTTAGCCTCTTAACAAACCGCCCACCTCGCCCGCGGTCTACTCTTCTGCCCCTGTCTCCTCCCAATTCTTCAACCAGGTCTTCGCCGTCGCCAAATCTGCTTCGGTCAAGACGAGTTTCGCGGCGACCGCCTCCGCCTCTGCGCGCGCGCGACGGGATGATTCCTGCTCACGCGCGGCGGCCTTCTCGTTGCCTGACGCTTGATGTGCGGCGGCCTGCGCGGCATGTGTCTCCGCTTTGAGGAATAGCCCGTCGCGCTCGGCCCAAGCGTACCCGCACTCGCGGGCCAGCCTCAACGCCTCCTCCGCATCATCGAGCGCGCGCCCGACGTTTTCGGGATAACCTTCTAACATATTCGCGCGGCCGCGGAGGACGAGTGAGTCGGCGTGAACAAGTCTCATCCCACGCGGAGCGGCCAGAGTCAGGGCTTCGGCCGATTGGTGGAGTGCGGTCGCCGCGTCCCGGCGCGCGAGCGCCAAGCTGCCCATCGTAACCATCAGTCGCCCTAGGTCAGGAACCATACCGGCGGCACGCAGTCCGCGTTCGGCACCTCGCAGAATCTCGTCCGCCCCGTTGCCTTCACCGCGGGCGTGTTTAATTAAGACTTGTATTCGCAGGGCGCGCGGGAGGTCTGCGTGTCGCTCCCCCTCGGTCGCTTCGCTCAGCACTTTTCCGATCACCGACTCCGCCAAACGCGGCATGCCGCTCAGCAGGAGCGTCTCTGCTAGTTGAATGCCACGGATGCCGGACGCTGCCAGCGCGCCTGATTGCTCCTGCGAACAGATGCCCCAGCGCTTGATCCGTGCAAACGCATCTCCGACCCGGCCCAGTAACAGCTCGACGAAGCTCGCCAGGGCGGCTGAGTAGGCGACGTGGAGGCGATTACCTTGCTCGTGTGCAATCGCGAGAGATTCGCAGGCCGCCGCGAGGGCGCCTGCCAGGTCGCCACGATGAATGAGAATGTCTGCGTGATCTCGCTTCCCGATGGTTAGCTCTCGAGAGAGGTACAGTTCGCGCGCCAGTTTGTCGGCCTCTTCGCGGTAGCGGAGAGACAACTCAAAATCGCCCAGCAGCCCCGCGAAAGTCGCCGTCTTGTGAAGGTAGAAGCGCCGCTGCTGCGGAGATAAGGATGCTCCTTCGACAACCAATCCCTCGGAGCGCGTGAGGAACTGCTGCGTGCAGTGGTAGCCGGCCCTCGGCAGGGCGAGCCATTTGAACACACGAGCTTCGACGAGCCGCCCGGCGACGAGCGAATGCGCCAGCTGAAATGAGCCGGCTTCCGTGAGCAGGTCAATCGCGACGATAATAGGTTCAATCTCTCTTTCGCTTCGCGGCTGCTCCCACGAAGGGGCCCCGAGAATAAGGTCTGCCGCGCGGCGGGCTGTGCCCGCTCTCGCGCCGAGGAGGACGGCACGGAAGTGGTCGCGGAGGATGGGATGGCAGGCGCTGCCGTGGCCGCCTTCGATGGGCTCGCGAGAGAGAATGCCGCGAGCCTGGAGTCGTTTCAGTTCGGCTGCCAAGGCGTTATTGTCCGGCAACGGTGCTTCAGTCTCTTCTCCGAAGAGGCCGCGGGCGAGATGGAGGACAGTCTCGTCGGGGACAGGAGTGCGAAAGAGGGCGACGACGCTGAGGAGGCGCGTCTGCAAGGTCGGGAGGCGCTTCTCGTAGAAGACGAGGAGGCGGCGGAGCTTGTCGTTGAGGGGTGCGCCTTCGGGGAGTTGGTCGGGGCGGAAGGCGTGGGCGAGGAAGCGGCGGGGCTGTTCGCGGTCTTCGTCGGGGAGGGCGTCGGCGAAGACGCGGAGGCCGAGGGGGTGGCCGTCGAGTTGGTGACTCACGTACTCTCGCTCGGGGCCGCCGCCGCTGACGTGGAGGTCTTCGAGCAGGCCGGCGCCCTGCTCCGGCGGCAGGCCGTGGAGTTCGAGCTGGTGGAAGGCCGTGCCGAGAAAGCGTTCGAGGTCTGCGAAGACGAAGCGGCTGGTGAGGACAGCCAAGCTCCGGTGCTGGCGCTGGCAGAGAGCAGACAGGAACTCGCGCAGGGCGCCGTCGAGGAACGCGCCGTGGCGCGCCTCCTCCGGGCCTTCCTGCAAGACCTCAAGTCCGTCCAGTACGAAGACAAGCGGACGCCGACGCGCCAGGTCGAGGGCGGCGTCAACGATGTCTGTCTTCTCTGTCGGCTTCGGCACGCCGAGAGCCTCATGCGCCCACAGGAGAAGTTGAAGCAGGAAGTCCGCGGAGGCACGGTTCTGATAGAAGCTCCACGCGAAGAGACCTTCGAAGGGGCGCGTGCGCCAGCCCTCGGTCTCGCGCAGCCAGCGGCCGACGAGCGCGGTCTTGCCGGTGCCGCCGACGGCCGAGACGCCGACGGCGCGGACAGCCTCGTCGCGCACCCAGCGGTCGAGCCGCGCGAGTTCGTCCTCGCGGCCGACGAACTTGTCGTCGTTCGTCGGCTCGTGAAACCACTTGGAAGAGAAGACCGGGGTAGGCTTCGTCGTGGGAACGGCCGCGACAGTCGGCGCCGGCAGTGCGCACCCGCAGGCTTCGGCGACCGCGTCGAGCAGAGTTCGGAGGGCGGAGTGGTCGCGCCCGCGAGCGGGGTAGAAGAGCGGGCGGACGTGATAGTCGGTCTCAAGATTGTCGCGCCACTCGCGGGCGGCGTCGGGGTCGGGCAGGCGGCCGTCTACGCCGGCATCCATGCTGAGAATCGCCACGTGTCGGGGCGGCGCGTTGGCGTCTTTCAAATCGCGCAGGTACTCGCCGACCATGAAGGTGAACTGCGGGTCGTTGAAGCCGAAGCCGGCGAAGGCGAGCCGCCGCTGCCCCCACAGTCCGTCAAACAGGCGGCGATAAAGCCCGGGTTTGTAGGCCGCCGCATACTCGCCGCTGTTGAGGACGATGTCGTTGGGGCGCTGCCAGTAGCCGTGCAGCCAGAGGATCGGGCAGTCGCTCTCCTCCCGAAAGATGTCGCCGGTGTGCCAGCGGTAGACCTCGTCGTCGTCGCGCCAGGTGGGCGTGCCCGTCGTGCGCGACTCGGGGCGCAAGTCCATCCGCGCGAACTCAAGCGCGGGGTCGTAGTTCGTCGTCACGTAGCCGCGGAAGGGCAGGCGCATCAGCGCCGCGTGCGTGGCCGTGTAGCGACTGCCGCCGGTGCCTTGCGGCGGGCCGAAGGTCTTTCTGAGGAAGTTGCGGTAGCGCGGCTCGCCGAGCCTGCGGAGGATGACGTTGACGCGCTGCTGCGGGGTCGAGGTCGTGTCGGCCTTCCAGCGGGCGGCGTCCTTCGGCTCGGCCATGCCTTCGACGACCGTGTGGTCGGCGAGCAGGTTGATGAACTCGCCCCAGAGCGGATACATGCCGGCCGAGGCGCCGGCGCCGACGAAGGCGATGGCCTCGCCGTCGCGGAGCGAATCGACGAGGGCGTCGAAGGCCGCGCGGTTGCCGGGGACGGAGAGGATTTCGTCGAGGGTGAGAGGTTTCGGCTCGCTCATGGCGGCGCCATTGTATCGACTCCGCCGGTGAGATGGAATGTTTTTGCCGTGCCGGCTTACCTTCGGTTAGTCGCCCCTCAAAGGGATTTGGAAGGCGGCGCGGACTTCGCCGACCGATTCGCCGCGGTGGTTCTTGAGGGTCTCGCGGGCGAACTTGGAGAGTGACTTCAGTTCGTCTTTACCCAACACGCCGAGCTGGCGGAGGGCCTCGACGGCGATGCGCGGGCGGGCGCGGTCGCCCTTGTCGCCGTCTTCGATCTTGCAGGCGAGGCCGAGGCCTTCGGGCCAGCGTTCGCAGGGGAGGATGCCGGCGGCGTAGACGCCTTCGGCCCCGACCTTGGAGACGAGGCGGCCCGGCGCGGCGCGCATCAGCTCCGTGTCCAGCTCGCCCTCGCCCTCGACCATCGAAGGGTGCGCCATCATCGCGCCGACGATGCGGCGCGCGGCGTCGGCCGACGCGGGCGGCTTGGGCGAGACGAGGCGCGCGAGCATGAGGGCCACCGTGCCGATTGTCAAAGCGAAGGTCGGCGCCGCGCAGTTGTCCACGGCGTAGCCGAGCTCTTCCGCGGGCACGCCCGAGAACCGCGAGACGGCCCGGAAGATTTCGCGCTGCGCGGGGTTCTCGGGCAGGTGATAGGTCTTCACGTCGGCGCCGAGGTGGCGCGCGAGCGCGAGCATGCCCGCGTGATTGCCGGAGCAGTTGTTGTGGACGGCGGTCGGCCTCTCGCCGCGCGCCTTCAGACTCTCGGCCGCCGCCTTCGAGTACGGCTCGTGCGGCCCGCAGTTGAGGTCGGAGACGTCGAGCCCGGCCTTTCTCAACAGAGATTCGACCGTCTCCGTGTGCGCGGGCGTTGCGTCGTGCGAGCCGCAGGCGACGGCCAGTTCCCTGTCCTCCAACCCGAAGGCTTCGGCCGCGCCCGAGGCGACGAGCGGGACGGCCTGAAACGGCTTCGCCGCCGAGCGTATGAAGGCGACCGCCTCGGGCGAACCCAACACGGCCACCCTCCGCCCAAGCCCGTCCGACGCGACCAGGTGCCCCCGGTGCACCGACTCGACGAAAGAGCCGCGCGTGACCAACACGAGCGGCTCCGCGACGGGAAAGGATGAAGGATGAAGGATGAAGGATGAAGGGATAGCCGACCGCAACACTTTCATCCTTCCGCCTTCATCCTTCATCCTTTCCTCCTCATCTCCAGATGCATTCCTGCCAGTCCGGCCGGGCGTCGCGGGGCGCGTTGCCGGCGCGGCGGACGCCGACGAGGGGCACGGGGCCTGAGTCGGTCGTCATGGGCTGTTCGGCGCTGGCGGCGGCGCGTTCCTCCGCGCGCGGGGCGAGACCTGCGATGGTCTCGACCGGATCGGCGCCGAACTCCGCGAGCACGCGGCGGAGCGGCGCGAGCTTGTCGTAGAACATGACGACGATCTCGCCTGGGCCGAGCCGCCCCAGCTCGCGCCGCAAGGCGTCCTCTTCGCAGAGCACGACGGAGCATTCGAGCCACGGCGCTTCGTCGTTGACGACGCGACGTATGATCCCCGCGACCTCGCCGGGGCGGCGCCCCCGCGGGTCTTTGTCCTCCTTGACGAGGATGCGGCCGAAGCCGCGCGCGGCGATGCGCGCGGCCTCTTCGACCAGCTCGTCCGAGCGGTCGCCGGGGAGGCCGACGATGCCCGTCACGCGCCCCTTCTGCCAGCGCGCCGCCGTCTGACACATCGCGGCGAAGGCGTTCGGGTTGTGGCCGTAGTCGAGGATGGCGTGGCCGCCCGAGGCGAGGCGGAAGATGTTCGCGCGGCCCGGGTTGTCGGCCGCCGCGCTGAAGGTCTTGAGGCCCGCGGCCACCTGCTCGCGCCCGACGGCCAGCGCTCGACACGCGGCCGCCGCGGCGAGCACGTTCGCCACCTGAAACTCCGCCGTCCCGCCCAGCGTCACCGGCACGTCCGCGAGCGAGAGCACTTCCCAATGTTCACTCCCCGTCGCCTCGTAGACGCGGCCGTCGCGGACGTAGAAGGCCGTGCCCCCCGCGTCGAGGTGCTTGCGCACGAGGACGTGATCCGCGCGCAGGGAGAAGTAGACGACGCGCTTCAGGTCTGCGCGCACGCGCGGCTCGTCCGCGAGCCGCGCCAGTTGTTCGTCGTCGGCGTTTAAGACCAGTGTGCCGCCGTCGCGCACGCGCTCGGCGACGAGCGACTTGATGTAGACGAGGTCTTCCAGCGTCTCGATGCCGTCCTGCCCGAAGTGGTCGGGCTGGATGTTCGTCAGGACGCCCACGTCCGACCAGTCGTAGCCGAGGCCCCTTCGCGCGATGCCGCCGCGCGCGGTCTCAAGCACGGCCACTTCGACGGTCGGGTCTGCAAGCACGGTGCGCGCGGAGTGCGGCCCCGTGGTGTCGCCCTCCGCGACCTGCCGGCCGCCGACCCAGATGCCGTCGGTCGTCGTCACGCCGACCGACGAGCCCTTCGAGGCGAGGACGTGGCCGGTCATGCGCGTCACGGTCGTCTTGCCGTTTGTGCCCGTGACGGAGACGAGGGGCACGCGCCCTTCGCCTTCGGGGAAGAGCATCCCGACGATACGGCCGCCCGCGTCGCGCGGACGCCCTTCGCTCGGGTGGTGGTGCATGCGCAGGCCGGGCGAGGCGTTGAGCTCGATGACGCCGCCGCGCTCGAACGGCGCGGAGATTTCGGGGACGACCAAGTCCACGCCGCAGATGTCGAGGCCGACGGCGCGCGCCGCGCGCACGCAGAGCTGCGCGACCGAGGGGTGCACTTCGTCCGTCACGTCGCGCGCGACGCCGCCGGTCGAGAGGTTGATGCCGTCGCGCAGAGTGATTATCTCGCCCGCCCCGGGCACGTCCTTGAGCGCGCGCCCGTGCTTGCGCAGGTGGGCCAGGACGATCTCGTCGACGACGATTTTGGTCAGGGGCTTCTCGTGGCCGTCGCCGCGCAGGGGGTCGAGGTTTGCGACTTCGACCAGCTCGGCGAGGCTGCGCGCGCCGTCGCCCGTGACGTGGCAGGGCAGGCGCTCGCTCGCGGCGACCATCTCGCCGTCGATGACGAGCACGCGGTAGTTGCGTCCCGCCAGAAGCTCTTCGACGAGCACGCTGCTCGAAAAGTCGCGCGCCATGCGGAACGCCTCGCGCACCTCTTCGGCCGTCGAGAGGTTCAGGGAGACGCCGTAGCCCTGCCTTCCGTCGAGCGGCTTGACGACGACCGGCGCGCCCAAACGTTGTAATGCCGCGAGCGCCTCGTCCTCCGTCGAGACCACCCGCCCGCGCGGGACGGGGACGGCGGCCTGTTCGAGCACGTGCTTCGTCAAATCCTTGTCCGAGACGAGGTCGACGGCGACGGCGCTCGTCCGCTCGCTCACGGCCGCCTGCACGAAGCGGCGGTGCACGCCCCAGCCGAGCTGCACGATGCTGCCCGTGCCGACGCGCGCCCACGGGATGTTACGCGAAACGGCGGCGTCCACGATGGCGCGCGTCGAAGGCCCGAGTTCGGTGCGCGCGGCGACGCGGCGCGCCTCCCTGACCTTCTCCTCTAACGGAAACGGCTCGCCGCGGGCGAGCGCCTCGACGAAGCGGACGGCCGCCTCGAGCAGTTGGCGCGTGGCCTGCTCGGCCTTGTACTCGACGACGACGTTGTAGAGGTTCGGCTCCGTCTCGACGCGCGTCTTGCCGTGCGTGACGCCGACGCCCGCCAAGCCCGTCAGCTCGAGCGCGACGTGTTCGACGACGTGGCCGAAGTAGGTGCCTTCGTGCAGGCGCTCGACGAAGCCGCCCGCGTAGCCCTTCGAGCAGTGGTGCTCGCGCAGGCCGTCGAGCGCCGCGAGCAGGCGCTCGTTGAAGCCGTCGATTTCGCGCGTCTCGCGCCCCGAAAGGTCTTCGAGGTCGAGCCGCATGAGGAGCGCCGGCCGGTGCGTGTAGACGTTCGGCCCGCCGAGCGTCCGTATGCCTTCGATCTTCATTACTTCCCCTTGGTCTTCTTCGCGGACTTTTTGGTTGAGGTTTGGGAGGCTCCGGCGGAATGTTTTTCGCCCTCGTCGGCTTTGCCCTTTTTCGGCGCGTCGTCGTCCTTCTCGACGACGGGCGCGCGGTTGTTCAGGTCGAAGCGCGCGCCGGCCGAGAGGACGTGGACGCGCACGCCGTAGAGCGAGAGGCCGTCGCCCTTCTCCGAGTAGGGCAGGCTCGTGTAGGTCATCGCGCCGCCGTCGATGACCGTCACCGCGCCCTCGCCCGCCACCTCGAACTCGCCCTTGTTGACGATCATCGCCGTCTTCTCGTCGAGGCCGAGGCCGAGGTCTTGCGGGTAGTGCGCGATGGCCGTGAGCAGGCGGCCGAAGCGTCCGCGCTGCGAGAAGTGCGTGTCGATGACGGCGCCGACGATCAAGTCCATGCCGGGGCCGATCTCGACGGCGCCGACCTTGGGGTTCTCGTCGGGCGCGCCGCCGAGGATCATCGAGTTCGACATCATGGCGGCGCCCGCGCTCGTCCCGCCGATGACGAGGCCGCGCTCGTAGCGGCGGCCGATGAGCCGCTGCATCCCGGTGCCGCCGAGGAGGCTTGTGATGTGGAGCTGGTCGCCGCCGGTGAAGAAGAGGCCGGTGGCCTTCTCGACGGCCTCGAGCGCTTCGGGCTTCAAGGTGTCGGCGCGCGAGGAGACGTCGACGGCCTGCACGTCGTCCACGCCGAGGCGTTTGAAGGCGGCGCGGTACTCGGCGGCCGCGGCCGCCGGGTCGTCGGTCGCCACGGTCATGACGACGACGCGCGCCTTCGGCCCCTTCGCGAGCTTGAGGAACTCTTTGAGGAGGGGGGCGTCGCCCTCCCTGATGTCGCCGCCGCCGATGGCGACGAGCTTGCCGCGTGCCTCGCTCAGTTCCATGACTTCACTACGGACAGGGAACTTCTAAAAGGGCCTTCCGGGGGCGGGGCGACTTTTACCGTGCAGATTTCCTGATTATCTGTTTTCCGTCTGGACGTTTATATCCGCCGCGGCAAAGGCAGTCCGTCCTGTGCCGAACAGAGACAGTAGGCAGATGGCGGTAGGCAGTTAGAGCGGTAGAGGGGCGCGGTGTGTTCATGGATGCAGACAGCCGAGAGGCGTTGAGCACAGAGACACAGAGGCACAGAGACACAGCTTCTTGAGTAATTCTCTTCAAGCTGTGCCTCTGTGTCTCTGTGTTGAAACTGCCCCCGCTACCGGCCCGACCGCGGATGCCGACAACTGCCTACTGCCTTCTGCTACTTCCCTTCCAACAACGGTACGCGGTTCTGCAGGTCGAACTTGTAGCCGGCGGGGAGGACGTGGATGCGCACGCCGCAGACGGCGAGCAGCTCGTGGCGCTCGACTTCGCCGAGGTTCGTGTGCGTGAGGCCGCCGGCGTCGATGACCGTGACCGAGCCGCTGCCCGTCACCTCGAAGGTGTGCCCCCGGACGACGACCGCGGTGTCCTCGTCGATCCCCAGGCCCAGCTCGTGCGGGTGCTGCGCGATGGCCGCGAGCAGGCGGCGCAGGCGGCCGCGCTGCTCGAAGTGCTGGTCGATGAGCACGCCGGGCAGGAAGCCGAGGCCCGAGCCGAGCTCGACCACGCCCGCGCGCAGGGTCATCGTCGGCGAGCTGCCGACGATCATCACGCTCGACATCATCGCCGCGCCCGCGCTCGTCCCGGCGATGACCAGCCCCTCTTCGTGGCGCCGGTGGAGCGCCGTGTCGAGGCGCGTGCCGCCGACGAGGCGCGTGATGCGGAGCTGGCTGCCGCCGGTGAAGAAGACGCCGGTCGCCCAGCCCATGGAGAGCACCGCCTCCTCGCCGTTGGCGTCGCCGCGCGTCGTGACGTCGAGCGCGTGCACCTCGCGCGCGCCGAGGCGGCGGAAGGCCTGCTCGTAGAGTCCGTCCAGCTCCTTCGGCACGTCCGACGCCACCGAGATGATTGCGATCCGCGCGCGCCGCCCGCCCGCGAGCCGCACGAACTCGCGCAGGATTCGGCACTCCCCTTCCCTGTCCTCCGCGCCCCCGATGACCACCAGGTGCCCGGCGTGCTTCTCGACTTTTCTCTTCGGCATTTTTAAAGAAGGATACCGCAACCTTTTACTGGGGCAGAAGCCCGACCGTGAGGGAGGGCGCGGGTCTTTCATTAAAGCGCTGTGACGTAAGTCGAGACGCCCTCCCTCACGGTCGGGCTTCCGCCTCGCACTCGCGGTTCCGTTTTGGTATTCTTCGGCAGCACCCCTAACTTCTAAAGTCAGAGGCCGCGGGCGCGCCCGGGCGTCGCCGCACATTACTTCTCAGCGTGACGAAGATTCAGACCACTGTCTTGAAGTTCGGCGGCACGTCCGTCGAGGACGCGGCGGCGTTCGAGCGCGTCGCGGCGCTGGTGCGGGGCGTGCGCGACTCGCGGCCCGTCGTGGTCGTCTCGGCGATGAGCCGCTTCACCGACGCGCTGCTCAGCGCCTTCGAGCGCGCCGCCGCGGGCGAGGGCGGGGGCGCGCTCGCACACCTGGAAGAGCACTTCTCGCGCCACACCGCGGCGCTGCGCACGCTGCTCGCCGACCTGCCTAAAAGGCAGGAGGCCGAAGCCGCGCTCTCCGAGCTGGAAGCCGTGCTCTCGAAAGCGCGCGAGGAGATCGGCGGCGCGTTCGCCGACGCCGCCGCGGGGGCGCGCCCCCGGCCCGTGCTGCAAGACCTCGTCGTCTCTTTCGGCGAACAGCTCTCCTCCTGGCTGCTCGCGCGCGTGCTCGACGCGCGTGGGATGAGAGCCAAGCAGGTCGACTCGCGCCGCTGCGTCATCACCGACGACGAGCACGGCCGCGCCACGCCTCTGAAGGAGGAGACCGACCGCCACACGCGCGCGCAGCTCGAACCTTTAATCGAAGAAGGGGTCGTGCCCGTCCTCGGCGGCTTCATCGCCTCCTCGGCCGCGACGGGCGAGACGACGACGCTCGGGCGCGGCGGCTCGGACTACACGGCGGGCCTCGTCGGCGCGGCCCTGCGCTCGCAGGAGATACAGATCTGGACGGACGTGTCGGGCGTGCTCACCGCAGACCCGCGCGTCGTCCCGCACGCGCGCACCATCCCGCGCCTCTCCTACGCAGAGGCGGCCGAGCTGGCCTACTTCGGCGCGAAGGTTCTGCACCCGAAGACGATCCTGCCGGCCGTCGTCCGCAACGTCCCCGTCCGCATCTGCAACTCGCGTCAGCCTCAGTCCCCCGACACCGTCGTCTACTTCGACGCGGAGATGACGCCGCGCACCGTCAAGGCCATCGCGCACAAGACGGGCGTCCACGTCGTCCACATCACCTCGGCGCGGATGCTCGGCGCCTACGGCTTCCTGCGCGTCATCTTCGAAATCTTCGACAAGCACAAGACGGCCGTCGACATCGTCACCACGTCCGAGGTCTCGGTCTCGCTCTCGCTCGAAGACTCGGCGGCTTTGGACGCCATCATCGAAGACCTGAAGCACGTCGCGGCGGTGCGCGTCGAGCCGGGGTGCGCCATCGTCTGCATCGTCGGCGAGGGGCTGCGCTCGACGCCCGGCATCGCGGGCCGCGTCTTCTCGACCGTCAAGGACATCAACGTCCTGCTCATCTCGCAGGGCGCCTCGAACATCAACCTGACCTTCGTCGTCGAAGAGCGCCACGCCGCCGAGACCGTCCGCCGCCTCCACGAAGCCTTCTTCGAATGCGCCACCGCGGAGCTGGTCGCGGAACTCGGCGGCGGCCAGTAGGCAGAGAGCCAGTCCGTGAACTTATTCGAGCTGACAAGGACGCTGATGGGCATCCCTTCCCCTTCGGGCGAGGAGGGAGAGGTCGGGCGGTTCCTGGCCTCCTACCTGGAAGGGCTCGGCTATCAAGTTGAGTTGCAGGAGGTCGCGCCGGGGCGCGCGAACGTTCTGGCGCGGACGCGCGCCCGCGCCCGCGTCGTGCTCTCGACGCACATGGACACGGTGCCGCCGCACATCGCTCCGAGCGAGGACGCGACGCACATCCGCGGGCGCGGCGCGTGCGACGCGAAGGGCATCATCGCCGCGCAGTTGACGGCGGCCGAGCGTCTCCGCGAAGAGGGCGTGGAGGAGCTGGGCCTGCTCTACACCGTGGACGAGGAGCTGGGGAGCCTCGGCGCGCGCGCCGCCAACGCGCACGCCTTGGGGCAAGAGTGCGAGTACCTGATTAACGGCGAGCCGACCGAGAACAGGCTGGCCGTCGGGTCGAAAGGCTCCCTGCGCCTGAAGCTTCTGACCGACGGGCGCGCGGCGCACTCGGCCTACCCGGAGAACGGCGAGTCGGCGATTGAGAAGATGCTCGACGTGCTCGCAGACCTGCGCGCCGCCGAGTGGCCGCGCGACGAGTTCTTCGGCGAGACGACCTGCAACGTCGGCACGCTTCAAGGCGGCACGCGCCCCAACGTCATCCCGGCCGGGGCCGAGGCGCAGTTGCAGATACGGCTCGTGACGCCTTCGGCCGACATCAGGGAGATTCTTGAGAAGGTTGTGGCGGGGCGCGCGCGCGTCGAATACATGTCCGCGGCCGAGCCCGTGCGGATGCACGCGGTCGAAGGCTTCGAGCAGGAGGTCGTCCGCTTCACGACCGACATCCCGTACCTTTCGAGCTGGGGCAAGCCGCTGCTGCTCGGCCCCGGCTCCATCCTCGACGCGCACACCGACGGCGAGCGCGTCTCGAAGCGAGAGCTTGAGGAGGCGGTCGAGTTCTACGTTCGGCTCGTGAAGTCGCTTCTGAGTAAAGACGTGGGGGGACGCGAATGAAGTTGGCTCTGCTCGGTCACGGCGCGATGGGGCGTTTGGTCGAGCGCCTCGCGCGCGAGGCGGGCGACGAGGTGGCGACCGTGCTCGGCTCGCACGAAGCTTCGCTGCACGCAGAGGAGCTGGCCGAGGTTCTCGGCGGCCACGACGCGGCCATCGACTTCACCGTCGCCGAGGCCGTCCCGCGCCACGCCGAAGCTTGCGCCCTCGCGCGCGTGCCTTTGGTCGAAGGCACGACGGGGTGGCAGGCACAGCTGGAGGAGGTGCGGCGCGTGTTCGAGCGAGGGGGCGGCGCGCTCATCTACGGCGCGAACTTCTCGGTCGGCGTCAACCTCTTCTACCGCGTCGTCGCGCGCGCGGCCGAACTCTTTCAGAAGTTCGACTACGCGGCCTTCATCGAAGAGGCGCACCACTCGCGCAAGCGCGACGCGCCTTCGGGCACGGCGCTGCGGCTGCGCGACCTCGTCGCCGAAAGATACGGGTCTGAGATTCCGGTCGCCTCGACGCGCGCCGGGCAGATTCCGGGCACGCACCGCGTCGGCTTCGACGCGGCGGCCGACACGGTGACGCTGACGCACACGGCGCGCTCGCGCGAAGGCTTCGCGGCCGGCGCGCTCGTCGCCGCCCGCTGGATTCAAGGCAAGACCGGCGTGTATGAGTTTTCGGAAACGTTGGAGGAGATACTTAAAGGGTGAATGGTGAACAGTAAATAGGGAATGGAAAGAACGGCTTTCACCATTCCCTATTTACTGTTCACCATTCACGCACCGGAGGTGCAAATGAACGTCGAATGGATGCGCGCTTGTGCGACGGCTTTGGTCACGCCGTTCAAGTCCGACGGTAGTGTTGACATCGAGCGCATGAAGGCGCTGGTCGGGCGGCAGTGCGAGGGGGGCGTGCGCGTGCTCGTGCCGTGCGGGACGACGGGCGAGAGCGTGACGATGTCCGCGGACGAGAACCGGCGGGTCATCGCCGCGACCGTCGAGGCCGCGAAGGAGCACGGCGCGCGCGTCATCGCGGGCGCGGGCAGCAACTCGACGGCGCACGCCGTCGAGAACGCGCGTTCGGCGCAGGAGGCGGGGGCCGACGCCGTGCTTATCGTCGCGCCCTACTACAACAAGCCGACGCAGGAGGGCCTGTACCAGCACTTCCGCACGGTGGCCGAGGCGGTCGCGCCGCTGCCCGTCGTGCTCTACAACGTGCCGGGCCGCACCTCTTCTAACATCTCGGCCGAGACGACGCTCCGGCTCGCGAAAGAGGTGGAGAACGTCGCCGCCGTCAAAGAGGCTTCGGGGAACCTCGCGCAGATCATGGAGATCATCCGCCACCGGCCCGAGGGCTTTCTAGTCCTTTCGGGCGACGACGCCTTGACGTTCGCGATGCTGGCGCTCGGCGCGGACGGGCTGGTCTCGGTCGCGTCGAACGAGGCGCCCGCGCCGATGTCGCAGATGGTTGACGCCGCGCTCGCCGGGCGTTGGGACGAGGCGCGCGAACTGCACTACCGCTGGCTGCCTCTGATGGACGTGAACTTCGTCGAGTCGAGCCCCGGCCCCGTCAAGGCCGCGATGACTTTGATGGGGTTGATTGAGGAGAACCTGCGCCTGCCGCTCGTGCCCGTCACGGAGAAGACGCGGGCGCGCGTGCGCGAGGTGCTGAGCGAACTCGGGCTGCTGGAGGAGTCTACGCATGTCGCTGCGTGAGCAGGTCGAGGAGCTTTTCTCGAAGGGCGGGGAATTTACTTCGACCGACCGGGAGGTCTTCGAGGCGTTCAAGCTGGCGCTCAACCGCGGCGAGGTGCGCGCCGCCGAGCGCGACGCGGAAGGGCTCTGGCGCGTCAACTCCTGGGTCAAGAGCGGCATCCTCGTCGGCTTCAAGATGGGCGCGCTCTCCGACATGAGCGCGCACGCCTCCCTGCGCTTCTTCGACAAGGACACGTACCCCGTCCGCCCGACCACCATCATGGACGGCGTGCGCATCGTGCCGGGCGGCTCTTCCGTCAGGGACGGCGCGTACCTCGCCGCGGGCGTGGTCTGCATGCCGCCGATGTACGTCAACGCGGGCGCGTACGTGGACGAGGGGACGATGATCGACAGCCACGCCCTCGTCGGCTCCTGCGCGCAGATCGGCAAGCGCGTGCACCTCTCGGCCGCGGCGCAGATCGGCGGCGTGCTCGAACCCGTGGGCGCGGTGCCGGTCGTGATTGAGGACGACGTTTTGGTCGGCGGCAACTGCGGCGTCTACGAAGGGGCAATCGTGCGCGCGGGCGCGGTGCTCGCGCCGGGGACGATTCTGACGGGCGCGACGCCCGTCTATGATCTGGTGCGCGGCGAAGTCTACCGGCGCACCGCGGACGCGCCGCTTGAAATTCCCGCGGGCGCGGTCGTCGTGCCCGGCTCGCGCGCGGTGACGACCGAGCGAGGGCGCGAGTGGAATCTCTCCCTCTACGCGCCCGTCATCGTCAAGTACCGCGACGAGAAGACCGACCGCGCGGTGCAGTTGGAGGACTACCTCCGTTAAAGGGGTGCTGGGTGCTGGGTTCCAGGTGCTGGGGAAGAATTGGTTTTTAACCAGCACCCAGCACCCAGCACCCCTCTCAACTGATTTAGGAGAGTTTTGTGTCGAGTGAGTTCGAGCCGGCGCGGCGGCTGCAAGGCATACAGAAGAGCATGATCCGGCAGGTCTTCGACCGGGCGCGGCCGGGGAGCATCAACCTCGGCCTGGGCGAGCCCGACCTGCCGACGCCCGAGGTCGTGAGGCGCGAGGCCGCGCGCGTCGTCTCCGAGGAGCAGAACGGCTACACCACGCACGCGGGCCTGCCCGCCCTGCGCGAGCGCGTCGCCTCCGATTACGCGCATCTCAAACTCACGCCCGAGCAGGTCGTCATCACCGCGGGCTCGCAGGAGGCCCTGTACCTCTCGCTGCTCACGCTCGTGGACGAGGGCGACGAGGTGCTCATCCCAGACCCCGGCTTCGTCGCCTACCCGACGATTGTCAGGATGGCCGGCGGCGTGCCGAAGTTCTACAAGATGCCCGCGGCGGGCGGCTTCGCCTTCGACGCCGAGGCTTTCAAGGGCGCGCTCACGCCGCGGACGAAGGTCGTCGTCTGCATCAGCCCCTCGAACCCGACTGGGCGCGTGCTTTCGCGCGAGGACTTGAAGGCGATGGCGGCGGCGCTCGAAGGCTCGGGCGCGTACGTCGTGAGCGACGAGATTTACCGCGAGCTGTACTTCGGCGACGGGCGGCCCGCGTCCGTCTCCGAGTTTCGCTCAGACCGCGTGCTCGTCATCGGCGGCTTGTCGAAGTCGATGAGCATGACGGGCTGGCGTCTGGGCTGGCTCTGCGGCGACCACGAAGTGTTGAAGAGCGCGCTCGTCCTGCACGGCTACACGACGACCTGCGCCTCGACCGTCTCGCAGAAGGCGGGGCTGGCCGCGTGGACGGCCGAGGCCGCGGAGGCGCGCCGCGGGATGCGGAAGACCTTCCGCGAAAGGCGCGACCACCTGCTCGGCCTCCTCTCAAGTGAGTTGTCCTTGCGCGCCGTCGAGCCCGAGGGCGCCTTCTACGTGATGGTCGACGTTTCCGAACACGGCGACTCGATGGCCGTCGCCGAAAGACTCCTGGAAGCCGGCGTCATCACCGTCCCCGGCGCGGCCTTCGGCCCCGAGGGCGAAGGCTTCCTCCGCGTCTCCTTCTGCGCAGACCTCGGCGTGCTCGCCGAGGGCGTGAAGCGGATGAAGGCCGCTTTGAAGTGATAAGTGATGAGTGATAGGTGATAAGTGGTGGGTGACAAGACAAGAGACTTGCTTTAGTCTTATCACTCATCACTTATCACCTATCACTCCCCGGAGGAGCTATGAGCAGGAAGTATCGGGTCGGAATCTTGGGCGCGACGGGCACGGTGGGGCAGCGCTTCATACAGTTGTTGGAGGGGCACCCGCAGTTCGAGGTGGCCGCGCTGGCGGCCTCCGACCGCTCGCAGGGGAAGGCGTACAGCGAGGCCTGCACGTGGCGACTGCCGGGCGACATGCCCGAGGCGGTGCGCGGCCTCGAGGTGCGGGCGCCCGAGCCGCCGCTCGACTGCGAGGTCGTCTTCTCGAGCCTGCCCGGCGACATCGCGCGCTCGACCGAAGAGTCCTTCGCGCGCGCGGGCTACGCCGTCATCAGCAACTCTTCGGCGTTGCGCATGGACGAGGACGTGCCCCTGCTCATCCCCGAGGTCAACCACGAACACCTCGCGCAGCTCGACACGCAGAGGTCTGCGCGCGGGCTCGAACGCGGCATGATCGTGACGAACCCGAACTGCTCGACCATCATGCTCGTGCTCGCGCTCGCGCCCCTGCACGCGCGGTTCGGCGTCGAGTCGTGCGTCGCGACGACCTTGCAGGCGCTCTCCGGCGCGGGCTACCCGGGCGTCCCCTCGCTCGACGCCGTGGACAACGTCATCCCGTACATCGGCAGCGAGGAGGAGAAGATCGAGACCGAGACGCTCAAGATTCTCGGCCGCTTCGAGGACGGCGCCGTCCGGCACGCGCCCTTCAAAGTGAGCGCGCAGGTGCACCGCGTCAACGTCAGCGACGGCCACATGGCCGCCGTCCGCGTGAAGCTCGCGCGCCAGGCTTCCCCGGAAGAGTTGCGCGAAGCTTTCGCGTCCTTCACCTCTCTCCCTCAAGAGCTGCGCCTGCACACGGCGCCCGAGAGGCCCATCGTCGTCCGCGACGAACCCGACCGCCCGCAGCCGCGCCTCGACCGAGACGCCGGCCGCGGCATGAGCGTCACCGTCGGCCGCATCCTCCCCGACAACGTGCTCGACTACCGCTTCGTCGCCCTCAGCCACAACACCGTCCGCGGCGCGGCCGGCGCGGCGATCCTCAACGCCGAACTGCTCGTCGCGACCGGCAGGCTGTAAAGACATTTCACCACAGAGACACAGAGGCACAGCTTTGAAGTCATCAGACCTCAAGCTGTGCCTCTGTGTCTCTGTGGTGAAATCCCTTCCGCGCCACTTAGCGTGTGGCAGGAAATCGCAGCCTCAAACCCACACGCACAAACGCCGGCGGGCCGACGGTGAGGACGGGCGTGCGGCCTACGTCGTAGCGTCGGCCGGTGAGGTTCTCGGCGGCGGCGAAGACCTCGAGGCCGCGGCCGAGGCGGCGCGAGGCGAAGGCGTCGAGCGTGAAGTAGCCGCCGAGGCGGAGAAGGTTCTGGTCGTCGTCGAACTGCGAATTCGAGGCGCGGCCTTGCAGCGCGAAGGTAGTGCGGCCCGCGCGCCGCAGTTGAAAGCTGAGCTGCTGGCGCGCGACCTGCGGGAGTTGATTGCCTTCGAGCGTCGGGTCGGCGGGGAAACGCTCGACGCGCGCGTCGACGAACAGGTACCCGGCCGAGGCCGTCCAGCCGCGCGCGAGGCGCTGCTCGAACTCCGCCTCCAGCCCCTGCGAGCGCGTGCGGCCGAGGTTCGCGCGGCGGCGAGTGATGAGGGCCGGCGTCGTCGAGAGCGTCAGGTTCGCCACGGGCCGCGTCACGTCCATCCAGAAGAAGTTCGCGCGCGCCGCCGCGCCGCGCCGCGCCGCGTTGTAGAGAAGCCCCGCCTCGCCGCTCGTCAGACGTTCGGCCCGGAGGTTCTCGTCGGCGAGCGTCAGGACGTTGCCGACGCGGAACGAGCGGTACAGCTCGTTCAACGTCGGCGCGCGGAAGGCCCGGCCCGCGGTCGCGTTGAGCGAGACCGTATCCGACACTTTGAAGACGGCCGCGAGCTGCGGGCTGAAGGCCGTCTCGTCGCGCCCCTCGAAGCTGACCGTCGAGACCGCGCGCGTGCCCGTCAGCGCGCGCGTCGTCTGCTGCGCGCGGAAGTTGCGCCAGCGGTCGAAGCGCGCGCCGGGTGTGACGACGAGCCTGTCCGTCAGCCTTATCGCGTCGCGCGCGTAGAAACCTTCGGTGCGCGCGCGCCCGCCCGCGCCAACGAGCGAAGAAGGCCGGCCCAAGACGTAGACCAGCTCGTCGCTCGCGCCGCGCGCCTCAGACCACTCGGAGCCGGCGACTAAGGACTGGCGACGGCCCGCCGCGCGCGACCACTGGAAGGAGAATCCCGTCCCTTGCGCCGGCACGCGCTGGAGCCGCGTCAGCGTCTCGCTCGCGCGGTCGGCGGCGACGGCCGTAAAACTCTGGTCGAAGACCTGCGTGGAGGCTTGGGCGCGCAGGGCGAAGAGGCCGGCGCGCGCGTCGTCCCAGGTGAGGCCCGCGGCCGTCTGTCGTATGTGCGTGCGGTTGAACTGTTGCGGCGTGCCGTTGCGGCGCGACTCGCCGTAGTAGGAAGGCCGCACGAAGGCGCTGAGACCTTCGAACAGCTCGCGGCCGACGTACAGCTCTCCGTAAGCGTTGCGCGAAGCGGCGGGCGTGTCCACGCGGCCCCGCTCGCGCTCGTCAACGAGGACGTAACCGCCGGTGCCGAACGTCTGCGCCGCGAGCGAGAGTTCGAAACCCTTACGCAAAGTGCTCGCGTAGAGCGAGGCGTCGGGCGTGCGCTGCGTGCCGTAGGAGGTCTCGAAGCGCATCTGCGTCGCTTCGACCTTGCGCGGGACGAACTGCACGACGCCGCCGAGCGCGCCGCTGCCGTAGAGCGAAGACGAGGCGCCGCGCAAGACCTCTACGCGCCCTATACCAGCGCGCGGGACGCGGCCCCAGTAGACCCAGCCGCCGAACGGGTCGTTCAGGGGCACGCCGTCGTAGAGCACGACCGCGCGGCTCGCCCCGCTCGCACCGACGCCGCGCAGAGAGACGCCCTGCGCGGTCGGGTTGGCCGCGCGGCTCGAAGTGCGCCGGAAGAGCTGGAAGCCCGGCGCCTGCCGCAGCACGTCGTCGGCGGTCAGGGCCGCGGCCGTCTCAAGCTCCTCCTCCCCGAGCACGACGACGCTCGCGGCCGTCTCGGCGAGGCGCGTCTCGGTGCGCGAGGCCGTCACCGTCACGCGCTCGGCGAAGGACGCGGGCGCGAGCACGAGGCGCAACTCGCGGCCGTCCCACTCGCCCTCCTTCCAACGCCCTTCGAACTTATTGAAGCCCTCGGCCGTGACCGTCAACGTGAAGCCGAACGAACGCGGGTCGCCGGCGAACTCGAACCTCCCTTCCGCGTCCGTCTTCACCCCCGTCGCGTCAACAGACCTGTGCACAATCAGCATGACCTGTGCGCCCGCCACCGCCGCCCCGCTCTTGTCAACGACCACGCCGCGCACCGCGCCCCCCTGCGCGCGCGCGACGCAGACGAAGGAGACGAGGACGAAGAAGACGCTGAACAATTTTGCCGGCACGCGTCGAATGATAAATCATTCGCGCGGCAGATGCGTGTAGCCGAGAGGCGTTGAGCACAGAGACACAGAGGCACAGCTTCGGGTCTATACCTCAACGAGCCGTGCCTCTATGTCTCTGTGTCTCTGTGTTGAATAGCCCTCGCCACCCGCCCGACGGTTAAAATTAACAACTGCCTACTGCCGTCTGCCTACTGTCTACTGTTGTGTTAGTCTCGGGCGCGTGAACATCTGGCAGGAAGCGGTCATCGCGGCGGCGGCGTTCGCGGCGGGGATGATCAACTCGATTGCGGGCGGGGGGACGCTCGTCTCCTTCCCGGCCCTGCTGTGGGTCGGGCGCGCCTCGGTGGCGGCGAACGCGACGAGCACGGTCGCGCTCTGGCCGGCGTCGCTGGCGGGGCTGTTCGGCTTCCGGCGCGAGTTGAAAGGGAGCGGGCGCGACTTCGCGCTCTTCGCGGCGCCGTCGCTTCTGGGCGGCGTGCTCGGGGCGCTGCTGCTGCTGCGCACGCCTTCCGCGACGTTCGACCGCCTCGTCCCCTTCCTCATCCTCTTCGCGACGCTGCTGCTCGCGGCGCAGGAGCCGGTCTCGCGCCGGCTGCGCGCGGGGCGCGAGGAGGGGCACAGGCCGACGCGCGCGTGGTGGACGGGCGCCCTCATCTTCCAGTTCTGCGTCGGCGTCTACGGCGGCTACTTCGGCGCAGGGATAGGCATCCTGATGCTGGCGGCCCTGGGGCTTCTGGGCTTCACGGACATTCACCGGATGAACGCCCTGAAGAACCTGCTCGCCATCTGCATCAACGGCGTGGCCGCCGTCTGCTTCATCGCGTCCGGCGAGGTCTACTGGACGGACGTGCTGGTGATGACGTTCGCCGCCATCGCGGGCGGCTACCTGGGCGCGCGCCTCGCCTACCGCCTCGGCCGCCGCTTCGTCCGCCTCGCCGTCATCGTCATCGGTTTGGTGATGAGCGTCTCGCTCTTCTTGAGGTGATAAGTGATAAGTGATAAGTGATAAGAGAAAGCAGACGGGCCTTGCCTTCTCTTATCACTTATCACTTATCACTCATCACTGCGCCTAAAGGGCGCGCGTGCTGAAGGTGTCGCAGCGGCGCATGTCGCCGGAGTCGAAGCCGGCGCGGAACCAGCGGACGCGCTGCTCGGAGGTGCCGTGGGTGAAGGAGTCCGGGACGGCGTACCCTTGCGCCTCGCGCTGGAGGCGGTCGTCGCCGATGGCCGAGGCGGCGCCCAGCGCCTCCTCCAGATCGCCCGGGTCGAGGATGTTGCGCTGCTTGGCGTAGAAGCCCCAGACGCCCGCGTAGCAGTCGGCCTGAAGCTCTAACCTGACGGAGAGGTCGTTGGACTGCGCCTCGCTGCGCGCGCGGCGTTGGAGCTGCGTCACCTTGTCGGACGTGCCGAGGAGGTTCTGGACGTGGTGGCCGACCTCGTGCGCGATGACGTAGGCCTGCGCGAAGTCGCCCGGCGCGCCGAAGCGCCGCTGCAGCTCGTCGTAGAAGGAGAGGTCGATGTAGACCTTCTCGTCGGCCGGGCAGTAGAAGGGGCCGACGGCCGAGGTGGCGCGCCCGCAGGCGGTGTCGGCGCGCCCCGAGAAGAGTTGCAGCGTCGGCTCGCGGTACTGGCTCTGGTTGCGCTTGAAGACGTCGCCCCAGACGTCCTCGGTCGTGCCGAGCACCTTCCTCACGAACTGCGACTGCTCGTCAGTCCGCTGCTGCCCCGGCCCCGTGCGCTGCGCCGGCGCGGGGCCTTCGACGGGGCCGCCGCTGTTCAGCAACTGGCTCGGGTCAACCCCGAAGACAAGCGCGAGGATGACGATGATGAGCGTCCCGCACCCGCCGCCCACGGCCATCCCGCCGCGCCCGAGTCCCATCCCCCGCCGGTCTTCCACGTTCCCGCTCTCGCGCAGTCCACCTAGTTTCATGTTTTATGCTCTCCGTTCTCGAAAGGATGAAGGATGAAGGAGTAGCAAACCGCATCCTTTTCATCCCTTACCCTTCCGCCTTCATCCTTCATCCTTCATCCTTCCAGGCGGGGGCGGCGGGGGCGGGTCGCCGTGCTCCTTCTCGCTCCTGACGGTCACGCCCTTGTGGAGCTTGTAGGCGCGTATGAAGAGCGCGAGCGCGACCCAGATTCCGATGAGGGCCAAAGGGTACGTGATGGCGTGCGGCCACTTGACGGCGACGAACGAGAGCGCGAGCAGCAGCCCACCCGCCATCCACATCAGACGCCCCTCCGCCGGCCCGAGCACGCGGCGGTTCGTGATGGCCGCGCCCACGGCGCTGCCCACGCCGATGAAGCCCGCGGCGGCGCGGCTCGTGCTCCCCTTGCGGCTCGTGCGCTGCCTGCGCCTCCCGTGCGCGGGCGGCGGCCCGAGCGGCTTCACGCGCCTTCGCTCGCTGATGACGATCTCGGTCGCGTTTTCGAGGTCGCGGCAGTACATCTCCTCCATCTGCTTCGCGAAGCCCTCGTCCTCGATGGAGACGTCCAGCTCCCAGTTCCCCATCCAGCTCGCGACGTTCAGATTCGTCGAGCCGACGCGCGCCCACTTGCCGTCGACCACGGAGGTCTTCGCGTGGATCATCGGGCCGTTCCACTCGAAGACGCGCACGCCCGCCTCGAGGAGCGCGCGGTAGTTGGCGCGCGAGAGCGCGGAGACGACCGGGATGTCGCTCGCGCTCGGCACGAGCAGGCGCACGTCCACGCCGTCCTGCGCCGCCGCGCGCAGGGCCTGCACGTACATCGTCGTGCCGACGAAGTACGCGTCCGTCAGCCAGAGGTACTCGCGCGCGCCCGCCGCGACGAGCTGTTCGAGCCGGTAGAGTCCGACCGAGTTCGGCTCCGTCGCGATGACGCGCACGGACACGTCGCCGCCCTGCCCGATGGTTTCGGGCGCGGGCAGGTCTTCCGCGGGAATCTTCTCGCCGCACGAAGTCTCCCACGCGCGCGCGAAGGCCGCGTCCATCTCCGCGACCGCGGGGCCGCGTATCTCGACGCCGGTGTCGCGCCAGGGGTCGATGTTCTTCTCCGGGCGGCCGACCCAGTCGCGGCCGACGCAGAGGCCCATGACGAAGCCCAACTGCCCGTCCACCGAGATCATCTTGCGGTGGTCGCGGTTGAACCAGCCGAACGGCTCGTCGAAGCGCGGCGGGTTGAAGCCCCTGACCTCGACGCCCGCGTCGCGCAAGTTGCGCCAGAACCTCCGCGAGGTCTTGCCGACGGCGCCGAGCCAGTCGTAGACGACGCGCACACGCACGCCCTCGCGCGCCTTCGCGATGAGCGCTTCGGCGAACTCGCGGCCCACGTCGTCCTCGTGGATGATGAAGCTCTCGAAGTGTATCGTGCGGCGCGCGTTCTTAATCGCTTCGAGCCAGGCGGGGTAGTTCTCTTTGGCGTCGACGAGGAGCCGCACGCCGTTGCCGGGGATGAGCTGCGACCCCGTAGCGCGCGCGTACGCCTTGTCGACGGCGCGGCGCACGGGCCGCAACTCGGCCGTGTTCCCGCGCACGTCCGCGCGCTCCTGCGGCTTGGGTTGGTAGACCTCGGTCGTCATCAAACTGACATCTTAGCCGTCACGCCGTTAGGCAACTGTGTCCGCAAGCCAACAAATCTGTTGCGAGGTTCGGGAGAGGCCACTCATAATAACGCGAATCGGCGCGGGAGGGCGAAGACATTTGGACACGAAGCAGAAGGCGGGTTTCAGGGCGGCGGAGTTTATCGAGGACGGGATGCGCGTGGGCCTGGGCACGGGCACGACCGCCTACTGGCTGGTCGAGCGCCTGGGCGAGCGCGTGCGCGAGGGACTGCGCGTGCGCTGCGTGCCGACCTCGCGGCGGACGGAGGAGCAGGCGCGGGGCCTGGGTATTCCGCTCGTCACGCTCGGCGAGGCCGGCGGGCTAGACCTTGCCGTCGACGGCGCGGACGAGATCGGGCCGGGCCTCGTGCTCGTCAAGGGCGGCGGCGGCGCTCTGCTCCGGGAGAAGCTCGTGGCCTCGGCCGCGCGGCGCTTCGTCGTCATCGCCGACAAATCGAAGTGCGTCGAAGTGCTCGGCCGCTTTCCACTCCCCGTCGAGGTCGTGCCGTTCGGCTGGGAGCTGACGGCGCGCAGGGTCGCGGACGCGGCGCGCGTCGAGCCCGTGCGCAGACTTGACGCGGGCGGCGAGCCGTTCGTCACGGACAACGGCAACTACATCGTCGACTGTCACTGCGGCGCGATTGAAGACCCCGCGCGCCTGGAGCGCGAGCTGAAGTCGCTCACGGGCGTCGTCGAGAGCGGCCTCTTCGTC
The DNA here is from genome assembly GCA_019239425.1 of Acidobacteriota bacterium. Taxonomy (GTDB): domain Bacteria; phylum Acidobacteriota; class Blastocatellia; order Pyrinomonadales; family Pyrinomonadaceae; genus QHXN01. The sequence goes on from JAFAZX010000029.1 coordinate 61,525, forward strand.
GGCATCGCACACCTCGCGGTCGTCGCTGCCGACGACAAAGACGTGGAGATCATCGAACCTTAGACAGAACCGCTCGCGGTTCTGTTCATCTCGTGACGCAAAGCGTACAAAGAAGGCGCAAAGAGCGGATAGAGTTCCTTTAGCATCGCGCGCGTGCAGAGACCGTTGACGCTTCTCCTCGCCGCCTCCTCCTGGGCGCGCACGCTCATCGAGCTCTTCGTGGGGCTCGGGCCGTTCGGCCCGTTCCTGCTCGAAGCCTTCGACTCCTCCTTCTTCTACGTGCCGCTGGCGAACGAGCTTCTGCTCTTCGCGCTCATCCACGGCGGCGGCGAAGCTTCACGCTGGATGTGGGTGGTCTACGCTCTGACGGGCGCGGCCGGGACGGTGGCAGGCGTCTTCCTGCTCGACCTCGTCATGCGGCGCGTGGGCGCGGGCGGCGTCGAGCGTCTGGTCGGGCGGAAACGTTTCGGGAAGCTGAAAGCCAAGGTCGAGCGCAACACCGGCTGGGTCGTCTTCGTGGCGTCGGCGCTCCCGCCGCCCTTCCCCTTCCGCTTCACACTGATGACGGCCTCGGCGCTCCAGTGCGACCGCACGCGGATGTTCACGGCGGTCTTCGCCGGGCGCTTCCTGCGCTTCGCGGCCGAGGCGCTGCTCATCCTCTACTTCGGCCGCCGCTTCCTCGACTTCATGAACTCCGACGCCTTCAACTACGTCGTCTACTCGCTCACCCTCGTCGCCGTCCTCGGAAGCGCCGTGACGATCTACAGGATGTTCTGGAAAGGACAAAGCAGTAGGCAGTAGGCAGTAGGCAGTAAAGGCACAACCTCTTCAACTGCCTACTGCCATCCGCCTACCGCCTACTGCTTTCAGTGCAGTCCGTCGCCCGAGGTGTCGCCGCGGGTGGATTCGCGCTTGCCGAGTTTGGGGACGGCTCGCGAGGTCGCGCCGCCTTTGCGCGCGGGGCGGCGTTTGCGCTCGCTGCGCGCCTGGGTCGAAGGGCCTTTGCGGCCGCGCACCTGCCGCTCTTCGTCGCGGCCCGCCATGTCTTTACGCTCCGGCATCTTCCACAACTCCTTTTCGTCTCAGCCGCGCCGCCCGCCGTTCGCGCCCTTCTTCGAAGGCTGTGGCTGCAGCGCGCGGCGGTCGCGGCTGGTGACGCCGGCCTGGCCCGCGGCCGTGCGGCTCTTCTTCGCCCCGCGCACGCGGCGGCCCGAGGTGCTGAAGGTCTCGATCAGGCCGTGCTCTTCGAGCCGGCGGTAGGCGTTGCGCACGATGTTGCGGCTGACGCCGAGCTGCACGGCCAGCGCGCGCTCGGACGTGATGGCGTCGCCGCGGGTGAACTTCCCCGCCAGGATGGCGCTGGCGATCTGGTTGAAAATCTGCTGCGTCTTCGTCTCGTCGCTCCCCGACCGTATCCGTATGTTCAAGTCCGGCATGTAGTGCGTGTCCCCCTTGTTCTTTAGTAAGCAGTAGGCAGATGGCAGTAGGCAGTTAAGAGCCCTGCCATCGTAAACCCGGATTTAACTTTCAACCTACAGAACGCGGAGCGGCTGCCTACTGCCGTCTGCCTACTGCCTACAGCTTTTCACATCCCCGTCGGATATGTTTCGGGCGGCTCCTCGCCCGCGTGCCAGCTGGCCCCCGGCTCCAAAGGCTCGACGGCCCGCGTCTCTTCGAAGTGGAGCACGGCGTCGAACTGCTCGGCGAGCCGCGCCTGGAAGTAGTGGCTGAGGCGCTCGGTCTCGGGCCGGTAGACGACGCCGATGGCGCGCTCCAATCTGGGCAGCCTTAAGAGTTCTCTAGCGCGGCCGTCCGCGCGCAGGTCGAGCATGAAACGCTCCAGCCCCGCCTCGTGGAAGAGCGCCTCGTAGCTGCCTTCGAGCGCGGGGCGCACGCGCTTGCGGCGGCCCGGCTCGTCCCAGTCGCTCGAGGCGGTGACGGTGCCGCGGTGCGTCGTGAAGCCGACGAGGAAGCTTTCGCGCGCGTAGCGCTCGCGCACGAGCTGCCCGACGTTCCACTCGCCGCCCTGCCCCATCTCGGTCGCGCGCGCGTCGCCGAGGTGCGAGTTGTGTTCCCACACGGCGACCTTCGCCTCCTCGCCCTCGGCCGAGAGGTGCGCGACCAGGGCGTGCAGCGTCTCGGCCATGTGCCGGTCGCGCATGTTCCAGGTGTTGACGCGGCCGCGGAACATCGAGCGATAATACTCCTCCGCGTTCCGGACGAGCCGCGCGTTCTGCTCGGCGTAGAAGAACTCGTCGCGCGCGACGCGCCCGTCGCGGTCGGCGAGTTCCGAGGCGCGCCGTCGCATCTCGATTAACTGCTCGACGACGGCCGGCTCGCACGACTCGGTCGCGCCGTAAGCGGCCGCGTACGCGTAAGAGGTCGTGTCCTCGCCGAAGTGCTCGAAGCACGAGTAACGTCTGCGCGCGCGCCGCGCCGCCTCCGGGTCGACTTTGTCGAGGTAGCCGAGCACTTCCTCAATCGAAGTGTAGAGGCTGTAGAGGTCGAGTCCGTAGAAGCCGACTTTCGCCGCCCCCTTCGGCAGCGCCTCGTTGTGCGCGCGCAGCCACTCGACGAACTCGACGACGACCGTGTTGCGCCACATCCACACGGGGAAGCGCCTGAAGCCGCCGAGCGCCTGGTTCGCGTCCTTGTCATCCGACTCGCCCCGCACGTAGCGGTTGACGCGGTACGCGTCCGGCCAGTCGGCTTCGACCGCGACGGCCGTGTAGCCCTTCTCAGCGATGAGCCGCTTCGTGATCTCGGCGCGCTCCCGGTAGAATTCGTGCGTCCCGTGCGAAGCCTCGCCCAGCAGCGCGAACCTCGCTCCGCCCATCAACTCCAACAACGGGTCGTAGTCCGCCCCCGCGCCCTCCAACAGACGCGCCGCCCCGCGCACGACCTCCGCCGCCACCCGCGCCGTTCCTGCTTCGGCCATAACAACCTCAGAAGGGGTGCTGGGTGCTGGGTGCTAGGTGCTGGGATTAAGAAGTGGTTTTTAACCAGCACCTAGCACCCAGCACCCAGCACCCTTTGCTCAGCTCCGGCCCGCGGCCTTCGTCGACGGGCGCCCGAGGTCGTCAACGTCCGCGGCGCTCGACGTGGCCGTGATGTCGGACGCTGGCGTGGCCGTCGTGCTGGTCGCGAGTGGCAGCGGCGCGTCCAGGCCGGCGAGCGGCGCTTCGGCGGCGGTCATCGGCTCGTAGCTCTGCACGCGCAGGTTGTTCTGCACGTTCGCGACGCCCGAGCAGGACTCGGCGATGTTCTCGGCGAGACGCTTGGCGTAGCGGCTGTCGACGGAGCCGTTGAGGATGACCTCTCCCACGACGACGTTGACCTCCACGTCCGAGGCGTCGAGCCACTCGTTGTCGGTCAGGCGGTCGCAGACCTCTTCGCGCAGGCGCTCGTCGGAGCGCCGGTAGTTCCTCGGCCCGCGCCCGCGGAACTTGCCCTCGCCGCGGCCGTAGGCGCGCCGGGCCTCGTCTTGATAACGGCCGCGCCCGCGGTCGTCCGCCTCGTCGCCGCCGAACCACGAACGCACCTGGTCGGCCGCGCGGTCGAGCCAACTTTCGCCCCTGCGCTCGTCGTGCCCGTGGGGCTCGTGCCGATGGTGTTCGCGGCGGTCGTCCTCGTAGTCGTCGCGCCCGTACTCGTAGCCGCTGCGGCCGTAGAAGCGGCTCGTCGTGCGGCCGTAGTCGGTGTCGTAGTCGTGCACCTCTTCGGCGCCCTCGTCGCGCCGGTAGGGGCGCTCGACGCGCCGCTCGTAGTCGCGCGCGGGCGCGCGCGTCAACGGCGTGCGCCCGTAGTCCTCGCCCTCGTACCGCCTGGAAGAGCCGGCGTAGCCGCCGCGCTCGAACACCTCGCGGCCGTAGCGCGTGCCGTAGTCGCCCCCGCCGTACTCGCGCGTGCCGTAGCGCGAACCCGCGTCGCGCGCGTCGTAGTCGCGCCCCTGCCCGTACTCGCGCCCGCCCGCGTAGCCGCCGCGGCGCAGGCCGCCGTACTCGCCGCCGCGCCCGTACTCGCGCGCGCCCGAGCCGCGCTCGTACGGCCTCTCCTCGTCGCGCGCATCTTCCGAGTCGCCGTAGCGCCCGGAGCCGCGTCCGTCGTAACGTGATGACATACTCAACCTCCTTCGGCCCTTCCGCCGTCGAACAATTTCAAATCTCAGATTCGAGATTTCGGATTACTCACTTCTTCTTCTGGTCGCCGCGGTCGCCCTGCCCCGCCTTGACCTCGGTCTTGGCGTGCTTCTTCACGTCCTGCGAGAGCGAGCGCCCCACGTCGTCCGACTCCTTGAACTGACCCTTCTCGTCGCGCCGCACGTAACGCTTGTCCGTGCCCGTGTCGATCAACTCCCGGTCACCCTTTTCTGCCATCTCAAGTCACCCCCTTTTTCTTTGTCGAGAATCTCAGGCGCGCTGCGCCCTCCTCCTCTTCGCCCCTTGGTTGAAAAGCTCCTGCGCGCGTTCGAAGACGCCTTCGAGCGACTGCCTCTGCTTGAGCACGGGCTCGAAGAGGTCGCCCTCGCGCCCGACGCGCCCGAGCATGTTCTTGATGTGGAAGTCCGCGGTCTGCAACTTCTTCCGCTCGACCTCCTTCCATTCGAGCGGCGCCGAGACGGTCGCGCCCGGCTTCGGCCGCACGGAGTACGGCGCCACCACCGACTTGCCCCGCGCGTTCTGCATGTGGTCGACGTAGATCATCCCCGCCCCGCGCTTCCGCTTCGAGCGCTCGACGGTCGCAACCTTCGACTGTTCACGCGCGACGACTGTCGCCAACTGTTCGGCCAACTTCGCGATCTGCCCGTACTCATAAACAGGCTCGACCGGAACGTAAACATGAATCCCGCGCGAGCCCGAAGTCTTCGGGTAAGAGTCGAGTCCGACGCGCGCGAGCACGTCGCGCGTTGTGACGGCCACGTCGCAGATGGTCTCGAACGCGACGCCCTCGCCGGGGTCGAGGTCGAAGACGAACCAGTCCGGGTGTTCGAGGTCTCCGACGCGCGAGTGCCACGGGTGTCGCTCGACGGCGCCGAGGTTCGCCATGTAGAGGAGCGTCGCGAGGTTGTCGCCGACGATGTAATCGACCTCGTGCCCGCCGCCGTCCTCGACTTCGAGCGGCACCGTGCGGACGAACGAAGGCGCCTCGTCCACGTCGTGCTGGTGGAAGAAGGGGCCTTTGATGCCGCCCGGGTACCGCTTCATGATGAGCGGACGGTCTTTCAGGTAGGGCAGGATGTAGTCCGCGATTTCGTAGTAGTAGCGCACGAGGTCGCCCTTCGTGTATCCCTCGTCCGGCCAGTAGACGCGCCCGAGGTTCGTGAGCGGCACGACCTCGCGCCCGACCTTCACGCTCACGTCGCCTTCGAGCGCCTTCCGCCTCAACGCGCTCGACACGGCCACGGCCTTCCCGCCCTTCGCCGCCGTGTCGAACTTCCTCGTGTGCCCGCCGCCCTCGATTTCGCCCTTCGCCTTCTGCCCTCTGCCTTTCGCCTTCCCCTTAATCGTCTCGACGCCGTTCTCGGGCTTGCGCAGCCTTAGCTCCCAACCCTCTTCCGCGAACTCGTCCGTGCGTTTGAAGAGCAGCCACTCGCCCTCGCGCCGCTTCATCTTGACGAGCGTGAACGCGCCCTTCAGCTTCTCGCCCTTCAGGGCGAAGTCGAGCCGCCCCGCCTCCAACTGCTCGGCCGCCGTGCCTTCTCCAATCACCTCGTACGTGCCGCCGTCCCAGCGCATGTGCTCGCCCGCGCCGTACTCGCCCTCGGGGATGAGCCCCTCGAACTTGAGGTACTCGACGGGGTGGTCTTCCGTCTCGACGGCCAGGCGTTTTTCCGAAGGGTCGAGCGAAGGGCCGCGCGGCACCGACCAGGACTTCAGGACGCCGCCGACCTCAAGGCGAAAATCGAAGTGGAGTTTCGAAGCGTGGTGCTCCTGCACGACGAAGCGGCGGCCGCTCGTCTTCGACACAGCCCCCTTCGGCTCCGGCGTCCGCCTGAAGTCGCGCATCTTCCGGTAGGTCTCAAGCCCCATCAGCACCCGGCCCCTCTGCCGCAATGTCGGTACACCTGTGTATGCGACCCGTTCATCCGCGCGGCCCGCGCGTACTCACTCGCGCCGGGGCCGCACGCCCGAACCCCGCGCAGTTTTAAGACTGCCGCGCCTCCCGACTTTGGTGGAACCAATCGCGACCTATCAGGCTTGCAACTTGCATGCTCAAACGGCCGAAGCCTTTCTTGGGACAGAAATTATGTGCGGCGGCAGACAGACGTGAGATTCTCCGAACTCGCCAACACTTACGAACGCATCAGCCGGGCGGGCGGCGACCCGGCGCGCGTGCGCGCGCTCGCCGAACTCTTCCGCGACGCAGACCCGCGCACGCTCTCGGCCGCCGCGCACTTCACCCTGAGCGAGGTCGTCGACCCGCAGCTCTCCGACCGCCTCGGCATCGGCCCCGGCACCGTCCGCAACGTGCTCGCGCGCCTGTTCGACCTCGAACCCGCGTCCGTAGACGAAGAGGTCAAACGCACCGGCGACATGAGCGAGGTCGTCGCCGCGCACGTCCGCGGCGCGGACACCCTGGAGGTGGACGGGCTCTGGCGGCAGGTCAACCGCGCGGTCGAGAAGGACGAGGACAGAGAGGCTTTAGTCGGGCACGTCTTCCAGAACACCACGGCGCTCGGCGCGAAATACTTCACGCGCATGGTGCTCAACCAGATGCGCATCGGCGCCGGCCTCGGCACCGTCGCGCGCGCGCTGGCGGCGGCCTTCGGCGTTGCGGCCCCGGACGTGGAGCACTTCTACGCGATGACGAACGACATCGGCCACACGGCCGCGCAGGCGCGCAAGGGTGAGCGTGCGCTCCGGCGCGCGGGACTCACGCTCTTCCGCCCGTACCAGTTCATGAACGCGCAGAAGGTTGACGACCCGCGCGAGATTTTCGAGAAGCTCAAAGGCAAGCGGATTCTCTTCGAGGTGAAGTACGACGGCGCGCGCCTGCAGATACATCTGAAGAAGGGCCGGCCGCCCGAGATACGCACCTACTCGCGCCGCCTCAACGACGACACGCGGGCGATGCCCGACGTGGCGGCCGCATTAGCAAAAGCCTGGAAGGGCGGCGACGCCGTCCTCGAAGGCGAGGCCGTCGCCTTCGACCCGGCGCTCAAAGAGAAGCAGCCGTTCCAGGCCGTGCTCATGCGCCTCGGCCGCGTCCACGGGATTGAAGAGAAGGCGCGCGAGATACCGCTCGTCCTGCACCTCTTCGAGATGGTCTACCACGACGGCGAAGACTTGATGCGCGTCCCGCAGGCCGAGCGCCGCGCGCGGCTCGAAAAACTCTTCCGCCCGACCGAGCGCGTGAAGATGACCGAGAGCCTCGTGACGGATTCGATGGAGGAGCAGGCCGCCTTCTTCCGACGCGCCATCGAGGAGGGGCACGAGGGCCTGATGGCGAAAGACCCCGACGCCGTTTACGTCCCCGGCCGGCGCGCCGAGAACTGGATGAAGATCAAGCCGGCCTTCGAGACGCTCGACGTGGTCGTCACGGGCGGCATCTGGGGGTCCGGTCGCCGGAAGGGCCTGCTCTCGAGTCTCATCGTCGCCGTCCGCGACGGCCAGGAGTTCAAGACGGTCGGCAAGGTCGGCACCGGGTTTTCAGAAGAAGCCTTGCGCGAGCTGACCGCGCGCCTCGAACCCTCCGTCATCTCCACCCGCGGCCGCGACGTGGAGCTCGACCCCGAGGTCGTCATCGAAGTCGACTTCCAGGACATCCAGAAGACCGCACGCTACCGCGCCGGCTACGCCCTCCGCATCCCCCGCTTCAAACGCGTCCGCACCGACAAGAGCACCCGCGAAGCCGACGACCTCGCGCGGCTGAAGAGACTCTACAAGCAGATGCACCGCTGACCTCTTCGCCTGGTAGTTGCGACGGCATTTTCAATACAGAGACACAGAGACACGGCTCGTTGACTTATGTTCTTCAAGCTGTGCCTCTGTCTCTCTGTGTTCGAGAGCGTCCGTTGGTCTCAAGTTCCGTCCTCACGACTCAAGTCAATTACCCAGGCGTCTTCGACGTAACTTTCGACGATCATCTGGCCGAGGTTGAGCCAGCGGGTGACGTTGTCGAGGACGTTGGAGTCGGAGGTGACGGCGACGCGGTCTGAGTTGACGATGTCGTGGTCGGGGTTGAACTCGACGCGCACCTCCCAGGGCCAGTTGCGCCGGGCCGCCACCTCGCGCACGCGCGCGGCGAGACGGCCGCTGTTCGAGACGGGGCTGTCCAGCAGCCACAGCACCGACGAGGGCTTGAGCCGCCCGAGCGCCTCGCCCGCGAGCAGGATGGCGCGCTCCGTCTCTTCGACGGCGCGGTAGGAGCCGTGCACGCTCGAGAGGTCTCGCACGCACCCGTCGCGCCCGCGGACGAGCACGCCGCCCGACAGCGCCGCTTCGAGCAGGATGATGAGGTTGAAGCCGTCAACTATCAGTCCTTCGCCTGCGACATCAGCCTCACCCACAAGGCTCGCCTGACGCCGCGCGCAGTCCTCTGCGGCGCAGGCGGCGCGCGACACCGCGAGCCTCTGCCGCTCCCGAAGGTTGTGCCGGTCGCCGACGAGCTTCAGCGCGGACTTCATCTGGTAGCCGCGCCCCAGAAGCCAGGACAGTTCCGCCACCGCCACGCGCAGGGCGTGCAGCCGCGCCGCCTCGAACAGACGCGCGTCCTCCGGGTGCGCGCCCCTGTGCCTGCGCCTGTCGGGACTCAAACCCCCAGGCCCTCCCTTCGAAACCGACGCCGCGCGACTGCGCGTATTATGGTCATGGCAGATTACAGCTTCGTGACGCTCTGGCGCTTCCGCTCGCCGCTCGAACCCGTCTGGGATTCGGTCTACCACTCGGAGGAGTGGCCCGACTGGTGGCCCGGCGTCGAACGCGTCGAGCGCGTCGAGGAGGGCGGCGCGGACGGCGTCGGCACGCTCCAACGCTACACCTGGAAGAGCAAGCTGCCCTACCGACTCGCCTTCCACATGCGCCTCACGCGCGTCGAACCTTTATCCCTTATTGAAGGCGAGGCCGTCGGCGAGCTGACCGGCCACGGCACCTGGCGGTTCGCGCACGACGCGGGCGTGACGCAAGTCCGCTACGACTGGAACGTCCGCACGACCAAGCCCTGGATGAACCTGCTCGCGCCCGTCGCACGCCCCGTCTTCAGGTGGAACCACGACGTCGTCATGGGCTGGGGCGGCGACGGCCTCGCCCGCAAGCTCGGCGTCGAGAGGATCAGTGATGAGTGATGAATGATGAATGATGAATGATGAATGGGAAGCCCGCTGCCTCTCATTCATCATTCATCACTCATCACTCATCACTTCTTCTTCGTCGCCCGCTTCTTCGACGCCTTCTTAGGCTTCTTCAGCTCGCCGACGGTGTCTGCCTCGTGGCGCGGGACGGCGAAGTCGTCTGGGAGTTTCTGGAGGAGCCAGAGGGCGCGCCCGCCCTCCTCGCGCCCCTTCATCTTGAAGAGCCGCCAGAGGCCGCGCAGCCGCGAGCCTTCGAGCCGGAAGCGGAGTGAGCCGTCGCGCCAGCCGGCCGCGGGGTCGCCCTCGGGCAGGAACCTCCCGGCGTCCCAGCGGTAGACGCGGCCGGCGCCGTATGTGCCCTCGGGCAGCACGCCCTCGAAGTTCATGTAAGAGAGCGCGTGGTCGGGCACCTGCACGGCCAGTCGCTTCGCCGCGGGGTCGAGCGAAGGCCCCTTCGGCACCGCCCAGGACTTCAGCGTCCCCGCGATCTCCAGACGAAAGTCCCAGTGCAGGCGGCTCGCGTGGTGCTCCTGCACGACGAATCTCGAATCCCGCGCCATGCGCCGATTTTGCCACACGCCGCGCCCTTTGGCCGCCGCCCGCCGCGGCCGTTCGTCACGGCCGGAGTCCGGTTTGTCACATAACGCTTCACAGACCGCGTTCGTGCCCTTATCCTCCTACCCTGCGCCCGACCGCGCCAACCCGCGTCGAAAGCGTTAACCGAAGACACCACGCGCAGACCGGAGCTACCCCGCGCGCGGGGGACGGCCGGGCGCGCGGCTGTGCCGGAGAAGGAAGGCCGAACTTTTGATGCAAGCGGAGACACTCGAAGGCGTCACGCTCCCCGCGGGCTTCGAGGCACCGGGCGGCGAGCGCGTGTGGCGCGGGAGGCTCGTGCGGCTGGCCGCCGTCTTCGCCGGCTGGACGGTGCTCGCCCTCTTCTTCACGGGCCAGCTCTACTACACGCGGCTGCTGAGCAGGGAGCCGCTGACGTGGGGCCAGGCGGCCTCCTCGCAGCTCATCTACCCGTACCTCTGGGCCTTGGGGACGCCCCTCGTCTTCTGGCTCGCCGACCGCTACCCCATCGAGGGGCGCGTCTGGCGGCGCAACGTCCCCGTCCACCTGCTCTACGCCACGGCCTTCGTCATCGTCATCTCGGGCCTCTTCCACGTCATCTACTTCTTCCTCTTCGTCCACGGCCCCGACAAGCCCTACTCCCCGGCGACGACGCTCCAGTGGATCATCTACAACTCGTCCGAGAACTACGGCGTCTACGTCCTGCTCCTCCTGCCCAACCAGGTCTTACGCTACCACCGTCGCGTCCGGGAGGGCGAGCTGCGCAGCTCGCGCCTGCAGACGCAGCTGACGCGCGCGCAGCTCGAAGCCCTGAAGATGCAGCTCCACCCGCACTTCCTCTTCAACACGCTCCACTCCATCTCGGCCCTCCTGCACCGCGACCCCGACTCGGCCGACCGCATGATCGCGCGCCTCGGCGACTTCCTCCGCCTCACGCTCGAGAACTCCGGCGCGCAGGAGGTCACGCTCAAGAAGGAGCTGGACTTCCTGACCTGCTACTTAGAGATCGAGCGCGTGCGCTTCCAGGATCGGCTCACCACCAGCGTCGAGGTCGAGCCGGCCGCGCTCGACGCGCCCGTCCCCAACCTCATCCTCCAGCCCATCGTCGAGAACGCCATCCGCCACGGCGTCGCCCAGACCCGAGGCCCCGGCCGCGTGGAGATTTCCGCGAAACGCGAGCACGGCTCGCTGCGTATACGCGTCAGGGACAACGGGCCGGGGCTCGCGGCCATCACAAGGCCGGACGACGGGCTGAAGGAGGGTCTCGGGCTTTCGAACACGCGCGCGCGGCTCGAACAGCTCTACGGCGCCGCGCACCGCTTCGAGCTTGAGAACGCGCCCGAGGGCGGACTCCTCGTCACTTTAGAGATACCCGCCGCGCAGGGCGCGCCCGCCTGAATTTCTCGGAACCCGTCCCACGCCCCCGCGTACACTTTTCTGAAACCCGAAGGCGTTTTTTGCCACAAACACTGACGGCGCGGTGTATTCTGCTTAGTGAATGGTGAACGGTGAATGGTAAATGGATCGGCCTGACTTGGGCCGGAGTTTTACCGCCGGTTGAGACGCCGGACTGCACCCCACCATTTACTATTTACCATTCACCATTTACCTAAACTATGACGGAAGCCGCACAGGCGCCCATCCGCGTGCTCGTCGTGGACGACGAGCCGCTCGCGCGCGAGAAGATTCGCGGCATGGCGGCCGACGACCCAGACCTGCGCGTCGTCGGCGAGTGCACGAACGGCGCCGAGGCCATCGAGGCCGTCCAGACGCTCCGGCCCGACCTCCTGCTGCTCGACGTGCAGATGCCGGAGGTCGGCGGCTTCGCCGTGCTCGAAGCCCTGAAGGACGAGGGGCTGCCCCCCGTCATCTTCATCACGGCCTACGACCACTACGCCGTCCGCGCCTTCGAGTTCCACGCGCTCGACTACCTCCTGAAGCCCTTCGACCGCGACCGCTTCCGCGCCGCGATGGAGCGCGCCAAGCGGCACATCCGGCGCGACGCGGGCGGCGGCATTGACGAGCGCATCATCGCCCTGCTCGAACAGATGCGCGGGCAGCAGCGCTACAGCGAGCGCCTGGTGGTGAAGACCGGCGGGCGCGTCTTCTTCCTCAACACCGACGAGATCGATTGGATCGAGGCCGAGGGCAACTACGTCTCCATCCACACGGGCAAGAAGGCTTACCTCCTGCGCGAGACCATCTCATCCCTGGAGGCGCAGCTCGACCCGAAGGACTTCGTGCGCATACACCGCTCGGCGATTGCGAACATCAACCGCATCAAGGAGCTTCAGCCCTGGTCGCACGGCGAGTACCACGTCATCCTCCACGACGGGACGCAGTTGACCCTCTCGCGCAGCTACCGCGAGAAGCTGCAGGCGGCGCTCGGCAACAGCCTCTGACGTGTCCGTTCGCGGACGCGGGGGCGGCCCCCGGCCGCTTCATCACAGGGCGCGTCCTGTTCATCACAAAAGCCTTCGCCCGCGGCCCGGCGCTCTTTAGAATCCCCTTCGACACGGCGGCCCCGGAGCGGCGGCCTGCCCCAATGGGCTTAAGTCCCCGACACTTGCCCGACCTTACCCGAAGGGAGTTCTACAAGACCATGCTGGAACAGAGACACTACGCGTTCAACCGTTCGGCCGAGCAGCCCGAAACCGCCGCCCCCGCCCCCGCACCGCCCGAGCAGGGCGCGGCCGTCCGACTCAAGACGCTGAGGGAGCTGGCGCTGGCCCTCCTTCAGGAAGTCGATTCGATCAAAGGCAGCGGCTCGCTCGAAGCGAAGCCGAGCGTCAACTTCTCCGAAGAGGTGCGCCGCTTCGAGACCGACCTCATCCGCTGGGCGCTGATGCGCACGGGCGGCCACCAGCGCCGCGCCGCGCGCATGCTCAACCTCAAGGTCACCACCCTCAACGCCAAGATCAAGCGGTACCGCATCCAGCCGCACGCCGCCCCGACCTCCACCGGCAACGTCGTCGGCCTCTACCGCGACGCCGAGGGGCAGTAGGATGGGTAGTCGACGGTAGTCGGTAGACAGTAGTCAGTAGATCGAGCGCGGCGCGCCCGGCGTCTGTCCGGGTGCGCCGCTAATTTTTTCTAATAACTACTGATTACTCCCTTTTGCCTTCCGCCACCTGAATCACGTATAGAAAATGGAATGAAGGTGCGTGTGGTCTTCCTGCTCTTGTGCTGCATCTGGGGCTCGACCTGGATGTTCATCAAGCTCGGCCTGCGCGACCTCCCGCCGCTGAGTTTCGCCGCCGCGCGTTTCCTGCTGGCGACGCTCATCCTGTGGGGGATCGTCGCGGCGCGGCGCGCGCGCCTGCCGCGCGGGCGCGAGTGGCTGCTCCTCGCGCAGACGGGCGTGCTCTCCTTCGCGCTCAACTACGGGCTGCTCTTCTGGGGCGAGCAGCACATCTCTTCGGGACTCGCGGCCCTCCTGCAGGCGACCATCCCCGTCTTCGGGATGCTCCTGGCCCACCAATACCTGCCGGGCGAGCGTCTGAACGCGCGGAAGCTCGCCGGCGCGCTGCTCGGCGTCGGCGGCGTGGGCGTCATCTTCTCTCACCAGTTGGGCGACAGAGGTTCGTCGGCGCTCTGGGGGAGCGCCGCCGTGGTGGCGGGCGCGGCCTTCGCGGCGTGGTCGAACGTGCTGGTGAAGGCGAAGGGTTTGAAACTGGACGCGTCTGTGTTGTCGGCGGGCCAGATGGCGTGCGGCTTTCTGGCCCTCGCCGCGGCGGCGCTGACGTTCGAAGGCAACCCTTCGAAGTTGCACTGGACGCCGCTCGCCGTCGTCTGTCTCATCTACCTGACACTGGTCGGGTCGGTGGCGGCGTTCCTGCTCTTCTACTGGCTCGTGCGCCACGTGGACGTGACGAAGACGATGCTCATCGCGCTGGTCACGCCGCTCGCGGCCGTGCTGCTCGGCTTCGTCGCGCTCGGCGAGCAGCTCTCCTGGAGAACCTTGGTGGGCGGCGCCGTCATCATGTCCGGCGTCGCGCTCGTCGTCCTGCGCCGCAGGCCGCGCCCCGAGGCGGTCGCCGCCGAGACTTAACCCACACCCTTCGACCTTATGGCAGGGCTTCGACGTTGATGAAGAATTTGAACGTGCCCGTCTGCCGGATGCCCAGAAGGAACTGGACGTTGACCTGGCCGCCGGGCGGGATCGGGTTCGCGAGCGTGACCGAGCCGACCGCGAGCGTCGAGTTGAAGGCGCCGCCGTTCGGCTGGGCCGGCGGCGTCTCAAGCGTCGTCTGCTGCACCGTGCAGCTCTTCGAAGGGCAGGCCGCGTTCGTCCCCGAGATGTTCACGACCGTCGGCAGGTTCGGGGTCGCGCTCGAAGTGCGGGCGCGCAGGTCTGCGTAGCCCTGCGGCACGGGGAACGCCGTCTGGTCGATGACGCGGAAGCGCAGACGCGTGACGGGCGCGCCCGTGTTGTTCGTGATCGTCCGGCGTATGAGGAGCGTGCCGAAGGGCGAGTTGTTCGGCGCGTCCACCGCGAAGTCGCGCACGAGGTTGGGCGGGCTTGAGCTTCCGGCCGAAGGGTCGAGGCTGCCGGCGCCGAGCTGGCCGTTGCGCCCGACGAGACTCGAAAGGTTCTCGGGGCCTGGCGCGCCGAGCCTGCGGCCCGCGCCCGCGTCCGAGCCGGCCGTGTCGACGAAGACGAAGTCGGCCGCGTTGTCGTTCGTATCGACGGGCAGGCCGCCGCTCGGGCACGCGCCGGGCGTCGTGGCCGAGCCGCCCTTGCCGCAGTTGTCCCGGTAGAAGGAGTGCTGAAGGTTGAGAGCAGGATTCAGGGGCGTCAGCCCCGCGCCCTCCCTGTAGAGCGCGTTCGCCTCGGACGTGAAGCCCGCGGCGTCGAGCCGCGTCGCCGCCGAGAAGCTCGACGACGAAGACGTGTTGAAGAGCGCGACGCCCGTGTTGTCGGCGATGTCGTTTGTGTACGACGCGTCGCCCGCAGCAGCCGCGCCGAGCGAGTAGCCGGACGAGTTGATACAGAGGTAATGGCCGCGCGCGGGGATGCTCGTCCCCGAAGGGATGGTGCAGCGGACGACGCCGTCCGAGGCCGCGATTGAATAGCCGGCCGAGCCGTCGGCGGTGGCGACCGTGAGCGTCGAGTCGTTGTTGTTGTAGACCTCCACGAACTCGTCGCCCGCGCCCGCGGGGCCGCGCAGGCGGAACTCAGAGATGAGCAGGTCGCCCGCCGCGGCCGGCGCCGTCACCTTCGCCCACCAGGTTCCCCAGCGCGAATCCGTCGGCCCTGTCCCCGCCGTGCCGACGCGCGCGCCCGCGTACTCCTGCACCGTCCAGAGGTCTCGGTCGTTCGAAGGGTCTACGAGCGTGTGGCTGTAATCGCCCCAGCGGTTGTGCGGCGTGCCGAAGGTCTTCTCGTAGTAGTCCTCGCCCTCCTTGTAGATGACGGGGTCGCGCATCGTGCCGGCGGCGTCCGTCGAGAGGCGGAGCGCGTAGCCCGCGTCCGCGTAGTCGTCCGACTCGAACTCGGAGAAGCCGAGCAGGACGTCGCCGTTCTTGTTGACGGAGAGCGAAGGGTACGCGTACCACTTGCCGCCGTTCGCCGGCGTGGCGGTCGGGTCGTCCACGCGCCCGCCGTCGGCGAAGTCCCCGCTCGCGGCGTCGAGCACAGTCCACTGCGCGGCGGTGCGGCTGGCGAGCGAGACCGTGTGGCCGAAGGCGTCCGTGCCTAAAGGTGCCCCGGCCGGCAGCGCGACGGTCTGCGCGTAGTAGAGCTTGCCGCCGCGGAAGACGGGGTTCGAGCGCACCTGCGCGTCGCCCGCGTCGAACTTGCGGGGCGCGGCGGGGCAGGTCTGCGTCGGCAATGAGACGCCCGCGACGCACTGCTGCGGCAGCATGTCGCCCACGGGCTGCGACCACGCGCCGCCGGGCCGCACCCTGAACGTGTCGGGGATGTTCATCGAAGGGGCGGCGGGCGTGCCCGTGACGTTCGAGACTCTGTAGGTCGCGCCGCCGCTCGAACCGTGCTGGATGAAGTAGAGCGTGTTCTCCGTCGCGGAGAAGGTCGTGACCGGGTGAACGCAGAAGAAGCTGTTGCCGAAGCCGCGGAAGAGCGTGGCGACGCCCACGCCTGCGCGCGCCGAAGGGTAGTTGACCAGGAGCGCGCCGAAGCCCGTGTTGCGCGGCGCGCCGTTCGGCCCCGTGGCCGCGACTTCGAACATGTTCACGGAGACGGCGAGCCAGTTCTTGTTGAAGCCGAGCATCGGGAAGTCTGCCCACTCGCCCTGCGGGTCGCAGTTCGCCGTGCCGCCCGCGCAGCCGACGACGAAGCGGAAGAGGTTGTAAGTGCCGGCCGGGTCGGAGGTCTGCGAGACGGCGACGCCGATGGACGAGTTGGCCGAGCCGGCGCTCGAAGCGATGGCGAGCACCCAGCGCTGGTTGTAAGGGTCGAACTGAATCTGCGGGTCGAAGAAGCCGGAGCCGCCCGACGCGGCCCAGAACGTGTCGGACGAGAGGGTCGCGAGCGCGGCGCCGGTCGTCTTGTCGTGGACGCGGAAGTTCGAGTTGGTGTTGGTGAAGACCCGGTCGAGTCCGACCGCGCCGTTGGTGTCGGGCGGGATGAAGAAGTCGTTGGTCGTCCCGGCCTTCGGCGCGTCCTCCTGCGCCAGAAAGGTCTGCGAGGGAGCGGGCGACGCGGCGAAAGGCGCGGGCGGTTCGGTCGTTTGAAGGTTAGCCGCGGGCGGAGTCGCCTGAGCGTTCGGCGTGTCTTCGATGGTGCCGGGGA
Source organism: Acidobacteriota bacterium (assembly GCA_019239425.1). GTDB lineage: Bacteria > Acidobacteriota > Blastocatellia > Pyrinomonadales > Pyrinomonadaceae > QHXN01. Next base: position 78,144 of record JAFAZX010000029.1, read on the forward strand.
TGGGCGCGGCGCGGCCGTTCGTCGCAGTCTTCCGCAGCGCCTGCGCGCGCTTGGCGAGTTGGGCGAGTTGTCTGAAGTTGACCTGCGTCACCGAGACGGGACGTATGCTCTCGGCGGTGACCGGCGCGGGCTTGTCGTTCAGCACGGGAGCGCGCGGCTTTGTGCGCGAGGGCGTTTGTGGGTTTGTCGGTGCGGGCGCCTGCGGCCTCGGTTTCGTCGAAGGGGCGGGCCGTCTCTCGCCGGCGTCGACGGGAGCCGGCGGCTCTGCTTTGAAGTCCTTGGCGCGCACCTGCGCGCGGGCGCGTGAGGCCACGTGGAGAAGCAAAGGGGCGGCCAGCGCCAGAAGGAGCGCGAGGAGGCCGAGCCGGGCCGCCGCCGCCTGCGGGCGCACGGACTTGAAGGCTTTGCTTCTCATGGAGGGTGCGGGCGGACGCGTCTGTCGGGGGACGAACGCGGGGATGATAAACGAGGGCGACCCGCCCCGCAATCTTTATCTGCGGCGCCTCGGCGGACGCGCCGGCTCGGGCGGGAGCGGCCCGGCCCGGCCGTAGCCGACCGTGCACTCGCCTGTGACGAGGTTCACGGCGCCGAGCACGTAGACCGGCCCTTCGCCCCCTTCGTCCTCCGCCTCGACCTCGTCCGTCACCCGTGTAGTTTCAGGCCGCTCGCTTCCCCGACGCGCGCGCGCGTCACGGCGGCGCGGGACGAGCGAATGCGCCGTGAGCAGAAGCGCCGCGCGGCCTTCGACTCCGTGCGCGCGGTACTCGACCTGCGCGCCCTCGAAGGGGCCGACGCAGCGGCGCATGAGGAGTCGTGCGCGGCGGCGCGTGATGGTGCGTTCGATGTCAAAGGTCTTCGAGAGGGTGGCGGCGACCGAGTGCGTGTCCAGGCGGCGCGCGCCCTCGGTGTAGAAGCCGACGGAGTCGTTGACGGTCGCCTCGTAGCCGCCCACCGAGAGGAGCCACACGACGCGCCGGTCGACGGGGCCGTTTACGACGCGCAAGACGCGGAAGTGCGTGTCGAAGAAGGCGGGCGTGATGCCGGTCTTGATAATCGCCTCGCGCGAGCCCGCGACCAACGCGCGCTCCGAGTCGTCGGGCGACTGAGCGGACGCGAGCGCCGCGAGGACGAAGCACAGCAAAGCTCTCATCTGCCTTACAGCAAAGCTCTCATCTGTCTTTGAGTCGCGGGCTAGTCGCGGCGCGGGGGCGGCACGTCGTAGAAGCCGGCGCGGGTGCGGGCGACGACCTTCAGCTTCTTACCGCCGGTCTGGAGTCCGCCGAGCCGCACGCGCACCTCGTGCCAGCCGTCCTTCTTCGCCGCGCCGGCGGACGGCGTAAAGCCGATGACGTACTGGTTGCGCAGCTCCGCGGCGAGGTCTTCGAAGGCCGCGTTCAAATCCCTCTCCGACTCGGGGAAGAAGGCCCTGCCGCCCGAGGCGGCGGCCAAGTCTTCGAGGACGGCGCGCCCGCCGTAGCCGAGCGCCGAGTCGATGTTCGGGTCGAGGATGCCGACGGCGTAGACCGTCACGCCCGACTCCAGGAGCTGCCGCCTCAATTCTCTGAAGGTGTAGCGCGAGACGTTGTCCTGCCCGTCGGTCAGGAGCACGACGGCGCGGCGGACGTAGCGGCCGTGCTCGGCCTGGTTGAGCCCGACGTAGAGCGAGTCGAAGAGGGCCGTCTGGCCCCACGGCCGGACGGCCATGTAGCGTTCGAGCGCGGCGAGCACGTCCGCCGGGTCGCCGGTCAAACCCTGAACCAACTGCGGGGCGTTGTTGAAGGCGATGAGGAAGAACTCGTCCGAGGGGTTGCAGCCCTTGACGAAGCGCGTCAAGGCCGTCTTGACGAGGCCGCGCCGCGCCACGTTAGCCGAGCCGGAGGCGTCGAGCAGGAGGCCGACGGTCGCGGGCGCGTCGCCCGCGGCGAAAGAGACGACCTCGCTCGGCCGCCCGCCGTCGAGGACTGTGAACGCCTCGCGCGTCAGGCCCGTGATGAGCCCGCCCTTCTTGTCCGTGACGGTGACCGTGAGGTTGCGCGGCGGCACCGCCTGCTGCCGAGCACAGACAAAGGCGGGAACCGTGAAGAGGGACAACGCCGCGGCCGCGACACAAGCCTTAACACGACGACGTGTGAACATAAAGGGTGGGGTGCGAAACGCGGAATGCGGATTAAGGGTCGATGAAAGGCAGCGTGCTTCTCATCGACCCTTAATCCGCATTCCGCAACCCTCAATCCGCAATCGAATCAGCCGGCGCGGAGCGTGCGGACGATGGCGTCGCGGAGGCGCTGGGGCGCGACCTCCGCGTCGCCCTCGCCCTTCTGCGGGTTGCGCCAGTTGTCGAGGATGGCGACCTTGTGCGCGCAGGCCACGGTGCAGAGCGGCGCGCACCACTTCTCGGTGTTGTACTCGCGAATGACGTCTTCCTTCGTGTACTGCTCGACGGGGACGCCGGGCGTGCCACGCTGCTGCGAGCAGTAGTGGACGAGCCCGTCCTCGCAGACGTAGAGGTAGCGCGCGCCCGAGCGGCACCGCCACTTGTTCTCCTTGCCCGCCGCGAGGTTGTCCTGGAACCAGCCGAGGCGCGCGTACTCGGACTTCTCCGAGCGCTTCAGCTCGTCGTAGACCTTGCGCTCGCGCTCGGCCAGAGGCTTCAAGAGGCCGTGGCCGTCGTGGATGATGCCGACCGTCGTCGAGAAGCCTAGCTCCTGCGCGCGGCGCGCGATGACGAGCGCGTCCTCGGGCTTCTTGATGCCGCCGCCGATGACCGAGTTGATGTTGACGTGGAAGTCCGCGTGCTCGGCGAGGTTCTGGAGCTTCTTGTCGAGGTTCTTCAGGCTCTTCTTCGAGACCTCGTCGGGCTCGACGTTGTCGATGGAGATTTGGAGGTGTTCGAGCCCGGCCTCGTTCAGACGCCGGATGCGCTCGGGCGTCATGTAGTAGCCGTTCGAGATGAGGCCCGCGATCATCCCGCGCCGGCGGATGTGGCGGATGATCTCGTCGAGCTCGGGGTGCATCAGCGGCTCGCCGCCCGAGATGGTGATGACCGCGGTGCCGAGCCGCGCGAGCGCGTCGAGACGCGACTTCATCGCGTCGAGGGGCACGGGGTCGGAAGTCTTGTCGAACTCGTTGCAGTAGGTGCAGGCGAGGTTACAGCGGCGCATGGGGATGATGTGCGCCAGGACGGGGTGGTCGGTGCGCATCAGCGCGCGGGTGATAAAGCGCGCCTCGCGCAGCTTCAACTTTAGAAACGTGCTTCGCTTCATCAAGGCTGTTTCGTCTTACAAGCCGCGCGCCGTGGATACGAACGGCTGGCGCCGGCTCTCCTTCGGGGAAATGACCGCTAGACAATACCTAAAGGCGCGACCTCAAATCAAGCGACGAGGCCGGCTGAAAAAGGCGAAGGGTTCTGACCACTCCCGGCGGGCAGAACCCTTCGCCTTGCAGACTTTCAAACTCGCGGGCTTCTTTCTCAGCCCTTGACGATCTTCGTGCCCTCGGGCAGCTGAACTTCGAAGGTGTTCGGCGGGACGCCCGGGTTGCGCTGGATGCCGGTCAGGCGGACGGTCGTCGCGTCGTTGTTCTTCTCGGTGACGCGCGTCTGGATAGGCATGCCGTCGTCGGTCACCCAGACCTCGGCGAACTGGTAGGAAGCGCCCCCGCGGGGGGTCAGCTTCAGCCACCAGACGTGCGGGCTGCCGGAGTAGAGCTCGCCCTCGCCGACGATCTCGACGTTGAACTGGTTCTTGGCCTGCGCGCTCGTCATGTTGAGCGCGAAGCTGAGCACGTTATTCGCCTTGTTGCCGCCCTTGTTGCCGACGTTCTTCGTCGCGCCCTGGTACGCCTGCTTCAGACGCGGGCGGTAGAGGGTGTACTGGCCGCCCGCGACGGAGAGAATCTCCTGCGCCGGCTTCGCCCAGTCCACGCGGACGTTGGCGTCGCGCCCCTTGCCCGCGACGTAGGCCACGTTGCCCGTGTACACGTCCTTGTCCCGAAGCTGCGCGTTCCACTTCTCCATGTAGATGGCGGCGCGCATCGAGCCGAGGGTGCGGCGGTTACGGTCCATCTTGTTGAGGATGGAACTGACGAGGCCCGGCCCCTGCGCCTGTGCGCGGGGCGGGGCCACAGAGAGCGAGGCCAAAAGCATCAGCGCGGCGAGGGCCGGCGCGAACAACTTCTTCATGCGAACTCCTTCAAACATTCGGGGAGAACTCCTCTGCCGGTCACAATAACCGGCATAAAACCGGGTAAGTATAGGGATTTACTGCTCTATGTCAACCTCAAAAGCGACCGTCCGACCGTCCGTGGTCTTCTGTTCCCGCCAGCCCTTCACGCGCAGTTCAGACTCGCCCGTGATTCTGCGCGCGCAGCGCTCGATGTCGTGCGCGTCAGGCTGACCGGTCGCGGCCGCCCCCGTCGTGCGAATAAGCAGCTTCTGTGCCGCTCCGAGGGCATTTTGATGCGCGGGCGCGCAGGCGAGTTCGCCCCACTCGAACCACCCTTTGGGCGTAAGAAATACGAAGGCGAGGATGGCGACGCAGAGCACGTCGTACTGCCACGTCGTCCGCCCGTACGACCAGAGGATGACTTTTTTGAAGACGTTCAGCAGCATAAAAAATAAGACAGGTGACAACTGCCGAGGACACGAGTGATGAGAAAAGATTGCGTCCTTCTTATCACTCTACGACGGCCACCCGCCTTCTGGATTATATCTGTACACGCGGGCCGGGGGCAACGATTTGCCCGTCGCGCATCTGGATGATGCGCCGACACATGGCGGCCGCCTCCGGGTTGTGCGTGATCATGATGATGGTCTGGTTGAAGCGGTAGTTCATCTCCTGAAACATGTTCAGGACGATGGCGGAGTTCTCGGTGTCGAGATTCCCCGTGGGTTCGTCGGCGAGGATGAGGGCGGGGCGGTTGACGACGGCGCGGGCGAGCGCCACGCGCTGCTGCTCGCCGCCCGAGAGTTCGAGCGGCTTGTGGTGCATCTTGTCTTCGAGCTGGAGCAGGCGGAGCACCTCGCGCCGGCGCTCGGGGTCACCGCCCTTCTTGCCGTCGCGCCCGCCGTGGATCGATTCGGCGAGCTTCAGGTTCCCCTCGGCCGTCAGGGTCGGGAAGAGGTTGAAGCGCTGGAAGACGAAGCCTATCTTGCGGCGGCGGATGTCGGTGCGCTTGGCGTCGGTGGCGGCCGTGAGGTCTTCGCCGTCGATGTGGATGCTCCCCGTGGTCGGCGTCAGCAGCCCGCCAAGCAGGTGCAGCATCGTGGACTTGCCGCAGCCCGAAGGCCCCATGATGGCGAGGTACTCGCCCTCCTCCACGTCGAGCGACACGCCGCGCAGGGCGGGCACGTCCACGCTCCCCACCCGGTAGACCTTCGTCAGATTTTCCGCCTGTAAGATCGTTCTCATAGTGAATGGTGAATAGTAAATGGTAAATGGTGTGAAGACAAAAGGCAGCCTCTATTTACCACTCACTATTTACCATTTACCTCTTATTCGTATGCGAGCGCGCTGACGGCGTCGAGGTTGGCGGCGCGGACGGCCGGGTAGAGCGCGCCCAAGGCCCCGCCGAGCAGGCCGATGAGCGCCGCCGTCAGGCCCCAGAGCCAGCTGTACTCGAACGGCAGGGCGTAGGCGCGCTGGATCACGTAGCCGGCCAGAAACGAGACGGCGAAGCCGGCCGCGACGCCGATGACGCTGATGAGCACGGCCTCCTTCACGATCTCGCCGACGATGAAGCCGCGCGAAGCGCCGAGCGCCTTCAGGATGCCGATCTCGCGCGTGCGCTCGGTAATCGTCGTGTACATCGCCAGCATCACCACCAGCCCGCTCACCAGGGCCGAGAGCCCGACCAGCGTGCGCAGGAAGACGCCGAGGTACGGGATGCTCTTCTCGATGTTGGTGATGATGTCGCGCGTGAGCTGAATCTTGTTGCCCGGCAACGCCTCGTCAATCTTGCGCGCCATCTCGACCGCGCGCCCCGGGTCTTTGAGCTTGACGTAGACCCAGGTGCACTTGTTCGGCGCCTGGAGCGCGTCCTGCATCGCGGCCAGCGACATCTTGACGCGCGGCCCCGCCTCGGGCGTGTAGACGCCCACGACCCTGTAAGTCTGGTTGCCGAAGAGCTTCAGCTCGTTCCCGACCGAGAGTTTGTTGTTGCGCGCCTTGGTCTCGTCGATGACGACCTCGTCCAGGCCCTGCGGCCCGCGGCCCGCGACGAGGCTCATGCCGTTCATCGCGGCGAACTGTTCCCAGTCCACGCCCTCGACCTGCTCGAAGCCGAAGCCCTTGCCGCCCTGCGAGACGTAGCGGATGTCGGGCACGGCCATCGCGACGCCGTCGATCTTCAGAAGCTCCTCGGCGTACTTGACCGGCAGGTTGGCGGCGTTCGACATGAGCTGCGTCGAGCCGGCGTCGCGCGTGAAGACGATCTCGGCCTTCAGGTTCTGCGAGCGCCGTTCGAGGTCGTTCGAAAGCCCGCGCGCCAGCCCCGTGAACAGCATCACGAGGCACACGCCCAGCGCCACGCCCGCCGCGCTCACAAGCGCGCGCACCGGCCGCTGCCGCACGTTGGCTGTGACGAGACTCTCCATCTTTGGTGAATGGTGAATGGTAAATGGTGAATGGTGTTTAGCCGTCTCGGAGCCGGGCTGATTTAACTCAACCTGGCCAGCGCTCGACGACTATTCACCATTTACTATCTACCATTCACTATCTACTTCTTCACGGCGTCCAGGTCGACCTCCTGAAGGTTCGAGCTGTTCTTCAGGACGAAGATTTCGGGGTCGTAGGGCTGATCCACTTTGACCGCGCCGGGGTCTTGGAAAGCGACGCGGATCGAGTAGTGGTCTTGCGGCCGCGTCAGCTCGATCTGCGCGGGCAGGCGCAGGCGGCCCTCCTCGCCGAAGGGCTGCGGGTTGCTGTAGACCACGTCCGTGATGAGCTGGCCGCGCTCGCCGTAAATCTGCACGCGAGAGAGGCGGAGCGTGCCGACGCGGTCGAACCAGAAGCGGCGCGTGACGCGCGCGCGGTTCTGCGAGACCAGCTCCATCTCCGTCAGGACGTAGTAGCCGCGCACGACGCGCGCGCCCTTCTTCGCGCCGGCGCGCGGGTCGGCCTCCTCCTCGAAGGTCTCGGCCTGCGCGTAGACGTGTTTCGTGTCTTCGAAGGAGACGGGGGGGACGAGCACGGCGTCGGTCAGGTGCTGCGGCCGCAGTGACGAGAGGGCGCTCACGGTCGCGCGCTGCATCGCCTCCTCGCGCCGCTTGCCGCCGGCCCTGCAGTCGAGCGAGGTGCCGCCGGCGTCGGCCTCAAGCTTCTCGTACTGCGCGGCGTTGCGCCCCGTGACGAAGCGCCGGTACTTCGGGTCGCCCAGGTAGACGGCCGCCCAGAAGCGCTCGCCGGTCGAGCTCATCTCGGCGACCTTCGAGCCGACGAGGGGCAGTTGCACGATCAGGTAGACCTGCCCCGGCCGCTGCACGACGAGGCGGCCGTCGGCCGTGCGGTACTTGTCCGCGAGGCCGCAGGGGGCGTAGCTCGTGTCGAGGAACTGTATGTCGACCTTGCCGTTCAGGGACTTCACCGCGCCGAGGCGGTTGATCTCCTCGAACAGCTGGGGCATCTCGGCGTCGACGAGCGGGGTGAGCGGCTGCGGCACGGCAACCTGATCCTTCGCCCGGACGAAGAGGCCGCCGACCTTCGTGACGGTGCTGCAGCCCGAGAGCAGCAGCGCCGCCCCGAGCACGGCCGCCGCCGCGGCGGCCCGCGCGCACCCCCAGTTTTTCAGCCTGTGCATCGGAAGCAAAAGTCGAACGCGCGACACCCGCCCGCCCCGCCAAGATTCACGAAATCAGTCAAAGGAAGCTAACAAACGCCCTTCGGCCTTGTCAACGAAGGGAGGGTGTCGGGTTTTGGGTTTTAGGTGTTGGGAAGAATCGAAGACCCAGCACCCAGCACCCAGCACCCAACACCCTTTCAGTCCAGCATCAGCGGCGGCTTGCCGAAGCGCGCGCGGAGGGCGTTGACGGCCTGGTTGACGCGGGGGCGGCCGACGATGCGCGTTTCGAGTTTGCGCTTGCCGGGGAAGTCGAGCAGCATGATGCCGAGCAGGATCGAGAGCACGCCCGGCCCGGGTACGCCCGGCACCGCCATGATCACGCCGCCGATGACCAGGAGGAGTCCCAGCAGGTTTTTCAGAAAGATGCCGATGGCGCGCAGCACCGGGTGGCGGTCGACTAAAAACTCTCGGCCGTGGGAAGAGTGGAAGTAGTTCGCCGGCAGCTTAACCAGCACCAGGCTCACGATGGCGCTGCTGACCAAAAACATCAAGACCGACAGGCCCAACCCGAGGAACACCTGCCACCACTCCAAACCCCACCCGTGAATCTTCTGCGTCAGCCAGTCAATCATAAGTCAGTAGGCAGTAGGCAGTAGGCAGTAGGCAGTTAGCCGCAGGCGTCCGTTACAGTTTGTCCGCAGTCGGGCCGGCGGAGTTTCAGAGCCAGCCCTCAACTGCCTACTGCCATCTGCCTACTGCCTACTTCTCTCCTCCACTAGCGCCGCGATGGCCTCGCGCACGACCTCTCGGGCCGCGCCTTCCAGCCCGAAGTCGCGCTCGGCGGCGCCCTCCCAGAATTCCCCGAGTCCGCGCGAGCCGGCGCGCTCGAAGGCGAGCGCCTGTGCCAGAAGGTCTATGACGTCGGCCGCCTTGACGAGCCGCGCTTCGAGACTCGCGCGCGACTCGTAGTCCTCGTGCAGCTCCGCGTAAGCGGCGGCGCGGCCTTCGCCCGCCCCGCGCATGATGTCGTCGAAGGCGGCGCGCTCGGCCGCGCGGCGCGCCTCCCTGCCGTAGTAGTCGGCGACGGTGCGCGGCATGTCGCCCGTCCGCGTCTCCTGCAGGTCGTGCAGCAGCGCGATGCGCAACAGACGCCCCACGTCCACCCCGACGCCGTGCGCCGCGCACTCGTCCGCCAGCAGCATCGCCGTCAGGGCCACGCCGTACGAGTGCGCCGCCACAGACTCCGCCCCCGGCGGCAGGCCCCGCAGAACCCAACCCGTCCGGTCGAGCCGCTTCAGACGCTGTAGTTCGAGAAGGACGCTCAGCATAACGGGGTGTTGGGTTTTGGGTGCTGGGTGCTGGGTAAGAACTTGCTCCTACCCAGCACCCAGCACCTAGCACCCAGCACCTACAAAAACCTTTCCCGGGTTGAGTATTCCGTGGGGGTCGAGGGCGCGCTTGATGCGGCGCATGGCTTCGATGGTCGCGTCGCCGAGCGCCATCTGCAAGTAGGGGGCTTTGACGTAGCCGATGCCGTGCTCGCCGCTGATGGTGCCGCCAAGTTCGACCGAGGCGGCGAAGGTCTCGCCTACGGCCTTGCGCGCGCGCGCGACCGCTTCGGGGTTGTCGCGGTCGCACATGAAGTTGACGTGGATGTTGCCGTCGCCGAGGTGGCCGAAGTTGACGACGAAGGTCTCGTACTTCTTCCCTATCGCTTCGACGCGCTCGATCAGCTCCGGCACGCGCGAGCGCGGGACGACCACGTCCTCGTTGAATTTGAGCGTCCCGAACTTCTTGATGGCCGGCGAGAGCGCGCGCCGCACGTCCCACAGGCGGTCTTCGTCCTCGCGCGACTCAGAGCGCAGGATGTCGTAGCCGCCCAAGTTCCGCACCACCTCTTCGACCAGGCGAATCTCGCGCTCGACCTCGTCGCGGGGGCCGTCCACCGAGACGAGCAGAAGGGCGCCGGCCTCGGGGTCGATGCCGAAGGCGAACTCCGACTCGACGGCGCGGATGGCGTTGCGGTCTAAGACCTCGATGGCGACGGGCGTCACGCGCGCCTTCGTGAAGGCCGGCGGGCAGGCGCAGGCAGCCTGCATCGTCTTGAAGGTCGCGCGGACGGTGCGCGTCGTCTCGGGCAGCGGCAGCAGTTTCAAGGTCGCCTCGGTGATGATGCCGAGCATCCCCTCCGAGCCGCAGACGAGTCCCGTCAGGTCGAAGCCGACGACGTTCTTGCTCGTCAGGCCGCCCGTGCGGACGACCTCGCCGGTGGGCAGGACGACTTCGAGCCCGAGCACGTAGTGCTTCGTCACGCCGTACTTCGCGGAGCGGATGCCGCCCGCGTTCTCGGCGATGTTGCCGCCGATGTACGAACTCTTATAAGAGGCCGGGTCGGGCGGGTAGAAGAGCCCGGCCTCCTCGACGGCCTGTTGCAGCGCGTAGGTCGTGACGCCCGGCTCGGTGACGGCGTAGAGGTTCTCCAGGTTGATCTCGCGGATGCGGTTCATGCGGTCGGTGCCGACGACGATGCCGCCCTCGACCGGCACCGCGCCGCCCGTGTAGCCGACGCCGCCCCCGCGCGCCGTCACGGGGAACCGCCGCTCGTTGGCGAGCCGCAAGATAGCGGACACCTCCTCCGTCGTCTGCGGCAGCACGACCGCCTCGGGCGGGAACTTCTCCTTCAGAGCGTCGCCCGCGTAAGGCTCGACCCGCTCCTCGTCGACGAGCACGTTCTCCCGGCCGACCAACTCGCGCAGCCGATCTAAAACCTCCGGCTCCGACGCACTTGTCCGCGCGCGCACACCCTTATCCGCGAAGTGTATCGTCCGACTCATCCTCTGGAAGCTTTCTCCTTGCCGCTACTTTATCGCGCCTCCGGCCGACTCATCAACGCCGGGCGCGGGCCGGGGTGAAAACAAAACGCGCGGCGGCGCGTATAGACAACTCCCCCGCCGCCTGTGGCGAGTCGTGAAAGGGAGCCCGAACCTGAATGCTAAAACTTTTCACCGCCGCGCTCCTCCTGTGCGTGGCGGCGCAGACCGCACCGGCGCAGAGCACGGACGCGCTCAGGCGCGAGACGTTCGAGACGGTCTGGCGCACGGTCAAGGAGAATCACTTCGACCCGACCTTCGGCGGCCTCGACTGGGAAGCCGTCGGCGAGCGCTACCGGCCGCTGGCCGCCGCCGCCAAGACGGACGCGGAGTTCTACGGCGTGCTCCGACGGATGATTGCCGAACTCAGGCTCTCGCACTTCGCGATCTTCCCGCCGGGCGCGCTGGACGCCGTGCCGCCTTCGCAGGGCGGCGTGAAGGCCGAGCGCGGGTCGGCCGGAATCGACGTGCGCGTCCTCGGCGGCCGTGCCGTCGTCACGCGCGTTGACCCCGGGTCGGCCGCCGAGCGCGCGGGACTCCGCACCGGCTTCGTCATCCAGAGGGTGGATAAGCAGGACGTGACGCAGGCTATCGCGCGCCTCGCCGCGAGCGACCTGAGCGAGGGCTACAAGCGCGCATACATGCACGGCGCCGCGCTCGGCCCTCTCGCAGGCCCAGCGGGCGCGAAGCGCGTCGTCACATACCTCGACGGGCGCGACCGTCCGGGCGAGGCGACGCTCACGCTGCTCCCCTCGCCCGACGAGATGTCGGAGCCCTTCGGCTCCTTCCCGGCCGTGCCCGCGCAGTTCGAGGCGCGCCGCTTCGGCGACGTCGGCTACGTACGCTTCAACATCTGGGTCGTCCCGCAGATGGAGAAACTGCGCCGCGCCGTGCGCGAGATGGCGGACACGCGCGCCCTCGTCTTCGACCTGCGCGGCAACCCCGGCGGGTTAGGCGTCATGGCCGCGGGGCTCGCGGGGCTCCTGACCGAGAAGGAGTTCTCGCTGGGCGCCCTGATGCAGCGGCGCGGCCACAACAACTTCATCGCGAACCCGCAGCCCGGCGCGTACCTCGGCCGCGTCGTCATCCTCGCCGACGGGCTGAGCGGCTCGACGAGCGAGGTCTTCGCGCTCGGGATGCAGGAGGCCGGGCGCGCGACGGTCGTCGGCGAGACGACGGCCGGGGCCGCCCTGCCCTCCATCTTCACGCGCCTGCCGACGGGCGCGACCTTCCAGTTCGCCTTCGCCGACTTCAAGACGCCGAAGGGCGTGCGCGTCGAGGGGCGCGGCGTGATCCCGGACGTGAGCCTCCGGCTCGACCGCCGCTCGCTGCTCGCCGGCCGCGACCCGCAACTCGAAGCGGCGCTGCGTGTGGCCCGCGGAGGCGCGACGCCGGCACGCAGAACCTACCACCCAAGGAGAGAGACAAGATGAAAGCGAAAGTGTTCGGCCTCTCGCTCGCCCTCGCCGCCCTCTGCGGCGCGGCGGCGCGCGCACAGACGCCCTCCCAGACGCCCGCCCCCGCGGCGACACCCGCCGCGCAGGCCAAGCCCGAGGCGAAGGCCGACGAGCAACTGCCCGCCGCCGAAGTGCTCTTCGACAAGTACCTCACGGCGCTCGGCGGCGAGGCGGCGCTCGGCAAGTTCAAGAGTCGCGTCACGCGCGGCTCCATCGAGATCGCGCCGATGGGCGTCAAGGGCACGTTCGAGTCTTCGCAGAAGGCGCCGCAGATGTCCGTGACGACGATGAACCTCACGGGGCTCGGCACGCTCCAGCAGGGCTTCGACGGCGCGGTCGGCTGGGCGAAAGACCCCTTCACGGGGCTGCGCGAGTTGAAGGGCGGAGAGCTGGCGGCCGTGCGGCGGGCGGCCTTCATCAACCCGTCCGGCTGGCGCAAGGCTTACAACTCGATGAAGACCACGGGCCGCGCCAAGGTCGGCGACCGCGAGGCGTACGTCATCGAGGGCGCGTACGGGGGCGACACGCCCGACAAGCTCTACTTCGACGCGCAGACGGGCATGCTGCTACGCATGGACGCCGTCGTCGACAGCCCGCAGGGGCGCGTCCTCTCCGAGACGACGTTCGAAGACTACCGCGAAGTGGACGGCGTCAAGGTGCCGCACACTGTCCGCGCCGTCCTCGGGGCCGCCACCATCGTCACGAAGGTCGAAGAGGTCAAGCACGACGTGGCGCTCGAAGACAAGCTCTTCGCCAAGCCCACCTCCTAAAGCTTCGGGGCCGACGGGCGTACGCACGTACGCCCGAAAACATGAGGGGCGGCGGGCCTTTGGTTCGCCGCCCTTTCGTCTCCCTACAGACTTCCCGCCTCACGCCGCCGGAGCTTTTTTCGCGCCGCGTGTATTTATGGGGCCGGCCGCGGCACTGTCACGCGACGGGCGAAAACCGACCCCGCGCCCGGAAAGCATCTTCGGCAGTCGTTAAAGGAGAAGTTATTTTGAGAAAGACCGCATCCCTCGTCTACGTCCTGGCCGCGCTCTTCGCGCTGGCTCTCTCCCCCTCGCAGGCGCGCGCCGGCGTACAGGACCGCCTCTTCGATTTCACCGACGAGTTCTACCGCCAGAACGGCGTAGACCCCGGCTTAATCGTCAACCGCCGCCAGCCCGTCGCGCCCCGCGGCACGGTCGACACGCCCTTCTTCTTCTACCAGCGCGCCGTCCGCACGCTCCAGCTCAACCCGGCCTACGACCAGAGCGGCGCGCCGCGCTTCTGGACGGTGATGGGCGACCTCTTCGTCTCAAGCTTCACCAAGGACGAGGCCGGCACGCGCGCGCGCCAGATCGCAGACAACATGCCGCTCTACGTCTTCCCGACGCGGACGGGGAACCCCATCGGGCTCGGCAACAACCGCCAGGCCGACATCGTGGACATGCGCAACGGCTACTTCAGCAACAACCCGCTCGGCCTCTGGCTCCACATCTGGGTCAGCTACACCGACGCCGCCTTCAACACGGCCGACGGCAAGAAGACGCTGGCCGACCTCCAGAAGCGCAACGGCACGGCGCTCGACGGCACGCCTATCATCAGGACGCTGAGCGAACTCGACAACCTCTTCTCGAAGGGCTTCGCCGCGAAGCGCTTCCGCAACCCGGACGGCTCCGAGGGGCCGATGTACGGCATCTGCCCCGTCGTCAAAGAGCCCAGGAACGGAGGCATCCCGCTCGACACGACGCTCGCCTACGTGCGCAAGCCCGACGGGACGGCGCTCGAACCCTACTTCCCCACGAACTTCGACGCGCTGAAGTTCACCGGCGACTGGGCCAAGTAGGCCGATCCCTACGGGGCTAACTTTTAAGGGGGGCGTCCGCGCGAGAAACACGCGCGGACGCCCCCTTAAAAGTTAGCCCATTTTTTTATCTTCACAGACCGGAAGAAAGTGTTTAGAATGCACGCCCATTGAAGGCGGCCGCGGGGCGCTCCCCGCGTGCGGGCCGGCCGCCTCCAGCCCTCATCCCGACGGGACGGCGTGTTCCCGCCGCTTGGGACATCCTCTCAACCGTTAGACGCTCTCAGACACAAAGGGTTGAATATGAAAAGGGGAATCTGCCTCCTCGTTCTCTGCGTCTTTGCGCTCCCGTCGCTGGCGCCGGCCGGCGCCGCCGCGGCGGAAGACCCGCTGGCCTCCGTCCTCAAGCGGGAGGGCTACACGGTCTCCCTTGATTTGAAGGTGAGGAAGAAGAAGCGCGACTCGCTGGAGCGGGTCGTCAGCGACCTCCTCGGCGACAACGGGCCGAACGCCTACGCGACCGGCTTCGTCGTCGGCGACGGGCTGGTGATGACGGCCTACCACGTCGTCTCGGGCGGCCTCAGCGCCGACAAGCGGCGGCAGCTCGGCTTCTCGATGGACGACCAGCTCGAAGTCGAGGCGTCGGTCAAGGGCTGCATCGCCAAGGTGCTCAAGATCGACACGGACGCAGACCTCGCGCTGCTCGGCGTCTGCGGCTCGACGAAGCCGCACGGCACGCTCGCCTTCCAGCCGGCGCTCAGCCAGGACGAGGAGCTGCTCGTCATCGCGCGGCCGAACGGCAACAAGGCCGTCCGGCGCGGCGGCTTCAAGGGCACGTACATCTACCGCGGCAGGGAGTACTGGTCGGCCAAGATCGAGGGGCGCGACGGCTTCTCGGGCAGCCCCGTCTACAACGAGAAGGGGGAGCTGGTCGGCGTCTTCAGCGGCTACGACTACGCGCGCAAGGTCGCGCTCATCAGCCCCGGCGCGCACGCGCAGAAACTCCTACAGGACTACACCGAACACATTAAGAAATAAGAAGACAAGTTAACCGCAGGGACAGAGAGGCACAGCCTGTTGAGTCATCCTCTTCAAGCTGTGCCTCTCTGTCTCCGTGGTGAAGCCGCCCTGCGCTAATTAACCCGCGCCGACTCGTTGACGGTCAGGCGGAAGGTCGTGCCCCTCTCAAGCCGCAGGTCGCCGCCCGCGAGCGAGAGCGTGGAGCCGCCCTCGGCCGAGAGGCCCGCCGACTGCGTGACGCGCACGCGGCCGAGCGTCGAACCAACGCCGCGCGCCGCGCCGCCGACCGTCTCCGCCGCCGAGCCGACCACGTCGCCCGCCGCGCCCGTCACGCCGCCCACGGTGTTGCCGACCGCGCCGACCGTCCCGCCCAAAAGTCCTCCGCCCGCAGACGCGCGTGTCGAAGTGCGCGCGCCCGACTCCATCCCGAGGTCTTCGCCGCCCGCGCGCGCACGCGCCGCGGCGCCCGTCACCGAATCAATCGTCAGAGAGATGGGCGAAGTGAGCGAGCCGCTCTGCACCGTGTCGAAGACGACGGTGACCGAGGACTCGGCGGCGCCCCGCGCGCGCCGCTGCACGTCCGTGACGCGCCCCGAGAGCTGCGCGCCCTTCTTCAAGACCGTCCGCCCGTTCTGCTTCAAAGCCTCGGTCGTCTTCAGCACGACGCGGTCACCGACGCGCGCCCTGCTCACGTCCAGGGCGCTCTGCAACTCGCCCGACAGGCGCGTGCCCGAAGCGATGTCGAGGCCTTCGCCGTCGCGGCTCACCGAAGTCGAATGCCGTGCTGACGCGGACGCGCGCGTGTCGGTCTGTGCCTGTGCGAGAGAGACCGCGGCGCAGGCGGCAAGGGCCAACGCCGCGGCTAGGATGTTCCGACGCATAAAGAGTTCCCTCCTTCAGTAGCTCGTGTGTGGCGCCCGTCGGGCGGGGCGTTCTTTAAGGTCTGGTGCGCGCCCCTCGGCCGACCGCGTCCCCCACGCCTTCCGCGTGCAGTGGCCGACGCCGGCTCGAAGGGCGCGCTCGTTGAGATGTCTCAAAGGCTATGAAGAGTTAGCCCGGCCCTGATTACGAATCCGTTACATTGCGCTTGCGTCTGAGGGAGGCAAGCAGGCAGTAGGCAGTAGAAAACAGAGGCGGCACGTCTCAGGCATAACCCGAGCGCGCCGCCAGCTTCACTACTGTCTACCGTCTACTGTCTACTGACTACTGCCCTTTCTCACCCGCAGTCGGGGTGGTGGCAGCTACAGGATATTTCGAAGTGTATGTTCTTGGCCGCGTCCTCGCACTCCTCCGAGCAATACTTGCTGCCCTCCGCCGCCGGGCAGCCGCAGGTCTCGCGAGCGCACTTGTTCTTCGGCTTCTCGTCCGCCATCTCAACCTCCTCGATTTCGGCCGTTCGTGGTCGGGGTTAACTGTGGCCTAAGTTTCGACCCGAGACGCCACGGAAGTCAAGAAGTGATGAATGATGAGTGATGAATGATGAATACAGCAGCGTAGTCATATTCATCATTCATCACTCATCATTCATCACTTCCTCAAGGCGCTTGCTGGACGATGATGCGGACGCGCTCTTTGCCTACGACGACTTCGAGCGGGTTGCCGAGTTGGAGGGGGATGGTCTTGCCGTTGACGTTGATTTCGAGCGGCGGCACGGCCGCGGGCGTCGTCGCGGCCGCGGCGGCCGGCGGCGTGTTTGCAGAAGGCGTGCCCGGCTCGGCCGGCGGCGGCGCGGTCTGTTCGCGCGGCTTGGCGACGTCGCCCGTGCGCGTCAGAAGCGTCGTCGCCACGAGGCGCCACGTCGAGGGCGTGCAGGTCAGGCGCAGCCCCGGCGTGTCCACCTCGACCTGCTCTTGCGGCGCGAAGGCTTCGAGCTTCCAGAGCCCCTCGCCACAGCGCACGCCGTCCTCGCCGTAGAAGGTCGCCCAGCCCGCCACGTAGTTGTAGAAGACGGGGCTGCGGTTCTCGACCACCAGCCGCGTGTTGCGCACGGGCGCCTCGGGCGTCCCCGCCAGGGCCTGCGTCCGCAGACGCCCGCCGAGCGCCTCGTTCCCCGCCACGTCGTAAGCCACCGCCGCCTGCGCCAGGGGCACGTGCGGCTCGCTCGGCCGCACGTCCGAAGTGGTCGCCGCCGTCTGCTGCCGCGCCTGCGCGACCGCCGCGCCGCACGCCGACAGCGCCAGGCACAGAGCCGCGCGGACAATCCTCCTCATACCCGTCCCCTCCTGTGCTGAAGCTGTTTACGATGGATAACTCTAGTCCCAAAGCAGACGGCGCGCAACGCACCGCGCGCCGCCCTTCACTTCGGATGCCACGACGCGTCGTAGGCGGCGAAGACGACGCTCACAATCTTCAGCGGCTGGCCGCCGGGCATGGGCGAGTTGGAGAGGAGGGTGACTTGCATCCCGTTGTCGCAGTCCATGATGAAGTCGTTGTCCTGCGCCACGCCGCCCGCCGTCGGAACGAAAAGGTATCCGCCGTGCCAGCGACACGTCCCATGCTTCACGCTCTGCACGTTCTGCCAGCCCAGCAGGTCGTCGTTCATCTGCTTGCGCTGCGTCTCGTCGAGCAGCGCGTTCGTGTGGCGCAGTTGCGCGAGGAACGTCGCGAGGTCGTCGGCCGAGAGGTGTATGCCCCCGGCCCCGCACCCCGCCGTCCAGTCGCCGAAGTCCGTGCCGTTGATCGTGCCGGCGGGGAAGGGGTAGAAGAGCGTCGGCGACTTTTTGTCCGGCGCGCAGCCGACGTTCTTGATGCTCATCGGCGCGAAGATGTTCTTGTCCAGGTAGTCGAGGTAGGCCGCGCCGAGCGCCGTCCCCTTGTCCGTGACGCCCGCCTCCTTGAAGCCGTTCAGGTAAGGGATGATGAGGCGGAAGAGCGCGAAGTCCTGATTCTTGTAGCACTGCGACTTGTCGGCGCTCTGCGAGCAGTCGAAGTCCTTCTGCCTGTCGGCCGGCTTGAGGTCGCGCTCGACGAACTGCTTGAGGTCGTTGTACCCGGTGTTGTTGCCGTTCGGCATCGAGCCGTTCGCCTCGCGGAAGCCGGTGGCGTGCGTCAGCAGGTCTTTGAACGTGAGGTCGCCGACGTTCGCGCCCGGCTTCCAGTCTCCCGGCAGGTGGGTCTTGATCTTCTCGTCCACGGTCAGGTTGTTCGCCGCGAGCGACTTGAGCACGGCGACGGCCGTGACCGTCTTGTTGACGCTGGCGACGTTCATGCGGTCGGAGGTCTTGAACTCCTTCTGCGGCGGGTCGGAGGCGGTGCGCCCGAGGCCGGCCGCCGCCGAGTCGCGCAGCAGACCGCCGTAGGAGACCGTCAGCGCGTAGCCGACCGTGTTGCCGTTGAGCGCGTCCTGCATCCGTTTCGAGAACTCCGCGATGGAGAGGCACTCGTTCTCCTGGCAGACTTTGTCGAGGGGGTCTTGCTTGGTGCCCCCTCCGCCGCCGCAATTGTTGAGGTTGAAGCCGAAGGTTAGAAAGCTGCAGATTGCGAGCAGGGTCAGGCGTTGCGCCGTCGTGATTCTCATCGTGCGCAGACCTCCGGAGCGGGATGGGCAGAGCGAAGTTGTCAGGCGACGACGGGCATGTAGGCCGCGCCGCGCGGGAGGACGTACCCGGGATCGTTTGTGCCGACGCGGGCGAGGGCTTCTTCAATCGTGCGCGCGGGTTCCATCCGCATGCGGCGCACGTCCTCTTCCCGCAGGTTCGAGACGAGCTGGACTCGGAACCGCTCGGCCTTCGTCAGAAGCGACCACGCCGTCTGGCCGTTCACCTCGTACCCTTCACGCAGTCGCGCTTCGAGCGCGCGCGAGTCAGCCGAGTCGAACCACTTGAGGAAGTCGGGCCGGCCCAGGCCGTCGGCGCACTCGGCGACGAGGACGACGTGGCCGCCTTCGGCGCAGGCGTGGGCGGCCATCTCAAGCGCCTTGTGCGCCTGTATGAGGTCGAGGTCGAACGGCGCGCCGCCGGCGGAGGCGACGACCAAAGGGCGCTTCTCTTTAATCTTGACGGCGTGCGAGTCGGCGTACTCGGCGCAGGCCAGGCGGTGCGCGGCGCGCCAGTCGCCCGCGTAGACGCGCACGACCCGCCCGCGCGCGTCGGTGACGGTGTTGATGAGAAAGGAGGGCGCGGCCTCGGCCGCGATGCGCTCGCACTCCTCGTGCACGGCGTTGCCGTCGAGGCGGCCTGTGCCGACGCCCGCGCGCCGCCCGCCCTTTTCGAAGTCGAGGGCTTGCAGGTGCGTCGCCTCAATCGTGCGCTTCGAGGCGAGGCCGGGGCAGACGCTCTTGCGCCCGCCGGTGAAGCCCGCGAAGTAGTGGAAGCCGACCGCGCCCGTGAGGATGACGTGCGAGTGTTCGAAGAGCGCGCGGTTCAGCTCGACGGGCGTGCCGCGCTCGGTCGCGCCGAAGGGGACGTGCTGCGACTCGTCCGACGCGTCGTGCGCGAGCGTGCGGACGCGCTGCACGATGAAGGGCGTGAGCAGCTCGGCCTTCTCCTCGCGCGTGACGGGGCGGTGGATGCCCGTCGCGAAGATGATGCGCAGGTCGTAGGGCGCGACGCCGAGCGCGATCAGACGCCGCACGAGCAGGTTGACGACCTGCGCGCTCCCCGTCGCGCGCGTCGCGTCCGAGACGACGATCAGCACGCTCTCGCCCGGACTGATGATCTCTTCCAGAGGCTGCGAGTCGAAGGGGTCGTCAATGAAAGCCCCGACCTCCGCGTCGGAAAGCGGGCGCTCCTCCGGCGCGTCGCGCTCGAGCACCTCGAAGCGCCCGCCCTCGAACCCGAAAGGGATTGTGCCGCGGCCGTAGCCCAGTTGGATGGTCATAAGAAAGTAGGCAGTAGGCAGATGGCAGTGGGCAGTTAAGGGAGCCGCTGTCGAACCTTCCGGATTAATCTTTCATCTTTGGTCACGCGGAGCGGCTGCCTACTGCCATCTGCCTACCGCCTACTGTTTTCAAACGCCGAAGCGGACGAGTTCGCGCTCGATGACGTTGAGCGAGGCGAAGTCCGTCTTGCCGGAGGCGCGCGTCTCGGCGAGCCAGCGGCGGAGCTGGCGCGCCTCGTCGAGCGTCTGGATGCGGCACGCGCCCGTCAGCGCCAAAGTCACCAGCGCGTCCGGCGCGCCGTGCGTCATCAGCGCCGCCTGCAGGGCCGCCTGCTCGCGCAGGTCGAGGACGATGAGAAGACTGATCTCCATAGAAGCTGTCGGCAGTCAGCGTTCAGCAGTCAGCTTTCGTCTTTCGCCAACGGCCCTTGTCAGCTTTCAGCTTGAGCCTTCCGGAATGGTCTGGCTGAAAGCTGAAAGCTGAGTGCTGAACGCTTCTTCATTCTTTCGAAGAGCGGAAGCAGGCCGTGCCGGAGGTGCAGAAGTGGAACGGCTCGTCCTCGAAGTCCTCGGTCTCCATCTGGATGGTCAGGTGGTCGACGCCGAACTGTTCGTGGAGCCTGGCGCGCAGAGAGCGCAGCAGCTCGGCCGGCGCGGCGGCGCGCGCGTGGCGGACGTGCGCCGACAGAGCCTCACGCCCCGAGGTGATCGTCCAGACGTGCAGGTCGTGCACGTCCTCGACGCCGTCCGTCCCCAGAATCGTGTCCTCGACCGCCGCGAGGTTGATGTGCGCGGGCGTCCCTTCGAGCAGGACGTTCGTCGCCTCGCGGATGAGGCTCCACGAACTCCAGACGATGAGCACGGCGATGAGCGCGCTGAACAGGGGGTCGGCCGCGTGCCAGCCCTTCCAGGTGATGAGCACGCCCGCGGCGATGGCCCCCACCGACCCGAGCGCGTCGCCGAGCACGTGCAGCCAGGCGCCGCGCACGTTCAGGTCGCGCTCGTGGTCGCCGTGCAGCATCCACGCGCAGACGAGGTTGACGAAGAGGCCGCCGGCCGCGATGGCCGTCAGCTCGCCCCCGCGCGCAATCGAAGGCGGCGCGAGCCAGCGGCCGTAGGCGTCGTAGAGGATGAAGAGCGAGACGGCCGCCAGCGCCACCCCGTTCGTGAACGCCGCCAGAATCTCAAGCCGGTAGTAGCCGTAGGTCTTCGTCGGATTCGCTGGCCGCGCCCCGAACCTCGCGGCCAGCAGCGCCAGCCCGAGCCCGGCCACGTCCGCGAGCATGTGCCCCGCGTCGGCCAGCAGCGCGAGGCTCCCCGTCCACCAGCCGCCCGCGGCCTCGGCCAGCATGTACGCGGCCGTCAGCACCAGGACGATGAGCAGCCGGCGCCGCCCGCGCTCCGAGAGCGTGTCGTGCGTGTGAGCGTGCGCGTGCCGGTGTCCGTTCGCCGAAGCCATCTCTGCCTCTTAGCCCTCGGAGGCGTAAGCTTAGCAGATGAAGAGTAATAGTCAGTAGTCATACCGACTTGCGAAATAGAATAAGGCGACTTGTCGCCGGGAGCGCGGGCATCCCTGCCCGCCAGCGTGCGCTAGCACGCTGACCGTCTCACTCTTTATCTCAACCTTGAGACCGGAAGTCTGACAGCATTCGCGCCGGCGGCGCTCAGGCGGGCAGGGATGCCCGCGCTCCCAGCTTTGACCGGCCTTATTCTATCTCGCAAGTCGGTATCAGTAGTCAGTAGAAAACAGGAGCGGCGCGCCTTTCATCGGTTAAGGATGAAGGCTGCGCCGCTTCATATGCCTACTGACTACTGACTACTTGCCTTTACTCACAGTTCGGCCAGGCCGAGGGCGCGGTTGAAGTCGCGGTAGAGTTCGTTGAGGTCGCGGATGTTCTTCTCAAGCGCGCGCGGGAGGTCGCCGACCTCCTTCATCTGGACGACGAGGTTGGCGCCGGCGAGGAAGGCCGCGTGCGCGTCGCCCGTGCGCGCGGTGTTCGTCAGTAACACGAAGACCAGCCGCCGCCGCTCCGCGTTGCGCATCGAGGAGACCTCGCGCCCGAGCATCATCGCGCCCTGCGCGCGCGGGTCGAACTCCGGGTCGAGCACGAGCACGTCGAGCTGATCCTCGCGCATCCGCTCGACCGCCTGCGCGGCGTCGGCCGCGACCGACACGTCGTAGCCCGACTGGCTCAGGAGTCGCGCCGCGTCGCCGCCGAAGGAAGAGCCAGCGCAGACGAGCGCGCGCCGGCGCTCCCAGGAGCGGCGGCCGCCCGAAGCGGTGACGCGCGGGCCGCCGCCTTCATCCGTCGCCTCGCGCCGCAGCAGCGCCGCGAGCATGCGCAGCACTTCCTCGCTCGACTCCTGCTCCGGCGCCGCCGGCGCGGGCGGCTCGTTGACGATGGGCGCGGCGACCGTGGGCGCAGCGTCCTGCCGCGGCCGCGCCGAAGCGGGCACGCCGCCGACGGCGGTCACGGCGTCGCGCTGCGGCGCGGCGGACGCGGGCGGCTGCGCGTTGACGATCTGCTGGCACTTCGGGCAGCGCACGCTGAAAGGGCGCGCCGGAACCTTGGCCCCGTCGAGCTGGAGCTTCGTGGTGCAGTTAGGACAGGTGACGATCATTGGGTGTTGGGTGTTGGGTGCTGGGTGCTGGGTGTTAGGTGCTGGGTGTTGGGAAGAACCGGATTTTACCCAACACCTAAAACCCAGAACCCAACACCCTATTCAAGCATGTCGAGCATGGAGCCGTTGCCCGCGGGGCGCGCCGGGGCGGCCGGGGCGGCGGGGAAGGTGCGCGCGGCCGTCGTGCGCTGCTTCGCGGTGAAGGCCGTGGACTCGTCCGGGCGGAAGTCGTCCGTCGCGGACATCCCCTTGAGCGCGAGCTGCAGGTTGTTGGGGTTCGTGGCGAACGAGAGGCCGTCTTCGAGCGTGATCGCCTCCTGCTCGATCATCTCCTTGATGACGGTGTCGAAGTCCTGCATGCCGTCGAGCCGGCCGTCGCGCATTGCGTCGAGCAGGGACTTCCCGTCCGACTCGCCCGCGGCGACGTACTCGCGCGTGCGCGGCGTGGACTTCAGGATTTCGACCGCCGCGATGCGCCCGCGCCCGTCGCCGCGCGGGATCAGCCGCTGCGAGACGATGTAGCGGAACGTCTGCGCGAGCCGCGTCCGGATGACCTGCTCCTCGTTCTTCGGGTAGAGGCCGATGATGCGGTCGACCGTCTTCGAGGCGTCGATGGTGTGCAGCGTCGAGAGGACGAGGTGGCCCGTCTCGGCCGCTTCGAGCGCGATCTCGGTCGTCTCGTAGTCGCGCATCTCGCCGATGAGGATGACCTTCGGAGCCTGCCGCAGCGCCGCGCGCAGCGCCGAGGGGAAGTCGCGCGCGTCGGAGCCGACCTCGCGCTGGTTAATGGTCGAGCGCTTGTGCGTGTGCAGGAACTCTATCGGGTCTTCGATGGTGACGATGTGGTAGTGCTGCTGCTGGTTGACGAGGTCGATGACGGCGGCGAGCGTCGTGGACTTGCCGGAGCCGGTCGGCCCCGTCACCAGCACGATGCCGTTGCGCAGCTCGCTGATGTCCGCGAGCTGCTTCGGCAGCTGGAGGCCTTCGAGCGTCGGAATCTCGGTCGGGATGACGCGCATGACGATGGAGTACGTCCCGCGCTGCTGGAAGACGTTGACGCGGAAGCGCGTGCGCGAAGGCAGGGAGTAGCTCAGGTCGGCCGAGCCCGTGTGCGCGAGCCTCTGCGCGGCGTCGGGGTTGCCGTGCATCAGGGTCATCGCGATGATCTCGGTCTGGTACGGCGTCAGCTTCTGCAACCCCTGCGACTGGACTGGGCGCAGTTGGCCGTTGACCTCCACCTGCGGCGCCTGGCCGACTGAGAAGTTAAGGTCGCTGATGCCTTCGGCGGCCTTGAGCATCTGCTCGATGACGGGCGGCAGGTCGAAATATTTCATGCGGAAATTGGCGACTCCGTTGGCGCGGGTAAAGAACCGGGGGCGGGATTTTGACACTCGGAAGCCGGGAACGGGGCACTGCCCCCGGCGACCTTTTTCATAATGTCAGGCCAACGGGAGAAAAGCAAGTTGAAACTTTTAACGCTTAATATTTTAACACTTAGATTTGCGCGTCCCCGGACAGGCGGGCAAGGAGAGTGCGCGTCCGGCGTGTGATCTCAAACCGGTCTGGGGTGTCGAGGAGGGCGCCGATGAGTGCGACCGAGTCGGCCCCGGCTTCGAGAACCGAGGGCGCGGTCTCCGAAGTGATGCCGCCGATGGCGACGAGTTTGACGGCGTCGCCGACGGCCGCGCGCACGCCCCGGACGCCTTCGAGTCCGACGACCGGGTCTGGGTTCTCCTTCGAAGAGGTTCCGAAGACAGGCCCGATGGCGACGTAATCCACGGGGAGAGTTGAGGCGGCGACGGCCTGCCCGACGCCGTGCGTCGAGAACCCTACAATCTTCCCTTCCCCCAACAGCGCGCGCACGGCCTCGGGCGGCACGTCGTCCTGCCCCACGTGCACGCCGTCGGCGCCCGCGGCCAGAGCCACGTCGGCCCTGTCGTTCACAATCAACGTCGCCCCGAAGAGGCGCGCCACCTTCAAAGCCTCGACGACCTCCGCGTAGAACTCACGCGCCGGCAGACGCTTCTCCCGCAACTGCACGAGGCGCGCGCCGCCCTCGCACAGACGCGCGACCTGTTCGGCGTGCGTGAGTCCCGACAGACGCCGGTCGGTAATCGGGTAGAGTTGCGGCAGCTCGAACTTCATCTCGCGTCGGGCGGGACGGCGTCCGTCTTGCCGTCGAGGTAGCGGTCGAACCAGTAGAGTTGCCAGTTGAGGCTCTCGACCAGGTGCTTCGGCTCGCCCGTGCGCGTGAGGTTGTGGTTCTCGCGCGGGAAGATGACGAACTCGGCCGTGGCGCCGAAGTGTCTCAAAGCGCGGAACCACTGCTCGCCCTGCTCCAACGGGACGCGGTAGTCGTTGTCCGAGTGAAGGATGAGAATCGGCGTCTTGACGTTCTTCGCATACTTCAGGGGCGAGCGCTCCCAGTAGAGGTCGAACTTCTCGAAGAGGTCGCCGCCGAAGTCGTCCTTGTGTCCGTAGGCGCCGTCGCGCGTGCCCTCGTCGCTGACGAAGTTGACGACGCTGCGCAAGGTCACCGCCGCCTTGAAGAGGTTCGTGTGGCCGACGATCCAGTTCGTGAGGTAGCCGCCGTAAGAGCCGCCCGTCACGCCCAGACGCTCCCTGTCGATCCAGGGGTTGCGGCGCAGGACTTCTTCGACGCCGTTCATCACGTCCGTGTAGTCGTTGCGCCCCCACTCGCCCTCGATGCCGCGCTCGAACTTCTGG
Organism: Acidobacteriota bacterium; assembly: GCA_019239425.1. Taxonomy (GTDB): domain Bacteria; phylum Acidobacteriota; class Blastocatellia; order Pyrinomonadales; family Pyrinomonadaceae; genus QHXN01. The sequence goes on from JAFAZX010000029.1 coordinate 103,220, forward strand.
CCGTAGCCGGTCGAGCCGCGCGGGTTCGTGTAGAAGACGGCCCACCCCCTGGCGGCGTAGACCTGAAACTCCTGGAACCAGTCCACGCCGTACTGCCCCGCGGGGCCGCCGTGGATGCTGAGCACCATCGGGTATTTCCGTCCCTCCTGCCAGCCCAGGGGCTTGACGAGGAAGCCGTCCACGTCCCAGCCCCCTGCGCCCTTGTAGGTCATGCGCTCCACGTCCGCGAGTTTGAGCTGCGACCAGAGCCGCGCGTTCAGGTTCGTGAGCTTACGTTCGCCCGCGCCGTCGAGGCCTGCCGCGTAGAGGTCGTCCATGTGTTTGAAGTCGTTCGCGGCGTAGACCATCCGGCGAGAGTCGTTCGAGATGTCCACGAGGCGGACGGCGCGCGCCCCCTTCGTCACCTGCACAACCTTCCCGTCCCTCGCGTCCACGCGGAAGAGGTGCGACTCGCCGCGCACGCCGGTCTCGAAGTAGAGCGCGCGCCCCTGTTCGGCCCACGCCAAATTAGAAGGGATGAGGTCGAGAGCTGGCGCGAGGTTGCGCGACGCTTGCCCGCCGGACGCGGGCGCGAGGTAGATTTTCGGGTGGTCTGTTTCGTGTATGCGGCCGAGGAAGGCGATCTGTTTACCGTCGGGCGACCAGCGCGGGCTGTTGTCGGCCTCGTCGTGGTCGGAGATTTTGCGGATGGGGCCGCCGGCCGAGTCTACGACGAAGACGTCCGTGTTGCGGCTCTCGTCGAAGGCTTTGCCCGTGCGGTCGGAGACGAAGGCGATGAAGTTGCCGTCGGGCGACCACTGCGGGTCTGTGTCGTTCCAGTCTTCGCCGAAGGTGAGCTGCGTGGCGGCGCCGCTGGCCGCGTCCGCGACCCAGACGTGGCTGCGCTTGTCGTCGAACCAGCCGGTGTCGTTGAACTTGTAGGACGCGTGCTTGTAGTGGCGCACGTCGCTCGAAGGCGCCTTGCTGTCGCTCGGGCCGGTGCGGGTCGTCAGAACCATGCGCGTGCCGTCGGGCGACCAGTCGAAGCCGTTGACGCCGTTCTTCAGGTTCGTCAGACGCCGCGCCTCGCCGCCTTCGAGCGAGAGCAGCCAGACCTGCGCGCGCGGCGTCGCGTCGGCCGAGGCGGTCTGGAGTGACGAAGGCAGGCCCTGCGGCATTTCCGCGCTGACCGGCGTCGGCGTCGGCGCAGGCGTGGGCGTCGGCGTCGCACTTCTCGGCGGCGTCGCCGTGGGCACGTCGGGCGCGGGCCTCGTGGAGAGGAAGGCGAGCGTGCGGCCGTCGGGCGACCAGCGCGGCAAGGAGGAAGACTGTGTGCTCGTCGTGAACTGTCTCGGCGGGCGGGCGCCGTCGGTCGCGGCGAGCCAGATTTGCGAGAGGCGTCGGTTCTGCCTCTGGTCGACGGTCGTCACGACGTACGCCACCCAGCGCCCGTCGGGCGAAAGGCGCGGGTCGGAGAGGAACTCGAACGCGTAATAGTCCTCGGCCGTGACGCCGCGCGGCCCCTGTACGTTCTGCGCTGCCGCGCAGGTCAACAGAAGGGAGGCGGCGAGCGCCGCATTCAAAAACGTCCTCATGCTTCCACCTTATATCAGAAAATTTCACCACAGAGACACAGAGACACAGCTTCGAAGTTATATCTCGACAAGCTGTGCCTCTGTGTCTCTGCGGTGAAAAGGTTTTAATGATCTGTCTTCGGCAAGGGCGTCTGCTTGACCGTCAGGCCCGCGTCGGGGTTGTCGGCGTCGTAGGTGACCTCGCGGCGCGCGTCGTCGCGGAAGTCTTCGACGGCGAACTTCAGGCGGCGCCCTTCGACCTTCATCTCGTCTTCGAGGGTGACGGGCGACCAGCAGGACTCGTAGCGCTGGTTCTGCGCGCCGCGGACGCGCCACGCCCCGTCGAGTTTCAGCCAGACGACGTTGCACTCGACCCCGGCCCCGCACTGCCGGTCGTCGGGCGGCACCTTCGACAGCCCGCACACGTCTAGCACGAGGTACGTGAACCCGCCCGCGCGCGAGACGAAGAGCTGCTTCGCACTCTCGATGCGCATGGCGTCTATCTGCTCGGTCAGGTCGAGCGTGTGCGGGCGGCCGCGTTCGGTGACGACGACCGTGCGCCGCCCCTTCGGCCGCACCTTGAGCGGCCCCTGCGGCACCCCGCCGGCGCCCGCGGCCACGCACAGGACGCACAGGACGCACAGCACGGCGAACAGAACCGTCAGTCGTTTCAAACGAGTTCCCTCCCTTCCGCCCGAGGCCGTCACGCTATTCCATAATCCTATCCAAACCCCTGACGAGGCCGACGAGCGTTGGCACCTTGCGGATGGCGAGGAGCGTGCCCTGTATGTACGGCCCCGCGCCGGCCCCCGCGTCGTGGCGGATGGTGAGGCGCTCGTCCTTCGAGCCGAAGACGGCTTCGACGGCGATGACGTAGCCGGGCAGGCGGAGCGAGTGCACCTGCGTGCCGTTCAAGGTCAGGCCGCGCGCCGCGCGCTCGCCCAGCGTCTCCTCGACGGGGACGGTCGGCGAGGGCCTGCCCACTTCGTCGAGGCGGAAGGCCAGCTCGCGCGCCGTGCCGCTCGGCGCGTCCCGCTTCGCGTCCGAGGCGTAGTCGATGACTTCCCACTGCGAGAGGTACTTCGCCGCCTCGCACGCGAAGCGTTGGAGCAGCACGGCCGTGACGGCGAAGTTGCCCGCGGCGATGACCCCGACCTTGTTATCTAACGCGGCTTGATTTATCTCGACGAAGTCCTCGTCCGTCAGACCCGACGAGCCGACGACGACGTGGACGCCCCTTTCAACCGCCGCCAGCACGTTCCCCTTCACCGCGTCCGCCTTCGTGTAATCGACCAGCACGTCCGTCGGCGTCTCCAGAGCCTCCGCCACAGACCTGCTGACTGTCACGTCCGGCAGAGACTCGATGACGGCCTCGCTCAAACTACGCCCCTTGTGCGTGCGCGACACCGCGCCCACGAGGCTCAAGTCCTCCGCCGCGGCCACCGCCGCGCACAAGGGCTTCCCGACCCACCCGGTCGCCCCCGCGACGCACACCCTAATCGTCATAACGCACACTCACTTCTCGTCGAGCCGTCGCCCCGCGTTGAGGTTGTCGAAGTTGAGGATGGCGTTGAAGACGAAGAAGTAGCTGCCCTGCGTCTCGCCGCGCCAGACCGGGTTGATGGAGAACAGGATGACGTGGCCGCGTTCGGTCGGCACGTCCACGACGGCCGCGTGCTGCGCGAGCTCGCCGCCGCCGTCGAGCAGGCCCGAGACGAGCAGGTCACGCGCGTCGCCGTAGCGTAAGATCACGCGCGGCCGCGCGGCCGGCGGGATGACGTAAGGGTTGTTCCGCATCTGCTCGTCCGTGAGCGGCAGGGCCTCCCAGACCTCCGCCTTCGGCGGCTCGGGCGCCTCGACGGGCGGCCGCCCCTGCACCACGTCCGGGTCTTCCGTCGTGCCGCGCCCCGTCTCGCGCTCGCGGTCGCCCGAAGGGCGACGGCCGCGCCCGCCCGCCGTGTTCGAGAGGTTGAAGATGTAGCCCTCGTCCGCGTAGACCGAGAGCGACTCGTTGTAGCCGTAGGCGATGGGGCTCGACCCGTCGACGAGCTTCGAGCGCAGGACGCTCCCGACCAGCTTCATGCGCTGCGGGTGCGAGACCGAGACGCCCTGCGTCAGACCGAACTGGGCGGCCAGTTCCGACGTGTCCATCGAAGTAATCAGCACGCCGCCGCGCCGCGTGAAGGCGCGCAGGTTCTCTAACCCGGCCGTGCCGAGGCCCGGGCGCATGTCGTCGGTCGAGTCGTCGAACTTGCCGAGGTTCGGCGTGAGCTGCGTCGTCTTCCAGGGAATCGGGTTGCCCCACATCGGCATCCCCTGCACGACGGAGACGGGGTCGCGGCCGACGGGCGCGAAGATGATCACGTCGTACTTCGCGTTGAGGTTCGCGTCGCGCGCGGCGGTCTGCGTGCTGATGTAGTCGTAAGGCACGCCCAGCTTGTCGAAGGCGAGCCGCCACCAGCCCTCGTTCTGCGTCGAGAGCCAGGAGTGCATGAAGGCGATGCGCGCGGCGCGCACGGGGTGCGCCGGCACCTGCGGCGCGCCGGCCGCGGCGTAGGCGCGGATGCCGAGTTCGGACGCCGCGCGGTTCAACTCGTCGGCCGAGACGTTGCGGACGATGAAGGAGCCGCGGTTGAACTTCTGCCCCGCGGCTTCGAAGGGCTGCTCGGCCGCCTCGACGTTCGCGCCCTTCAGGCGGTAGCGCAGCGTGACGAGCGCGGTGTCGGCGTTGTGGTTGACGAGGAAGACCGGGCCTGAACCTGTCACACCTCCGCCGGCGCGCACGGGGCCGCCGATGCGCTCGAGCGACGCGTTCAAGACGTTCGCGTCGGTGACGCGGACGACCTGCGTGTTGTAGAGCTCGCCCCAAGTCCAGCCCGTGTCGTCGTAGGGCTGCTGCTGCGGGTCGCGCGGGCTCCAGTACTGGTAGTCGAGCAGGGCGTCGGCCATGCGGCTGTGCGGCTGATCCATGCGGACGACGTAGCTGCCCGCGGGGAACGTGCGCGTCTCGGTCGGCGCGGCCTGACCCCGCGAGGCGTTCGGCTCCGGCCGCGGGTTCCTCTCCGCGCCGGCCTCGCGCCGCTCGCTCTGCGGGAGTCCCTGCTGCGCGGCCTGCGGGGTGACGACAGTCGTGTTCGCGTTCGCGTTCGAAGGCTGTGACGCGCCCTCCCTCGGCTGCCCTTCCCTCTTCTTCGACTTGACGGTGACGGTGATGGGCGCGGTCGCGCGCGAGATTTCGACGCCCTGCAGTTGGAGCGTGCGCACGAGCTCCGCCTGCGCGCCGGGTCGCGGGTCGTCGGCCGGGAAGACGTAGGCCGCGGGGCCTTCGTTCTTCGGCTTCTCGACCGAGCGCTTGCTCTTCAAGTAGAAGTTCTTGAGGAAGAGCTTGCCGTTGTTGGCGAAGTACTGGAGCGAAGTCAGCAAGCCCGTCTGCTCGTAGTTGTTGTTGTTGCGCTGCGACCACATCACGCGCGGCAGCGGCGGGTTCTGCCTGTACCAGGTGCGCGAATATTCGGAGGGCGAGAGCGTGCGCTCGACGGTGTCGGCGCCGCCGTTGCCGAAGGTCTCGTAGAGGCGGCTGATGCCGTTGTGCGTGGCGGCGAGGAACATTAGGTAGCCGGGCGACCAGGTGTCGAACGTGCCGTGCGCGAAGACGCCGGGCATCCCGAACTTCGTCATCTCCGAGACGTTGTTCCAGCCGATCATCTGCCACTCGTCGGTGAGAATCGGGTCGAGCCAGGCGTTGTACGGCCCGTCGCCGATGGTGTTGTCGTAGAGATACGGGACGGACTCGTGCAGGTCGTGCAGCACTTGCGCGTGCTCTTTCAGATATTCGTTCAGGACGTTGCGCGTGAGGTTGAGCGTCAGTCCCATCGCGTCGCGGTTGTTGTCGTGCGCGACGTAGTGCCCCCAGTAGACGAGCGGCGGGTAGTTCTCGCCCGGGTGCGCGAGGTGCCATTTGTAGACGTCGACCATCCGGTCGCGCCCGTCCACCTCGACGACCGGCGTGATGAGCGTGACGAGGTTGTCGCGAATGTTCTTGACGTACGGGCTCTCGTCCACCGCCAGGCGGTAGGCCAGCTCCATCAGGGCGGTCGGCGCGCCCGTCTCCGGCGAGTGGATGGTGCCGGTGATGTAGTAGACCGGCGTCGACTGCGCGACGAGGCGGTCGGCCTCGTTGTCGTCGAGGTTGATGGTGCGCGGGTCTGCGAGGCGGGCTAAGCGCGCGCGGTTCTCGTCCAACTGCGCGAGGAGTTTTTCCGAGGCGACGGCGACGGCGATCATCTCGCGCCCCTCCTCGGTCGTGCCGATTGAGAAGACCTTGACGCGCGGGCTGGCCTTCTCAAGCATCCGCATGTACCTGTAGACGTCCGCCGCGTACGGCAGATGTCCGGGCGCGCCCGCCACGTCGCCGAGCACGGCCTTCGGCGTCGGCACCGTCTGAGAGGCCGGCAGGTAGTCGACGAGCGGCGAGAGGAAGTAAGGCTGCGTCGTGTACTCGCGAATCTTGCGCGTGTACTCCTCGTCCACCGGCTGCTGCGGGTCGCGCCCCGGCTTGATGGGACTCTGCGTCTGCCCGAAAGCGACGACGAAGCAGGAGAGCGCGAGCGCGGCGAGCGTGACGACGCGAACGAACAGGTTCTGCGGAAGACGGTTTCTCATCTTTATCCTCGCTGGTGCTGGCCGTTGAAAAGGTAAAGTTAACCACAGAGACACAGAGACACAGCTAAGACACAGCCTGGAGCTTTAGCCCTCTTCAAGCTGTGCCTCTGTGTCTCTGTGGTGGAATCCTCTTCCATCTCTACTCAAGGTGAAACAGATTTAGCGCCTGCGCTCCCGGCCGCGCTGGCTGGTCGTCGGCTGCGCGGCTTCGGGGCGCAGGTTGTCCGTAAAGAGTTTGAGGATGCGCTTGTACTCGTCGGCCCAACTGTCGGCGCGTTCGAAGGCGTGGTCTTCGACGGGGTAGGGCGCGAGCTGCCAGTTCTCTTTGCGGAGTTCGATGAGCCGCTCGGCGAGGCGGACGGTATCCTGAAAGTGCACGTTCGTGTCCACCATGCCGTGGCAGATGAGGAGCGCGCCCTTGAGTCCGGCGGCGAAGTAGATGGGCGAGCTGCGGCGGTAAGCTTCGGGGTCGTCCTGCGGCTCGTTGAGGATGTTCGCGGTGTAAGGGTGGTTGTAGTGCGCCCAGTCCGTGACGGGCCTGAGCGCCGCGCCCGCGGCGAAGATGTCGGGCGTGGTGAACATCGCCATCAGGGTCATGAAGCCGCCGTAGGAGCCGCCGTACATCCCGACGCGCCGCGGGTCTACGCCGTGCTCGTTGACCAGGTAGCGGACGGCGTCCACGTGGTCGTCCAAGTCCTTGCCGCCCATGTGCCGGTAAATCCCCGTGCGCCAGTCGCGGCCGTAGCCGGCCGAGCCGCGATAGTCGATGCTCAAGACCGTGAAGCCGCGCTCCATCAAAAGGTGATGGAACATGTGCTCGCGGTAGTAAGTCGACCACCACTTGTGCACGTCCTGCAGGTAGCCCGCGCCGTGGACGAAGATGACGGCCGGGCCGCCCGGCTTCGCCCCCGCCGGTTTGTACAGGCGGCCGTAGACGGTCGCGCCGTCGCGCGCGCGGAAACTGACGACGGGGGGGTCGAGCCAGTTGTAGGTGAAGAACTCCGGGACGGGCGAGGTCGTCAACTGCTTCACGTCCGGGAAGGGGCCGTCGGCCGCCTGCGCGTTCGCGGTCGGCGGCGCATTCGGAGGCGCGTTCGGGGCCTGTGCGTTCTGCTCGGGCGCGGGGCGGTTCGGCTGGACGTACAGCTCGGGCGGGCGGTTGGTGTAGGAGCGGACGACGGCGAGCAAGCGTTCGTCGGGCGAGACGTCCGCCTGGTTGTTGCCCGGCATCGTCGTCAGGCGCGTGCGCGCCGTGCCGTCGAAGTTCATCGAGTAGAGGTGCCGCTCGAAGAAGCTGCCCTCGCTCGAAGTGAAGTAGAACTTCGTCTTGTCGGTCGAGAGGCGCACGTCCGAGACTTCGAAGCGCCCCTTCGTCAACTGCGCGGGGTCTCCGCCTTCGGCGCCCACGGTGTAGAGGTGCGCCCAGCCGTCGCGCTCCGAGACGAAGTAGACGCGCCGGTTGTCAGGCAGCCAACCCAGGGTGAACGCGCCGGGGCCGCCGACCCACGCGTCGTCGTGCACGACGGCGAGGATGCGCGTCCTGGCCGTCGCGGGGTCGAGCGCCAACACCCAGCGGTCTTTGTTGTCCGAGGCGCGCGCGAGGAGCGCGGCGCGCGAGCCGTCCTCGTTCCACTGCAACTGGAAGAGTTGCACGTCGCGGTCGCGCGGCGTTTGCGCCTGCGCGCCGGTCTGCTGCTGCGGCGGCGACTGTTGAGACTGCTGCTGTCCGGACTGCTGCTGCCCCCCCTGTTGGGCGCCGGCTTCGGCCGTATTCTGCTCGGTGCGCTGCTGGACGCGCGGCGCGACCTGCGCGCGCAGGCCGGTCTCGACCCACTTGACCTCTCCGGTCGCGACCGACGCGAGGCCCAGGCGCGTGCGCCCCTGGTTGTCGCCGACCTTCGTGCGCGACTGTATGTCTTCGGTGTAGCCGGAGTCGCCGATGAAGTTGGGGACGATGGCGTTCTTGCCCGCCGAAGGGTCGGCCACGGTCAACACGACGTAGGCGCCGTCGGGCGAGAGCTGGAGGTTCGTGACCGTCTGGCCCTGCGTGAGCGTGTAGGGCTTGCGCCTCTCCTTGTCGCGCTCGCGCCGCCGCTTCTCCTGCTCCTCGCGCTGCTCGGCGCGCTCGCGCACGACGTCCAGGAGCTGGCGCTCCTCCTTGCGCAGGTATTCCTGGCTCTCGCTGGCGCGCGCCGCGGGCGTGCCGGCGGCGGCCGCGGCCGCCGGGGGCACGGGGATGCGTATGTCCGTGAGCTGTTCGAGCGAGCCGCCGTCGAGCGACATCACGTAGAGGTTGCTCTGGCGCGTGAAGTAGACCGAGCGCTGGTCGCGCGTGAAGTGCGCGTTCGACTCGGACTCGACCGTGCGCGTGAGCTGCCGCCGCTCGCCCTTCTCGTGGTCGTAGAGGAAGACGTCGCCCTCCTCGGTGAAGACCGTCCATTTCCTGTCCTTCGAAAGCTCCCCGTTCGCGGGCGGCGCCTGGCGCGCCTCCTCTTCCGTGAGCTTGCGCAAGGAGGTGCCGTCGGCGTTGACGGTGTAGAGGTCTGTCTCCTTCAGGCGCGGCTCGCCCGCGCGCTTCCAGCGGAAGTAGACGCGACGGCTGTCCTGCGACCAGTAGACGCCCGTCGGCGCGTAGCCCACGAGGTCGGGGCCGCGCATGATGCTGTCCACGGTCAGCTCGAACGCCCTGGCCTGTGCGGGCGCCTGCTGCGGGCGCGCCTGCTGTCGGGCGAAGGTCTGCTGGAAGAGCAGCGCGGCGACGAACGCGCAGCGGGCCGCGCCCCGGAAAGTTTGTCCTCGCATCGAGTCCTCTTCTTAGTCTATGGGCTACCGCGGGCGGTATACTTCCCCGACGCGCGCGGCGTGAAGTCAGCGAAAAGTTTTGGGAGACTTTGAAGGTGAACGAGCGGCGGGATGATACAACAAAACCGGCTGAGGAGTCGCGCCCCGCGCCCGAGCGCGGCCGCTACTACTACGACGACGCGACCGGCTACGAGACCTACCGGCCCGAAGAGGACGAAGAGGAGTCGGGGGACGAGCCAGCCGCGAAGAGGTCTAAACCGGCGACCGGCGTCTAACGCCGCTGCCTCCCCTGGCCGATCCGGCGACGGTCGGAGAGCGTGTACGTGTCGCGCTTGCGCTGCTCGCCGTAATACTCGCTGTCCTCGTAGCGCGGGCAGTCGCAGCGCTTCTCGTCCCCCGGCGCGAACGAGCACCCGCCCGCGATGGTGTGATACTGATGCAGATGCCCGCAGTTCCAGCAAGTCCTGTCGTCCACTTCGCAACACCTCAGCACGGATTTTAAGTTTGCCGCGCAGAACTTACGGCGCGCCACGGCGACTGTCAAGCCAGTGCAGGATTGGTTCATCGGCTCATTGATTCATTGAAGAGGCCCAGTCCTGTCTTCAATGAATCAATGAGCCGATGAACCGATGTCTCAATCGCTAAGCCTCCTTCTTCTTCGGCCGCTGGTTGGCGGCGAGCACGCGCTTGCGGAGGCGGATGGACTTCGGGGTGACTTCGACCAGCTCGTCGTCGGCGATGAACTCCAGCGACTGTTCGAGCGAGAGGTCTTTGACGGGGACGAGCCGCATCGCCTCGTCGGCGGTGGAGGCGCGCATGTTCGTCAGCTTCTTCTCGCGGACGATGTTCACGTCCAAATCGACGGCGCGCGCGTTCTCGCCGACGATCATCCCCTCGTAGACGCGCGTCGTCGGGCGGATGAACATCGTCCCGCGCTCCTGCAGGTTGAAGAGCGCGTAGGTCGTCGCGTCGCCCGCGCGGTCGGCGACGAGCGAGCCGGTCGAGCGCCCGCGCATCGAACCCTGCCACTCGCCCCAGCGCAGGAAGATGGTGTTCAAGAGGCCCGTCCCCTTCGTCTCCGTCAGGAACTCGCCGCGGAAACCGATGAGGCCGCGCGACGGCGTCTCGAACTCCAGACGCACGCGCCCCGTCCCGTGGTTGACCATCTTCGTCATCTGCCCCTTGCGCCGCCCCATCGCCTCGGTGACGACGCCGATGAACTCCTCGGGGCAGTCGATGACGACGAGCTCAATCGGCTCCAGCGTCTTCCCCCCTTCGACGTGCGTGATGACCTCGGGCTTCGAGACCTGCAGCTCGTAGCCCTCGCGCCGCATCATCTCGATGAGGATGGAGAGCTGCAGCTCGCCGCGCCCCGAGACCTTGAACTGGTCGGGCGACTCGGTCTCGCTCACGCGGATGGCGACGTTGCTGAGCAGTTCGCGGTCGAGCCGCTCCTTGATCTGACGCGAGGTGACGTACTTCCCTTCGGTGCCGGCGAAGGGCGAGTTGTTGACGCCGAAGATCATCGAGATGGTCGGCTCGTCCACGGCGATGACCGGCAGCGCGCGCGGGTTGTCGGCGGTCGTGATCGTCTCGCCGATCTCGATGCCCTCGACGCCCGCCAGCGCGACGATCTCGCCGAAACCCGCGCGCTCGATGGACTCGCGCTTCAGGCCCTCGAACGCGTACAGCTCCTTGACGCGAACCTTCTCGACCGATTTGTCGCGCTTGACGACCGCGACCGTCTCGCCCTGCGCGATCTCGCCCGAGAAGATGCGGCCGATGGCGAGGCGGCCGACGTACTCGTTGTAGTCGAGGTTGGCGACCAGGAGTTGCAGCGAGTCCTCGCGCTGCTCGCGCGGCGGCGGGATGGTGCGCACGATCTCCTCGAAGAGCGGGCGCAAGGTTCGCGAGTCGTCGCCCAGCTCCCGCTTAGCCACGCCGTCGCGCGAGACGGCGTAGAGGACGGGGAAGTCTATCTGCTCGTCGCTGGCGTCGAGGTCGATGAAGAGGTCGTAGATGTCGTTGACGACCTCCTCGGGCCGCGCGTCCTGCCGGTCGATCTTGTTGACGACGACGATGGCCGGCAGGCGCGCCTCCAGAGCCTTCCTCAACACGAAACGCGTCTGCGGCAGAGGCCCCTCGGCCGCGTCCACCAGGAGCATCACGCCGTCCACCATCTTCAGCACGCGCTCGACCTCGCCGCCGAAGTCGGCGTGGCCCGGCGTGTCGAGGATGTTGATCTTCACGCCGCCGAAACGGACGGACGTGTTCTTCGCCATGATGGTGATGCCGCGCTCGCGCTCC
>JAFAZX010000009.1 GCA_019239425.1 Acidobacteriota bacterium
CTCGGCGGCGAGGCGACGATGTGGGGCGAGTGGGTTAGCCCCGAGACCATCGACTCGCGCATCTGGCCGCGCGCGGCGGCCGTCGCCGAGAGGCTCTGGTCGCCGCGCGAGGTGCGGGACGTCGACGACATGTACCGCCGGCTCGCCGTCCTGAGCGTGCGTCTGGAGGAGCTTGGGCTCACGCACGAGCGCAACCAGGCGATGATGTTGCGGAGGCTGGCGGGCGGCGCTTACCCACCGGCACTCGAAACGCTCGCGACGGCGGTCGAGCCGGTCAAGGACTACAGGCGCTACCAGCAGCGCCCGCAGACGATGGTCTCGCCCTTAACGGGTCTCATCGACGCGGCGCGGCCGGACGCCGAAGGCGCGCGCAGCTTCACGCGCAGAGTCAACCTCCTCCTCTCCGACGCGCCGCGCTTCGCGCTGCACTTCAGCACCCTGCGCGACACGCTCACGTCGTGGCGCGACGCGGGGCCTGTGCTCGAAGCGCTGATCGACCGCGCGCCGGCGCTCGCCGAGGCGCGCCCGCTCGCGCGCGACCTTTCGTCCGCGGGGGCGATAGGACTCGAAGCGCTCTACTACATACAGCAGGGGATCGCGCCCACGGGCGAGTGGCGCGACGCGAAGCTCGCCGCGCTCGAAGAGATTTCGAAGCCGAAGGCGGCGCTCGAATTCCCGTTCCTGCCGGCGCTGCGCGAGCTCGTGCACGCCGCATACGAACAGCCGCAGCTCAAGACCGAGCCGCCCGCCGACTGGCGCAAGCGCGTCCGCGAACTCGCCAACCCGCCGAAGCAGAAGCAGTGAAAAGGGAGACATCATGAGAAAACTATTAACCTCGACCATCGCCGTCCTATCACTCTTCGTCAACCTGACCCCGCTCGCGCGCGCGCAGACGCAGCCGGGCGTCGAGCAGAAGGTCGAGGCCATCCTGAAGCAGTTGACGCTCGAAGAGAAGATCGACCTGCTCGGCGGCACCGACGGCTTCTTCGTGCGCGACATCCCGCGGGTCAACTTCCCGCGCCTGAAGATGGCCGACGGCCCGATGGGCGTCCGCAACTTCGGCCCCGCGACCGCGATGGCCGCAGGGATAGGCCTCGCCGCCACCTGGAACCCGCAGCTCGCCGAGCGCGTCGGCACCGAGATCGGCCGGGACGCGCGCGCCAAGGGCGTCCACTTCCTGCTCGGCCCCGGCGTCAACATCTACCGCTCGCCGACCAACGGTCGCAACTTCGAGTACTTCGGCGAAGACCCCTTCCTCGCCGCGCGCATCGCCGTCGGCTACATCAAGGGCGTGCAGTCGCAGGGCGTCTCGGCCACCGTCAAACACTTCGCCGCCAACAACTCCGAGTTCGACCGGCACAACACGGACTCCGTCGTCGACGAAAGGGCGCTGCGCGAAATCTACCTGCCCGCCTTCGAGGCCGCGGTCAAGGAGGCGCGGGTCGGCGCCATCATGGACTCCTACAACCTCCTCAACGGCGAGCACGCCTCGCAGAACCGGCACCTGCTCACCGAGATCGCGCGCGACGACTGGGGCTTCGAAGGCCTGATGATGTCCGACTGGTTCGCCACCTACGACGGCGTCGCCGCCGTCAACGCCGGCCAAGACTTGGAGATGCCCGGCCCCGCCTTCATGAACCGCAAGACGCTGATGCCCGCCGTCGAAGCGGGCAAGGTCTCGGTCGCCACCATCGACGAGCACGTCCGCCGCATCCTGCGCACGGCCGCGCGCTTCGGCTGGCTCGACCGCGAACAGACCGAGACCTCCATCCCGCGCTTCAACCAGACGGGCCGGCAGGCCGCGCTCCAGGCCGCGCGCGAGGGGCTAGTGCTCCTGAAGAACGAAGGCGGCCTGCTCCCGCTCGACCGCAAGAAATTGAAGACCGTCCTCGTCGTCGGCCCCGACGCCTACCCGGCCGTCCCCGTCGGCGGCGGCAGCGCGCGCGTCGAACCCTTCAACGCGGTCAGCTTCATGGAGGGTTTGAGCAACGCGCTCGCGCCCTCCTCGGTCAACGTCTACTACCAGCGCGGCATCCCCAGCCCGGCCGAGATGGCGCAGGCGACTACCTACAGGACGACCGCCGCGGCCGACGCCAAGCCCGGACTCACGGCCGAGTACTTCAAGGGCGAAGAGCTGAAGGCGCCGGCCGCGGTGACGCGCACCGAGCCGAGCCTTGCTTACGGCCCGGGCGAGCGCGCGTGGGGCGCGCCCGCGGGCTTCCCGGAGGGCACGATGTCCGGGCGCTGGACGGGCTTCTACACGCCGCAGGCGGCCGGCGACCACGACGTCTTTCTACAGTCCACGGGCGAGGACGGCGGCTTCTACCGCCTCTACATCGACGACAAGCTCGTGTTCGACAGTTGGAAGGTCTCGCGCGCGCTAGTGAGCACGACGACGTTGACGCTCGACGCGCGGCCGCACAAGGTCGTCGTCGAGCAGCACGGCCGCTCGGGCTGGCTCGGCGCCAAGCTGCGGTTCGGCATCGTCAGGCGGGGCACGGCCGTCCCCGAAGAGGTGAAGCGGATGGCCGCGAAGGCGGACGCCGTCATCGTCGCCGCCGGCTTCGACGCGGAGAGCGAGAGCGAAGGCGCCGACCGTACCTTCTCCCTGCCCACGGGGCAGGACGACCTGATTCAAGAGATGGCCGCGGCGAACAGGAACACGGTCGTCGTCGTCACCTCGGGCGGCGGGGTGGACATGAGCGGCTGGGTGGAGCGCGTGCCCGCCGTCCTGCAGGCTTGGTACTCCGGGCAGGAGGGCGGGACGGCGCTCGCGGAGGTTCTGCTCGGCGACGTGAACCCTTCGGGCCGACTGCCCGTCACCTTCGAGCGCCGCCGGGAGGACAACCCAGCCCACGCGAGCTACTACCCCGCGTCCGACGACTCGCGACGCGTCGAGTACAGGGAGGGCGTCTTCGTCGGCTACCGCGGTTACGAGAAGAACAACACGAAGCCGCTCTTCCCCTTCGGCCACGGCCTCTCGTACACGACCTTCAAGTATGACAACCTGAAGGTGACGCCCGTATCCGGAGTTGTCGGGACGGACGGCCCCGCGTTCGAAGTCTCCTTCGACGTGAAGAACACGGGGGGCCGCGAGGGCTCGGACGTGGCGCAGGTCTACGTCTCAGACACGCACGCCTCCGTGCCGCGCCCGCCGAAGGAGCTGAAGGGTTTCTCGAAAGTGACCCTGCGCCCCGGCGAGTCACGCCGCGTCACCGTCCGCCTCGACGCGCGCGCCTTCTCCTACTACGACACGACTTCAAAGGGCTGGCGCCACGACCCCGGCGACTTCGACATCCTCGTCGCCCGCTCCTCCGAACAGGTCGAGCTGCGCGGCAAGGCGGCGCTGAAGTAGACAGTAGTCATACCGACTTGCAGATTGAAATAAGGCTGCTTAAAGCTGGGAGCGCGGGCATCCCTGCCCGCCAGCGCGCTTCAGCGCGCCGACCGTCTGACTCCTTACCTCAACCTTGAGATATGAAGTCTCACGGCCTTCGCGCTGCGCGCTCATGCGGGCTGTAGGGTGTCCCGCGCTCCCAGCGAGAAAGGGCCTTATTTTATCTCGCAAGGCGGTATCAGTAGTCAGTAGCCAGTAGAAAAGAGAGGCGGCGCGCTCCGGTCATCAACCCGGGCGCGCCGCTCTGTCTTCCTACTGCCTACTTCCCCCTTCAGTTCTGCCTGAGCGGCTGCATCGGGATGGGGACGTTGTAGGTGCGCGCGCCGGCGCCGACGCCGTTCTCGCAGGTGTTGGGCGGCGTCGTGCAGATGCGTCTGGTCGAGGGGCACTCGGCCGCCCAGAACATGTAGCCGAGCATCCCGTTGGTCGTCCCCACCTTCGTCTGCACGCTCTGGACGTAAGTTCCCGTCGAGCTGATGAGCGAGCCGCCGAAGTTCGTGCACTCGGGGCAGGGGTTCGTCCCCGTCACGATGTAGAGCGCGCCGGTGAACTTCGCGGCGGCCAGCGGAAGTATCGGCGGGCTGAACTGCGATTTGCCGTCGATGTGCTCCTGCCAGTCGGCCTGCGCGGCGGAGGCGTTCGTCGGCTGCTTGCTCGACACCATCGCGTTGGCGTAGTCGAGCACGGGTGTCGTCGTGTTCAGCCAGTCGGCCGTCGCCTTGCGCGTCAGGGCGATGAGCCAGCGGTCGCCCGCCGCGAGGTCAATCGTGAGGCGCGCGGCGTGGTTCCCGCCCGTCGCGTCGTAAGGGAGCTGCGAGCGGTACGCGTTGATGAAAGACTGAAGCCCCGTCAGGTTCGGGCTCGTGTTCTCCTCGTAATCTATCTCGATGCCGACGCCTAAAGTCTGCGCGACCTGCGCCGCGTTCAGGCCCAGCTGGGTCGGGTTCGCGGCGAGCGCCTGGTTCCAGGCGTCGACGTACGTGATACCTCCTATCGAGAGCATGACGCGGACGCCGCGGTTCTTGAAGTAGTTGACGACTTCCTGCGTCATCCCGCGCGGGACGCCGTTCAAGGTCTGCGCGTCGGTCGTCCGGTTCAGGAGCTTCAAGGGCTGGACGAAGCTGAGGACGACGAGGTTGACCGAGGGCAGCCCGTCGCCGCGGTTGACGAGCCAGCGGTTCTTCGCGTCGAAGTCGGTCATGTCGCGCACGCTCGCCCAGGTGCAGGCGTCGTTGCCGCAGAGCCACGCGCCGTAGACCGAGACGGGAGTCGCCGCGGCGGCCGAGGGCAGCGCGACGAAGAGTGTGAGCAGCAGCAGAAGCTTTCTGAGCATACGCGTCTCCTTTCCTTCGGGTCGGACGAATGCCTTTGAGGTTCGCGGGGCTTCGCTTCCGCCAGTCGAGCCTACTGCGCGCGGTAGACGCGCACGTAGTCCACGTACATCTTCTGCGGGAAGACGGTGGTCGAGTCCGGGTCGCCGGGCCAGGAGCCGCCGACGGCGAGGTTGAGGAGGACGAAGTGCGGGTGGTCGAAGACCCACGCCGAGCCCGCCGGCAGGTCGGCCGGCGTGCGCGTCTGGTAGAGCTGGCCGTCCACGTACCAGCGTATCTGGTTCGGCTCCCACTCGACGGCGAAGACGTGAAAGGCGTCGGAGAAGGCCCCCGAGGTCAGTGCGTACGGCGCGCCGATGCCGCTCGCGCCGGAGTAGCCGGGGCCGTGGAACGTGCCGTGGACGATTGAGGGCTCGCGGCCGATGTTCTCCATAACGTCGATCTCGCCGCAGGTGGGCCAGCCGGCGGTCTGGATGTTGTTGCCGAGCATCCAGAAGGCGGGCCACATGCCCTGCCCGTAGGGCAGCTTGATGCGCGCCTCGAAACGGCCGTACGCCTGCTCGAACTTGCCCTGCGTCTTGAGGCGCGCCGAGGTGTACTGGCAGACGCCGTACCAGCAGCGGTACTTGTTCCCGAGCTGTTCTTTGACGGCCGTGATGACGAGGTTGCCGGCGCCGTCCATCGAGGCGTTCTTCGTCGCGTTGGTGTCGTACTCGCGCTGGTGGTTGCCCCACCCCTGCGAGCCGTTGCCGACATCCGCGACCCACTTCGAACCGTCCACGGCCGACCCCGAAGGCCCGTTGAACTCGTCGCTCCAACTGAGCGTCCAGGTCGTCTGCGCCGCGGCCGTCGGGCCGGCCACCGCGAGCAGCAGGGCCGCCGCCGCGAAGCGCAATCCGATTCCCTTAAACATGAGGGTTCCCTCCCCTGTCAGAAGTCCGAGCAGAACTGCCGTGAAGGATGAACGGGGCGGGCCGGATTATAACCCAAGGGGGCGCGGACTTGCGCAAACGCGCGGGAAGGGGTAGTAATTTAATCAAACCAACAATCAGGGAAGAAAGCCGTGGAGTTTTACGCCGCCCTCGTTCTCGCGCTCACGCTGGCCGCCATCGCCGGCGTGCTCTACTTCTACGTGATGTTCCTCGAAGGGCGCTCGCGCCAGATGAAGGGGCACATCAACGAACTCGAACGCTCCAACACGGAGCTGCGCCGCGAGCTGGAGCAGACGCGCGCCCTGCTCGACCGCGAACTCGAACACAGCCGCACGCTCTGGCCCGAGCTGCTCGACGACGCGGGCGACGTGTCACGAAATTAAGGATGAAGGATGAAGGATGAAGGATGAAGTTCAGACCTTCTTCCCTTCATCCTTCATCCTTCCTTTCACGCGCTTGATGATGCTGACAAGAATCGCGGTCAGTTCTTCGGCTTCGGCGCGGAGCGGTTTAATTCTCTCTTCCGGAAAGATTCCGGCCTCGCCGAGCAGTTCAAGCCAATAGCAGGTCTCATCCAACTCCTGCAAGCCGCCTTCGATCTTACTGACAAAATCGGCGTCGGACTTGGCACGCTGCGCCTCACGATAATGCGCGCCGACTGAAGTTCCGGAACGAAGAACCTGCTTCCCGAGGACTTGAGCCTCCGTTGTCTTCGGTAGAGCCACATACAGACGAACGACCCGCAAAGCAAATCGCTTCGTCCTTTCCTTCAGGTCTCGTCCTTCATCCTTCATCCTTCATCCTTCATCCTTTGCCTCCACCTTCCCTTGCAACCTTATCTCGCGCGGGGCGGCGGGGTCGGCCGTCAGCTCGACGGGGACGAGCCAGACGAGCGTCTTGATGCGGCAGGTGCCCGTGTTGTCCTCCCGACAGTAGTAGAGCCGGAGCGAGACGCGCAGGCGGGCCGCGCCCGCCGCCGCCGCGCGCAGGGGCACGCGCACGGGCAGGCGCAGGTCTTTGGTCGTCTTCCCCAGAGACTTCGGGTCGGCGTCGGCGAGCGCCAGACTCTGCGCGCCGTCCTCGACCGTGACGGCGTAGCGGTTGGGCGCGTCCGTGTTGACGTGGTAGCCCGCGGGCAGGGCCACTTCGATGACGAGCGCCGCGTCGCCCGCCGACGCGAGGCGCTGCGCAGGGACTTTCGACTGCTCGGCGTTGGGCGCCGCTTCCTCCGGCCCGGCCGTGTCGGCGACCGCGGCGCTCGCGGCGGGCGGCTTGAGGCCGCGCAGCATGAGCGTCGTCGTCTGCTTCGTCTTCAAATCTAAAACACGCACGGCGTGGTTGTTCGTGTCGGCGACGTAGAGCTTGCCGCCCGCGATGGATAACCCGCCCGGCTCGTAGAACTCCGGGCGCGCGCCGTCCGCCTGGCCCGGCCTGCCCGTGCCGGCGAAGGTCTTGACGGTGCGCGCGCGCGGGTCGAGCACCTTGAGCTTGTGGTTGTACGTATCGGCGATGTAGAGGCGACCCGCGTCGAGCGCGAGCCCGAGCGGGTGCTGCAAGCGCACCTCGTCGCCCTCGCCGTCGCGGTCGCCGAAGTCGAAGAGGTCGCCGCCCGCCAGCGTCCGCACCTCCTCGCCCGAGACGGCGCGGACGATGTTCGACTCGGCGTCGGAGACGTAGAGCGTCTGCGCCCCGGCGGCGGCGAGGCCCGAAGGCTGCGCGAAGGCCGCGGCGCCCGGGTCTTCGAACTCGCCCACGCGCTTCCCGTCGTTGCGCGCCTCGCGCCCCGTGCCGGCGTAGACCGAGACCTCGCGCGAATCTAAATCCAGCTTCCAGATTTGGTGCGGCCCGGCCATCGCCACGTAGAGCGTGCGCCCGACGAGCGCCAAGTCCCACGGCGAGTTGAGCGGCGTGGTGAGCGCGGGGCCACTTCGGAAGTCGTAGTCGCGCGCCTGCGCGCCCGTGCCGGCGGCGGTCTCGACCGAGCGCGCTTTCAAATCGACGCGGCGCAGGAGGTGGTTGCGCGTGTCGGCGACGTAGAGCGTTTCGCCATCCAGCGCGAGTCCTTGCGGGCCGTCGAAAGTCGCCGTGTCGAACGTCCCGTCGCGGCGGCCGCGCGCGCCCGAGCCGACGGTGTAGAGGAGAGTCCCGTCGAGCTTCGTCACGACGACGCGGTTGTGGTTCGAGTCGGAGACGAAGAGGCGGTCGCCCCTCTCGTCGGCCAGAACCTTGCCCGGAAAGGCGAGCGGCAGGTCGCCCGTCTTCGCGCGCTCGAGCGCAAACTTGACGGGGCGCGTGTCGAGCGTCCCGCGCTTCTTCGCCTCGTTGACCAGCTCGTTGACGGCGCCGTCGAGCACGTCGAAGTGGCCCTCGCCCGCGACCTGCCCGACGACGTAGCCGGAAGGGTCTACGAGGACGAGCGTCGGCCAGGCGTGGACGGCGTAGGCCTTCCAGATGCGGAAGTCGGCGTCGTTGACGACCGGGTGTTCGAGTCCGTAGCGGAGGATGATGCGGCGTATGTTCTCGGTCTCCTTCTCGTTCTCGAACTTGGCCGAGTGGACGCCGATGACGACCAGTTCGTTCGGGTACTTCTCCTCCAGGCGCTTGAGGTCTGGGATGACGTGCATGCAGTTGACGCAGCCGTAAGTCCAGAAGTCGAGCAGCACGACCTTGCCGCGCAGGCCGGCGATGGAGAGCGGCTTGTCCGTGTTCAGCCAGCCGCGCCCGCCCTCCAGCTCCGGCGCGCGCACGCGCCCCCTCTCCACATCCTCACCGCCTTTCTCACCTTGCGCGCGCGCGCCCGCCGCGAGCAGCAGGCAGAGCGCGACCGCCGACAGCAGAACTCTCTTCATTACTCTTTCGGCCCCTCCAAAAGCTGGTCGAGGCGGTCGACGGCGCGGCGCAGGTGCGGGATCGTGATCGAGCCGCCGACGACGAGCGCGACGTTGAAGGCGTCGATGAACTCGGCGCGCGTCACGCCCACCTCGACGCACTGCTTGATGTGGTAGGTCACGCAGTCGTCGCAGCGCAGCACGGCCGAGGCGACGAGCCCCAACAGCTCCTTCGTCTTCTTGTCGAGCGCGCCCTGCTCGTACGCCTGCGTGTCGAGCGCGAAGAAGCGCTTGATGCCGAGGTGGCCCGCGCCCAGCAGGCGCTCGTTCATCTCGGCCCGGTAGCGGTCGAATTCGTCCATCGTCCTTCCCTTCTTTCGGCCCGCGGTTTGCCCACAGTTTACCAGAGACGGAGTGGCAGAAGCCCGACCGTGAGGGAGGGCGTACGTCTCCCTTCACAGCTCAAGCAAAGGGAGACGTACGCCCTCCCTCACGGTCGGGCTTCTGCCTCGCGCCCGCTCCCTTGCCTCGCGTCTCCGGCGCGTGCTAGAACCGAGACATTCCCCCTTACGAGATGGACGAGCACGCAGACAGCCACGCCAACACGACGACGCGCTCGGTTCTGCTCCTGCGCGCGGGAGGCCGGGCCTTCGCCATCTACGCCGAAGAGTGCGAGTGCGTGACGCCCTGGGCCGAGCCGGCGCCGCTGCCGCACGCGCCCGCGCCCGTCCTCGGCGTCGCCCCGGTGCGCGGCCGCATGCGCACCGTGCTCGACCCCTCGAAACTTTTCGAGGCTTCCGGCCAGGCGCGCGAACACAACGCGCACGCCTTCATCGTCTCGCTCACGGGCGACGAACAACTGGCGCTCGCCTGCGAGTCCTCGACCACTTCGACACTCGTCGCCGAACATTTATCCCCTTCCGACCCTCCCGCATTCCCCGCCCTCGGAACTTTTCAACACGACGGCGAGACCGTCCACCTCCTCGACCCCGCGCGCCTCTTCGACGCCGCCATGAGCGGCACCGAACGGAGAAGGCAGAGGGCGGTGAATAGTGAATAGTCAATGGTCAATAGTGAATGGATAAAACCGGCTCTTACCATTCACCATTGACCATTCACTATTCACTATTCACCATTCACCATTTACTATTTACCAATCATGAACGACCAGGCATTCGGGACGTTGGAGTACGAGGGGGCGCGTGCGCTCGTGCGGCGGTACGCGCAGACGCCGGTGGGGCGCGCGCGGGCGGAGGCGCTCGAGCCGCTGTCGTCGGTTGAAGAGGTGAGGCGCGCGCTGCGCGCGGTGTCGGAGTGTGCGGAGCTGCGCGCGCGCGGGGCGCGCTGGTCTTTCTCGGAGTTGAGCGACCCGGCCGAGGGGCTGGCGCGTTTGAGAATCGAAGGGACGGTGCTCGACCCCCTGGCGCTCCTGGAGCTGGCGCGCCTGTGCGAGCAGGCGGCGGACGCGCGTGCGGCGGTCGCCGCCGAGCGCGAGGCCGCGCCCGTCCTGTGGGAGGTCGTGGAGCCGCTGCCGCGCACGCTGCCCGGTCTGGCGGCGCGCGTCTTCTCGAAGATTCTGCCGTCGGGCGAGCTGGACGACCGGGCGAGTCCTGAGCTGGCGCGCATCCGCGCCGACATCGTGCGGATGCGCTCGACCATCACGCGCTCGCTCGAAACCTTGATGCGGCGCTCCGAGGAGTCGATTCAAGACCAGCTCGTCACCGTCCGCAACGAACGCTTCGTCGTCCCCGTCCGCAGCGACCACCGCGGCCGCGTCCAGGGCGTCGCGCACGGCTTCTCCTCCTCGGGCGCGACCGTCTTCGTCGAACCTTTAGAGACCATCGAGTCCAACAACGAACTCCAGGCGCTGCGCGAGACCGAGGAGCGCGAGGTCACGCGGATTCTTTCGACGCTCACGGAAGAGCTGCGCGCGGAGCTGCCTTCAATCGAACTCGCGGCCGACGCGGTGGCCGAGCTCGACTTCGTCAACGCGAAGGCCGCGCTCGCCGCGCACCTGCGCGCGGTCGAGCCGGTCATCGACGAAGAGAACGCGCTCGAACTCGTCGAAGCCAGACACCCGCTGCTCGAAGAGAACTTGCGCGGGCAGGGTTTGGAAGTCGTCCCCGTCTCACTTCGCCTCGACCCGGCGCGTCCCGTCATCGTCATCTCGGGCGCGAACGCGGGCGGCAAGACGGTCGTGTTGAAGACCGCCGGGCTGCTCTCTCTGATGGCGCTCTCGGGGCTGCACGTCCCGGCGCGCGCGGCCCGCGTCCCGCCTTACGAATCCGTGCTCGCGGACGTCGGCGACCGGCAGTCGCTCGCCGCCAACCTCTCGACCTTCACCTCGCACGTCTCGAACATCCGCCGCATGGTCGAGGAGTGCCGCGCGCCCGCGCTCGTCCTGCTCGACGAGGTCGGCACGGGCACAGACCCCGAGGAGGGCTCCGCGCTCGGCGTCGCCGTCGTCGACCACTTCCGCCGCGCGTGCGGCGCGCACGTCATCTCGACGACGCACTACTCGGGCCTCAAGATGTACGCCTCGAACGAAGAGGGCGTGCAGAACGCGTCGGTCGAGTTCGACGAGCGCACCTTGCAGCCGACCTACCGCCTGCTCGTCGGCGTCGCGGGCTCCTCGGCCGGGCTTGAGATCGCGCGCCGCTTTCGCCTGCCCGAAGAGATTATCGAGGCGGCACGCTCGCGCGTGGACGAGCGCACGCTCGCCGCCGAGACGTACCTCCGCCGCATCCAGCGCGAGTCGGAAGAGGCCGAACGCTTACGCCGCGCGCTCGAAGAGGAACGAAGGGCCGTCGCCGAGCGCTACAACTCGCTCGACGCGGAGGCCGCGCGCCGCGAGCGCGAGCGGCAAGCCGAGTTCGCGAAGACTCTGGAGCGCTCCGTCGCGGACTTCGAGCGCCAGGCCCGCGAGCTTTACTCGAAGATCGAAGACCGCGCGCAGCGCGTGCGCGTCGAGCGCGAGGCCGAGCGCCGGGCCGCGGAGCTTCGCCGCGAGGCGCAGAAGGCGCGCGCCGAAGTCCGCGCGGCCACCGCGCGCGGCGGCGGCGCCGGGGAGACGGGCGGCGGCGTCCGCGTCGTCAAGGGCGGACGCGAAGAGGCGGACGCTCAAACCCGAACGCCTTCATCAACCGACGAGCCGGCGCGCGACATCGCGGCCGGCGACGAGGTGCGCCTGAAGACGCTCGGCATGACCGGCACGGTCGAGCGCGTCAGCGACGGCGAGGCCGAGGTCAGAGTCAAGAACCTACGCTTCCGCGAGAAGCTCTCGAACCTCGAAATCGTCAAGGCGCAGCCCCGCAAGTCGAAGGAGGACGACACGCTCGCCGCGCGCCTGCGCCGCATGCAGGAGCGCGGCACGGAGGTCAAGCTCAGGGGCGGGCGCGAGTCCGTGGACGCCGAACTCAACCTCATCGGCCAGACCACCGACGACGCGCGCGACCGCGTAGACCGCTTCCTCGACGAGGCCTTCCTGCAGGGCCACGCGCACGTCCGCATCATCCACGGCCACGGCACCGGCGCGCTACGCCGCGCCGTCCACGAAACCCTGCGCCACCACCCGCACGTCGCGAGCTTCGAACTCGCCCCCGAGAACCAGGGCGGCGCGGGCGCCACGGTCGTCGAGCTGAAACAGTAGGTGAGCCGTTGAAGCCGCGAGTGAAGGTCTGCTGCATCGCGAGCGTCGAGGAGGCGCGGCTCGCCGTCGGGTGCGGGGCGTCCGCGCTCGGGCTCGTCTCGGAGATGCCGAGCGGGCCGGGCGTCATCTCCGAAGAGTTGATCGCGGAGATAGCGGCGCGCGTGCCGCCGCCCGTCGCGACCTTCCTGCTGACGTGCCGGCAGGACGCCGAGTCCATCGTCGAGCAGCAGCGCCGCTGCCGCGTCAACACCTTGCAGCTCTGCGACCGCGTGCCCGTCGGGGCGTACGCGGAGCTGCGCGCACGGCTCCCCGGCGTCTCGCTCGTGCAGGTCGTCCACGTCGGCGGCGAGGAGTCTTTCGACGAGGCGATGAGCGTCGCGCGCCACGTGGACGCGCTGCTGCTCGACTCGGGCAACCAGAGTCTCGCCGTCAAGGAGCTGGGCGGGACGGGGCGCACGCACGACTGGCGCGTGAGCCGCCGCGTCGCCGAGTCCTCGCCCGTGCCCGTCTTCCTCGCGGGCGGCCTGAAGGCCGAGAACGTCGCCGAGGCCGTCGAGACCGTCCGCCCCTTCGGCCTCGACGTGTGCAGCGGCGTGCGCGGCGAAGGGCGTTTGGACGAGGGGAGGCTGCGCCGCTTCTTCGCGGCGCTCGGGGACGCGGCGTGAGACTTCACACGGCCGCGCCCGGTCGGCTAACATCTCCGCAGGCGAAATCGTTTCTCGGGGTGAAGTGCTTTGAAGTTCGGGCGTGAGATTTGGCGTGGCCTCTTCGTCGGGTTCGCGGTGCTCCTGTGCGCGCACGTCTGCGCGCCCGAGGCGTCGGCGCAGCTCGACCAGTGGGGCTTCTGGGAGAACGGAGTCACGGAACACTGGTGGCTCTCCTCCGAAGACTTCACGGCCGAGGACGCGGCGCAGGCGGTCGCGCGCTGGAACCGCGTCGGCAAGGTTGCGGACGAGAAGGCCTGGGCCGGCGACTACCTCCGCGGCGGCGAGACGTACGGCACGTACATGCGCTGGTCGCCCGAGGGCTTCGTCATCACGCACGTGGACAAGTGCGCGGCGCGCGTCACGGGCCTCGTCTACGGCAGGGTCGTGGTCACGCCGACCGTCGTGCTGTTCTACCCCGAGCTCGACAAGACGTACTCGCACTCGTACGCCAACGGCCATCCCTCGCGGCCGCGTCTGGTGCCGCCGCGCGAGGTGCTCCGCTTCGTCCCCGTCCGGTGGCGCGGCGAGCGACTGCTCGTCGACGAAGCCCTGATAGACGACTTCGGCGACTATGCCGCGGGCCTCGGCCACTACAATCAGTGGGTCAGTTTCCCGTCGGGCGGCTCCACGAGCTTTTTCACTCACTCGGAGGTGGGCGCGCCGGGCGACGTCGCAGAAGTAGATAACAGACCGCCCGCCGTCCCGCCCGGCTACGAGCGTTTCCTGAAGAAGCCTGTCGAAGCACACATCACGGCGGTCGGCCGGAAGGTCTTACGACGCGACTACCGCATCGAGAGCAAGAGTGCTTCGCTTCTGTTCGAGCGCGCCTCGCTGACCTACGTGACCATCGACGCGGGCACCGAGCACGGGGTCAGGGCCGGCATGATCCTCCGCGTGGCCGGCGGCGGTGACGAAGACGACTCCGTCGTCATCACCCGCGCCGGCCGGCGCGCCTCGACGGCGGCGGTCGTGCGCGAGGTGCAGGGGCGCGGCGCGGAGACTTACTACGACCTTTCGGAGGGGCGCGAGAAGAAACGCTCGAAGGTCGTGGCCGGATGGAGGCTGACAACCGCACCCTTCTGAAGACCAAGACCGCGCCCGCCGCAGATGCGGCCCGCGGCCCCGCGACTCATGCGCTACCCGCAGACTTTCATCGACGACCTCAGGCGGCAGGCGGACATCGTCCGCGTGGTGGGCGACTACGTCACGCTCAAGAAGAAGGGCGCGAACTGGATGGCCTGCTGCCCCTTCCACCAGGAGAAGACGCCCTCGTTCTCGGTCAACCCTTCGAAGAACATCTTCTATTGTTTCGGCTGCGGGAAGGGAGGGTCGGCGTTCAACTTCGTGATGGAGATTGAGGGGCTCTCGTTCCCGGAGTCGGTGCGGGTGGTGGCGGAGAAGGCGGGGGTGCCGCTGCCGGAGTTGGTTGACGACAAGCGTTTCGAGACGAAGCGGAAGGAGGCCGACGAGGTCATCCAGTTGAACGCCTGGGCGCTGGAGTTCTGGGAGCGGCAACTCGTCGAAAACAACGCGGAGGCGCGGGCGGCGCGGGAGTACGTGGAGGGGCGCGGGCTGAACGAAGAGACGGTCAAGGCTTTCCGTCTGGGGTACGCGCCGAACAGTTGGGACGCGCTCGGAAATTATCTGAAGAGCAAGGGGGCGACCATCGGACAGATCGAGCGCAGCGGCCTCGTGGTGAAGAAGGAGCAGGGCGGTTACTACGACCGCTTCCGCGGGCGTTTGATCTTCCCCGTGATGGACGCGCAGGGGCGCCCCGTGGCCTTCGGCGCGCGCGCGATGCGGCCGGGCGACGAGCCGAAGTATCTGAACTCGCCCGAGACGGCCGCCTACACGAAGGGGCGCCACCTGTTCGGTTTGAGCGTCACGCGCGAGGAGATTCGGAGGAAGAAGTTCGCCATCCTCGTCGAGGGTTATCTGGACTTAATCGTCCCCTTCCAGCACGGCGTGCGCAACGTCGTGGCGAGCCTCGGCACGGCTCTGACGAACGAGCAGGCGAAGCTTCTGAACCGGTTTGCGCGCAAAGTGGTCGTCAATTATGATGGTGACCGCGCCGGCGTCAACGCGGCGAAACGCGCAATAGAGGTTCTGCTGCCAGAGGACTTTGAAGTCAAGGTGCTCGTCCTTCCCGAAGGCGCCGACCCGGACGAGTTCGTCCGCGCGCACGGCGCCGACGAGTACAACCGCCGGCGCGGGGAGGCCGTCCCGCACATGCAGTTCGTGCTCGAACAGGCCATGCGCGACCGCAACCTCCACAACCCGCCCGAGAAGTCCGACGCCGTCGCAGAGGTGCTCCCCTTCGTCCGCGCCGTCCGCAACCCGATCCAGAAGCGCGAGTACTTCGACATCTCGCTGGACTCCCTGCGCGTCGAAGACCTGAGCCTCAGACAGGAACTCTGGAAGTCGGTCAGCGCGCGCGACCCGAAGACCGCCGCGGGCGAGGAAGAGATTAAGAAGAAGGTCGCGCGCGCCTCGGTCGGCGCGCCCACGGTCGCCGAGAAGCGCCTGCTCGAACTGCTCCTGCACGACCCGGACTTGAGAAGCTACGTGCTGCCGCAGGTGCACGAGAGCGACTACGAGGGCCTGGCGACCGCGGCCATCTACGAGGCGCTCAGCCGCGCCGAACGTGAGGGCGTCGAGGTCGGCTTCGACTCCCTGAACGAGATGATGGGCGGCGACCCGGCGCAGGCTTTCCTGCCGGAGCTCTGGATGTACGAGCCGGAGCGCGCCGAGGGCGAGGCCGTGGACGCGTTCCTCGCCGAGGCCGAGGGGTGCCTGACGACGCTGCGGCTGATGAGCTACGACCGGCGCATCAAGGAGCTGGCCGCGGAGATCGCCGCCGCGGGCCGGGCCGGCGACGAGGAGCGCGGCGGCCAACTCCTGATGAAGATGTTCGAGCTGAAGAAGCAGCTCTCCGCGCTCCGGCCGAGGGCCGGCGGCCCCGCATCACCCTCAACGACCTGAACCGACGAACGCCCGCGTAAGCCCGGGGACGGGACTCCCTTTCGAGCAGAGGTGGACACGGAACGATGAGCATGGAAGAGAAAGACCAGGACGACGTGATGCAGCGCCTGCTCGAACTCGGCGGCGACAAGAAGTTCCTCACGTTCGACGACCTCAACCGCGAGCTGCCCGACAACTTCGTCTCGCCCGACGACATCGAGGACGTGCTCCAGAAGCTCGAAGGCTCGAACATCACGGTCACCGACTCGGACGAGCGGCCCATCGAAGTCTCGGCGGCGGTCGCGGTCGCGCCCGAGGACTTCGACGGCGAGCTGGACGAGGACATCGAACTCGACCTCTCGGCCGGCGTCCTTGAGAAGACGAACGACCCCGTCAGGCTCTACCTGCGCGAGATGGGCATCGTGCCCCTGCTGACGCGCGAGGGCGAGGTCTCGATAGCCAAGAGAATCGAGCGCGGGCAGATTAAGACTCAAAAAGCCATCTCGCGCTCGCCCATCGCGGTCAAGGAGCTGTGCAAGGTCGGCGAAGAACTCGAAGCCGGGCGGCTGAGCATCAGGGACTACGTCACCTTCTCGGAGCAGGCGGAGCTTTCGGGTCAGGAGGACAAGGCCGACGAGTATCTGCGCTGGACGCTGGAAGGCGTCGAGAACATCCGGCGCATCTTCAAGGCGGGGCTGAAGGAGTGGGAGAGGCTGCGCGCCGAGCAGAAGCTTCTGAAGGGCAAGAAGTCGAAGAAGCTCCTGCGCCTGAAGCGCAAGGTCGCGCGGATGCGCCTCGAGATCGCCCACGAGATGAAGCAGCTCAACCTGACCGAGCACGCGCGCCAGCGCCTCATCAACTCCATCCGCAAAGTCCACAAAGAGATTCGCATCGCCGAGAACGAGGCCGCGAGCTACACCGAAAGGCTGAACCGCAAGAAGCTGCGCCCCGACGAGGAGAAGGACTTCAAGCGGCGCGTGGCCGGCGCGCGCAAGCGCCTCCAGCAGATCGAGGAGGAGCACCAGATCGCGCCCGTCGAGATCAAGCGCTCGCTCCAGTCTATCGTCACCGGCGAGACCGAGACGGCGCAGGCCAAGCGCGAGTTGATTGAGGCTAACCTGCGGCTGGTCGTGTCCATCGCGAAGAAGTACACGAACCGCGGGTTGCAGTTCCTCGACCTGATCCAGGAGGGCAACATCGGCCTGATGAAGGCCGTCGACAAGTTCGAGTGGAGACGCGGCTACAAGTTCTCGACCTACGCGACGTGGTGGATTCGGCAGGCCATCACGCGCGCCATCGCCGACCAGGCGCGCACGATCCGCATCCCCGTCCACATGATCGAGACCATCAACAAGCTCATCCGCACCAGCCGCGCCCTCGTCCAGGAGCTGGGGCGCGAGCCGACGAGCGAAGAGATCGCGCGCAAGATGGACATCCCGGTCTCGAAGGTGCGGAAGGTCTTGAAGATTGCGCAGGAACCCATCTCTTTGGAGACGCCGATTGGCGAGGAGGAAGACTCGCACCTCGGCGACTTCATCGAAGACCGCTCCATCCTCAACCCGGCCGACGCCGTCGTCGCCTCGAACCTGCGCGAGATCACGGACGAGGTCTTAGCCACGCTCACCCCGCGCGAGGAGAAGGTCATCAAGATGCGCTTCGGCCTCGGCCCGAACGGGAGCGAGCACACGCTCGAAGAGGTCGGCCAGCACTTCGCCGTCACGCGCGAGCGCATCCGGCAGATCGAGGCCAAGGCGCTCCGCAAGCTCCGCCACCCGTCGCGCTCGCGCAAGCTCAAGGCGTTCCTCGAAAGCGTCAGGCAGTAGGAGGTGCGCCCTTGAAACGTACACTCTTCGGCCTCAGCCTCGGACTCGCGGCCTTCGCGGCGAGCCTCTTCGCGGTCAACGCCTTCGAGCGGGCCGTCAACGTCCGGGCAGACCTCGTCGCCGCGCCCGCGGTCGAGGAGCTGAAGTCCGCGCCCGCGCCGCAGCCGCTGACCTGCAGGCTGCACGGCGCGGAGATGTGGCCCCACCGCACCCACTTCGAGGCCGTGGCGGTCTACTCGCAGGACTGGGGCTTCGCGGACGAGAGGTCGAAAGGCGAGAACAGACGGCGCTTCCCGAACTTCTTCGTCGCCAGAAAGACCGGGGAGAAGGACGAGTACGGCGAGGTCTACCTGCTCTACTCCTGCGAGCGCTGCCGCGCCGCGTACCGCGAATGGGAGCGGCGCGCCTGGGAATGAGGCCCGGCGGCGACTGACGCGGGCCTCCCGCGTGCGGTAAACTGACGGCAGGGTTCGGGCATCAAACCCCGTCTTGCCGTCTTTAGTTTTGGCCGAAGTATGTCGAAAAAGGTTTTAGAGAGTTACCGGCGGAAGCTCGCCGCCGAGAATGGTTGGGTCTTGAAGCGCGGCGCGCAGTTGCGCGTGGCCTTGTGCTACCCGAACGTGTACGCGGTCGGGATGGCGAACCTCGGCTTCCAGTCGGTCTACGAGCTTTTCAACCGCGTCCCCGAAGTCTCCTGCGAGCGCGTGTTTTTGCCCGACGACGCGGAGCTGCGCGAGTACGAGCGGACGAACACGCCCCTGCTCACGCTCGAGTCGCAGACGCCCGTGCGCGACTTCGACATCCTCGCCTTCTCCATCTCCTTCGAGACGGACTTCCTCAACATGGCGCGCATGCTGAAGCTGGCGCGCGTGCCCGTCTGGGCGAAAGACCGCACGCACCACGACCCGCTCGTGCTGATGGGCGGCGCCGCCTCGTTCCTCAACCCCGAACCCATCGCGGAGTTCACGGACGTGGTCGCCGTCGGCGAGGGCGAGATACTCGTCCCCCGACTCGTTGACCTGCTCCTTGAGAACGCCGAGGAGGGCGGGACGAAGGAAGATTTGTTGTTGAAGCTCGCGCGCGTCGGGAGGGGCTTCTACGCGCCCTCGCTCTACGACGTGACGTACAAGGCGGACGGGACGGTCGAGGCTTACGCGCCGAGGTTCGAGGGCGTGCCCGCAAACGTCGGGCGCATCGTCGCCGCCGAGAACCCGAAGGAAGGTTCTTTGCGCCGCGCGATGCGACGCGGCGACACGGACATCGTCGAGAGGCTGAAGGAGCCGGAGGTCTTCGCGCCCTCTTCCATCATCTGGGCGCCCGAGGCCGAGATGGGCGAACGCTTCCTCGTCGAGATTTCGCGCGGCTGCTCGCAGGGGTGCCGCTTCTGCTGGGCCGGCTTCAACTACTGGCCGCCGCGCGTCGTGCCCGCGCGCGACATCCTCCGCAAGGCGGAGGAGTGGCGCCCGCGCACCGACAAGATCGGGCTGGTCTCGACGGCCGTCTGCGACCACCCCGAGATCAGCGACATCCTCAAGGGCCTTCGCGAGATGGGCTACAAGATTTCCGTTTCGTCGTTGAGGCTCGACCAGATCGAGGACGAGTTGTTGGACGCACTCGTCGAATCCGGCGACCAGCAGATCGCCGTCGCGCCCGAGACGGGGAGCGACCGCCTGCGCCGCGTCATCAACAAGAACCTGACGAACGACGAGATCGTCGACATCTGCGGCGCGGTCTTCGACCGCGGCATGCTCACCGTCAAGCTCTACATGATGGCGGGCCTGCCGACCGAGACTGACGAAGACCTCGAAGCGATGGTCGAGCTGGTCGGGCGCATCAAGGACAGGATGCTCGAAGCGGGCAAGCGCTTCGGCCGCGCGGGGAAGATCATCCCGGCGCTGAACGGCTTCGTGCCGAAGCCGAACACGCCCTTCCAGTGGGAACCCATCTGCGAGGAGCGCGAGCTGAAGCGCCGCCTGAAGTGGCTCTCGAAAACGATGGCGCGCATCCCTAACGTCGAGGTGCGCGTCATGTCGGCGCGCGTCGCGCACGAGCAGGCGCTCTTCTCCTCCGGCGACCGCCGCGTCGCGCGCGTCATCGAAGCCATGACGCGCCACCGCAACGACCTCGACGCGGCGCTCCGCGAGACCGGCGTCGACGCCGCCTTCCACACCTCGCGCGCGCGCACGTACGAGGAGGTGCTGCCCTGGGAGATCGTCGATTCCGGCATGGGCCGGCCCTTCTTAGAGAAGGAGCACGGCCGCGCGCAAATCTCGCGCTCGACCGCGCCCTGCCCTTCGGTCGACACCTGCACGCGCTGCGGCGTCTGCCCCACCACCTGGCTCGCCGCCGCCCCCGCCGGCCTGATTCAGTTGCAGAAATCAGTGGGCAGTAGGCAGATGGCAGTAGGCAGTTGAGCCTGTAACGGAAGATAATTTCACCACAGAGACACAGAGGCACAGCTTGAAGACTTATGACTTCAAAGCTGTGCCTCTGTGTCTCTGTGGTCAATTTCCGTCGGCTATATGCGCCTGCGAAGAGGAACAGGCCACTCTACTATCCGAACTGCCTACTGCCATCTGCCTACCGCCTACTGCTTACTTATGAACCCGCTGCTGCGCGCCGTGTGGTCGAAGTTGTATTCGTAGACGTAGCCGGGGAGTTTGACGGGGCGCGTCCAGGTGACGCGGGCGACGATCTGGCCGCCGTCGTTCTGCACGCGGATGTCCGCGTCTTCGGGCAGGTCGTGCTCCTTGGCGGCCTCGCGCAACTGCTGCGTGACCCATTCGTTGCTCTTGGCCGGCGGGTAGGCGGCCTTGTTCACCAGCTCCTGCATGAAGTCTTTGTAGAGGTAGGCGTGGTACGCGACCGGCGCGTAGTTGTAGGCCGAGTAGACGCCGAGCCCGATGAGGACGAACACGACCAGCATATTGAAGCGCGAGCCGCCGCGCTCGCCGCGCCGGGCGGCGCACGCCTTTGCTGCGAAAGCCATGTGACGTTCCCTCTGATTCACTTCGGGGGGTTCGGGGGCGCCGCGAGCGCCGCACGGATTGCGGCGAGGACGACCCGCTCGGGGACTTCCCTGCCGTCCACGACGCGCGCGCGCCCGAGGCTTTCGAGGAGCACCCAGCGGACGCTGCCGCCGACGGCCTTCTTGTCCTTACGCAGCGCCCGCCCGACGAGCTCGGCGTCGAGGTCTGCGGCCGAGGGCAACCTTCCTGCGAGCGCCACCGCCTCGCGCAAAGATTCTAGCTCCGAACCGTCCAGCAGTCCTAGCCTTTTCGAAATCTCGCCGGCCGCCACGCACCCGTAGCCGACCGCCTCGCCGTGCCGGAAGCGCCGGTAGCTGGTCACCGCTTCGAGCGCGTGCCCGACCGTGTGGCCGAAGTTCAGAATCTTGCGCGAGCGCGCGTCGTCGCGCTTCAGAGACTCGCGCTCGTCGCCCGCGACGATGCGCGCCTTGAACGCGCACTGCGCCGCGATGATGCGCGCGAGTTCCCCGTCGCGCCCTCCGTCTAACTCTACGACGTTCGCGCCGGCCGCGCGGTTACTGCCGCGGCGCGACTCCTCTTTCAGAAACCTCTTCGTCCGCTCGAAGAGGCGGAGGTCGCCCGCGGCCCCCTGCTTGACGGCCTCGCACCAGCCGGCGGTCAGCTCGCGCCGCGGCAGAGTCTTGAGAGTCGCCGTGTCCACGACGACGGCCGCGGGTTGGTGAAAAGCGCCGACGAGGTTCTTGCCCGCGCGCGTGTTGACGCCCGTCTTGCCGCCGACCGAGGAGTCTATCTGCGCGAGCAGCGTCGTCGGCGCCTGCACGAAGGCCACGCCGCGCAGGTGGAGCGCCGCCGCGAAGCCCGCCACGTCGCCGACCACGCCGCCGCCGAGCGCGACGACCGCGTCGCTCCTCTCAAGCCCCGACTCGGACAGGAACTCCAGCACGCGCTCGGCCGTCCGCAAAGTCTTGAAGCGCTCGCCCTCGCCCATCGAATAGTGCGAGACTTCGAGGCCCGCGCCCTTCAGCGAAGAGACGGCGCGTTCCCCGTAGAGCTTAAGCACGCGCTCGTTCGAGACGAGCGCGACCTTGCGCGCCTCCTTCGGCAGACTCTTGCGCGCGGCTTCGCCGAGGCGCGCGAGTGCGCCCGCGCCGATCTCGACCCTGTATCCGCGCCCGCCGCCCAGACGCACGGGCACGCTCAACGTCTTCGCCTCTTCCGTCATCAACCGTCCCTGCCCGCGAGCGCCGCGCACGAAGCGTCGGCCAACAACTCGAAGCCGGCCTCGCCGCCCCAGAGGAGTTTCGACAACTCCTCCGCGCGGTGGCGCGAGGCCGTGTTCCAAACGTCTATCAACTCCTCGCCCGCGCCCTTCGACTCGAACCAGCGCCGGCCGTGTCGCCCGCGCAGGTGCTCGCGCAGGCCCGCCGCGAACAGGCGCGCGCGCAACCTCGTCGCCGACCCGAACCATTCGTCCGCGTCGAGCGGGTGCGTCGCCGCCTCGTGCTTGAACCCTGTCGCCTCCGTGAACCGCGCCGCGTACTCCTCGGCGAGCTGCTCCGAAAGATCGCCCCCCGCCCCGTCGAGCGCGAGCGCCGCGGCGACCGACGCGCACTCGCGCCGCGCTTCGTAAAGCCCTAAGAGCGCCGCCCGGCGCGCGAGCGCGGAAGTCTCCGCCGCGCGCACCCCGCGCCGCGCCTCGACCCAGGACTGTTCTCGCAAGAGGCCCGCGAGCAGGAGTCCGTGCCCCCCTTCCGTCGCGCGGTCGGGCGCGTGTACGAACTCCGGGTGACGCCGCGCAGTCTCGCGCGACGCCCACGCGAACATCTGCGCCCGCCCGCCTTCGTCGAGACTCTTTCGGAAGAACCCAAGCCCGCCCGCGCCCGAACCCGGGACGAGCCGCACATCCTCTGGCGGCTCGACGGCGAAGCAGGCCGTCTCCGCAGACTTGCCCGCGCGCGGCACTTCGTCAACGCGCAGGCCGCGCTGTGACTCGACGCGGACGCCCAAGCCCGCCATCGTCTCCGTGTAGAGCCAACGGAAGTCCCGCGCGGGGAGCTGCGCCTCCGTGTCGGCCGCGCGTTCGAAGAAGAGGAGGTCTGCGTACTCGGGCGTGCGCCCGGCGGCCGGCCCCAGCTCGCGCGCAGACCACTCGGCCAGCGCAGACATGTAGGCCGACTCCGTCCTGCGCAGGAAACTCTCCGCGCCGGCCGCGAGGGCTTCGAGGCTCACGCCCGCGAACGATTCGTAGAGCGCGCGCCGCCCCTCGAACCCGAGCTGACGCGCCGCCCCGTCCAGCGCCTCGAGCCGGGCGGCGCGCAGGTCGTCGCACGCGCGCACCGCGTCGAGCACGCGGCCGTTCAACTCCCTGCGGCGGGCCGCGTCACGCTCCGCGGCCAGAAGCCACCGCGCCTCAGACGCGGAGACACGCGCGCCATTCCACTCGAACCCGCCCGACGCCTCGCAACGCCGAAGCTCCTCCGAGACTTCGCGGGCGCGCGTCTCGGCGTACTTCAAAGCGGCCGCGCCCGCGAGCGCGCGCAGGCCCGCGCGCTCCGTCTCGAACTGTTCGGGCGTCCCTTCGAGTTTGCGGCGGAGGTCTTCGAACGCGTCGCGCGTCCAGAGGTCTGCGTAGCGCTCCTCGGCGGGGCGCAGTTCGAGGCGCGGGCTGAGGCCGGCGTGGTGCTCGAAGCGTGCGCGCTCGGCCGCCGCGGAGTAGGCTGCGTAGTCGCGTCGGTAATCGCTCGGGTCCATCATCCGCCGAGGCGCGCCTGGCCCTTCCCTCTGGTCTTTAAAAGTTCGGCCGGATTGTAGCAGGCGGAAGGGACGGACGAGAACCGCCGGGTCTGAAAGGTCGGTCGGAGAAAAATAAGGAGGGCGCGGCAAACTTGGGGAATGCCGCGCCCTCTTAATGTGTGGTCACTGTCCTCACCCCAGCAACCACTGAGACGGAGGATCCACCAACCGTCTCTCTTGCCCCACACTCCCTATTGCAACGCCGATGCCATGAAATCGCTGCGCCCGCACGCAAAAATTTTGGCGGTTTTGCTGGGCTTTTGGCATGTGGCCCCGCGGAGCACCGAAGGTAAGAACCGGCCCGCGTGTAACTCTTACATTGGCTCCAGAGTAAAAACTTCACGCAGGGCGGATTCAGCCTTCGCCGAGGCTGCGGCGGATGACGGCGGCGAGTTCTCCGGCCAGCCCGTCAATCTCCTCCTGGCTCTGCCCCTCGATCATGACGCGCGCCAGAGGCTCCGTCCCCGAGTAGCGCAGGAGCAGCCGCCCGCCCTCGCCCAAGCGTTCGCGCACCTCGCGCGAGGCGCGGGCCACCTCCTCGACTTCATCGAACGGCAACTTCTCGCGCACGCGCACGTTGACGAGAACCTGCGGGTAGCGCCTGAAGCCTTCGGTCAACTCTGCCAAAGGCTGCCCCGACTCGACGACGGCGCGCAGAAGGTTGAGCGTCGTCAGCATCCCGTCGCCCGCGAGGCTCAGGCGCGGGAAGATGATGTGCCCCGACTGCTCGCCGCCCAGGGTCGAGCGCGTCCGCAGCAGCTCTTCGAGCACGTACTTGTCGCCCACGTCCGTCCGCAGCAGCTCTATCCGGCGCGAGCGCAGTGCGATCTCGAGCCCGATGTTGCTCATCACGGTGGCGACGACGCGGTCGCCCTCAAGCTCGCCGCGCTCCTGCATCCGCTTCGCCAGAACCCAGAGCGTCGCGTCGCCGTCCACGAGCTGCCCGCGCCCGTCCACGAAGAGCGCGCGGTCTGCGTCGCCGTCGTACGCGACGCCGAGGTGCACGCCCTCTTCGACGACGCGCCTCTGCAGAACGTCGGTGTGGAGCGAGCCGCAGTCGCGGTTGATGTTGCGGCCGTCGGGCGCGTCCGCGGTCGAGACGACGCGCGCGCCGAGCAGCGAGAAGAGCGCGGGCGCGAGCTTCGACGCCGCGCCGTTCGCGCAATCGAGGACGACCGTCAGCCCTTCGACGTTGAGGCCGGCCGCCACCTCGCCGCTCAGATAGTCGAGGTAGAGCGCGCGCAGCTCGGCCACGCGCAGGCCCGCGCCCTCGGCCAGTCTCTGACCGAGTACGACCGCGTTCTCCGCAAGCCGCTCGGGCGCGGCGGCGCCCTGGTCGAACGCCGCGTAGATGTCCGCCTCGATGAGCCGCTCGGTCGCGTCGTCGAGCTTGCGACCCGTCGGGGCGAAAATCTTGATGCCGTTGTCGTGGTAGGGATTGTGCGAGGCGCTGATGACGACGCCCGCGTCCGCCGGGAGCGCGCGCGCGAGGTAGGCCACGCCCGGCGTCGTGATGACGCCCGCCGAGACGGCCTCCGTTGCGCCGCCCGCGAGCGCGCCTTCGAGGAACGCCCTCTCAATCCACGCGCCCGACTCGCGCGTGTCGCGCCCCGTGACGACGCGCGGCGCGCGCCCTAATTTCTCCGCGAGGTGTCGCGCGAGCGAGCGCCCGGCCGTGCGAATCGTAGCGGCGTCGAGCGGGAACCGCCCCGCCTCGCCGCGCATTCCGTCCGTCCCGAAAAGTCTCTTCATCTGTTAAGCGTAAACTCCGAAGGGCTGGTGTTGACAAGCTCTACTCTGCCCTGCGCGTTGGGCGGGAGCGCGAGGTGTGCCGCGATCCTGCCGTCTTCGCCGGGCGTGACGACGAGGCGCACGTCCTCGGGGCGCAGGCCCTGGACGACCGAGCGCGGGCCGCGCAGCGTGACCGTGGCCGTGGCCGGCGAGACCGGGCCGTTTGCTTCCGTCTTGACGGCGACGTTCGTGAAGCGCTGCTCCGACTGCTCCTCGCCGATCTCGACGCGCACGGAGACGGTCGCGTCGAGGGGCACGACCTTGTGGTCGGGGATGTCGATGGCGACCTGCGGGAGCGCGAGCGGCTCGCGCCGGAGCGCGAGCGAGATGGTCTCGGTGTAGGCGCGCTCGACGGCGTTGACGTGGCTCTGCGGCCCGCGGACGCGCGTGCGCTCGGGCGCGACCGTGACGGCGCCGCGGACGAAGCCCGGGGGCGGCTCGCCCTCGAAGCGCGCCTCGACGGGCACCTCGCGCTCGGTGACGGGTTCGAGGTGGAGCGTCAGGCTGCGCGGCGTGATCTCGCGGATGCTGACGCCCTCGGGCAGCTCCATCGAAACGTTCTTCTCCGTCAGCCGCGGGTTGCGGTCGCCCGGCAGCAGCCCCGTCAAGTCCAACTGCGCGACGAGGTCGCGCGCGGTCAGCACCGCCAGCTTGTCCTGGCTGCCCGCGAGCAGCACGTCGACCTTGTCGACGGGGTCGTTGCCGATGGCCACGCCGTCGGTCAGGAGGAATTCGAGGGGCACCTCGTGCAGGCGCTTGGTCGCGGGCGCGCGCTGCGTCGTCACCGCGTACCAGAGGCCGAGCGTGATGAGCAGCGCGAGCGCCTTCAGCGTCCAGTCTTCGAGGAAGAGCGCGCGCAGCCAGCGCCGCGTGACGCCGCCCCGCTCGAAGTCCTTCGTCGTCTGCCCGGTTGCCATCGCTCAGAAGTTGGAGGTCAGTTCGGTCTCGGCCTGCCGCTCGCCGTCCGCCTCGGCGTTGCGCGAGCCGGGCTCCATCGCGTCGATGATGGCGGCGCGCAGGCGCGTGCCGTCGAGGCCGCGGCGGATCTGCCCGCCCTGCACGAAGGAGACGAGGCCCGTCTCCTCGGAGACGACGACCGCGACGGCGTCCGTGTCCTCGGTGATGCCGATGGCCGCGCGGTGGCGCGTGCCGAGGTCTTTCGAGAGCAGGGGGTTCAGCGTGAGCGGGAGGAAGCAGGCGGCGGCCGCCGCGCGGTGGCCGCGGATGACGACCGCGCCGTCGTGCAGGGGCGTCGCCGGGTTGAAGATGGTGACGAGCAGGTCGTACGAGAGTTCCGCGTCGAGCAGCACGCCCCCCTCGATGACGTTACGCAGGGAGACGCCGCGCTCGACGACGATGAGCGCGCCCGTCTTCGTCGAGGCGAGCGTCGTCGCGGCCAGCACGATCTCGTCGTAGACGCCCTCGCCGAACTGACCCCTGTGGCGGATGAGGAAGGGCATGCGGAAGCGGTTGCCGAAGTGGACGAGCGCCTGCCGTATCTCGTTCTGGAAGAGGACGACGACCGCGACCGAGACGACGAACGGCGACAGCCGCAGGATGCTTTCGAGCGTCGCCAGGTCGAACCGCACCGCCGCCCAGTAGAGTAGCGCCAGCGCCACGAGCGCCAGCGCCATCGGCGCCGCGCGCGTGCCGCGCAAGGCCCGCAGCAGCGCGTAGACCAACAGGAAGACCAGCGCGATGTCCACGAGGTTCCGCGGCTCGCGCAAGGACTGCCAATATTGGTTGTGCGCCTGAAGAAGCATTTTTGATTTTAGATTTTTGATTTTAGATTGTTTGAAATAGCTAAAGCTGAACGCGACAGCCTCAAATCTCAAATCAAAAATCTAAAATCAAAAATTCAGCCAATGTGCTGCGGTATGGGGGCGTCGGGGCCGGGCTCGCTGCGGCGCGCCGTCTCAAGGAAGATCATGTCCACCATCGGCTCGGCGGCCTTGATCTTCTGCTCGACCTCGTTGATCGTCTGCTCGATGTCGTCGGTCGCCAGCTCGTCGCGGAAGTTGACGTGCGCGTTGATCAGAATCTGCTTCGGCGCGAGGTGCATCGTCAACAGCTCGACCACCTCGCAGACGTTCGGGTGCGAGAGGATCGCCGAGCGGATGGCTTCGAGCGACTTCGGCGTCGCCGCCTCCCCGAGCAGCAGCCCGCGCGACGAGCGCGCGAGCGCGAAGGCGACGAAGGCCAGCACGAGCCCGATGGCAATCGAAGCCACGCCGTCCCAGTACGCGCCGCCGCCCGGCCCCGCGTGATGCTCGGTCAGGTACAGGCCGGTCGCCGCGATGACGATGCCGATGAGCGCCGCCGTGTCCTCGAAGAGCACCGTCTTCGCCGTCGGGTCTTTCGACTCGCGGAGGTACTCCCTGAAGCTCATCCCCTCGTGGTGCGCCTCGCGCACCTCCTGGTAGATGGCGAGCCCGATGGAGCCGGACTCGATGACGAAGGAGGCCGCGAGCACGCCGTAGGCCCAGCCCAGGTTCTCCGGCGGGTGCGGGTGCGAGAGCTTGATGATGCCCTCGTAGATGGCGTAGGTCGCGCCGACGCCGAAGATGAAGACGGCCGCGATGAACGACCAGAAGAAGCGCTCCTTGCCGTAGCCGAACGGGTGCTTCTCGGAAGCGGGCCGGCGGTAGAACCTCAGACCCAGCAGCAGGAAGACCTGGTTGGTCGTGTCCGCCAGGGAGTGCAGCGCCTCGGCCATCATGCCCGAGGAGCCGGTCATCCCGGCCGCGATGAATTTGAGTACAGTGATAATCCCGTTGGCGAACAGCGCACCGAGCACTGCCAACATAAGCGACCTCCGCCTTGCTGAGTTTGCACGCCTCCGCGCCGATTATGACGGAGAAACCGGCGCAAATCAACGCACCCGATTTCCAGGCTCGGACACGAAGGGGCCGCGTGCGGCCTCTCCAGCGCGCACACGGCCCCGCGGCACAACCCGTGTGAGTGCGGGCGTGCCCGAGGGTGCGTTGCCCAGACGTACCCCCGTTACTGACCGCCGACCAAAATGCCCATGTGAGACTCCTGTGGTATATTCCCGCCGGTCTTTGATAAGGCAACGGGTCTGATGCGTACGTTTGCTCACCCTCAGAAGAGATGAGCATCGCCGTTGAGCAAGGAAGGTTCCTACTCACGGCGAACAGATTACGCAGATGCATCCTACTATCAGTTGATAGTGAAAGCAAGAGCCGAATGCTGTCAGGAGGTGATTCCTGATGGCGCGGCGCCCGGCCCCGAAACGTTTAGGGGAAAAGCTTCTACAAATCAGGACGGCGTTAGGATTGAGCCAGACGGGAATTGTTGAGAGGCTCGACTATCAAGAATCTCCGCTCTACGCCGCGCAGATATCCAACTTCGAGCAGGGAAAACGCGAGCCGCCGTTACAATTGCTTCTGGCTTACGCGAGACTGGCTAACATACCTCTGGAAATCCTGGCCGACGACGAGCTAGACCTGCCCGCACAGCTACCCGCCCCGCGCACCCGGCGTTAATAGTTCGATGAGTAAATCACAGCGGCGTGTTGTTGGACGCGACCTCAAGCTGGGAGCGCGGGCATTCCTGCCCGCATGAGCGCGCAGCGCGAAAGCCGTGAAGCTTTAAGATTCAAGGTTGAGATAAGGAGTAAGAAGGTCAGCGTGCTGGCGCACGCTTGCGGGCAAGGATGCCCGCGCTCCCAGCTTAAGGTGCGTGCTGTTTTACTACTTGGAGTTGGTGCGGCGCTTGATGCGGCCGCGGAGGATGAGGCCGACGAGCAGGCCGCGCTCGTCGACGACGGCCAGCGCCCCGGCGCCGTTCTCGTTGAGGAGTCGCTCGGCGCGCGCGAGCGGGGCCGCGGGCGGGACGAAGAGTTCTTCGGAGACGGGGCGCATCACCTCGCGGACGCGCGTCTGGTGCCAGCGCTCGCGCGGCAGCGCCTTGAGGTCTCTGAGCGTGAGGATGCCGTGGAGCCGCCCTTCGCGCGCGACGGCGAAGGCCTCCTGGCGGTGGAGCGTGAGGACGTGATCCACGAAGTGGCCGACCGTCGAGTCGGGCTCGACCGCGACCGCGGCGGTCATCGCGTCGCCGGCCGTGCGCGGCTGCTTGCGGCGGCGCGTGACCGAGCGCGCCGCGTCGAAGAGGAAGAAGCCGACCAGCGCCAGCCACAGCCCCATGAAGGGGTCGTGCAGGACGAGGTAGAAGTAGCCGCCGAAGACGACGAGCGCCCCGCCGATGAGCTGCCCGCCCAGACCCGCCACGCGCGTCGCGTCGTCCAGCTGCCCCGTCCGCTTCCACAGGAAGGCGCGCAGCACGCGCCCGCCGTCGAGCGGGTAGCCGGGCAAAAGGTTCGAGGCCGCGATGGTGAAGTTCCAGAAGCCGATGATCGAGAGCGCCGCGCCGAGCGCGTCGTATCCCGCGAGCTTCGCGACGTAGAAGCCGGCGAACGCCAGCACGCCGATCATGAAGCTCGCGCTCGGGCCGGCGATGGCGATGCGGAACTCGGCGCGCGGGTTATCCGGCTCGCGCCTGAGCCGGGTCAGCCCGCCGAAAGGGTGGAGCACGATCTCGTCGCTCTCGATCCCCTCGGCGCGCGCGAGCAGCGCGTGCGACAGCTCGTGGCCGAAGATGGAGAGGAAGAGCGCGAACGTCGTCAGCACGCCCGCGACCCACGACGCGAACACGCCGAGCCGGACGTACTGCGTGATGGTCGTCGTCCCCTCGCTGAAAATCTCCGCGAGCACCCACGCCGAGAGCGCGAAGACGACGAACCAGCGGTAGTCGATGCGCACGGGGATGCCCGTCACGCGCGCCACCTGTATCTGCCTGCGGAAGAGTCCGAGGATGTTCATAAACACTTTAGACGCCGGTTCGGGCTTCGACGTTCAACGGCGCGGCGGGATGAACAGAGGCACGTCGAGGTACGAACAGGTGCCGTCCCGCACCTCCACGTCGTAGAAGACGACGTAGTGCCTCCGGGTCTTCAAGGTGCCGCCGATCTTATTCAGAAGGTCTTCCGTCCCGCCCACGCCCACGTCGAGCGGGAGGTATATCCGCACCTTGTACCTCCCCGGCTTCGGCACGACCAGCCTGAACCACCCCTCCTTGTCCGAGGCGGAGCGGTAGAGCCCGCCCCCGCCCTCCGCCGTGACCCGGACGCCCCGCAGCCTTCTCTGCCGGTCGGCGAGGAGGCCCGTGATGAACGTCTCGGGCGCGGCGGACGCCAGGTTGTTGAGGTAGGCGAGGTCGGCCGACGCCTTCGACAACTCCGCCGTCCGCGTGCAGTAGGACGTGCCGAGCGTTTTGGTATTCGGATCGAGGTAGGCGTAAA
This sequence comes from Acidobacteriota bacterium, assembly GCA_019239425.1. Lineage (GTDB taxonomy): Bacteria > Acidobacteriota > Blastocatellia > Pyrinomonadales > Pyrinomonadaceae > QHXN01. Next base: position 30,523 of record JAFAZX010000009.1, read on the forward strand.
CCAGGTAACGCCAGCCGGCCTTAAAGCCGAAGCGGCAGGAGGTCATCCAGTCGACGACCTCGACGCCGCCGCCTTCGACGCCGCGGAAAGCGCGCTCCAGCCTGAAGTTCACTCTCTCGAACGCCATCCCGTACACACTGTCGGCGGCCTTCGCCACAGACTGCGGGTCATCGGCGGGAACGATGTCGGTGACCGAGCCGACGAACACCGCGTCCGCCTCCGCGTACTGCGAGCAGGGCGGCTGGCGCTCACGACACTGGCAGGCGAAGGCGCGGCCGGCGCAGGGGAGCAGGAGGAGCGCGGCCGCGAGGATGAAGTGTCGGAGCCTCATGGCGGTCTCCCGGCCGCGCGCCTACTCGAACGCGCCGGCCGCCTCGTCGAGGAAGTGCGACTGCTCGTTGCGCGCGACGCGGCGCAGCAGGAGCGGCTCGTCGAAGAGCTGCGAGAGGCCGTTGACGATGGCGTAGCGCGGGTCGTCGGGCATCCGCGTCCGGAGGTTCGTCTCGCGGCTGAGGAAGTCGGCCAGCCCGTCGAGGAGCGCGCCGCCGCCCGTCAGGATCAGCCCGCGGTCGTAGAGGTCGGAGGCGACCTCGGGCTGGAGGTCGCCGAGCGCGCGGTTGACGACGCGCGCGATGCGCTTGACGACGCCCTCGGCCGCGATGCAGACCTCCTCGCTCGAAACGTCCACCGCCCGCGGCGCGCCCGTCTGCACGTCGCGCCCCTTGACGCTTCTTGAGAGGGAAGGGTTCTCCGGCTCGACGGCCGACCCGAGTTCCTTCTTCAACATCTCGGCCGTCGGCATGCCGATGATGAGGCCGTGGTGGCGGCGCAGGCGGCGGATGATCTCCTCGTCGATGTCCATGCTCCCGACGCGCTCGGCCTGCGCGTAGACGATCATGCCGCGCGCGACGACTGCGACGTTCGTCGTGCCGCCGCCGATGTCCACGACGGCCGAGGCGTGCTTGTCCTCGATTGACACGCCCGCGCCGATGGCCGCGGCCAGGCCCTCCTCGACCATGTAGACGCGGCCGATGTGCGCCTGCTCGGCGGCCGCGAGCAGCGCGCGCTGCTCGACCTGCGTGATGCCGGAGAGGACGCTCATCACGGCGCGGCGGCTGAAGTGCGAGATGCCGCTGCGCGCGCGCCGCACGAACTGGTCGAGCATGTGCTTCGTCCGCTCGAAGTCCGCGACCACGCCGTCCACCAGGGGGTAGACGAGCGAGACGTCGCGCGACTCGCGCCCGAGCATCTCGTGCGCCTCGGCCCCGACGGCGACGGTCTCGCCCGAAATCTTGTTGACGGCGACGACGGCCGGCTCGTCCACGACCACGCCGCGACCCAAAACGGCGATGATGACCGAGGTCGAGCCGATGTCAATCGCCATCGAGTCCGACACGAGGTCGCGCCACCCCTGAAGTGAGAAGAGCGAACGCCGCCCGCGGATGAATGTGTTTTGAGACATAGGTGTCGAGTGATAAGTGATTAGTGATAAGTGATGAGAAGAAGACAGGAGGCTTTTCGTTCCCTCTTATCACTCATCACTTATCACTAATCACGCGCTTCCTTCCAGTCCACCTCGAAAATCGGGACGGGCTGGACGCGGTTCTTGACGGTGATGGGCTCGCGCGGGTTGAAGCCGCAGCCGGCCCCCTCGGCGGCGCGCGCCGTCGCCTCGCTCAGGATGATCTGGCCGGGCAGGGCGTTCTGCTCCAGCCGCGCCGCGAGGTTGACCGTGTCGCCGATGGCCGTGTACTCCGAGCGCCGCTCCGAGCCGATGTAGCCGACGGTGGCGACGCCGGTGTGGAGGCCGATGCCGATGGAGATTTCGGCGAGCCCCTCGGCGCGGAGCTGCGCGTTGATGTCCTCCATCCGCCGCTGCATCTGGACGGCCGCGCGCACGGCGTTGCAGGCGTCCTCGGGCGTCGCCGTCGGCGCGCCGAAGAGCGCCATCAGCCCGTCGCCGATGTACTTGTCGAGCGTCCCGCCGTGCGCGAAGATGACGTCCGACATCGCCGTGAAGTAGTTGTTCAAAAGCTGCACGACGCGGTCGGGGCTGGCGTTCTCGGAGAGCCGCGTGAAGCCGCGGATGTCCGCGAAGAGCACCGTCAAGGTCTGGTTGACGCCGCCGAGCTTGAAAGAGTCGGGGTTCTCGAGTATCTGCTGGACGACGTACTCGGGGAGAAAGCGGCCGTAGTTGGCGCGCGCCACCTCCTCGCGCGCGAGCCGCGCGTGCGAGCGCGCATTCTCGACCGCGACGGCCGTCTGCGCGGCGACCGTCGAGACCAGTTCGAGGTCGTCACGCGTGAACGGGGTGAAGGTGTCGAGCCGGTCGGCGTAGAGCGCGCCGTGGACGCGCGTGTCGGCGAGGAGCGGCGCGCAGATGGTCGAGTGCACCCCCTGCGCGACGATGGAGTGGACGCCCGCGAACTCCATGTCGGCGGCGGCGTCCTGCGAGAGCAGGGCCTGCCGCTCGCGCATCACCTTGCGCGTGATGGTGCGGCCGATGGGCTGCTTGCGCGCGCGGTCGGCGCGCGTCTCGTCGCGGAAGCGCATCGCGACCACGTCGAGGTCTTCCTCGCCCTCCAGCCCCGACTCGTCGCAGAGCAGCGCGACGACGCGGTCGGCCGGCGTCGCGCTGAGGATGACCTCGCAGGCCTTCTCGAAGATCGCGTCGAGTTCGAAGACCGAGCCCAAGGTCTTCGACATCTCGTAGAGCAGCGCGAGGATGCGCGCCTTGCCGCGCAGGTCTTCCAGCTCCGCGTTGAGGGCGCTAGCGAAGGAGCGCTCGGCCGTGGCGGACGCGCCCGAGGGGCGCGCGCTCAGGGCGGCGCGGATCACGTCGTTGGCCGAGACGAGCAGTTGCGTGTGGCCGAGCGGCCTGTCCTCGAACCGCGCCTCGGTCTCCTTCCGGCGCTCGTCGGAGAGGTCGAGGCGGAGGCGGCTCGCCCCGATCTGCACCGAGTCGCCGTCGCGCAGGGCCTGTTCGAGCCGCTGCTCGCCGTTGACGAAGACGTGGTTGGCCGAGCGCTTGCCGTCGACGCCCCCGTCGAAGAGGACGTAGGCGCCGTCCTGAAATTTAAGGTGGGCGTGGTAGCGCGACGCGCGCGGGTCGTTCAGGACGACGCGGTTATCGGGCGCGCGCCCGATGGTGCAAACGCCCTGCGGCGAGAGCGGCAGCTGCCACGCACGCCCCCCGGCGTCTGTGATGTGTAGAAGAGCCATAAGACCCAAGACCCTGTCAGGGAGGAGTACTCTGAACGCGGATTCTACCTTGCCAACCCTAAGGGTGACAACGGGCATGTGGAAAGGGATAAGGGTTTGAGAATTTTCGTGTCGCCGAGGGCCGCCACCGGCGCGGCGATTTTGTTAAGCTTCGCGTAACCTTCCGTTCAGCGTTCTGTGATATAGGGTTCATGGCGCGCGCCCGCGACGCCGTTCCGAGCGAAAGTCTTAGCCGCCCTGTCCCCCGGGGCGCGTTGGTCTGTGAGAGGACTCTTCACCGAAAGGATGATGCTTATGCGCCAGTTGATTCTACGCGCGGGCGCGCTGGCCGCGCTCTTCGCCTTCAACGCCGCGGGCGCCCGCGCGCAGACTGCGCCGGCCGACGCGAAGGAGCCTTCCTCGCCCGCCGCCGCCCGCGAGACAGAGAAGACCTCGGGGAGTCTCTTCGCGCTCGAAGAGTTCGAGCGGCAGCTGCGCGCGCAGCGCGAGGAGATCGAGCAGCTCCGCGCCGCCGTCCGCGAGCAGTCGCGCCTGATCAACGACCTCCGCTCGCGCGTCGAGAGCGCCGAGCAGCTCGCCACGGGCGCGCGCCCGGCCGGCGTCGCGGTCGTGCGCGAGGCGGCCTACGGCGGCGCGGACGCGAGCGCGAACTCAGCGCCGCAGGCGGCCGCGGGCGGGAAGCCGGCGGAGGGGCTTGAGGCGCGCGTCGCGCGCGCCGAGAAGGCGACCGAGGCGGTCTCCAGGCAGCTCGGCGGGATGACCTTCTTCGGCGACCTGCGCTTCCGCTACGAGGCCTTCTACGGGCAGGAGAACGTGCTCGCGAACCCCGAGCACCCCGGCACGGTCGGCAACCCGCTGACGACACGCCAGCGGATGCGGATGCGCGCGCGCTTCGGCGTGCGCGGCCGCGTCGGCGACGAGTTCGACTGGGGCGTGCGCCTCGCCACGGGCAGCTACCCCGACGTGATCTCGACCAACCAGACGCTCACCGACTTCTTCACGCGCAAGCCCTTCATGCTCGACCAGGCGTACATCAACTACCACCCGAAGGCGCTCCCCGGCTTCCAGGTGCAGGCGGGCAAGTTCAACACGCCCTGGACGCGCACCGAGCTGACGTGGGACAACGACATCACGGTCGAGGGCCTGAGCGAGAGCTACACGCGCGCCTTCAAGAAGTCCGCGTTCAAGAACTTCTCGCTCGTCGCGTGGGAGCTGCCCATGCTCGAACGCAACTCGGCCTTCGTGCTCGGCTCGGACGGGCACGTAGACCTCTTCGCCTCGGGCCGCGCCGGGCGCGACCTCGAACTCTACGGCGCGCAGGCGCGCACCGAGATCGCCTCGAAGCACGTCTCGCTCAAGCTCTCGGCCGCCGACCTCTACTTCTCGGGGACGCAGTTCATCACGCCCGCGCAGGTCTTCGCCACGAGCATCCAGTTCCCCGTCACCGTCGTCATCCCCGCCTCGGGCACCAGCCCGGCGCGCACGGTCACGACGCAGGTCTCCGTCCCGCGCGACATACTCGTCACGGGCAACGGCAACCTCGGGCTCTCGCTCGCGAACACGAACGCGGTCAACCGCGACGGCCGCCTCTCCTCGGGCTACAACCTCGTAGACCTCATCGCCCGCGCGGACATCACGCGCAGCCAGAAGTGGCCCGTCATGCTCCTCTTCAACTTCGTGACGAACACGCAGGCGCACGACGTGGTGACGGCGGGGCCGACGGGCGCGGACGTGCTGCTGCCGAACGACCAGGGGCAGGGCTACTGGGCCGAGTTCCAGGTGGGCAAAGACCTCCTGAGCGCCCCCGTCGAGAAGATTTCGCGCGGCGACTCCTTCTTCAACTACACCTTCATCCGCGCCGAGAAGGACGCGATCCTCTCGCCCTTCAACGGCAGCGACCTCGGGCAGTCCACGGACATGCGCGTGCACCGCTTCTTCGCGGGCTTCGCCCTCGACCCGCGCGTCACGCTGACCTTCACGGGCTTCTTCACGCAGCGGCCCACGGGTCTGCTTGGCGCCTTCAACCAAACGCCGCCCGGCTCGCTCAACCGCACGCTGACGCGCCTCCAGTTCGACACCGTCCTCCGCTTCTGAAAGGAAAAGTAAACAGTAGGCAGTAGGCAGTAGAAAGACAAAGGCGGCGCGGCTTTCATCCATCAATGATGAGAGCCGCGCTTCCAGTTTTTCTACTGCCTACTCGTTTTTCAGTGTAGTATTCGCCGTGCAGACTCACCCGGACGAAAGGAATCGCGGACATGCCGTTCAGGTCGATCCTCTTCCTCGCTCTTCTGCTCACGCCCTTCGCCCCTTGCGCGGCGCAATCCGATTCGAAGACGCCCGCACCCGAACCGGCCGCGCCGGCCGAGGCCGACCCCTCGGCCGAGCGGCGCGCGACGCTGCTCGCGGACTTGCACGCGCTCGAAGCCGAGTCGAAAGAGCTTCTGAAACCCATCGACGCCGCGTCGGCGAAGGCCGAGCTCGCCGCCGCCGCGTGGACGCTCGACCGCGCGTGGGCCGAGGCGCTGCTGCGCGAGGCGCTCGTCCTCACCTTCCCCGCGGAGGTTGACCGCGCGCGCCTGCGCGACCGGCCCATCGGCGCCCCGCTGGTGTTCGGCCCGGCCGAAGACCGCGCGCGCGGGCGCGTCCGCCGCCGCGTCTACGAGATCGCGAGGCGCGACCGCGAGTTCGCGCGCGAGCTGGGCGAGACGGAGGCGCGTGAGATGGGCAAGGTCGAGGAGGTTTCGACGCTCACCGCGATGGCCTCCGCGGCCGCCGAAGAGGGGCGGCTCGAAGAGGCCGGCGAACTCATCCTGCGCGCGGCCGAGTCGGAGCCGACGCTCGTCAGCGTGGGCGACACCATCAACCAGGTCGCGCTGCACGACCGCGCCCTCGCCGACCGCCTCGCGCTCTCGTACATCGAGCGCCTGCGGAGGCTCCCGCTCGGCGTCTTCACCGAGCGTAACCAGACGGCCCTGCGCCTGCCGCTCAGCTTCGCGTTGCTGCTGCGCCCCGACAACTACCCTTTCCCCGACGGGAAGACGGCCCCCGCGGCCGGGCGCGAAGTCGTGCGCGCCTACGTCTCGTTCATCGTGGACACGATGACGCGCATCGAGCAGTCGGGCGGCGACCTCACGCAGATGAACGTCTTCATCACCACCGTCTGGCCGAACATGATGCAGTACGCGCCCGAGTACGCCGGGCAGCTCGCCGCGCTCGAACGCGCGAGCCGGCGGCAGGGGCAGGCCGCGCCGCCCCTGCGCACCTTCAACGAGCTCAAGACGGCCTACGACCCCGACCGCAGGTACGAGGAGCGCGTCAAGACCGCGCGGCAGACGAAAGACCCGCTCCAGCTTGAGGTGGCCGCCTCGGCGGCGATGAGCCGGAACGAGTTCGAGGAGGCGCGCAAGCTCATCGCGCTGATGCAGGACGGCGACACGAAGACCCGGCTCGCGGAGGAGGTGAACACGAAGGAGTCTCTATACCTGCTCGGCAAGGGCGACCTCGCGGGGGCCGAGCGACTCGCGCGGCAGTTGAACAGCGTCGCCGACATCACCCATGCGTTCCCGCCGCTCGTCCGCCGGCTCGCGAAGGACGGCGACGCCGGCCGCGCCGCGCTGCTCGCCGACGAGGCGGGGCGGCTGCTGCGCGCCGCGGCCGAGAAGAGTAACAGCAACGACAGCTTCATCCCCACGGCGCTCGCGCCGTTGGCAGGCGCGGTCAGAATCTACAAGCAGTCGCGCGCGCTCGAAGGCATGAGTGAGGTCGCGCTCGCCGTCGAGCCAATCGCTCCGCAGTCGGCGCTCGACCTCATCGACGCGCTGGTCGAGACGGCCGCCAAGGCGCGCGTCACCTCCGAGCTGGGAAACCCCAACTTCAACCCCGAGGCGTTCGCGCGCCTCTCCGCGCGCGACGCGGGCCGCGTGCGGTCGGCGGCCGCACGACTCGAAGACCGACTCCAAAGAATCGCGGCCCTCGCCGCCGTCGCGCGCGCAGAGGCCGAGCGGCTTGAGAAGGAAGGGAAGAAGAAGAAAGCGACGCCTTAACGTTCGGGGCCGGCCTTCTCGTCCGTCTTCGTCCCCCTCCACGATGTGAGCGAGGTCAGCGGGCGGGCGTCGAAGCAGCGGGACTCTGACACGGCCGGGGGCCGCGGCCGAAATGTCCGTCCGCGCACGCGGTGAACGCGCGGCGGACGCTTTTTACTTTGAGGGCCGCGCCGGCTGTTGCAATTTCGACAAGAATTCCGGGGCGACTTTCGGGGCGAATTCGAAACCTTGACCCGCGCCGGGGGGCCTTGTTACACTTTCGACAGATTTGAAGAACCGCCGGCGCCGCGCCGCTTATCCCCTCAAGGGAGCCCCAACCCGACCTTGCGACGCGGCTATGTTTTTTGTAACACAGGAGGTGTGTGGTGGGTTTCAAAGTCGGCCAGAAAGTCGTTTACCCCAATCATGGCATCGGCACCATCGAACGGATTGAGCAGAAACAGATCGGAGCGTCTTCCCTGCCCTTCTACACGCTCCGCCTCGCCCAGACCAACTCGGTCGTCCTCGTCCCCGTCGCCAACGCCGGCGAAGTCGGCCTGCGCTCACCCATCACTTCCGGCGAGTGCGAGATGCTCTTGAAGCACCTCTCGGACGACTTCCGCGGGCCGGCCAACGACTGGAAGGATCGGTTCAAGGAGTTCTCCGACAAGATGCGCACGGGCGACGTCTTCGAGGTCGCCGACGTGCTGAAGAACCTGACTTACCTCAGCCACTCGAAGCCGCTCTCCTTCCGCGAGCAGCGCATGCTTGAGAGAGCCCGCTACCTCGTCGTCTCCGAACTCGCCGCCGTCTGCCGCCAGCCGGAGTGCAACGTCGAGCCCCGCGTCACGGAGGCTTTGGCCCGCGCCTGCGCGCGCCACGAGCGCCGCCCCGCGCGCGCCCGCGTCGCCGCCGGCGCCGTCGCCGGCCACTAAGCCGACCTAACAACCGTTAGACACGAACGAACGCCCCGCACTCTCCCCTTAGCGGCGGGTCTGTCTCTCTGTGCGAAGTAGGCAGTAGGCAGATGGCAGTAGGCAGTTGAAGACAGGAAACTTCTTAACGAATCTACATAAACGAGTCGGGGGCGGCGAAACATAATCTCGCCGCCCCCGATTCGTTTGACTTCTTTCGCAGACGGCTAACTGCCTACTGCCATCTGCCTACTGCCTACTCTCTTACCACACCTGGCAGCGATCCTTCTCGGGGCGCACCATCGGGTCGCCGGCCTTGCAGCCGTAGGCGGCCGCGAACTGCGGCATGTTCGAGAGCGGGCCGTTGACGCGGAAGCGGTCGAGCGGGTGCGGGTCGGCCTGCGTCACGAAGCGTGCGAACTCGGGCGTGTACTTCGACGCCCAGACCTGCGCCCAGCCCAGGAAGAAGCGCTGCTCCGGCGTGAAGCCGTCGATGTTGGCGGGGCGCGGCTTGCCCTCCAGGGACTTCTGGAACGCGTCGTAGGCCATCGCCAGGCCGCCGAGGTCTGCGATGGATTCGCCCGCGACGAGCTTGCCCTGGATGTTCAGGCCCGGCTCCACCTCGAAGGACGAGAACTGATTGACGACGCACTCCGAGCGCGACTCGAAGTTCTTCAGGTCGGCCGGCGTCCACCAGTCTTTGACGTTGCCGTTGAGGTCGAACTTCGCGCCCTGGTCGTCGAAGCCGTGCGTGATCTCGTGGCCGATGACCGCGCCGATGGCGCCGTAGTTGACGGCGTCGTCGGCCGCGGGGTTGAAGAAGGGCGGCTGGAGGATGCCCGCCGGGAAGACGATCTCGTTGCGGAAGGAGTTGTTGTAGGCGTTGACCGTGGGCGGCGTCATGCCCCACTCGGTCTTGTCAATCGGCTTGCCGATCTTGGCGAGGTCGCGCGCCTGCGCGAACTCGCTCGCGCGGATGATGTTCGCCGCGTAGGAGTCGCGCGTCATGGTCAGGCGCGAGTAGTCGATCCACTTCTCGGGGTAGCCGATCTTCTGGCCGAAGGCGGCGAGCTTGGCGAGCGCGGCCTTGCGCGTCTCGTCGCTCATCCAGTCGGCCTTCTGGATGTGCCCGCGGAAGGCCGCGATGAGGTTCGAGATCATCGTCTGCATCCGCGCCTTCGACTCGGGCGTGAACGCGCGGCCGACGTAGACCTGCCCCAGCGCCTCGCCCAGATTCTCGTCGGCCGAAGAGGTGCAGCGGCGCCAGAGCGGGTACTGCTCCTTACGGCCCGACAGCGACTTGCCGTAGAAGCTGAAGTTCTCGGTCTCGAACTTCGAGGAGAGCGCGGAGGCGGCCGCGTGGACGAGCTGCCAGCGCAGGTAGGTCTTCCAGTCGGCGACCGGCACCTCGACGAGCGCCTTGTCGGCGGCCAGGAAGAACTCCGGGTGCGCGACGTTGATCGTCAGGTCTTTGGGCAGGCCCAGGCCGGCGAAGTAGTCCGCCCACGAGAAGTCCGGCGTGAGCTTCGCCAGCTCGGCCGGCGTCATCAGGTGGTACTGCGTTGTCGGGTCGCGCAGCTCGATGGGGCCGCGCGAGCTCTGCGCGAGGCGCGTCTCAATCGCCATCACGGTCTGCGCGTTCTTGGCCGCCGCGTCCGCGTCGTCGCCGAGGAGCTGGAACATGTTCGCCACGTGCTGGACGAAGTCGGCGCGGAGCTTGACCGACTTCTCGTCGGTCTTCGTGTAGTAATCCTTGTTCGGCAAAGAGAGCCCGCCCTGGCTCGCGAGGCCGATCTGCATCGAGCTGTTCTTAAAGTCGGGCGCGGAGCCGAAGCCGAAGAGCGCGGGGATGCCCGCGTGGTGGAAGTACGTGATCTCGGACTCGACGCCCTTCAGGTCTTTGATCTTGTCGATGCGCGCGAGGTACGGCGCGAGGGGCTTCGCGCCCTCGGCCTCGCGCTTCGGCTCGTCCATGCAGGTGGCGTAGAAGTCGCCGATCTTCTGCTCGTTCGAGCCGGACTTGGCCTTCGTGTTCTTCGCGGACTCTTCGAGGATGTCGTGCAGCGTCTTGCGGTTGTTCTCCGCGAGGATGTTGAAGCTGCCCCAGGCGGGGTAGGCCGCGGGGATTTCGGTCGCCTTCAGCCAGTTGCCGTTGGCGTACTGGAAGAAGTCTGTGCAGGCCGAGACGGTCTCGTCCATGCGCGCCTTGTCGAAGCCGCGGCCGCCCCCGCCGTTTTGCGCCAGCGCGACGAGGCAGAGCAAGCCGGCCGCGAGGGCCGCGGACGCGGCACGGAAGTTAAATAAACGCATGATTAGGCTCCTTGTCTTTCTAAAGTAGGCAGTGGGCAGTAGGCAGTAGAAACCCCGCCGGAATCGGAACGTCAGCTTGTCGGCATCAACTGCCTTAGCGCGGAGCGCTACTGACTACTGTCTACCGTCTACCGTCCATTATATCCCCGCCCAGGCGAGTCCGTCGGGCTGCTGGCCGGTCTGGACACTGCCGGCGAGTGTCATCTCAACGAGGTTGACGGCCGTGACCTTGCCCGTCGCCATCGAGGCGACGTAGGCGCGGCGCGAGTCCGGCGAGACGACGATGCCGACCGCGGCCTCGCCCACCTGAAACCGCTTCAACTCCCTGCGCGTCGCGGCGTCGAAGACCACCAGCTCGCCCGTGCTCGGGCTGGAGATGAGGACGTACTTGCCGTCGCGCGTGAACTTCACGCGGATGGGCTGGCCGCCGGGCTTGATGGTCTCCTTCACTTTGTTCGTCTCGGTGTCGATGATCGAGAGGCCGCCGTCGGCGCGGTGCGCCACCCACAGCTCGCGGCCGTCGGGCGAGACGTCGATCCCCTCGGGCTGGCTGCCGACCGCGACGTTTGTGATGCGCGGCGGCGGCCCCGGCTGCTGCGGCTTGTCGAGTTCCATCACGGAGACGGTGTCGGAGAGGATGTTGGCCGTGTAGATGACGGGGCGCGTCGGGTGCATGACGAGCATGTGCGTGACGTTCTGCCCCGTCCCCGCGAGCCAGTCCACGCGGTCGGCCGCGGGGTCGTAGCGCGCGACGACGCGGTTGACCTCGGCCGTGAAGTAGACTTTGCCGTCGCGCACGGCGAGCCCGTGCGGGCGCAGGAGCGGCCCTAGACTGACGCGCTTCGTCTCCTTGCGCGCGGCGAGGTCGATGACGGAGAGGCTGTTGCCCGGCCGCTCCGCCCCGTAGTTAGAGACGTAGGCCGTCCGCCCGTCTGCCGAGACGACGACCTCGTGCGGCCCCTCGCCCGTGGGCACGCGCGCCGTGACCTGCATCGTCGAAGGGTCGACGAGCGCGAGCGTATTCTCGGCCTTGTTCAGCACGAGCAGCGTCGGCTTCGACGCCGCCGAAGCGGCGGGCGCAGTCTGCGCGCGCGCGGGTACTGCGCTTAACACCAGCAGCGCCGGCGCGAGCAGCGCGAGCGCAAGTAATCTCGAACCTCTCAAACCCATCTGGATGCTCTCCGCGGTGTCGTTTTGGATGCGGAAGCCGCCCGTCGAGGTTTCATACTTCGGGCTTCCTGCGCGTGGTACTTACGGGGGAGTTCCGCGGACTGTTTCAGCCCCGCGGCCCTTTTGTGACGAGCCGCGCCATTTCCGTGCCGAGCGGGACGAAAGGGGGGATGAAAAAAGTAGGCAGTAGGCAGATAGCGGTAAGAAGGTTTTGGTGTTGGGTGCTGGGTGCTGGGGAGGACGAGCCGCTCTTACCCAGCACCCAGCACCCAGCACCCAGCACCCTCTTCACCGCCTACTGCCTACTGTTCCCGTGCAGCTTCTTCCAGGCGTCGACGTAGCGCGAGGCCCTGGGGTTCTGCTCGTTCCAGCGCGGCTCCTGGGCCGAGTCCGCGAGCGCGAGCAGGGCGCGGCCGACGGTGCGGACGACGCGCGTCATGTTGTCGAAGTCTATCTTCTGCCACTCGTCGCCGACCGCGTGGTAGTCGGGGAAGTCGAAGGCGACGCCGGCCGTGTGCGCCGGCACCCCCGCGTCCGCGAGCGACTGGTTGTCGCTGCGCGAGAAGTATGCGTCCGACTTCGTCGGGTGCTTGTAGACGCGCACGCCCTCCGCCTCGCCCGCGCGCTCTAACGCCGCGCCCACGTCCGAGTAGTCGAAGCCGGTGACGGCGAGCGTCCCCACCTGCGGCCCCTCGCTGTCGTCCGTGCGCCCGATCTGCTCCATGTTCAACTGCGCGACCGTCTTCTCCAGAGGCACGAGCGGGTGGCGGCCGTAGTAGCGCGAGCCGACGAGCCCCAGCTCCTCGCCGAAGAAGGTCATAAAAAGGATCGAACGCTTCGGCCTCGGACTCAGCTTCGAGAGCGCCGACGCCAGCTCGACGACGCCGACCGTGCCCGAGCCGTCGTCGTTCGCGCCGTTGAAGATGCAGTCCTCTTTGGTCTGGTCGCAGTTCTCGCGGACGCCGAGGTGGTCGTAGTGCGCCGAGACGATGACGTACGTGTCCTTCAGCGACGGGTCGGAGCCGCGCAGAAGCCCCGCGACGTTGCGCACCTTGACGGGCGACTCGGCGGGCGCGGGGACGCGCACGTCGGCCGTCGTCTGCGCGGCGCCCGCGGGCAGAGAGTCGTAGAAGCGCGCGCCCGCGGCGCCGTGGACGAAGAGGACGGGCGCGGCCTGCGCGCCGCCGAATCCGAAGTCCGGGGTGTTACGCCCCGCGCCGCGAGTCTCGGGGTCGAAGACCCGCGGGCTGCGCCCTCCGCGCGCGCGCTCGCTCCGCCGTTCGAAGGCGAGGACGAGCGGCGCGCCTAAGCCCCGCATGCGCGAAAGGAACTCGTTCTCCTCGCGCAGCATCTGGAGCGCGCGCCCCATGTCGCCGCGCGGGAAGGCCGGCAACTCCGTCAAGACCACGCGCCCCTCGACCTGCTCGCGCGTGAGCGAGGCCGGAACATTCGCGTAGTCGACTTTGAAGACCGGCGCGCCGCTCAAGCTGAGGTCGCCCTCCGGCTCCCAGAAGTTGAAGCCGGCGACGCTGAAGCCGACGCCGATCTGTTCGGGCGCTACCGCGGGGCCGCCTTTGAAGGCGAGGCGGAAGGCAGAGGCGTCGCGCGCCGACAGACGCCAGTTCGCGGTCTGGAAGTAGCCGTCGTCGCCGGCCGGTTCGAGCTTCGCCGCGCGGAACTGTCTGGCGATGTACTCGGCCGCGAGGTCGAGCCCGCGCGAAGGCGTCTTGCGCCCTTCGAGCTCGTCCGAGGAGATGTACTTGAGGTGCGTGCGCAGGTCTTCGGCCGTCACGCGTTCGAGCGCCGAGCGCCAGCGCGCTTCACCGCCCTTAGCCTTCGACGCCTGCGCCTTCGTCTGCGCACGCGTCGTCTGCGCACGCGCGCCCCAGCCGGCCGACAGCAGGGCGAGGGCGACGGCGACCCTCGCCCAACTCTTTAACCTCGCCGCCCTCATTCGACCCTCACGCCCCGCCAGAAGGCGACGCGGTCTTTAATCTCCTTCGCCGCGTCCTTCGGCTCCGGGTAGTACCACGCCGCGTCCTTGTTCACCTCGCCCCCGACGACCACGTCGTAATAACTCGCCAGGCCCTTCCAGGGGCAGGTCGAGTGCGTCGCGCTCTCCTTGAAGTGCTCGCGCCTGATCGAGTCGGCCGGGAAGTAATGGTTACCCTCGACGACCACCGTCTCGTCGCTCTCCGCCAGCACCTCGCCCTTCCAGGTTGCTTTCACTACGGCCACCTCCAGAGTGTTCTGATTAACGGTAAGCCGACGATGCCGGCCAGCACCAAAAGTGTGGTTAACACATATAGCGCCAGCATACTCCTCTTACCGCCGGGGATGCTGGCCCTCTCCAACTTGGCTTTGAGTTTTCCCGTCCCGCCGAATTCTGCCGTCTTATCTTTCAGGTCGGCGACGGCAGCGTCAAGCCACTGATACATCCTGAACAGGTTGCAGGCGTTGATAACGCAGAACAGGGCGTAGATAACGAAGACGGCCGCTCGGTACGACGGCTCCTCGCTGACCCTCGTGCTCGTGGAAACGATTAAGGTCAGGACTCCCACGCTGGCGACCAGGAACATGTTCCAAAGCCTGTCCACGTGGTTGCCGACCTTGAAAGCGAAATCGAGCAGATCGATAAGCCGAAGACTCTGAGGCGAGCCGTAGAACGAGGGCTTCTCCGCCTCTCCGGCGGCGCCCGGCGCCGTTGCTTTTTCGATCTCCGCCGCCGTGTCCGCGCCGTTCAAGCCGAAGTCGTTTTGTTGATTCTCCCGCCCGTGCCCTTTCTGTTCTGTTACCTTCTGGGCCATGAGGATGCTCCTTAATAGACCGCTGGTGCACCGGGTCTGAGGTGGCGGCGGCGGACGGCCGGCGTGGCCTCACCCCCGAGTCAGTTGACGGTACTTGATGCGGTGCGGCTGCGTGGCGTCTTCGCCGAGGCGCTGGCGCTTGTCCTCTTCGTAGTCGGAGAAGTTGCCTTCGAACCAGAAGACCTTGCTGTCACCCTCGAAGGCGAGGATGTGCGTGGCGATGCGGTCGAGGAACCAGCGGTCGTGGCTGATGACGACGGCGCAGCCGGCGAAATTTTCGAGCGCCTCTTCCAGGGCGCGCATGGTGTTCACGTCGAGGTCGTTCGTCGGCTCGTCGAGGAGGAGGACGTTCGCCCCCTCCTTCAACATCTTGGCGAGGTGGACGCGGTTGCGCTCGCCGCCCGAGAGCTGCCCGACCTTCTTCTGCTGGTCGGAGCCGGAGAAGTTGAAGCGGCCGACGTAGGCGCGCGAGTTCACCTCGCGCGGCCCGAGCTTGATGGTGTCCGACCCGCCCGAAATCTCCTCCCAGATGCTCTTCTCGGGGTCGAGCGTGCGCGACTGGTCTACGTATCCCAACTGCACCGTCTCGCCGACGCGGATACTCCCCGCGTCGGGCTGCTCCTGGCCCGTGACCATCCGGAAGAGCGTCGTCTTCCCCGCGCCGTTCGGGCCGATGACGCCGACGATGCCGCCCGGCGGCAGCTTGAAGGTCATGCCCTCGACGAGCAGGCGGTCGCCGTAAGCCTTCGAGACGGCGTCGGACTCGATGACGACGGCGCCGAGGCGCGGCCCCGGCGGGATGTAGATTTCGAGTTCGCGCGCGCGGGCTTCGGTCTGCTGCGCGACCAAAGCCTCGTAAGAGCTGATGCGCGCCTTCGACTTCGCGTGGCGGGCCTTCGGCGCCATGCGAATCCATTCCAGCTCGCGCTCCAACGTCTTCTGCCGGTCGGACTCCTGCTTCTCCTCGCGCCGCAGACGCTCCTGCTTCTGTGCGAGCCACGAGGAGTAGTTCCCCTTCCACGGGATGCCTTCGCCGCGGTCGAGTTCGAGAATCCAGCCGGCCACGTTGTCGAGGAAGTAGCGGTCGTGCGTGACGGCGATGACCGTGCCCGCGTACTGCTGCAGGTGGCGCTCCAGCCACCCGACCGACTCGGCGTCGAGGTGGTTCGTCGGCTCGTCGAGCAGGAGGATGTCGGGCTTCTGGAGCAGGAGGCGGCAGAGCGCGACGCGCCTCTTTTCGCCGCCCGAGAGAACCGCGACCTTCGTCTCGCCCGGCGGGCAGCGCAGCGCGTCCATCGCCATCTCGAGGCGCGAGTCCAAGTCCCAGGCGTCGAGCGCGTCGAGCTTCTCCTGCACCACGCCCTGCCGTTCGAGGAGCTTGTTCATGTCGCCGTCGGACATCTCCTCGCCGAACTTCGCGTTGATCTCGTCGAACTCCTTGAGGAGCGAGACGGTCTCGGCCACGGCCTCTTCAATCGTCTCGCGGACGGTCTTCGACTCGTCGAGCTGCGGCTCCTGTTCGAGGTAGCCGATGGTGTAGCCGGGCGAGAGCACGGTCTCGCCCGTGTAGCCCTTGTCGCGCCCCGCGATGACGCGCAGGAGCGTGGACTTGCCCGAGCCGTTGAGGCCGATGACGCCGATCTTCGCGCCGTAGAAGTAGGACAGGTAGATGTCCTTCAGAACGGCGCGCTTGTCGTAATGGCGGCTGACGCCGACCATCGAGTAGATGATTTTGTTAGGCTGTGTGCTCATCGAGACGCGTGGAATCCTCTTTCCGAATGTCTAAGGGTTTGGAAAGTACAAGGTACGACACGGGCGGGCGAAAGGCAAAAGCGGTAGGCGGTAGGCAGATGGCAGTAGGCAGTATAGCCCCGACGTTCTCATCAAACCGCGCGCCCCGTCAGGGGCGACACGCACATGCCGCTCCTGACGGGGCTTAAGAGGTTAATAATCGGCATTTAACTATAAACATCCCGCCCCTGACGGGGCTCAAACCTTCTGAACTGCCTACCGCCATCTGCCTACTGCCTACTTCCCTTTCACTTCGATGACGTTGTTGACGTTCCCGGCCTCGTCTTCGGCCGTGTCGGGGTTGGAGGGGTCTAACAGCCAGTCGCCGTCGACGATGAACTTGTACTGGTAGACGCCCGGGTCTAGGTCGACGCGGCAGACCCAGCCGTCGCCCTCGCGCGCGAAGAGGAGCTGCGACTGGTTCCAGTTGTTGAAGGAGCCTGTGAGGACGACGAGCGAGGCTTCCGCGTGGCCCTTGAGCGTGAAGGTCGTGTTGCCCTTCGACGAAGGGGCGGGCAGCTCCACGCGGCGCGCGGTGTAGGGCTCGCCCTCGTAAGTAAAGGTGAGGCTGACGACGCGCCCCTCGTCGTCGCGCCCGAACCTGACGGGCGTGCCCGCCACCTCGTCCGTGAAACTGTCCTTGCCTTTACGCGCCAGCCGCCGCCGCTTCACGTTCGAAGGCTTCACCCAAAGCTCCGTCCCCGCGGCCGTCACGTCGAGCGTCGAGACCGGGATCAGCCCCACCTCCAGCTCGTAACGACCCGCGTACTCCTTCAGCGCCTCCGCCTTCTTATCTTCCGCCTTCGCCCGCGCCTGCTGCGCCCGGGCGCCCGCGGCGAGGTGTAGCGCGAGCGTGACGATAAGCGCCGTCAAGAAAGTCTTCTTCGTTATCATCCTTGAATGAAAGTATGAACGAGGAACGCCGAACGATGAACTGAAAGCCCCTCGTCTTCCAGTTCATCGTTCAGCGTTCATCATTCATCGTTCCGTCAGTACTGCCAGTTGACGTTGACGAAGCCCGTGCCCGAGGCGGGCACGGTGTAGGTGTGGTTGGCGCCGGCCTCCCAGGTGACGGCGCCGTTGGCGGCGATCTTGATGAACTTGAACTGGATGTTCTGGCCGGCGGGCATGCTCGTGCTGATGAACCAGTTCGGGTAGTTGGGCGTGAGCATCGGGCCGATTGCGGCGTCCCACGTCGTCGTCCAGTTGCCCAGCTCCACCGTGCTGCCCGTCAGGAAGATGTAGTCGCCCACCTGCGTCGGGCTGGCGTTGAAGACGGTGAAGGTGACCGGGATGAGCTTCGCCGTCAGCACCGTGAACTGGATGCCGTTCGAGACCTGGCTCGCGGAGTTCGTCACCGTCACCTGGTAGCTGCCGTTCGCCACCGAGGGCACCGTCGCCACGATCTGCGTCGCCGACCAGGAGTTGACGGTCGCCGTGGTCGTCCCGAACTTCACAGTCCCTTGCGTCGTCCCGAAGTTCTTGCCGCCGATGGTGACACGCACGCCGGGCTGCGCCGAGGTCGGGCCGACGGAGCCGACCTGCGGGAAGCCGCCCGTCTCGGTCGCCTGCCAGACGGCGACGCTGTTCGCCGGGAGCGAGAAGGCCGCCACGGGGTTGTTGCCGCCGGTGCCCGAAGTCACGTTGATGTTGACGCCCGAGAGCAGGCCCGTCAGGTAGTCGTTGTAGGTGCCGACGGGGAGGCTCGTGTTCAGCCCCGTGATGTTCGCGGCCGCCGCGCCCTTGTTGATGGCGACGAGGACGACGTTGCCGTAGAACTTCCGCTCGTAGATGTAGACGTCCGAGTTGATCCAGCGCTGCTGGTGCGAGCCGTAGGGGATCGCCGTGTTGTTACGCCGCAAAGTCGAGAGCCGGCTCGTCAGCGTGTAGGCGGTGGTGTTCGTGTTCCAGGAGCTCATCATCGGGCGGTTGTAAGGGTCGCCGCCGCCGCCGGTGTTGTTCACCAGGTACTGCTCGGTGCCGTAGTAGATGCAGGGGATGCCGCGCTCGGTGAGGATGAAGGCGAGCGCCTGGTGCAGACGCGTCTGGCTCGCGTTCAAGGAGGGGAAGCGCGTCATGTCGTGGTTGTCGATGAAGGTGACGAGGTCTTCGTCCCAGGTGAAGTCCGTCGCCTCCTGCGTGATGACGCCCTCCAGGTCGGACATGTTCGTGTTCGAGCCGAAGACGTTGCGGACGGCGGCGTTCAGCGGGAAGTCGAGCATCGAGATGCCGCTCTTGTTCGCGTACTTGTAGGAGTCGTGGTAGAGCGGGTCTGCGGTCGAGGCCTGATACCACTCGCCGAAGAGGAAGCTGTCCTTGTAGGTGTAGACGGAATTGGCGAAGGAGTACTGCCAGCCCCAGTCGAGGTGCTTGATGGCGTCGATGCGGAAGCCGTCCACGCCGTGATCCTGGAAGAGCTGGGCCGCGGACTTCAGGTAGGCGTCCACGGTCGAGTTCGTCTGGTTGAGGTCGGAGAGGTCGAAGAGCGTGTAGTACTGCACCTGGTAACGGTCGTCCCAGTTCGAGATGTTGCCGTTGTGGTGGAAGTAGCCGTTGGTGTCGTTGGTGTAGTTGCCGACGAGGGTGCCGTTGTCGTAGAAGGCGCCGAACTCGCCCGCGTTGTCCTGCGTCGTGTGGTTGGGCGCGAAGTCGATGATGACCTTGATGCCGTTCTGGTGTGCGGCCGTGACGAGGTTGTCGAAGTCCGTCCAGGTGTTCGTGGAGTTGCCGAAGTGCTCCTCGATCCGCTTGAAGTCGCGCCCCTGGTAGCCGTGGTAAGAGGCGGTCGGGTTCCCCTGGCCGTCGGGGATGTTGGCGTTGAGGTTGTCGACGGGCGGCGAAATCCAGATGGCGGTCACGCCCAGCCCCGAGAGGTAGGACATCTTCTGCTGGATGCCGGCGAGGTCGCCGCCCCAGTAGGCGCGCCAGTTCGTCTTCGTCGAGTCGTAGAGTCCGGAGGACTGCGGCGGGTTGTTGTTGGCGGTCGAGCCGTCGAAGAAGCGGTCGGTGATGATCTGGTAGACGACCTCGCGCTTGAAGTCCGCCGCGCGGGCGGCGAAGGGCGCGAGCAGGGTGACGAGTGCGTAGAGGAAGGCGGCGGCCTTCCCCCCGGGCAGTCTGCGCAACATGGTGGGAGTACCTCCTTGGCGTAGCCGTTCAAGAATGGCGGCGCGTGCGTCGCGACGCCGCGCGGCGAGGCTCGTTCGCGTACCGACTTCGGGGCGGATGGTGAAGCGTGGCGGAGTATAGCGCGCGTGCCGACAAAGGGGAAGGGCCGGAGCGGAAGGTGACTTTAAGGAATCTTTTATCTTGACAGTCGCCGGGTCGGGCCGTATCGTGCGGGCGTTCGGCGCGTCGAAGTCGGTGCCCCGCAAGCCCTCTCGGATTGCTCGCCACTCTTAATCATTCCGCCCGCTCGTTCTACCCGTACGCTCATTGAAAGGGGCAAGAGACGATGAGAGGCACACGGCTCATTAAACTCACCGCAGTCGCACTCGTCCTGTTCGCATGGCCGTCCGCGCGACTGCCCGTCGTCAGCTCGCAGGCCGCCGGCCCGCGCCTGTCCGGGGTCGTCCCCGACCCCTACACCCCGATCAAGCCGGCGCAGACGGACTTCGACAACTTCGCGTGGCAGGTCTTCGTCGCGCTGAACTGGCCCGCCAACCCCGACGGCAGTCCCGACCTGCGGGCCTTCATCGGCCAGCGCCCCGGCGCGCCGAGGGTCTGGGAGCTTTACACAGACCCGAACGACATCTTCTATAAAGACGGCTGCAACCAGCCGCGTCTCGCGAGGCGGCCCGCGTTCGAGCAGAAGGTGCTCAGCCGGATATCGAAGCGGATCGAGAAGCTCGCCGCCGGGACCGACACGCAGGCCGCCGCCAACTGGCCCCTCGTCGATCAGGCGCGCAACTTCGCCCTCTACGAATCGCTCATCAACGACACGCAGACGAACTACATCTGCGCCCAGCGGCTCACCTCGGCCGAGAAGATCGGGGACTTCGTCGCCGGCGGGAAGAAGGTCTCGTTCCCCTTCGGCTCGCTCGAAGTGAAGGCGGCGTGGCGTCTGTTCCCGGCGGACACGCCGCCCGAAGTCCTCGCGCGCTACCACACGCGCGAGGCGACGATTGCGATTCCTGAGGTTCAGCCGACGGGCCAGCCCGGCTCGGACGCGCCGCGCCCGGTTAAATCGACACTCACGGCGAAGGTCGGGCTGGTCGGGCTGCACATCACTTACAAAATCCGGAGCCAGCCGCGCTGGATTTGGGCCACCTTCGAGCAGGTGGACAACTACAAGGTCGACTACAAGCCTTTGCCCAACCTGAAGCCGACCTTCAGCAGCGGCAACGCACAGCCCGGAGCCGACACGAACAACCGGCAGCCGGCCCAGACGAATCCCCCCGACCTGCATCCGACTTCCTACGTCTGGTCGGGGGCGCAGCCGACGGCCGGCAACTACGCGCCGGTGGAGGTCGCGAGTTGTCCCAACGAAGTCCCGCCGTCGCCGGTCAACGCCGCGTGGCAGGAGCGGCTGGCTGGCGCGCGCGGCGTGGCGAACTCGCCCTGGCAGTATTACCGGCTCAACTCTGTGCAGTGGTTCGACGGGCGAGACCGGATTCAGCCGCGGAACACGGACGGCGCGGCCGTGCTGCGCAACTCCGTGCTGGAGACCTACCTGCTCGGCGACCAGACGATAGCCAATCAGGTTCCGGCCATCGGCGTCGTCGCTTCCGACGTGGTGCCGTTCCCGCCGCAGGGCACCCTGCCCGACACGATTGTGGCGACGGAGGAGGCCAACAAGTACCCGGAGAAGACGGGAACCTACACCTGGTCGAGCTGCGTCGTCTGCCACCAGATGGCCCTCTACGGCTACGCCGTGAAGGACTGCAAGACTCAGGACGTGATGACCGACTACAGCTTCGTCTTCCGTTCGTTCCTGCCACAGAACAACAAGCCGAGTACGTGCCCCAAAGGATAGTAGGGAGGACAGTACTCATACCGACTTGCGGATTGAAATAAGACCCCGCTTCGCTGGGAGCGCGGGCACCCTACAGCCCGCCTGAGCGCGAAAGCGCGAAGGCCGTGAGACTTGATGTCTCACGGTTGAGATAAGGAGTGAGGCGGTGAGCGCGCTTTTGCGCGCTGGCGGGCAGGGATGCCCGCGCTCCCAGCGAGGAGGGGCCTTATTTTATCTCGCAAGTCGGTATCAGTAGCCGGTAGAAAACCGAAGCGGCGCGCCCGGCCCGAAGGCTGAGACGCGCCGCTTTGTCTGCCTAGTGCCTACTGCTTCTTGTACTTGTCGATGAGCTGCTGCATGCCGTCGGCGGAGTTCTTGTGGCGGTACTTGTAGTAGGGGGCGAGGCGCTCGCGCAGGGCGGCGTTGGCCTGCGCGTAGTCGGCCTTGCCCTCGGTGAAGGCGATGGCCCGCGCGTAGGAGTCGATGACCTTGTCGAGCGCGGCCTCGGCCTTCTGCGTCGCGGCCGGCTTCTCGGACGGCGAGGCGACCATGCTCTCCTTCACCAGCCGCTCGTAGACCTCGTTGTTGAGGTCGGTGACGATGAGGTAGACGGCGGCGTCCGTGCTGCCCATCTCGACGGCCTTCTCCAGCAGCGGGAGGGCCGCCGCGTTGTCGCCCGTCTTGAAGGCGATGACGCCGGTCTCGCGGTAGAGCGAGACGAGCGACTCGCGCTTGAAGTCGGCCCACTTCGCCGCGTCGAACCCGGCGGGCATCTTGTCGGCTTCGAGCATGGCGATGGCCTGCTTGCCGTAAGTGCGCCCCTGCTCGACGAAGGCGTTGTTGCCCTTGATGGCCTCGCCCGCGGCGAGGATGGTCAGGTTCCGCATCACCGAGATGTCGTCCGGGTGCTTGGCGAGCCAGTCGGTGCCCAGCTTCAGGGCCTCCTGCGTCTGCCCCGTGTTGATGTAGGAGTTGAGCAGCGTGGCGGTGACGAGCGGCGCCTCCTCCGGCAGGTTGAAGATTTCGAGGAAGGTCTGCGCGAGCGAGCCCTTGGCCTGGGGGTCGGTCGTCTCGGCGATCTCGCGGGCGAGTGCGTCGGCGATCTGCCCGCGCAGGGGGCTCTGCGGGTACTTCTTGACGAAGGCGGCGGCCTGCTGGAGCTTGGCCTCGGTGCCCTTGGCCTTCTCGATCTTCTGCGCCGCATCCTTCTCGCCGCCCGAGACCTTCGGCGCGTCCTGCTTCGGCTTGTCCTGCGCGACAGCCGCGCACGCCAGCGCGCAGGCGAGCGCCAGCGCCGAAAGAATTCTGAACATCATCTCCTCGCTCCTTAAATGAAATTGCTTCTTTGAGCCGTCAGCCGGTGCCGCTAGGTTACACCAAGACCAATCATTGATGAAGCCGTTGAAGGGGTGCTGGGTGCTGGGGAAGAACAGGCTTTTACCCAGCACCCAGCACCCAGCACCCCTTCACGCTCTCCCCGTGACTTCGCCGGTCTGCGTGTTGACGCGGACGCGCTCGCCCTCCTCGATGAAGAGGGGGACGCGCACCTGGAGGCCGGTCTGGAGCGTGGCGGGCTTGAGGTCGCGCCCGGCGGCGGTGTTGCCCTTGATGCCCGGCTCGGTCTCGGCGACCGTCAGCTCGACGAACTGCGGGAGTTCGAGCGCGACCGCCTCGCCGTTGTACTTCAAGACCTGCACGACCAGGCCGTCGGTCAGGTAGCCGCGGTCTTCGCTAACCTGCTCGGCCGGGAGCCGGAACTGCTCGAACGTCTCCTCGTCCATGAAGTGGAAGCCGTCGCTGTCCGAATACATGAAGGACGCGTTCGCGTAGGCCACGTCCGGCTCCTCGAACTTCTCGCCCGTCTTGAAGCTCTTCTCCTGCACCGCGCCGGTCAGGAGGTGGCGCAGGCGCGTCCGCACCATCGTCGAGGCGCCGCGCGCCGAAGGCGACGCGAAGGTCACGTCCACGACGGCGTAAGGCTCGCCGTCAACTTTAATCATCATCCGCCGCTTCAACTCGTTCGCACCGATCAGGGCCAAAGTCTTCTCCCTCCGCTCTCTATAAACTAACCGCGCAATCCGGCAGGTGTCGGAACTTTCCTGCGCCCGCCCAAGCCCGCACTGAAGAGAAAGCCCGCATTCCTTCGTTTCCGACAGCGGTACGGGCGTTGCACTACGTCCCGCTTCCGGGCGCGCTTTCGGCCCGGGCCAACAAAAGAATTAAGCAGGAAAGGCTATCATGACAAACAGACTCTTCGCACTCGCGCTCACGCTCCTCTTCACCCTCGCCCCGGCCGCGAAGGTTTCGGCCAAGACGCCCGCGGCGCCCGCCGACTGGTCGGCCGTCCAGACCGTCTCGCAGGGCGAGAAGGTCGCGGTCACCACGAAGGACGGCGACCGCCTCAAGGGGCGCTTCGATTCCGCCAGCGACGCCGAGATCAACTTCACGCACGAAGGCCACAAGGTGACGCTCAGGCGCGACCAGATCAAGCGCGTCGAGGTCGGCCACTCCAGCCGCTGGAAGGGCGCGCTCGTCGGCGCGGGCGTCGGCGGCGGCGCGGGCGCGGGCACGGGCGCGGCCCTCCTCTCGCGCACGGATCACCTGACCCTGACGGCCATCCCCGCCGGCCTCTTCATCGGCGCCGGAGCGGGCGCGGCCGTCGGCGCCGCCCTCGGCCTCGGCACGGACTACGACACCGTCTACGAAGCCCTTTAAAGCTGGGAGCGCAGGCATCCCTGCCCGCGCTCCCAGCTTTAGCCGGCTTGGTTATAGTCGAACTTGAGTGGAGCGGTCGAGGGGCGGACGGTAATCACGACCGATTTTGAAGCCGGGGTGTTGCTCTTGTCGGCGACGCTGCGGACGGGGACGAGTGGGTTGGCTTCGGGGAAGTAGGTGGCGGCGCAGCGGCGCGGGAGCGGGTAGGGCACGACGAGGAAGCGGCGCGCCTCGCGTGTCTCGCCCTCGAAGTGGCTGAAGAGGTCAACGACCTGCCCGGCCGAGAGGCCGAGTTCCAGCACGTCTTCGGGGTTGAGGAAGACGACGCGCCGCTCGTTGCGGACGCCGCGGTAGCGGTCGTCCAGGCCGTAGATGGTCGTGTTGAACTGGTCGTGGCTGCGCACGGTCATCATCAGAAGCTGCCCCGGTTCGAGCTCGTGCCGCGGCAGCTCGTGGACGGTGAAGTTCGCGCGATTCGTGGAAGTCTTGAACACTCCCTCACGCGCGAGGTTCGGCAGGTAGAAGCCGCCGGCCTCGCGCACCCTCACGTTATAATTCTCGAACCCCGGGATGACGCGCTCGATTAAATCCCGCACGCGGTCGTAGTCCTCGACCAGCCACTCCCAGTCCACGCCGCTTCTCTTCCCCAAAGTCGCGCGGGCCAGACGCGCGACGATGACCGGCTCGCTCAGAAGCTCAGTCGAAGCCGGCTCCAGACTCCCGCGCGAGGAGTGGACGACGCCCATCGAGTTCTCGACGCTGACGAACTGCCCGCCCGACTTCTGAAAGTCGCGCTCGGTGCGTCCGAGGCAGGGGAGGATTAAAGCCTGCTCGCCCGTGACGAGGTGCGAGCGGTTGAGCTTGGTCGAGACGTGCGCGGTCAGGCGCGAGCGGCGCAGGGCTTCGGCCGTGAACTCCGTGTCGGGCGTGGCCGAGAGGAAGTTGCCGCCGAGCGCGAAGAAGAGCTTCACGCGCCGCTCGTACATCGCCTTGATCGTCTCGACGGTGTCGAGCCCGTGGCGGCGCGGCGGCTCGAAGTCGAACTCGCGCGCGAGCGCGTCGAGTAGCGTGTCGGCCGGGCGCTCCCAGATGCCCATCGTGCGGTCGCCCTGCACGTTCGAATGGCCGCGCACGGGGCACGCGCCCGCGCCGGGGCGGCCCACGTTTCCGCGCAGCAGCAAGAGGTTGACGATCTCCTGTATGTTGGCGACCGCGTTCTTGTGCTGCGTGAGTCCCATCGCCCAGCAGACGATGACGCGCTCCGCTTTGACGTAGAGTTCGGCGGCCGCGCGCATCTGTTCGCGCCGGACGCCGCTCTGCTCGACAATCTCGTCCCAGCCGATTCCGTCCAGGGCACGCGCGAACTCTTCGAAGCCGTGCGTCTTCTCCTCGATAAACTTGCGGTCGAGGACTTCGCCCGGCCTGCGCTTCTCCTCTTCCAGAACCTCCTTCAACAGGCCCTTCAGCAGCGGCACGTCGCCGTTGACGCGGACTTGCAGGAAGAGGTCTGTCAGCTCCGTCCCGCCGCCGAGGATGTCCGAGGGGTGCTGCGGGTGTTTGAAGCGCGCGAGGCCCGCCTCGGGCAGGGGGTTGACGTGGACGATCTTGCAACCGCGCCGCTTCGCCGCGCGCAAGGTCGTCAGCATGCGCGGGTGGTTCGTGCCCGGGTTCTGGCCGACGATGAAGATGCAGTCGGCCAGGTCGAAATCTTTAAGCGTGACCGTGCCCTTGCCGACGCCGATGGTCTCTGTGAGCGCGCGCCCCGAAGACTCGTGGCACATGTTGGAGCAGTCGGGCAGGTTGTTCGTGCCGAACTGGCGTACGAAGAGCTGATAGAGAAAGGCCGCCTCGTTCGAGGTGCGGCCCGAGGTGTAGAAGGCCGCCTCGTCGGGCGAGTCCAGAGCGTTCAGCTCGTCGGCGATAAGGCGGAACGCCTCGTCCCATTCAATCTCTTCGTAGTGCGTCGCGCCGCGGCGGAGCACGACCGGGTGCGTGAGGCGGCCCTGCTTGCCGAGCCAGTAGTCCGACTTCTGCGAGAGGTCTGCGACGCTCCACTCACGGAAGAAGTCGGGCGTGACGCGGCGCGTCGTCGCCTCCTCCGCGACGGCCTTCGCGCCGTTCTCGCAGAACTCGGCGTGCGCGCGGTCGCCGTCGGGGTCGGGCCAGGCGCAGCCCGGACAGTCGAAGCCGTCCTTCTGGTTGACCTTCAGGAGTGTGCGCGTGCCGCGCAACAAGCCCGTCTCGCGCCAGATGTGTTTGGCCGAAGACCACACGGCCCCCAGGCCGCCGGAAGTCTCGGCCGGGCCGTCCTCGAAACCACCGCCCGTGAACTCCTCCGGCGGCTGCGCGCGCACGCGCGAGACGTGTGCGTCGCTCTCCTCAACACGAACAGGCTTGTCGTCGCGCGCGGGCTCTTCCGCCTCCATGCGCGAGTGCCAGTGCGTCGCCTGTGCGGCGGCCGACTCTTCGGCCGCCTCGCCGCGCGCGGCGCGCGTGTCGCCACGTGTCTCGTTCTCCGCTGCCATCCGCCCGAAAGTTTACTACAGCCGCGCGGGATTCGACGTGGCACCGGGATTGTCTCTCTTAACGAACCGAGCACTTTTACGTACGGATACAGTTCAAGGGCGCGGCAGAAACCAACTCAAGGAGGAGAAGACATGAACGCTTTTCAACTGCTGAAGGAAGACCACCAGAAGGTCTCGGGGCTGTTCCAGCAACTGGAGCCGACGACCGAGCGCGCCGAGAAGACGCGCACAGAGCTTTTCGCCAAGCTGAAAGAGGAGCTGGACATCCACACCAAGATCGAAGAGTCCATCTTCTACCCGGCCATCAAGCAGGAGGCCGAGACGCGCGAGATCGTCCTCGAAGGCTTCGAGGAGCACCACGTCGTCAAGATGCTCCTGCAGGAGCTCGAGTCCATCCCCGTCGACACCGAGCAGTGGACGGCCAAGCTCAAGGTCTTGCAGGAGAACGTCGAGCACCACGTCGAAGAGGAAGAGGGCGAGATGTTCCAGAGCGCGCGCCAGGTCTTGAGCGAAGACGACATCAACCGCCTCGGCACGCAGATGGAGCAGATGAAGCAGCAGCTCAAGTCTCAGACCAAGTCCGCCGGGGCTTAGTCCCGAAGAAAATTTAACCACAGAGGCACAGAGACACAGCTTGGGGCCAACGCCTCAACAAGCTGTGTCTCTGTGCCTCTGTGGTTAATTCTTTTCCAGCAAACGACTCGCCTTGAGAATGAGCGCGCACGAGAGTCCCTGCGTAATCTCCCCGTCCATCACCATGCGGACGGCCTCTTCGAATTTAACCTTGAGGGGTTGGAGGCTCTCTGTGGGTTCCGTCTGCGGCTCGCCGAAGCGCAGGCCGCGGGCGAGGAAGAGGCGCGCGGGCGCGTAGACCTGCGAGGTGACGGCGTCCACGAGGCCGAGGTCTGTGAACTCCTCGGCCTCGATGCCGAGTTCCTCTTTCAGCTCGCGCCGCGCCGCCGTCTCGTGCTCCTCGCCCTCTTCGAGTCCGCCCTGCACGACCTCCACCGACTCCTTCCCGACCGCGTACCGGAACGTCCGGACGAGGTGCGCGAAGCCTTCGCCGTCCAGTGCGAGCACGGCCACGCCGAACTTCATCCGCATCGTCACGCGCCGCGAAGGCTCCACGCCCTCGCGCCGCACCTCGTCCACATACACCTCCGCGAACTCGTCCGCGTACAGGCGCTCCGAAGACTCCACCGTCCAAGGCCCGTGCTTTCGCCCCATCGAAGAGACCCTCCTTGAAAGTTTGTCGAAGGCTGCCGGCCCGTAGAAGCCCGACCGCCGCCCTCAAATATTCCTTTACCCGAGTGCGACTTTTTTGTACGCTACCAGACGGCGGACGACAGTTTTGTCTCCGCCGGCCCCGCACACGTCGAGCCACGGGTATTAAGTCACAGCACGCGCCGCCGCGCCCCGCGGCGGGTTTTCCTCTGAAAGATAAAGGCGTCCTCCCCCGGCACACAGAGTGCAATGGGCGCCCGAGTTCTGACGCCCTCCGGAGGGCACCAGAAGGAGGTAGCAGCGGCCCGATGACCGACACCGAGAGCAGCGTCAACCGCGCCCCCAACACCCCGTCCAACCAACCGCACACTTCCCAACTCTTCGACTACGGCGTGCACTTCGCTTCCCGCACGCTCTTCCTCTTCGAAGAGATCAACCGGCCGACGGCCGCGAAGATTCTGATGGGCCTGCAGGTGCTCGAAGGCAGCGGCCCCCTGACCGTCAAGATCAGCACGCGCGGCGGGTGCCGCGCGTCCGGGCTGTCGATCTACGACGCGATGCGCGCCTGCCCGGATGTGCGCGCCGTCGGCTACGGCGAGGTCTGCTCGATGGGCGCGGTCATCCTGCAGGCCGCCTCCGTGCGCGAGCTGATGCCGAACGCGGTCGTGATGGTGCACCCGGGCTATTCGAGCGTCGGCTTCGACCACGACGAGAACACGCAGCGCACGGCCGAGTACGCCAAACGCATGCGCGACCGCTGCTGCGAGATTCTGGCCGAGCGGATGGGCATCACCTTGAAGCGCTTCCTGCGCCGCTTCACCTGGGACACGTACCTTTCGGCGCACGAGGCGGTCGAGCTGGGCCTGGCCGACCGCGTGCTCGAGCCGCACGCTTCGCTGTCGCTGGTCACGACGCCCGCGCTCAAGGTCGGCTGAGCGTCGCCTACACTTTTGTCACGCACGCCCCGCGCGCGGACGTAAATGTCTTTCGCGCGCGCGGCCGTCCGAGAGTTTCTCCAGAGAGATTCCGAGCGTCGCGCCCCAGACGACGTGGGCCGCGACCATCAGGGCGTTGCGGCGCGGCGGGTGCTCGGTCGCGGACGCGATGATCCCCGCCGCCGGCAGTCAACCCAGGTAACTCCCCGCCCAGACCGCCAGGCCGAATCCGACTCCCGCGAGCAGAGGGTGACTGTCGACCCTCTCCCCGGACACCGCGCCGTAGAGGGCGCCGCACGCCGTGCCGTATGCGAAGTGCGAAAACCAGGTCGCCTTCTCGCGCTCCTCTTCGTCCAGGTGTTCGCTGACGCCCGCCTTCTCCGCCAAGCCTTCAGTCACCTGCCGCGGCGGCAGAGGGTACTGCTCCTCGCGCGGCAACTGCTCGTGCATCAACTTCATCGCCAGGGTCATCGGCCCCGTCGCCGCCAGCCCCGCCAGCGCGCCGAGTAGCATTCTCTTCATAAACCCCTCCGTCCGAAGGCCGCGGCCTTCCCTCTCAACGCTCTTCGTAGGGGATTTCGTTTCCGCACATCATACCTCATTTGCCGCCCGCCTTGCGCCGCGGCTAAACTCGGCGGCGATGACGACACCGCAGACGAAGCGCGCGGCGCTCTGGGACGTGGACGGGACGCTGATTGATTCGCGCGAGTACCACTGGCTCTCCTGGCGGGGCACGCTCGCCGAAGAGGGTTTCGACGTCACGCCCGAGCAGTTCGCGGACTCCTTCGGCCGGCGCAACGACGAAATCCTGCGCGGCTACTTCCCTTCTTATAATGACGAAGAGATCACGCGCGTCGGCGAGGCGAAAGAGGTCGCCTACCGCCGCCTCGTGCGCGAGCGCGGGATAGAGCTTCTGCCGGGCGTCCGCCGCTGGCTCGACAGGTTGCACGCGGGGGGCTGGCGGCAGGCCGTCGCCTCGTCCGCGCCGCGCGCGAACCTTGAGGTCATCGTCGAGGCGCTCAAGCTCACAGGCTACTTCGCGGCCGTGGCCGCGGCCGAGGACGTGACCGAGGGCAAGCCCGACCCGCAGGTCTTCCTCGTGGCCGCCGCCAAGCTCGGCGTCGAGCCTGCTCAATGTGTCGTCGTCGAGGACGCGCCCGCCGGCACGGAGGCCGCGCGCCGCGCAGGGATGCGCTGCGTCGGCGTCCTCTCCTCGCACGGAGAGCTCGAGGCCGACATCGTCGTCCGCACCCTCGAAGAACTCCCCGACACGGCCTTCGAGGATTTGCTGAGCCAAACAGGTCAGAACCACCCGCGGTAGCGGGTGGCCCTTTGTGACACGGCACATGCGGATAACAAAGGGCCACCCGCTACCGCGGGTGGTTCCGACCGCTATCCTGACAAAGACAGAATAATGAAACCTAAGGTCGTACTCTTCACCGTGCTGCTCCTGCTCGCGGCGCTCGGCTGCGCTATACGGACGGGCGCGCGGCCTGCCGCCTTCGTCGCCCGACAGCGGCCGCGGCCCGACCTCGCCTCGTACTTCAAGCCTTTCCCGGCGGGCGCGTTCGTGCTCTACGACCTGAAGCGGGACAGGTATCTCCGCTACGACGAGGCGCGCTGCCGCGAGCGCTTCTCGCCCTTCTCGACGTTCAAGATTCCGAACTCGCTCATCGGCCTCGACACGGGCGTCATCAAAGACGCCGAGTACGTCATCAAGTGGGACAGGCAGAAGTACCCGCCGCACGACGAGGACACGCTGCCCTTCAAAGACTGGTGGCAGGATCAGACCTTGCGCACGGCCATCAGGCGCTCGGTCGTCTGGTACTACCGCGAGCTGGCGACCGCCGTCGGCAAGCCGCGCATGAAAGAGTACGTGCACAGACTCCGCTACGGCAACGAGGACGTGTCCGGCCCGATCAATAACTTCTGGCTCGCCGACTCGCTCAAGATTTCGGCCGACGAGCAGGTCGAGTTTCTCAAGCGGCTCTACAGGGAAGACCTGCCCGTCTCCAACCGCTCGATCAAGATCGTCAAAGAGATCACCACCCTCGAAAAGACGCCCGACTACGAGCTGCACGGCAAGACCGGCGGCGGCCCGCTCGCCGAAGGGCGCTTCCTCGGCTGGTTCGTCGGCTACGTCGAGACGAAAGACGACACCTACTTCTTCGCCACGCAGATCGAGGGGCCGACCTACCTCTCCGTCCGCGACGAGCGCATCGCCCTCACCAAGCGCATCCTCTCCGACTCGGGTTATATACCGAAGCAGTGAGAGGAGCGCGAGAAGTTTGAACCACAGGGACACAGAGACACAGCTAAAAGCAATTCAAAAGCTGTGTCTCTGTGTCTCTGTGGTTAATTATCTTCCCGCTTTGACTGCACCCCGGCAGATTGATAGATTCTCCCTTAGATTTCTAATCCACATAATTCGAGGAGCGCGGCCTTATGAGCCTGATTGATTCCGTCCACGCGCGCGAGATTCTGGACTCGCGCGGCAACCCGACCGTCGAGGCCGAGGTCTACCTCGTTTCCGGCGAGGTCGGCCGCGCGGCCGTGCCCTCGGGCGCTTCGACGGGTGAGCACGAGGCGGTCGAGCTGCGCGACGGCGACAAGCGGCGCTACGTCGGCAAGGGCGTGACGCGCGCCGTCGAGAACGTCAACGACACGATTGCCCGCGAGGTCGAAGGGCTCGACGCCTTAGACCAGACCGAGGTGGACGCCACGCTGCTCGCGCTCGACGGCACGCCCAACAAGTCGAGGCTCGGCGCGAACGCCCTGCTCGCCGTCTCGCTCGCCACGGCGCGCGCCGCGGCGTCGTTCCTTGAGCTTCCGCTCTACCGCTACCTCGGCGGCGTGAACGCGCGGACGCTGCCGCTGCCGATGATGAACATCCTCAACGGCGGCGCGCACGCCGACAACAACGTGGACTTCCAGGAGTTCATGGTCATGCCCGTCGGCGCCCAGACCTTCGCCGAGGCCCTGCGCACCGGCGCCGAAATCTTCCACTCGCTCAAGAGCGTCCTGAAGAAGCGCGGCTATGCCACGGGCGTCGGCGACGAGGGCGGCTTCGCGCCGAACCTGCGCTCGAACGAGGAGGCCGTCGAGACGATCCTCGAAGCCGTCACCGCGGCCGGCTACAACGCGGGCGTCAACGTCATGCTCGCGCTAGACCCCGCGGCCAGCGAGTTCTACGACGGGAAGAATTACGTCTTCAAGAAGTCGGACGGCCGCAGGCTCTCCAACGCCGAGATGGTCGCCTACTGGAAGTCGTGGGTCGACCAGTACCCGATCATCTCCATCGAAGACGGCATGGCCGAGAACGACTGGGAGGGCTGGAAGCTGATGACGGACGAACTCGGGGCGCAGATTCAGCTCGTCGGCGACGACCTCTTCGTCACGAACGTCGACTACCTGCGGAAGGGCATCGAGCTGGGCGTCGCCAACTCGATTCTGATCAAGGTCAACCAGATCGGCACGCTGACCGAGACGCTGGACGCGATAGAGCTGGCGCGCACGCACCGCCGCACGGCCGTCATCTCGCACCGCTCGGGCGAGACCGAAGACACCTTCATCGCAGACCTCGCGGTCGCCACCAACGCCGGCCAGATCAAGACCGGCAGCCTCTCGCGCACAGACCGCATCGCCAAGTACAACCAGTTGCTGCGCATCGAGGAAGACCTGCGCGACGCCGCGCGCTTCCCCGGCCTCGCGGCCTTCTACCAGCTCGAACGCGCGGGCCAGAGGCCGAGCGCCGCGTCGAAGACGGCCGCGAAGAAGTCCGCCAAGAAGTCCGCGAAGAAGGCGGGCGCCGGCAAGTAAGAGGGGGACTCAGGATGTTCTTCATCTTCCTCATCGGGACGCGCTTCGTGACCTGGGGTTCGGAGCCTTCGGGCCAGCAGATGCGCTGCGGCAAGTGCGGCACCGTCGCCGAGTTCATCAACAAGAAGGGGATGCGCTTCATCACCTTCTTCTTCATCCCGGTCATCCCCGCGGGCGGCACGCAGCACCTGCTCCAGTGCCCGACCTGCGGGACGCGCTACCACGCGCGCTGAACAGAAGCTGTTAGCTTTTAACTTTTAGCTAAAAACAGAAAGCTAACGGCTAATAGCTAACAGCCAACGGCTTTCCGACAAGGAGACAAGGGGTTTGCTGAAACAGAAGGGGCCGCTCGCGCTCATCATCCTCGACGGCTTCGGCCACAGCGAAGCGCGCGAAGGGAACGCCGTCGCGCTCGCCAAGATGCCGTTCTACGACGAGCTGCGCGAGAAGTACCCGCACACTCTCATCGAAGCCTCGGGCACCTGCGTCGGCCTGCCCGGAGGGATCATGGGCAACTCCGAGGTCGGCCACCTCAACATGGGCGCGGGCCGCGTCATCATGACGGACATCCGCCGCATCGACTACTCGGTCGAGACCGGCGAGTTTTTCAAGAACGAAGCCTTCGTCAAAGCTTTGGACGACGCCAAAGCGCGCGGCGCCGCCGTGCACCTGATGGGCCTCCTGTCCGACGGCCTAGTCCACTCGTCTCAGGAACACCTCTACGCCCTCATCCGCATGGCGAAGGAGCGCGGCCTCGAGCAGGCGTACGTCCACTGCTTCCTCGACGGCCGCGACACGCCGCCCTCTTCGGCGCATCTCTACGTGAAGGCTTTGGAGAATAAGCTTGCGGAGATCGGCTTCGGCGAGATTGCGACCCTCTGCGGCCGCTACTACGCGATGGACAGGGACAAGCGCTGGGAGCGCACGAAGCGCGCCTACGACCTGCTCGTCAAAGGGCTGGGCGAGAAGGCGACAGACCCCGTCGCGGCGGTCAGACGCTCCTACGAGCGCGGCATCACAGACGAGTTCGTCGAACCCGTCTGTCTCACGCGCGCCGACGGCTCGCCGGTCGCAACGATTAAGGACGGCGACTCGGTCATCTTCTACAACTTCCGCGCCGACCGCGCGCGCCAGCTCACGAGGGCTCTGGCGGTTGACGACTTCGACGACTTCCCCGTCCTCGACCGTCCGAAGCTTGGGAAGTCCGACTACGTCTGCTTCACGCTCTACGACCAGACGTTCAACCTGCCCATCGCCTTCCCTCAGTTGCAGCACAAGAACATCCTTGTAGAGGTCTTCGCCGCCGTCGGCGTGCGCAACTACCGCCTGGCCGAGACGGAGAAGTACGCGCACGTCACATACTTCTTCAACGGCGGCACCGAGCGCGAGTACCCGCACGAAAGGCGTCTGCTCGTCCCCTCGCCGAAGGTCGCGACGTACGACCTGATGCCCGAGATGGCGGCCTTCAAAGTCACCGACAAGATTCTGCGCGCCATCGAAGAGCGCGAGACGGACGTCTTCATCGTCAACTTCGCCAACCCCGACATGGTCGGCCACACGGGCAACCTTGAGAAGACCATCGAGGCCGTCCAATACATCGACACCTGCCTCGGCTGGATCACGAAGGCGCTCAGGACGGCCCACGGCCGCTGCCTCATCACCGCCGACCACGGCAACTGCGAACAGATGATCGACCCCAACACCGGCCAACCCCACACCGCCCACACCACCAACCCCGTCCCCTTCCACCTCATCGACCCCGACTCCCTCGGCGTCAAACTCCGCCCCGACGGCGCCCTCGAAGACGTCGCCCCCACAATCTTAGGTCTGCTCGGCCTCGACAAACCCCACGACATGACCGGCCGCGACCTCCGCGAACTCTAAGGCAAACGAGCAAAGAGGCGGCTTCACCACTCAATGCCGCCTCTTCCCTCTCTCCCCCTCAAGTTCTATCTGACTCATACCCCGCTCGATTGCCCTATTGAGGAGTTGAAGCGGCTCGTCTTCCGGCTTTAACCATCCCGTGAGTGAAAGCAGATAAAGTTTGAGCGCCGCCCTGTGCGCCTCCGTGTGCAGGTAAACCGCCTCAATGTTGGCTAAGATTACGTCACTCGCCTCCCTCGCCCCGTCAGGCCCGCTGTCGATTGCCTCCTTGATGACAAATAGCCCGCGAGCTATGTACTCGGCCGTCTTCGAGTCATCGATAGCCCGCCAGGTTTCTTCGTCAATCAACAAATCCTGATGCTCTTCGGCTTGAATCATTTCAGGGGTACGCAAGATGACGCCGACGTATCAGTTTTGGTATCTTGCCGCCACGCTCTTTCGGTTACAGGCAAGGCCGCATGCGCAACTCGCCTTCGCAAACTGCGTGATGAGCGTCGCCGTCGAGCAGCAAAGTGTCAGGCTCACGGCGATACATGAATGCGGCCACATTATTCCCTCATTTGTGGGAATAATCAAGCTGCGAACGTCGTACGCCCATACAGGAGGCGCCTCCTGATGGGCACGAAGGCGCGACCCAAGCCGGAACGCTTGGCCGAAAAGCTCCGACAGATTCGACTGACGCTCGGATTAACCCAGATGGAGATGCCGAAACGACTGGGGGCCGAAAGCGTAATCAGGCACGCGCGAATCTCGGATTACGAGCTAGGACTCCGTGAGCCGTCATTAATGATCCTTCTCAGCTACGCGCGTCTCGCCGGAGTCCACATGGAAGCCCTGGTTGACGACGAACTAGACCTGCCGGACAGATTGCCGGGCACGACCCAACACGAAACTATCAAACGCCAGTACACCCCACGCCGCAAGGCCAAGCGATGAACGGCCCGAGCCACGTAAAGAATCGTTTTGGGTTCGCCATCAAACAGCGGCGGCAAAAGCTTGGCATATCTCAAGAGGCGCTCGCGGAGCGCGCCGGGCTGCACCGTACTTACATCGGAGACATCGAAAGAGGCGCGCGAAACCTCTCGCTGGAGAACATCGAAAAACTGGCTAAGGCGCTAGAGATACCCATCTCCGACCTCTTCGCCAACTACGGCGTCGAATAACATACCCATCATCTAAACCAGCCGACATGACCGGCCGCGACCTCCGCGAACTGTAGAAGCCTGCTTATACGAACTTGCAAAACTAAATAAGGCCCTCCCTC
Organism: Acidobacteriota bacterium; assembly: GCA_019239425.1. Lineage (GTDB taxonomy): Bacteria > Acidobacteriota > Blastocatellia > Pyrinomonadales > Pyrinomonadaceae > QHXN01. The sequence continues at coordinate 66,079 of JAFAZX010000009.1, forward strand.
GCTGGGAGCGCGGGCATCCCTGCCCGCAAGCGCGCTGACCGTCCTACTCCTTACCTCGACGTTGAGTCTTCAAGTCTCACGGCTCTCGCGCTCTCGCGCTCATGCGGGCAGGGATGCCCGCGCTCCCAGCCTGAAGGGGCCTTATTTCTTCCCGCAAGCCGGTATTACAAACTCTCAACTGTGGGGGGTGTTGTATCGTTTGGGGTGGAGATGAGTGTAGAGGCGCGCAATAGGGATGCCGCACAGGTACGCCGTCTGAGGCGAGTAGGCCACGCCTCCTCACCCTGATTTATACAACAACGCCTGCCGCGGCACGTTAGCGAGACCGCTGCTCGATGATCTGGGCTAACGCGCGCAGGGCCTGATTCACCGCCTCGGAGTCCGGGAATACTTTCGCCACGTCAGGGTCGAGTAACACGACGTTCGTCCCTTCGGCATACTGCTTCGCGTATTTCCCGACCGCGCCCCGGCTGAAGTCGTACTCGTCCAGCATCTCGGCCTCTTCTTTATTCAGCTCCTCGCTCATAATCTTTCCTCTCGCGCGGTGTCGCCTTCCGCGCGCTGATGATTCTGATGACTTCTCCACGGTGGGCATGCGCGACCACTAGCTGTGTCCCGCCGATGACTCCCCTACGATGATGAATCTCTCTTCATCATCCGAGTGCAAAGGGTCGGGGATCGTTCTCGACAGCGGGTCGGCGAACACGGTTGATGCCTCCGAGAAGGAGACTCCGTGCTTCGCGAGATTCCCCGAAGCTTTCTTCTCGTCCCACTCGAACGACAGGCTCATAGCTCTGAATATACGATGAATCGCGTGAAGGAGGAAGGCATCTAACTTCGGATTATCCGGCGAGAAGTTTATGGCACTCCTGAGTGCGAAACCGTTGCGCGTGTTGTATCGTTTGGGGTGGAGATGAGTTTCGAGGCGCGCAATATTCTGGTGATTGATTTCGGGCAGTTGGGGGACGTGATTTTAAGTCTGCCGGCGCTGAGTGCAATCCGGCGGAGGTTCCCGAGGGCACACATCACCGTGGCGGTGGGCGGGGCGGCGGCGGCCGTGGTGGAGATGGCGGGCGTGGCCGACGAGGCGCTGCCCGTAGACCGCGTGGCCCTGCGCGACGGGCCGAAGCACCTGTCCGTCTGGCAGATCGGGAAACTCGTCCTCGAAGTGCGGCGAAGGAAGTTCGACTTCGTCGTAGACCTGCACAGCCTCTCGGAGACGAACCTGCTCGGCTTCCTCTCGGGCGCAGGGCAACGTCTCTACGCGCGCAGGCCCGGCCGGTCGCTCGACTACCTCGCAAACTTCCGCCCCGCCCCTCCCGTCGAAGACCGCTCGAAGCACGCCATCGACAGATACCTCGACGTGGTCTCGCCGCTCGGCGTGGGCGAAGTCTCGCGCGTGCCGCGACTCGCGGTGCACGAGGAGGACGGGCGCGCCGTGGACGATTTGCTGCGCAAGGCGCTCGCGGGCGGGAAGACCAAGGGCAGGAAGACAACAGGCGGCGGCATCGTCGGCGGCCCGCTCGTCGGCATCTTCCCCGGCGCGGGCCACCCCAGCCGGCGCTGGCCCATCGAGCGCTTCGCAGAGCTGGCCTGGATGCTCGAACGCAACGACACCGTCCGCTCAGTCCTCTTCGCGGGGCCAGAGGAGCGCAAGCTCGTCCGCGAGGCGCTGCCGAAGTTCCCCCCTTCCACGGTCGTCCTCGACAAACTGACCGTGCCGCAGCTCGCGGCCGCGGCCGCGCGCCTCTCGGTCTTCGTCTCGAACGACACGGGGCCGATGCACGTCGCGGCGGCGGTCGGGACGCCGGTCGTCATCCTCATGCAGCACCACCCGATGTTCAACTGCTACATCCCGCTCGGCGAGCGCCACCGCGTCGTCGCCGCACAAAAAATCGAAGAGATTTCCACCGATTTGGCCTACACGGCCGCGCGCGCAGCCTTCACGACCGAGCGCGCCTCCTCGCTTTTCGAGGCTTAAAAAGGCCGCCCACAGCCAGTCTCTTTGCATCTGCATTGTTTGGCAAATGTTTGGTATAGACAAACAATGTTCCGTATGTATAATATTGTCGCTGCCCGTGCTCTGCTGCGGGCGGCGGGTGCGAGACCCTTTTGCGGGCTTCGCGTAGGCGCTCTGAAGGGGACTTAAACGTCTCGGCGTCTACCGCTTACACGTCGGACTGACATTCCCGCCCCGAGCTTTAGAAGGACGCCGCAATCCTCAAACCTCCGCCGTGCCCTCGCGCCGGCGGACTGCGCGCGCCGCCCCGACCCTCGCACCAGCCCGCCGCGACCGCCCGGTAAGCTTTCGCCCACGCACATCTTGCAGGAGTGACCGTCATGTCGAAACGTTTGAACCTGACACTGCTATTCGCCCTTCTCCCACTCGGCGCCGTCGCGGCCGACGCGGGCGTCCCGCGCGGCGTGCTCGCGCTGCGTTCCGGCGCGGCGCACCTCGCGCCCGACACAGCCTCGACCGAGCGCGAGCAGGACGGGCTCGCCGGCCCCGTCCGCCGCGTGAAGACCGAGACGGCCAAGATCACCGTCAAGGGCGGCAAGCCCGTCGAGGGCGACCGGCAGGTGCTTGAGACGACGACCTACGACCAGAGGGGCAACCGCGTCGACAACGCGTACTTCCTCGCCGCGGGCGGCTCGCTCACGGGCAAGGAGGTCTACAAGTACGACGACCGCGGCAACATCGTCGAGATGACCCTGCACAACGACGACGGCACGCTGCTGGCCAAGGAGGTCTACACCTACGAGTACGACGCGGTCGGCAACTGGGTGAAGATGACGACCTCTGTCGCGATGATGGAGGGCGGCAAGGTCACGTTCGAGCCTTCGGAGGTGACGTACCGCACGATCTCCTACTACCTCGACCAGAACATCATGGCGAAGATGTCGCAGCCGGCCGCCGCACCCGCCGCCTCTGCCGCGGCCGCCGCGCCGATGCCAGGCCCTACGACTTCCAGCAACGCTCCGGCGGCCGCCGCCCCTCAGAACACCAACGCCGCGAGCGCGCAGCCGCAGCCCGTCTCGAAACCGCAACAGCCTGCCGCCAACAACAACGCGGCCGCGCAGCCGCAGCCCAAGCCTTCCAACGCGAACGTTGCGAAGCCCGCGCCCACGCCCGCGCGTAACGCGGCCGCGCCGCTCGTCGTCGCTTCGCTCGACAAGGGCAGCGTCTCCGCGCCGAGTGTGCCCTCGGCCTCCGCCGCGAACGTGCCGCTCGCCGAAGGCGGCCCCGCGGTGAAGTCTGAAGGCGAAGCCCCGGCGGCGCCGCCCGCGCGCAGCGGGCCGCTCAAGCCAGTCTCGGGCGGCGTCCTGAACGGCAAGGCCCTCAGCCTGCCTCCGCCCAGCTACCCCGACATGGCGCGCCGCGCCGGCGCCGGCGGCATGGTCGAGGTCGAAGTCGTGATAGACATCAACGGCAAGGTCATCTCGGCAAGGGCCACGAGCGGCCCGGCCGTGCTGCGCCAGGCCGCGGAGATGGCCGCCAAGCTCGCGCGCTTCAACCCGACACTGCTCTCGGGCCAGCCCGTGCGCGTCTCGGGCGTCATCGGCTACAACTTCACTCTGCAGAGATAGCCTCCGCGTCACAGGACTCGTGCGGCGCGACCGCAAAGGGCCGCGCCGCACGAGTCCTGACAAGCCCCCTCATTCCAACCCCCCGCCAGAAGCTAGCCCCCACACCGAAACGAGGAATCATTCATGGCACTTACCGGACAGTTGAGCGACATGTCGCTGGCGGAACTGATCGAGTTCTTCTGCAACCAGCGCAAGACGGGCCGGCTCAAGATCGACTACCCGCGCGGCCACAGCGTCTTCTTCATCAAGGAGGGCGAACTCGTCGACGCGAAGGTCGGCGCGCTCTCCGGCCCCGAGGCCGTCTACTTCTCCCTGACGCTGCCGAACGCGGCCTTCGACTTCAGCCCCGACGTGCAGGCCACGCGCCGCACCATCCAACAGGCCTGGACGCAGGTCGTGCTCGAAGGCCTGCGCCGTCTGGACGAAGGACTCTCGCCGACCGAGGCCGACGCCTTCGGCAAGTGGGAGCCGAGCGAGACCGAGCTGGCGCAGATGCTCGACCAGGTCGAGCGCCTCGACGACACCAAGCACGCCAAGGAGAAGGAGCGAGGCGCTTCGCAGAAGAGTGAAGAGCCCGCGGCCAAAGAGGCGTCCGCCAGGGAGAGTGCGCCCGAGCCCTTCTCGATGATGGTCGAAGGTGCGAGTGCCGGCGGCGGCTCGAAGAAGAAGTTCGTGCTGGCGGGCGTGGCCGCGGCCGTCGTGCTCGCCTGCGCCGTCGCGGCCGTCCCGCTCATGAGCCGCGCGCCCTCGAAGCCCGAGGCCGGCGCCGCGGCACCCGCGCCCGCCGCCGCACAGCCCGCGCCGGCCGAGGCGCAGCCGGCGGAAGCGCCCGCGGAAGCGGCACCCGCCGCCGAGTCGAATCCGGACGCCGCCGCCGAGGCCGCGCGCCGCGAGGAGCGCGAGCGGAAGGAGCGCGAACGCAAGCGCCGCGAAGAGGCCGCGAAGAGGGAAGACGCGGCCAACCAGCTCAACGCCGGAGACCCGGCCCAGCCCAAGCCCGCGCCGCCTTCCGGCCCGAAGTCAGTGCGTGTCACCGTCACCTACGACGAGGCGGGCCGCGTCACCGCGGCCTCGGTCGCGGGCGCCACGCCGGGCGCCGAAGCCTACGGCGGGACGGCCGTCCGCATCGCCCGCGGCAGGCGCTTCCCCGCCGGCAAGGCCGGCTCGACGGTCGTCACCATCCCCGTCAACTGAACAGTATGCGGTAGGCAGTAGGCAGATGGCAGTCAGCGATTAGACAAGAGGCCAAAAGAAATGGGGAGGCGAGTTATGAAGCTCGCCTCCCCATTTCTTTTGAACAATCTTCTTACTCTTAACTGCCTACTGCCATCTGCCTACTGCCTACTGCTTTAACCCGACGACGCCGAGCGCGACGAGGAGGGCGCGCTTGAGGCCGAGGTCGCGGCCCGCGGGGTCGTACCACTCGTCGAGCGTGTGCGTGTTGCCGGAGGTGCCGCCCGCGCCGATGGTGACGGCGGGCAGGCCGCGCGAGATGGCGATGTTCGAGTCGGTCGAGGAGCAGTCGAGGTAGGGTTTCGCGCCGAGAGAGCGCGTGGCCTCGGCGGCGAGCCGGACGAGCGGCTGCTCGGGCGCGGTCGCGCCCCCGGGGCGGTCGCCGATGAGTCTGATCTCAATCTCGAGCGCGGGCGCGCCCTGCCTGCGCGAGGCGTTCTCGTCCTCGGCCGACTCGCGCGCCGCTCGGCGGAAGAAGGCGTCGAGTCGGCCCAGCTCGGCCGGCGACTCCGAGCGCAGGTCGACGTCCATCCGCGCCTCGCGCGGGATGACGTTGACGCCCGAGCCGCCCTCGATGCGCCCGACGTTGAAGGTCGTGCGCGGGCGCTTCGGCGCGGGGTAGGCCGCGAGCCTTGCGACCGCGCGGCCCAGAGCGTGGACGGGATTGGGCACGCCGAAGTCGCCCCACGAATGCCCGCCCGCACCGCGGCACGTCACGCGGTAGCGGCGTGAAGCGAGCGCCGCGTGCGTGATGCGCTCAAGGCCCGGCCCGTCGATGCTGATGAAGGCGTCGGCCGAAGGCCCCCACTCGGACGCGGTCAGGAGATGTCGCACGCCGCGCAGGTCGCCCTCGCCCTCTTCGCCCACGGTGCCGACGAAGAGGATGGAGCCGTGCGTCTCGGCCTTCAACTCATTCAACGCGCGCGCGAGCGCGACCAAAGCCGCCAGCCCGCACCCGTCGTCTGCGACCCCCGGCGCGCGCATCAGACCCGAAGGCTCGCGCCGCACCTCGCAGTCCGTCCCTTCCGGAAAGACCGTGTCGAGGTGCGCGCTCAGCACGAGCAACGGACGCAAGGCTTCGCCGCGCCTCAACGCGACGCAGTTCCCCTCGCCGTCCAGAGACGCGCCTTCCAGCCCGCACGCCTCAAGCTTCTCGCGCAGCAGAGCCGCGCGCTTCGACTCGCCGAACGGCGGCGCGGGCACGCGCACGAGCGCCGCGTGCTCCTCGTCGAAACTCTTCGACTGCTCCTCGAAAAACCGGAACGCCCGCCGCACACACTCCGCCCCCAGGAGACCCCTCACCATCTCCTCCGGCGTGGCTTGAGTTACAGACGGAGTAGCCATAAGAGAAGAGTGATAAGTGATGAGTGATGAGTGATAAGAAAACCTGGGACGGGCCTGGCCTTCTTCTTATCACTCATCACTCATCACTTATCACTACACAAGAGCCATCACCTCTTCTTCGCTCAGCACGCCGCGGGCGCTCTTGGCGCGGTCGTAGATGCGTTGGACGCGCTCGTCCGTCGCGTCGAGGCCGCGCGATTCGAGCCAGTAGACGACGTTCGACTTGCCGCTCATCGGCCCGACCTCGATCTGCTGGCGCATGCCGAAGAGGCCCGCGGGCACGCCCGAGTAGATGAGGTCGGCCAGCTCCGTGTCGCCCTTCCTGAAGCTCTTAATCACCGCCGCCGCGTGGACGCCGGTCGCCGTGCGGAAGGCGTCGCGGCCGAAGACGGGGTAGTTGAGCGGGATCGTCCAGCCGCAGCTCTCGGCCGCCTTCTCGCAGTAGTCGCGCAAAGATGAGAGGTCTTTGTCGATCCAGCCCAGCAGCTTCAGGTTGACGAGCAGTTGATCCATCGGCGTGTTGCCGACGCGCTCGCCGACGCCGAGCGCCGAGCCGTGCACCTGGTCGGCCCCGCCCTCGATGGCGGCGAGGGAGTTGATGACGCCCAGGCCCCTGTCCTGATGCCCGTGCCAGTCGAGACGCACCTGCTCGCCCTGCTCTTCGATAATCCTCTTCACAAAGCGGACGACGGCGCGCGCCCCGTCGGGCGTGGCGTGGCCGACGGTGTCGCAGACGCAGACCGCGCGCGCGCCCGCGCGGATGGCCGTCGTGTAGAGCGCGCGGATGGTGTCCGGGTCTGCGCGCGTCGTGTCTTCGGTGACGAACATGACGGGCAGACCTTCCGAGACGGCGAACGTCACGGCCTCCTCCGTCAATTGCAAGAGCTTGTCGAGCGTCCAGCCTTCGGCGAAGAAGCGTATGAAGGAGGAGCCGAGGAAGGTGCAGGCTTCGATGGGTATCCCTGCGCGCTGCGAGATTTCGGCGATGGGGCGGATGTCGTTCTGGTGCGTGCGCGCGGCGCAGTTGGGCCGAATCTGTAACTTCTGTTCGACGATCTCGCGCGCCAGCCTTTCGACGCCTTCGGCGTGCGTGCCGCCCGCGCCGGGGAGGCCGATGTCCGCGGTCTCTATGCCGAGATCGTTCATGAGGTGGAGCAGCTCCACCTTCTTCTCGACCGCGGGCTCGCAGACCGAGGGCGATTGCAGCCCGTCGCGCAGCGTCTCGTCGTCCAGACTGATGCGCCGGCCGGGCGTTTGATACGTCGGCTCCACGCGGTTCCAGTCGTAGATTAAATCACTTGCCGGCACTTCCGTCCCCACCTCCGTTGTCTCGGCGATTTAAACCTCTTCGGCGTGTTTCGAGGAGGCTTCGATTACAGCAAGCGGCGTGTTTGAAGTCAAGCAGGCCGCCCCTACTGCGCGACCTTCTGGTCGAAGGGCGTCCAGGCCGCGTCGTTCGACGCCTGACAGCGCGCGAGCGTCGCGTACTTGCACACGTCCACGGAGTAGACGGGGTGTATCTCCCAGACCGAGATGCGGACGGGGCTGCCCGAATGCGGCTTGCCGTTGACGCAGGGCAGGTGCTCCGCGTCGAAGGTGAGAGCGCCCGTGATGCGCAGAGGGTATTTGGCGAAGAGCGTGTTGCTCGAAGCCGCGGCCAGCTTGCTCCACGCGGCGGGGCGGAAGTGCGGACTCACCTCCGCGCTCACCGAGTTGCAGCGCGGGTCGGTCGCGCCCGGCGGCCGCTTGAGGATGAGGCGGGGCTTCGTCCGCAAGGTGAGGTGGATGTCGTTGTTCTCGTCGCCGCCCAGGTCGCAGTTCACGTCCTCGCCCTTCTCCGCGTCGGCGAACTCGTAGGCCATCACGTAGCCGACGAAGGAGACCTTCGAGCCCTCGCCGACGGTCAGGCCGCGCCCGCCGTCTTTGATCTTCAGGTTCTGGAGCGGCGAGCGGTCGGCGGGCATCTTCTCGCCGGAGCCCCACGTGAAGTTCGACATCTTGTTGACGGCCGCCTGCAAAGCGACGAAGGCGTTGTAGCTGATGGGCGTCGGGTCGTCGGTCACGCAGAAGTTGTTCTTGGCAAGGTTCTGCAGGACGTGCGGCTGACTGCCGTCCGCGGCGAGCGACGCCTTGCCGCCCGAGGGGCAGGTTCCGTCGATTGGGTGTTTCGCCTCGATGGCGTCGAAGGGGAGCGCGCAGCCCGGGCCGAAAGGCTTGGCCTGCGCGGGCGGCGCGGGCGTGACGTTGGCCGTGCGCGCGGCGTGCGCGGAGATCAGGAGGCAGAGCGCCGCGGCGGCGGCCGCGGACAGGGCGAGAAGTCTCATCGAGTGAACCTCCGTTTAGGTGGGGCGTGCGTGGGAAAGCCGTCGGGGCGCGGGCAGCGGGCGCGCCCCCCTTCCAGGTGCGCACGGATTAGAGCAACGCCCGCGCGCGCGTGTCAAGCTTTTCCCTTTGAGCCGCGCGCGGGCCGTACGAAACTCACGCAAGCCTGACTCGGACAAGACACGCCCCGCGGAAGGAACGGACGATGAAACCCAGAACCCCGACCCGCGTACTCCTCCTCCTCATGCTGCTCTCGCTCTGCTACTCGGTCGAAGACATCAGGTTCATCGTCGAGGAGGCGCGGGCAGCCGGCCTCAAGGTCGCCGCGCACTGCCTGACCGAGCGCGGCGCGCGCAACGCGGCCGAGGGGGGCGTCGCCTCCATCGAGCACGGCCTGCGCATGTCGGACGAGACGCTCGCGGTCGCGAAGCGCAACGGCGTCGTCCTCGTCGGCACAGACTTCCCCGAGAAGACCGCCGGCTACCTCGGCGCCGGGCCGGAGGTCGCGCGCGTGTTCCACACGCTCTTCCTCGACCGGCTGAAGCGCGCCTACAAAGTCGGCGTGACGATGGCCTACGGCACCGACGCCTTCTTCATGGTGCCCGGCGAGACGCGCGGCGCGCTCGCGCTTCAATACCTCATACACATGCCGCCCCTCCGGAGCTTCGGGTTATTTAGAACCTCGAGGCTCTAAACATCCCGCCCCTCCGGGGCTCTGCACTGCCTCCTGCCATCTGCCTACTGCCTACTTTTCCTGTATCATGCTTTCAAATGAAAACCCTTAGGAGACTGTTCGAGCGGAACCGCGCGTGGGCGGCGGAGATCAGTGCCCGCGAGCCCGACTTCTTTCCCGAGCTGGCGCGGCAGCAGACGCCGGAGTACCTTTGGATCGGTTGCTCCGACTCGCGCGTGCCCTCGACGCAGCTGGTGGACTTGTCGCCCGGCGAGATGTTCGTCCACCGCAACGTCGCCAACGTCGTCGTCCACACCGATTTGAACTGTCTCTCCGTCATGCAGTACGCCGTGGACGTTCTGAAGGTGAGGCACGTCATCGTCTGCGGCCACTACGGCTGCGGCGGCGTGCAGGCGGCGCTCGAAGGCGCGAGCTTCGGCCTCATCGACAACTGGCTGCGCCACGTGCAGGACGTGGCCGAGAAGCACGCGGACGCGCTCGCCGAGTTGCCGGACGCGGCCGCGCGCCTGCGCCTGCTCTGCGAGCTGAACGTGCGCGAGCAGGTGACGAACGTCTGCCGCACGACTATTGTGCAGGCGGCGTGGGAGCGCGGGCAGGAGCTTTCGGTGCACGGCTGGGTCTACGGGCTAGCGGACGGGCTGCTGCGCGACCTCGGCCTGTGCGTCACCTGCCCCGAGGACTTGGTCGGCCCGGAGAAGAAAGTCGAAACCGTTTCGTGAAGCGCGCAGCAAGCGCCGTCCCGTATACTCGGACGACATCTCGCCGAACCGGAGGAACCTTTGATGTCCGCCAACGACAGGAAGACGGTCGTCATCGACGGGGCCAACGTGGCCTACGAGGAACGCAGCGCGGGCGGCAAGCCGAAGCTCGCGAACCTGCTCAAGGTGCGCAGGGAGCTTGAGGAGCGCGGGCAGGAGGCCGTCATCATCGTGGACGCGAGCCTCAAGTACGACATCGACGACCAGGAGCAGTTGGAGAAGCTCATCAAGTCGCAGCAGGTCAGGCAGGTGCCGGCCGGCACCGACGCCGACTACTTCATCATCCAGTTCGCGCACGAGCTCGACGCCCTCATCGTCACCAACGAC
>JAFAZX010000054.1 GCA_019239425.1 Acidobacteriota bacterium
GAGCGAGCGGCCTAAAGACCACCGCGAAGGTCGGCAGCTACCGCCCGAACGCCTACGGCCTATATGACATGGCCGGCAACGTCTGGGAGTACACGGTAGATGCCTGGCGCTCCTATCGGGACGGGCCAGCTCCAGAGGACCTGTCCGGCCGCAAGTACCTCGGTGTCACGACCCGCCGGGTGATACGCGGCGGCAGCTTTGCAGGTGCTCCGGTCAATATGCGTGTGGCCTATCGTGACTCTCACCCGCCAAATGGCTCTCGGGAGTTCGTGGGTTTCAGGTGTGCAAAATAACGAAGCGGGTCGCGATGACCCGCTCCCTTGATCTGGTGGAGATGAGGAGGATCGAACTCCTGGCCTCGGCATTGCGAACGCCGCGCTCTCCCAGCTGAGCTACTGCCCCGTGCGAAGGTAGATATTAGGGGCGGGTTTGGGGGCTGTCAAGTGAGCGCACAGCGACAGCGCCCGACCCCTGTTAAAGAGGAAGGGCGCTGCTGCTGTGGACGATGCTCTGACGCAGTGGCGCCAGGGCGTCTTAAGAAGCCGGCCCGGCGCAGATGAAGCCGGGCCGGCTTTCTAACCCGAGTCAGGCCGCGTTTAGACCACGGGGCGGCGTCCGGTCAGAAGGTTGATGACGAAGATGACCAGCGCCACGACGAGCAGCAGGTGGATCAGGCCACCCCCGACGCCGCCGATGAGACCCAGCAGCCACAGAACCAACAGAATCACCAGAATGGTCCAAAGCATGTTCTTTATCCTCCTCAGCTACTCACGCACAAAATTTTGAACTCCCAAGCACCTGCCGTGGTTAATAACAACGTCCGTGCCATTGCTCTTAGTCAGTACCGACACGGTCGTCTAAGTCTTACTATTTCAGCGTTTCAGCTTTTCGCGCGCCCTCATTCGAAGGACGTCGGGCCGGGCGGCTTTGAGCGGAAGCGCATCAAAACACGTCTCTCCTTCGGCTACACAGCGGCCTGAAAGGGGACGGTTGGTTCTTGCAGATTGATTGCGGCCGGTGATTTAATGACGTGGCGCGCCCGTCTTTAAGTCTTCCCCGGGGCGCGCTTCGCGTTCGAGACGCGCCGGGCAGCGACAGCCCCGCGCGCGAGGAGTCGAATGGTCAGGCTCACCACGCTCTTCAGAGCGCTCTTCCTCATACTCTTCCTTCTGCAATCCGTCACACAGGCGCGGCAGACGCCGCGCGTGGAGGGGCCGACCGTGGCCGCCGCCCCGCCGGCCGCGTCCGCGCCGGGAGCGGCCGAGGCGGCGCGGCGCAGGGAGGCCTTCGACATCGTCTGGCGGACGGTCAAGGAGAACCACTACGACCCGAAGTTCGGCGGCGTGGACTGGGACGCCGTGCGCTCGGAGTTCGAGCCGAAGGTCGCCGCCGCGCACACAGACCGCGAGCTGCACACGCTGCTCCAGCAGATGCTCAACCGCCTCGGCCGCTCGCACTTCAACATCATCCCGCCCGAGGCCATCCCCTCGACCGGGGACGAAGATGACTCCGACGCCGAGGGCGGCGAGGACAGAGTCCCCGGCGCCGAAGAGCCGCGCCGCAAGGGGAACCCGCGCGCGACCGAGCAGTTGACCTACGGCATCGGCATCGACCTGCGCGTAGTCAACGGCGTCGCGCTCGTCACGCGCGTCGAGCCGGGGTCGCCGGCCGCGCGCGCGGGGCTGCACACGGGCCACGTCCTGCGCAGCATCAACGGCCAGTCGCTCTCCGACATCCTGCGCGTCCTCAAGCTCGTGGCCGTCTACGAGCCTTCGGCGCGCAACCAGATTCCGGCCGAGATCATCGTCGGCTACGTCAACGGCCCGCCGGGCACGAGCGTCAGGCTCACCTACCTCGACGGGCGCAACCGCGCGCGCCGCGCCGTCGTCCCGCGCGAGCACCTGAAGGGCGAACTCGTCCCGCTCTTCCAGACGCTCCCGGCGCAGTTCGTCGAGTTCGAGTCGGCGCGCCTGCGCGGCGGGGTAGCTTACGTGCGCTTCAACCTCTTCGCCGCGCCCGTGCTCGAGAAGTTCTGCGCGGCGCTGCGCTCGATGCAGGACGCGCCGGGGCTCGTGCTCGACCTGCGCGGGAACCGCGGCGGGCTGCTCGGGCTCGTCTACGGTCTGGGCGGGCTGCTCGAGCCGCGGCCCGTCTCGTTCGGCGTGATGCGCACGCGCGCGGGCTGGTACGACATCGGCATCACGCCGCAGAAGAACAACTACCGCGGGCAGCTCGTCGTCCTCATCGACGCGGAGACGCAGTCGGCGGCCGAGATGCTCGCCGCCGGCTTGCAGGCCTCGGGGCGCGCCGTCGTCATCGGCGAGCGCAGCGCCGGGGCGACGCTGCCTTCGGCGGCGAAGGAGTTGCCGACGGGCGCCATCTTCCAGTACGCCTTCGCGGACTTCGTCGGCGGCGACGGCAGCGTCATCGAGGGCGTCGGCGTCCAGCCGAGCCTCACGGTCAAGCTCACGCGCCGGCAGCTCCTCGCCGGCCGAGACCCGCAGCTCGAAGCGGCGCTAAGCGTCATCGAGTCGAAGGGGGGCACGCCCGTTACCGTCAGCGCGATTGACCCGCCGCCGCCTCCGGACATCGTCATAAGGAAAGCGGAGGGCAGTGAGGCTCAGCCAACCGAAGCGGCGAATGTGAGGGAAGCGCCGTCGGCGCCCGCGTCCATCGCGCCGGAGGTCGAGCCGATACTCGAACGCTACGCGGAGGCGACGGGGCTGGGGCGCGCGGGCGGCGCGCGCCCCCTTTCGCGCGTGTCGAAGGGAAGGATCGAAGGCGCGTACGCGGGGATGAGGCTGAGCGGCGCGGTCGAGGTGCTCGAGAAGGCGCCGGACAAGTTCGTCGCGCTCATCAAGGTGGACGGCCTCGGCGTCATCCGCCGCGGCTTCACGGGCGAGTACGGCTACATGCAGATTCCGATGTTCGGCTTACGCCGCCTGGAGGGCGCGGAGCTTTCGGACTTGAGGATCGAGGCGAGCTGGCCGTGGGCGGAAGACCTGCGGCGGCTCTTCCCTTCGATGCGCCTGAAGGGCGAGGACGAGGTCGGCGGCGCGGTGGCGCACGTCGTCGAGGCGACGACCGCGGCGGGCGCGCGCACGACGCTCTACTTCGACGCGCAGACGGGGCTGCTCGTGCGGCGCGACCGCACCTACTTCGAGGACTTCCGCGAGGTGGACGGCCTCAAGCTCCCCTTCAAAGTCCGCGACGACTTCTCCACCATCACCTATACCGAGGTCAAACACAACGTTCCCCTCGAAGACACGCGCTTCATCGAAGAGAAGGACTGCTTCACGCGCTGAGGAGAGTAGGCGGTAGGCAGACGGCAGTAGGCGAAAACACTACGGCGGGCGTTAAGGATGAATATCCCAGCGCCCGCCGTAGTGTCTCTACTGACTACTGACTACTCATACCGACTTGTAAATTGAACTAAGGCCCCTTCACGCTGGGAGCGCGGGCATCCCTGCCCGCCAGCGTGCGTGAGCACGCTGACCGTCTCACTCTTTACCTCGACGTCGAGGTTCAAAGTCTCTCAGCTTTCGCGCTGCGCGCTCAGGCGGGCAGGGATGCCCGCGCTCCCGGCGAAGAGCCGGCCTTATTTCAATTTGCAAGTCGGTGTCACCCGCGGGCGGAGGCGGCCGCCGCGTCGAGGACTTCGGCGAGGCGTTCGGCGTGCTGGCCCCCGCCCTGTGCCATTTCGGGGCGGCCGCCGCCGCGACCGCCGAGCGTCTGGCAGGCCGCGCGCATGAGCGCGTTCATGTCGCCGGGCGCGTCCGCCGCGCGCGCGAAGACGAGGCGTGCCGCGCCGCCCTCGACCGAGCCGAGCAGCGCCACGCAGCGCGCGTGCGCCGCGAGCGCGTGTGCCAGACGCCGCAGCCCTTCGGCGTCCGGCCCTTCGAAGGCGCGTGCGACAACGACCGCGCTCCCTCCTTCCGAAGAAGCGGCGGCCTCCTCGTACAGCTCGCGCGCCTCGGCCCGCGCGGCCGTCTCTTCGGCGGCGCGCAGGCGTCTCTGCAGCTGCTTGTTCTCTTCCTGCAGGCGCGCCGCGGCCTCCGTCCCCTCTTCGCGCCCGACGCTGAAGAGCGCGGCCGTCGCGCGCGCCGTGCGGTTCGCGCGCCCGTAGTCCTCCACCGCGCGCACGCCCGCGGCGAAGGTCACGCGCACGAGTCCCTTCGCGCGCTCCCAGTGGCGCGCGACGACGCAGCCGACCTCGCCCGTCGAGCGCGCGTGCGTCCCGCCGCAGGGGCTGAAGTCGAACCCCTCGATCTCGATGACGCGCAGCTCGCCCTCGCGCGCCGAGTCCTTCCGGAGCGGCAGCCGCGAAGCCTCCTCGGGCGTGACCTGGTGGATGCGCACGGGCCGGTCGTCCCAGATGATCTCGTTCGCGCGTCGGACGGCCCCGTAGACCTTCTCGTCCGAAGGGTCTGCCAGCTCGACGTCCACCTCGCAGACCTCTTCCATCATGCGGAAGCTGCGCGTCTGCGCGCCGTAGAGTTCGACGAACGCCTGCGAGAGGATGTGCTGTCCGGTGTGCTGCTGTATGTGGTCGAGTCTGCGCGGCCAGTCCACGCGCCCCAAGACGTTCGCGCCCTCCGAAGGTATCTCGCCTTCGCAGACGTGCAGGACGCGGTCTTCCTCGTCCACGCACTCGACGACGCGCGCCGCGCCGAGCGTGCCCGTGTCGGTCGGCTGGCCGCCGCCGGTCGGGTAGAAGGCCGTCCGGTCGAGCGACACGGCCGCGCGCCCGCCCTCCGCCTGTGAGACCGCGACGACGCGCGCCTCGAACTCGACCAGGTGCGAGTCCGCGTAGTAGAGACGTTCCGTCATGATTCGAAGTTGATAGCCGACCGCTCGCCCCTCGTCAAGCGACTCTTTTGACAGCCGCCGTGCGGGCGCCGATAATCGCGGCGCGGTCTCCCTTAACCCAAAGCAGAACGACAGACGACGGGGTTCGAAGAACTTATGAAACGCTCGGCCCGCGCCTACGCCGCGCGCGCACTCTGCCTCCTCATGCTCGCGGCGTCGGCCGCCGTCCACGCGCGGGCGCAGGACACGTCGGCCCCCGCTTACAAAATCTCCTACACGCTCTCGATGCCCGAGCCCGCGTCGCACCTCTTCGACGTGCGGGTGGACGTGGAGGGGCTGGCGGGTGCGGAATACGTTGACTTCCAGATTCCGCGCTGGTCGCCGGGCCGCTACGCCGTCTTCGACTTCGCGAAGAACGTGCAGGAGGCGCGCGCCCGTCTGCGGTGCAAGCCCGGCGCGAAGTGCCCGAACGACTTCCCGGCCGAGAGGCTGGACACGCAGACCTGGCGCGCCCCCACGGCGGCTGCGGTGTCGCTGACCTTCTCCTACAAGGTCTACGCCGACGACCTCTCGGGCACCTTCTCGCAACTAGACCAGAGGCACGCCAACTTCAACGGCGGCTCGGTCTTCGTCTACGTCGTCGGCCACAAGCAGGACGCGGTGAGTCTCAAGATCGACGCGCCGAAGGGCTGGAAGATCATCAACGGCCAGTCGAAGAGCACCGAGCAGAGCAGCTTCGACTTCGCCAACTACGACCTCCTCATCGACGCGCCGACCGAGGTCGCGCCCGACTTCAACGTCGAGACCTTCGAGGTCGGCGGGAAGAAGTACCGCGTCGTCGTCCACTCGTTCGGCGAAGAGGGCGGCAGGCGCGGCGAGCTGGCGAAACAGGTCGAGCGCGTCGTGCGCGCCGAGACCGCGCTGATGCCCGCGCCGGACTACGAGCAGTACACCTTCCTCTTCCACTTCGACCCGACCTCGCGGCGCGGCGACGGCATGGAGCATCTGAACTCGACGCAGATCATCGAGACCGCGGCGCTCGGCGACGGCGACACGCTCGCCGACGCGGTCGGCACCGCCGCGCACGAGTTCTTCCACGTCTGGAACGTGAAGCGCATGCGGCCGGCGGGGCTCGGCCCGTGGGACTTCACGCGCCCCGTCGTCACGCGCGGGCTGTGGATCGCGGAAGGCTTCACGAACTACTACGGCAAGCTCTCGCAGCGGCGCGCGGGGCTGTGGGACGACGAGCGGCTCCTGCGCGCTTACTCCGGCGCCGTCGGCGGCATCGAGAACCTGCCGGGCGTCCGCCTGACGAGCGCGGTCGAGGCCTCCCTCCTCGCGCCCTTCATCGACCGCGCTTCGCACGACCAGAAGACGAACACCGCCAACACGCTCGTCAGCTACTACCCGAAGGGCGAGACGGTCGCCCTCACGCTCGACCTCCTCATCCGCGGCCGCACCAAAGGGCGCGCCTCGCTCGACGACGTGATGCGCCGCGCCTACACGAAGTTCTACCTCGAGAGCCCGGCCGACAGTTACTACCTCAAGGGCCACGCCTACACGGTCGAGGAGTTCGAGCAGCTCGCGTCCGAGGTCGCGGGCACAGACCTCTCGGACTTCTTCCGCCGCTACGTCCACAACACCGAGACGCTCCCATACGACGAGGCGCTGGCCTACGTCGGCCTCCGCCTCGCGCGCACGCCCGACGGCGCCCGCACCACCTACCGCATCGAACGCGACGACAAGGCCGCCCCCGAAGCCCTCGCGCTCCGAGAGGCGTGGCTGAAAGGGAAGTGAGGAAAAGGATGAAGGCGGAAGGATGAAGGATGAAGTTCAGACCCTCTTCACTTCATCCTTCATCCTTCCGCCTTCATCCTTTCACCGGAACCTTTTCCGTCTCACCGCGTCTAAGCTCGCGGCACCGGGAGAATGAGAGAGGTCTCCGGTAAATGTACAGAACCATCAAGCGTCTCTTCGCGGCCTCGGCCTTCCTGACAGTCTGTTCCATCACGAGTCTCTACGCCGGCTCGCGCGTGGCCGCGGTGGCCGCGCCGGCGCAGGCCGCCAACCCGCTCGCCGCGCAGTTCGGCGGCGACCCCGGCGACGGCTGGATGCTCGCGGGCGGCTTCCTCATGCTCGTCGCGCTGGCCCTCGCCTCCGCGGGCCTCATGCTCTGGATGCGTGAGAGGGAAGGGTGAGTGGGTGCTGGGTGCTGGGTGCTGGGTGCTGGGTTAAGACAGCTTGCCTTTAACCCAACACCCAGCACCCAGCACCCCTTCAAGGGACGATCACTTCCAAGCCTTCCTTGACGACTTCGAAGGTCATGGGCAGGTCGCCGATGAGTTCGCCGTCGGCCTGGACGGGCACGTCGCCCGTGCAGCGCAGGCGCGCGGCGCGGCGGAAGGTGAGGCCGCGCGTCCCCGCCTCTGGCGCGCCGCCGCGCATCGCGTGGCTGAGCAGGCGCAGGTAGCGCAGGCGGCTGCGCGTGTCGATGACGCAGACCTCGAACTCCTCGGCGTCCAGGCGCGCGCGCGGCGTGATCGCCAGCTTGCCGCCGTACCAGGGAGCCTTGCCGACGGCCGCGTAGGTCGCCCTCAAACGCTCGCCGCCTACCTCGACCGTGAACTCCTCCGGCACCCAGTGCGCGAGGTGCGCGAGGCCCGCGTACCAGAACGCGGCCTCGCCCACGCGCCGCTTCAGGCGCGGCCTGACGCTCCGCACCACCGACGCGTCCAGCCCCACGCCCGCCATCATGAAGAAGTAGCGGCGCTCGCCCGTCCGCTCTACGGTCGCCGCGCCGAGCGTGATGCGGCGCGAGCGGCCCCCGGCGAAGACGCGCGCCGCCGCCTCCGCCTCGCGCGGCAGGCCCAACTGCCGCGCCAGCACGTTCGCAGTCCCGGCGGGCCACACCATCAAGCGCCCGCCGAATCCCGCGAGCCCCTGGATCGCCTCGTGCACGGTGCCGTCGCCGCCGCGCGCGATGACGTCGGTCGCGCCCTCGCGCGCGGCCTCGGCCGCGAGGCGCGCCGCGTCGTTCGGCCCCTTCGTCGCGCGCGCGTCGACCTCGACGCCGAGCGCGAGCGCCGCGGCGCGGAACGCCTCGACCGGCACCGCCGGGTCGAGGTTGCGCCCCGCCTTGGGGTTGTAGATGAGTACGCCCCTGCGCTCGCTCATGCGACTTCGCGCGCCTAGCGGCACTGGAAGTTGATGTCGAAGTGGTCGGCGGTCACCTCGCCTTTGCTGTTGACGGTGACGTGCGTGAGCCGGTGGAGGACGAGGTTGGGCGCCTTCCCCTGCCCGATGATGTTGGACTTCTCGATGATGGTGTCCTCTTCCGGCGCGCTGTCGAGCTGGAAGTTGAGCTTGGAGCGGAACGAGTCGTTGAGGACGTAAGTGTCCCCGGTCGTCCGGCCGACGCCCTTGCCCTGGTACGAGGTGGAGATGTCGAAGGAGATGTGCCGGTCGTTGAGCGCCCAGAAGGTGCGGTCGCGCGTGGTGCCCGTGACGGTGACGAATTCGCCCTCGCCGCCGTTGGCGCACGGGATGAACTCGCTGACGGCGAACTCGCGCGAGGTCGAGGTTTCTCTGTGCACCTCGGTCTGCGCGCCGGCCGCGCGGGGGCGCGACAGGCCGACGAGGGCGAGCATGGCGGCGAAGGCGAGCCCGAGCGCGATCCTAACGGTGGTGGTATTCATGCTAAGGGGAACTCCTTTTCGGGTCTGTTGGCGAAGCCGTTCAGTAGGGTGCGGTCGGGGCGCGTTAAAACGAGCGGCGGGAGCATACAGCCGACCCACCCGTACAGTCAAAGGGGGAATGGCCCGCCTATTCCAGACGGTAGTTCGGCGCCTCCTTCGTGATGATGACGTCGTGGACGTGCGACTCCTTGAGGCCGGCGGGGCTGATGCGGATGAAGCGCGTGTTCTCCTGGAACTCTTTGACGTTGTGGCAGCCCGTGTAGCCCATGCCCGCGCGCAGGCCGCCGACGAGCTGCGTCACCATGTCGGCCAGGGTGCCCTTGTAAGGCACGCGCCCCTCGATGCCCTCGGGGACGAGCTTCGACTCGATGTCGGTCGTCTCCTGCGCGTAGCGATCCTTCGACCCCTCGCGCATCGCGCCGATGCTCCCCATCCCGCGGTACGCCTTGAACGAGCGGCCCTGGAAGAGAATCAGCTCGCCCGGCGACTCCTCGGTGCCCGCGAACAGAGAGCCGATCATCACCACGTCCGCCCCGGCCGCAATCGCCTTCGCCACGTCGCCCGAGAACTTCACGCCGCCGTCGGCGATGACGGGCACGCCCGTCCCCTTCGCCGCCTCGACGCAGTTCCTGATGGCCGTGATCTGCGGCACGCCCGCGCCGGTCACGACGCGCGTCGTGCAGATGGAGCCGGGGCCGATGCCGCACTTGACGGCGTCGGCCCCGGCGCCGATGAGTTCGCGCGTGCCTTCGGCGGTGGCGATGTTGCCGGCGATGAGCTGCGTCTCGGGGTGGCGGCGCTTGATCTCGCGGACGGCCTCGACGACGCGCGAGGAGTGGCCGTGCGCGGTGTCGATGACGAGGCAGTCGACGCGCGCCCTGACCAGCTCGTCGGCGCGCTCGCGGAAGTCGCCGGTGGCGCCGATGGCGGCGGCGACGCGGAGGCGGCCGAGGTCGTCCTTCGCCGCGAAGGGGTAGCGGATGGCCTTCTGGATGTCCTTGACGGTGATGAGGCCCTTGAGGTGCTTGTCGGTGTCGACGACGAGGAGCTTCTCGATGCGGTGCTTCTGGAGGACGACCTTCGCCTCGTCGAGCGTGGTGCCGACGGGGACGGTGACGAGCGGCTGCGGCGTCATCACCTCGGAGACGGGGATGTCGAAGCGCGACTCGAATCTCAGGTCGCGGTTGGTGATGATGCCGACGAGGTGTCCGTCCTCGTCGACCACCGGCACGCCCGAAATCTTGTAGCGCTGCATCACGGCCAAGGCCTCGCGCACGGGGCGGTCGGGGCGGATGGTGACGGGGTCGACGATCATGCCCGACTCGGAACGCTTGACCCGGTCGACCTCTTCGGCCTGACGCTCGACGGGGAAGTTCTTGTGGATGACGCCGATGCCGCCCTGCTGCGCGATGGCGATGGCGAGGCGGCTCTCGGTCACGGTGTCCATCGCGGCCGAGCAGAGCGGGATGCGCAGGCGGATGCCGCGCGTGAGCTGCGTGGCGGTGTCGGTCTCGGCGGGGAGTACCTCGGAGCGCGCGGGCACGAGCAGCACGTCGTCGAAGGTCAGCCCCTCAAGCAGGTCGTTCGTTATCATCTTTATAACTCCGGTTCGTGATTAAAAAGTGTGAGGCCCGCACCCCGAAACTCTCCCGCGAGGGGCGCTTCGGGGTGCGGGCCTTTCGATTGCAGAGACATCACTGCGCGAACTGCGTGTAGGTATCCTTGGTGATCGTCCAGAGGACTTCCTTGCCCTCGACGTCCGGCGCCTTGAGCTGCCGGCCGTTGACCGAGACCTGGATGGCGTCGGCCGAGGACTTGTCGAAGAAGAGGTTCAGGGCCGACGCGGGCTCGAACTCCTCGGGCGCGTCGGGCTTGAGGAAGCGGCCGCGCTTCTTCTCGCCGTCGGCCCAGGTCGTGAGCCAGAAGGGGCGGGTCGAGCGCACCTGCACCTTGAAGCCTTCGGCCGCGGGCGGGGGCGTCGGCGTCGCCGCCGTCTGCTGCTGCGCGGGGGGCGCGGCCGGCGTCGGCGTCGCCGGGGCGGAGGCCAAAGGCCCCTTGTTGTTGTTCCAGACGCGCAGGCCGAGGTAGACGGCCGAGACCAGGACGACGATGATGAGCGCGCTCAGGGAGAAGGTCAGGAGCGGCGAGCGCGAACTCTCACCCATGTAGACGCGCGAGCGCTGCGGCGTGGTCGCCACCTCGTCGGTGTGGACGCCGCTGGCCCGCGCCGCGCGCTCGTAGAGTTCGAGGGCGCGCGCCTCGGGGAAGCCGACGTAGCGCGCGTAGGACTTGATGAAGGACTTGTTGAAGATGCCGCCGGGCAGCGCCTTGAAGTCGTCGGCCTCGATGGCCTCGAGGTGGCGCATGGTGATGCGCGTCTGCTCCGCGACTTCGCGGAGGTTGACGCCGCGCTCGAGCCGGGCGCGGCGCAACAGCTCGCCGAGGGAGCCTTCGGCGCCCCCTCCCGCACTGCCTTCGGGGGCCTGTTCGGAGGTCTTGGATGTCACCGCTCGCGTGCGCCTATGGGAGAGTCCGGGCCGGCGTCCCTTCGAGGGCGTCCGCGCCCGTGTCCGCCGCAGTACCCTGTGTTCGACCAACCTTCGGGCACAATATAATGTGCGTCTCGGAGTGGTGTCAAACTTCTCGGGCAGACGAAGTTAGCGCGCGTCTTGAACTTTGCGGCGCGCGGTGCTACGGTTGCGGTACACCCGGGCTTAAAGTCTATTCAAACAGAGAAGCGAGGACAGAAGAGAATGCCTCTGGAAGCACTCGGAATGGTCGAGACCAAGGGCTTCGTGGGCGCGGTCGAGGCCGCGGACGCGATGGTCAAGGCGGCCAACGTCACTCTCATCGGCAAGGAGTACATCGGCGCC
>JAFAZX010000077.1 GCA_019239425.1 Acidobacteriota bacterium
GCAGCCGCCCTCGGCCGGGCAGACCACCTGCGGCAACGGCTCCTTCAACTTCAGCGTGAACGACGTCTCGCTCGACCCGGGCCAGACGGTCTCGCTGACCGGCCAGATCACCGGCGCGCAGCAGTCGACGGTGCCCGAGCCGGCCACCATGTTGCTGCTCGGCACGGGCCTGACCGGCGTCGCCGCCGCCGCGCGCCGCCGCCGCAACCGGAACGCGCAGAAGTAAGTTCCTCCTTCTTCGGAACGCAAGTTCCTGAAAAGCCGGGTCGGGCACGCGCCCGACCCGGCTTTTCTCTTCCACAAACGGCCCTACTTCGACCCCGAAAAAAAATTTTCGAAAAGTTAAAAATTTTTCTGGAGGACAAAACCGATTCAACGTTTATGTGGGATACAACGGACGGGAAGCTCGGCGAGGCGGTTGGCGTAAGCGGCAGGCAAGACGGAAGGCGGGAGCGGAGGCGCAGTCGGCGCCTTTTTTCTTTTTGGCCCGACGCCGTCGAATCATTCCCGAACGTCTTCACCCCTTTTCAACTCTTCCAGGTGCCTCTCATCGCGAAACAGAGTCCGTGCTATCATCTCGCCGCGTGAGAAAGATCGTGACGGCAGCCGAGATGCGCGAGATCGACCGCCTGACCACAGAGCGGTACGCGACCCCTTCCCTCCTTCTCATGCAGGCCGCGGCCGACGCCTCCGCCCAAGCAATTGCCGCGCAACTTTCAGGAGGCCTGCGGGGCAAGTCCGTCCTCATCCTCTGCGGGCGCGGCAACAACGGCGGCGACGGCGCGGCCCTCGCGCGCAGCCTCTGCAACGCCGGCGCGAAGGTGGACTTGCTTCTGTTCGGCCGCGTGGAGGAGACGAAGGGCGACGCACGCACCAACTTCGAGATCGTCCGCCGCCTCAACGGCTTCGTAGACGGCTCGCCGACTCTCACTTACCCTCTACAGTTCGCGGAGTGTCTGGAGGTGCCCGTCTGGAACGACATCTGTTGGGTCTGGGCACATAATCGGGATGTCATCGTGGACGCACTCTTCGGCACTGGGCTCTCGCGTCCGCCCGAAGGCATCTACGCGGAGGTCTTGAGCTACCTCGAACGCCTGACCGAACGGCGCGAGAAGTTCGCGCCCTGCTTCCGGCCGCTCGTCGTCTCGCTCGACATCCCTTCGGGGCTCAACGCCGACTCGCACGAGCCAATCGGCCCGGCGGTGCGCGCAGACCTGACCGTCACCTTCACCGCGCCCAAGCCCGCCAACGTCCTGCCGCCCGCCTCGCACTTCAACGGCCGCCTCGCCGTCGCGGACATCGGCTCGCCGCCCGCACTCCTCGACGAATCGCCTTCGAGACTTTTTCTGACGGAAGACGGGGACGCGCGCGCGTGGCTGGAAGCGACGAGGTACGCGCCCGACTCTTACAAGAACACGCACGGGCACGCCTTCGTCGTCGCCGGCTCGCGCGGGATGACGGGCGCGGCCGTGCTCTGCGCCGACGCGGCGATGGCGTCGGGCGCGGGGTTGGTCAC
This sequence comes from Acidobacteriota bacterium, assembly GCA_019239425.1. Taxonomy (GTDB): domain Bacteria; phylum Acidobacteriota; class Blastocatellia; order Pyrinomonadales; family Pyrinomonadaceae; genus QHXN01. The sequence continues at coordinate 1,517 of JAFAZX010000077.1, forward strand.
GCTCGCTTCGCCGGAGTCGGCGCTGCCGGCCATCGCGCCGCGCCTGATGCCGGAGGTGATGACGGCGGCGCTGCGTGAAACCGAGTCGGGGGCGGTGAGCGCGGAAGCTTCCGCGCAGTTGGATGGGCTAGTTGAGCGCGCGACCGTTCTCTCCGTCGGCAGCGGACTCTCGCGCGGAGACGAGTCCACGCGCCGCTTCGTGCGCGAGGCCGTCGGGCGCCGGCGGACGCCCGTGGTCGTGGACGCCGACGGGCTGAACTCGCTCGCGCCCTGGCCCACCGATTTGAAGGGCACGCGCGAGGCCCCAATCGTCCTCACGCCGCACGAGGGCGAGATGCGGCGGCTGCTCGGAACAGATGATCCCGCGGCGCTCGCAGACCGCGTACGCGTCGTCTCCGAGTTCGCCTCCGCGCACGAACTCTTCGTCGTCTTCAAGGGCACGCGCACGCTCGTCGCCGCGCCCGACGGCCGCGTCTTCGTCAACCCGACGGGCAACGCCGGCCTCGGCACCGCCGGCTCGGGCGACACGCTCACGGGCGTCATCACGGGATTCCTCACGCAGGAGTACGGCGCTAAGGGAAGAGACCAGGACGCGCTCGGGGCCGTCGTCGCGGCCGTCTACGTCGCGGGACTCGCGGGCGACCTCGCGGCGCAGGTGTTGGGCATGAGGACGATGGTCGCGTCCGACGTCCGAAAGTATCTGAGCGCCGCCGTGCGCTCGCTCGACCCGGAAGGAGAGAAGCCTTGAACGCCGCCGCCTCCGTGCAGACGGGCACCGTGATTTCGCACAACCCCGAAGAGACTTTCTCAGCCGGCCGAAGCGTCGGCGAGCGCCTGGAAGGCGGCGAGGTGCTGCTCCTGAGCGGCACGCTCGGCGCGGGCAAGACGGTCTTTACGAAGGGGCTCGCCGCGGGGCTCGGCCTCGACCCGGCCGAGGTCTCAAGCCCTTCGTTCACGCTCGTCAACCGCCACGGCGAAGGCCGCCTCGTCCTCTACCACCTCGACCTCTACCGCCTCGCCGAAGGCCACACGGCGGCGCACGCCGTCGAGTTGGACGAGCTGCTCGCGGACGAGCGCGCGGTCATCGTCATCGAGTGGGCCGAGCGCATGGGCCGCTACCGCCTGCCCCCGACCACCTGGCGCGTCCACATCGACGGCGACGGCGAAGACCCGCGGCGGATCACCGTCACGCGCGCCGCCGGCTCCGAGACTTAGAGGCCCCGTGTTAAAGTTAAGCGACACCGAGACAGTCTTAAAACAAGGAGAGACGTAGATGCCTTACTCAGAGATTCTCATCAAACCCATGCGCGAAGACCTGACGCGCATCGGCGTCGAGGAGACGCGCACGCCCGACCAGGTCGAGGACGCCATCAACAACACGAAGGGCACGCTGCTCGTCGTCGTCAACTCGGTCTGCGGCTGCGCCGCGGGCAAGGCGCGCCCCGGCGTCGCGATGGCGCTGCAGAACGCCGCGCGCCCCGACCGCGCCATCACCGTCTTCGCGGGCGCCGACATCGAGGCCACGGCCACGGCGCGCGCGCACTTCGCGCCCTACCCGCCCTCCTCGCCGCAGGTCGCGCTCTTCAAAGACGGCCAACTCGTCTTCATGCTCGAACGCCACCAGATCGAAAACCGCTTCGCCGACCAGATCGCCGACGAGCTGACCCAAGCCTTCGACCGCTTCTGCACCCCGACGGGTAGTGCAGCCGCATCCTGACTCCTTGCTCGGGCGGCCGCGCCCCTCAGAGGCGCGGCCGCCCGAGCGACCTCTCACGCGATATGAAGATATGCCTCAACTGTCGGCGCTGCTACGACGATGACGACCTCTCCTGCGACACTTGCAAGGTAAGCCTGCCCGAGCGCACGGTCGCCGTGCCCCACAGGATTGAAGTCCACCGCCTGGAGAAGCGTCTCGGCCGCGGAGGCATGGGCATGGTCTTCGAGGCGCGGGACCTCTTACTGAGCCGCTTCGTCGCAATTAAGGTCTTGCAGATGGAGTCGCTGCTCGAAAGCTTCCTCGACCGTAACCCGCAGGCGGCGGACGACCCCGCAGAGGTTGAGCAGTACCGGCAGCAAATGAGGCACCGCTTCAAGCGCGAGGCGAAGGCCGCGGCCAGCATCAACGACGGCAACGTCGTCAAGATTTATTCCTATGGCGTGCTGGCTCCGCTCGGCGAGGGGCACGAGGACACGGCCTACATCGTCATGGAGTTGGTCGAGGGGCTGCCGCTGCAACACTACCTGAGGCGTCGGCGTGGGGCCGCGCTGTCGGAACTTGTCTCCATCGCACGCCAGGTCGCAAGCGGCATCAAGGCGGCCCACCGCAAACAGGTCATCCACCGCGACCTGAAGCCGGCCAATATCATGGTCACGCTCGACGAGGAGGACGGAGAGGTGCAGGCCAAGGTGCTCGACTTCGGCATCGCCAAGCTGATGGAGCAGACGTCGGCTGAGTTGACGAAGACGGGGGCCATGATCGGCACCGTCGAGTACATGTCCCCCGAGCAGTGCGCTGGGGCGGACGTGGACGCGCGCTCTGACTTGTACAGCCTTGGGGTCATCATGTACGAGATGCTGGCGGGGCGGCGGCCGTTCGAGGCACCGAACCTGACGGCGCTCGCGCTCAAGCACATCAACGACGACCCGCCCCCATTGCATGAAGCACGCCCCGACCTGCCGCCGGCCCTCTCCGAACTCGTTATGAGGTCTCTCCGGAAGAACCCGGAGGAGCGCCCGCGCAACGCCACCGAGGTTGCAAAGCAGCTGTGGCAGATTGAGCTTTCCCTGCTCTCTAACACAGCAAACCCGATGCCTGCCCCTGCGCCGGCCCCGCCCCCCTTCGCCGGGGACGAGAACCCAACCCTCCTTGACCACCCGAAGCCCATCACACAGACGGCCGAGCCTGCACATCCCGAACCGGTCAAAGAAGGAACGTCGGAGACCACGCGCGAGGCCGGATTGCTCGCGCCGCCGGAGGGACTCTCGCCGCCCGCGGACGAGGCCACCGCGGGCGAGTGGTTCGACTTCGATATAGGCGAGATGGACGGCCAGAGTGTGCCGGCCGCCGTGCCTGAGCCCATACCGCCGGAGCCGCCTCCCGCGCTGACCGAACCACCGCCCGCGGACGCAGAGCACCAGAATGCGGTTGCGCCGTTCGATGAAATATCGGTCACCCCGGCCTCAAGTCAACAGCCGCTCGACGACGGCGAGAGTGCCCGCGTCGCCGCCGCCGTCATCGAACTTTCGCACCTGGACACGGATGAGTCCTTTCAGCAGATCTGCGCAGCCTTCGACGACGAGGCGAAGGAAGTCCGCAACGCCGCCGCCCGCGCCCTCTATACCGTTAGGCCGGATGTCGCCGAATCATTCACGCGCGCCCTGCGAGAGGCCCATCCCGAACGACGCCGGCGCATCGGCGCGGCCATCTTCACGTCCGGGCTCGCCGATGAGGAGTTGAATAATTTAACCAACCCCACCCGCGAAGTCGCTTACCAGGCGTTCTCGCTCCTCTTCCTGATGGCGAAGGCGGGCGAGTTGCAGCCACTGCTCAGCGCAATCCAGAGACACCCGAGTGACGAGGTGCGCCTCGCCGTCGTCAAGCTGCTCGCGCTCTCAGGCCAGAAGGAAGTCCTCCCGGCCTTCCGCCGCCTCGCGGTGCGCGGCTCGCTCCCGACCGAAGTCCGCTCGGCCGTCATGGAGGCCATCTACCAGATCAGTTCGAGCCAGCCCACGCCCGCTTAAGCAGATAAGTTCAAGCCGGCCCCAAGGCGTGACATCCGACCCGACGCCGGAGGCGAGAGGGCACCAATGATAAGAGCAACGGCCGGCGACTTCAGCAAGATGCCAGACAGCCAACCAATGCGGCTCGACACACCCGTCCTGCAGCTGTCCGAGCACGGCATCGCGCGTCTGGGCGTGCAGATGTCGCGGCGGCTGGCGCTGGCTTTGGCGAACGTCGCGGGCAAGTCGGACGCGGGCGAGGTGTCGGTCGAAGACCTCCTCAACTACCTGCCGATGCGCTACGAGGATCGCTCGAACATGGCGCGCATCGCCGACCTCACCGACGGCGTCGAGGCATCTTTAGACCTGTACGTGCGCGTGGCCGGCGGCTTCCAGGTCGGGAAGAACCGCGGGCCGAAGGCGCCGCCGCTCTACATCTTCGAGGTCACCGCGAGCGACCCGGAGAAGACGGGCAAGCCGGTCGTCGTCAAGTGGTTCGTCTCGGGCCGGCAGGCCGGGCGCATCGTCGCTTACCACAAGCAGCGCTTCCAGCGCGGCACGCGCTTCATCGCCTTCGGCAAGTGGGAGTGGGACCCGCGCAGCAACGGCTTCGCGCTCATGGTCTCGAAGCCGGACGAGCAGTTGGAGATGCTGCCCGGCACCTACGCCCCGCCCGAGAACGCGCTCATACGCATCGCCGAACAGGCGCAGGGCGATGCTGACGGCGGCCCTCTCGGGAACAACCTCGGGGATGAGGCCGAACACGTCGATGAAGATGATGCGGTCGAAAACGGCGTCGACGAGGTGACCGACCCCGCGCTCGCGGCGATACACGTCGCGCGCCGCGTGCCCGTCTACCGCAAGCTCGGCGAGTTCCGCACGAAGCGCCTGAGGGAGATCGTCCACGCCGTCCTCTCTAAAATCGACGACGCGGCCTTCGAGGAAACACTCCCCCCCGAACTAATCCAGCGCCAGCGCCTCGCCTCGCGCGCCGAAGCGACGCGCCGCATACACTTCCCTGCGGACGACGCGCTGCTCGCCGAGTACGAGCGCGCGCGGAGTCCCGCGCACGTGCGCCTCATCTTCGAGGAGTTCTTCTGGGTCGCCCTCGCCATCCAGCTGCGCCGCGACGAGCGCGTGAAGGAGCCCAAAGGCGCGCTCATCGAAGTCACGCCCCACGTCCGCGGGCGCATCATGGAAGTCCTCCCCTTCACGCTCACCTCGGCGCAGGAGCGCGCCATCAACCGCATCCTCGAAGACATGCAGTCGGACGTGCCGATGAACCGCCTGCTGCAAGGCGACGTGGGCAGCGGCAAGACGGCCGTCGCCGTCCTCTCCATGCTCGCCGCGCTGGAGAACGGCTACCAGGCCGCGCTCATGGCGCCGACCGAAATCCTGGCCGAGCAGCACGGGCGCAACGTCAAGCGCATGCTCGCGCGCACGCCCTACCGCGTCGAGTTGTTAACAGGCTCTCTGAAGGCGGCCGAGAAACGTCGCCTCCAAAGAGACCTCGCCGCCGGTGAGATACACGCGGCCGTCGGCACGCACGCGCTCATACAGGAGGCGGTCGAGTTCCAGAAGCTCGGCCTCGTCGTCATCGACGAGCAGCACCGCTTCGGCGTCCTGCAACGCGCGGCCTTGCGCGAGCGCGGCTTCAACCCGGACGTGCTCGTCATGACGGCCACGCCCATCCCGCGCTCGCTCGCCATGACCGTCTACGGCGACCTCGACGTGTCCGTAATCGACGAGCTGCCGCCCGGGCGCACGCCCATCAAGACGGTCGTCGTCGGCGAGGAGAGGCGCGCGGGCGTCTACAAAGGCATCGAGCGCGAGGTGCGCGCCGGCCGGCAGGCGTACGTCGTCTACCCCCTGGTCGAAGAGTCGGAGAAGATGGACTTGAAGGACGCGACGCGCATGTTCGAGCACCTGCGCGACCGCGTCTTCCCGCACTTCCGGATCGGGCTGCTGCACGGCAAGATGAAGCCCGCCGAGAAGGAGGAGGTGATGCGCCTCTTCGTCCGCGGCGAGACGCAGGTGCTCGTCGCGACGACCGTGGTCGAGGTCGGCGTGGACGTGCCCAACGCCTCCGTCATGGTCGTCGAGCACGCCGAGCGCTTCGGCCTCTCGCAGCTCCACCAGTTGCGCGGGCGCGTCGGCCGCGGCGCCGAGCAGAGCTACTGCGTGCTGATGGCCTCCGACCGGCAGACGACGGTCGCGCAGCAGCGGCTCGGCATCATGGAGGAGACCTCGGACGGCTTCCGCATCGCCGAAAAGGATTTGGAGATACGCGGCCCCGGCGAGGTGATGGGCACGCGCCAGTCCGGCGTCCCGACCTTCCGCGTCGGCAACCTCGTCCGCGACCTGCACATCCTCGAAGACGCGCGCCGCGAGGCCGAGCACTACCTCACCACCCGCCGCCACACGCGCGAGACCTCCCGCCTCATCGCCCGCGTCCGCGCCGACGCCCGCTTCGGCCTCGCCGCCATCGGGTGATCTGTTCCTTCATCCGTCAAATTCCAATTTCACGATTACAAAAGAGACGTTCGGCGTTAATATACCGAAACGCGCCAGGGCTTGAAGGGAGAGCGCAGGTTTCATGTCAACCTCAACCGAACATCTGTACGTCGTGAAAGACGATGAAATCCTGAGCGGCGAGCCTGTGATTAAGGGCACGCGCACGCCCGTCCGCGCCGTCGTCGAGCTGTGGCGCATGGGCGTCGCGCCGGAGGAGATTCCACGGCACCTGACGCATCTGACACAGGCGCAGGTCTTCGACGCGCTCTCCTATTACAGCGACCATCAGGACGAGATCATCCGCCACATCGAGCGCAACCGCGTTCCCGACGAACTCATCGACCCGCGCGTCAAGGACCTGTGAGCCGCCTTTTCGCCGAACTCTACCTTGACGAGGACGTGAGCGCGTTGGTCGCCGAGTTGCTGCGCGCACGGGGCTTCGGCGTGCAGACGACGCACGAGGCCGGGCGCAAAGGTGCGCGCGACGAAGAGCAGTTGGTATATGCAGTCGGTCAGCGGCGGGCGTTGCTAACTCACAACCGCGATGATTTCGCCCGGCTGGCTGAGGACTTTTTCGCGGCCGGACGCCGACACTACGGAATCATCATCGCAGTGCGCCGCCTGCCTCATGACATTGCGAAGAGGTTGTTAACAATCCTCAACCACACCACCGCCGACGAAATGGAAGACCAAGTAATCTACATTTGAATCATGTGGCAAGGGCGAGCTTCCCGCCTCATCGCCCGCGTCCGCGCCGACGCCCGCTTCGGCCTCGCCGCCATCGGGTAAAGAGCGCCGCCGCGCCCTGCCGAAATTTTCCGGCCCGGACTCCAAATAATGGTTGTGTTTTGCCGCCGTTGGAGATAAAAGGGGGGCCGCCTTAGGACGCCTGTGCTCAGCTCTCCCACAGGCGCCGGCCCACGCCGAAGCATCTTGCCGAGTCCGAAAGGAGATAACCCGCATGAAGAGGATCGTCCTTCTCACCTCATTGCTGCTGCTCGCGCTCGCGTCTCTGCCGGAGGGGCGTCGCCACCTGAGTCCGACGACCGCAGGCGCCACGACGCTCTTCCAGCCCGTCATCGCCGACCTGCGAAACTTCGGCGCGGTGGGCGACGGCGTGGCGAACGACGGCCCCGCGCTCCAGCAGGCGCTCGACGCCATCGCCAACGGCGGCGGCGGCACGCTCATCGTCCCCGCCGGGCGCTACGCCATCACGACGCCGGTGTCGAAGAGTTTCGCCAACAACGCCGTCGGCCTCACCGTCCGCGGCGCCGCCTCCGCGACGCCGATCATCACCAACGGCACGGGCGAACAGCAGACGCGCGGACTCAATCTCACATCTGAATTCATCATCAAGACCGGCGCCGCCAACGCGGGAATCGCGCTGGGCGACATCAGCGACCTGCTCATCACCGACGTGAGCTTCGCCGGCACCGACGGCGTCGCGACCGACTCAGTCGTCCCGCTCTACCTGGGCCGGATCAATAACGCGACGATCAGGCACTGCGAGTTTTACGGGCTGAGCACCTTCACCCCGGGCGGCGGCGCCATCATCTTCGCCGACACCACGGGGCTGACGATTGACCAGACGGCGTTCCTCGGCTCGGAGGCCAGCAGCGGCACGTACAGCCCGGTCGTCCTGGCTTACAACTGGAAGTCGGTCACGGTCACCGAGTCGGTCTTCTCCGACTACGGGCAGCGGCCCGGCTTCCTCGGCAAGTCGGGCTTCGGGGCCGCCTGGTCTTGGGTCTTGGTGGGCGGCGCCGCGCCGACGAGCGGCACGGAGCGGCGGGACGTGACGATCCGCAACGTCTTCATGGACGAGGGCGTGCTCACGGCCGTCGGGAGTCTCCCCGACAGGTACAACCAGTCGAGCCCGACCCCGAACCTCATGTACCTCTCGGACATGAGGGTGAACGTCAACAACCTCGGGACGTCGGGGATGTACCTCGACCGCCCGGCGCAGCGCCTGCTCGTCGAGCGCGTGAACTTCGACTGGACGCACAACACGAACGTCGCGCTGAACATACTCAACGCGGGCGAGGTCGTCCTCGACAACCTGAAGTGCACCGCCACCGCGAAGCGGATTCTGGCCGACAACCGCGTCGGCAAGCTGACGCAGATCAACTCGGGGACGTGCAACAGCCCGAGTCGCAGGCGCAGAGCACGAGCGTGCTGACGTTCCCGCCCGACGACGACCCCGTCCAGTTCGTCCGCCGCCAGTACCTCGCCGTCCTCGGCGTCGAGCCCGACCCGCCCTCGCACTACGACTGGGCGAACCGCCTCCTCCTCTGCGGCACAGACCAGCAGTGCGTCGCGCAGGGGAAGACCGACCTGAACACTTTCCTCAACACGCCCGCCGCGCCGAGCGCGCTCGGCCAGCGCGGGAAGACACTTACCTGGCGCGACAACTCGGCCAACGAGGACGGATTCCAGGCCGAAATCTTCGACCCGGACACGTCGGCCTGGACGCCCTACGCCACCACCGGCCCCAACGTGACGAAGGTGGGGGTGAACACGAAGACGGCCCGGCGCTACCGCGTCCGCGCGTTCAACGCCTTCGGCTTCTCCGCCTACTCGAACGAGGCGACGGCGGGCGGCCCCACTTACGCCGCGCTCTCGATGACCACGGGCGGGGCCGTCTCCGGCGACGACTTCAACGACGCCACGCTCAGCTCGGGCTGGACGCTCTACCGGCCGCAGGCCGCCAACCCGACCGTGGGCGTGCAGTCGGGGCAGTTGCAGATCGCGCCCGCGCCGAACACGGCCGGCTACAACGGCGTCTACACCACGCAGACTTACGACCTGACGGGCCGCATGACGCAGGTCGAGGTGGTGCAGCCCGTGAGCCAGGCCGGCTGGTGCGAGAACTTCTTCCGGGTCTGGCTCGACGCCAACAACTACTACCACATCGGCGTGGGCGGTTGGAGCATCTCTTTCGTCGCGCGCGTGGGCGGCGTCAACGACACGACGACCATCGGCTACGACCCGGCCGCGACGCGCTTCTGGCGCATCCGCCACGACCAGTACCGCAACACGGTCAACTTCGAGACCAGCGCCGACGACGTGACGTGGACGGTACAGAAGACCGTGGCGTCCGCGTTCCCGCTCGCGAGCACGCGCGTCTTCCTCATGGCCGGGGCCTGGGGCACCGGCAACGGCAACCCGGGCGCGGCCGTCTACGACAACTTCGAGCTGGTGACGGGCACGACCGGCGCCGACTCGCGCCTGCCGAACTTCGGCTTCGAGGCTCCGGCGGTCGGCTACAGCGCCTTCCAGTACAACCCGACCGGCGGCGTGTGGAGCTTCGCGGGGTCTTCGGGGGTGACGGGCAACGGCAGCGGCTTCACGGGCGGGCTGGCGGCGGCGCCCGAAGGCGCGCAGGCCGCGTTCCTGCAAGGCGGGAGCTACTCGACCATCTCGCAGGCGGTCTCGGGCTTCCAGGCCGACAAGACCTACATCGTCACCTTCGCGGCGGCGCAACGGAGCAACTGCTGCAACGCGGGCGGGCAGGACTTCCGCGTCTACCTCGACGGCGCGCTGCTCGGGACGTTCCGCCCGGCCGGCGCGGGCTACGCCTACTACTCGACGCCCACCTTCACCGCGACGGCGGGCACGCACACGCTGAGCTTCGTCGGGCTGAACTCGCTGGGCGGCGACCACTCGGCCTTCATCGACAACGTGCGCGTCACCGCCTCGACGGGCTGGTAGGCCCTCCCGAACGTGGGAGGGCCGCGCACTCTGACGTGCGGCCCTCCCACGTTCTGTTTTTTCTTTATCGGCCGTCGGCCGGTAAGTTAGAATGCGCCCGAAGGAGGCATCCGATGAAGAGAAAGATCGTGTGCCCGTGCGGCCACCCGATGCAGGCTGCGGACGACGAAGAGCTGTACAAGGTAGTTCGCAGGCACGTCGACGAGTTCCACCCGGAGCTTAACTACTCGAAAGACGACATTATGAATATGATCGCGCAAGAGGCCATGGATGTGTGAGCCACAGCGGAGCCGGGCGCGCCCGTCCAAGCGCCACAATGGGCCATGGATTTCAGCAGACTGAAAAAGGATGTCGCCCGTAAGCTCTTCAGGCTGGGAATCCTGTACCGGATAGCTCTGCAAAAGTTCCTCTCCCTCCTCGAAGTCGCCGTCATCCCGCTCCTCCTGATCGTGAGTCTCGCCCTCGTCGGGTTCGTGTTGTGGGAGTCAAGGCAATGGTATGCCGCCGCCGGGAAAATCCCGGAACTGAGCCAGCACATACAGGCCAAGAACGAAATCATGAGAACCCTGGCGCAGGTCTTGGGCGGCGCCTTCATTCTCACCGGCCTCTACTTCACCGCTAAAAATGTCTTCGTCTCGCGCCGCGCCCAGATCACCGACAGGTTCGCGGACGCGCTGGAGAAGCTGAGCGACACCGGGAACATGTTGAAGAGGATCGGCGGGATACACGCCCTGGAGAGCATCGCCAGGGACTCGCCCGATGACCACTGGCGCATCATGGAAATATTCACGGAGTTCGTCCGGATCAACACCACCGACGAGGCGTACGTGGAATCGCAGGGCGGAATCGCGCCGGAGAAGAGAAGGCCGCGCGCGGACATCCAGCAAATCCTCAACGCCATAGGCCGCCGCCAACGCACATACGGCATGGGCGAGCGCCGGCGCCTCGACCTGACGGGGGCCAACCTCGACGGCGCGGACTTACAGGGGGCCAACCTGGAGGGCGGGGCCTTCAGGGGGGCCAGCTTACGCGGCGCCGTTCTGTTGGGCGCGCATTTACGGGGGGCCAATTTCACGGCCGCCAACCTGGAAGGGGCCAATCTCAACTTGTCCGACCTGAAGAAGACCATCTTTCACCGGGCGCGCCTGGCGCGCGCTCAGCTGCGCAACGCGTGTCTGAGAGAGACCTCCTTCTCCATGTCCGACCTGCAGCACGCCTCCTTCGAGGGGACTGAGCTGCTACGCGTCAACTTTCCCAACGCAGTGTTGGAGGGCGCCTCGTTCGAGGAGTCGCGCCTGTGGGGGTGCACATTCGCGGGCGCGCGCCTGAACCAAGCCATCCTGAAGAAGGCGGAGGTGCGCGCCTCCGAAGGTCTGACTAATCCCCAGGTGGCCTCGGCCGTCACCGACGAACACACCATCCTTGAGCTCCCGCCGGGAGAAACGGTCGGGCAGGAGAACCCGGCATAGCGTCTCACCTCCCTCCCCAGAGAGTTTGGCGCTTCAGACCGCGCCGGGGCTTTTCTTAATACCGGCGCGCGGTGCTTGTATAATGCGTGGCCCGACACGGCAAAGGCTTTGAGGGACATCTCAGATGATTAAGACGCTGCAATGCCCTTCGTGCGGGGCGCCGCTCGAATACGACGAGGCGGGCGAGCGCGAGACGATGCGCTGCCACTTCTGCAACAGCACGGTGTTGCTGCCCGCGCGCCCGCGCCCGCAGGTTCAGCAGCAGAACATACGCGTCTCGTCCGGACGGCCGCGGCTCGGGACTGCGGGTTCGCCGAAGACGGTCATCATCGTCCTCGCCGTCGTGCTCTTCATCGGGGGCGGCGTCCTCATCGGCGTCATCAACGCCATCAGCCGCGCCGTCAACGGCGTCCCGCGCACGGTCGCGGGCGCCAACACGCGCACGACGCTCAACCCGCCGGGCACTTCGCGCCCGCCCGAGCCGAAGCCCTTCTTCGGCGGCGAGGGCGTCGGCGCCGGCCGCTTCAAGGACGCGCGCAGCATCGCCGTGGACGCGCAGGGGCACATCTACGTCGGCGAGTACTCGGGCGCGCGCATACAGGTCTTCGACCAGGACGGCAAGTTCGTAACGCAGTGGACGGCCGACCCGAAGATGCCTCTGCGCGGGCTGACGGCCGACCGGCGCGGCAACGTCTACGTCGTCCAGAAGGGCGAGATCAACAAGTACGAGGGGGCGACCGGCAGGCCGCTGGGCAAGGTGGGCGCGGACGGCGGGGGCTACGACGACGTGTTCGCGCTGCCGGACGGCGGGCTCGTCGCCTTCGCGCGCAGGCCGTACGACAACCTCTTGAGACTCGACGCGTCGGGGCAGGTCAGGCAGGTCATCGAGAAGGCCGTCAGCGGCCAGACCGACCGCAGCGAGCTGGAGATACGCGTCGCCGCCGACGGCACGGGGAACATTTACGCGCTCGGCGGTTTCAATGATGCCGTCTTCAAGTTCTCCCCCGACGGCCGCTTCCAGACGCGCTTCGGCGGCGACGGCGACGAGCCGGGCCTCTTCCGCGCGCCCGGGGCCATCGCCGTCGACAACCAAGGGCGCGTCTACGTCGCGGACTTCAAGGGCGTGCAGGTCTTCGACCCGAACGGCCGCTACCTGAAAGTCATCGGCGTGAAGGGCGCCGCCTCCGGCCTCGTCTTCAACGACAAGAACGAGCTGCTCGTCGTCGCGCGCACGGCCGTCTGGAAGTTCAACGTCGACGACTGAGCCGCGCACCTTTCCAACCGAGGAGAAGAGATGCGAAACGTCCTCCGCCTTGCCCCCCTATTCCTGGCGGCCGCCGCCCTCGCTTGCGCCGCCTCCTGTTCGGAGCAGAAGAAGGAACCCCTGCGGACGCGCCTGCTCGTGACCGGCGAGTCGGACTCGAAGGTGCCGCCGGACACGGCCGTCATCGTCCTCTCGGTCGTCACGCAGGGCACGCGCGCGCTCGACGCGCAGCAGCAGAACGCGCGCAAGTCTGACGCCGTCATCCAGGCCGTCAAGCAGGCCGCGGGCGCCAGCCCCGAGGTGCAGACGAGCGACTACTCCCTGGAGCCGCAGCGCGACTGGTGGGGCGGCCTGCCGCGCATCAAGGGCTACGAGGCGCGCAACAGCGTGACCGTGACGACCAACGCGCTCGACGCCGTCGGGGCCGTCCTCGACGCGGCGACGCAGGCCGGGGCCAACAGCGTGGAGAGCGTGCGCTTCATCCTGCGCGAGGCGAAGGAGGCGCGGGGCCGCGCGCTCGGCGAGGCGGGACAGCAGGCGATGGCGAAGGCCGAGGCGATGGCGCAGGCGATGGGCGGCCGCATCGTCCGCGTCGTCGAGGAGCGCGAGGGCAACTTCCCCGCCCCGCCGCCGCAGCCCGGCGCGTACGACTACCTCGCGTCGTCCTCCGCGTCCAACATGAACGCGGACATGTCGGCCTACGCCGCCAAGGCGGCCCCGCGCACGCCCGTCGAGTCCGGCTCGCTCCAGGTGCGCTCGCAGGTCTACCTCGTCGTCGAGGTCGAGGCGCAGCCGCGCTAAAGTCCGGGGCTTCAAACGGCGCGCGGCTGTGCTACATTCGAGTCATGCGCGTGATCGCCGGACAGTACCGCGGGCGTGTGCTGAAGAACCCGCAGGGCCTGCAGACCCGCCCGACCTCCGACCGCCTGCGCGAGACGCTCTTCAACGTGCTCGCGCCGCGCCTGCACGGCGCGCGCTTCCTCGACCTCTGCGCCGGCACGGGCGCCATCGGCATCGAGGCCCTCTCGCGCGGCGCCGCCTTCGTCACCTTCGTCGACCGCGTCCACAAGATGTGCGGGCTGGTCGAGGAGAATCTCGACCTGCTCGGCGTGCCCGAGGAGATGACTGAGGTCGTCAAATCGGACGCGGCCGAGTACCTGCGCCGCACGGGGCGCAACGAGGGTCAGGAGTGGCGCGCCGGCACCGAGCCCTGGGACGTCGTCTACTTCGACCCGCCCTACTCCTCCGACTACCTTGCAGTCCTCAAAGAACTCGGCACGCACACCGCAGCGCTGCTGCGCGGGGGCGGCGTGCTCGTCGTCGAACACCACCATAAGAACCCCCTGCCCGAGACGCTCGGCAACCTGAGACGATGGCGCGTGCTGAAGCAGGGCGACTCGGCGCTGAGCTTCTACGAAGCCGCCTGATTGACGCGGGCGCCGCCGTTTTGCCAAACTCTTAAACGGGAAGCCCCTCCCTCCTCAAAGGCCTCTTCAAGAACCAGCACCCGCGCGCGCGACGCGGACGCGCGCGCGGCCGGGGAATCCGTCGCGTGAAAGAGAAGACAGGTAAGGAACGCCGCCTCAAGCCGAGGTTCAACGCGGAGCTGCCGTGCGACCTTTCGCCCGGCGGCGGCCAACTGCTCTCGCCCGACGACCGGCTCGAATGTCGCACGCGCGACCTGAGCGAGTCGGGCGTCGGCGTCGTCGCGGGCTCGATCTACGTCGGCTACACCTGCGTCGTGGACGAGGGGTGCGCGCTCCGCCTGCGCCTCGCGCTGCCCGCGGGCGAGATCGAGATGGAGGCCACGTCCGCACACTACCTGCGGCTCGACTCCGGCGACGAACAGCCCGTCTACCTCATCGGCCTCCGCATCTCTTCGATGTCGGAAGAGGACTGGACGCTCTACCTCAACTATCTGGATGAGCTGAGCGCGGCTGAGGGTTAACCACAGAGACACAGAGGCACAGCTTGTTGAGCTATGTGCCCTAAGCTGTGCCTCCGTGTCTCTGTGGTGAAATTCTTTAGCTCTGCTTTTCCGTCGGGCGGACGGGGAGGTTGAGGTGGACGGAGAGGCCCGTCGGTTCGAGGTCGTAAAGTTTGACCGAGCCGCCGAGCACGTCGAGCAGGCGGTGCGCGATGACCAGCCCGAGTTCGTTCATGTTCGTGCCGCGCTCGTTCGGCGCGTCGATGTCCACGGGTTCGAAGAGGCGCGCGGGGTCTTCGAGCGGCGCGCCCGAGTCAGTGATCTCGATGCGGAAGCGGCCGCCCTCCGCGGGGACGGTGTCGACGTTAACGGAACTGCCCGAAGGGCTGCGGCCGATGGCGAACGCGAGGAAGTTGTAGAGCACCTGCCGCAGCTTCCCCTCGTCCGAGACGATGCTGCTGACCGACGGCGACGTCGCGCAGTCGAGCGTCACCGACTGCTTCTGCGCCAGGCGCGAGACGGCCGCGCACGACTCGCGCAGGGTTTCCCGTAAAGAGAATTCATGAAGGAAGAGTTCGGTCTGCCCCGCCTCCAGACGCGAGAGGTCTACGAGCTGGTTGAGGCTCGCCTGCAACTGGAAGCCCGACGACTGAATCTTGCCGCAGAAGCGCCGCTGCGTCTCGCTCAAGTCCTCCTGGTCGAGCAGGATTTCGGCGAAGCCGAGGATGGAGGTGAGCGGCGTGCGCAGCTCGTGCGACATGCGCGCGAGGAAGAGCGAGCGGTAGCGGCCGACGCGTTGCAGCTCGAGGTTGGCGCTCTCGAGCTCGGCCGTGCGGCTGCGCAGCTCTTCGACCAGAGACTCGATGCGGCTGTGCTGCTCGTTCATCTCGGCGCTGCGGCGCGCGTTGCCGAGCGCGATGACGACCGACTGCGCCACGCACCTCACGCCGACGAGCGCGTCGCGCAAGTGCGAGGCGTCGCCCGCCGCGGCCACCAGCACGCCTTCGAGCGCGCCGCTCGCGCAGATGGGCACGCCCGCCGCCGCCTCGAACCCAGAGCGCTTGAGCAAATCCTGCGACGACGCGGCCGTGCCTTCTTCGTCCCCTTCCCCGCCGAGTCCGACCACGAACTCGCCGTTCGTGCGCCCGACCTCTTCGGCCATCGCCTGGCCGACGGCGTGCGCCATCTCGCCCTCGACGTGCGGGTGCGTGAAGGCCGCGCGCAGCGCGAGTCCGCCGCCCTCTTCGCGCAGGTATATCTTCACGCAGCAGAGATTCCAGTGGCGCAGCAGAATCTTCGTGAAGGACTCGCAGACCTCGTGCTCCGTGCAGGCGCTCCCCTGCGCGAACGCCTGTTCGTTGAGCAGGCTGACGACCTCGGAGACCATCCCCGGGAGGTGGCCGGGCGGGACTTCGACGGCGCTGCACGCGCGACCGTTACGCGCGGACGCCCCTTCGCCCGCCTGTGCGCGGACGCCGGAAACTGTTTTCGACCTTTGCACCATCACACTTCGGCGTGAACAGAAAAGTCTGAGCCGCCTGTGGCGGCCGCTCGGATTGTACGCAGCCTGACAGAAATTCTTCCGTTTTTTATCTCAAAGTCTGTAGGAGAGACTATAGGCCAAAGCATAGTTTAGAGGCCAGAGGTTAGAGGTTAGTTTGCCCCCACGTAATCACATACATATTCGCCCAAGTCGCTCAGGTGACGGCCTCGCTGATTTTTAACCTCTAGCCTCCGACCTCTCTCTGGGCTATGATTGGCGCGGGGCCTTCTGAAGGGACGGCCCCGACCCCCGATGAACGGCCGACTGTCAGACTACCCCCTAGCCGAACTCGTACGCGAAATCTCGGACGCAGGTCTCTGGGGCGCTCTGCGCCTGGAGCACGAGCGCGCGAAGGCCGTGGTCTACTTCGACGGCGGCGAGGTGCTGGCCGCCGTCTCAAACGTGCGCGCGCTGCGGCTCGTCGAGGTGCTGCGGCGGAGCGGCACGGTTGATCCCGCGCGGCTCTACGCCGCCGTCGGCGAGCGCACGTCGGACGAGCAGGCCGCCGCGGCCCTCTTGCAGTCGGGCCTGCTCGACGAACAGGCGCTCAGGCGACTTCAGGAGCGTCAGTCGAAGGAGGTGCTCGGCGAGGCCTTGCGCTGGGCCGAAGGCGTCTGGAGTTTCGACCCGCGCGTGCGCCTGGCGGCCGCGCACGCCGCGCGACCCGAAGTGTCCGGGCTGCTGGCAGAGTCTGCGCGCGGCCTCCCGCCGGAGGTCGCCGCCGCGCGCGCGCGCGACGACTCGCAGACTTTGACGCCGGTCGAGGGCTTCGAAGAGAGGATGAGCTCCGGCCTCCGGCTCATGCCCGCGGAGGCTTACGTCATGACGCGCCTCTACGCGCCGACGCTGCTGGGCGAGCTGGTGTCGATCAGCGGCTTGCCGGAGGAGGAGGCCCGGCGCGCCGTCTACGTGCTCGTGCTCGGCGGCCTGCTCAAGCGCGAGGGTGGCCCGCGCCTCCTGCCCGCCGAGGCGCTCGGGCTGGCGGCGCAGCAACGCGCCGCCTCGGCCTCGGCCCAGACGCCCGCGCCCGAGGCCCAACACCCGGCCGAGCGACAGCCCGAGCCGGAGGCGGACAAGCAAGGCACGGTCGAAGAGCTTCTGGCGCGGGCGCGCGGCGAGACGCACTACGAGGTGCTCGGCGTCACGCGCTCGGCGTCGGCCGAAGAGGTCAAGCGCGTCTACTACTCACACGCGCGCCGCCTCCACCCCGACCGCTTCCGCCGCGACGCCGACGAGGAGACGCGCCAGCGCATCGACGCCGCCTTCGCACGCATCGCCCAGGCCTACGACGTGCTCAAAGACGCGCCCCTCCGCGCCGCCTACGACTTAAAGCTGGAGAAGAAGAAATAGTAGGCAGTAGGCGGATGGCAGTAGGCAGTCGCTCCGCGTGACGGACGTTGAAAGGTTAATTCCGAGTCTCGGCCAACGGGTCTTCAACTGCCTACTGCCATCCGCCTACTGCCTACTTGCCTTATGCCTACTTGTCCTTCTCGACTTTGAAACGTACACTCTAACCTCTATGGGCATCGAGTTTGCTGAGAGCGACCGCACGGCCGGCGAGGCGTATCTGCGTGCGGCGGCGGGCGTGGACGAGTTCGAGGGCTACGCGCACCCGCACGCGGCGCGCGTGGCGCGTCTGGCCGAGGCGCTCGCCGAACACTTCCGTCTGTCACGCGCCGACCGCACCTCCATCGTCTTCGCCGCGCTGCTCCACGACATCGGCGAGCAGACGATGCAGCGCGACTACATCAAGCGCGACGGGCCGCTCACCGAGGCCGAGCGCTTAGACCTCGCGCGCCACCCCGTCATCGGCGAGCAGGAGGCCGCGCGCATCGGCGCCGACCGCGCCGTACAGCTCCTCGTCCGCTGGCACCACGAGTGGTTCGGCGGCGGCGGCTACCCGGACGCCCTGCGCGGCGAGCAGATACCTTTGGGCGCGCGCATCCTCCGCGTCGCCGACGCCTACGCCGCGCTGACGGACGCGCGCCCGTGGCGCCCGGCCGGAACCGAGTCGGAGGCGCGCAAGCACCTCGGCCTCTGGGCCGGCATCGAGTTCGACCCGTCGGTCGTCCTCGCCTTCCTCTCGCTCGAAGGTCTGCCGGAGCTTCGCTCCTTCGCGCGCGAGCAGCGCAAGGAGGAAGAGGCCGTGCCCGAGCAGACGCAGGCGCCCACGATCATCAGACGCCCGTTCGACGACGCCGACGACCGGCGCGAAGAGATCGTGCACGCAGGCGAGCAGCCCGCGCAGTCCCCCTGGGACGCGGGCACGCCGAGTTAAGTTTTGTTCGATTGATGTAAGAAGACTCAAAGACTTCTCCAGAGGCCGAAGACGTTGCGCAACTTCTCCGACTCGCTCCCCGAAGGCTGGCTCGCGTTCGAGCTGGGCGTGCTGCGCCGCCTCCAATTCCGCTCGGTCATAGACCCCTTCGCGGGCGAGGCCACGACGCTCTCGTACCTCAAGCGCTGGGGCGCGCGCGTCGCCGCCAACGACACGTCGCGCTGGGCCTTCGAGCGCGCACTCGCGCGCGTCGAGAACAACGCGGGAGTCCTGACCGAGTCGGACGTGGACGTTCTGCTCGAAGACGCGTACGTCCCGCGCCACCGCCTCTACAACCCGGCGCTGCGCGGCTGGTTCGGCGAGACCGACGCCTGGTGGTTCGACAACGTCCGCGCCAACGCCGAGAAGCTCGAACCCGAGAAGCGCGCGCTCGCGCTCGACCTCGGCATGGCCGTCGGCGACTACGCGCTCTCCTTCGATGAAGAGACTCGGGAACTACGTCAGCCCTTAAGCCGCGCCTTCAAACGCCTCTGGGACGCGGCGCCCGCGCCCTTCGACAACAAGCAGAAGAACACGGCCGCGAACCGCGACGCGCGCGACTTCGTCGGCCGTGAAAAGGCGGAGCTGCTCTTCCTGCGTCTGCCGCGCCCCTCGCGCCGCGCCGCGCGCGACACGTCCTGGGCCTGGCGCGAAGTCTGGGTGCGCGGCGAAGGCGACTTCTGGGACGACTTCGAGCAGTCGCGCGAAGGCCGCCTCGGCGCGCGCGCCGAAGCGCGCAGACAGTACCTGCGCCACGTCGAAGAGCTCCTCGACGCCGCCTCGCACCTTCCCGCGTGGGCCGTCTCGCACGTAGACGACGGCTACCTCCCGACCGAAGAGCTCGTCGAGACCATCGGCCGCCTCCGCCGCGTCGGCACCGTCTACACCAAAGACTTCACCGAGCTGACCGGCGCCCGCGCCGTCATCGTCACGGCTTAAAGACGGTAATAAGTGATGAGTGATAAGTGATGAGAAGAAGACGAGGGCTTTGTTCTTCTCTTATCACTTATCACTCATCACTTATCACCAGCTCTTAGAATCACGACCGTCTGGTCGTCGCCGCGCTCGGCCTGGCCCGCCCAGGTCTCGACCGACTCAAGGATTTTGACGCGGATGTTGTCGGCCGTCTCGGTGCGATTCTGGATGAGGAGTTTGAGGAGTCTCTCTTCGCCGAACTCTTCGCCGTCCGCGCGCCGCGCCTCGGTGATGCCGTCGGAGTAGACGACGAGCAGGTCGCCGTCGCGCAAGACCGCCTGCCCTTCCTCGAACCCGACGCCGTCGAAGGCGCCGAGCACGGTGCCCCCCGTCCAGAGTCTTTCCACCGTCCCGCCGGCGCGCACGAGCAGCGGCGCGTTGTGGCCCGCGTTCGTGTAGCGCAGAGAGCGTGCGCGGTCGTCGTAGAGCGCGAGGAAGAGCGTCGCGAAGCGGTTCGCGTCCGTCGAGCGGCAGAGCTGCTCGTTGATGCGCTCGGCCATACGTGAGACGAGGCAGCCGTTGTCGGTCTCTACCACGCCGCACGGCATCTCGAACGCCGGCCCGCCGTCGCCGCCCGCGGGCACGGTCACCTGGTTGGCGATGCTCAAACGCTCCGCGATGATCGAGACCTGCGCGCGCAGCGTGGCCTGCAGGTTCGACATCACGAGCGAAGCGGAAAGCCCCTTGCCCGACACGTCGCCCAACGTCAACGCCACGAGCCCGGGCGTGACCTCGATGAAGTCGTAGTAATCGCCGGCCACGCCGAGCGCCGCGCGGCACTCGCCCGTGATGTCCGCCGTGTCGAGCGCGGGCGTGCTGCGCGGGAAGAGCTGCGCCTGCACCTCGTGCGCGATCTCGACCTCGCGCTTCAGGCGCTCGTGCGCGACGCGCTCGGCCAGCAGCGTCTCGATGTTGGCCGACATGTCGTTGAAGGCGAGCGCGAGTTCGCCCAACTGGTCGCGCGAGCGCGTGCGGATGCGGTGCGAGAAGTCGCCGAGCTTGACCGACTCGGTCGCGCGGTAGAGTTTGTGAACCGTGCCCGTCACGGCGCGCGTCATCCACGCGGCCGAGAAGAGCGCGAGCATCTCGAGGACGAGGAAGACGACCGCGACGACGTAGAGGATGCGCCACCACGTCTGCCCCACCACGAGGTTGTTCCAGAACTGCTTGCCGCCCTCGGCCCAAGACCAGTCGAGCACGAAAGACCAGCGCGCCTGATGCTCGCCCGTCAGCCAGTCGGTCGCGTCGAGGAAGACCGGGCTGGGGAAGTTGAAGCCGTCGAACTTCGGCAGAGGTTCGCCGAACTGGTCGTGCGACACGTCGAAGAGCCTGCGGCCGCGGGGCGGCAGGCTCGGGTCTTCGCGCCGCCCCTCTTCGTACCTGATGCCGACGAGGAAGGGGCGCACGTTGACGCCCGTGTTCTCGCGGTAGCGCGCGACGAGGGCGCGGCTGACGGGCACGGCCACGAGCACCGCGGCGGCGTTCCGGCCCTCGCCCGCACGCGCGAGCGCGCGCACCGAAGGCGTGCCGAAAGAGGTCTCCGCGCCCTCCGGCACCGGCAGGTACGCGAAGCCGCTCCACTCCGCGCGGCCGTCGAGCCACGCCGGCAGAGACTCGCGCTCGTCCGAAGCGTCGGGGCCGACGCCGCGCGTCTCTTCGCCCAAGTCCGCGCTGAACAAATCGGCCGCCTTGCCCTCGCCGCCGCGCCATGCGTAGACGCGCGCGCCGGGCAGCGCCGCGCGCAGGAGGGCCGCGCGCTCGTCGAGCCACGCCTGCGCCTCGCGCCCAGAAGTGTTCGGCGGGAGCCGCGCGAGCGAGCCGGCGAGCGTGCGCGCGCCTTCGAGCGCCTGGCGCTCGGACGCCTCGATCTCGACGGTGACGACGCGCACCATCGCCTGCGAAGAGCCGCCCGTCGCCACCAGCACGCCGAGCGCGAGCAGCAGCACGACAGGCGTCAGCCCGACGAAGAGGTAGGTGACGATCAGGCGCCGCCGCACCTTCCACAGAAGCATCCGCTTGAGCCGCACCGCGAGCTTGAGGCCGAAGTAGAGGATGACGCACGCGCAGACGACGAAGGTGACGGGGCCGAGCAGTCCGAGGGGCGTGTTGCGGTAGAGAGAGGTGTCGCGTAAGAACAGGCGCAGCAGGAAGAGCGCGACCGCCGCCAGAGCCACGCGCGGCATCGCACGCCGGAACGACTCGCGCGCCCGCGCGAACTTCGTCTGAAAGTTTTCTGCAAAATCCATGAAAGACTAGACGCGGGGGCAGAGCTTTTCAATTTCAAACTTCAAATTTGAAATCTCAAATCCTCAGGAGTGTCTCCGTGTCGAGCTCGCAATCATTACTCTCGACTACGACAGTGCTCCCTGTTACGCCGACGGCGGGGACGGTGTTCCCCCACGACCTTCGTCAATCTTCCGCCAGCGTGCGGACGTGCGCGGCGACCGTCTCGCCGAGCGTGAGGAGGTTGTAGCCGCCTTCGAGACAGGAGACGAGGCGGCCCGCGCACGCGTCGCGCGCCCAGTCCTTCGCCGCGCGCGTCAGGCTTATGAAGTCTTCGTCCGTCAGCATGAGTTGTCCGAGTGGGTCGCCCGCGTGCGAGTCGAAGCCGGCCGAGATGATGACGAGGTCGGGCTTGAACTTCGCCCCGATCTCTTCGAGCGCCGTCTCGAACGCGCGCTTGTGCTCGGCGGCCGGGGTGCGCGCGCGCAGAGGCAGGTTCAGGGTGTAGCCGCGGCCGCGCCCGACGCCCGTCTCGGCGCGCGTGCCCGTCCCCGGGTACCAGGGGTACTGATGCGCCGAGAAGAAGAAGACCGTCGGGTCGTCGTAGAAGATGCCCTGCGTGCCGTTGCCGTGGTGCACGTCCCAGTCGATGACGGCCACGCGCTCGACCTCCCTGTAACGACTCTGGGCGTAGCGCGCGGCGACCGCGACGGTGTTGAAGAGGCAGAAGCCCATCGCACGGTCGGAAGTCGCGTGGTGGCCGGGCGGGCGCACGGGCAGGAAGGCATTCCGCGCCTCGCCCTTCAAGACCATGTCGACCGCTTTGCACGCCCCGCCCGCCGCGCGCAAAGCCGCTTCGAGCGAGCGCATCGAGACGGCCGTGTCCGCGTCGAGGTAGCCCAGGCCCTCGCTGACGGCGCGCTCGACGTGCTTGAAGTGCTGCGGCGTGTGCGCGGCCTGCACGTCGCCGCGGGGCGCGGGCGTGGCCTCGACTTCCAGAAGCCGCGGCCAGAGTTCCGCGTCGCCGCGCAGCGCCTGCATCACGACCGCGTAGCGCTCCGGACTCTCGGGGTGACCTGGCCCCGTGTCGTGCTGCTCGAAGACGGGGTGATGTATGATGGCCGTCGTCATGCGGCCGATTATGTGCGAGGGCCTGTGCGAGGTCAACGGGGAGCGGGTTCTAGGTGTTGGGTGCTGGGTTCTGGTTTTAACTAGCACCTAGAACCCGCCCATCGTTCCTGTGTTCGCTGATAATACGCCCCGGCCCGATTTAACGTGCGACTGCGAACGCATCCGGACTCATCTTCCTTCTTTGGCTCTGATTTTTCTTCGACTTGCGCGGTGTGGCCGCAGCGGAATGGTCTTTGCAGAAGTCAGCCGCGTGATACGTCTCTCCCGTTTTGATTCGTTAAGATTCGACCAGGACGGAAGGAGTATGAAGATGCGGAAGGTTTCAGTCGGTCTACTCTGCTTACTATTTCTCGTGACGAGTCTGTCGCTCGACGCGGCGGCGCAGACGCGGCGGCATCGGTCGCGTTTCGGGCGTAAGGCGCGGACGGCGGCGATGATCGCGGGCGGCGCGGCCGTCGGCGGGCTCGTCGGCGGCAAGAAGGGCGCGGCCATCGGCGCGGGCGGCGCGGGCACGTACGCCTTCAACCGCAGAGCCGCACGTCGCCACTTCAGTCCGCGGACGCGCACCATCGGCGCGACGGCGAGCGGCGCGGCGCTGGGCGCGGGCGTCGGCGGCGCGGTCGGCCACGGGCGCGGCGCGGCCGCGGGCGCCATCGTCGGCGGCACGGGCGGCTACCTCTACAGGAAGCACAAGCGCCGTCTCCCCCGCCGCTACTAAGGGCGGCCGGGGCGTTTGAGTAAAGTCCGGGGAGCGCGTGGGAACTAAGGCCGCGCGCTCCCCTTTGTCGGGCGCTTGCGGGCGCCCCGTCGGTTGCTAAAGACTACCCTCGCGCAAAGTTAAGCTTACTTCAAAGACCAAGGAGCAGAAGCTTCATGTCTCAAGACGAAGAGCAGCATAAGCGTAGCCGGGTCGTGATCGAGACGCCGACGGCGCGGCGCGAGGTCACGGAGGAGCGGACGGTGCGCCAGCCCCAGCCGCGCTACTACCCGCCGCCCGAGCGGCGCGGTTACTCGACCGGCGTCGTCGCGGCCGTGGCGCTCATCGCCATCGCCGCCACGGCCATCATCTTCCTCTTCCTGACGAACTCACGCGAAGAGTCTACGACCGACGTCAACATCAACGCGCGCACCGCGGCGACGCAGCCGACGCCGTTTACGCAGGCGCCCGTCCTCGTCCAGACGCCGCTGCCGCAGCCGACGCCCATCATCGTCCAGGCGCCGACGACGACCGTCGCCCCGCCGCCGATCATCGTCCAGGCGCCCCCGGCGGGCACGACGACCACCGCGCCGCCGGCCACGACCGCGCCGCCCGCGGCTTCCACCGCGCCGCCCGCGGGTAACGACGACGCGACGCTGCAGACCAAGATCGACAAGGCGTTCGCGGACGACCCGGCGGTCTCGACCGTCGTCATCGACGCGACGGTCGTCAACGGCCGCGTCCGTCTCACCGGCACGGTCAACTCAGAGGCCGTCAAGCAGCGCGCCGAACGCCTCGCCTACGCCGTCAAAGGCGTCCTCGGCGTGGACAACAAGATCACCGTCGCGGGGACACCGTAAGGCAAAAGCAGTAGGCAGTAGGCAGATGGCAGTAGGCAGTTAAGACATCTTCTTGTCCGAACTGCCTACTGCCATCTGCCTACTGCCTACTGCCTTTCAGTACCCCTCCGTGTGATGGCGCAGCCACTCGTCGATCTCTTCGTCGGACGGGTCGCGGTTCAGTTCTTCGCGCAGGTGTTCGGCCGCCACCTCGCGCTCGTCGCGCGCGGCGTCCGCGAGCGTTTCGCCGCCGTTCGTCTCGGGCGAGTCACCCAATGACATTCTCCCTCCTCGCTTAGCCTGAAGTTTGAGGCCGATGGTAGGCCCTCCGCACGTGAGGTTGCAAGCTCAGCCGTGTTCGGCGAAGCGGTAGCGCATCAGCTCGCGCGCGCGCAGCGCCGCCGCCCCGACCGCCGCGAGGCAGCAGACGCCGCCGAGCACGACCGAGAAGGGCGCGCCCGCCGCCGCCGCGACGAGTCCCGCTTCGAGTTCCCCGAGCTGCGGCCCGCCCATGAAGAAGATCATGTTGACGGAGGTCATGCGGCCGCGCAGGCGGTCGGGCGTGATGAGCTGCCGGATGGTCTGGCGGATGACCGTGCTCACCGTGTCGGCCGCGCCCGAGAGCGCGAGCATCGCGAGCGAGAGCCAGTAGGAGCGCGAGAGGCCGAACAGGACGGTCGCCGCGCCGTAGACCGCGACCGAGACGAGCACCGCGAGTCCGGGCCTTCGCCACCCGGAGCCGCGGCGCGCGAGCAGAAGCCCCGTCAGCACCGCGCCGAACGCGGAGGCCGCCGCGAGCACGCCGTAGCCGTGCTCGCCCACGTCCAGCACGTCGCGCGCGAAGATGGGCAGCAGCGCCGTCGCCGAAGCGAAGAAGGTCGCCACGAAATCGAGTGACATCGTCTGCACCATGATCGGCGTCCGCCAGACGAAGCTCAGCCCCTCCTTCAAAGACTCCAGACTCACGCGCGCCAACTCCTCGGCCTTCCCCTTCCCCGCAGCGCGCATCAGCAGCACGGCCGCGACGACCGCGAGGAACGAGAGGGCGTTGAAGGCGTAGACGGCCGCCGGCCCGAACTGCGCCAGCACCACGCCGCCGAGCACAGGCCCGACGACTAAAGCGATCTGGAAGGAGACGAAGCCGAGGCTCACCGCGTTCGGGAAGTCGCGCGCGGGCACGAGCGAAGGGAGCAGCGCCTGGCGCGCCGGGTTGTCGAAGGCGATGGCCGCGGAAGAGAGCGCCGTCAGGGCGTAGACGGGCCAGACGTGCTTGAGTCCCGCGCTGGTGATGAGGGCGAGCGCCGCCGCGCACAGGAGCATGACGGTCTGCGTGACGAGGATGAGCCGCTTGCGGTCGACGGCGTCGGCGACGACGCCCCCGACGAGCGAGCAGACGACGATGGGCACTACGCGCACGAGTCCGACGAGGCCGAGCGCCGCGGCCGCGGCCTTCTCGCCGTACGGGCGCATGAGGAGGTAGACGTGCCAGTTGATGGTGACGACCTGCATCTGCGAGCCGGTGATGGAGAAGAACTGGCCCGTCCAGAGCAGGCGGAAGTCCCTGTGACGCAGCGCAGCGAACGCCCCGCGCGGCGGGTTGTCGGGTGTGCTCAAAGTGAAAGACGGCCCCCGGAAACTAGGCTGAGAATGAGTCCGGCAATAGAGTACCAGAAACGGTCTCCCCGCAACGCGGGAGGGGCCTTTTTCATCAAAGTTCGTGAACAAATAAACGTCCTGAAACAAGGGGTGAGATGAAGATGAGAGCAATCTTGAATAGAGTTTTCGCACTCGTCGCGGCGGTGGTCGTCGCGGCTTCCGTCGCGGCCGCGGCCCCGTCCGACCAGATGGGCCAGCGCGCCGCATACGAGCAGTTGGCGAAGCAGGTGCGCAAGGAGCTGGTGACGCTCCCGTGGTACGGCGTCTTCGACAACCTTGAGTACGCCATCGACGGCTCGACCGTGACGCTCTCGGGCCAGGTCGTGCAGCCCTCGACGCGCAAGGACGCGGAGCGCCGCGTGAAGAAGCTGAAGGGCGTCGAGCGCGTGGTCAACAACATCGAGGTGCTGCCGCTCTCCGGCTTCGACGACTCGATCCGGGCGAACACGTACCGCGCGCTGATGGGGTGGAACAGCCCGCTCTTCCGCTACGGGCGCGGGGTGAACCCTTCGATCCACATCGTCGTCAACGGCGGCCACGTGACGCTCGAAGGCGTCGTCTCCAGCGAGGGCGACCGGCGGCTGGCCTACGTCCTGGCCAACTCCGTCCCCGGCGTCTTCTCCGTCACCAACAACCTCCGCAACGAGAACGCGCGCGCGCGCTAAGCCTCGGCGGAGCAGATGAAAAAGGTGCGGGCAGCCGTCGAACGGCTGCCCGCACCTTTTTTTGACTACAGCGGCGTTCAGAAGTTTTTGCCATGAACGAGCGACGCGTGGTGTTTACCAGTCGAGCAGTAAATATGATTCGGCGGCCTCTTCGTCATGAGCGAACAGTGTCTAAAGTGTAGCGCGAAGTTATCGACGGGGCAGCAGTTCTGCCGCCGGTGCGGAGAGCGCGTGGCGGCGCCGGAGGCGCCCACGCGCATCCTTTACGACTCGCGGCCCGCGAACGGCACGGTAGCGCTGCCGCCGCGCGTTACGGGCGAGCCGCCTTTGACCTCGCGTCCGACTGAGCGGCAGACGCCGTTCGGCGGCGGCGCGTACACCTCGCCGCTGGCGGCCTCCGCGCCGCACGCGCACGCCCTTAAAGGTGGACGGCGGCTGCCGCTACCGCTGCTCGGACTGCTGCTGTTCCTGGGCATCGGCGGGTTGTTCGCCGTCGCATTGTACTCACGCGGGCTGGTCGGCTGGGGGGGCATCCGGGCCGGCGACGGCACACGCGTTTCGAAGCCGCCCGCCGCCGCGGGCCGGCCCACGGACGGGACTGCGCTGGACGAGGACGGCGCGGTCATAACCGAGGACGAGACCGTACTGACGAAGACGTTCGAGGTTGCCCCGGATGCAGCCTTCTCCTTCAAGAGTCCGGGCGGGAGTCTCACCGTCGAGGGCTGGGACGAGAACCGCGTCGAGGTGAAGGTAATGAAGCGCGGCGGCACGCCCGAGGAACGGCGCGACGCCTTCGTGACGCTCAGGCGGGGCGAGGGCGTGTTCTCGCTCGCGGCGGCCGACTCGCCGGTGAAAGTCTCTTTCGAGGTCAAGCTGCCGCGCGGGGCGGGAAGAGTCGAACTCTCATCCGACACGGCGGGCGTGAAGGTCTCGAACCTCGAAGCGCCGTTGACGGTCAGCGTCAGGGACGGCTCAATCAAACTCGAAGACGTGCGCGGCCCCGCGCAGGCGAAGAGCGTGAATGGCAGCGTGGATGTCGTCTACGCGAGCGCGGAGCGAGAAGGGGCACACGACTTCAAAACGGTCAACGGCAGCATCCGGATTCGCCTGGCCGAGGGGATGAAGGCCGATGTGTCGGCCGGCGTCGTCAACGGCAAGATCGAGGTCGCCGACGGCCTCGGCCTTCAGCCCGAGAAGAGACAGGTGGGTTGGCGCCTCCAGGCACCGCTCGGCGGCGGCGGCGAGCCGCTGAACCTTAAGACGGTCAACGGCTCTATCAAAATAGATAAATAGGTCTCTCGCGGCAGACTTATAGCAGCTTGCCACTCTACGCCGACCGACCAGAGGCGGATTCTCACACCGACTTGCAGATTAAAATAAGGCCGCTTAAAGCTGGGAGCGCGGGCATCCCTGCCCGCCTGAGCGCGCAGCGCGAAAGCTAAGAGACTTTACACCTCAACGTCGAGGTGAAGAGTGAGACGGTCAGCGTGCTTGCGCGCGCTTGCGGGCAGGGATGCCCGCGCTCCCAGCGAGAAGGGACCTTATTTCTATTTGCAAGTCGGTATCATTAACGCCGCGGTTAGGGGACGAAGGTGGTGGTGACGATGTCCGACCACTCGCCCGTGGGCTGGTCGCGCAGCATGTAGCGGGCGCGGTACTGCCTCGTCTCGGGCTTGCCTTCTACCTTCGGCGGTCGGTCGTCGATGTAGGGGCTGTAGCTGTCGAGCCCGAGCGACTGCCATTCGTCGTCGCCGTCGCGCTGGCTCTCGATGACTACGCCGTCGTACTTCTCCTTGCTGAAATCTACCTGCACCGTCCCCGGCCCCGTCGAGCGCGCCCTGACGCTGGGCTTTGGCGCCGCGTCCGCGACAGAGGGGCCGACGCCGTCCCGCTCGCTGATGCCGAGGTCGAGGCCGATCTGTTCGGTGTAGCCGGGTGAGAGTTGTATGCGCTGGATGAGGTTTCGGAGGCGCGGGACGATGCCGGCCGGGACGACCGCCGGCGCCGCCCCGGTCGTGGGCGGCATGGGCAGCGCGACGGACGCGGTGCCCGTCGGGCCGGACATCACCAGATTCTTGAAGGAGGTGCGCGACTGGAGCGCGGACTTGTAGGTGGGCAGGAGGTCGCCGACGATGTAATTGAGCATCGCGGCGTCGGCCTTGACCGAGTTCACGTCCGCCTCGGTGAAGCCGAGCGCGTCGGCGTAAGCGGTGAAAGAGGTCGAGAAGTTGTTGAGCCAGAGCGCAAGCTCTGTGTCGGTGCGTGGGAGTCTCATTCCTGCGGCTCCTTTCTTTCTGGAAGGGTTGTGAGCGTGGGCGGCGAGGTAGTCGCCCGTGAGAGTGCGCCTGTGGGTTCTCGCACACCGGCGGGGCTGCCGTGACTACAGTGAGAGTGGCTGTCCGGAATACGCCCGGATTCTACACACGTCGCGCCTCCCCTGACAATAACTTTCTCTCCCCTCCCTCTCCAGCCGCTTGTAATTAAGTGCGGCCGCCATAGCGGTCAGTACCACCCGCGGTAGCGGGTGGGTCGTCGGCGTAAAACCCAACCGCTACCGCGAGTGGTTCTGACCCGGCCGCTAAACCACTCTACCCGGCGGTAAAATCGTTCCGCCCGCCCGCAAAATCACTCCGCCCGTGCGGAACGATCTCACCTACCCGCAAATTCGTTCCGCCCGCCCGCAAAACGATTCCGCCCGCCGGCAGAATCATTCTGCCCGCCCGCAGAACGACTCCGCCCGCGCGACACTCGCCCGCCGCCCGGCAGAACGCTTACGCCGCCGTGGGCAGGGTCGCCGCCCGCCCGCAGAACGATTCTGCCCGGTGGCAAATCTACTCTGACCGCCCGCGAAATCCCTCCGCTCGTCCGCAGCGCCCTCCGCTACGGCTTCGCTGAACTTGAATTTCCTACTGTCCCGCGAGGAGAAACACGTCCCACGCCCACCGATTCACTTTCGCGCCCTTCGCGTCGTCCACCTTCGCCCGGTAGCGGAAGCGGTTGCCGAAAGAGTCCGCCCGCTTCGACTCCTTGTAGTCGAGGTGGATCCGCGCGATGTCAAGCTCGGGGAGTGTGCGCAGTTCTCCGGGCTGGGAGACCCCGTCGTGGTTAGTGTCCTGCCAGAGCCGGAGCGAGGCAAAGACGGCGTCGCGTTTATCTATCACCCCGTTGGCGTTGCCGCCCGCCTCCGGCCTGTCGTACACGGCCAATGCGAGGAAGCCGTTCTTCTTCGAAGACGGCGGCTGCGGCGTGAAGTTGCCGAACAGCTCGCGGCCTCCGTCAATCGCGCCGTTGCCGTCGCGGTCGAGCGCGAGCCACGCGTCGTCAGAACCTGGGGCCGTCCACGCCACCCGCTCCCTCGCGCCGTCGGAGTTGATGTCGAAGGCGACGCCGCCCGCGCCGTCGGTCAGGCCGAACCCGTCGCCCGCCACGTCTATCAGGATGGGCGACCATGTCCGGCAGCGACAGCTCTCCTCCAGCCATTGCCCGCCCACGTCCATGCAGTCGCACCACGCCTCCAGGTCGTAACAGAGCGTTGACATCTCGGCGAAGTAACAGGGCGCCCCCCCTCCTATCTCCAACAGGGGCGGTGTCGGCGACGGTGTAGGGGTCACGAGGGACGGGCAGCAGATGCCGCCGTAAGTCAGCGAGTGTGTGTAAAGAGCGGAGGGTCGAGTGTGCCGTTACGCCCCCAGAGGCCCGTGCCGTCGCCGAATGTTATGGCCGACACCACGCACTCGACCCTCTTCGAGTCAGTCTGATCCTTCAACTCGTCCCGGTGATACTCAAAAGCCTTCGTGCCCTGCGCGCCGGGCCTTATCGTGACGCTCTCGCCCGGCATAATCGGCACGTCCCCGGGCTCGACCGGCGTCTCCGGGAAGAAGAGCGCACCCCTCCCGTAATGCATGTCGATGGTTAACAGGGGGCCGCCGATGTTGACATCCGGCAGGCCGAGATAGAACGCGACGTAATAGATCGGCTTGCTGCCGGTATTCCTCACCTCGATTTCAAGCTCGCGCAACCACTTCTTATTCTCCGCATCCTTGAACGACTTCTCGCTCTTGAGCTTCACCTTGATGGGCAGGTGCTCGGGTATGTCGACCTTAAACTTCCGCTCGTCCCGGGCAGAGGCGGTCGCATCGTCCTGCTGAGGGCGTGCGCCGCTGGCAGCGAAGCCGAGAACCAGAACGATGGCTGAGCAAAGCATTGTGATGGCAGTAACGATATGCTGGTATCGGGAGTGTGTACGGAGGCTGTGAGCGTTCATGGCGTCTCTCCTGACCAAAGGCGAACGTGAGTACCGGGACGCGAGGCCGGATGGGAGACCGTACCTAATCGTGAGAGGTTACCGCGCCGGGGACGTCAACAGGTTTTCGACGGCGCGCAGAATTTGTACTCCCATTCCGGGGGCGGGGTCAACAAGTTACTTGCTCTCCCTCACCCCGATGACCGCTCTGGTAAGCAGAACGTGACGCGAAGGAGCGCGGACAGGACGCCCGCGCTCCTTCGCGTCGCTCCTTCGCTCTACTCCACGACCACCTTGTCGCTCTGGCCGCGGCCGAAGGTCTCGGGGGCGTACATCTCTTCGGCCTTGGCGGGCGGGACGACGAAGGCGCCGGGGGTCGTCGCGCGCGCGGTGTAGGAGTAGGTGTAGACGCCCTCCCACAACAGCGACGTGAAGGCCTCGGCGCGGTCGTCGCGCAGGTTCTGGTGCTCGAACCACGTGCGGCGCCACCACCACCAGCCGACGGGCGTGCTCGTGGCCTGCTGGTCTTCCGCGGCGGCGCTGCTCGTGACGGCGAGCGCCGGGTTCAGGGCTTCGAGCCCCGCCGGCAGAGGGTCAACCAAAGCGACGTGGTAGCGGCGCGTGGGCGCCACCAACGTCAGCTTCACGCGCACGGTCGAGCCGGCCTTGATGTGCCACGTCCCGTCGGCGTCGCGCCGCACGTCGCCCGGCTCGCCGGTCGATTCGTAGACGCGCTCGACGGCGAAGCCGTAGTCGGCCGCCGCCAGCTTCAGGTTCGACGGCGCGTAGTTCATCCCGACGCGGTAGTAGAGCCGCCCCGCCCCCTCCTTCTGCAGGACGAGGTTCTGCGTCCCGCCCCCCTTCTCGGCGAGGTAACGCATCGGCACGTCGAACTGCTGCCGGTCGGTCGAGCGGCCCTTGAACTGCTGCTCGCCGGCGTACGCGTCGCCGAGCCACGCGCGCGCGACGAAGTCGGGCGTCGCCTTCTCGTACGTGCGGAAGTACCTGTCGAGCGCGAGGAGCACGAAGGCGTTCTCCTGCGTGTTCCCCCAGCGCCCCTGCTTGCGGTGCGCGAGCAGGCCGCGCGCGACCTTCGGGATGAGGTCGCTCTCGGGCTGGTCGCGGATGAGCGCTTCGAGGATGACGCCGTCGGCGCGCCGGTCGGAGCTGAGCAGCAGGTAGTCGTCGTCCGCGTAAGAGGTGACGAAGTGCGCCGCCCCGGCCGTCTCCTCCGCGCGGTTGTCGAACAGCCTTCTGATCGAAGCCACCTCCGCCGCCGAAGCCTTGTCGCCCGAGACCACGGTCAGAAGCCAGCCGACCGCTTCGAGCTGCAACTTCTCGACGCCGCCATTCTCCGCGATCAACCGCCGCGCGCGCGCCGGGTCGCGGTCGCCCATGAGCGCGCGCGTGTAGAGCGCGTAGGCGATGAGCGAGTTGCGCGCGTCGCGGCCGTAGCGTTTGGGGATGTGCGACTCGACGCCGCGCAGGTAGCCGCGCGACTTGTCGAGCATCGCCTGCGGCACGTCGTAGCCCTTCTCCTTCGCGCGCACAAGCGAGTGCGCGACGTGGATGCTGACGTAGGGCCACGACTCGTCGCCGCGCCGCCAGAAGCCGAAGCCGCCGTCGTCGTTCTGCATCCCCTGAAGCCGCTTGATGTCGCGCGCGACGGCGCGGTTCATCTCCTCTGGTGTCGGCATCTCCTTCGTCTTGAAGGCCGTCAGCACGTCGCGCAGGGCGGCGACGGCGAGGACGCGCGAAGACAACTGCTCCGAGCACTCGTACGGGTACGCGACGAGGTAGAGCACGGCGTCCGTCAGCGCCTGCAACTGCGTCGAGGAGGTCTGGACTTCGAGCCCGCCGAACTGCCTGAACACGTCCGGGGGGGCTTTGACCGGCTGGACGACGGCGCCGCCCTGGTCGAGCTCGCCGTAGGTCGCGAACGCCTCGGTCGTGGCCGGCGTCCAGACGGGCAGCTCGAACTGCGAGGCGTCGGCGTAGCGGCCCGCGCTGGCCGCGACCTGGAAGCGCGCCGTGCCCGCGAACGAAGCCGCCACGGGGAAGCGCACCTCCACGCGGTCGTTGGCGGGCACCGTGACGCGGCGCCCGCGGCCGTCGGTCAGCTCCGCGTTGGCGGCGCGCACGGCCACGTCCACTTCGGCGGGCGCGTCGGTCTGGTTCTGCAAGACGACGGGCAGCTCGAAGCGGTCGCCGAAGTTCAGGAAGCGCGGCGCCGAAGGCCGAACCATCAGAGGCTGTCGCGCGGTGATGGACGACTCGCCCGAGCCGAACTGCTTGCCGCCCGCGACCGAGACGGCCATCACGCGGTAGCGCGTCAGGTTGTCGGGGACTTTGACCTTGACCTCGGCGCGCCCGTGCGCGTCGGTCGGAACCGAAGGCGCGAAGACCGCGAGCGCGTCGAAGTTCTCGCGCAGGCGTATCCCCTCTTGCGCCTCGCCCTCGGCGGGCGTGGGCTGCGCGCCCGGGGCCGGCGGCGGAGGCGGCGGGGATTCATTAGACCCGGACTTCGTCACCACCCTGAGCGCGGCAGACCTCGGCATCGCTATCGTGTCGGCGATGCCCCTGTTGAGGCCCACTCCGGAGACGCCGCCGTTGAAGCTCACCTGCGAGACCCGCAACGTGCCGGGGTCTGCGAGCTGCACGTCTTTGCGCAGGTGGTAGTCTGCCACGTCCGCGCCGCGCTGCATGTAGAAGACCGCGAGCGGGTCTTCGAGCTTGTACGCGGTGAGCGCCAGCACCGACTCGTCGACGACGACGACGGCCAACTCGCTGCCCGCGACGGGGCGGCCCGCGGCGTCCTTGACTTCGACCGTGACGGTCGTCTCGCCGCCCGGCTCCAGGGCCTTGTCGCGCGGCGTCGCCGTCACCGCGAGCTTGCGCGCGAGCGGCGGCACCGAAAGACTCAACGAGCCTGTGGCGAAGGCTGGGCGTTTGGGGAGCTTCTCGTTCGCCTGCCCCTTGTCGTCCGCGCGCGGGGCCGCGCCGACCAGGTCGACCTGCACGTGTACGTTCGGCGTGAAGAGTTCCTCGACGGGCACGCGCAGGGTGTAGGAAGGCCCGTCCATGCTGAAGCGCTCGGTGCGGACGAGGCCCGAGCGGCGCAACGTCAGCAGCCCCTCGGCCGGCGTGAAAGGCGCCTGCACGAGTATCTCGGCCGTGTCGCCCGCGGCGTACTCCTTGCGATCCGGGATCAGCTCGACCTTCTCCTGCGACACGCCGCGCCGCGGCGGGTTGCTCCCGCCCGCGACCCAAAGCGTCAGCTCGCTCTCGTTCGGCCGCTCGCGCTCGTCGTAGACGCGCGCCGTCACGCGGTACGTGCCGCCGGCCTTCGGGCGGAAGGTGCAGCGCACGGCGTCCGCCGCTGACTTGACCACACACTCCTCCGCGTCCTTCGACTCCGCCTGCTGCCACTGCCCCTTCGCGTACTTCCATTCGAGCAGCGCGGCGCGCATGCGCACCTCGCGCCCGGCGACGGCACGGCCGTCGAGGTCGGAGACGATGGTGTTGACGACGAGCGGCTCGCCCTTCTGCACGAAGAGGCGTTCGCTGCGCAGGCCGACGTAGAGTTCGGAAGGGTGGACGAGCAGCGTCGTGTTGGAAGTCCAGGCCTGACGGTTCACGTCCGCCACGGTCGCCTCGGCCTTCACGCTCGAAGGCTGCGGCGGGTTCACCGAGTCGAAGTCGATGCGGAGCGTGTGCCGGCCCGCGGCGTCGGTCTTGCCCTTGAAGGTCTGTGTCTCCGCGGCCGAGCCGGGGCGGCTGGGGCTGTAGGCCGTTTCCCACCAGGGCGTCCAGCGGCCGAAGGTGTAGTCGCCGCGGTTAGGCGGCGTGTACGTGGTCGGCGTGGCCGTCACGCTCCAGTTGACCTCCGAGTCGGCCAGGCCGCCGCCCGCGTAGTAGCTCGCCTGCACGGTCGCCTGCGCGTGTCCGCCGACAAAGTGCGGCCCCTCGTCCGACTTGGCGGAGACCTCGAACTCCGGGCGGCGGAACTCCTGCACCTGTAGCTGGTGGTAGTGCTCGCGCCCGGCGAGCGCGGCCGGCGTGTTCGCGGTGCCGCCCGTTGCCTGAAACTGCAGGGACGCGCTGCCGAGGTTCATCGTCGGCGGGAGCTTGAGCTTCGCGTCGAAGCCGCCCAGCGCGTTGAGGCGCGCGCCGCCCTTCGTAATCTCGTTGCCGCGCGAGTCGCGCAGGACGTAACTGACCGAGTCGGCCGCGCCCGCGAGCGCGCCCACGTCGCCCTTCTGGCCCGCGCCCACGCGGCGCAGCCAGCCCTTCAGGCTCACCTCCTCGCCGGGCCGGTATATCTTCCGGTCGTCGAAGACGAACCAGCGCAGCTCGTCCACGGCCGGGCGCCGCACCCACGAGGTCGTCTGGTTCCACCAGTCCGTGAACTCGGGCAGGAAGGCCGTCTCGCCGCCCTTGCGCGCGACGAGCATCCCGCGCACGTCCACGCTCTTCCCCTCCAACCCGAGGCGCACGACGCCGTCGCGCCCCGTCGTCGCGCGCACGTCGCCGGGCACGAGCGTCATCTCGACGCCTTCGAGCGGGCGGCCGTCCGAGAGCGTCGTCGCCCAGCCGACCAGGTCGTCGCGGTCGACGAAGGCGTCGAGCCCGATGCTCGTCAACTGCGCCCAGACGCGCAGCGAGTCGTCGCCGCGCCGGCGGTTCTTCGGGTCGGGGACGACCGCCGGCTCGACGACGACGAAGACGTTGCCGCGCCCGCCTTCGAGCGCGGGCGAGAGGTCGAGCCGCGTCTCGGTCATCTCGTCGGGCAGCCCCTTGACGGGCACGCTCTTCGTCGAGACGAGGCGGCCCGGCGGGCCGGCGGGCTTCTTCCGTTGCTCGTCGTAGTAGCCCGTCACCGAGCGCATGTGGGCGATGTACGCCGCGAAGTCCTGCGGCGTGACGGCGTAGAGGCTCACCTTGAGCGAGGGCTGGTTGACGCTGAAGACGGAGAGGTTCGGCCCGCCCGCTGGGTCGAGCACGACGAAGTTGCCGCCGCCCGCGAAGAGGCCGGGCGGCGCCGGCCCGACGTTGAAGTCGAGCGTGACGGGCGCGCCCAGAGTCTGCCCGAACTCGTCGCGTAAGGAGGCGTCGAGCGTCACCTTGTAATTAGTCCGCCCGCGCTTCTGCCCCCCCTGTATGTAGAGGCCGTTACCCGACGCGTAGGCGAAGAGGTCGGGCACCTCCGGCTCGACCTTGACCTGCGCCTGATCGAATGCCGCCTGGTCGATGCCGTTGCTGAAATCGATTGACCAGGAGTCGTAAGGCGAGCACGTCTTCTGCCAGCCACAGCGGTGCTCGGTCACGCGCAGGGGGCCGTACGTGCGGAACGCGAAGCCCTGCGGCGCGTTCGTCGTCCGCGGGCCTTCGGCCGAGGGCGTGCCCGCGCCGACGCTGACCGAGACGGGCGAGTTCGGCGGCAGCTCTTCCGACGCGCGCAGCGCGAGCCAGCGGCCCTGCGTGGCCGACGCGACAAGCCGCTTCACGTTTTCGTCCCGGCCGATCTCAACCTCCGTCGCCAGCCTGACCTGGACGGGCGCGCCCCCGGCCTGCAACTTCACGTTGCGCAGGACGGCCGCGGGCTCGACCTTCTGGTCGAACTCCATGAAGACGACCGCGTCGCGGCGCGCCGCCACGTCCTCCGGGTACTTCTGCACGAGCTTCGGCGCGGGCGTCGCGAACTTCCACGTCGCGGGCGTGAAGCCTGCGCGGCCCGGCACCGCGACGGTGAACTCGGTCGCCATCGGCAGGCGCCCGCCGTCGGGGTCGAAGATGAGCGTCTTCGTGCCGAGCCAGCGCCAACGCCCCAAGGGCTGCGGGCTCAACCGGGCGGGGACGTTGCGCGCAGCCTCCTCCTGCGAGGTGACCGCGACGACCGGGCGCGAGAAGGTCAGGGAGACCTGCGGCGCGATGAGGACTTCGCCCTCGGGCGAGTGGCGCAAGACCTTCGCGTCGCCCGCGACGTTCGCGTCCGGAGCCGCGCTCGGCTCGGCGGCCGGGAAAGGCTTCAAGACGGTCGCGCCCGCGCGCGGCGCCGGCAGAGACCTCTCGCGCAGCGCGAACTCCTGCGCGTCCGCCGCGTCGGTCTTGATCTCGGGCAGGCGCGCCAGCACGCGCGCCGCCTCCGAGTCGGAGAGCTTCTCGGCCTTCGCGGCGGGCGGCCGCGCCTCCGGCCTCTCGGCCGCCTCGGCGCCTTCGCTCAGGCGGAAGCGCAGGCCCTGCCTCTCGGCCGCGCCCGCCTCCTCGGCTGCGTCAACGCTCGTCTCGTTCATGGCGTTCGTGTCCGCCCGCGCGGCGAGCGGGGCGAAGGGGTTGAGAAGGAGTTGGAGGAGAAGGATAAGTGCGGGGGTGTTTTTCAGTCGCATCTTTGAAGCCTCGCGGCGCTCTCGCAATTAAACGTCTCGGGGCGGGAAGAGCGACTGTGCCCCACGTTGGAACGCCGGCCCTCGACCCTACTTGCGATGCTTTCGCGCGCGTGCGGAGCGGGAATACTTTAAGGCACCTCTGGTCTGCGACGAACATAACATTTGACACCGCCTCCCGCCAAAAGTTTGTCCGCGTTCGCGTCTCACAAAAGGGACTAACCACAGAGACACAGAGGCACAGCTTTGAAGAGATAAGTCTTCAGGCTGTGCCTCTGTGTCTCTGTGGTTAATGATTTTGAGTCAAGCCACGGCCGGCCGACGGCCCTTCTCAGACCAGTCGTACTCCATGTAACGCGCGGTCTCCTCCGCGTGCTCGACGCCGAGTAGGCGGCCGACCGCGTATAGCGACATGTCGATCCCGGCCGAGATGCCCGCCGAGACGATGACCTTCCCGTTGTCCACGACCCTCTCGGATTCGAGCACTTCGGTGTTCGGGGCGACTTCTTTAAGTAGGCCGAGCGCGCCGTGGTGTGTCGTCGCCGAGAGCCCTTCGAGCAGCCCCGCCTTCGCCAGCAGCAGCGCGCCCGTGCAGACCGAGAGCAGCAGCTCGACGTCCTTAGCCCGCTCGGCGATCCAATCCGTCAGCGCCTCGTTGTGCATCTCGCGCCGTGTGCCGTAGCCGCCGGGCACCACGAGCACGTCCGGGCGCGGGCAGTCCCCGAGCGTGTGCGCGGGGTTGACGCTCAGCCCGTTGCGCGCGAGGACGGGGCGGGACTCCCGCGCGACCGTGTAGACGTGAAAGGGGTCGAGCCCGCTTCTGCGCCCCGCGACGGAGAAGACCTCGAACGGGCCGCAGAAGTCGAGCACCTCGACCTCGTCGAAGATGAGTATGGCGACGTTCTTCATCGTCCCGCTCCGAAGACAAAAAGGTTAGGCTTCGGGGAAGCGCTTCCCCGAAGCCTAACTGTGATGACCTGACGGTCGGCCGCCTCCTACTTACACTTCGAGTAGCCGCAGTCGCGGCAGAAGTCGCACCCCGAAGCGTGTTCGAGCTGGCCGTGGCATTCGGGGCACTCGCCGATGAGCGAGAAGTTGCGGTTCTGCTCGACGCTTTCGGGGACGCTGACCTGTACCGCCGGCTGCTGGACGGCCTGCTGCCGGTAGGCGAGCTGACGCGCCGAGTCGGGCTGGCTCTGGAGGCGGCGGCTCGTGAGCATGATGCACTCGGCGACCGCCTGCTCCGGCGAAGTCAGCAGGCGCTCGTTGAACCAGACCGAGTGCGTGCCCGTCACCTTGTTCAAGGAGCGCGCCACCTCGCGCGCGCCGAAGCCGCCGCGCAGCATCTTCGAGGCGAGCAGGCCCACCCCGCCCGAGATGGGGCCGGTGGCGAAGACTTCGAGGATGTCCACGCCGTCGTGGTTGACCGTGACGTAGAGGTTCTGCCCGTCGAACGGAATCTGCCACGTGTAGCCCGTCAGCTCACGCGGCCGCTCGACGCTCACCACGTCGCCCGACTCCGTCCGGCGCACGGCCGGCGCGGGCGCCGCGGGCACAACAGGCATGATCGGGGTATCACCCTTCGCGACTGGCTCGGCCGCCGCCTCCGCCTTCGCGGCCTCGGTCACGACGGCCGGGTCGCAGGCGACCTCGCTCGGCGTCTCGGCGGAACCCTTCACGGCCGAGAGCACCTGCGAGTCGCGGCTGCCGTCGCGGTAGTAGCTGACGGCCTTGCAGCCCAGCTCGCGCGCGAGGCGGTAGAGGCGGTCAACCGATTCGAGCGTGTCGTCGCGCGAGCCGTTGCAGGTCTTGGACACGCCGTTGTCGACGTTGCGCTGCGCGGCGGCGAGCACGTAGACGTGCTGCTCGGCCGTGATCGACATCGCCGAGATGAAGTAGTCGGGCAGCTCCGCCTCGTGCGCGACGACGTGCTCGGCCGCGCGGTCGATGGACTCCTGGTCGGTCTGGTCGACCGTCATGCCGAGCGCCTCGGCCGCGAGCGTGTGGACGTACGTGCGCTTGCCGAGCGTGTCCTGGCGGACGTAGGCCCAGGAGAAGTTCGGCTCCACGCCCGAAGAGGTCTCCGCGACGAGCGAGATGGTGCCCGTCGGCGCAATCGTCGTCGTCTCGTAGTTGCGCGGCGTGATCTCCATCCCCTCGGGGACGCCGATCTCTTCGCGCAGGAACTTGTCGTAGGCGGCCTTGTTCGGCTTGTACTCGGGGAAGACGCCCTTCTCCGCGCCGAGGCGGCAGCTCTCAATCCAGGCCTCGCGCCGCACGAAGCCCATCGCCTCGTCCATCAAGTCAATCGAAGTGTTCGAGCCGTACTTGACCTTGAGCTTCATGCACAGGTCGGCGAAGCCCATGATGCCGAGGCCGACGGGCCGCGTGCGCTTGACCACGTCGTCGATCTCGGGGAGCGGCCACGCGCACGTGTCGATGACGTTGTCGAGGAAGCGGACGCACCAGTGCACCGCGTCGGCGAGGCGCTCCCAGTCGAGCCGCGTTTCGGGGTCGTAGAACTTGGCGAGGTCAATCGAGCCGAGGTTGCAGGAGTTGTTGAAGTGGAGCGCCTGCTCCGCGCAGGGGTTCGTCGCGTAGATCGGCCCCATCGACTCCATCATGTGGTTGTTTCGGTTGACCTCGTCGATGAAGATGACACCCGGCTCGGCGTAGCGGTGCGCGCTCGCGACGATGCGGTTCCAGACGTCCGGCGCGTAGACCATGCCCGGCGCGGGCGGCTCCTCGCGCGTGCACCTGTCCAGGAGCCCCGACTCCTTCGCCTCGAGGAAGGCCGCGCGGTCGCGGAACGTCACGGTCTCGCCGTCCGTCGTGCGGTAGACGGCGTAAGGCCCCTCCTGCACCGCGTCGTAGACCTCGTCGTCCCAGGGCTCGCCGTCGAAGGAGAGCTGGTACCACTGCTTCGAGTCCACGGCCTCGAAGAACTTGTCGGTCACCGTCACCGAGATGTTGAAGTTCGTAAGGCTATGCTGGTCGTTCTTCGCGTGGATGAAGCGGAGCACGTCCGGGTGGTCGACCCGCATGATGCCCATGTTCGCGCCGCGGCGGACGCCGCCCTGCTTCACCGTGTCGGTCGTCGTGTTGAAGATGTTCATGAACGAGACCGGGCCGGAGGCGACGCCGTGCGTCGAGCGCACCATCGCGCCGGCGGGGCGCAGCTTCTCGAAGGTGAAGCCGGTGCCGCCGCCCGTCTGGTGGATGATGGCGGCGTCGGTCGCGGTCTTCATGATGCCGGCGATGGAGTCCGGCACGTCCAGCACGAAGCAGGCGGCGAGCTGCCCCGAGGGCTTGCCCGCGTTGACGAGGCACGGCGTGTTCGGCACGAACTCGCGGCGGAGCATGATGCCCGCCATCGTCTGGTAGAACTCGTCGCGGCGGACGAGGTCGGACTCGGCCTGCGCGACGTGGCCGACGACGCGGCGGACGATGTCGGGCCACTCCTCGATGGCCTCCCCGTGGGAGTCTTTCAGGCTGTAGCGCTTGGCGATGACGCGGCGGGCGTTCAGACCCAGTGTCTCGGCGGCGGCGGGCGCGGCGCCCGTGATCTCAAAGGCGGAGGGGCTTCCCTGCTGTTTCGGCTCGATAGCGGTGCTCATCTTCTCTTCTTGCCTTTCCCGCGCTCGTGGGGGGCGCGAGGCACGATCTTCTCCAGCGGTCGAAAAAATTGCGGCGCTCACTGCGCGCCGTCTCTAGTGTGGCTCGGGTACTTCTACGGTTGGTCTGGCCGGGAGGCGAAAAGGTCCCTGTGCTTCGGGGTCACGACCGCCCCCCCCGGAGCATGGAACCGGCTCGTTCCAAACGGCGCGAAGAATACACCCGGCGAATTTGCTTGTCAAGAGTATAGCACAATATATTGGGTTAGTCTTTTTGACTGCTCACAATAGGGCGCGGTCTTTGAGGTTTTACGTGAAGACTTAACGGGCCGCTTTTCGTCCGCAATCGGGCCGTTTCCGCCCCGCCGGACGGCGGGCGGCGGGCACAGCATCTTGTGGCCCCTCCGGCGCCGCGCGGAGGCAGTACGCGGTGGCGTCATTTCATCAAAGCCACTCGGGATTTTTTCGAGCGCGAAACAAAAGGGGAGCTATGACCTTGAACGAGACGCAGGACGGCCGCCGCGACACGCTCGTGCGCGCGACGGCGGCCGAAGGGCTTATACGCTGCATGTCGGCCGTGACGACGAACACCGTGGCCGAGGCCGCGCGCAGGCACGGGACTTCGGGCACCGTGACGGCGGCGTTGGGGCGCACGCTGACGGGCACGCTTTTGTTGGGCGCGGGCCAGAAGGAGTTCGACCGGCTGACCGTGCAGATCGAGTGCGACGGCCCCGTCGGCGGCATCACCGCCGAAACGAACGCGTCGGGGCAGGTGCGCGGTTACGTACGCGAGCCGCTGGCCGACGCCCCGCTGAACGCGCAGGGCAAGTTCGACGTGAGCACCGTGGTCGGCGGCGGGATGTTCTACGTCACTTATGAGTCTGGCTTCGACATCGGCCTCTACCGCGAGCCGTACAGGGGCGCTGTGCCCATCGTCTCGGGCGAGATCGGCGAGGACTTCGCGTACTACCTCGCCAAGTCCGAGCAGATACCTTCGGCGGTGATGCTCGGGGTGCTGGTGCGCGCGCGCGAGTCGGGCGAGACGTTCGTCGAGGCGGCGGGCGGGCTGATGATTCAGGTGATGCCGGGCGCGGACGAGAAGGTCGTGGCGGCCATCGAATCGACCGTGGGCCGGACGCCGCACACGACGGCCCTCATCCGCGAGGGCGCGCGGCCTCTGGACTTGCTGAAGACGGCGCTCGGCGACGTGCCGTTCGAGGTGCTCGAAGAGCGCGAGGTCGGGTTCAACTGCACCTGCTCCTACGAGCGCGCCGCTTCGCTCGTCTCTTCGATTGACGGCGCGGAGTTGGAGTCGATGCTGAAAGAGGACAGGGGCGCGTCGCTCACCTGCCACTTCTGCAACGAGACCTACCGCATCGACGAGGCGTCGCTCTCGGCGATGGTCGAGAAGAGTCGGAACGGTCGTTCGTAAGAATTAACCACAGAGACACAGAGACACGGCTTGAAGCACATGGGTCTTCAAGCCGTGTCTCTGTGTCTCTGTGGTGAACTTGTTCCTTACTTCGCGGAGGTCGTGCCGGATGAGGGCAGGAGGTCGAAGTTGCCGATCTCGCGGTTGTGGCTGTCGAGGACGCCCATCACGTCCGAGGTCTCTTCGAGCATCTGCTTCGTCATCTGGATGGAGTCGGAGAGCTGCTCGAAGTCGAGCGACGAGACGCGCTCCGGCGTCGGGAGCGTGACGACCTGGTCGTTGACGAGGCCGAAGAAGTTCTCGATGGACTGGAGCTGTCCTTCGACGAGCTTCACGGAACGTTCCAACTCGCTGAACTGCGCGAGGCGGCGCTTGAGGATCTCGACGTTGGCCTGCTGGATGCGCCTGGCGCGGTCGTCGGGCGCGCCCTCGACGGCGCGCTCGGCCTGCGTGAGCTGGTTCTGGACGGCCTGCCGGTTGATGGAGCGCAGGTGGTGCTTGCGCCGGCGGTAGACGTCGAGCAGATCGACGAAGTCCTCCCAGCGCTGCTCCAGACTGCGTATGTTCGTGGGCAGGTCTTTCGCGCCGGTGAACTTGACGTAGTTGTCGAAAATCTTGTTCTTGAGCCACTTCAGGTAGAGCACGGCCTCGCGCTCGCGCGGGTCGAAGCTCTCGATGAGGCGCTCGCGCTGCTTGTTGCGCAGCTCGGCCAGCCGCTTGCGGTTGCGGCCGTCGACAAGTCTTCGATAGATGGAACTCGCGGGCACGGTCGCCAGGTACGCGCCCTCGGCGACGAGCGCCGCGGCGAGCGGGATGGGCGACCAGGTGTAGGCCGCGGCCACGGCGAAGCCCGCCATGCCCCAGAAGTTGGCGGGCTCCATCACCGCCTCTTTCAGATATTCGAGACTGAGCTTCTTCTCC
>JAFAZX010000046.1 GCA_019239425.1 Acidobacteriota bacterium
GAGCCGGTGCGCGACTGGATCAACTACCCTTGGAAGGTGGGCAACTTCCCCTTCTCCATCGCGACGCTGACGCTCGGCCTGGCGGTGGTCGTCATCGCCGTCATCGTCTCGCGCTACCTGCGCCACTTCGTCGAGCGCCGGATGACGGGCCACAA
Organism: Acidobacteriota bacterium; assembly: GCA_019239425.1. GTDB lineage: Bacteria > Acidobacteriota > Blastocatellia > Pyrinomonadales > Pyrinomonadaceae > QHXN01. The sequence goes on from JAFAZX010000046.1 coordinate 156, forward strand.
GCACCTCGACCCGGGCGTGCAGTTCACCATCCTGCGGCTCGTCCACTACTTCATCATGACGACCGGCGCCATCGTCGCGCTGCGCATCGCCGTCTCGGCCGACTTCACCTCGCTCGCGGTCGCCTTCACGGCGCTCTCCATCGGCATCGGCTTCGGCCTCCAGTTCATCGCCGGCGACATCGCCTCCGGCTTCATCATCCTCTTCGAGCGCCCCGTCCGCGTCGGCGACTTCGTGACCATCCCCGGCCCCGACGGCGAGCTGACCGAGGGGCTCGTGCGCAGCATCAACCTCCGCACGACCCTCATCATCACCAACAACAACATCGCCTCGGTCGTGCCCAACTCGAAGATCGTCAACCAGAACTTCCTCAACTGGTCTTACAACCGCGAGCGGCGCACGCGCCTCTCGGTCAACGTCGGCGTGGCGACCGACTCCGACGTCGGCCTCGTCACCGAGACCCTCGTCCGCGCGACCCAGGGCGTGCAGTTCGTCCTCGAAGAGCCGAAGCCGACCGTGCAGTTCATGGACTTCGGCGACTACGACCTCAAGTTCCGCGTCCTCTTCTGGACGGACAAGCCGCGCCGCCACCTCGTCGCCAAGAGCGCCGTGCGCTTCAACATCAACCGCCTCTTCAAAGAGGCCGGCATCGAAATCCCCAACCCGCAGCGCGAACTCACGTTCCGCAGCCCGCTCCGCCTCAACGAGGGCAGTAGTCAGTAGGCAGTCAAGCCGAGAGGGGGGCGTATTGTTTTTCGGCGGGTGCGTACAGCCGACAGAAAATTAACCACAGAGACACAGAGACACAGCTTTGAAGTCATAAGTCAGGAAGCTGTGTCTCTGTGTCTCTGTGGTGAACTTGCTCCCGTTACCGGCCCGAACTGCCTACCGCCATCTGCCTACTGCCTACTGTGAATTTGCACAAAACGCGCTCTGACGTTAGGCTAGGGGCGTCCGACTGAATGAATAGCCATTCAGCAAACCCTTTCGCGAGAGCGGCACGGAGACCCTTGAGCCAGATGCGTACCGCACGTTCCCTTTCCGCCGCCCCGGCGGGCGACAAGCGCGAGGCCATCATGCGCGCCGCGACGAAGGTCTTCGCGCGCTCGGGCTACTTCAACTCGAAGGTGGCCGACGTGGCGCGCGAGGCCGGCGTCGCCGACGGCACCGTCTACCTCTACTTCAAGAGCAAGGAGGAAATCCTCCGCTCCATCTTCGAGCGCAACACGAGCGAGGCCGTCAGCGCGGGCCGCGAGGAGCTTGCGAAGATCGAAGACCCGCGCGAGAAGCTGCGCCGCATCGCGCGCCACCACCTCGAACGCCTCGGCGCCGACCGAGACCTCGCCGTCGTCTTCCAGGTCGAGCTGAGGGGCACGACCAAGTTCATGGAGGAGTTCTCGGCCGCGGGCCTCGCCGAATACCTCGGCCTCATCCGGGAGGTCTTCGAGGAGGGGCAGGCGGCGGGCGTCTTCCGGCGCGGGCTGAAGGCGAAGCTGGTGGCGAAAGTCCTCTTCGGCGCGCTCGACGAGATGGCGACCAACTGGATTCTCTCGAAGCGCCGCTACAAGCTGGCGCCGCTGGCCGACGAGGTGCTGGACATCTTCCTCGGGGGTGTGAGCGCTTGAAGACGGAGACCATGGAACAAGTCGCGGCGGGCGACTCCGCAAACGAGCGGATACGCGTGAGCGCGCCCGAGACGATTGTCGACGTGATGCGGCGCGCCCTGACGTCGAAGGCGCGGCCCGACGCGCTCAACTACAAGCGCGAAGGCGTGTGGCGGCCCATCTCTTCCGAAGAACTCCTGCGCCGCGTGCGCCACGTCGCGCTCGGCCTGCATGACCTGGGGCTGCGGCGCGGCGACCGCTCGGGGATTCTTTCGGAGAGTTCGCCCGAGTGGGTCGTCGCCGACCTGGGCTGCCAGTTCGCGGGCGTGGTCAACGTCCCGCTCTACCCGACGCTCGCGCCGCAGCAGGTCTGCTACATCGCGGAGGACTCGGGCGCGCGACTCCTCTTCGTGCAGAACGTGGCGGCCTACGAGCGCGTGCGCGAAGCCCTCTCGTCGTGCCCGGCGCTCTCGGCAATCGTCCTCCTCTCGGACGAGGGGGGCGAGGGCGCGCTCACGCTCGCGGGGCTCGAGGCGCGCGGCGCGCGGCTCGAGGCGGAGCGGCCGGGCCTCGTCGAAGAACTCTCCGCCGTGGTCGGCGCGGGAGACCTCGCGACCATCATCTACACCTCGGGGACGACGGGCGAGCCGAAGGGCGTGATGCTGACGCACTCGAACGTCGTCTCGAACCTGGCGGGCACTTCGGAGCGCCTGGCCTTCGAGCCGGACGACGTCGCGCTCTCGGTCTTGCCGCTCTCGCACGTCTTCGAGCGCGGCGCGATGTACATGTACCTGCACCACGGCGCGAAGGTCTATTTCGCCGAAGCCATCGAGCGCGTCGGCGACAACATGCGCGAGGTCAGACCGACCATCGTCGTCGCCGTCCCCAGGCTGTTCGAGAAAATCTACGCGCGCATCAAGGAGAAGGCCGCCGAGGGCGGGCGCGTGAAGACGGCGCTGCTGACGTGGGCCGTCAATGTCGGAAAGCGCTGGGCGCACGCCGTCGTCTGGAAGAAGCCCGTCGGCCCGCTCCTCAGGTTGCAGCACGAGGTCGCGACGCGCCTCGTCTTCTCCAAGTGGCGTGAGGCGACGGGCGGGCGCATCCGCGTCTTCTGCTCGGGCGGCGCGGCGCTCCCCGAAGAGCTCGGCCTCGTCTTCTACGGCGCCGGGCTCCCAATCGTGCAGGGCTACGGCCTGACGGAGACCTCGCCGGTCATCTGCGTCAACGGCGCCGACGACAACCGCATCGGCACCGTGGGGCAGCCCATCCGCGACGTCGAAGTGCGCATCGCCCCTGACGGCGAGATCGAGACGCGCGGCCCCAACGTCATGCGCGGCTACTACAACAAGCCCGACGCCACCCGAGAGGTCTTCACCGAAGACGGCTGGTTCAGGACGGGCGACATCGGCGCGCTCGACGCCGGAGGGTATCTGCGCATCACCGACCGCAAGAAGGAATTGTTCAAGACCTCGGGCGGCAAGTACGTCGCGCCGCAGCCCATCGAGGAGCGCATCAAGCAGTCGCGCTTCGTCGGCCAGGTCGTCCTCGTCGGCAACGGGCGCAAGTTCCCCGCGGCGCTCATCGTCCCCGACTGGGAGATGCTCCGCTCCTACGCGCGCCACAAGGGTCTCGCCGTCGAGTCCCGCGCCGACTTCTGCCGCCACCCGCGCATCATCGACCTCCTCCAGCGCCAGGTGGACTCCGTCACCGCCGACCTCTCCCGCTTCGAGCGCGTCAAGCGCGTCGCCCTGCTGGAGCGCGAACTCACCATCGACGGCGGCGAACTCACCCCCACCCTCAAGGTCAAACGCCGCGTCATCGACGAGAAGTACAAGGACGTGATTGACCGGATTTACGAAGAGGCAGAAGCCAGACCGTAAAGATTCGTGAACCGTGAACCGTGACAAGAAGAAGACAGTCTTCTTCTTGTCACGGTTCACGGTTCACGGGTTACGGGTTCCCGAGCATCTCCGCGGCCCAGTCGGCGACGGCGCGGCGCAGGTCTTCCAACTGCTCGTCGAAGAAGTGGCCGGCGTGGGGGATGATTTTAATCCGGGCGAGCGAGGGGTCTGGGAGGCGTGCGGCGAGGGCGCGGAGGTCTGGGACGGAGCCGAACTCGTCGCGCTCGCCGTGGACGAGGAGGAGGGGCTTGCGGCAGTCTTCGACGAAGGAGAAGTCGTACTCGCGCTCGGGGATGCTGACGGGGGTGCCGACGCCGACGAGGTATCGGACGCGCGAGTCGTGCGTGCCCACTTCGAGTCCGACGCGCGCGCCGAAGGAGAAGCCCGCGAGGAAGACGGGAAGGCTCGGGTACTTCTCAATCAAGTAGTCCAGGGCGACGCGCGCGTCCTCCTGCTCGCCGCCGCGCGCGCCCGTGTGAACGCCGGTCGAGTGCCCGACGCCGCGGAAGTTGATGCGGAGCGTGACGGCGCCCGCGTCCTCCAGCCCGCGCGCGGTGCGGAAGACGACCTTGTTGTGCATCGTCCCGCCGTGCAGAGGGTGCGGGTGCAGGACGAGCGCCGCGGCGCGCGCCGCCTCGCCGCGCGGCTCCTTCAGAATCGCTTCCAGCCGCCCGTGCGGCGCGTCGATGTGCAGGTTGCCAGCCGGGTACATAAGGGTTAGAGGTTAGAGGCTGGATGTTAGTTAAGGCAAATGCTGGGGAGAGGGTGCTGGGTGCCGGGTGCTGGGTGCTGGGTCAATACAAGTTGTCTTTTACCCAGCACCTAGAACCCAGCACCCAGCACCCGGCACCCTTTTCTTGACTTGCCGCGGCGAAAAGCAGTAGGTTGTCGGCGCAAGCAACCAGGCACAGCATCCGTCTCAAGGTAGAAAGATGTCCGTCCCTCGTCCCCTCGGCGCACGCAGTCCGGGAAGGTTCTGGAGCGAGTCGGCGCCCGCGCGCTACGGGCTGGCCGTCGCGGCGGCCGCCGCGGCCACGCTCGCCATGTTCGTGCTCTACGCGGCCACCGGGCTTCAGCGCGGCAGCGTCCCCTTCATCTTCTACTTCATCGCCATCATCGTCGTCGCGCTCTACGGCGGGCGCGGCCCCGGCCTCCTCGCGATCCTGCTCTCGGCGCTCGCCGCGCACTACTTCTTCCTCCCGCCTTTCGACACCTTCGGCCTCAGCTTCGCCGCGCTCCTGCAGACCGGCGTCTTCGTCCTCGTCTCCCTGCTCATCTCGGCGCTGGCCGACCGCAGCGCCCGCGCGGAGGCGCGCGCCCACGCCGACCGCGAGTCCTTGCAGACGACGCTGCGCAGCATCGGCGACGCCGTCATCGCCACCGACGGCCGCGGCCTCGTCCGCTTCATGAACCCCGTGGCCGAGCGCCTCACGGGCTGGACTCTCGCCGAGGCCGAGGGGCGCCCGCTCGCCGAAGTCTTCCGGATCGTCAACGAGTTGACGCGCGAGACGGTCGAGAGCCCGGTCGAGAAGGTCTTGCGCGAGGGGCGGGTCGTCGGGCTCGCCAACCACACCGTGCTCGTCGCGCGCGACGGGACGGAGGTGCCCATCGAAGACAGCGGCGCGCCCATCCGCGACGAGCGCGGGCGCACTTCGGGCGTCGTCCTCGTCTTCCACGACGTGACCGAGCAGCGCAAGGTCGAGCGCGCACGCGCCTTCCAGGCCGCCATCGTCGAGTCTTCGAGCGAGGCCGTCATCGGCAAGACGCTCGAAGGCGTCATCACCAGTTGGAACGAGGCGGCCGAGCGCATGTACGGCTACGCGGCCGAGGAGGCCGTCGGCCGGCACATCTCCCTCATCGTCCCCGAAGAGCTGCGCGAAGACCTGGACGACATCCTCGCGCGGCTCGGGCTCGGCGAGCGCGTCGAGCGCGCGGAGACCGTGCGCGTGCGCAGGGACGGCACGCGCCTCGACGTGTCGCTCATCGTCTCGCCCGTCCGAGACTCTTCGGGGCGTCTGGTCGGCGCCTCGACCATCGCGCGCGACATCACCGCGCAGAAGCGCGCCGACGAGGAGCGCGCGCGCCTCGCGCTCCTCGTCGGGCGCGAGCGCGAGCGCCTGAAGAACCTCGTCGCGCACGTCCCCGGCGTCGTCTGGGAGGCGTGGGGCGAGCCGGACGCCTCGGGGCAGCGCATGGACTTCGTGAGCGACTACGTCGAGCAGATGCTCGGCTACACGGTCGAGGAGTGGCTCCGGACGCCGAACTTCTGGCTGTCAATCGTCCACCCCGAAGACCACGACCGCGCCGCCGCGGAGGCGCGCGCCATCTTCGACGGCCGCGAGGGAGGCACGAGCCAGTTCCGCTGGATGCACAGGGACGGCCGCGCCGTCCACGTCGAGTCGCAGTCGCGCGTCATCCTCGACGGGGAGGGGCGCCCCGTCGGCATGCGCGGCGTCACGCTCGACATCACGGAGCGCAAGGCGACGGAGGAGCGCCTGCGCGTCCTCTACGAACGCGCGCAGGAGGTCAACCGCGCGAAGGACGAGTTCCTCGCCACGCTCTCGCACGAGCTGCGGACGCCCCTGACGCCCGTCCTCGGCTGGACGCACATGATCCGCTCGGGCCGGCTCGGCGCGGCGGAGGTGGCGCAGGGCGTCCGCGTCATCGAGAAGAACTCGCAGTCCCTGGCGCGCCTCATCAACGACCTGCTCGACATGTCCTCGATCCTCTCGGGCAAGATGCGCATCGAGCGCGGGCCGGTCGAGCTCTCTTCGGTCGTGCGCGAGGCGGCCGAGACCGTCCGGCCGCAGGCCGACGCGCGCTCCGTCAAGGTCGAGGTCTCGGCGGACGGCCCGCACGCGCCCGTCGTCAGCGGCGACCGCACGCGGCTCGTGCAGGTCTTCTGGAACCTCCTGCACAACGCCGTCAAGTTCTCGCGCGAGGGCGGGCGCGTCCGCGTCCGCGTCGGCGGGCGGGACGGCGCGGCGCGCGTCGAGGTCGAGGACGAAGGCTCAGGCATCGCGCCCGAGTTTTTGCCGCACGTCTTCGAGCGCTTCCGGCAGGCCGACATGGCCTCGACGCGCATGCACGGAGGACTCGGACTGGGACTCGCGCTCGTCAAGAGCTTCGTCGAGGCGCACGGCGGGAGCGTCGACGTCGAGAGCGCGGGCGAAGGGCTCGGCAGCCGCTTCACGGTCGCGCTGCCCTCGGCCGATTCGGACGGCGCACGGCCTGACTCGGGCGACCTGGCGGTGCCCGAGGGCGAGCCTTGCGCGGAGAGGCATTGCCGCGTCCTGCTCGTCGAAGACGCGCCCGACACGCTGGAGATGTTGAAGGTCGTCTTCGAGGCGCGGGGCTACACGACCTCGGCCTGTGCGACGCCCGAGGAGGCGCTCGCCGTTGCCGAGTCGGGGCGGTTTGATATAATCGTCTCCGACATCGGCCTCCCACGAATAGACGGATACGAGTTGATCTCTCGCCTGCGTGAACTGCCGCATCTGCGGGGTGTGCCGGCGCTGGCGCTGACGGGCTACGCCGCGCAGAAGGACGCCGAGGCCGCGCGCGCCGCCGGCTTCGACGCGCACGTCCCGAAGCCCGTAGACCCGGCCGAGCTGGCCGAGCGGATGGATCAACTCACTAGACGGAAGGATGAAGGATGAAGGATGAAGGATGAAGTGAAAGCCCGCCGGCCCTAGCTCAACCTTCCGCCTTCCGCCTTCCTCCTTCATCCTTTCACACAAGGGGGAGTTTGGCGCCGCCCGAGGGGCGCGCCGCGTGAAGAAGATGTTCAAACTCGACGGCGAAGACTTGGCGCGCAAGGGCCAGTGCCTGCGCGTGCTCGTCGTGGACGACGCGCCCGACGTGACCGAGCTGCTGGCGCTGATGATGAGCCACGCGGGCTACGAGGTGGCGATGGCCTACTCGGCGCCGGAGGCCTTCGACGCCGCCCGCGCCGGACGCTTCGACGCGGTCATCTCCGACATCGGCATGCCCGGCATGAACGGCTACCAACTGGCCGAGGCCCTGCGCGCGCTGCCCGGCTACGAGAGCACGCCCCTCATTGCCGTCACCGGCTTCACACACTTCGAAGACCGCGAGCGCGCCCGCCGCGCGGGCTTCGACGACTTCCTCCACAAGCCCATCAACCCCTCCGACCTCCTCGAAGCCGTGCGGAAGCTCTGCGGGTAAAAGGGAGGGTGTTGGGTTCTGGGTGCTGGGTTTTGGTATTAAAACCCTAACACCCAGCATCCAGAACCCAACACCCTCCCTTCATGCCCGCGCGCGTTCGTGCTATTTTCGTTGACTTGATTGAGGCCCCTCAAATCCTCCGGGGCGCGTCCATGCAGATGAGCGAGGGAACTATGGAGAACATACAGGGCGGGGTCGTCCCCGCGGAGATGCCGGAGCCGCCGGCGCAGGCCGTGACGGCCGAAGTCTTCGAGGCCCCGGACGAGCCTTCGCGGCGCGCGGGGCTGGTCGGATTCCTCCACAGCCCCGCGGTGCTGCTCGTCGTCGGCGCCGTCCTCATCGGCGCGGTCTTCTGGTACCTGCAGCGCTCGACCGGGTCGATCTGCTGCGGCGACTACGACGCCTACTACCACTTCCGCTGGAGCCGCATGCTCTGGGAGGGGATGCGCACCGGGCACTTCCCGCCCTCGTTCGACGCGCTGCCGCTCACGACGCTCAACCCGAAGGACTACGTCGACCACCACTTCCTCTTCCACGTCCTGCAGATTCCGTTCACCTTCTCCTCGGACTTCCAGACGGGCGCGAAGATCGGGACGTGGCTCTTCGCGTGCCTCGCGGTCTTCTCGTGCTACTGGCTGCTGGTGCGCCACCGCGTGAGCTACCCGCTCGTCTGGCTCGTCGCCGTCATCGGCAGTTCCGCCCCCTTCCTCTACCGCATCAGCATGGGCAAGGCGATGAGCGTCACCGTCGTCCTGCTCGTCGTCGGCATCCACCTGCTGTTCGAGAAGAAGTACCGCTGGGTGCTGCCGCTGGCCTTCGTCTTCGCGCTCACGTACGACATGGTCTTCCTGCTCTGGGCGGTGGTCGGCTTCTGGGCCGTCGCGACGACGTGGCGCGAGCGCGCGCCCAACCGCGAGGTCGCGTGGGCGTGGGCCGCGCTCGGCCTCGCCCTCGCCGGCGGGGCGCTCGGCTTCGTCATCAACCCGTACTTCCCGCACAACCTCCAGCTGCTCTACGAGCACCTGGTCATCAAGATCACGGCCGGCGACTTCACGACGGCCGTCGGGTCGGAGTGGTACCCGTACACGACCTGGGAATTCTTAGGGAACTGCGGCGTGGCGCTGGCGGCGATGGTCGTCGGCTACGTCTCGTTCAAAGACTCCGCGAGCGAGGGGAGGCAGAAGGCGCTCCTGCTCATGCTCTTCGCGACGCTGCTGATGCTCGCCAACATGCGCTGGCGCCGCTTCGCCGAATACTTCCCGCCGTTCGCAGTCCTCTTCGCGGCCTTCGCCGTCGAGCCGCTCATCCGCCGCGCGCGCGAGCGCTTCACGCGGCGCGAGGTGTCGGACGAGGAGAACCCGCTCGAGTTGGAGGCGCCGCCCCCGCCGGCGCGGGTCGAGAACGCGCGCGCGTGGGAGATGATCCTCGTCTCGACGGCCTTCGTGCTGCTGGCGGCGCCGATGGTCTGGTACGCGAAGGTCACCGCGCAGGACATCGCCGGGATGGCCGGCCCCGACATGTACAAGGGCGGCGTGGAGTGGCTCTCGAAGAACACGGAGCCGGGCGAGCTGATCGTCAACACCGACTGGGACGACTTCCCCAAGCTCTTCTTCTACAACCCGAAGCTGGCCTGGGTCTCGGGCCTCGACCCGACCTACCTGCTCGACAAAGATCGCAGGCTGGCCGAGCTGCACGGCAAGATCACCATCGCCAAAGACCTGACGGACGAAGAGGTGGCGAATCTCGGCCCGCTCGTCCGCGACAACTTCTGCCTCGGCGAAGGCGACCAGAAGCGCTGCGCGCGCTACGTCTTCACCGACCACGAGCACGAGGACTTCTACAACGACGCGCTCGACAGCGGCTGGTTCGACGAGGTCTACACCGACGGCGACTGCTCCATCCTCCGCGTCCGCGCGGAGAAGGGCGCGCCCCCGCCCGACAACAAACTGCCCGGCGACACCGACGACGACAACACGGACGACGACGGCAAAACCCAGACGAACTAGGCCGACTCCGTCCACGCTCGCAGGCGCTCGCCTATCTCGTCGCGCACGCGGCGGAAGGCCGCCAGTCGTTCGTCCCGTCCGCCCTCGACCGCCGCGGGGTCGTCGAAGCTCCAGTGGATGCGCTCCGCCTTGCCCGGGAAGGCGGGGCAGCTCGCGCGCGCGTTGTCGCAGACCGTGATGACGTAGTCGAACTCGCGGCCGGCGAACTCGTCCACAGGCTTCGAGTGGTGCGACCTGATGTCCACCCCGACCTCGCGCATCGCCTCGACTGCTTCGGGTCGCACCGCGCTCGGCCGCGTGCCCGCGCTGTAGACTTCGAACCGCCCACGGCCCAAAGCCCTCAACCACCCTTCGGCCATCTGGCTCCGCGCGGAATTACCCGTGCAGAGGATGAGCACGCGTTTTGTCATCACGCTCACCGCGGCTTGACGGCGAAGACTTTGACGCTCGCCGCGTAGTCGTTGACGTTATGGCGCGCGAGTACCTCGCGCAGGTCGCCGTGCAGGTCGCCGTCGGAGGCGGAGGCGACCGGGCCGCAGCAGGAAACTGCCGCCTGAACTGCTCCCGCCGGCTCGGCGGCCGGAGCGCAGCATGAGACCGACGCGACGGGCAGGCTCTTCGGCGCGTCCTCTTGCATCGAGGGTGTGCAGCAGCCGGACTGGCCCTCGACCTGTGCGTAGGCGTTCAGGTCTGCGCCCGAGTCGATGACGGCGACTTCTGAGAATCCCGCTTCGACGAGACCTCGCCTGTAATCCTCAATCGGAATCGCCCCCGCGATGCAGCCGACGTAAGCGAGCAAATCCTGACTCAGCCCCAGAGGGAGCGGCCGCTTGAGCGCGATGTCGCTCACGGCCAAACGCCCGCCGGGCTTGAGCACGCGCGCGATCTCGCGGAAGACAGCCGGCTTGTCCGGCGCGAGATTGATGACACAGTTGCTGATGACGACATCGACCGACGAGTCGGCGAGCGGCAGGTGGTCGATGGTAGCCAAGTGGAACTCGACGTTGTCGTGCGCGCCCCCTTCGAGCCGCCTGGCGGCGTTGCGCCGCGCCAGCTCCAGCATCTCCGGCGTCATGTCGATGCCGATGGCGCGCCCCTCCGGCCCGACCTTCTCCGCGGCCAGAAAGACATCTAACCCGCCGCCCGACCCGAGGTCAACGACCGCCTCGCCCTCGCGCAAGCTCGCCGTCGCGACGGGGTTCCCGCACGAGAGACCCATGTTGGCCTCCGCCGGGATCGCCGCAAGCTCCTCGGCCGTGTAGCCGAACGCCTCGGCCACGGCGCGCACGCCGCCCTGCTCGCTCGACAGCCCGCTCTTCGCGACCGAGCCGTACCTCTCCCGCACCAACCGTTCGATTGAACTCGACATCGAAATCCTCCCTTCCAACATATCCGCCAAAGCGAATGTGTCAGCCATCCTACAACCGCACTTCACATTCGTCAAGACGTATGTGTAAAATATTTTCGGCCCGAGGACTTTCATGAATACCGCCATCGAAAAGATGCTCCCCGCCCACTGGCCGCGCGTGCGCGCGGTCTATGAAGAGGGGCTGGCGACCGGTGACGCGACGTTCGAGACGGAGGCTCCCGAATGGGAACGCTGGGACGCCTCGCACCTGCGCGCGTGCCGTCTGGTCGCGCTCGCGGAAGGCGGACGCGTCGCGGGCTGGGCCGCCCTCAGTCACGTCTCCGCGCGGAAGGTCTACGCGGGCGTGGCCGAGGTGAGCGTCTACGTCGGGGCGGAATTCAGGGGGCGGGGCGTCGGCCGCGCTCTGCTCAAAGCGCTTGTGCGTGAGTCCGAGTCGGAGGGCGTCTGGACTTTACAGGCGGGCATCTTCCCCGAGAACACCGCGAGCGTCGCGCTGCACGAGGCGTGCGGCTTTCGCGTGGTCGGCCGCCGCGAGCGAGTGGGTAAACTCAAAGGGCGCTGGCGCGACACGCTCCTGCTTGAGCGTCGGAGTCAGACCGTCGGAGTGGACTGAAGATGAAGAAGAAAGAGGCGCAGTTGGAACTGCTCTTTAGAGCGCTGGCCGACCGCACGCGGCTGCGGCTCCTGAACCTGATGTCGGCGGGCGAGGTCTGCGTCTGCTTTTTCGTCGAGGTCTTGGGCGCGAGCCAGCCGAAGATTTCGCGCCACCTCGCCTACCTGCGCCGCGCCGGCGTCGTGGCCGCGCGCCGCGAGGGCAAGTGGATGCACTACCGCATCGAGACGCCCGAAGACCCGCACGCGGCGCGGGTCTTCGCCGAAGTCATGACCTGGCTCGGCGAGGAGCGCGAGATGCAGAAAGACCGCGCGCGCATGGAGAACATCTGCTGCTCCCCGCGCCTGCCCGTCAGGCTCCAGGGAGCCCCGCGCCCCGCGGCACTCTCGACTTAAAGACCGACCCGCCCGCTACCGCGTTTCTGTTACGCCCTTTGCAGGCGGATGACGGCGACCTCGGGGGGCGCGCCGAGGCGGACGGGCAGGCCGATGACGCCCGTGCCGCGCGAGACGTAGAGCTGCGTCCCCTCGCTCTCGTAGCTCCCGCGCAGGTACTTCAGATGCTCCCAGAACCAGGCGGCCGGCGCGCCGACCCACGGGAGCGAGACCTGACCGCCGTGCGTGTGCCCGCTGAGGATGAGCGAGACGCCGCGCGTCTCCGGCACGTCGAGCGCCATCGGCTCGTGCGAGAGCAGCAGCGACGGCCGCGACGTGTCCACGCCGCGCATCGCGCGCGCGAAGTCCGCCTTGCCCCAGCCCCAGTCGTCCACGCCCGCCAACTGCAACACGTCCGCCCCGCGCCGCAGCTCCGTGTTCTGGTTCGTCAAGACCTCTATGCCGCGCCGCCTGAGCGTCGCCCGCGTCAAAGGGCCGTCCGTGTTGTGGTCGTGATTCCCTAAGACCGCGAACACGCCCTCGGGCGCCTTCAACTCGCTCAAGACCTCCACGCAGGGTTCGACGAACTTCGGCAGGTCGGTCGTGTAATCGCCCGTCAGCGCGACCATGTCGGCGCGCGTCTCGTTCGCGAGCCGCACCACCTTCCGCACCTCTTCGAGCGACACCAGACGCCCGTGGTGCACGTCTGACACCTGCGCGATCCGGAACCCCTCGAACCGCTCCGGCAGCTCCCTAATCCTGATGACGGTCTCCGTCACCTCATACGCCCAGGCCTCCACGAACCCGCCGTAAGCCGCGGGCACACCCACCCCCGCGACCGCCGCCGCCCCCGCCAACCCCAGAAACTCCCTCCGCGTCAGACTCAATCCCGCCTCACCTCGCCGCCGCACTTTAACACCAAACGCCACGCACACTCACACCCGCAAGCATCCTCAAACATTAGAGGCGCGGCTTGACAATCGGGGCTTGCGGGCTAGAATAGGTCTTCGCCGTTGCGGAGATGTGGCCGAGTGGCTGAAGGCGGCGGTTTGCTAAACCGTTATAGGTCAAAAGCCTATCGCAGGTTCGAATCCTGCCATCTCCGCCAGAAATTTTAAGTAGTCAGTAGACAGTAGCCGGTAGTCAGTAGAAGACGGGTGAGTCCTACTGACTGCCGGCTACTGTCTACTGACTACTTTTCCTTTATGACCGTCCGCGTCCGCTTCGCACCTTCGCCCACGGGTTACCTGCACATCGGCTCGGCGCGCACCGCGCTCTTCAACTGGCTCTACGCGCGCGCGCGAGGCGGGAAGTTCCTGCTCCGCGTCGAGGACACCGATTTGCAGCGCTCGACCGAAGAGTCTACGCGCTCCATCCTCGAAGGGCTGGCGTGGCTCGGCATCAGCGACTACGACGAGGAGATCGTCTTCCAGTCGCGCAACGCCGACGAGCACCGCGCGGCCGCGCTCCGCCTCGTGCGCGAGGGCAAGGCTTACCGCGACTTCACGCCGAAGGGCGAGCGCTCCGACGCGAACGTCAAGCAGGAGATCGCCGAGCGCGCGCGCACGGCCGCGAGCGAGGGCGCAGACCACCGCGCGAACCCTTACAGGGATGTGCCGCTCGAAGAGTCGGAGCGCAGGGCCGAGGCGGGCGAGCCGTTCGCCGTCCGCCTGAAAGTCTCGCCCGAGGGGCAGACGCGTTTCGTGGACGCCGTCTACGGCGAGCAGGAGCGCGCGCACTCGGAGATCGAAGACCTCGTCCTTCTGCGCTCGGGCGACCTCTCGCCACTCTACAACCTCTCGGTCGTCGTGGACGACATCGGGATGGGCATCACGCACGTCATCCGCGGCCAAGACCATTTGACGAACACGCACAAGCAGGTGCTCATCTACGAGGCGCTCGGCGCGACGGTGCCGACCTTCGCGCACCTGCCCCTCATCCTCGCGCCGAACAAGGCCAAGCTCTCGAAGCGCAAGCACGGCGAGGTCGTCTCTTTGACGACCTACCGCGACCGCGGGTTCGTCCCCGCGGCCTTCCGCAACTACCTCGCGCTCCTGGGGTGGTCGCCGGGCGAGGAGAACAAGGAACTCATGTCGCTCGAAGAGCTGGTCGGGCTCTTCTCGCTCGAGGGCGTGCACCGCTCGAACGCCGTCTTCAACTTCAGCGACACAGACCCGCGCCATTGGACGGATCAGAAGGCGCTCTGGATGAACGCGGAATACATCCGCACGATGCCTCTGGAAGAACTGCTGCCGATGGTCAGGAGCGAGCTTGAGTCGGCCGGCCTCTGGCGCGCCGAGTACGAGGGCGCGCGGGCCGAATGGTTCGGCCGCACGGTCGAGCTCATCCGCCAGCGCTTCATCACGCTCAAGGATTTTTCCGGGCAGGGGCGCGCCTACTTCGCCGACGACTTCGAGTACGACCCGGCCGCCGTCGCGAAGAATCTGAAGAAGGACTCGGCGCTGCGCGAGCTGCTGCCCGGCCTGGCCGAGCGCATCGAGGCGGTCGCGCCCTGGACTTTAGAGAACACGGAGAAGGCGCTCCGCGACTTCGCCGAAGAGAAGGGCGTGAAGGCCGGCCTTCTCATCAACGCCTCGCGCACGGCCCTGACGGGGCAGTCGGTCGGCCCCTCGATGTTCGAAGTCTTCGACGCCGTCGGCCGCGCCGCCGCCGCGCGCCGCCTGCGCGCCGCCGCCGAACTCGTCTGAGGCTTTAACGTTTAGAGAGTCTTTGTGAAAACTTGAGAGGTGTTGCCGCGATGATTAAGAGACTGTTCTTCAGCACGACCTTCGCCCTCGCGCTCTCGGCGTCGGCGCTCGCGCAGAACTCGAACGCGGGCACGACGCCGTCCACCGGGACGCGCCGCGCCGCGCCCGCGAAGACGAACACCACGCAGGCGGGCCGGCAGGAGGCCCCGCCCGCTCAGGCGCAGGCGACGCCCGCGCCCGCACGCGCCCGCCGCACAACCCAGGCGACGGGCGAGGCCGCGCAGGTGCGCGAAGCCTTCGACTCGCTCGTGGACGGCATCCGCCGCGCCGACGCCGCGGCCGTCTCGAAGCTCTACTGGAACTCGCCGCAGCTCACGGTCTTCAACAACAACGGCACCGTGACCAAGTCGTACGAGCAGGCGCGCAGCAACCGCGAGAGCCTCTACGCGAAGGTCTCGGACGTGAAACTCGACGTGCGCGACGTGCGCGTCAAGACCCTCGGGCCTTCGGCCGCGCTCGTCACGTGCCTCTGGGATCAGACGCAGACGGCCGGCGGGCAGTCCGAGCACGCCACGGGCCGCCTCTCAATCGTCTACCAGAAGGTCGGCGCCGACTGGAAGATCGTCCACACGCACACCTCGCCCGACCGGCCCGACCCCACGCGCCTCCTGCCGTCCGAGCGCACGACGCCTTCGGACGCCCCCGCCCGGCCCTGAGCCGCGCGCGCCGCCTTCCGGGAAAGCGCAGAAGGCGCGACCCGCTTCGCCAAAGCGGGTCGCGCCTTCTCTTTTAGCACTTCCGGCAGTGTGTCCGTGGGCCTCCGTGACCAGCACAGGAGAGTCAGTCGTCGCTGAGATGCGGCCAGCTTCAGCGCCACAACAACGTGCGGTATTATACATAACCCGCCCCGAAAAGGCGAAAAAAATTTATGTGACGGCTAGACAGCAAAGGCCGTTTTAAGTATAGTTTCCACGCTTGAGGTACCTCAATTTCAAAGTAATTCAGGAGAACGATCCATGCGTAAGACTTTAGCACTTCTGGCGTTGGCCGGTGTCGCGAGCCTCTCGGCCTGCGGCGGTGGCGACAACACCAACAACACCAACGCCGCGAACGCCAACGCGAACAACGCCAATGTGACCGTTGGCAACGCCAACATCACCGTCGTCAACGCGAACAACGCCAACACGACGCCGTCGAACACGAACTCGACCATGTCGAACTCGAACAGCGGCAGCAGCACCAACATGAACGGTTCGAACATGAACATGAAGAGCGGCAACTCGAACACGAGTGCTAACTCCAACGCCAACACCAAGGGCGGCAGCAACACGAACAACCACAACTAAGGTTTCGCCAGTTCGTGTTGAAAAAGTTCGGGGGCGCGTAGTCGCGACTGCGCGCCTTCAGCTTTTTCCGGCGCCGACGGACGAGGGCCACGCGGGACGGACTCGAAGCCTGTCCCGCGTGGCCCTCTCACTTTCAAGAACTCTGTGGCCCTCTAAAAGCCAGAAGCCTTGTCCCGGCGCTCCCCCAAACGCCTAGGACAAGGCTCTCAGCTTACCGATGCGCGGTGGGCGTTCCCCCGAAACCCGCCGCGCAACCCCTTGATGTGGAGGATAGTAAGGGCAAAGGTTGGCGCGCGTTTCCCCGAACTATCACTTTTCTGTTTCCGCTCAGGCGCGCTTGCGACCCTTCACGCCTTCGCCCCCGGCCCGCGCGAGCAGCTGCGGCTTCTGCTCCTTCTCGGAGAAGGTGCAGGCGACGAGCACGCGCCGCTTCTCGACCAACACGACGATGTGGCCGGAGAACTTGCCGGCCGTGAAGTCGCACTCCCTCTGGTTCTCTCTCTCCTGCGGCAGCATCGCGACCTTGAGCGTCGCGCCCGCCGTCGAATCGCTGAGCCCGAGCACGTCCGTCGCGAAGTGCTCGAAGAACTCGCGCTTGAGGAACTCCTGCCCGGCCTCGTCCAAATCCTCCGGGAACTCGCCGATGGTCGCGACGACGCCCGGCCCGTCCGGCGTCTCGACGCGCCGGACGCGGATCGGGATTTTCGCCTCGACGGCCGGCTCTTCCGTCCTGGTGGCGGGCGCGGCGGGCGCGTCCTGCTGCTTCTGCCGCGGCGCGGCCCCCGCGGACGCGTGCGCGAAGAGCAGGAGCGTCAGCAGCGCGGCCGCCTCAAGGGCGCGGCGATAAAGGAATGAATCAGGGCGTCGTGTACTCCCCGCTGCATGTTTCCGAAACGACATCATCGGCTTTACCCCCTTGAGGCGGGCGGGGCTGCAACGTGAGTGCCGCGGGGCCGCCCGCGACCGCCCCGTGATAAAAACTCCACCGCGCAAAAATAAAGGGGCGGCACCTCTGACGGGTGCCGCCCCTTTTGCTTACGGCTCGGTGGACTGTGTGGATTAGCCTCTCTGAACTTCGTCTGCCTGCGGAGCCTGGCTCCGTAAACTTTCGCTTCAGGGATTCTGACAGCCGTAAGCTCGGTACTTCTGGTGTGGTGCTAATCCCTGTTCAGGAGACTCCAGCCACCTCACTGTGATTTGAATTCATATATTTTCGGATCACCTCCTTTCCAGTGTTGAGGCGATATTAGACGACGCCCCCACGCCCGTCAACCGTTATTTTCAGACACGGTTGCCGGCAGCTTTGACCTCGAAGTTAAGTAGCCGGAAGGGACAATTATTGACTTGAAACTCCCGGTGTGACAGTATGCGCCCCGCCAGCGACCCTCTCGAAAGGTGCGAGATATGTCAAAGTCTTCTTCCCGCCTCATCGTCGCCTCCTCGGCCCTGTTACTTCTGCTCGCCGCAGCCGCGGGCGCCCATCACGGCGCCGCCCGTAGTAGTGCGGCCGGCGACTGCTCAGGTAAGTCCGAAGATTGTCACGCCCCGGTGAAGTATCTGGGGGAGAGGGGTGACTGCGCCTGCTTCGCCTGCGAGTACAGGACGAAGAAACAGCACATCCTCTGCACGCGTAACGATGCCGAGAAAACAAAGCTGTTCCAAATCATCCACGAGCGCCCGCCGGAATAGAACGGTTACAGCCCGTTACGATTCCCCTGAGCATTATTCCCGTTGACGTTATTGGGGGGCGGGGTCGCGCAGGGGGTCAACTTAGTTATGTTCTCCGCGTCCAGCTCCTCCTTCATCTTTCTTTCCGCCCCCTGTATCTTTACTACGACACCTTCTATGCTTCCCCCGTCTTGCAGCCAGTCGCTCGCCGCCCCCCAGACGTCTGAGAGTCCCGCCGCCACGTCCGCCGTCATATAAATCTGATTCGTTTTGGAGTAAGTGTCCAACGAGCTGAGGCTGTCGAACGCCTGGGTCAGGGCGTTCGGATCCACGCGCTTATTTTGCAGCGCCGCCAGCAGCAGGGTCATTTGCTGGTGCGCCTTCTCGTAAATATCAAACTTACGTTTGTAAAACTCTTGGGTGATGGCCAACCGCGTGGTGAGATTTCTGTCCTGCTCGTTTATCGTCTTCTCGATATCCTTCTGCTTGAGCCACACCCCGAAGCCCATAATGATCGCGACCAGGGTGGCCAGGGCGGGGATTGAGGCCAGCAGGATTTTTAAGGTGTTGGACTCCCTCGTGCCCGCCTCCACCGCAACGCTCACCTGCTGTCCGGTGAGGGCGGCCGTAACGCCCTCTTTAACTTTTGTCGCTATCGATTTGTCGAACTCCCGGATGGCGCTGTCCGCCCCGCTCTTCGCGGTTTCACTAATTCTGCTTTCAAGGGCCTTCAACTGATCCGGCGTGACGTATTGAGGCGCGTTCGCGTCACCATTCGGCATGTTCAGTTCCTCCTTTAGCTGTGGGATTGAGAAGGTTCTGAGCGCTCCGTGGCTGATAGTCGGGCGCTGTTGGTGCCCCGCAGAGGCGTGAGAAAACTAGATTATAGACATTTACGTGTCAACAGATTTGAGACCCGACTGCTGCCCGCTTACGGCGGCCGGCGGTCGAGTCACGTGGAGGCGTCTCTAACGCGCGAAGGCCAGACGACCGCCGACGAAGACGGCGTGCGCGTGCTCGACGCCGAAGAAGTAGGCCAGCTCGCGGTAGTCTTCGCAGTCGTGCGCGACGAAGTCGGCGCGCTTGCCGCGTTCGAGCGTGCCCAGTTCGTCCCCGCGGTTCAGGCTGTAGGCGGCGTTGACGGTCGCGGCCGTGAGGCCCTCGGCGGGCGTCATCTTCAAGTGCGTGGAGGCGAGCGAGAGCACCATCGTCATCGAGGGCGTCGGCGACGATCCGGGGTTGAAGTCCGTGGCGAGGACGACCGCGAGACCTTCATCAATCATCGCGCGCGCGGCCGGGTAGCGCGCCGAGCCGAGCGCGTAGACCGAGCCGGGCAGAAGGACGGGCTGTACGCCCGCCGCTTTGAGCGCGGCGATACTCGCGGCGTCCGTGTGTTCGAGGTGGTCGGCCGTCTTCGCACGCAGCTCGGCCGCGAGCAAGGCGCCGCCGCCGCGCGTGAGCTGGTCGGCGTGAACCCGCAAGGACAGGCCGTGCGCGCGCGCCGCCTCCAACACGCGCCGCGAGTCTTCGACAGTGAAGACCCGCTCCTCGCAGAACACGTCGCAGAACTCCGCCAGGCCCTCGGACGCGACGCGCGGCAGCATCTCTTCGACGACGAGCGCGACGTACTCTTCGCGCCGGCCGCGGTACTCGTCCGGCACCTCGTGCGCGCCGAGGAAGGTCGGGACGTACTTGATTCTCCCTTCCGAGTTCAGGCGGCGGACGACGCGCAGCATCTTCAACTCGTCTTCAACCGAGAGGCCGTAGCCGGACTTCGCCTCGACAGTCGTCGTGCCCGTGCGCAGGAACCACGCCTCGCGCCGCCGCGCGACTTCGAACAGCTCCTCCTCGTCGGCCGCGCGCGTCCGGCGCACGGTCGAGCGGATGCCGCCGCCGGCCGCGGCGATCTCCTGATAGCTCACGCCCGCGGCGCGCTTCTCGAACTCGTCGGCGCGCTGGCCCGCGAAGACGGGGTGCGCGTGTGCGTCCACGAAGCCGGGCGCGACGACGCGACCGCCCGCGTCGAAGACCTCGCAGTCCGCGCCCAACAGAGGCTCGACCTCTTCGAGCCTGCCGACCTTCTCGACCAGGCCGTCTCGGACGAGCATCGCGCCGCCCTCGACGATGGCGAGTTCGCGCATCTCGGCGCCCACGCGCGGGCGGCGCGGCCCCGCGAGCGTGACGAGTTGTCCACAGTTGACGACAACCAGCGTGTCTGTCATGTGAGCGTATTTAACCACAGAGACACAGAGACACAGCTTGTCGACAGCTAAAGGTAAGGCCGTGTCTTAGCTGTGCCTCTGTGTCTCTGTGGTGAATCCTTCCTTGCGGCGCCGGCCCCAGCGGTAGAGCAGCGCGCCCGCCGCGTTGAAGGCGAGCGTGACGGCGACGAGCTTGGCGGCGAAGGCGAAGCTGCTCTCCACGTCCACGATGGGCACGACCGTCAGGGCGATGCCGAGCAGGGAGACGAGCAGCCCCGAGAGGGACGCGACCTTCAGCCACCAGGGCGCGCGCAGGCCGATCCGCGCCGCGGCGAAGAGCGGGATGGCGAAGAGCACCACGTACGAGGTCGCGTAGAAGATGGTGGCCGCGTTCTCCAACAACTGGTACGCCTCCTGCATCCCGACGCCGACCAGCCCGAGCAGCCCCAGCCCGAGCGCGAGCGCGCCGACCAGCACGACGGAGTTGACCGGCGTCCGGTAGCGCGGGTGCAGGCGCGTGAACCACGCGGGCAGGAGGTCGTCCCAGCCCGCCACCAGCGGGAGCCGCGCGTTCGCCGTCAGGTAGATGCTCATCAGGGCGACCTGCCGGCTGACGACCGCGAGGATGACGAGCGAGACGACGTTCGCGACGCCCGCGCCGAGCAGCCCGAACCCGCGCGTCAAGACCTGCGCGATGGGGCCGATGAGGTCGACCTCTCCGGGTTTGAAGAAGGCGAGGACGGAGCTGGTGCCGAGGATGAACATCAGGGCGATGACCGGCGCGGCGATGACGACCGAGCGTCCGATGTTGCGCGCGGGCGTCTTGCACTCGCCGGCCAGAATCGCCACGTACTCGAAGCCCGTGAGCGCGCCGGTGGCGAGCTTGCTGTAGATGTTGATGCCCGCCAGCGAGAAGGCCGGCACCGCGAAGACGAAGGGGTGGTACTCCGTAATCGTCCCGCGCCAGAGGCTGACGAAGGGCAGGGCGACGAGCGTCAGGAAGACGAGCAGGAGGAAGACGCCGCCCGCGTTGTGCACCCACTTGCCCAGGGAGAGGCCGCGGATCGAGACGTAGACCATCACGCCCACCATCGCGCAACTGAAGAGCGTGACGAACCATTTGCTCCCCGCCGTCCAGCGCAGGCCCTCGAAGGCGTACGAGAGGTTGGTGACGACCGAGAGGCCGATGCCGGACATCACGAGGATGGCGAAGACCCAGAGGTTCCAAGCGACCATGAAGCCGACGAACTCGCCCAAGGAGAGCTTCGCCCACTGGTAGAGTCCGCCTTCGAGCGGCAGCAGGCGGTTGAGGTAGATGACGACCGCGGCCAAAGGCAGGTAGAAGGTCGCAATCGCCAGCAGCCAGTAGAAGAGCTGCTCGCCGCCCAGCTTCGCCGCCGTCCCGACCCAGATCGTGCCGACCACGAACACGACCTGCGTCAGCACCAGATCCCGAAGCCCCAACTCCTTCCGCAAGGCGGCGCTCCGCCCCTCGACCTCCCGCCCCTCGCGCCTGACCTCGGCCGCCTGAATCTCTTCAACCATCTAAGCCTCCCCCGCCGGCGCCGCGCCGCCGGCCAACTCGCGCAGCGCGTCGAGAAACTCTTCTTCCTCCAGCCGCGCGATCTCGTGCGGCACGCGCTCCGCGTCCGCGAACTCCCCGAGCGCAGCCCTCGTCGCCGCGTCCGCCTTGAAGGGTCGCACGAAGCGCGCGCCGAGCACCGCGCGCAGACGCTCGTGGTCGTTGTAGAAATACTCTTCGAGCAGGGGGACGACGCGCGCGTACCACGCGAAGCGCAGGTCTCCGGCGCCGCGCAGGTTCATGAAGTAGCTATGGCCGACGCGATGGTCGCGGTCGAGCAGCGCCGCGACGCGCGCGTTCAACCTCTTGAGCAGCGCGCGCAGGTCGACGCCCGCGACCTCGGCCGGTTCGACGGCCGAAGGGTCTGGCTCCATCTCGACGAAGGCGAAGCGGCGGCGCAGCGCCAGGTCGAGTAGTGCGATGGAGCGGTCGGCCGTGTTCATCGTCCCGAGCACGTACAGGTTCGGCGGCACCCCGAAGCGCTCGCCCGAATACGGCAGCGTCACGGTCACCTCGTTCGCCTGCCCCAGACGCTTGTCGTCCTCTAACAACGTAATCAACTCCCCCAACACCTTCGCGATGTTGGCCCGGTTGATCTCGTCAATCACCAACAGATACCTCGGCGACTTCTCCGGGTCGGCCTCCCACGCCACCCGCGCCCGCTCGCAGATGCGCCGGAACACACCCGGCACGACCGCGTAACTGATCTCCCCCGTCTCTTCATCAGGGATCGGCTTCAGCCCCTCCACGAACTCCTCGTACGCGAACGACTGGTGGAACGTGACGAACTCGCTAAAGTCTTCGACCTTCAGGTTGTCGACCTGCGGGTTCTTTAAACGCGCCAGCACATCGCCGAGATTTTCCTTAACGTACTCCGTGCCTTCCGGGGTTAGAAACCATTCCGAGTTTTCGTTCTTCTCGAAAAGAAACGGTTCATGACGAATGGAGTATTTGACCGTAGGACTGCCCGGCGCGGTATGTATCTGCAACTGTACCCACAGCACGTGACTAACTTTCGTCGAGGTTTTAAGTCGCGCGTAATCTCGCAGCAGCGCGCTCTCTTTGAGGTCTGGGACGGTGAGGCGCCCCTTGTCTTCTAACGACAAGGCGAGGGCAATTGCCTCATACCAGGTAAGCTCCTGCAGCAGCGCGATGTGTTGCTGCGGCGCGGCGGGTGAGGCGACCAGCTGCCGCGCGAGGAAGGACTCGGTAAAGCGGCGAACCCAAAACGTCTTCCCCGTGCCCGGCGGCCCGTAGAGCAGGACGTTGCGCGTACGCGGCCGTCCGGTGATATCCAGCAACTCCTTCAGTTCTCGCGGTACAGGTGCGGACGGCGCCGGGCTGGGCTCCGGCGCTACATCGAGGAGGGGAGATGTGGGGACGTTCTTATTTTGATCGTGGGCGTACCAGATGAATGAGTGAACATCGATGAGGTCGGCGGGACGGCCTAATGCTTTCGTCAATATGTTCTGAAGCTGCCTGACGAAATCTAAGAAGGCTACATACCTTTCGCCCTGCGTCCCTCCACCCGGCAATTCCAGCCCCCATAGGGCGCAGACAGTCTGGATGGCCGTGGGACGGTAGAAAACGCATCTCTCGGGTGCTCGCGCGGTGAGCAATATTGAGAAGAGCCAGCCGCTTTTTCTCTTCTCCCGTGGGACGTAGACGGCGTAGTCGGAGTTGATACCCTGCGTGAATTGGTCGATGCGCTCCTCCAGGGGTCTTTCACTCAGGAAGAACTCGCCCATCAGTTCGCGGACGCGCTCTTCGGGGGCCGCGTTCAGGTAAGTCTTGAAATCGTCGCAGGTGTACATTGAAGTCAGGTTCGCAATGTCCCGGCTACACCTGCGGGCGGCCTCGCTCAAATCTCCCAAGAAACTCGGGGAACGAAGCGCCTCATCCGATAGTGCCCCACCGAGCACGCTGATGAGCCTCTCTTTATAGCTGCGCTCTTCGCGCTGGTAATCCCCACCCCGCGCGTAAGCGGCGAACCGTGTCAGAGAGCTTTGAAATGCCTCCTCATTCCTGAACACTCTTATCACCTCCCAAGATATCCCAGAGTTCGCTGGTGAGCGCTTCCCGCCCTTCTTGCGTCGAGAGGTCTGCGCGCAGGTCTACGGTGGCGGCGTCGATGCGGCCGCCGCCTTCGAGGGTGAAGCGGCGGCGCAGGGGTTCGGGCATGTCGGCGGTCTGCGGGTAGAGGAGGACGACGCGGGGGCAGCGGTAGCGCCGCGCGTAGGCGTGCATCTGGTAGAAGTCCGCGGACGAGATGCCGAGCTTGGAGTCGGACGGGTCGAGCCGCTTGTACTTGGTGTCGAGCAGCAGGGGGAACTCCGCGCCGCGGCGGAACGCGAGGTCGGGGTGGAGTTCGAACACGCCGCGCCCGCGCTCGTCCGACGCGAGGTGTCGAAGGGCGCCGCGCGCCTGCGGGAGCAGTTCGCACGTTTGCAGGCCGTCGGGGAGCACCTCCGGGCGGCGGCGGATGAAGCCGACGACGAACTCCTCGAAGAGCCTGTTCATGTCGAAGACGAAGGCGAAGGTCTCGAAGTCGCGCGCGGTCAACTGGAGCGAGCCGCCCGCGAGGAAGAGGCGCGCGAGGTTGAGCAGCGGCGCGAAGCGCGCGTTCAGACGCGTCAGCGTCGAGGGCGCGGCCGCCTCCGCCGTGAGGGCCGACGGGAGCGTCACCTCCTCCATCCACTGCCGCAGCTCGCCGAGGAGCTGCCGGTTCGCGCCGTCGCGCGTCAGCCGCCACAGGCGCTCGACGACGAAGCGGAAGACGCGGTTGAGCGCGTTGTCGGCGGTGAACTCGTCGAAGGCGACGGGGAAGAGGTGTCGGCGCGCGGGGCGGCGCAGGGACTCGGCGACGCGCCAGCGCCCTTTGAGCACGGGCAGCTCGTCCTCGACCGGCTCGTAGCGGCGGTGCGCGCCGCGCTGCCACTCTTCGCGCAGGTGCGTGGCGAAGAGGCGCGTGAGTACCTCGAACCAGTCGCCGCCGCGGCGCAGGAGGGGGGCCGTCGCGTGCTCGCGAATGGGCAGTCGCCCCGCGTGCGCGAGCATGTGCAGGAGGTTGCGCGTCGCCTCGTCGGCGCGCTCGGCGTCGGACGAGTCGGCGCCCGCGCGGTGCGCTTTGGGAAGCACCTGCACGGCGCGGCGCCCGAGGCGCACGACGCCGACGTGCTGCGACGCGCGCAGCTCCCGCCGCCCCGCCCGCCACGTGGCGCGCAAGACCTCCGCGCCGGCCCCGCGGTTCAGCCTTTCGAGCGCCGCCGCCTCCCGCTCGCTCCACTCGAAGGCCCTCTGCTCGTGCTCGAAGAACGTCTCTGTGTCCATTAGAAGAGAGTGCTGAATGAGGAGTGCTGAATGATGAATAAGAAGCAAGCTGCCTTTCATTCATCACTCATCACTCCTCATTCATCATTCCGAAGAGGTGTGGTCGTGGACGATGCGCCAGCCGGCGCCCGTGCGGCGGAAGATGAGGGTGAAGCGGCCGTGGGGCGTGTCGGCGGCGCGCGTGAGCCGCCAGCGCCCCGTCGCCATGATGTAGAACTCGCCGAGCGGCTTGAACTCCAGTTCGGAGAAGTCGAGCGTGCCCATCTTCTCGCGCGTGTCGTAGCGTGCACGGTAGCGTTCGAGGACGGTCTGCCAGCCGCGCGTGATGTTATCTCCGGAGACGAAGGTCGTCGTCTCCTCCTTCGCGTAGCCCTCCATGTAGCCGGCCACGTCGCCGCGGTTCCAGGCCGCGGCCTGCGCCTCGATGACGGCGCGCACGGCCGCGACCGTTTTATCTTCCGTTTGTGTCCTCGGCATGCGCTTCTGGTAGCCGAACACGACGACCGCCGCCAGGAGCAGCAGCGAGGCGAAAGTGAAGAGGTGCTTCTTGCTTCCCATCGTCTTCCTTCCGGCTCCTTTCCGGCCGAGAGGATATATCAGGAAGGATGAAGGCGGAAGGATGAGGGATGAAGTTCAAACCCTCTCCCCCTTCATCCCTCATCCTTCCGCCTTCATCCTTTCGGAGAGCCAGGCGCGCACGTCGCCGCGCATCTCGGGGACGAACTCGTGGCCGCAGTCGTAAGAGAGCGTCTCCACGTCGCGGGCGCGTTCGCGGAGTTGTGCGGCGTAGGGGGCGACGCGCTCGGGCGTGTAGAACTCGTCGCGCGTGCCGGAGAGGTGCAGGACTGCGGCGCGCGTCTCGCCGTAAGCCGGGTTCGTCTCCCAGTCGCCGGGCGTCCCGCCGCAGATGCCGACGACGCCGCGCAAGGCTTCGCGGTGCGTGAAGGCGAAGCGGTAGTTGAGCGCGCAGGACTGCGAGAAGCCCAGGAGGAAGACCTGCTCGCGCCGCGCGACGCCGCGCGCGACGAGCGCTTCGACGAGGTCGAGCACGGCCCTGTGGTGGAGCGCGACCGACTCCTCGGGCCGGAAGTTGGTCAGCCAGCCGAAGCCGTAGCGCAGCGGCCCGCCCTTTTCGCGCGGCTCCTTCATGTGCTGGTGCGGCCCCTGCAAGGTGGCGACGGCGAAGCCCTCGGGCGCGTGCTGCCGCGCCTCGCGCATCATCCAGCCCTTGTTGCTCCCGTAGCCGTGCAGCGCGACGAGCAGGGGCGACGGCTCCGCCCGCGGCGCATACACGTCATAGTAGAGCCGCGTCTCGGCCTTCAGCGAAAGGTCGCTATCCTCAATCATTCACTCCTCCTGAGAAGTAGGCAGTAGGCAGTAGGCAGTTGAAAACCCTGCTGTCGAGACATTCACATTAATCTCTCAACCCTCTTAACGCGGAGCGACTGCCTACTGCCGTCTGCCTACTGCCTACTGCTTCAGAACCACAGCAGGCTAACCGCGAAGCGCAGCATGACCGCGCCGAGCATGACGAGGAAGGGGTTGAGGCGGAAGCGTATCAGCGCCGCCGCCGCCAGGAGCGCGATGGAGAGGCCGACCCACGTGTGTATCCCCGCGCGCCCGGTGCTCCACGCCGCGGCGACGAGCAGGCCGACCACGGCCGGCGTCACCCCGCGCAGGAAAGCCTGCACCTGCCGGTTCGAGCGGAAGCGCCTTAAGGACGAGCCCGCGACGACGGTCAGCACCAGCGACGGCAGGAAGATGCTCACGGTGGCGACGAGCGCGCCGAGCGTGCCCGCGACGCGGTAGCCGATGAAGGTCGCCGTGACGAGCACCGGGCCGGGCGTGATCTGCCCGAGCGCGAAGGCCTCGACGAACTCCCTGTGCGTGAGCCAGCCGCGCGCCTGCACCACCTCCGACTCGATGAGCGGCACCATCACGTACCCGCCGCCGAACGTGACGGCGCCGATGCGCAGGAAAATCGAGGCGACGGTCAGAAGCAGCGCGAGCTTCGCCATGACGGGCATCGCCGTCAAGAGCATCGTCGCGGAGCGCAGCACCGTGCCCGAGCCCTCCGGCGAGTCCGCGCCCTCGCGGCTCGGGGACTCGGACGCTTCCGTCTCGCCCCTCCCCCTCTTCGCCCTGCGCCAGAGGCGCACGCGCCCTTTGACCTTCTCGGCGCGCTTCGCGCGGCGCGCGGGCGCGGACGTGGTCTGTATCCGCTCCTGCTCTTCCGGACTCAGCCCCGTGCCCGCCTGCCGCACGTGCTCGTCGGCGATGGCGCGCGTCAGGAAGCCGCCGACGAAGGCGCGCGACTCGGCCTCTTCCAGCTCGGCGCGCCTGTGCGCGGCGCGGCGCCGGATGCGCCGCCAGCGCTGCCAGCGCCGCTCCGCGAACGAGTCGATGTAGATGCCCGCCAGCCCCGCCGCGAAGACGACCTCGATGACGGTCGCGTTCAGGAAGATGACCGCGAGGCCGGAGAGGACTGCGACGTACCACTGCCACGGCTTCGCCAGGGTGCTCCGCCCGATGCGCCACGCCGTGACCGCGATGAGCGCGACGACCGCCGCGTTCAGGCCGTGGAAGAGCTTCTCCGTGTCGGGCAGGTTCCGCAGGTGCCGGTAGAGGATGGCGAGCACGATCATCAAAAGCATCGAGGGCAGCACCAGGCCCGCCAGCGCGACGGCCGCCCCGCGCCAGCCGCGCAGGCGCAGGCCCACGTACGCCGCGACGTTCCCCGCCATCGAGCCGGGCAGGCTCTGCGCCAAGGCCAGGCCTTCGGCGAACTCGTGCTCCGTGAACCAGCGCCGCTTCTGCAGGGCGAGCCCGCGCAGTTGCGCCACCACGGCCAGCCCGCCGCCGAAGCCCGTCGTCCCGACCTGCAGGAATGAGAGGAAGATGCCGCCCAGCGTCGCGGTTCTCGACAGGCGCTTCAAGCGCCTCTGCCCGTACCGCACGCTCCGCCTGATCCGCTGTGTTCTTTTGTCTGTGTGCTCGACCACCGTCTTTGCCGGTCAGTCTATCACACGCGCGGGGCGGCTCAGTCCCGGCCGAGCGCCGGGACGTAGAGGGCCGCGACGCCGAAGACGAGCGAGTCGGGGTCTGCGCCCTGGCAGTTGGTCAGGACGGCGACGCTCAGGCGGTCGTCGGGGAAGCGCATGTAGGAGACGGCGTCGCTCCCGCTGTGCCCGACCGCCCTGTGGCCGGGCCGTTCATATATCTCCCAGCCGAGCCCGTAGCCGAGCGTCTTTTCGAGGCGAAAGACTTTTCCGTCGTTGAGCCTCACGGGGCGCCACATCTCGGCGAGCGACGCGGGCTTCAACAGCCTCCCTTCGGAGAGCGCCGCGTCCCACTTCGCGAGGTCGACGACCGTCGTGTTCAACCCGGCGCCCATGTAGGTGTACGCGGGGTAGAGGTTGCGGTGCGTCCAGAGCCCGTCGGGCGTGGGGCCGTCGTCGGTCTGCCGCACGTAGCGCGTGTACATCGAGGCGCGCCCCGGGACGACCGCGCGGTCGTCGCCGAAGACGGTGCGCGTCATCCCCAGCGGGCGGAAGAAGCGCCGCGCCATGAACTCCTCGAAGCCGAACCCCGAGACCCGCTCGATGATCATGCCGAGCAGCACGTAGCCGGTCTCGTTATATGACCACTTCGCGCCCGGCCGGCTCTTGAACGGCATCCGCGCCAGCTTGCGCAGAGCCTCGGGGCGCGTCTCGGCGATCACCTCGTCCGTGGCTTCGCTGACCGACACGTCGGGCAGCCCCGAGGTGTGCGAGAGCAGCTGCCGCACCGTCACCGCGCCCCAGGACGCCGGGAGTTGGGGCAGAATCCTGCGCACCCTTTCGTCAAGCGAAAATTTGCCCTCCTCCGCCAGAGACAACACCGCCACGGCCGTGAACGCCTTCGTCAGCGAAGCGACCTGAAAGAGCGTCTCCTCACCCGCCGGCACGTTCAACTCCACGTTCGCCAGCCCGTACGCCTCCCGCTTCAACACGCGCCCGTCGCGCACAACCAGCACCGCCGCGCCGGGGATGTGCCGCTTCGACATCTCCGCGCGCACGTAGTCGTCCACCTCGTCGCCCCTCGCCAGGGCGCAGGCGAACAGCCCGAAGACGGCGACGCACGGCAGGCGGAGTTTAAAGTTCATGTCCGTTCCTCAGACGGAGTTTACCCCGTCAGTTTACGTAACCCCCGCCGCCGTCCTGCCCGCGGGCCGGGACGCTCAACGTGCAGAGGAGAAGGAGCGCGAACGACAGGGGCGCGTAAAGCTTCTTCAACTTTCACCTCCGATCATCTGTGGCGACGCAAGAGCCGGCGCCTAGTTGACGTAGCCGCCCGGCCCGCCGCCGTCTTCCCCTTCCGGCGCTTTGAGCGCGGGCTGTGACGATTCCTCTTCGAGGCTCCAAATCTCGTACAGGTCGGGGGGGACTTCGGTGACGAAGCGGGAGGGGCGTTGAAGGACAGTCTGCCTGGAAGAGTAGTCGGTGACCATCAAGGGGTACGTGATGTAGAGCTGGTCGCGCGCGCGCGTGAGGGCGACGTACCAGAGGCGGCGCTCCTCCTCTTCGCCTTCCGTGTCACGAAGCGAGCGGGGCGAGGGGAACTTGCCGTCGGCGGCCCAGAGGATGAAGACGGCGCGCCACTCTAAGCCCTTGGCCTGGTGGACGGAGGTGAGCGTGAGGAGTTCGTCCTCGTCGCCGCCTTCGAGCACGTCCTCGGACGTCAACCCCTGCGGCGCGCCGTAGCGCTCGGTCGAGAGCAGGGAGAGCTCGGCCAGAAACTCGTCCGCCGAGGTGTAGCGCGCGGCGTAGTGCGCGAGTTGGCGCAGGTCTTCGAGCCGCGCCTCCGCGTTCTCGAAACTGTTTTCGAGGTGCTCTTCGTAGCCGCGCGCGAGCACCGTCTCGATCTGGCGCGCGGGGCTCTGGCGCACCTCATCGCGGACGAGTTCTTCCAGGAGCGCGCGGAACTCCGACCAGCCGGCGCCGCGCTTCGAGACGGCCGCGTCCGCCTCGCCGCGGATGACGAGGGCCAGAGGGTCTGGGGCGAGCTGCAGGCGCTCCCAGATGCGGTTCGTCGTCGCGGCGCCGACGTTCGGGATGAGGCGGAGCACGCGCTTCCAGGCCAGCTCGTCGCGCGGGTTGGCGACGAGGCGCAGGTAAGAGACCACGTCCTTGATGTGCGCCTGCTCGAAGAAGCGCATCCCCGAACGCACGCGGTAAGGGATGCCGCGCCGCGTCAGCTCGAGCTGTAGTTCGAGCGAGTGGTAGTGCGAGCGGTAGAGCACGGCCATCTCGCCGAGCGCGAGCCCCTCGTCGCGCAGCTCAAGCAGGCGCGAGGCGACGAAGGCGGCCTGCTGGTCCGCGTCGCGGCAGGGGACGAGCGCGGGCGCCAAGCCCTGCGAGGGGCGCGCCGCGCGCAAGGTCTTTGTGAACTGGCGGCGGTTCGAGGCGATGGAGACGTTGGCGACGGCGAGTATCTCGGGCGTCGAGCGGTAGTTCGTCTCCAGACGGAAGACGCGCGCCTCCGGGTATCTTTTGGGGAACTCGTAGATGCCTTCGACCGACGCGCCGCGGAAGCCGAAGATGGACTGCGCGTCGTCGCCGACCACCATCACGTTGCGGTGCCTGACCGCGAGCAGGTCGACGATCTCCGCCTGCAGCTTGTTCGTGTCCTGGTACTCGTCGACGAGGACGTGCTCGAACTGCTCCTGATAAATCCGCGCGACCTCCTCGCGCTCTTCGAGCAGGCGCTTCCAGTTGAGCAGGAGGTCGTCGTAATCCATCACGTTGCGCTCGCGCTTGCGCTCCATGTAGAGGCGGTCGACGCGCGTGATCTGCTGCGTCAAAGGTTCGAAGTAAGGGTAGCGGCGCGGGACGACGTCGGAGATGGGCTGGTCGGTGTTGGTGGCGAAGCTGATGAGGTCTTGCAGGACTTCCGCCTTCGGGAAGCGGCGCGCCTTCGTGTCCACGCCGGCCTCGTCCACGCAGACCGAGAGGAAGTCTTTCGCGTCCTCGACGTCGAGGATGGAGAAGTTGGACGTGTAGCCCAGACTCTCGGCGTGGCGGCGCAAGCACAGGTTGGCGATGCGGTGGAAGGTGCCGCCCCAGACGCGGCGCGCCACGTCCGCGGTGCCGCCGGTCAACTGCTCGACCCTTCGCAGCATCTCGCGCGCGGCGCGGTTGGTGAAGGTGGCGAGCATGACGCGCGCGGGCGCGACGCCGTGCTCGACGAGGTAGGCGACGCGGTAGGTGATGGCGCGCGTCTTCCCCGAGCCCGCGCCCGCGATGACGAGGGCGGAGCCGACGGGCGCGGTCGCCACGGCGAGCTGCTCCTCGTTCAGCTCCTCGCGGTAGCGCGCCAGGCGGTCGGGCAGCTGCGTGCCCCCGGGGCGCTTGATGACGTAGCGCTTCATGCCACTTCGGCTTATAGCACGCGCGCGCGCGGCGCGTAAACGGGCCGGAAGTGCTATCATGCCCCCAACGCCAGCGGAGGCCGCCAACTCACGCACGGGAGAAAAGCCATGTCTGTTCAAGAAGCAGCACCAGTTCAAATGATCAGATATAGCTTCACCGTCGCCGAGTATCAGCGCATGGGCCAGGCCGGGATCTTCTCGGAAGACGACCGCGTGGAGCTTATCGACGGGGAGATCGTCAAGATGTCGCCTATCGGTGAGCTACATGCCTCCTGCGTCGGACGCCTGACGCAAACTCTCATCCTACTGCTCCGACGCCGCGTCATCATCTGGACGCAGAACCCCATCGTGCTCGACGACTATTCCGAGCCGCAGCCCGACCTCGCAATTCTCAAGCCGCGCTCGGACTTCTACAGGCAAGCGCACCCCAGACCGGAAGACGTGCTGATTGTCATCGAGGTGTCGGACAGTACGTTGGGCTTCGACCGGAAGGTCAAGCTGCCGCTCTACGCGGGCGCGGGGATTCCCGAGGCGTGGGTCGTCAACCTCCCTGAGGAGTGCATCGAGGTCTACAGCGACCCGGCGGGTGGCGAGTACCAGACCGCCCGTTCGTACGCGCGCGGCCGTCGGTTGCAGTCGCACACGCTCGCCAGCTTGCGCCTCTCGGTCTCGAAAGTCCTCGGCTGAGTCGGCTTTGCATTTGCGGCGGGCGGCGGTTAGGATGCTGGCACGGACAAACCTTTAACAGTTGAGCGAGGTCAAGGCGATGAAATTCCCGGGCGGCATGAACCTGCAACAGATGATGAAGCAGGCCCAGCAGATGCAGGAGAAGATGGCGAAGGAGATGGAGGAGATGGTGGTGGACGCCACGGCCGGCGGCGGCGTCGTCACCGTCCAGATGCGCGGCACCAAGGAGGTCGAGTCCATCAAGATCGACCCCGAGGCCGTCAAAGACGGTGACGTCGAGATGCTCCAGGACCTCATCGTCGCCGCCGTCAACGAGGCCGGCCGCAAGGTGGACGAGGCCATGAAGTCCAAGCTCGGCGGCATGCTCCCGCCCGGACTGATGTAAGGGTGCTGGGTGCTGGGTTCTAGGTGCTGGGTAAAAACCCGGCTTCTTCCCAGCACCCAGAACCCGGCACCCAGCACCTATGCTTGAGTACTCCGAGCCCGTCACCAAGCTGATCGACGAGTTCAAGCGCCTGCCCGGCATCGGGCACAAGTCGGCGCAGCGGCTCGCGTTCCACGTCCTGCGGATGCCGCAGGCGGACGTGGAGCGCTTCGTCAACGCGCTCGAAGAGGTCAAGCGCAAGATCGTCTCCTGCACGGTCTGCAACAACCTGACCGACGTCGACCCCTGCCGCTTCTGCTCCTCCACCACGCGCGACCGCTCGATGATCTGCGTCGTCGAGGAACCCTACAACCTCGTCGCCGTCGAGAAGACGCGCAGCTACAACGGCCTCTACCACGTGCTGCACGGGAGCCTCTCGCCCATCCGGGGCTTAGGCCCCGAAGACCTCAGACTGCAGAACCTCCTGCCGCGCCTCCGGCCCGACAACAACGAGGGCGTCGAGGTGCGCGAGGTCATCCTCGCCACCAACCCCAACACCGAGGGCGAGGCCACGGCCAGCTACATCAGCCGCCTCTTGAAACCCCTCGGCGTCCGCGTCACGCGCATCGCCATGGGCATGCCCGTCGGCAGCGACCTCGAATACGTAGACGAGGTCACGATGGACAAGGCCCTCACCAACCGGCACGAAATCTAAAACGGAAGAGAATGGGCGGGCGAGAGAAAAAGATAGGGGTCTGACTCCCCCAAGCCAGACCCCTTTGGCCACTCGCGTGGCCTGCCCCAAAGTTTCACTCGTTCTCAGAAGGAACGCCCGTTAGGTGAGTACATAGTAGCCGCGGGTGCGCGCCCTTTGGTTGCAAACGCGTTGCGCTCGCGTGACGAGTTCGAGACAGGCCCGCGGCCCTTCACTTCCCGCCCGACTTCCGTTTGAAAGCCCCTTCAGGCACCGCCACGTCGAACGCCGCCTCGCGGACTTTCAGCACCGTGTCGCCCATCGCCACCGAGTTCGAGACGCGTTTGAAGGGAAGCATCACGCCGTCCACGCTGCGGTAGTCCGAGTAGGTTTCCGTCACCGGCATCGAGATGGTGTCGCTCGTCGCAATCGTGTCCGTCCGCAGCGGCAGGAACGTCTTCGTCGAAATGTACTGCGTGACCGGACTCCCCTTCTCGGGCGTGAAGACGACGACGTACGCGTCCTCGTCGCCCACCTTCGCAAGCCTCTTAATCTCGGCCGTCTTGAAGACGGTCTTCCAGTTGAGCGGCGCGTAGAAGTCCGAGGCGTTGCGCGTCTCGTCCAGCTCCTTGCCCGTCTTCGGATCGAAGGGGAGGAAGCTGCCCTCCTCGCCGCCCCGCTCGCCGTCGAAGAACTCGCGGTACGTGCCGATCTTCTTGCCCAGAGCCGTGAGCGTCACGTCCTGCGAGGCGGAGTTCGGGGCGCTCGCGTAGATGACGGCCTCGCCGTTCACGCCCTGGTGCGAGAGTTCCACGTCGGCCAGCATCCGCAGCGTCTTGTGCCTGCGCAGGGCCTCCTCGCCGCCCATCGCCGCGACCACCTTCGACATCAGCTCGTCGACGGACAGCGGCGACTTGAACTCCGCCGCGGCCGGGGCCGAGGCGTCCGCCGGCTTCAACTTCTTCAAGGCGACGTTCCCCTGCGGCTGCTCGAGGTACATCTCCGTCTCCTGCGGGTTCTCCTTCGCCGGGCGGAAGGTCACGTAGAAGCCTTCGAGCTCGCCCAACCTGTAGCGGCGGCCGCCCGCCGGGACGAGCGTGTAGGTCGGCTGGCCCGGCACGGAGATGTTGAGCTTCCCCTCTTTAACCGCGACCGACATCTTCAGCTTGGCGGCTTCGAGCAGGTAGTCGCCGGCCTCGTTCTCGACCCTGCCGGCGGGTTCCGCCGCCGCCGTGGCCGCGGGCGTCGCCGGCTCCGCGCTCGGGTCGCCGACGAGGTTCGACCAGACCACGTTCATCGTCGAGGCCGGGAGCGGCGAGGCCGAGACGTTCGTCAGCATGACGAAGCCTAGATGCTGGTCGGGCATCA
This sequence comes from Acidobacteriota bacterium, assembly GCA_019239425.1. Classification (GTDB taxonomy): domain Bacteria; phylum Acidobacteriota; class Blastocatellia; order Pyrinomonadales; family Pyrinomonadaceae; genus QHXN01. Next base: position 34,566 of record JAFAZX010000046.1, read on the forward strand.
GGGCGACGTGCGCGTTGAAGCCGTCGATGTTGCCGCCGTGCTCGGCGACCTTGTGCCCCTTCCACTCGCGCAGGAACCAGCCCAACCCGTAGTCGACGTTCCCGGCGATCTTCATCTGCGGCTTGAGGAGTTCCGCGAAGCTCTGCTCGGAGACGAGCCGCTTACCTTCGAACACGCCTCCGCCGAGCATGAGCCGGAGCCACTGCGCCATGTCGCGCGCGCTGGAGTTGATGGCCCCGGCCGGCGCGACCGCCGGGAAGTCGCGCATCGGCACGCGCCGCGTCTCCTTCGTCGCCTCCTCGTAGACGTAGCCGTAAGAGAAGTCGCGCGCCTTCTCCATCTCGGGGACGGAGGTGTCGGAAGAGTTCATCCCGAGCGGCTTGAAGATGCGCCGGCTGACGAGCTTCTCCCAGGTCGAGTTCTCGGCGCGGCCGACGATCTCGCCGGCCGCCGCGTACATGACGTTCTGGTACTGGAACTTCTCGCGCAGCTTCGCCGTGGGCTTGGCCTGCGCGGCGACGCGGATGACCTCCTCGCGGTTGAGCACGCCCGAGACCCACGGGAGGTCTGTGCGGTTCAGCCCCGAGCTGTGCGAGAGCAGGTCGCGCAGCGTGATGCGCGCGTCGGCGTCCGGGTCTTGCAGCCTGAAGTAGGGCAGGAACTTCTTCGGCGCGTCGTCGAGCGAGAGCTTGCCTTCGTCGGCGGCCATCGCGACGAGCATCGCCGTGAACGCCTTCGAAGACGAGCCGATGGCGAAGAGCGTGTCGGGCGTGACGGGAACCTTCTTCTCGAAATCTTTGTACCCGAACCCATTCATGTAGATGACGCGGTCGTCCTTGACGATGACGAGCGAGAGGCCGGGGATGCCGAGCGCCTGCCGCTTCTCTTCGACCGCCTTCTCGACGGCGGCCAGCTTCGCGTCGAGTTCCGGGCCGGCCGCCGGATGTGCCTGCGCGGCCGCCTGCGCCGCGGCGCGCGGCGCGAGCGCCGACGCCGTCGAAAGCAACATCGCGGCCGACAGCGCGAAGTTGAGGGAACGTCTCCAGACCTGCATGTTCGTTTCTCCTGCCTTTGAAATGGCCTTGCCGAATATAAGAGCCGCGAAAGCCCCCGGGAGGTTCGGAAGCACGCTGTGTTACGGGTTCGGCGGCGGGAAAGTTCAGGTTACGAGCGGCGGGACTTTAATCCGGAATTGCGGACGAGACGGTTGATGAGAAGGTCGGCGGCCACCGTAACCAGAAGGGCGTAGACGAAGGCGAGGGCGAGGTTGACTGACAGCCAGAAGGTCGGCTCCTGCTCCGGGCTGAAATAGCGGTAGTCCGACCAGAAGCCCGGGAGCGTGCGCAAAGCCCACCCCCACTCGACCGTGTCGCCCGACGCCCCGCTCACCAGGAACAGACGCACGAACGTCCGCTCGACGTAGAGCGGCAGCAGCGGCACCAGCGACAGCGCGGTGACGAAGAGCGCGAGGAATCTGAAGCGCCGCGCGTCTGCTCTGAAAGTCATGGCCCCTGTCCCGTGCGCGCGCGCTCGGCCTGACGCTCAAGCTCGTCGGCCTCGTCGAAAATCTTCTGGTACTTGAGCGCGGTCTCGTTGACCTTCGTCTGCACCTCGTCGGGCGGGCCGCCCGCGAGTTGCAGCTCGGCGCGCGCCTTCAACACGTCGAAGCCTTCGGCGCGCCTCGCGTCCGCGCGCGCGACGAGCGAGAGGTACTGGCGTAGATTCTCCGTCACCTTCAGGGCGGCGGCGCGCTCGGACGCGAGCGCCGCGTCGCGGAAAGCCTGCGCGCCGGCCGCGGCCGTCTCGACCTGCGCGCGGAGGACGGCTGTGGCCGCGTCCCCCTTCTTCGCGCGCAGCTCGTTCTCGCTCTCGTTGAAGCGGCGCAGCAGCTCGGACGCCTTCGCGCGGAGCGCGTTGATCTGCACGACGGCCGTGTTGAAGTCGCGCGCGTCCGCGGCGCCGACGAAGGGCGTGTACTTCGGGTCGGCGTCGAGCGCCTTGCCCTTGAGGAACTCCCACGCTTCGCGGTTGATGCCGGGCGCGAGGTCGTAGTACCAGTGGTCGTGCCCCTTCATCACGGTCACGGCCATCTCGTGGCCGCGCCCCTTGACGGCGGCCTCGGTGGCGCGCACCGCGTCGAGCGGGAAGAAGGGGTCTCGGTCGCCGACGATGATGGCGAGCGCGGTCTTGCGCTTCGCCTGTTCGAGCGCTTTGAACTCGCCCTCCTCGCGCCAGGCCCCGGCGTGGACGGCCGCGGCGGCGAAGTACTCCGACTCGGTCAAAGCCATGTGGAGCGCGAAGACCGCGCCCGCCGAGTGTCCGAAGAGGTAGACGCGGCGCGGGTCGAGCGAGTATTTCGACTTGAGCGCCTCGACGAGGTCGCGCAGGAACTCCGGCCCGTCGACCGGCGTGCTCCAGCCCTTCGAGTCGCGCGAGTCCGGCCCGGCGATGAGGAAGCCCTCGCTCGCCGCCAGTTCTTTCCAGCGCTCGACCAAAGAGAGGCCGTCGCGGTTCGAGCCGTGGAGCAGCACGACGAGCGGCGCCCGCGGCTTCAGGGACGAGGGCGCGAAGAGGTAGTAAGTCCGCTTGCGCCCGCCTGACTCGATTGCCTCCTTCGAGACCTTGTCTTCGGCGCGCGCCTGCGCGGCGATGGACAGAAGCGCCACCGCCGCGCAGAACAGCCCGAGCCTCCTTAACCTCATGTCACCCCTTCCGTCCTGACGCGCCCGCCCGCGGCGCGCCGGGCGCTCACTTCACCGTCAGCACCGTCTTGGCGAAGTACTCGCTCAGGTTGCCGTTGTGCTCCAGCAACTCGCGCTTGCCCCAGGCGATGATGTAGACGCTGTAGGTGCCGGCCGGCAGCTTTATCTCGTCGGTCACGGTCGCGTACTTGCGGTTCGTCTCGCCGATGTTCTGCTGGTACTCGTTGACGAACTCCACGTCCTTGCCGTCGGGGCCGCGCCTGTGAAAGACGATGCCGATGAAGTCCACCCCGACCGGCGACGGGTTCACGAAGAGGACGTTGAAGGGCGTGTTCGCCGCCCACTGGCTCGACTCCCCGACGCACTTCCAGTCGTCGTCGATCTCCTTGCAGATGCTGACCCGCCCCTGGCCGGCGGCGGTGTTGCCGGCCGCGCGCGGCCCCACCGTGTCCTCGCCGACGCTGAAGTCGGTCGTCGCCCAGACCTGCGACCTGTCGAGGGTGTTCACCATGCGCACGAAGTACTTGCCCGGCTTGTTGATGGTCAGCTGGGCGTAGGCCGACGTGTGGTACTGCGAGACCCAGTAGTCCACGTACTGCACGTCCTCGCCGTTGGCGTCGTTCTCGTTAATTAGGAAGGTGGCCTTGGCGCCGGTGGGCACGGCCGGGAAGGTCGCCAGGATGTGGACATTCCGCAGCGTGCCTTTAGGCTTGAAGGTCTTGGTGGGGTTGACGCAGGCCGCGGTCTCCACCGGCAGGCCGCCGTACTGCTTCTTGGTGATCTTCAGGTCTTCGCACGTCTGTAGTTCGAGCTTCGCCTGGGCGCGGGCGGGGCGGACGAATGACATCAGGCAGCAGAACAGCGCGATGCAAAGGGCGAGGGACTTCCGTCTGGACATTCGGGTTCTCCTCCCTGCCGCCGGGGGGCGGCTGTGGGTTCGTTCTGTGCGAGGGCGGTCGGGTTTGGCGCAGATTATATGCGGAACGGGTCTGACTGGAAACCTGCTTTTAGTCGTCCGGAGCGAAACTTATGTTCGTCGTCAGCCGACCAACTCCTTCGACATCCTGACGCTCGCGCGCTCGACGCCGGGGCCGAAGGTCGTCGTCACCTCGCCGACGGCCCTGAAGCCCGCGCGCTCGTAGAACGAGACGGCGTTGAGCGACGACGTGAGCGACAGGGACTTCAGACCGTAGGCGCGCGCCCTCTCCTCCAAAGTGGAGAGGAGTTTCCAGCCGACCCCTTGCCCCTTCACGCCGGGGCTGACGTAGAGTCCCTGCACCTCGCCCGTCTCCTGACCCAGCTCGCCGTAGCCCACGACCTCGCCGCCGACTTCGGCGACGAAGAACTCGTAGCGGTCGATGGCCTCCGCGTACTTCTCCGGCCGCAGACGCCCCGCCCAAATCTCGATCACGTCCGCCGAATAATGGCCGGCGCACGTCTCACGTATCGCCCTCCCGTGGACGCGCCAGATGGCCTCCTTGTCCTCCTGCCTCGCCCTGCGGATGTTGAGCATCAGACTTTACCGCCTTCTGACCTTCGTGCGTTTGCCTTTCTCGGGACTGGGGGCGGCGTTCAGAAAAGGAAGCGCCCCGCGCGGCCGGGGCCGGCGGGGCGCATCTGTGGCTTCGGACTTCGCCTCGCGGCGAAAGGGTTGTCAGGCGGCGCAGACCTTCGAGATCGCGGCGGCCCACTTGGCCGCGACGGGCTCGCCGTACATCTGCCGCTCCTTCTCGCGGCGGATGGCGCAGGCCATGCGGAAGGCGCGCGCCTCACCGTACTTTCGGATCGAGACGCTCGTGCGCCCCTTCTTCTCGCGGCCGGCGTTCCACGAGACCTCGTAGACCTCGTTCTCGTAGACCTTGCCGTCCTTCCCCTTGTACTTCTTGACCGCGCGCCGCACGCCGGCGACGCCGACGCGGTTGCGCGGGTTGCTCCCCACCACCACCCAGTCGGTGCGGGGCTTGCCCAGCTCGCGCTCCAACTGGTCGCGGCACTCGACGGCCGCCTTGAGCGCCTCCTCCTTGCCGCCGTGCTGGCGGTCGGTGACGAACTTCGACCGCGTCTCGTTGTTGAACCGCACGCGAACATACCAGCCGTGCATCTTCTTCGCCTCGCTGTCGATGCGGCTGATTCCCTTATGACCGGATTTTGCCATGTGACTGCCGATGCGTATCTCCTTCATGAAAGTTTGAGGGCTATATCGTCAAACTAAAACTCGCGGCGCGCTTTGTCAAAAGCGCACGCAGGAAAATGCTGAATGACGAGTGATGAACGATGAATGAGAAGCCCGCTGCCTCTCATTCATCGTTCATCACTCGTCATTCCTCATTTCTTTTTCTCACCTCGCCTTCGGCCCGGACGGGAGCTTCTGGCGGAAGTCTTTGACGAGGCGGCTGGAGAGGCGGCTGAGGGTGGGCAGCTTGAGCGGGCCGGAGATGGCGCGGCCGTAGGCGGCGTCGCGCAGCGCGTCGAGGTCGAACTTGTCCTTGAAGTGCCGGTCGTAGGCGTCGAAGGAGATGGCGAGCCCCTCCATCGTGCTGTAGTGGTAGCTGACGAGGAAGACGAAGTCGGCGTCGCTCGGCTTGTCGGCGATGCGGAAGAACTTCCACTTCTCGAACTCGCCGCGCACCTTCTTCTCCACGTCGAGCTGGAAGTCGAAGTAGTCCTTGGGCTGGCCGCCGTAGCCTTCGGGGTCGGCGCCGACCGTGATGAGCGAGCGCGTGTAGGCGACGATGTAGACCGACTGCCCCTGGCGGAGGCCGGGGGGCTGCGACGCGGGCGACTGCGCGGCCGACGCGCCCGCGGCCAGCAGGAGACATACGAAAGCCAGCACCCACGCACGGCGGGCGTAAAACTTTCTGCTCATGACGTTCCTTTCGGCGGGTGGGAGAGCCACTCAGCCGCGCGCCCCGTGGCAGAGGCGCGCGGCCCTGAAACCTTTTCCGTCTTAACCGCCGGCCGGCGGCGGCACCTGCCCGAGCAGCCGCAACATGTCCGGCCTGTCCTTCACCAGCAGGTACAGCACGCTCCGCATGCGACTCATGTCGGCCTCAAAGTGGTCGAGGCGGGACGAGAGCGCCTTCTCGATGGCATCGACCCGCAGGTGCACCTGCTCCACTTCGCCCTGGACGGCCGTGACCTTGACGTCAAGTTTATCGACCTTGACTTCAAGCGCGTCCATTCTGGAATCGAGGCGGGCGATATCGTCTTTGGTCGCGGTTGATTCCAGGCGGTCGCGGATCATCTCGACCGTTGAAGCGATGAAGTTCAGCAAGTTTTCGTTATCTTCCGGTTGCCTTTGACTCATGTTCAGCAAGGGAAGTTGGCGGCCTTCCCACTCCTTTCTGAAGTGGTGGACTGGTCGCGCCTATTCTACCACCCACATGTCGCCGCTGTGGATGAGCTTGTGGAGCTGGCCGCGCCCCGAGCGCGCGACCGATTCCTCGATCTGGTGCGCGAGGAGGTCTTCGTAGGTCTCGCGGCGCACGTCGCGGAAGATGCCGACCGGCTGCGGGAACTCGGGCTGCTCCATGCGCGCGAGCATGAAGGCGACCGAGGGGTCTTCGATGTGCACGTCGTGGACGAGGCAGTCCGATTCGCCGAGGCCCGTCTCACTCCCCAACTGGACGACCTCGGGCCGCGTGCCGTTCATGCGGATGCCGCGGTCGCGGTTCTTGCCGAAGACCATCGGCTTGCCGTGTTCGAGGTAGAGCACGCGCTCGGGCCTGACCGTGCGCTCGGTGAAGTGTTCGAACGCGCCGTCGTTGAAGATGTTGCAGTTCTGGTAGACCTCGACGAAGCTGACGCCCTTGTGCTTAGCGGCCGACTCGACTATCGAGGAGAGGTGCTTGACGTCGATGTCGATGGAGCGGGCGACGAAGGTCGCCTCCGACGCGATGGCCAGAGAGAGCGGTGTGACGGGGTAGTCGATGACGCCCATCGGCGTGGACTTCGTCTTCTTGCCGAACTCCGAGGTCGGCGAGTACTGCCCCTTCGTCAGGCCGTAGATGCGGTTGTTGAAGAGGATGATGTTGAGGTCGAGGTTGCGCCGGAGCGCGTGCATGAAGTGGTTGCCGCCGATGGAGAGTCCGTCGCCGTCGCCCGTCACGACCCACACGGAGAGTTCCGGGTTCGAAGCCTTGATGCCGGTCGCCACGGCCGGCGCGCGCCCGTGGATCGAGTGGAAGCCGTAGGTGTTCATGTAGTAGGGAAAGCGCGAGGAGCAGCCGATGCCGCTCACGAACACGATCTTCTCGCGCGGGATGCCGAGGTCGGGCATCACCCTCTGGACACTGTTGAGGATGGCGTAGTCGCCGCAGCCCGGGCACCAGCGCACCTCCTGGTCGGAGGAGAAGTCGGCCTTGGTCAGCTTGCCCGGCGGCGGCGCCGCCTTGCCCGCCGTTACCGACCCCGGCTCGCTCTCGGGCGAAGGCCCCGCGCCCGAGACGTTCCCCGTGACGCCCTCCACACCCGTCTCGTTCGGGCCGTCCTTCAACACCTCGCCGTTGTTGTTTCCATTTCCGTTCGTGCTCATCTCTGGTTCCTCTCGAATGATTGCCGTGGATGTTGTTTGGGCCGTCTACTCTTCGAAGTCCCGGCGGCGGCGACGCTCGACGCCCTCAAGCAGGCGCAGGTACTGCTCGCGCACGTAAGGGTCGAGCCGCTCCGCGAACTCGCGTCCGAGGCCGCGCGCCTTGATCAACTCCTGCACGTCGGCCAAGTCTTTGAGGCGGTCGGGCGCGGTCATCCCCGAGGCCAGCTTCAGCTCTAGAAGCTTTTCGAGCGTGACGACGCGCACGCCGTCCAACTCGATTGAAGCCCCGGCGGGCTCTGGGAAGACGACCGGCTTCGGCCGGCCGTCGCCCGGGTACTCGCCCGCGAGGGTGATCTCGACGGGGACGCCGCCCTGCGTCGCGCGGAGGCGCTTGCGCGCGCCCTCGGACGCCGGCAGGTAGCCGAGTCCGACCAGCTCGCGGTGGAAGGCTTCGAGCCCCTCGCGCGTCAGGACGAGGTCGATGTCCTCGGTGAAGCGCGGGTAGCCGTGCGCCATCAGGGCGACCGCGCCGATGACAACGTAGTCTATCCGGTGCCGCTCAAGGTCTGCGCAGAGCCGCGCCAGCGCGTTGTTGAGTTGCCCCTCGCCCATAAAGTACCTCTGGCCCTCCGCGTAGAGTTCGCGGACGGCTGTCGGTTCGGGCGTGGCGGCGCCGGTCTTCATCTAACGCCTCAAGCCTTACAGGTACTCCTCGACCTTCTTGACGATCTCGCGAATCTGGAAGGGGCGCCCTTTGACCTTGGAGAAGGGGACGGCGTCCACGAGGTACTTCGCGCGAATCATCGTGCAGAGCTGGCCGAGGTTCATCTCGGGGATGATGACGCGCTCGAAGCTGCGGAGCACGTCGCCGAGGTTCGCGGGGAAGGGGTTGAGGTGGCGCAGGTGCGCCGACGAGACCGACTTCCCTTCCGCCCGCAGCTTCTCGACGGCGGACGTAATCGAGCCGTAGGTCGAGCCCCAGCCGAGGACGAGCACCTTGCCCGACGGTTCGCCGTAGACTTCGACGTCGGGGATGTCCTGCGCGGCGCGGTCGACTTTCGCCTGGCGCATCAAGACCATGAAGTGGTGGTTCTCGGGGTCGTAGTTGACGTTGCCGGTCAGGTGCTGCTTCTCGATGCCGCCGATGCGGTGTTCGAGCCCCGGCGTGCCGAGCAGGGCGTACGGCCGCGCGAGCGTCTCCTCGTCGCGCGCGTAGGGCATGAAGGTCGCGGGGTCGCTGGCGAACTGCACGTCTATCTTCGGCAGGTCTTCGATCTCGGGGACGAGCCAGGGCTCCGCGCCGTTGGCGAGGTAGCCGTCCGAAAGGTAGAAGACCGGCGTCATGTAACGGTAGGCGAGGCGCACCGCCTCAATCGCCATCGAGAAGCACTCGGCCGGCGTGGCGGGTGCGACGACGATGGCCGGGCACTCGCCGTTGCGGCCCCAGACGGCCTGGAAGAGGTCGGCCTGCTCGGTCTTCGTCGGCAGGCCCGTCGAGGGGCCGCCGCGCTGCACGTTGATGATGACGAGCGGGAGTTCCGTCATCACGGCGAGGCCGATGGCCTCCTGCTTCAAGGCGACGCCCGGCCCCGACGTGCCCGTCAAGCCGACGTGACCGGCGAAGCTCGCGCCGATGGCGGCGCAGACCGCGGCGATCTCGTCCTCGGCCTGGAAGGTCTTCACGCCGAAGTTCTTGTGGCGCGCCAGCTCGTGGAGGATGTCGGAGGCCGGCGTGATCGGGTACGAGCCGTAAAAGAGCGGGCGGCCGGCCAGCTCCGCCGCGGTGATGAAGCCGATGGCGGTCGCCTCGTTGCCCGTAATCTTCCGGTACTTGCCGGGCGCGGTCGCGGCCTTCTTCACCTTGTAGTGCGTGGTGAAGACCTCGGTCGTGTCGGCGAAGTTGTAGCCGGTCTTCAGCGCCACCTCGTTGGCGCGCATGACCTCCTCGTTCTTCTTGAACTTCGCCCGAATCCATTCGAGCGTCGGCTCCATCGGGCGGTCATAGAGCCAGTAGAGGATGCCGAGCGCGAAGAAGTTCTTGCACCTGTCCATCTCCTTGCGCGAGAGCTTGACGCCCGCCTCCTGCAAGGCGCGGATGTTGACCGTGCTGATCGGGAGCCGGTGGACGCGGTAGCCCTTGAGCGTGTCGTCTTCGAGCGGGTTCGCGGAGTAGTTCGCCTTCTTCAAATTCTCCTTGTTGAACTCGTCGGTGTTGATGAGCAGCGTGCCGCCGTCTTCGAGGTCGGGGAGGTTGACCTTCAAGGCCGCCGGGTTCATGGCGACGAGGACGTTCGGCTGGTCGCCGGGCGTGCGGATGTCGCGGCTGGAGAAGTTGAGCTGGAAGCCGGAGACGCCGGGTAAGCTTCCGGCGGGGGCGCGGATCTCGGCGGGGAAGTCGGGCAGGGTCGAGATGTCGTTCCCGACGATGGCCGAGGTGTTGGTGAACTGCGTGCCCGTGAGCTGCATGCCGTCGCCGGAGTCGCCGGCGAAGCGGATGGTCACGGTCTCGACCTCTTCAACGTCTCTCTCCCGCGCGGCAGGCGGGTTCTCGATGATGGCGCTCATGCTCTTCCTGTAGTCCTTTGTCAGTGGGATGGGTTGGGATGGAGATTGCCGGAAGTGACTTCATCAGGTTTTAGAATTTCCGTGACGGGAGAGCCCCGAGGCGGTCTGAACGTTCGAGATTCATTCTACACACCCGCGCGCGGCAAACTCAAGGCGACCCGCCGCGGGGGTGCGGGCGCTCGCGCCGCGTAAAATCACGCGGAGCCGGGTGAAAATCCCCGCGCCGGAGGCCCCGCGGCTTCTTTCCGTCAGACAACAAATCCCGTGCCCGCGCGCCGGACGTTGACACGCGCACGCCGACCCGACGATACTTTCCGCCGCCCCGAAGCGTTCGCCCCAAGCATTCAAACGCCCGACACCCGACACACCCACCGGGGGTCTTCTGCCGACCCTCAGACGCGAACAGACCTGAAAGGAGAGATCGAAGTGAAGACAAAGGGGAGTTCATTTCTAACTCTTGCGCTCTTAATCCTCACGGGCATCTGCCTCCAGACGGCGGCGGCGCAGTTCCCGAAGATTCCCAAGATCGGCAAGCCGAAGCCGACTCCGACGCCGGAGTCGCAGCCGTCCGCCACGCCCGACAACACCAGCACGCGGCCCGCGGCGCAGCCCGCCGCCGCCCCGGCGACGCAGCCGGCAGCCCGGGCCGACGGGCCGACCATCGCCAAAGACTCCGTGCAGTTGACGGCCTTCACCTACAGCTCCTACAAGGGGAGCTACGACACCTTCAGTTGGGCGCCGCTCATCAGCTACCGCGTCAACGGCCCGATACCTTCCGGCGGCCAGCTCTACGTCGAGTACACGGTGCCGGGCAGCCCGGCCGTCAGGTTCGATTGCAGCACCGAGGAGACGCCGGCCGACCGCTGGTGGAAGACCACGTGCGGCGGCCGTGACGGCGTCCCCGAGGAGAAGGGGACGACCTACACCGGCCCCTTCAGCTTCGCCATCAAGATGCGGAACGAGCTGGCCGGCACCGACACGACCATCTTCACGGGGAAGGCCAAGGTCGCCAAGGTGCACTCCAACGAGATCAAGACCGGCAAGTTCGCCAACCACTTCGTCTACTACGTGGACGACGACTGGAACCTGCCCATCGGCTACGTCTACTACACGGCCGACGACCTGCAAGGCTGGAAGAGGCCGATCCTCAACGTCGCCTTCTGGGTGCGCGGCGAGGCGTACAAGCTCGACCCGCACCTCTTCTACCAGGGCAAGGAGGTGGGCCGCATGATGTACGAGGGCGAGCAGGTCGGGAAGGCGAGCTGCGAGTCGGACGTGGAGAACAACACCACGAACTTCGTGGACGAGAAGGACGCGCCGCAGAAGGCGAAGTGGGCGCGCGTCGTCTGCTCCTTCACCAACGTCCGCGCGTGGGACAGGTCGGGCGAAGAGCCGGGCATGTTCGGGCCGCTCTACCAGATGGACAAGAACCCCGGCGAGTACGAGCTGAAGGTCTTGTGGAACAACAAGCTGGCGCGCTCGGTCAAGTTCAACGTCCCGGCCGGCGGCAAGCTCGACACGAGCCTCGCCGCCTCGAACAAGCTCGGCACCGACCGCCTTATCGTCCCCGTCACGATCATCGGCGACCAGGACGGCACCTGGGACAAGGCCGCCTGGAAGGAGGCCTTCTACGGCAACCCGCTGGCGGGCTTCACGCCCGCGCCGTAAAGAAAAAAGGATTAACCACAGAGACACAGAGACACGGCCTGAAGCTTATGACTTCAGGCCGTGTCTCTGTGTCTCTGTGGTTAATTTTTCTTCGACGCTTAGCTCGCCGCGCCGGCCGAGGCGTCGGTCACGTCGGAGGCCGTGCCGTCGGAGCCGGAGGAGGAGGGTGAGCCGGACTTGCCGGACTTGCTCGAAGAGTAGGACGAGGAGGCGGAGGCGCTGTCGCCAGAGCCGGTGCTCCCGGCCGAGGCGGAGGCGGAGGCGACCTTCTCGGCCTGCTCCTTGAGCTGCACCATGCGGCAGGAGCCTTCGAAGATGGCGCCCTGCTCGATGGCAAGCGTCGGGGTCTGGATGTTGCCCGTCACCTTCGCGGTGCGCCCCATCTCGATGCGCTTCGAGGCGGTGATGTCGCCGTTGACCGTCCCGTAAATCTGCGCCACCGCGACCTCGACGTTGGCGTCCACGCGCCCGTTGGTCGAAACGATCAGCGTGCCGTCGGCGGAGGAGACGCGCCCCGAGAGGCCGCCGTCCACGCGCAGCATGCCCTTGAAGTTGGCCTCGCCCGTCAGCGTCGTCCCGTTGCCGACGAAGCCGGTGAGCGTCCCCTCCTTGATGTCGCGCGCGAGCGACTCGCTCTCGGTGACGGCGCGCGAGGTGGTCTGCGTGTAGACCGACTGCTGGTACGCCTCGGTCGGCGTGGCGCCGGCGTTCGACGAGGCGGAGGGGGCGGAGCCGTAGCCGGCGGAGGCCGTGGGCTGCTGCGGCGTGTGGTCGGCCGTGTCGTCTGTGCTGTGCGTGTCCTTCGGATTTCTTCCCTGTCTAAACATTACGCATTCTCCCTGTTTGAGCTGGCTGGAAAAGGGGTCGGGTCAGGAGAGGCCGCGGGCGGCTCCACCGCCGGGCTTTTGAACAGACTTCCAAAACTCTCCGAGAGCGAGGGCGATGATAAGGGAATCGGGGGGAATAGTAAAGATAGTAGGCAGTAAGAGGGTGCTGGGTGTTGGGTTCTGGGTGCTGGGGAAGAATAGGCTCTTAACCAGCACCCAGCACCTAGCACCCAGAACCCTCTTACTGCTTCTTGTTCTCGATGCTCAGCGCCAGCACGTCCTTGAAGGCGGCGACGGCGACGCGCTTGGGCGGGAGGGGCAGTTGGATTTGGCCGAGGTCGGAGGTCGAGTTGCCGCGCATCGGGGCCGAGCCGAGCCGCACCCAGCCCTTGCCGAAGTCCGCGTAGACGGGGACGACCATGTAGAAGTTGTCCGAGACGCCCGACTGCGTGATCTTCCCCGTCAGGGTGTTGCCGCTGACCGCGTAGTCCAGGCGGTAGCTCGGCATCTCCGTGCCGTAGACCCACTCGTCGAAGAACCAGTCCATCCGGTGGTTCTTCAGGATGTCCATCTGCGGCGTCATGTTCCGCTCGACCGCGCGCTTGAAGTCCTCGGTCGAGACGTCCTTGTTGTAGTTCTCCCTGATGAAGTCTTTCATCATCGCCGAGAAGCGCTCGTCGCCGGTCTGGCGGTCGTGCATCAGCATCCGCAGCATGTGCAGGATGTAGGCGCCCTTCGGGTAGATCATGAAGCGCGCGATGCGGCCGGTCTTGCCGCTGTCGAGGCGGTACCCCTGCGTCAGCGGCCCGACGGTGTAGGGCCGCTTGTCCTTCGTCTCGGGGCGGGCCTGCGTGATCAGCTCGCGCTGCTCCTCCCAGTAGTCGATCCACGCGTCGTTGCCCTCGGTGATCTGCGCGTAGAGCGAGGCGGAGAACTCGGCGAAGCCCTCGCTCATCCACTGGTCGCGGTAGGACTTCCACCCGACGAGGTGGCCCCACCACTGGTGCGCGACCTCGTGCGGCCCGACGTACTTGAAGAAGTCGTCCGAGGCGTAGCGCGCGTTGAAGCCGGAGGCGAGCCAGCGCTGGGTCGAGTCGAGGAAGGCCGTGAAGGGCATGTAGACGAGCGTCGGCCACGCCTGGCCGTAGTTCGAGGCCGGCTGCTGCGTCATCGCGATGCGCGAGTAGGGGAGGTGGCCGAAGAAGTTGTCGTAGATGCGCACCGAGTTCTGCGTGACGGGCAGGATGCGGCCGGCGGCCCCGGCCGTGGACATCGAGCCGAAGCCGGAGTCGATGACGGCCTCCTCGTTGGCGTAGAACTCGATGTTGTATCCGGTCGGCTCGTCCTTCACCTCTTTGCGCTTGAACTGGCCGTAGTTGAAGCCGGCCACGGCCAGCTCCGTCTGCCCGCTCGACCACTTCGCCACGGCGCGGTCGCCGTCCACGGCCGGCGCGCCGTCGGGCGCGCCCGTCCCGACGAGCGTCATGCGCTTCGGGTAGTGGAAGGTCACGTCGAAGGTGGCGCGGTCGCCGAACTGCGTGCCGCCGTTGTTCGGGTACCAGGTCAGGCGCGCGCCGCCGGCGATGTAGAAGTTGCCGCCGCCGACGTCGATGAGGGCGTCGCCGCCCTGGTAATCGACCGTCACCTTGTAAGTCTTGCCGGCCTCGAGCGGCTCGGGCCAGATGAGGGCGAAGTCCGCGTCGCGCTCCTTCTTCTCCTGCACGAACTGGAGGTCGCGCCCCTGCTCATCGCGGACGCGCGCGACGCGCAGGGAGGAGTAGAGGTCGAAGGGCAGGACGCGCGAGCCTTTGATGAGCGGGCGGAAGGTGACGACGTCGGAGGCGAGAAGCTGCGTCCCCTTGATGGCGCCGTCGATCTCGTGGCGCGTGATGTCGAAGATGCGGTGGTCTTCGTCGCTGTTCCCCTTCCCGGCCTTGTACTCGTCCGAGAGGTGGAAGGCCGTCCAGTAGCCGCAGTCGGAGTAGCCGTAGCTGGCGAGCATGACCTCCTCGGGCGAGACCTCGGGGATGCCGAGCGGGTCCATCTGGAAGAAGAGCTTCTCGAAGCGCCGGCCCCCGACGAAGGCGACGAAGAAGCCCGGGCGCGCGGGCGTGTAGAGATCGACGAGCGCGCGCAGCTCCATGTTCGCGGGCGGCTGGATGTGCGGGCACTGCCCCGGGTTCGCGCGCAGCTCCTTGCGCAGAAGCTCCTGGTTGTCGTTGTAGATGTCGCGCGCGCGCGCGGCCTGCGGGCCGTTCGTGGACATCCGTGCCTGCGGCGACGCCTTGACCTCTTCGTAGGTCTTGTCGGTGAAGCGGAGCGTCAGCTTGGTGAACTTCTCGGTGAGCGCCGGCTCGCCGGTGAAGAGCGCGAGGCTGTGCCGCTCCCACTCGACCGGCGGCGTCAGGCTCAGCTCGCCCTCGCCGACGAAGACGGCGCCGGTGACGCGCCCCTCGACCGGCGGCAGGAAGTAGAGTTCGCCCGACGTTAGGGTGAAGGTGGCCGCGTCGCGTTTGACGACGAGGTTCGTGACCTGCGCGTACTCGCCCGCGAAGTCCTGCGGCCCGCCCAGCTTGCGCAGCGCCTGGTAGACGGGGTCGGAGTTCGGCTTCGGCCCATTGGCCGAGACCGTCACGGAGGTTTCGACCGACGCGACTTCGAGCTTGAAGTCGAGCCTCGTCGTCTTCCCCTCGGAGACCTCTTGATTCGCCGCCACCACGACGGTGAACCCTTCGGCGACGACGTTCACGCGGTAGACTCCGGGCGGCAGGTTCGTGACACGGTACTGACCCTGCGCGTCGGTCTTGACGGCGGCGGCGGGCTGTTCACCCGCTTCCGGGTAGACGTTAACGGCGGCGCCGACGACGACCGCGCCCTTCGGGTCGGTGACGGTGCCACTGATCTCGCCGCCCGCGGCCCGCGCCGACGCGAGGGGCGCCAGCAGGAGTGTGAGCGAGATGGTTAAGGCGGTGAACCTGATTCTGACGGACATCTTCATAAGACCTCTTGAGTCCTGCGTGAGGAATCGCCCGTTCGGGCGCACTCGCCGGAGTGTCGGTTAAAGGCCGTGGGCTGAGTCGGGGAGGCCGACACGTCCGTGGCGGCGGATGCGCTGGCTCTCAGGTCGCGCCCGCGTATTATTCCGTCCCGCGCCGCCGGCGTCAAACGCGCGGGCGGCGCGCTTGACTTCCGCGGCGCGCGCCGATAAAACGGCTGCCGAACCCATACAACAAGAGGAGAGGCTGAAAACGAGATGGCCGGTCAGATGATCGAGTTTCGGAGCAACGGCGGCACGGCCCAGGGTTACTTGTCCGTGCCGGAGTCGGGGCGCGGCCCCGGCGTCGTCGTCATACAGGAGTGGTGGGGCCTCGTCCCGCACATCAAAGACGTGGCCGACCGCTTCGCCGCCGCGGGCTTCGTCGCGCTCGCGCCCGACCTCTACCGAGGCGACGTGGCGCGCTCGCCCGACGAGGCCGGCAAGATGATGATGGCCCTCAACATCGACCAGACCGAGAAAGACCTGCGCGGCGCCGTCGACTATCTCCTGAACCACGAGGCGACCGAGGGCGGGCGCGTGGGCACCGTGGGCTTCTGCATGGGCGGCGCGCTCTCGCTCTACGCCGCCTCGAAGAACGAGAAGGTCGGGGCCTGCGTCGTCTTCTACGGCATCCACCCGAAGGCGCAGCCCGACCTCGACGCCTTGCGCGCGCCCGTCCTCGGCATCTTCGCCGAGAAGGACACGTTCGTCTCGCCCGCGGTCGTCCGCGAGCTCGAAGGGAAGTTCGCCGCGGCCGGCAAGTCCATCGAGGCGCACACCTACCCCGACACCGACCACGCCTTCTTCAACGACACGCGCCCCGAAGTCCACGACGCCGAAGCCTCCGCCGACGCCTGGCGCCGGACGGTGGAGTTTTTAAGAAAGAATTTGGGTCAGTAGGCGGTTGCCGATTTTAGCGGTAGGGCCGAGTAGCGAGAGCGATTTCACCACAGAGACACAGAGGCACAGCCAGTTGAGCTATTCCGCACCAGGCCGTGTCTCTGTGTCTCTGTGTTAACATTCGAGCGTGCCGGGATTGCGAATCCTTCTCGTCGTGTGGGTCGGCTTGATGCTGGCCGGCGTGTGGGCGATCTTGAGGTCGAAGCGCAGGGGCGGGCCGATGCCGTCGCAGGAGCGTCTGCTGCCGAAGACGAAGGGGCCACTCTACGCCTCGGCCGGAGTGGGCCGCATCGACGTGGCGCTCGGCCGCGAGATCGCAGATTTATTAGAGACGGGGCGGAGGGCCGAAGCCGTCGCGCTCGTCCGCGCGCGCACGGGGTACAGCGCGCCCGAGGCGGACGAAACGGTCGCGAAGCTTGAGAGGTTGATGGAGAGGTTGGGGTAAGGATGTTCGTCGAAAGCAAGGTGAAGACGAAGCTGCTGCGCCAGATGGGCGAGGCGATTAAGGACTTCGGGATGATCGAGGACGGCGACCGCGTGATGGTCTGCCTGTCGGGCGGCAAGGACAGCTACACGATGCTCGACCTCCTGCTCGACGTGCAGAAGCGCGCGCCCGTCAGCTTCGAGATTCTGGCCGTCAACCTCGATCAGAAGCAGCCGAACTTTCCGGCCGATGTTCTCCCCAATTACCTTCGAGAGCGCGGCGTGCCGTTCCGCATCGTCGAGCGCGACACGTACTCGGTCGTCAAGAGGCTCGTGCCCGAGGGCAAGACCTTCTGCTCGGTCTGCTCGCGCCTGCGCCGCGGCATCCTCTACAACACCGCGGTCGAAGAGGGCTGCACGAAGGTCGCGCTCGGCCACCACGCCGACGACATCACGGCGACGTTCCTCCTGAACCTCCTCTACGTCGGACAGCTCAAGGCGATGCCGCCCGTCCTGCGCTCGGACGACGGCCGCAACACGGTCATCAGGCCGCTCGCGTACTGCCGCGAGTCGGACATCGCGGAGTACGCCGCGCTTAAAGATTTTCCGATCATCCCCTGCGACCTCTGCGGCTCGCAGACGAACCTCAAGCGCGCGCGCGTCAAGCGCCTGGTCGAAGAGCTCGAACGCGAGATTCCGCACGTGCGCGCCTCGATGCTGACGGCGCTCACCAACGCCGTCCCCTCGCACCTGCTCGACCCTTCGCTCTTCGACTTCCGTAATTTGCGCGCCGCCGGCGGCAACGTCGAGGCCGAACTCGACGCCGCGCTCGGCCACGCCGAGCCGGAAGACGCGCCCGCCCTCGTCTCCATCGGCTGAGCATGAGAATTTGAGATTTCAGATTTCAGATTTGAAATCTTTACCCTGATGGCCGCGACCAAGAGCAAAGCAAAGACCGCCGCGAAGAAGGCGAAGCCCGCGTCAAAGGCGAAGAAGGGCGCGGCGAGTAAGAAGGCCGCGGCGAAGCCGAAGGCGGCGGAGAAGACTCAGCCCACCAAGGCGGCGAAGAAAGCTCAGGCGGCGAAGTCTGTGAAGACGAAGGCTCGGCCGAAGGACGTTTTGGACTTCGGCGATTTCCCGGCGGGTTCCGTGACGAGGCAGGACGTGACGCTCTGCCTGTCCTGCATCTACAAGCTCTTCACGAATCAACTCGGGCTCGCGCCGCGCACGGCCTACAACGAGATCAGGCGCTACGCGCCGAGCGTGGGCGAGCTGACGGCGCGCCCGCCCGCGCGCCCGTTCTTCAAAACGTCTGACGAGAAGAACCCGCGCTGCCCTTACTGCGACGCGCCGAAGCGCTGGCACGCGGCGCTCGCCGTCTACCGCGTCGAGGGCGGCAGGGCTTCGGACGCCGCGCGCCGCGCGCTCCTCAAAAAGCTTCCGACGAAGGACGAGCAGTTCGTCTTCACGGAAGAGAAGAAGACTTCGAAGCAGGTCTTCTTCGAGTGGCTCGAACGGCTCGGGCAGACGCTCGACTTCGAGACGGACGAGGCGTGGATGTTAGCGGCCGCGCGCGCCTACCTCGAACGGCGCGAGCCGAAGGCGGACTGGGCCGCGGCCTTCGAAGGCGTGCGCGCCGTCCGCCGCTCGCAGAGGCTCGAGGAGGGTTGGGAGCGCGAAGGGGCGCGCCTCTTCCTCGCGCCCGCGCTCTATAACGACGTGCTGCTCGTGCAGTACCTCGTCAGCCGCTCGCACCGCCACGGCGGCCGCACCTTCGAAGGGAGGCTCACCCTGCCCGACCTCGTCGGCCGCATGCGCCGCGGCGGCCACCTCGACGCGCAGGGCATCACCGAGCGCGACCGCTTCGACGTGCTCGAACAGCTCGTCGAACACCTCACCGGCGGCGACGCCCCCGCGCGACTCCACTTCGTCACCGACCGCCGCGAACTCCTCGAACGCGCCAGGGACGTTTACGACCGCCAGGGATGAAAGGGTGCTGGGTGCTGGGTGCTGGTTAAACCTAAAACCCAACACCCAACACCTAAAACCCAGCACCCAGCACCAAGCACCCAGCACCCCTTCACCGATCCATCTTGTTCCAGTGCACGCGCAGCGGGGCGGCGAGCGAGATGTCGCGCAGGTCGAAGGTGGCGAAGGCCGCCTGCTCTGTCTTGACGAGCTGGTAGACGCCCTCCTGCGTGGTCGTCGAGACGGTGCCGTCGCGCTCGTTCAGGTAGCGCGCGGCCTCCGCGACCGAGGGCTTGGCCTCGTCGCGCTGGTCGCCGAGCGCGTCCACGACGTACGACTTCAGAAGCTTCGGCCAGTAGGAGGCGAAGAGGCGCTGGCTGGCGAAGACGTCGGCCCAGACCGCGCGGCCGTTGCGCGCGACGACGACGCCGACCACGCCCGGCTGCAACACCTCGCTCTGCAGCGCCTTCAGGTAGTCGTCCATCTGCGCGCCGACCTTCTTGTTCGCGTAGACCTCCTGGTACGTGTCGGTCGAGTTGGCCGTGCCGAGCTTCGCGTTGTTGGCGCTGACCTCGTTCCAGACCTCGCTCTGCGCCTTCTTGTCCTGCGCCACGCCGCGCAGCTTCGGGTGCGCCAGCGCGCCGAGACTGGAGAACTTGCCGTCGTCGGGCGCGGGTGCCTCCATCGGCGCGGCGGCCGCGCGCCTCGACCCGCCACCGCCGCCCGAGCCGTAGCCCGCGGTGCGCGGCGTCCAGCGGCCGTGCTCGACGCAGAAGACACTCAGCGCGACGGGGATGCTGACGGGCGGGATGAGCCTGTCCTCCTGCACGATGCGATCCTGCTTGCCGCCGACGACGACCTCGCCCGCCAAAAGCATGAGCTTCTTGCCCGAGCGGTTGACGAGCGCCAGCTCGTTGACCGACGCGCCGCTGCTGTAGGCGACGCTCTGGTTGCGCGCGTTCGCGTGCGGGTAGGCGGCGCGCGCCGCCTGGCCGCCGCCGCCGCGCTCGGTGATGACGACCGTGCCGGCCTTCGTGCCCTCGTCGAGCGTGATGTAGGCGTCGGAGCCCTGCAGGTCGCGCCCCCGCACGGGGAAGATGGTCAGGTTCCTGTAGGAGACCGGCGCGAGCACCTGTAGCCCCGACTCGTACCTGCTGCCCTTCGCGCGCGTGACCTGCGGCCCCGCGGGGAGCATGAGCACCCCCAGCAGCAGCGCGCAAGCGCCGAGCGCCGCCGCCAAAGTTCTCGAACCCGGAATGAGAGTCATCGTTCGCCTCCTCGAAAAAGTGTGTGCTGTCTTCGGAATGTGCGGCCATTCCGGGGCTGACGGCCGCCCGCCCTGAAGTGTTACGGGTTGAGAACGCGCGGGACGGAGGGAACTTGCGGACGGAGTTTTAGAGGCATGAACCGTGAACCGTAAACGGTAAACCGTGACGAGATGAAGGCGGCCTGCCTTCTTCCTGTCACGGTTTACCGTTTACGGTTTACGCCGAATCATTTGAGCAGCGACGCGGCCTCGGGGAAGGCGAGGCGTTGGGCGCGCCAACGGATTTCCATGAGGCCGGCCGCGGCCACGAGCGTCGTGTGGTAGTCGGCGTAAGAGTCGCCCGTGTCGGTCTCGCCCCAACTGCCGTCCGCATTCTGGAGCGCGAGCAGCAGATCGGTCGCGGCGCGTACCAGGGGGCTGCGTCCGCCCAGCCCGAAACACTTCAGACATGAGAGGAACTCGCCGACCGTCTCCGCGTCTTCATCCGCGACAAGCCCGGCCGTGTGCCGCTTGATGAACGAGAACTCCTGCGGCAGCCATTCGGGGCGGAGGCTGTACACGTCGTAGTCGTTCAGCGTATAGACGACGTGCGTGACGGCGTAGGCCGCGTCCCAGAACTCTTCGTCCGAGCGCTCCGAAGGGTACGGGCGCAAGGCGTTGAGTTGGCGCAGCACGTCGGCGTAACTTGCGCCGAGCGAGACGCCGTAGCGCCCGGCCATGTAGGTTCGGATGAGCGCGACGTACCAGACCAGGTAGCGGCCCCAGAAGGAGAGACGCCGCCGGCAAGCAGAGCAGGTCTTGCGCCCGCGTCGGTTCAGGACGCCGCAGCGGCAGTAGTCGGTCACGTCCGAGGGCGGCAGCTCTTCGGCGGGGTCGAACCCGAGGAAGTCCGTCGCAGAGAAGCGGCGCGCGGCCGCCCTCAGCTCCTTCTTCAGGCGCGGGTCTCGAAAGCCGAAGAGGTCTGCGTGGAGGCTGCCGTAGACGAGGTCGTAGACGACCTCGGCGTCGGCGTCCGTCGGAACCGCCGGGTGTAGCTCGCGCCAGCGCCGCGCCATCTCCGAACCGACTTCGCGCCCCCAGCGCCGCAAGGAGGTGTCGGCCGCCGAGTTCGCGATGCCGTAGAAGTAGTTGAGGAAGTCGCTCCCGTGGTCTGCGAAGTGGCGCGGGCGGCGCGCGAAGCGTCGGACGAACTCGGCGCCGCGCCGTGCCGCGCGCGTGCACTCCTCCGACCTGTACGCCTGCTCCTTCAAGTGAGACTCACTCAGACTTCGCCTCGCGCGCGCGCCCCTCGTCCGCGGGGTCGGGCGGGCGCGAGGTGACGGCCGCCTGGGCAGCTTCGGGCGGCCGGCGCTTGTAGCGGTGCGTGACGGGGCGGCGGCGGCCGATGCCGATGGCGTGGCGCGAGATGATGAGCGTCGGCGGGAGCTGGCGCCGCTTGAACTCGTTGGCCGGCGACTCGACGCGGTTGAGGATGTCGTAGACGAGCGCGCGGTCGTGCCCCTCCGAGACGATCTGCTCGGGCGAATACTTCCGCTCGAAGTAGAGCCGCAGAACGGGGTCGAGCGTCGGGTAGGGTGGCAGAGACTGGTCGTCGAACTGGTCGGGCGCCAGCTCGGCCGAAGGGCGCTTGTCGATGATGGCCGCGGGTATCAGCTCGCCGCCGCGGTTGATGTGGCGCGCGAGGTCGTAGACCTCGGTCTTCAGCACGTCGCCGATGACGGCGAGGCCGCCGTTCGTGTCGCCGTAGAGCGTGCAGTAGCCGAGGGCCAGCTCCGACTTGTTGCCGGTCGAGAGAAGGAGACGACCCTCCGCGTTCGAGACGGTCATCAGGATGTTGCCGCGCAGTCTCGATTGTAGATTCTCGGCCGCCAGAGATTCGCCCCCGCGCGAAGGCTTGGTCAAACCCATCTCCTTCGTCAGAACCTCGAAGGCCGAGCTGATGGGACGCTCGACGACGGGCATCCCGTAGTTCTTCCCCAAAGCGACCGAGTCCTCGACGCTCCCGCGCGAGGAGAAGGGCGAGGGCATCATCACGCCGAGGACGTTCTCGGCCCCGATGGCCTCGCAGGCGAGCGCCGCGACGACGGCCGAGTCGATGCCGCCGGAGAGTCCGAGCACCGCGCGCTTGAACCCGTTCTTGCGCGCGTAGTCGCGGATGCCGAGGACGAGCGCCTCCCTGATCGTCTCGATGTCGTCGCCCGGCAGGCAGCGCTCGTCGCGCACGCCGCAGTCGAGTTCGACGGTGGCGACGAACTCCTCGAAGGGCGGCGCCTGTAGGATGGTCTCGCCGCGGCAGTCCGTGACGAGCGAGGCGCCGTCGAAGAGGACTCCGTCGTTGCCGCCGACGAGGTTGACGTAGACGACCGGAAGCCCCGACGCCTTCGAGCGGTGCGAGACCATCTGGCAGCGCTGCCCCATCTTGCCGCGGTTGAAGGGCGACGCGTTGGGCGAGACGATGACGGTCGCGCCCAGCTCGATCACTTCGTCGGTCGGGTCGTTCGTGTAGAGCCGCTCCTTCCAGAACGTCTTGTCGTTCCAGAAGTCCTCGCAGACGACGACGCCCAGGCGTTCCTGCCCCAGCTCGAACAGCCGCCGCCGCTCGCCCGACTGGAAGTAGCGCGGGTCGTCGAACACGTCGTACTCGGGGAGCAGGGTCTTGTCGGCGAAGCCCAAAAGCTCTCCGTCGCGGATGACGGCCGCCGAGTTGAAGAGCTTGCGGCCGTGCACCGCGCCCGTCGGGCGGACGGTGCCGACGACGGCCGTCAACCCTTCGGTCGCCGGGACGATTCTTTCGAGCGGCTTCAGAGAGGACTCGACGATGTCGCGGTCGAGAAACCAGTCGAGCGACGTGTAGCCCTGCACGGCCACCTCGGGGAAGACTACAAGGTCGGACTTCTCCTCCCTCGCCTGCGCGATGGCGCGCAGGATCCGCTCCGTGTTCCCCTCGTAATCCCCGTTCGTCGTGTTGATCTGCCCGATGGTGACTCGCATGCCTGGATTTTACCACGAGGCCCCGCCCGCCTCAGCGAAAGTCCTTGATGAGCATCACGTCGTAGAAGGTGTCGCCGCGGGCGACGGCGAGCTGGCGGCCGTCGCGCGACCAGGCGACCCAGAAAACACGGTCGGACTTCCAGTCGGTCAGGGCGTGCGGGCGCCCGCCGTCGAGCGGCTGCGCCCAGAGGTTCGAGACGTTCTCCTTCTCCCTCACGTAGACGAAGGCCCGCCCGTCCGGCGACCAGCTCAACGCGTAGGGCTCCGGGTTGATGTCCTTCGGGCAGTCGAGGACGTGGACGGGCTCGCCGCCCGCCGACGGCGCGACCTCGACCCGCTCGGGCGCGTCCGGGTTCTCGCGGTAGCGGTAGAGCAGCAGCGAGCCGTCGGGCGAGAGCGGGGCCGACCCGGTCTCCTTCCGCATCACCTGCTCGGGCGCGCCGCCCTCCAGGGGGACGCGCCACATCACCTTCTTGCCCGAGGCGTCGGGCGCGGCGTAGTAGGCCCAGCGGCCGTCGGCCGAGACCTGCGGGTACGTGTACTGGCCCGGGTTGTGCACGAGCTCGCGCGGCGAGCCGCCGTCGGCGTTCATGCGCCAGATGCTCCAGCCGACGCCGCGATTCGTCTCGAAGACGATGTAGCGGCCGTCGGGCGAAACCGCGGGGTACATGTTGGCGTCGGTGCCGATGGTCAACTGCCGCGCGTCGCTGCCGTCGGCGTTCGCCGCCCAGATGTCGAAGTAGCCGCTCGCGCGCGACGTGTAGACGAGGCGCCCGTCCGGCAGCCAGGCGCAGCCCATGTTGCCGTTCTCGCGCCCCGAGGTGGCCTGCCGCGCGCCCGCGTAGTCGCCGCCCGTCACGACCCACACGTTCGAGCGCAGCTCGCCGCGCATCGCGACTAGGGTCTTGCCGTCGGCCGTCAGGCTCAGGCTGTCGAACTGGTTCGAGTCGTTGGTGAGCTGGCGCGACTCGCCCGAGGGGTACGCGACCTCCCAGACCTGCGCGGGCGTGCCGGGCGCGGAGGCGCGGTCGCGCGCCGAGAGCAGAAGCCCGCTGCGGTCGGGCAGCCAGGCGAGCCCGAGAATCGAGCGCCAGCGCGCCGCGGAGATGATCGACTCGCGCCCGTCCGAGACGCGCGCCTCGCCCACGTGCATGTAGTACCCGGCGGCGTCCGTGCCGAAGAAGAAGTACGCGACGGTCTGGCCGTCGGGCGACCAGGCGACGCTCCTGAACTCCTCGGGCTGCTTGCGCACGGCGAGCACGCGCTCGCCGTCCGAGTCCAGTTCGGCGACGACGATGGCCGTCTCCTTCGTCTTCGGGTCGAGTCGGACGAAGGCGTAGTTTCGGCTGTCGGGCGCGAAGGTGACGGCGCTGTCGACGCCGCGGTTGATGCGGCGCGCGGCCCCGCCGAGCAGCGACACGCGGTAGAGTTCGTTGACGGCCCCCGCGGCACCGCTCACGAGGTAGTAGAGGTAGTTGCCGTCGGGCGAGAAGGCCAGCTCGGAGTAGAGCTGTTCGGGCGCGGGGGGGACAACCTCCTTGTCGCTCGGATCGACCACCTGCCGCAGGTGGATGCTCTGCCGCGCGCCCTCCGCGAAGACGTAGGCGACGAGCCGCCCGTCCGGCGAGACGACCGCCTCGCGCGCGCGCCCCGAGTCGGTCAGCCTCTTGATCTTCATCTGCGCGCGCGCGTCCGCCGGCGCGGCCCGGTTGTCCCACAAGTACCTGTACGCGAGGAGGCCGAGCGCGACGAGTGAGATGGTGCCGAGCGCCGCGAAGACCCACGCGCGCCTCGTCCCCGCGGCCGCGCCCACGCCCGGCGAGGTGGGCAGCGTCGCGGCCGCGCCGACCTGCGTCGGGTGCGCGCCCGTGGCGGTCGTGCCCGCGTGCGAGGCCGTGGCCCCCCCGCCCGTGACCTCGAGGCCGGCGCCGGCGGGGCCGGGCGGGACGGAGTGGTCGAGGTGCGCGCCCGCCTCCACGCGCCGCTTGAGGCGTTGCAGCTTGGCGAGCATCTGCCGCGTCGTCAGGCGCGCCTCGCGGTCTTTGGCGAGCGCGTCCGAGACGATCTCCTGCAGGAGGTCGGGCACTTCGGGAAGGTAATGCAGGAGCGGGGGCGGCTCTTCGTCCTGGATGGCGACGATGGTGTGGCTCGGCGACTTGCCGCGGAAGGGCAGGTGTCCCGTCAGCATCTCGTAGAGCACGACGCCCAGAGACCAGACGTCCGTGCGCGCGTCCACCTCCTCGCCGCGCGACTGCTCGGGCGACATGTAAGAGACGGTGCCGAGCACGGTGCCCGCGCCGGTCGGCGCGAGCGCGCGCGTCGCGGCCTCCGTGTCCACGCTCCCCGCGGCGGGGTTGCCCGTCAGCTTGGCGAGGCCGAAGTCCAGAACCTTGACGTAGCCGTCGCGCCTGACCATCACGTTCTCGGGCTTCACGTCGCGGTGGACGATGCCTTGCGCGTGCGCCTCGACGAGCGCGGCCGCGACCTGCGTGACGAGGTCGAGCGCCGCGCCGAGCTTCAGGCGGTGCTCCTTCATGTGCGCGCGCAGCGTCGCGCCGTCCACGAACTCCGTGGCGAAGAAGCGCCGGCCGTCCTCGGTCTGGCCGATGTCGTAGACCGTGACGATGTTCGGGTGGTTGAGGGCCGAGGCCGCCAGCGCCTCGCGCCCGAAGCGCTCCAAGCGGCGCTGGTCGGTGGCGACCTCCGCGGGCAGGAACTTGAGCGCGGCCGGACGCCGCAGTTCCGTGTCGTGCGCCAGATAGACCTCGCCCATGCCGCCCGCGCCGAGCAGTTCTTTAATCTCGTAGCGTCCGATGCGTGTCCCGGGGCCGAGGCTCATGTCGTCAGTTTCACCTGAAGTTCTGAATCAGCACGAGGTCCGTGGTCGAGGTGTCGCGCACGACGGCGAGGCTCTTCCCGTCGAACGACCAGGCGAGCCAGTAGAGCGGCGCGTCCGTCTTCCACGCCGTGACCTGCCGGGGCTTGCCGCCCGCGAGCGGCTGCCGCCAGACGTTCGTCACGCCGTCGCGCGTGGCGACGAAGTCCAGGCCCCGCCCGTCGGGCGACCAGGCAAAGGTCTGCGCGAAGGCCAGCGCGCCGGGCGGCGCGTCGAAGGTGCGCGCCGGCTCGCCGCCGGAGGCTGGGAAGACGACCATCTGCTGGGACGCGTTCGCGTCACTCGCGCCCAGCTCCCAGGCGAGGAAGCGTTCGCCGTCCGGCGAGATGCAGTTGCCGAAGACCTCCTCCCGCAGCTTCGACGGCTCGCCGCCGTCCATCGAGACCCTCATCAGCACGTTCTTACCCCCCGAGGCCGGGTCAACCAGCGTGTAGTAGACCCACTGCGAGTCGCGCGAGACCTGCGGGAAGACCTGCTGGCCCACGTTGCGCACCAGCTCCTTCGTGCCGCCCCCGTCGGCGTTCATGCGGTAGAGACTGTTGACCCCGTCGCGGACGGACTGGAAGACGACGTAGCGGCCGTCCGAAGAGGCCGCGGGCATGTAGTCGGTCTCGGGGCTGAAAGTCAGTTGCCGGTTGCCCGACCCGTCGGCGTTCACCACCCAGAGGTCCTGGTTGCCGCTCGCGCGGGAGACGTAGATGATGCGGCCGTCCGGCGTCCAGGTGAGCTGGCTGATGGGGGCGGTGCTGTTCGTAATCTGAGCGGCGCGCGGGGGGTCGGCGGCGGGCACGACCCAGACGTTCGAGAAGCCCGTGTCCTGTGTCGTGAGCAGCGTGCGCGAGTCGGCCGTCAGGCTCACCGACCGGTAGCCGTTCGGGTCGTTAGTTATCTGGTAGGGTGTGCCGCCGGGGTAGGAAACATACCAGAGCTGGTCGCGCATGCTGGACGGCGAGGGGCGGGGCACGCCCACGACGATGAGGCCCCTGCCGTCCGGCACCCAGACGAGGAAGAAGTTACTGCTGCCGCCGCGCCAGCGCACCGGGGAAATCTCTTTTGTCGTCCGGGCCGACACGTCTGCCGCCTCCACGGTCAGGTATACGCCTTCGTCGTCCTTGGACGCGGCTATGTAGGCGATCAGCTTTCCGTCGGGCGACCAGGCGGGCGCGCCGAGCACGACGAATCGCCCGGAGGTCGCGGGCTGGTTGACGAGCACCTGCTCGCCGCCGCCGTCCGCGTCCGCGAGGACGAGGCTGGTGCCCTCCGGCGCGCCGCGCACGAAGGCCAGCGAGCGGCCGTCGGGCGAGAAGGTGACGGCGGTGTCCACGTTGAAGGTGAGCTTCTGCGGCTCGCCGCCGATGACGGGGACGCGGTAGAGCGTCCTGTAGGGCGACGCGCCCGCGCCCGTAACGTAATAGAGGCTGCCGGAGTCCGGCGCGAAGGTCACGCCCGCGTAATTAACCTCGGCGGGCGGCACGACCTCGCGCTCGCCGGCCGCCGAAGTCTGCCGCAGCCGCAGACTCATCTTGCCGCCCTCCGACGCCACGCGCGCGATGAGTTTCCCGTCCGGCGAGATGGCGTTGAGGGCCGTCCCGCCGCCCACCGAAAGCTTCGTGAACTTCATGCTCTGGAGTGGGCCGACGGGCGCGGCTGAGCCGGTCGGCCCACTCCCGAAAAACTTGTAGAGTCCGAAGCCGAGGCCCGCGAGCACGACGACGGCTGCCAGGGCGAGCGCCGCGAGCCTGCTCCTCTCGAACTGCCCCGTGCCCTGCTCGGCGCTCGGAACCGTCGAGGCGGCGGTCGCCGCGGTCGTGCTCGCGGCCTGCTGCGGCGGCGCGTCCGAGAGGTGCGCGGATGAGCGCTCGAGCTCCGCGTCCGCGTCGAGCCGCTGGCGCAGGCGGCGCAGGTCTGTGAGCATCTCGCGCGCCGTCTGGTAACGCTCCTCCTTCTCCTTTGTCAGAGCCTTCGTCACGACCCATTCGAGCGCCTCGGGCACGTCGGGCGCGAGCGCGCGAAGCGGCGCGGGCTCGCGGCCCACGACGGCGAGGAGGGTGTCGGTCGTCGTCGCCCCGGTGAAGGGCGGACGCCCCGCCGTCAGTTCGTAGAGGACGACGCCCAGAGACCAGATGTCCGTCCGCGCGTCGGTCTCAAGCCCGCGCGCCTGCTCCGGCGACATGTAGGGCACGGTGCCCATCACCACGCCCGGGTCGGTGTTGACGAGCGAGCGCGTGGCCGCCTCCACGTCCACCTCGGCCGGCTCGTGCTCGGCCAGCTTGGTAAGGCCGAAGTCTAAAACTTTCACGTAGCCGTCGCGCCTCACCATCACGTTCTCGGGCTTGATGTCGCGGTGGACTATCCCCCCTGCGTGGGCGGCGGCGAGCGCGGCCGCGACCTGCACGCCGACGTCGAGCACCTCGCCTAAGCCGAGCCTTCGCGCGGCGTGCTCGCGCAGGGTCACGCCGTCGACGAACTCCGTGGCGAAGAAGCGGCGGCCGTCGTCCGTGCGGCCGATCTCGTGGATGGTGATGATGTTCGGGTGGTTGAGGGCCGAGGCGGCGCGCGCCTCCCGCTCGAAGCGGGACATGCGGCGCGGGTCGGAGGCGACTTCGGCGGGCAGGAACTTGAGCGCGACGGGGCGGCCGAGTTCCGCGTCGTGCGCGAGGTAGACCTCGCCCATGCCGCCCGCGCCGAGCAGTTGCCTGATCTCGTACTTGCCGACGCGCTTTCCCGCTTCGAGTGTCATACGCCCTCGGCCCCGGGAGTCGGACAGGAGCGGCACATTCTAAATCGGAAGGTGTGAGAAGGGAATAGAAAAGCAAGGATGAAGGGTGAAGGCGGAAGGATGAAGTTCAAACCCTATCTCCTTCATCCTTCCGCCTTCATCCTTCATCCTTTCCATGTCCGCCGCCGCCGGGCGTCTCGATGCGGACGCGGTCGCCGGGGTTGAGGTCGCGTGAGCCTTTGGCTTCCTGCCGCGAAGCGCGGCCGCCGCGGACGACCGAGTCGCGGCCGCGCTTTCCGTCTTCGCCGCCTTCGAGGCCGTAGGGCGCGCGCGCGCGCCGGTCTGCCAGCAGAGACATGCGCGCCGCTGCGAGCGTCTCGATCTCTCGCACCACGCCGTCCCCGCCCCTGTGTCTCCCGCGGCCGCCCGAGCCGCGGCGCAGGCGGTAGGCGCGCACGCGCAGGGGGTAAGCGTACTCCAGGGCCTCGGCCGGCGTGTTCAGGCTGTTGGTCATGTGCGTGTGGACGCCCGAGACGCCGTCCACGCGGGGCCGCGCGCCCATGCCGCCCGCGACCGTCTCGTAGTACGCGAACTCGCGCCCCGTGCGCGGGTCTGTGCCGCCGATGGTCAGGTTGTTCATGGAACCCTGGCTCGCCGCGGGGACGCGTTCGGGGAGCGCACTGGCCAAAGCTTTAAAGAGCACGTCCACGATGCGCTGCGAGGTCTCGACGTTCCCGCCCGCGACCGGCGCGGGGTGCGTGGCGTTGACGACCGTGCCGGCGGGCGCGAGGACTTCGATAGGCTCCATCAGCCCCGCCGACGCGGGCACCTCCTCCGCCCCGACCAGACAACGGAAGACGTAGGCCACGGCCGAGACGGTGATGGCCTCGACGGCGTTGACCGGCCCCGAGACCTGCGGCGCGCTCCCCTCGAAGTCTACGACCGCGCGCTCGCCCTTCACCTCGACGCGCACGCGCAGGGACACCTCCTCGTCCTTCACGCCGTCCGAGTCGAGCGCGTCCTCGGCCTCGTACACGCCGTCGGGGATTGTGCGCAGCGTCGCGCGCATCATGCGCGCGGAGTATTCGATTAAATGGCGCGCGTACTCCGCGGCCTCCTCCCGTCCCGCCCGCGCGACTATCTCGAGCAGCCGGGCCGCGCCCGTCTTCAAGGAACCGACCTGCGCCTCGAAGTCGGCGCGCCGCTCGCGCTCGACGCGCACGTTCGCGAACAGCAGGCGCATCAAGTCCTCGTTCACGCGCCCGCCGACGACCAGCTTCACCGGCGGAATCCTCAGCCCCTCGCCGTACACGTCCGTCGCCATCCCCATCGAACCCGGCGTCGCCCCGCCGATGTCCGCGTGGTGCGCGCGGTTCGCGACGTAGAAGAGGGGTTGGGGGTTGGGGGTTGGGGGTTGGGGTTTAGGTGTTGGGAAATTCGCGCCGCGCCGCAAGCGTTTTGTCTTCCCCAGCACCCAGTCCCCAGCACCCAGCACCCCTCCGAAGACGCCGGAGACGAGCGTCACGTCGGGCAGGTGCGTGCCGCCCGCGAAGGGGTCGTTGAGGGCGACCACGTCGCCGGGGCCGATGCTCGTTTCTCGAAGCGCGGCGGCGACGGCCATCGGCATGCTGCCCAAATGAACTGGCATGTGGTCGCCCTGCGCGATGACGCGGCCCGCCGAGTCGAAGACGGCGCAGGAGTAGTCGCGCCGCTCCTTGATGTTCGGCGAGTGCGCCG
Source organism: Acidobacteriota bacterium (assembly GCA_019239425.1). Classification (GTDB taxonomy): domain Bacteria; phylum Acidobacteriota; class Blastocatellia; order Pyrinomonadales; family Pyrinomonadaceae; genus QHXN01. The sequence continues at coordinate 64,800 of JAFAZX010000046.1, forward strand.
TGCGCCGGAGCGTCAGGCCCATCTCCTCCGCGACCGAGGTGTAGAGCGCGCGGTAGATTTCCAGCGTCGTCGGGTCGAAGCCTCTCTTCATAATTCGATGACGAGGTTGCCGAGCCTGTCCGTGAACGCTCGGGAGCCGGCGGGCACGAGCGTCGTCGAAGAGTATTCGGTGACGACGCACGGCGTCCTGAGTCGCGCGCCCGCGGGCAGCTCCTCGCGCCGGTAGACGTCCACGTGGCGCGCGCCCTCGTCGAAGTGCACGCGCGCGGTGCGTTGCGGCTTAACGTTCGAACTTGCGGAAGCGGAGCGGCGCGGCCTCTCGTCCTTCAGCCCTTCAACCAAGCCGGAAGAGCGCAGGCGCGCGCTCACCACCTCGATGGAAGCGGCCGTCTGCGCGTAGCCGTAGCGCGCCTCGTGCTCCTGGTGGAAGCGCTCGACCAGGCGTCGCCCGCCGTCCCAACCTATCTCAAGCTCGAACGACTGCCCCGCGTAGCGCGCCGCGATTGTCCGCTCGTGCCTCTGTCGTTCGTCACTAAAGCCTTCGCGTTTGAGCGCCGACCGCGCTTCACGCTCCATCTCGCCGAAAGCTCTCTCGACGCGCGCGGCCTGCGCCTTGGCGTCGCTTCCGACTTCGAGCATGAGCGTGCGGCTCAGGCTCTTCAACACGTCGGCGCGCAGGCAGCCCAGAGCCGACAGAGCGCCCGGCGCGCGCGGCACGAGCACGCGCGGCACGCGCAAGTGCCGCGCGAGTTCCACCGCGTGCAGCCCGCCCGCGCCCCCGAACGTGACGAGCGCGCACCCGCGCGGGTCGAAGCCGCGCTCCACCGAGACGGCGCGCAGCGCGCGCTCCATCCCCGCGTTTACGACGCGCACGACCCCGAGCGCCGCTTCCGTCGCAGACACCGCCCGCCCGCCCGCCGCGCTCATCGCGCGCGCGAGTTTCGATAAAGCCCCGACCGCGCGACTCTCGTCCAACTCGAACTCGCCGCCGAGCAAGTCCGCGCCGCCGAACCTTCCCAGGACTAAGTTCGCGTCCGTCACCGTCGGCAAATCCGAACGTCCGTAGCACGCAGGCCCGGGCACCGCCCCCGCAGACTCCGGCCCCACGCGGAGACTGCCGCCCGCGTCCACCCTCGCAATCGAGCCCCCGCCCGCGCCGACCGTGTGTATGTCGAGCACGGGCACGGCCACGGGCAGGCCCGCCACGCTCGCCTCGTTCGTCAACTTCAGACGCCCGCCCGCGACGAGCGCCACGTCGGTCGAGGTGCCGCCCATGTCGAACGTGATGACGTCTTCGAAGCCGGCCGCGCCCGCCGCGTGCGCCGCGCCCACGACTCCGCCCGCGGGGCCGGAGAGTATCGTCCGCACGGGCTCTTCGGCCGCGGCGCGCGCCGAGATGCTCCCGCCCGAAGACTGCATCACGCGCAAGCGTCGGCCCGCGACGTGCGCGCCGAGCCGCCCGAGGTACGTGCCCATCAGGGGTTGCAGGTAGGCGTTGATGGCGACGGTCGAGGTTCGTTCGAACTCTCTGTACTCGGGGAGGATTCTGTGCGAGACGGAGAGCGGCACGCCTTCGAGCGCTTCGGCGAGCGCGCGCTCGATTCTCCTCTCGTGCTCGGGGTGCGTGAAGGAGAAGAGGAGGCAGACGGCGATTGACTCGGGCCGCGCGCGCTTGAGCTTTTTGACGAGAGACTCGACCTCTTCGTCGGTCAACTCTTCGACCACCGAGCCGTCGGCCGCCACGCGCTCGCGCACGCCGAAGCGCAGGGCGTCTTCGACGAGCGGCGCCGGGCGCGTCCAGTCCAGATCGTAGAGACTCCCGCGCGCCTGCCGTCCGATGACGAGCACGTCCTCGAAGCCTTCGGTCGTCACGAGTGCCGCGCGCGCGCCCTTCCTTTCCAAGAGCGCGTTCGTCCCGACGGTCGTCCCGTGCACGACCTCCAGGTCTCGCACGCGGACGCCCGCCTCCATCGCCGCGCGTCGCAGGCCCTCGGCGATGGCGCGCGAAGGGTCGTCCGGCGTCGAGGGCACTTTGAAGACGCGCGCCCGCCCGCCCGCGTGATGGACGAAGTCCGTGAACGTCCCGCCCGTGTCCACGCCGACGCGCACCCTCTCGCCCTTCTTCATTCCTTCAACCTCACGCGCGGCCAGCGATCCGTGTCGGGCGTGCCGTCCGGGTTACCGCAGTCGTCCTGCCTCCGCGCCTCGACGACGCGGAGCAACCCGCCCGCGAAGCTGTAGCGGACGAAGAGGCCGCACGTGCCCATCGCGTCGGCCTTCGACATCAGGGACAGCTCGCGCCTCCGTTGGTTGAAGCCGGCAAGCGCGCGCACCTCCGTCTCGCCTTCGAAGCCTCTCAGTTTGAGAGAGCGCGCGCGCCGCCCGTCGTAGAGCATGAAGACCGCGCCCGGCTGGATGCCGCCGCCGTCGCACGTGACCTCGACCAGATAACGTCCGCGACCCAGCCGGTGGAATTCGAGTCCGCTGTACCTCTCCTCGTTAGGGTAAGACTCCTGATAACCCTGCTCGCACGACTCCGGCCAGCGGAGCACGTCGCGCCACAAGGCGCGGTCGGCGGGCGTCAGATTCTTCCTCACGCGCGGCGTCTGCGCCGCGGCGCACGTTGTGAAGAATAGGATTTTCAACACAGAGACACAGAGACACAGAGGCACAGCTTTGAAGTCATATCTCAACAAGCCGTGTCTCTGTGCCTCTGTGTCTCTGTGTTGAAATCGAAACACCTGACGCTCGACTGAAAACAACTTGTCCTTCATCTCTCAAACTTCCGAGCTAAAGCGGCGGGCGCTGCCAGCCGCCGAGCGAGCGTTCGACTTCGAGGGCGGCGGCCAGCGCCACGTCTTCGCGCCAGGGGCGCGCGACGAGCTGCACGCCGAGCGGCAGACCTTCGGCGGAAGTGCCCGCGCGCACGACCGCGCCCGGCCAGCCCGTCATGTTGTAGAGCATCGTGTAGCTGAAGAAGAGCTGGTTCTCGTCGTCGAACGTCGTCCCGTGCGGCATCGCCGCGCGCGCGCACGGCGGGCAGACGAGGAGGTCGTAGTCGCGCATGAACGAGAGCATCTGCGAGCGCCACGCGTCGAGCTGGTGGACGAGCATCGTCACCTCGCCCGCCGTCAGACTCCGCGACCCGAGCACTTCGAGCAGGCGCGTCATCAGGGGACTCGTCTCGACCGTGCCCGACATCATCAGGAGCATCCGCAGCCCCGCGCCCGAGTCCGCCGCGTAGAGTCCGAGCAGGAGGCCGTACGCGTCCTCGGGCACGGGCGGGCGCACCTCGACCACTTCGGCCCCCGCGTCGGCGAGCACGCGCGCCGCGTCGCGCGCGACCCCGGCGAGGTCTTCGGTCGGCGCGACGATGCCGTTGTCCGTGTGGAGGGCGACGCGCAGGCCCTTCAAATCGACTCCGCGCATGTCTCCGAGCGGGACGGGTGCGACCGAGGGGTCTTGCCAGTCCGGGCCGCAGAGGACGGGGAGCGCGAGGGCGAGGTCTTCGACGCGGCGCGCGAGCGGGCCGATCTGCCAGATGGAGTCGAGCAGGCCGCCCATCGGCGGGAAGTGTCCCGTGCGCGGCGTGCGCCCCGAAGTAGGCTTCAGCCCTGCGATGCCGCAGAAGTGCGCGGGCACGCGGATGCTCCCGCCCGCGTCGCTGCCCAGCCCCAGCGGCGACATGCCCGAGGCGACGGCCGCGCCCTCGCCGCCGCTGCTGCCGCCCGGCGTGCGCGAGAGGTCGTAAGGGTTGTGCGTGCGGCCGTAGACGAGATTGTCGCTCTCGAAGGCGAGCGAGATTTCGGGGACGTTGGTCTTGCCGAGGACGACGGCGCCCGCCGCCTTGAGGCGCGCGACGCCGGCCGCGTCCCGCTCGGGGACGTAAGCCGCGCGCCCCTGTGTGCCGCCCGCCGAGACTATCCCTTCCGTCTCGAACGCGTCCTTGATGGTGACGGGGACGCCGTGCAGAGGCCCCCACTCCTCTCCGCGCGCACGCGCCTCGTCGGCCTCGCGCGCGCGCCGGCGGGCGGCGTCGGCCGTCACCTGCACGAACGCGTTGAGCTTCGGGTTCGCCTCCTCGATGCGCGCGAGGTAGGCCCCGACGACCTCCGCCGAAGAGACCTCGCCGTCCTTAATCGCCCGCGCCAATTCCGACGCCGAAGCGTAGATGATCTCGTCCATAGCTCACTCCGTTCGCGCGTGAACCGTTAACCGTAAACCGTGACAGGAAGAAAGCTGTTTTTATCTCGTCACGGTTCACGGCTCTTCCGGCTCCCAGATGTCGAAGAGTTGGCGGAGGGCGACGATCTTGCCGAGGTGGTAGGAGGTGTGGACGGCGAGGCTGGCGAGCACGTCCGCCATCGTGTGGCCGCGGTCGGTCTCGTGCGCGAGGCGCTCGGGCGTCTCCGCCCACCACAGGGCCTTCTCGATCCCGGCGAGGAACTCCGCGACGAGCACCTCCCACTCCTCCTGGCTCGCGGGCGGGCGCTCCGGGTAGACGTTCCCCTTCTGCCACTCCTCGTAGAGCGCCTCGTCGCGGTAGGCGATGATCGTCTGCCAGCGGTTCGCGTGCCAGAGCTCCTCGTGGATCGTGTGCGAACGCGCCGACGGCCTGCGCGTCGCCTGCTCCAGCGTGAGTCCCGACACGATGCGCTCGCGCCGCGCGAACTCGCCGTCCTTAAACAGGTGCTCCCACTTGCTCAAGCTCTCTTTCCTTTCAGCGCGGCAGAGTCTCCGACAGCAGGCGGAAGACGTTCCCGCCCATGACGGCCGCGACCTCTTCGTCCGTAAAACCCTCTTCGAGCAGCGCGTCGGTGACGAGGACGACGCCCGTCGTGTCGAAGGGCTCGTTGACCGCGCCGTCGAAGTCCGAGCCGAGCGCGACGTGCTCAACGCCGACGACGTTTGCCGCGTGTCGTACCGCCTTTGCTACCGCACGCGCGTCGCGCCCGCACGTCGCGGAGTCCCAGTAGCCGATGCCGATGACGCCGCCCTTCGCGGCTATCTTACGCAACTGCTCGTCGCTCAGGTTGCGGTTGTTGTCGCAGGTCGCCTTAACGCCCGTGTGCGAGACGACGACGGGGCGGGTGGCAATCGCGACCACGTCGTCAATCGTCGCGGCCGAGGCGTGCGCGAGGTCGACGAGCATCCCGCGCGCCTCCATCCTCCGAATCAGCTCGCGCCCCTTCTCCGTCAAACCAATCTTGCCGACGCCGTGCGCCGAGCCGCCCCACTCGTTGTCGTAGAAGTACGTCGGCGCCATCATCCGAAAGCCCGCGTCGAAGAGCACGTCCACGTTGCCGACGTCCCCTTCGAGCGGGTACGCGCCCTCGGCCCCGAGCAGCCCCGCGACCGCGTGCGGGTCGGCCCTGCGACGCTCGACGAAGCTCGCGAGGTCGCCGGCCGTCTTGATGATGGTCAGGCCCCCGCCCGAGCGCGACGCCGCCTCGTGCAGCTTGCGCGCCTGGTAGAGCGCGCGCTCGCGTATGCTCCGCACGCTGCGCAGCGGCCAGCGCTCCGCGAGGGCGATGGCCGTGACGCCGTCGAGCCCCTCGGGGTTCGTGTCGTACTTCGGCGCGTAGGGCGTGTGCGTGACGGTGGTGAAGAACTGCAGGGCGACGCCGCCCTCTGCGAGGCGCGGCACGTCCACGTGGCCGCGCTCCGAGCGCGCGAGCAAGTCCCTCCCCCAGAGGAGCGTGTCGGCGTGCATGTCCGCCACGAGCAGCTTCGAGTGGAGCGCCCGCGCGCGCTCCGAAGCGCGATACGGCCCGCGCACGCGCGTCCCGTTGAGCAGCCACTCCGCCAACGCCGGCACCACCGTAAAGATAGCCAACACGCCCAGCACGGCGAGGAGGAGGAGGACGGCGATGAGCTTTCTCTTCATGGGAAAAGTGGGCAGCAGGCAGATGGCAGTCGGCAGTTGAAAACCCTGCCGTCGAGAACTTAGTTTTAACCCTTCAACTCCCTCAACGCGGAGCGACTGCCTACTGCCATCTGCCTACTGCCTACTCTCCTACCGTCACCCGGCAGCCGGAGGCGTGTGCGGCGCGTGCGGCGTCGAGGACGAGTTGCGTGTGGTGGCCGTCGTCGAAGGTGGCCGCGCCTTCGACCGTGTTGCGCCCTTCGCGCAGCGCGTCGATGATGGCGCGGGCGAAGACGGTGAAGCCGCGCGACCACTCGGTGTCGCGCATCCTCGCGGCCAGCGGCGCCTCTCCGGTCTCGACCGCACCCCACGCGCCCTCGCCCACGCGCGCACGCCAGAGCCGGCCCGCGCCGTCGAGCCGCAGCGCCCCCTCGGTGCCGAAGACCTCGACGCTGTGCTCCATCGCGCCGGGCTCCGCCATCGAGACGCAGACGACGCCAGACGCGCGCTCGGCCGCGCCGCCATCCTCGAAGTTGACGAGCAAGGAAGCCTCGTCGTCGGCCGTCACGGGCCGCATCTCGCCCGAAGCGGGGTCGCGCCTCTGTGCGAAGCGCGCCGCGAGCGCGGCCGAGACGTGCGACACGCGCGTCCCCAAGAGCCAGTGCAGAGCGTCCACCGCGTGCGACCCGATGGCCCCGAGCGCGCCGCCGCCCGCGTGCTCGTCCGACCACCAGCTCCAGGGCGTGTCGGCCGACGCGCGCGAGCCGCCGCGGAACAGAAACTTCGCGTGGCGTACGCGCCCCAGCTCGCCGCTCTGTATCAACTCGCGCATGCGCCGGCGCGCCGGCATGAATCTCAACTCGTGGTCGATGAGTGCCAGCTTGCCCGACGTACGCGCGGCCTCGCACATCCGCGCCGTCTCCACGGCGTTCATCGCCATCGGCTTCTCACACAGCACGGCCTTGCCCGCTTCGAGCGCGCCCACGGCCATCTCCGCGTGCGTCACGGGCGGCGTCACGATGCTCACCAGCTCCACCTCGGGGTGCGCCACCACCTCGCGCCAGTCCGCGGCGACGAACGGAATCCCGAACTCGCGCGCCGCCAGCTCCGCGTTCTCCCGCCGCCCGCTCGCCACCGCCACCACGCGCGCGCCCTCACACGCCGCCCACCCGGGCAACTGCGTCGTCCGCGCGAACCCCGTCCCGATGATGCCGACGCCGACTGTCCTTCCGCTTGTCACGAACGCCTCGGCTTTCTGCTTGGATTGTGCTGAAGGTAGGTAAAGTGCCCTCTGTAGGATTCGAACCTACAACCAACGGATTATGCATGCCACTACGGCTTTCGCCGCGCACCGCTTCAGAGCGGCGGTTGTGGTCTGGACTTTCCCTTCGCTTTACGCGTCTGCCGTCAAGTCTCTACACCTTCCCCTCGGGTCGAAGGGCTTGGCTCGGGATTACCGTCCCGCTTTCGCGGCTTAGGCTTCCCCGAATTTGGCAGATTCTACGGGCGCACCCGAGACGAACCCGACACCGCCTGGACTCGAATGTGATACGCTCGCAACCCTACTCTGAAAGTCGTATGGAAAAGGTCTGCGTCATCTGCGAAGTACCCCTTACCGGCAGGCAGACTGTCTTCTGCTCGCGCCGATGCAAGAACGCTTCGACAAACAACAGGCATCAGAATTACGTCTCTCAACAACAACGCGGCCGGCAGAGAAAACAACAACTGATTCGACAGAAGGGCGGCCGGTGCGAGCGATGCGGTTACCGCCGCAACGAAGCGGCGTTGGCCTTTCATCACCTCGAACCGGCTGATAAATCCTTTCCCCTCGACATCAGGCATTGCTCGAACACTTCCTGGAACTCGCTTCTGGCCGAAGCGAGCAAGTGTCAACTCCTCTGCCTGAACTGCCACGCCGAGATTCATAACCCTGAATTTTCCACGTAGACTTTTCAAAGAACCGAGTCCGCTGCTCTAACCATTGAGCTAAGAGGGCACGTATGTTGTGCTGCGCGATTATAAAGACCGACAAGGTGCGCCGCAACTATGCCTACTTCATCGTCTCTTTGAGGGCTTCGAGTTGGGCGAGGTGGCGGTCTTCGTGGGCGCCGACGAAGAGGAGCCATTGGTAGAGGTCGAGGGGGCCCCAGGCGGGGTGCGGGAAGCGCAGCGCCCGGCCGTCGGCGCGCTCGATGCGCGGGCGGAGGGCGTGGAGCGCGGCGCGCGAATCCTTCAGGCGCGCGAGCGAGTCGGCGACGGCGAGCGCGCCCGTCGGGCGGACGCGCTCGGGCGCTTCGAGTTTGACGCCGCGCGAGCGCTCGACGAACTCCTCGACCGAGACGGGCTCGAACGTGCCGGGGGCGTCCGCCTCCTCCGCGTTGGAGAGCAGGCGTTCGACGACCTTGACGACGCCGCCCTCGACAATCGAGAGGTGCTCGACGAGCTGCGCGACAGACCAGCGGTCGGGCGCGGGGCTGAAGGCCATCTGCTCTTCGCTCAGGCCCTCGACGGTCGAGTGGAGCCGCGCGCGCGTGCGGTCGATGTGTTCGAAGATTTCGGGGACGCTTTTGAAGTCCATGAAAGGGGGGCGCTCCTCTCGTCTGTCCGGGGCCGGAGCCGGCCGAGCACGGCCGCCTGCGCCGAGACGTGGATGACGTGCCAGCGCGGATACCTGAATTCCGGCCCGCTCTTGTAGATGTGCACGAAGGCCGTCTGCGCGTAGATCGTCTCGGGCTCGACCCATTCGAGCCGGACGAAGGGGTTCAAAGAGATGAGCAGGGCTTCGCCCGGCGGCCGTGGCGGCTGCGGTTGCGGCTCGTCGGCGCCTTTCGGGGTCACCTTCGGCTCGGCCTTCTTGAAGACGCGCGCGTCGTAGTCGGCCGAAGAGGCGCGCAGGGGCTCGCGCAGGGAGAGGCCCGCGCCGGTCGGCGCGCCGCCCGAGGCGTCGTAGACCGCCATGTCGTACTCGAAGGCGGTCGCCAGCTTCGAGCCGTCGGGCGACCAGGCCGGCTCGACCGGCGTCTCGCGGTCGTCGAGCAGACGCTCCTGCCCTTCGAGCGTCAGGAGGCGCGGACGGCCCGCGTGCGGGTTGCCCTCGCGCCGCTGCGCCTCCCACTCGTCCTCCTTGCAGGCGAGCGCGGCGACCTGCCGCCCGTCGGGCGACCACGCGAGCTTGAAGTAGATGAGCCCTTCGCGCGCGGTCAGCGGGCGCAGATTGTAGCCGTCGCGGTCTCCGACGTAGACCTGCTCCGTGCGGAAGGTCTGCGTCGAAGGGATGAGGGGCGCGGCCGTCGGCTCGGGCAGCGCGCCGGGCGTGCCCACGGGCGAAGGCGAGAGGCCCGGCGGCGCGGGCGCCGTGTCCTGCGGCGTGGCCTGCGGCGTCGGCGTGCGCACGCCGCTGAAGAGGATGTAAGAGCCGTCGGGCGACCACGCGACCTCCGCGGGGAAGACGCCGGTCAGGTCTGGGGGCAGGACGTTGCGTATGAACTGGCCGCCCGTGTTGTAGAGGTCGATGCGGAAGTCCGTGTCGGTCTCGCTCGTGCCGTAGAGCGCGAGCGCGCGCATGCCCGAAGGGTCTACGACGGTGCGGATGAGCGCGTCCGAAGGGCGCTCCGTCTCGAAGGCGGTGCGGATGGCCGCGGCGGGTTCTTCGGGCTCGTCGTGGCGGAGGCGCTCGGGCAGTCTCTCTTCCGCGGCGTCGGGTTCGAAGCGGAAGGCGAGCCGCTCGGCCGGCACGTCGCGCAGGCTCTTCGGCACGACGGCGAGCCCCGCCGACTCCTTGATGCTCTTACACGCCGGCCCCGTCGCCAGCAGCGTCGCCAACAGCAATGCCGCCGCGCGCAACCCGTCCTTTCGAAAGCCCAGGCCCATCTCTTCCCTCTCGGCCGCCCCCGTCTCGTCTTGCGCACGATGATAGGAACGCCCACGCGGCGGTGTCAAAGGGAAGTAGTAGGCGGTAGGCAGTTGGCAGTAGGCAGTTAGGAAAAGACAAGGCAGTTAAAAGAATCGGAGGCGGCGGGATTCACGACCCGCCGCCTCCGATTCTCTTCGGGGCTGTCCCCTGCCTTCAACTGCCTACTGCCAACTGCCTACTGCATACTTCTCTTCTCACTTATTCCGCCACTCGGGCTTGCGCTTCTCCATGAAGGCGCGGACGCCTTCGTGCGCGTCCTCGGTCTTCATCAGTTCGTTGAGGTAGATGTCTTCGGTGCGCTCCAGGGCTTCGAGGAAGGGGCGGCCGCGGGCGGCGTCCAAAGCGCGCCGCGCCATCTCGAGGGCCGGCGCCGAGAGCTCGCGCAGGCGCGAGAGGACTTCCTGCAACTTCGCCTCGAGCTGTTCGGCCTCGACGACGTGGCTGACGAGTCCCGTGCGCAGAGCCTCCTGCGCGTCGAAGATCTCCCCGGTCAACAAGAGCTCGCGCGCGCGCCGCTCGCCCATCACGCGCGGGAGCAGCACGGCCGCGACCGGCGGGAAGACGCCGAGCTTGATCTCCGGCTGGCCGAAGCGCGCGCGCGAAGACGAGATGACGATGTCGCACCCGGCCACCAGCTCGCACCCGCCGCCCAGAGCCGCGCCGTCCACGAGTGCCAGCGCGGGCTTGCCCATCTGCTCCAGGGTGCGGAAGACGTTGTGGAAGGATTCGAGCATCTGGTAGACGGTCTCCGGCTGGTGCTCCTCGACCGAGACGCCCGCGCTGAAGGCGCGCGACCCCTCGGCGGCGTCGAAGACGACGGCCACCACGTCGCGCATCCCCATCACTTCGGTGAGGGCCGCGTCCACCTCCCTCATCATCGCGATGGTGAAGATGTTCAGGGGCGGCCGCGCGAACGTCACGCGCGCCGCCCGCCCCTCCACCCGAAACTTGATGTGCCGATACAGGTTCGCCATTAGACCTCACCCGCGCGATTCAACGCGCGCCGCGCCCTCAAACGACCGAGGAGACGTTCGAGCAGGAGCATCTCCGCGAGCACGAACAGGAGCAGCGCCGCCGCGTCCCAGCGCCGCGCCGCACAGAAGCCCCACACGACGCCGGCCGCGACCAGCGCCGGCCGCGCGAACAGGAAGGGGCCGAAGACGAGCGTGCTCGTCAGGCTCCGCACGTCCACCGACGGCGCCGCGCGCACGGCGAAGGCCGCCAGCACCACGAGCGCGTAAGGGACGTAGACCGTCAGCATCCGCCGCCCGGCTTCGAGCAGCGCGCCGACGAAGGCCGCGCGCTCGCCGGTCAGGACGTAGAGCGCGGCGAAGACCAACAGCGCCAACCCGACCGCCGCCTGCCCCCACAGCGCGCCGCGCAGCAGCGCGCGGCGGTAGTAAGCGCCCTTCCGTATCAGGGCGCTCCGCCCCGCCGCCTCCCTGTATCCGACGAAGGCCGAGTCGAGCGTCGCCAGCACGTAGAGCGCCGCGGGCACGAACAGGTCGCGCAGGTCGCGCGTGTCGAAGCCCGCCGCCAACTCTTCCCACACACTCAACGCGCGCCGCCCCCTTCGCGGTCGTCGAGCCGCGCGGCGCGACGGCCGAGCCCGCGGACGAATCTCTCCCACACCTCCCCGCGCGCGCCGACGACGGCGTGGAACGCGCGCGGGATCGGCGTGCCCCAGAGGCGCGTCGCGTACATCGAGGCGCGGAACGAAGGCGCGCCCGCGCGCGCGGCCGAGAGCAGCGTCGGGGCCGGGTGCGCGCGCACGGCCGAGAGCACGCCGTCGTGGCGCGCGAGCGGCTGGCGCATCCTGATCCGGTGGAAGAGCCAGGAGCCGAGCGGCGCGATGGGCGACGGCTGAAAGTCGAAGTGCAGGAACCCGGACGCGCGCGAGGCCTCGTGCTGCCGGAAGAGCTCGACGAGGGCCTCGCCGCGGAAGTGATGCAGCACGCCCGTCGAGAGCAGCACGTCGGCCGGCTCCGCGAGGCGGAACGCGTTCGCGACGACGAACGAGCAGTCGAGCCCCTCCTCGCCCGCGAGCCTTCGCGCCTCGCCGACGAGCGCGGCGTTGTAGTCGGCGCCTATCAACTCGACCCGGCCGCCGACACGGCCGCAGGCGGCGAGCCAGCGGATCACGTAGCCCGTGCCGCAGCCGAGGTCGACTACGCGCAGACGCCGTTTCGCGCCGACGGCCGCGACCAGGGCCGAGAGGAGTTCCAGCACGCGCCGCCCGTGCTGGAACTCCTCCGACATGCGCTGCATCTCGCAGTGGACGTTGACGAGGAGCCGGTCGACCGCGTCGGGGTCGAGGAACCCGCCCCGCTCCGGAAGACTTCGCACGATGCGCGCCGCGCGCCGGTTGCCGAGCGACTCGAAGAGACTCTCGACCTCGCCCTTGCGCACGCGCCCGCGCGCGAGCGTGGAGGGGTCGTACGAGACTATCTCGTCCGAAATCTCCGGCTGCTCTTTCGTCCCGAAAAGCATCGTCCTTCAGTCGCCCCTCCCGCGCGCGAGCCTCAGGGCGAGGTAGACGGGCAGGCTCAGCGCGAGCAGGCCGAGCGCGTAGAGGCTGTTCTCGGTGTCGCCCCAGACGGCGCCCGCGAGGAAGGCGACGGAGACGGCGAGCGCGAAGGCCGTCGTCACGGGATACCCCCGGGCGCGGTACGGCCGTGCCGTGTCGGGCTCGCGCCGCCGCAGCACGAAGATTGAGAGGAAGACGAGCGCGAGGTCGGTGACGAAGAAGAAGGCGAGCGCCGCGAGCAGCTTCGCGAACGTCCCGCTGAAGAGGATGAGTAGCACCGCCGTCCCCGCCGAGAGCGCGAGCGCCGCCGTCGGCGTCCCGCCCCGGTTGACCCGCGCGGCCGCGCGCCAGAAGAGCCGGTCGCGGCTCATCGCGTAGAGGACGCGCGGCGCCGTCAGCGTGTTCCCGTTCACCGCCGCGAGCAGGGAGACTATCGCCACCACGCCGATGACCGTCGCGCCGCGCGGCCCGAAGACGGCCTCGGCCGCCGCGCCCGCCGCGAGCTTCTGCCCCGCGAGCTGTTCCAAAGGCAGCACGCGCAGGAGCGCCGCGTTGAAGAGCATGTAGACGACGATGACGAGCAGCACGCTCCCCACCATCGCGCGCGGCACGCTGCGCGCCGCATCGAGCACCTCCTCGCCGAAGTAGACCGTGCTGTACCAGCCGTCGTACGTGTAGATGATCCCTTGCAGCGCGAGCACGACGGCCGTCAGCAGCCCGAAACCCGAAGGCACGGACAGGGGCCGCGCCGCCTGAGTCGCCGCCTGAGTCGCCGCCGCCCCGCCCTTGCCGTAGGCGAAGCAGGCCGCGATGAGGGCGACGAAGGCGAGCGTCTTCAGGAGGCTCGTCAACTCCTGCGAGCGGCCGCCCCAGCGCACGCCGCGCCACTGCAGGAGCGCGAAGGCGACCGTCACGCCGGAGGCCACCGCGAGTTCGTGCCCCGCGAGCGCGGGGGCGAGCATCCCCGCGTACTCGCCCAGAACGAGCGCGACCGCCGCCACCGTCCCGCACGTCGAGAGCCAGTCGCTCCAGCCGACGACGAAGCCCGGGTACTCGCCGAGCGCGCGCCGCGTGAAGACGTAGAAGCCGCCCGAGCGCGGGATCATCGTCCCCAGCTCCGCCACCGACACCGCGCCGCAGAGCGCGTACACGCCGCCGAGCAGCCACGCGCCCATGAAGAGCCAGGGGTTCGGCAGCTCGGCCGCCACCTCGCCCGGCGTCCGCAGGATGCCCATGCCGATGGTGATGCCGACCGTCACCGCCAGCCCGAACACGACCCCGAGCACGCGCAGCAGGTGCCCGCGCCCTTCCGTCAGGGCGGCTTCAACGGCCGGCTTCTCGACTGTCGCCATTCGCACCGTGCTCCTTAAAAGTAGGCAGTAGGCAGACGGCAGTAGGCGGTTCGGATGGGAAGGCTATCCGTCGTCATTTGCGGGGCGGATGCCGGAGAGGCGTCGAACACAGAGACACGGAGGCACGGAGACACAGCTCGTAGAGCTATGGGCCAGTAGCCGTGTCTCCGTGCCTCCGTGTCTCTGTGTTGAATAGCCATCACCACTCGGCCCGGCCGCTCACACCGGCAACTGCCTACTGCCGTCTGCCTACTGCCCACCGCCTTCGAAAATTTGACTGAGGTGGCTCTTGAGGTGTTCGACGTAGTCGCGCATGAGGTGTTCGAGCGTGGCGGGTTCGTCCGCGGGGACGGGCGCGAAGCCGATCTCGTGGAGGTTGTGTTCGCGCCGCGGGCGCAGGCGCTCCCGCTCGGGCGCGCGCCCGATGACGTGCGCGAGGTGCAGGTTGTAGAACTTCCAGAGGTTGACCAGCAAAGGCCACGGCTCGTCCTGGTAATCCTGCGCGCGCACCCAGTCCTCCTGCGCGTAGCCTTGGAAGACGAGGTCTTCCTTGAACTGCGCGCGGACGAAGCGCTGGTGGTTGTTCGCGGCGGAGTCCACGAGGTGGCCGAGCGTCTCCTTCGCAGACCACTTCCCTTCGGCGAGCGGCACCGCGGCCTCGGCGTCCGTCAGGGAGAGCAGGCGCGCCGAAGCCTCTTCGACCGTCCGCACGAAATCTTCGAGCACGTCTTCCATCAACGTCACCCCCGCCTGCGCTTGCCGCGCCGCCCCTCCGAGTCGAGCTCGTCCGTCGTGGCGAGCACGAACTTCCCCTTCACGACGACCCTGCCCCCCACCGCGCACGTCCAACTGAAGCGCGTCGCGTTCGTGGCCCAGTCGTAGGCGGCGAAGTCTTCGGGGAAGTTGACGTAGCCGAAGTTGTCGCCCTCGACCTTGACCTGCGTCCGCCACTTCTTGCCCGTGCGCTCGGAGGTCACGACGAAGGTCGCCTCGTAGCCGCCGAGGTCGTCGTTCTTGTCGCGCACGCCGAGCCGCACGCTCGGCGCCTCAGACCACTGCCACTGCACCTGCCGCGCCGGCGCCGCCGCGCCCGCCACGCACATCAACAGCACGAACAACAACGCACACGCTCTCCTCATCCCTCTCCTTCCGCTTGAGAACTTAATTTGAAATTTCAAATTTGAAATTTGAAATTCTTAAAGCGACTGACCGCCGTCGACGTTGAGGACGGCGCCGGTGATGTGGCGCGCGCGTTCGGAGCAGAGGAAGAGGACGGCGTGCGCCACGTCCTCGGGCTCGCCCATGCGGCCGAGGGGCGACTCGTGCGCGGCGCGCTCGCGGACGGCGTCGGGCAGGCGCTCGACCAGCGGCGTGCGGATGAAGCCCGGCGAGACGGCGTTGACGCAGACGCCGTAGCGCCCCAGCTCGGCCGCCGCCGAACGCGTCAGGGCGACGAGTCCCGCCTTCGACGCCGCGTAGTTCGCCAGCCCGAAACGCCCGCGCCCGGCCTCAATCGAGGCGACGTTGACGACGCGCCCCGCGCGCACCCGCCGGAAGTGTCGCGCGGCCGCCTGCGTGTAGCTGAAGGCGCCCTTGAGGTTCGTGTCGAGGACGAGCTGCCACTGCTCCTCCGACATCTCCCACAGGGGCGCGTCCGCGGTCGTGCCCGCGGCGTTGACGAGAAGGTCGAGCCGGCCCAGGCGCACCAAAGTCTCTTCGAGCACGCCCTCGGCCCGCGCGTGCTCGCGCACGTCCGCGCGGAAAGATAACACGCGCCCGCCCGCGGCCTTCAACAAATTCTCGACCTGCGCGAGCTGCGCCTCGGCCGCCGCGTCCACCACGACGAGGTCTGCGCCCGCGCGCGCCAGCTCCCACGCGCAGGCGCGCCCGATCCCCGACGCCCCGCCCGTCACCAGCGCGACCCTGCCCTCGAACTCTAACTGCATACGTTCAGGTGATAAGTGATGAGTGATAAGTGATAAGAAAGACCGGAGCCGCCGTCTTCATCTTATCACTCATCACTTATCACTCATCACTTCACTTCGGGAAGGGAGCGCCGAGCCACGACTGGTAGTTGCGCTTCTGCTGGTCGCTGACTTCCGCGCGCGGGACGATGCGGTAGGTGGCGGCGGCGCGCGTGCCGAGTTTGAGGTTGAGCGTGCGCAGCTCGTCGCCGCGGAAGACCGTGAGCGCGAGCGGGTCGCCGGGCCGCCTCGCGGCGATGCGTTCGTCGAGGAGGTCGCTCGTGGCGCGGTAGCCGTCCACGGCGACGATCTGGTCTCCGGCGTTCAGGCCCTGTTCGTAGGCGGCCGTGCCCGCGGGCACCGCCCTGACGACGAGCGCGCCCGGCGGAACCGCCCTGCCCACGACCTGCTCGCCGTCCTTGGCGAAGGTCGCGCCGAGGTCGGCCACGGTCGGCGCGGGCCGCCCCGCGGCGTCGCTCGCGGTGTCGAGCCTGAGGCCCACCCACGCGAGCGCCGCGTCGTAGTCCAGCTCCTCGCGCCCGCGGACGTAGCGGCGGAAGAACTCTTCGAGGCTCGTGCCGGCCGCGCGCTCCGCCGCTTGTTGAAAGTCGGCGGGCGTGTAGTTGCGCCCCCTTTTGAAGTAGTCGTTGTAGAGCGCGCGCATCACGTCGTCGAGCGTGCGCGCGCCGCCCGAGCGCCGGCGGATTTCGAGGTCGAGGAGCAGGCCGAGGACGGCGCCCTTGTCGTAGTAGGAGATCGAAGAGTTGACCGAGTTCTCGTCCGGCCGGTACTGCCTGACCCACGCGTCGAAGCTCGACTCCTCGGCGCTCATCAACAGACGGCCCGGCGTCTGCTGCAAGCTCTGGACGTCGCGCGCGACGACTTCGAGGTAGCGCCGGTCGGTCAGCAGCCCCGCGCGGCGCGGGAAGATGTTCTCGTAGTAGCTGGTGATGCCCTCCGCCACCCAGAGCAGGCGCGTGTGGTTCTCCTGCGTGTAGTCGAAGGGGCCGAGCGCGTCGGGGCGAATGCGCTTGACGTTCCAGAGGTGGAAGAACTCGTGCGCGAAGAGCGTGTGCAGGCTGCGCCAGTCCTCGGCCGACGAGAAGCCGAAGCGCCGCCACGTGAGCGCCGTCGAGTTGAGGTGTTCGAGCCCGCCGCCGCCCGACTGCCCGAGCATGAGGAGGAACGTGTAGTCTCGGTAGGGAATCTCTCCCATCATCTCGGCCTCGGCCTCGACTATCTTCTGCGCGTCGCGCCGCAGGCGCTCGGCGTCGTAGTCGCCCTCGCCGTCGACGACGACGCGGTGCGGCACGCCCTTGACCTCGAAGGAGAGGACGCGGAAGTTGCTCGCGAGGAAGGGCGAGTCGTAGAGGACGTCGAAGTTCTCGGCGCGGAAGGTGTTCGCCGCGCCGCCCGCGGCGGGCAGCCCCGTCGCGACCTTCCACTCGCCGAACGGCTCGACCTTGAGCGTCGAGGGCGCGCCCAGCAGCCCGTCCGGGTAGACGAGGAGGTTGGCGTTGTTCCAGAAGCCGTGGCGGTCGTTCAGCTCGGCCGTGCGCACCGACAGCTCGTTGGCGTAGACCGAGTAGCGCACGCGCACCTCGCGCGCGCCCGAGGTCTCGACGCGCCAGGTGTTCTTGTTCGCCTTCGTCCAGGCGAGCGCGCGGCTGCCGCCGTCGCGCGCCTCGAACTCCTGCACGTTGCGCTCGAACTCGCGGACGAGGTAAGAGCCGGGCGTCCAGACCGGCATAATTAAGTCGAGCGCGGCGGGCGCCGCGCCGCGGTACCTGAGCGTCGCCTCGACGTTGAAGAGGTGCGTGTGCGGCCGCGGCATCGAGACCGTGTAAGCGATCTCGGGGGCGTCCGCGGGGACTGCGCGCGCGCGCTGGTCTTTGACCTGCGCGTTCGCGGCGCCCAGTGAAAACAGAAACAGTGCCGTCGCGAGGACGGACGACTTCGCGCGAGTGCGTCGCATCGTGCTGAACACTTCCTTCGTCAAACTTAAAATGTGTGGGAGAAGTTAACGGGGGAATCTTACAACGAAACTCCGCGCGCGGGCGAACGGCGCGCCGCGCTTCCAACGGCGCGCAGAGTTGTGTCAAACTTTCGACCGAACGGAATCGGTTTCATATACACGGAGGGCAAAGCAATGGCGACGGTGGCATGTCTGAACTGTGGCGCGAAGAACCGCGTGGACGAGCGCGTAACCCTGGTCGGCAAGCAGCCCGTGTGCGGCCGCTGCGGCACGAGACTGCCGGGCGCGGGCGTCGGCGAGTCGGCGTGGGACGCGGGGCCGGGCGTCAAACGTGACGAGGGCAAGCCCGTGACGGTCACGGACGCGACCTTCGCGCGCGAGGTGTTGGAAGCCTCCGCGGCGCGCCCCGTGCTGCTCGACGCCTGGGCGCCGTGGTGCGGCCCCTGCCGCGTGATCGCGCCCGCGCTCGAAGAGCTGGCCGCCGAGTCGGCCGGCCTCTACCGCGTCGCCAAGCTCAACGTGGACGAGAACCCGCGCACCGCCGCCGCCCTCGGCATCCAGTCCATCCCGACCCTCTTCGTCTACAAGAACGGCCAGCCCGTCGAACGCATCGTCGGCGCCCAACCCAAGAACGTCCTCGCCGCACGCCTCGCGGCGCATTTGTAAGGGTGCTGGGTGCTGGGTTCCAGGTGCTGGTTAAAACGACGTTCTTCCCCAGCACCTGGAACCCAGCACCCAGCACCTTATTGAACGTTGACCGTCACCGTGCCCTTGCCGCAGGGGGAGGTGAAGTTGACGAGGAAGGCGCCGGGCTTGCCGCTGGTGGAGCTGACGACGAAGCGCGTGCCGTTGCCGTCCTCTTCCTTGTGCGTCTCGGCGAGGACGGCGATGTCGGCCCAGTTCGGGGTCGAGGGTTCGATGCGCGGCAGCGCCTGGCCCGTGTAGCCGAGGATGCCCACGTAGACGGCCGCGCGGCCGCCGTTGCCCTTGATGTTTAGCTCGGTGTCGCCGAGCGTCAACATGCACTTGCCGTCCGGCGGCGCGGCTTTGATGGCCGGAGTCGGCGAGGGCATGGGCGAAGGCGAAGGAGTCGGCGTCGCCTCGGGTGAAGGCGAAGGAGTCGGTGTCGCTTCGGTCGCGGGGGTCGCGGGCGGCGAGGCGGGACTCGGCTCGGGCGTCGGTGTGACCGCGCGCGTCGGTTCGGGCGAAGGAGTCGGCGTCGGCTCGGCGATGGCCGGCGTCACCGTGGGCGCGGCCGTGTCGTTGGATGCGGTCTGCGTCGGGGCCGCGGGCGTCGGGGCCGGGCTCGGCGAAGGTGAGGGCGAGGGCGTCGCCGCGGCGACGGTCGCGAGTGGCGTCCCGAGAAGTTTTTCGAGTCCGTTGAGCGAGCCGTTGTTGAGCTTCTTGTAGAGCGCCTGGATGGCGGGCAGACGCTCCGGGTCGGGCAGGGAGCGGTAGCTCGTGACGTATGCGGCCAGCGCGTCGCGCGCGCTCCCGCTCGCTTCGAGCGCCGCGCCCAGGCGCCACTCCGCCTCGCGCCACCACATGGAGTTCTCGGGCAGCACGCTCACCGCGCGTCGCAGGCGCACGGCCGCCTCGGCCGTCTGGCCCTGCTTGTAGAGCGCCCAACCGGCGAGCCCCTCGATCCTCCCGCGCAAGACCCTCGAGAGCGTGTCGCGGTCGCTCGCGAAGATGTTGAGCGGCGCGCCCTGCTCGACGACCTGCTTACGCAGCTCCTTGACCTCGAGCGTCTCGGCGAAGAGCGCGATGGGCGCGTAGGCCACGCCGAGCGCCGGCTCGACGCCGCCGATGGCCGCCTCCGCGCGCGCCAGGGTCTCTTCGGGCGCCACCCCCACCTGCTCAAGCCTGTGCGCGGCGTAGACGTTGCGGTAGGCGCGCATCGCGTCGTCGCCCGCGGCGAACTCGCGCGCGGCCTCGGCCGCCGCCTTCGCGTCCGAAGCGTCCGGCGCGGTCGCGCCCCTGAGCGCGAGCAGAGCTTTCAACATCCGCCCCTCCGAGGGCGGCGCGGCGCTCTCGAACTGCGCGAGGCTCGCGCGCCGCTCGGGCGCGAGCAGCTCGTTGAAGTCCGCGGCCGAGGCCTCGACGCGGCCGGCGAGCCGCGCCACCAGCTTGCCGTCGCGCAAAGTGAAGGAGCGCGCGAGCTGTTCGGCCGCGTCGTCGTAGAGTCCCGCGGCCGCCTCCGCCGCGGCCAGCTCGTAGTCGAGCGTGGCGAAGTTGCCGTAGCGGAGCGCGGCCCTGAAGGCGCGCTCGGCTTCGAGCGGCCGGCGGAGTGCGAGCAGCGCGCGCCCCTGCGCGACGCGCGCCCAGACCCAGCCGAAGCGCGGCTCGAAGGCGACGGCCTTCTCCGCCAACTCGAGCGCGCGCGCGCCGTCGCCGTGCGCCGCGTACCAGTAGGAAGCGCCGACCAGCAGGGGCAGGTCGCGCGCCTCGCCCGTCAAGGCCGGCTGCAACTCGCGCTCGGCCTCCTCGCGCCGCCCCGCGTCGAAGAGCGAGAGCACCACGCCCGCGTGCGCGTTCACGTCCTGCACGTTTGCCGCGAGCAGTTCTTTGTAGATCGCGGCCGCCTCATCGGGCTTGCCCGTCGCGCGCTTCAGCTCGGCCAGCGTGCGGCGCACGGCGACGTTCTGCGGGTCGAGTTCGGCGGCGCGCGCGAACTCGGCCGCCGACTCTTCGAGCTTGAGCGAGTAGCGGTAGGCGACGCCGAGCGCTTGGTGCGCGGTCGCCATGTCGGGCTTCAGGGTGATGGCGGCCTGCGCGAGCCGCGCGCCCTCTTCGGGCTGCTCGATGCCGAGGAAGAAGGAGGCGACGGCGAGCAGGCGCGTCGCGTTCCCTTCGGCGAGCGACTCCACGGTGCGCGCCAGCTCGAGCCCCGCGTCGCGCTCGCCGAGCACGTAGAGGTTCGCGGGCAGTTGCGCGACGACCTCCGCGAAGAGCTTGTCGGACATCTGCGCGGGCGCCTCCGCGACGGCCGCGCGGAAGAGCTCGATGGCGGCGGCGCGGTCGCCGGCCCGCAGTTTCTCATCGCCGAGCGCGGCACGCGCGCTCGTCAGAAGCTCCTGCGCGCGGAGCGTCTGCGGCGAGTCGGGGTTCGCCTTGAGGAACGCCGTCAGGCGCTCGACGCGCGCGGCCGCGTCGAGCTTGACGATCTCGTCCAGTTCCGCCTTCAAAGCGTCCTCGCCCGCGGGCTTCGCCGCCGCGGGCTTCGGTTTCGTGTCGGCCGCCTTCGGCTTCTGCGCCGCCGGCTTGCGCTGCGCGAAGGAGGCGCCGGCCGTCAACGTCAGGAAGGATGAGAGTGCGAAGCTGGCGAAAGTACGTTTCATAAATCCTCACTTGAAAGCCTCGGACAGCACGCGCCCCGTGGCGCTGCTCGGCGGCTCGACGCTCAGGAGGCGCGCGAGCGTGGGCGCGAGGTCGGCGGGCGTCGCCGGGTTCAGGTAGCGCCCGGGCGCGAGGCCGCCGCCCATGATGACGAGGGGGACGTGCGTGTCGTACTCGTAAGGCGCGCCGTGCGTGGCCCCGACCCCGCCGCTCGAGATGTATTTGAAAGCCTCCTGGATGACGACCACGTCGCCGCTGCGCTTCGCGTTGAAGCCGTGCAGCACGCGCCGCGCGACCGCGTCGGCCGGCGGGACGGAGCCCGTGACGAGCTGCGTCCGCGTGAAGTAGCGCGAGATGCCGGGCACCGTGAGCACGGCCTCGCCCGCGACGCGCTCGGCCTCCTCCTGGCTCACGCCGTCGCGCTCGAGCGCCGCGCGGTTGAGGTAGATTTGGTAGTTCGAGAAGGTCTGGACGTAGTCAACGGTCGTGTCCTTCTCGCCCAGTTTGCCGAAGCGCGCGCGGAGGCGGTTGCGCACGGCCGTCAGGATGTCCGAAGGGTTCACGCGCCCGCCCGGCAGGTGCATCGCGACCGCGTGCTCGGGCGAGGGCGCGACGCCGTGGTCGGCGGTGAAGGCGACGACGGTGTTCGAGAGGCCGACGCGCGCATCCACGAAGTCTAAGAGGCTCGCGATCTGCCTGTCGACGCGCAGCGTCATGTCCATCGCCTCGTGGCTGTAAGGGCCGTAGCGGTGGCCGACGATGTCGTTGGCCGAGAAGCTGACGGTGAGCACGTCCGTCTCTTCGTCGGCCCCGAGCTTCTCGTTAACCAGAGCGGCCTCCGCGAACGCGAGCACGAGGTCGTTCGAGTACGGCGAGTAGTCCACGTCCGCGTAGAAGGCTGGGCCGGGCTGCTTCAGGCCGCCGCCGTCGATGACGTGCGGGAAGACCGCCGAGCGCTTGTCACTCCCCCTCTCCCACGGCGCGTCGTCGGGGCCGGCGCGCCGCTCGTACTCGGCGGCGGGCAGCAGGCGTTCCCACTTCGCGCCGAAGAACTTGTCCGCGGGGCGCGCGGCGTTGAAGCGCGCGGCCCAGTCGGGAAGCCGTTCGAAGTAGTAGGTCGAAGAGACGAAGGCGCCGGTCTGCGTGCTGTACCAGTAGGCCGCGTCGGCCATGCGGCCCGCGGGCAGGATGGCCGCGCGGTTCTTCGAGGAGACGCCGACGACGTGCGCGCGCCCCGAGGTCGCCATCTTCAACTGGTCGCCGAGCGTCGAGGCCAGAAGGTTGCGAGGGCTCGCGGCCGTCTCGCCCTCGCCTCCGCCGAGCAGGCGCACCGAGTCATCGCGCACGTTCTCGACCGACTTGCCTTCGACGCGGTCGTACCAGAGGTTGGCGATGATGCCCGTCTCCGAAGGCCAAGCGCCCGTCAGCATCGTCGCGTGGCCGGGCGCCGTCTCGGTCGGCACGTGGTCGTAGTTGCAGTCAGTCCACGAAGCTCCGTCGCGCAGCAGCCGGCGCAGGCCGCCCGCGCCGAACAGGTCGCCGAAGCGTTCGAGGTAGTCGTAGCGGAACTGGTCGACGGCGATGAGCAACACGAGGCGCGGCCGCTTCGCCTGAGCCACGGCGGGGGCCGCGCCGCGGCGCTGAACCGCCTCGGTCGGCGCGCCGAAGACGGCGAGCAGCGCGAGCGTGAGCAAGGCCGCCGTCGCGCGGAGTCTCTTGGAAGGTCTCATTCTCGGTCGGCTTCGGGTAGTCGAAACTGTGCGTCCGAATGTCGGGGAGACGCGGACGTGCGTCGGCTTTTATCGTCTTTTGAGCGGGCATGATAACATCGCGGCCCGAGTGCGCGCACACGGCGGCGCGGGTAAAAAACGGACACAGGCGGGGCTTCATGGAAGTGGGCGGTTTCGACGAAGAGTACGAGCGCATGATGCGGGAGGCGCGCGAGCGCGCGAGCGGCGTGGGCCGGGGCGACGTGCTCGACTACCTCGACCTCAAGGCCGCCAACGACGCGGCCCGCACGCGCTGGGTCGAGTGGCTGCTCGAATGCTTCACGGCGGTCGCGGGCGAGCTGAACCGCGCGGGCGCGGGCCTCACGCTCGCGCGCACGGAGGCGCACCGCTTCCGCGTCGGCACCTCGACGATGGTCGGCCCGCGCCTCGTCCTGCGTCGCGGCGTGCGCGCGCTCACCATCGAGGCCGGCTGGCCGCGCGGCCCGCGCGACGGCATCGTCCGCGGCGGCGGCCTCGCCTCCGCCAGCATCACGCACTTCGGCGACGCGCGCGCAGGCGACGAACTCCTCCTCGTCCCCGACGCGCAGACCGAGTCCCGCTGGTTCGTCATCGACAAGGAGAACCCCGCCGCCCGCGCCGAACTCCAGCCCCAGCACCTCCGCCGACACCTCGCGCGCCTGCTCGCTTAAGCAGTAGGCGGTGACGAGGGTGCTGGGTTTTGGGTGCTGGGTTTTGGGTAAGAGCGGCTTGTCCTCCCCAGCACCCAGCACCTAACACCCAAAACCTTCTTACCGCCTGCTGCCTACCGCTCACGATTTCCGGCACGGCCTGCACGTTTTGGTGAGACGACTTGCGGCCCCGCGCGGCGTCACTCTGACGCCGGAGCACTGTTTTCAAGCACTCTCCGCAACGGCACACGCCTTGCCGAAACGCGCGGCGGAATGATTGCCGCGGGCCACGGTTTCCCCGGCGGATGCGGCAGAGATTTCGAGAGGCGAAGCCGAACAGAGCACGACACTCCCGCCGTCGCCCCCGCGGCCTTCAGCCCCGAACAAGGAGACACGAGAAATGACCAAGAGACGTTTCACCGTTCTGACCTTCGCGGCCGTCGCGCTCGCAACCTTCATCGCGCCCGCGAACGCCTCCGCCCAGTCCGTCTGGGATCGCATCCGCGACCGCGCCGAGCAGGAGCAGCGCGACCGAGACCGAGACCGTAACCGCGACGACGACTGGCGCCGCAACCGCCGCAACGACGACGACCGCTACGGGCGCTACGGCCGCATGAGCGACTACGAGCGCCGCCAGCTGCGCGACCTCGCGCGCCGCATCGACGACCGCAGCCGCGACCTCCAGCGCGACGTCGACCGCGTGCTCGACAACAGCCGCATCAACGGCTCGAGCCGCGAAGACCGCATCAACAACGAGGCGCGCGACCTGCGCAACTCGGCCTCGCGCTTCCGGGGCGTGGCCGGCGACAGCGACCGCCTCGACCGCAGCCGCGACGAGGCCCGCGACCTGCTCGAACAGGCTTCGCGCTTCAGCCGCATGCTGAACCGCCTCCGCCTGGACGGGCGCACCTCGAACGA
The DNA here is from genome assembly GCA_019239425.1 of Acidobacteriota bacterium. Taxonomy (GTDB): domain Bacteria; phylum Acidobacteriota; class Blastocatellia; order Pyrinomonadales; family Pyrinomonadaceae; genus QHXN01. The sequence goes on from JAFAZX010000046.1 coordinate 89,052, forward strand.
CTGGAACCAGATTCGCTCCGACCTGCGCACCGTCGCCAACATCTACAACCTCCGCTTCAACGACGACCGCGGCTACAACGTCTGGGACGACCGCCGCGACAACCGCCGCTGGGAATAAAGTAGTAGACAGTTGAGCCGGCATCGAGAGCAATTTCACCACAGAGACACAGAGGCACGGCTTGTTGAGTTATGAACTCCAAGCTGTGCCTCTGTGTCTCTGTGGTTAATTTTTGTCTGCTGTACGCGCCTGCAAACGGCAGGACACCGCGCTGTGTCTGAACTGCCTACTGCCATCTGCCTACCGCCTACTGTATCCTGTTCCCATGTCTCAAGACCGCGGGACGCTCTACCTCGTCGCCACGCCCATCGGGAATCTGGAGGACGTGACGCGGCGCGCCCTGCGCGTGCTGGCGGAAGCGGACGTGGTCGCGTGCGAGGACACGCGGCGGACGCGCACGCTGCTCGAACATTTCGGTATCCGCGCGCGCACCGTGAGCTATCACGAGCACAACGAGCGCGAGCGGGCGACGGAGCTGGCGCAGTTGATCGAAGAGGGCCGGACGGTGGCGCTCGTCTCGGACGCGGGCACGCCCGGCGTCAACGACCCCGGCTACCGCGTCGTGCGCGCGTGCGTCGAGCGAAATTTACGCGTCGTGCCCGTGCCCGGCCCGACGGCCTTCGTCGCGGCGCTCACCGCCTCGGGGCTGCCGACCGACGAGTTCTACTTCGGCGGCTTCCTCCCTGCGAAGAGCCACGCGCGCAGGGAGAGGCTCGCCGCGGTCAGACAGCTTCGCGCCACGCTCGTCTTCTACGAGACGCCGCACCGCCTCGCGCACGCGCTCGCCGACGCGCTCGAAGTCTTAGGCGAGCGCGAGGCCGTCGTGGCGCGCGAGCTGACGAAGATGCACGAGGAGATCATGCGCGGGCGTCTGAGTGAGTTGGCGGAAAGGTTCAGGCCCGAGGGCGCCGCACGAGGCGAGCTGGTGCTCGTCATCGACCGCGAAGAGATTGACGAAGGGGTTGCGGAAGGGACTCGGGCGGCTTCGAGCGTCGCGGACTTGGTCACGCGATTCGAGGCGGAAGGTCTCGACCAGCGCGCCGCCCTCAAGCGCGCCGCGCGCGAACTCGGCCTCACGCGCGACGAGGCCTACCGTCGCCTCACCTCCGAGCGCTCGCGCTCGAAAGTCTGAACCCGCCGCCCAGCGCACTCAAGAGCGAGCCGGCCAGCGTGAGGACGACGCCCCAGACGGAGGCGTCACCCCAGCCGGGCACGGCCTTCGAGAGGATGATCGTCAGGGCGCCCGCGCCGACGAGGTAGAACCCGCCCATCCGCCCGGTCGCGCGGCCCCGCAGCCAGAGGCTGCCCAGGTTAATCAGCATCACGACGACGAGCAGAGGCTGGAGCCACGGGGCGTAAGGGATTCGCTGCAGGCCCGCGATGCCGAACAGGCTCAGGTAGGCGGCCCAGCAGATCGGGCACTTCGGGAAGAAGGCGACGGCGAGCGAGGTGAAGGCTGTGAGCAGCGCCGGGACTCCCTTCCGACGCTTCGGACTGTTCGGACTGTGCGGCGGCCCGGCCTCCTCCTCCTCGCCGACACTCCTCTCCGCGTGCAGCTCGGCCGCGCGCGCCGCGACCTGCTCCTCGCCCCAGTGAATGCGGCTGAAGGACGCCGCAATCCGCCCGCCCTCGTCGAGAAGGTAGACCTCTATGCGGTGCCGGTTCACCAGCGAGCCGATGAAGTTGACGCCGAGCTGGAAGTGCCTGCGGAGAGCTTCGAAGCCCCCGGTCACTCTCAGGAGTCGGTGGCACGCGTCCGTGCGCACGCCGCGGTTCTGACCGTAGCAGCGGAGACGTTCGGGGAGGTCGAACTCCGGGTCGTACGTGATCGCGGCGGTCTGTATCTCACCGGCGAGGCCGCGCTCCTCCAGAAGCTTCTGCACCCGCCCCAGCTTCGTGATCGTGAGCGAGCACTTCAGGGGGTTGTCGCAGCGCGTGTAGAAGAAGACGACGACGGAGGGTCGCCCGCGGAAGAATTCGCCGAAGGTGACGGGGGTGCCGTCCTGGTCTTCGAAGGCGGTCTGCTCGATTGGCCCGCACGCGCGGCGTGACCCGCGCTCCCAGGAGAGCACGCCGCCCAGCCCGCCCGGCAGAGTGCAGCAGGCCTCCGCGTCGGGCGCGGCGTCGCGGCCGCGGACGGACTCGATGGCCCTGTCCGCGGCCGGCCGCAGCTTCCGCGGGAGGCCGCCGAACTGCGCGCGCAGCTCCTCGACCTCGGCCAGCACACCGCGCGCGCGCGGGCCGAGCCACTCCAGCGTCCTGAACAGCTCGCCGAGCGGGCTGGTGCCCGTCTGCGAGAGCGCGTACTCGCCGTAGCGCTCGAACGACACGGGCTCCTCGTAGTAGCGCGCCCTCGCGAGCGCGCGCGCGACGAAGGGGGCGAAAGCCGCGTCCGGGCTCGGGTAGGAGCGCAGTGCGCGCGCGGCCGCGGCGAGGAGGTAGGCGTCCGTGCCCGTGTCCAGTTCTTCGAGCACGTAGACGAGCGCGTCGTCCGCCAACCCGCCGCGCGCGAGGGCGAGCAGAACCCAGCCGCGCATCCGGACGGTCGCCGCCGTGCCGCGCTGTTCGTAGACCGCGTGGTCTTCGCGCAGCAGCCCGCACAGCTCCGCGCGCCGCCCCGGGTCTGCGGCCAGCGTCTCGACCAGGGCCGCGAACTGCTCCTCCGCAGAAGCGCCCACCGCCGCCACCTCAGGCATGCCCGCCACCCTCAGCGTTTGAACTTAGTCATGAAACGGCGCGCGACCTGCTTGACCTTCGCCGGGGACTTCTCGCTCAGGCTGTCGACGCGCTTCAAGAGCGGCTCGTCGTTGGCGAGCGCTTCGGGGTCGCTGAAGTTCGTGATGGCGGCGAGGCTCGTCGCCTGGATGTCGGGGTACTCCGACGGGTCGAAGACCAGCTCGCGCGCGCGCTTCTGGAACTTCTTCGGCGCGATGCTGTGCAGGGCCGCGGCGGAGAGCTGCCTGACCTCGCGCTTCTCCGACTTGTCGAGCAGGAGCTTCTCGAACAGAGGGGCCGACGTGGCGTCGGCGGAGAGCAGCCGCAGGGCCTCCTGCCGCGCGTCATCGCTCGGCGGCGCGCTGGCGATCCGGCGCGCGACGTTGTAGGCGTCCGCGTGCGGGTCGAAGCTGAGCAGTGACAGCGCCGTCTCGGTCGGCACCAGGGCCTTCCCCGGGTCTTGCAGCCCTTCGAGGAGTTTCTGCTGCGCGAACCCGTCCTTGTTCCGCGCGAGGACGCCGAGCGCGGACTCGCGCAGCTCGGCGTTCGGGTCGGTCGCGACCTTGCGCAAGGTCGCGAGGTATTCGCCGCGGACGGGCGCGAAGGCGACCACGCTGAAGCTCGCCGTCTGGAGTGCTTCCAGCGCCGCCATCCGCACCTCGGCCGGCTCGTTGTCGTTGCCCAGGATGTCCAGCGCCCGCGTCACGTTCGCGTCCTGGTCGCTCGCCGCCAGCGTCACCTCGTTGAGGGACGCGACGCGCTCCTTCACGCCGCTCTTCGCGCTGGCCGCGACCGCCATCAGGCTGCGCGCCGTCCTCCTCGCCGGGGCCTTCGCCTTGCGCGCCGACTTGGAGCTCTTTGCAGATTTGCCCTTCTTACTCATCGCTCAATCTCCTTATGCGTGACGCGTTAGACGAACTTCACGTCGTCGTAGTCGAAGCCCATCCGCGAAGCGGCGCTGACGACCCCGCGGTAATCCAGCATGTCGCGCACGCGCGGCTGCAGACCCGGCGCGCCGACACCCGGCGAAGGAGCCAGCGTGCCGCCCGGGGCGGACGGCGGGTTCACGCGCGAGGTGACGCCGTTCCAGGGCCACAGGGTGTCGGCCAGCCTGTGGCCCACCGGGAACGCGGGGTTCTCGTCGTACGCGGCCGCTACCGCCTGGTCGAAGCGGCTGTTGGCCTTCTGCCACTGTGCCCAAAGCCGATCCACGTTGCAATGGAGCAGGAAGAAGAGGGGGTCGCGCGGGGCCGTCGAGGCGTCGGAGAGGAAGCTGATGGCGTCGAAGCGCGTGTGCGCCCGCCCGTGCGGGTTGCCCTCCATGCCGCGGAACTGTTTGTACTGAGTCCCGAGCGCCAGCGTGGCCGCCTCGTCGATGACTCCGGGCGGGGCCAGGTTGACGTTGAAGGCCGGGATGGGGCGGCGCTTGATGCCGGGGACGGTGTCGGTCTTCCAGAAGGTGAGCGGGTGGCCGGGGTTGAACTGCACCGTGCCGAGGTTGTCGGAGCTGCCCATGAAGTCCGGCTTGAAGATGTTCGGCGCGGCCTTGTCGAAGCGCCAGTAGGGGAGCGCGACGGACGGGTCGATGGCCTGCAGCTCGCGTTCGAGGTCGAGCAGGTAGGCCCGGTGCCAGGGCAGGAACCCGGGCGCGCCGTGGGCCTGCCCCAGGGCCGACGCGTTGTGCATGTCCCGGAAGTCCGAGAAGCGACCCGTGCCCTGGTTGTTGAGTTTCGCGAGCGCCTCCAGGAAGCGGTCGCGCTCGGGCGCGCTCAGCGTGTTGGCGTTCTTCCGGATGCGCACCATCACGGGGACGGAGCCGACGAGGGTCGTCCCCGAGCGCGCCTCGATGGTCACGTCCCCGTTGCTGGAACTCGGCCGCCCGAACTTGCCGGCGGAGAAGAACGGCGCGGTGTTGCCGCTGGCCGACACTGTCAGCGTGATGCTGTCGGAGAACGCGCCGGTCGCGCCGGCGCGGAACTGGACGGCGCCGCCCGAGGCCGTCGACCGCCCCGAGATCTTCAAGCTCACGAAGGGGGTCGTGATGCCGGCCGGGTTCCTCACGCGTATCCTGCACGGCGACGGAGCCCACGTCAGGAATCGCGCCCTCGGATTGGTGCTGTCATTGATCTGTATTTCGACGTCCACAGTCATGCTCCTCCTGCTTCATTCTCTGAAGACCTTTTCCCGGCCGCGGCCGTCAGGGCGCGTGCCTTAAAAAAGCGGGACTGAGGCGGGCGGCGGCGGCAGCCCGGCCGCGGCCCTCAACTCGCTTGTCAGGTATGAGTCAAAACTCGATTTCGTTTCTTCCCACTATGTTCGGCTGGATGGAGAAGCACCCGTCACCGGCCGAGACCGAGGGGTGCAGGTGAGCAAACTTCGGCTCGGGACGAGCGACATGAGGCCGTTGAAGGCCGTGGACGCCTTCGAAGATTGCGCGCTCCCACGACCGAGGCAGACGCCTTGCCGAAAAACGGCGTGAGCTTATTCACCCCGGCGGGCGTTGTCAAGACTTTTAAGTCTGCGCGGCTCGCCTAGGCCGGCGCGGCGGCGCGGAGCAGGCGGTCGAGCCAGAGGTTGGACAACTTCTCCTGCACGGTGTTGGCGCGGAGGCGCGCGTTGAGGTGCTGGAAGTCCACCCGGTCGAGCGGCTGATCCTGGTTGAAGCAGGAGAAGACGAAACTCTCGACGCCGGTCTCGGGGTCTACGTGCTTGCAGAGGCACTGCGCGCAGACCTCCTTCATCATGCACTGCATCGGGCTGTTGATGGAGCCGACGCCGACGTGCCCCTTCTTCAGGTGCGCGGCGAGGACGCCGTGGCGCGCGCCCTTCACCGCGGCCATCATGCGGTCGGAGCCGATGGCGATGATGCGGTCAACCTCCTTCAGGTCGAACAACGGCGCGCCGAGATTCCCCTCGGCGTAGGCGAGCATGGCCTGGACGATGTTGCCGCGGAAGTGCGCGTCCTGCGGGCGTTGCGCCTCGATCTCGCGCCCCGTGTCGGACGACCAGATGACCTGGTCGGTCGCCTCCTCGATCTCCTCGCGCTTGAAGAGGTCTTTGCCGTCCTTGTAGCCCGCGAAGTAGATGACGCGGTTGCCCGCGGCCTTCAGGGCCTTCGCGATGGAGAAGAGCACGGCGTTGCCCAGGCCGCCGCCCGCGAGGAGCACGGTCTCGCCCTCCGGGATTTCGGTCGGCGTGCCCGTCGGCCCCATCACGACGACCTCTTGACCCGGTCTGAGTAAAGCACACTGCCGCGAAGAGGCTCCCATCTCAAGCACGATGAGACTCAAGAGTCCGGCCTCCTTGTCGACCCACGCGCCCGTGAGCGCGAGCCCCTCCATCGTCAGGCGCGTGCCTTCGACGAGCGGCGCGCCGGTCTCGTAGTTCTGCAGGCGGTAGAACTGTCCGGGGTGGAACTTGCGCGCCTGCATCGGCGCGCGCACGACGACCTCGACGATGGTGTCGGTCAGGCGCTCGACGCGCTCGACGCGCGCGACGAGGTTCTCGTCCAACGTTTCTACTAAACGCTCGAAGGCTTCGTCGCGCGCGGGCTGCCCCTCCTCCTTCAGGGCCGCCAGCTCTTCCGCGAAGAGCGCGACGACTTCGGGGAAGCCGTCCTTCGCCGAGGCCATCGCCTTGACGACGTTGCCGGCATACACGGGGTGGTTGTCGCCGTAGTAAGAGATGAAGCGCCCTTCGTCCTCGTATGAGGTGAAGAAGCCGCGCTCGCCCTTCGCAGCGGGGACGAGGTGGAACTCGCCGCCCCCGTTCTTCTCGACCCTGTGCGGCGCGAAGAACTCCTTCCAGTCGTCGAGCGCGAAGGTGCCGGGCCGCTCGCGCTCGTAGATGGTGTTCGGACTCGTGCCCGCCGCGACGCAGACCGTGCGCGTAGGGACGCGCAGAGTGTCGTCACAGTTGACGTGCCACTTGCCGGTGGCCGGGTCGCGCGTGACGCGCTCGAAGACGACGGCCGAGACGGCGCCGTGCTCGTCCGCGACGGCCTCGGCCGGCGACATGTTCTCGATGATGTTGATGCCCTCTTCGAGCGCCTTCGAGACCTCTTCGTGGTTGAGCCTGTAGGCCGGCGAGTCGATCAGACGTTTCCGATAAACGATGGAGACGCCGCCCCACGCCCGGACGAGTTTGACGAAGTCCGGCTCCTCGCCCGCAGCCTTCGCGCGCGCGCGCTCCCCGCGCACCGCGCGGCCGTGCGCGACGTACTCTTCGAGCACCGTGCGCTCCTCCGCGTCGAAGCGCTTCCAGACTTCGTCCTCGCCGAACTCCGCGGCGAGCGCCTCGAAGCGCTCCAAAATCTTCTCGACCTGGACGGGGTAGTAGGCGAAAAGCTCCGTCGCCGTGTCGACGGCCGTCAGCCCGCCGCCGATGACGACCGCGGGAAGTCTGACTTGCAGGTTCGCCGTCGAGTCGTGCTTGGCCGCGCCCGTCAACTGCAAGGCCATCAGGAAGTCCGAGGCCTTGCGCACGCCGCGGATGAGGTTGTTCTTCATCGAGACGAGCGTCGGCTTCCCCGCGCCGGTCGCCACCGCGATGTGGTCGAAGCCCAACCCCCAGGCGTCTTCAATCGAGAGCGTCCCGCCGAAGCGCACGCCGCCGTAGAAGCGGAAGCGTTCGCGCCGCGCGAGCGTGAGGTGCATGAGCGTCAGAAAGTTCTTGTCCCAGCGCACCGTGATGCCGTACTCCGAGACGCCGCCGAAGCCCGCGAGCACGCGCTCGTCCAACTCGCCCGTGATCTCCCCGTACTCGCGCACCGCGCGCGGGACGCCGCGCCCGCCCGCCCCCGTCAACAGTTCGTCGAGCGGCTCGATCTTCAAACCGTCGATGCCGACGACGCCGAAGCCCTCGTTCAGAAGAAAGTGCGCGAGCGTGTAGCCGGCGGGGCCGAGGCCGACGACGAGCACGTTCTTGCCGTTGTATGGAAGCGCGTAAGGTCGCTTTGCGTTAAGAGGATTCCAGCGCGTGAGCAGTCCGTATATCTCCACGCCGTAAGGAAGCGAGAGGACGTTCGTCAAAACGCCCGTCTCGGCCTGCGGGATGTTGACCGGCTCCTGCTTCTGGAAGATGCACGACTTCATGCAGTCGTTACAGATGCGGTGGCCCGTGCCCGGGCACATCGGGTTGTCGATGCAGACCAGCGCCAGCGCGCCGATGGAGTCGCCGTCGCGCTGCAGGACGTGCATCTCCGAAATCTTCTCGTCGAGCGGGCAGCCGCCGAGCGCGATGCCGAGCGGGTTCTTCTTGAGACTGCCGTCCTTCTCCTTCAACCCCTTCGAGCATGAGTCCTTGTCGCGCTCGTGGCAGTAGAGGCAGTAGTTGACCTCCTCCAAGACCTGCCGCTGCGTGTAGCGCCTGTCGGTGAGCTTGAAGCCGTCGCGGCGGCGCAGGTTCTTGTCCAGGCCCCGCATCAACTCCGGCAGATCCGCCTCGGGCCTTTCGAGCTGAACCAGGTGCTCGTAGTTGAGCGGGTGCGGGAAGCGGAAAGAGACCCAGTCCTTCACACGCTCGCGCGCGTCGGGCCGGAGCGCGTGCGCCGCCGACCACGCTTCCAGAAGCCGCAACGCCGAGCGGACGAAGGCGCGACTTTCGTCCCCGCCACTCTCATCCTCTTCCGCCCGCCACGCCGCGAGCGACGCCTGCGCCTCAGTCCCCTTCAGCTGCCTCGCGGCCGCCTCCGTCTCACGCGCGCGCTCGTCCGACCAGGCCTCCTCCTGCCGGACGCCCGGCTTCGGGTAGTTCTTCTCCCACTCCAGAAGGCGCGCGGCCATCCGCGCCACGCCCAGCTCGCGGTCGTCAGACAGAGTGTCCGCGAACGCCGCGTGCCGCAGGCGTTCGAGCGCCGCGTCCGCCGCCTCGACGTCCACCTCGGCCGCGCGCTCCGCCGGGAAACTCTTCGTCGCGCGCCGCTGCACGAACTGCTTGAACTGGAAGACGGGGTCTTGCGCGCGTATGCTCTCGGCCAGCCGCCCCCGCTCCTCTTCGATTCCGAACAGCCGCGCGACGAACCGCGAAAGGTGCGGCGCCGCCTCGATGAGAAGCTCCGACTCCGCCCTCGCCCCCTTCAAATTCTCGCCGCGCGCTTCGACGTACTCCCTGAGCCGCGCGTGCAGCCGCGCGTCCGCACTCTCGACCTCCGCGTAGAACGCCCCGGCCAGGGCGCGCAGGCGCGCCGGGCGGTGGAGGTCGCCGTAGGTGAAGCCCTCTACGCCGAGAGGGAAGTCCGTCGTCAACTGTTTATGCTTGGGAGTTTCGTGCGCGGCGTCGTTCGATTCGACGAAGAGGTCTTGTACCATTTATGAAGTGTCCGACTCTCTCAGAGCTTCTCGGCCGGGGAGCGTGCCACAAAGGCGCGGTGCTCAAGAAGGCGCGCCGGGGCCGAGTATAGCACCGCCCCCGCTGCCCCCCGAAAGACACGAGCCCCGCCCCGATACTGCCCTCTTCTCGACCACCCGCGCCGTGACAACTGCCGCCGGCGCGCTTGCCATCTGCGCCGCCGCGCCTTTATAATCGCCCTCGTTTTCGGCGCTATGGTGTAGTTGGTTAACACGCCGCCCTCTCAAGGCGGAGACCGCGGGTTCGAGCCCCGCTAGCGCTATAAATCCCGCCAGATTTAATTCCCATGAACAGCAGCAGCGCTCGTAAAAGTGCTTTTCTTGGCATACCTCACGGGACGGCCTGCGGCCGCCTGCGCAAGATGATTCTCTTCAACCTTCTCAGAAGACACGGCGAGAACGTCTGCTTCAAATGCACCCGGCTCATAGAGACTGCCGACGAGCTGAGCATCGAGCATAAGGAGCCCTGGGAAGGCGTCAGCGTCGAGCTCTTCTGGGACTTGGAGAACATCTCCTTCTCACACCTGCGGTGCAACAGGACTCACCGCCGGAAAGGCGGCCGCGCGGACACGAAGAAGGTCGGCCCCGACGGCACGGCCTGGTGCCGGAACTGTAAAGCCTTCCTTCACATCTCCGCATTCAGCCGTCACTCCTCGCGCTGGAACGGCTTGCAGCCCTGGTGCAACGGCTGCTACGAACGGCGGAGGAAGCAGTCCAAAGTCTCGCCGGAGAGCTAACTCACCTTACCCCGACGGCCCTTTTGTTCCGCGCCCCAATTAATTAATGGGTCGGCGAATCGGCCAAAAAATAATCAATACCTCCCCATTTGACCAAAGGCGCGCGTCTGAGCGATGCTGTCTCGTTAAAGCCAAACTTTCATCCCTGTGAGACACAGCCATGAGTAAAGCAGCAACCGAATCTTACGCGAGCGGCCCCCTGACCTCTTACACCGAGGACGAGCAGATGTTCCGCGCCTCCGTGCGCGAGTTCGCCGAGGGCGAGATACGGCCCCGCGTCGAGGAGATGGACGAGCACGCGAAGATGGCCCCCGAAGTCCTCAAGCAGCTCTTCGAATTGGGCCTGATGGGCGTCGAGACGCCCGAGGAGTACGGCGGCACGGGCGCGTCGTTCTTCATGGCGATCATCGGCGTCGAGGAGCTGTCGCGCGTCGACCCGTCGGTCGGCGTCCTGATGGACGTGCAGAACACGCTCGTCAACAACGCCTTCATCCGCTACGCCTCGCCCGAGCAGAAGAAGAAGTACCTGCCGCGCCTCGCCTCCGACACCGTCGGCGCCTACGCCCTGAGCGAGGCCGGGTCGGGCTCCGACGCCTTCGCCATGCAGACGCGGGCGGTGGACAAGGGCGACCACTACGAGCTGACCGGCCAGAAGCTCTGGATCACGAACGGCAACGAGGCGGGCGTCTTCATCGTCTTCGCCAACGCGAAGCCGGAGGAGGGCTACCGCGGGATCACCGCCTTCATCGTCGAGAAGGGTTTCGAAGGCTTCTCCGTCGGCAAGAAGGAGAACAAGCTCGGCATCCGGGCCTCTTCGACGACCGAGATCATCCTCGACGGCTGCAAGGTGCCGAAGGAGAACGTGCTCGGCGAGTTCGGCAAGGGCTACAAAGTTTCGATTGAGACTTTGAACGAGGGGCGCATCGGCATCGGCGCGCAGATGATCGGCCTCGCCCGCGGCGCTCTGGAGCACGCCCTGCGCTACACGGCCGAGCGGACGCAGTTCAAGCAGCCCATCAACCAGTTCCAGGGCGTGCAGTTCCAGCTGGCCGAGATGGCGACCGAGCTCGAGGCGGCGCGCCTGATGGTCTACAACGCCGCGCGCATGAAGGACGCCGGCCTCAACTTCGTCAAGGAGGCGGCGATGGCGAAGCTCTACTCCTCGCGCGTCGCGGAGAAGGTGTCGTCGAAGGCCATCGAACTCTACGGCGGCTACGGCTTCGTCAAGGACTACCCCGTCGAAAAGCTCTGGCGCGACTCCAAGATCGGCGCCATCTATGAGGGCACTTCGAACATGCAGTTGCAGACCATCGCCAAGCTGATTATTGGAAAGTAGCCGGAGGACGTGATAAGTGATGAGTGATAAGTGATAAGAAAATACAAGCCCCGCTTGCTTTCTTTCTTATCACTTATCACTCATCACTTATCACCTGATTAACGCTATGGCCGCATCCAGAATCGACATCTTCCGCATGATGCTCGAAGGCGACCCCGACAACACGGCGGTCATGTTCGGGCTGGCGAAGGAGTACGAGAAGGCCGGGCGCTTCGACGAGATGGTCGAGGTGCTCACCGACTATCTCCAGCGCGCCGACGACGAGGGCAACGCCTACGGCATGCTCGCCGCCGCCTACTTGAAAACCGGCAGGCGCGACGCCGCCCGCCTCGCCTATGAAAAGGGCGCCGAGGTCGCACAGGCCCACGGCCACCCCTCGATGGCGCAGGACTACCGCTTCGCGCTCGAGACGGAGTTCGACGAAGATTAGGGTTCGTTATTTTCATCGAAGGACTTAAACATGGCGACCGAGATTAGAGAGAAGGTGTATCGGGGCCTCGGCCGGGAGGAGTTGGTGGGCATCTACCGGACGATGTACCTCTCAAGGCGCATCGACGACAAGGAGATTCAGCTCAAGGGGCAGAACAAAATCTTCTTCCAGATTTCGGGCGCGGGGCACGAGGCCGTCCTGACGGCCGCGGGGCTGGCCTTCAAGTCCGGGTACGACTGGTTCTTCCCCTACTACCGCGACCGCGCGCTCTGCCTGCAACTCGGCGTCACGCCCCTCGAGATGCTGCTCGCGGCCGTCGGCGCCGAGGCCGACCCCAGCTCGCACGGCCGCCAGATGCCCTCGCACTGGGGCCACACGAAGTTCAACATCGTCTCCTCCTCTTCGCCCACGGGCACGCAGTTCCTGCACGCCGTCGGCGCCGCCGAGGCGAGCTACCGCGCCACGCTCTCCGAAGGCATCAGGGAGAAGGTCAAAGGCTTCAAGGGCGACGAGGTCGCCTACTGCTCGGCCGGCGACGGCACGACGAGCGAGGGCGAGTTCTGGGAGGCGCTGAACACCGCGAGCAACCTGCGGCTCCCCGTCGTCTTCCTCATCGAGGACAACGGCTACGCCATCAGCGTCCCCGTCGAGGTGCAGACCGCGGGCGGCGACGTGTCGCGCCTCGTCGAGAACTTCCCGGACCTGCTCGTCCTGCGCTGCGACGGCACAGACCCGGTCGAGTCCCTGGAGACCTTGAAGCAGGCCGTCGAGTACTGCCGCCAGAGGAAAGGCCCCGCGCTCGTCCACGCGAAAGTCATCCGCCCCTACTCGCACTCGCTCTCCGACGACGAGAAGCTCTACCGCCCCGACGAGGAGCGCACGTCGGACGCCGAGCGCGACCCCGTCAAGCGCTTCGGCGCGCTGCTCGTCGAGGAGGGCTTCGTCACGCAGGAGGAGTTGCAGAAGCTCAAAGGCGAAGTCGACCGCGAGGTCAACGAGGCCGCCGACGCGGCGCTCCTGAGCCCGCAGCCCGCGAAGGAGACGGCCCAGCTCTACGTCTACTCGCCCGACGTCGACCCCGCGTCCGCTGAGTTCGACACCGAAGGGGGCGCAGAGCTTTCGGGGAACCCCGGCACGATGGTCGACCTCATCAACCGCTGCCTGCACGAAGAGATGGCGCGCGACTCTTCCGTCCTCGTCTTCGGCGAGGACGTGGCCGACGTTTCGCGCGAGCAGTACCTTGAGAAGGTGAAGGGCAAGGGCGGCGTCTTCAAGGTCACCGCGAACCTGCAACGACGTTTCGGCGCGGCGCGCGTCTTCAACTCGCCGCTCGCCGAGGCCAACATCGTCGGCCGCGCGATAGGGCTTGCGGCGCGCGGCCTCAAGCCCGTCGTCGAGATACAGTTCTTCGACTACATCTGGCCGGCCTACCACCAGATTCGGAACGAGCTGGCCCTGATGCGCTGGCGCTCGGGCAACGAGTTCAAGTGCCCGGTCGTCATCCGCTGCCCCGTCGGCGGCTACCTCAAGGGCGGCGCCGTCTACCACTCGCAGTCGGGCGACACCATCTTCACGCACGTCCCGGGGCTGCGCGTCGTCTACCCTTCGAACGCGCTCGACGCGAACGGCCTGCTGCGCACGGCCATCAGGTGCGACGACCCCGTGCTCTTCCTCGAACACAAGCACCTCTACCGGCAGGCCTACAACAAGTCGCAGTACCCCGGCGACGACTTCCTGATCCCTTTCGGGAAGGCGAAGACGGTGCGCGAGGGGGGCGACGTGACCGTCGTCACTTACGGCGCGCTCGTCCAGCGCTCGCTCGTCGCCGCCAAGCAGGCCGAGCAGCAGCGGGGCCTCAGCGTCGAGGTCATCGACCTGCGCACGCTCGCCCCGTACGACTGGGAGGCGATCAAGACGAGCGTCTGCAAGACCAACCGCCTCATCGTCGCGCACGAGGACACGCGCACGCACGGCTTCGGCGCCGAGGTTGCCGCGCGCGTCTCCGAAGAGCTGTTCGAGCACCTCGACGCGCCCGTCCGCCGCGTCGCCGCCCTCGACACCTTCGTCGCCTACGCCCCGCAGGTCGAAGACCACATCCTCCCGCAGGTGGACGACGTCTTCCGCGCCATCACGGAGCTGTGCGCGTACTGAGGAGGGTGCTGGGTGCTGGTTTGTAGACGGGCTCACCGTTCTTACACCAGCACCCAGCACCAGCACCCCTTCCGCCTTCTGCGAAATGCCTCACAGAACCGCGCCTGACACAGTTTTGACATAAAGCGGTTGACTTCTGCGCGAATCCCGGCATAATGGCCGAACGCCGTGCGTTTCGGCGCGAGCGGCCGAGCCGCCGGGTTTCGCCCGTTGAACCCCTTCCCCGACGGAGCCGAGAAGGCCGAGGCTCCACACACCCTTTTTGAGAAGAAAGCCCCCGAGATGTTGATTCGCAAGCTTCCCCTGTGGCTGGCGCTCGCCGCGCTTTTCGTCTTCGCAGCCCCCGCCTCGCGCGCCGAAGGCCTGGACTCGCTCCCGGAGCTGATCCGCCGCGTCAAACCCTCGGTCGTCTCCGTCATCACCTACAACGCGAAGGGCGAGGTCGCGCTCACGGGCAGCGGCTTCTTCATCCGGCCGGGCCAGGTCTTGACGAACCTCCACGTCGTCGAGGGCGCGCACCACGCAGAGGTGCGCACGTTCGAGGGCAAGGGCAAGACCTACCAGGTCGCGGGCCTGACGAGCGTCGATGAGGACGGCGACCTCGCCGTCCTCAACGTGGACATGCCCCTGGAGCGCGCGAACGTCGTCGAGACGACCGCCGCCGTGCCCGAGGAGGGCGAGCACGTCTTCGTCATCGGCAACCCGCTGCGGCTCGAAGGCTCCGTGGCCGACGGCATCGTCTCGGCCGTGCGCGAGGTGCCGGGCCTCGGCCGCATCGTGCAGATCACGGCGCCCATCTCGCACGGCAACTCGGGCAGCCCCGTCTTCAACATGAAGGGGCAGGTCCTGGGCGTCGTCACCATCCGCGTGATGAACGGGCAGAACATCAACCTCGCGCTCGGCGCGCCGCGCCTCAGCAGCCTGAAGCCGGCCGAGCGCCTGCTCAGCTTCGAAGACCTCGCGCGCATGACCGGCGACGAGCAGAAGCCGGACTCCATCGCCGACTGGTGGTACCGCAACGGCCTCAACTCGCTCTGGCTCGGCAACTACGACAGCGCGCTCGGCTACTTCGAGACGGCGGTGAACAAGAACCCGCAGCGCGCCGACGCGTGGATTCAGGTCGGCTTCTGCAAGGTCAAGCAGGGCAAGAACCAGGACGCCATCCGCGCCTTCGAGCAGGCCCTGAAGCTGAAGCCCAACTCGTACGAGGCCCTCAACAAGCTCGGCGACGCGTACTACTACGCCGGCAACTACTACAAGGCGCTCGACGCCTACAAGCGCGCGGTCGCGCTCCGGCCCGACCTCGCCGAAGGGCACTACAACCTCGGCTCCGTCCACCTCGAACTCGGCGAACGCGCCGAAGCGCTCGCCCAGGCCGCGCTCCTCAAACCGCTCGACGCCGCGCTCCACCAGAAGCTCCTGCGGGAGATTGGGAAGTAGGCAGTAGGCAGACGGCAGTAGGCAGTTGAGACAGGAAGCCTTTAACGAAACAGGTGCTAACGGAACGGGGGCGGCGAGTTTCACGACTCGCCGCCCCCGACCCTTTCAGTCACCCTCGCGCCCGGCTAACTGCCTACTGCCGTCTGCCTACTGCCTACTCTCCTGCCTGCTGCGTGAAGACGCCTTTGTCGATCTGGCGCGGGTCGCCGATGACGACGAACTGGAGGTTGCGCATGTAGGTGTTGGCGGCGCGCTTGACGTCCGAGGGCGTGACGGCGCGGAGGCGGTCGATGAAGACGGCCGAGTTGCGCCAGCCGCCGCCGATCAGCTCGTACTGCGCCAGCTCGCCGGCCTGCGCCGCGTTCGTCTCCTGCCCCATGTAGTAGCGCGTCAGGAACTGCTGCGCCGTCGCCTTGATCTCGTCGGGGCTGATCTCCTGCGTCTGGAGTCGCTTGATCTCTTCGAGCATCACGCGGACGGCCTGGTTGGCGTCCGTCGCGGTGACGTAGATGCCCCCGGCGTTCGCCCCCTGGCTCCACAGGAAGGCGTCGGGCGCGTAGGAGAGGTTGCGGCGCACGCGCACCTCGGCGTAGACGCGGTTCTGCAGGATCGAGGAGGCGACGCGCATCGGGTAGATGTCGTTGGAGGTGAGCGGCGGCGCGGCGAAGAGGCCCTGCACGTAGTTGGTCGGGAGCGGCCGCTCCGTCACCGCCACGGTCGGGGTGCGGAACGAGAGCTGCGGCAGGGGCTCCGCCCTGTAGTCGCCCTTCGGCAGGCGGCTGAACGACGCCTCGACCTTGCGGCGGATGTTCTGCGGGTCGACGTCGCCGACGACGACGAGCAGCATCCTCGAGGTCTGCATCATCCGCTGGTGGTAGGCCTTCACCTGCTCGAGCGTGAGGCCGTTGACCGAGGCCACCGTGCCGCGCGGGTCGTTCAGGTACGGGTGGCCCGCGTAGGCGACGCGCGACTGCAACTGCTGGAGGAACGAGTCGGGCGTGTCCTCGTTGTCGGAGAGCGAGACGAGCGTGCGGCTCTTGACGCGGTCGAAGTCCTCCTGCGTGAAGCTCGGGTGGAGCGAAGAGTCCACGAAGATGTCCCACGAGCGGTCGAAGTAGCGGCGCGTGCTCGCGAGCGACAGCACCGAGTAGTCGTAGTTGATGCCGTAGCTCAGGTTCGTGCCCGTGCGCGCAAGCTCCCTGCGCATGACGGCGAGCGGGTACTTCTGGCTCGCCTCGGTCGCCACGTCGAGCATGAGCGCCTCGACGCCCGCGTTCTCGGCCGTCACGTTGCGCGCGCCGCCGCGCAGGAAGAGCCCGGTGACGACCGACTGGCTGCCCTCGCGCCGCTTGACCAAGACCTTCAGGCCGCCCACCTCGAACTCGGTGACGAGCCGCAGCGTGTCGGCCGCCTCCTTCGACTGCGCGGGCGCCGGGGCCGGCGCCGCCGCCGCACCAGAACTCTGCGCGCGCGCCGGGGCGGAGAAGGCGGTCAAGAGGAGGAGGGCGAGGGCCAGAGCCCGGGCCGCGCCGCGTAGCTGTTCGAAAGTCGTCTTCATTTCAAGTCCCTTTAAACGTTCGCCCACTGCTCAAACCTCACTTGCGCGCGGCGGTCGCCCCGGCGGCCTTCGGCGCGGGGCCGCCGACGAGGTCGGCCTCCGTCAACCCCGAGGCCTTCAAAGACTCGTCCGACATCAGGGCGAGCCCGACGTGCGGCTTGCCCTGGACGTAGGTCGTCAGGTAACGGCTGATGTCGGCGCGCGAGGTGGCGCGCAGGCGCTTGAGGTAGCCGCGGAAGTAGTCGAGGCCCGTCGAGGCCCACCAGAAGCTGATCGTGTGCGAGTAGTCCGAAAGCTTCTCGCGCGAGTAGAGGTCGTCGGCTTCGAGCAGGGACTTGGCGCTCTCCAGCTCCTCGTCGGTGAAGTAGTCGGGGTCGTTGAAGTGCTCGATCTCGTTGTAGGCCGCCTGCACGGCCGCCTTCGCCTTGTCGGGCGTCGTCTGGAGGATGAGAGTGATGGGGCCGACGTTGCGCTGCGTGTAGTAGCCGAAGCCGGCGACGGCCGCGAGCCCCGAGTCGGTCAGCGCGCGCGAGAAGCGCGAGTTGGGCTGGCGCAGGATGAAGGAGAAGACGTCGGCCGCGTAGGTCGCCGCGTCGTCCTTACCAATCGAAGGCCCCTGCCACCCCAGCTCGATGACGACGTTCGTCACGGGCTTCGTGATGATGCCGGCCTCGCTCTTCTGAAGCGGCGGGTGCTCGACGAGCGGGAACTCTTCGAAAGGGTTCTTCTCGCGCCGCTTCCACTCGCCGAAGAGCGACTCGACCAGCCCGTAGACCTCCTCGGGCTTCACGTCGCCGGTGACGACGATGGCCGAGTTGTTCGGGACGTAGTAGCGCGACTGGATGAGCCGCATCGTGTCGAGCGTGGCGGCGCGCACGGTCTGGCGGTTGCCGCCCGGGTCTTTGCGGCTCGGGTACTTGTAGAAGAGGCGGTTGTTCATCTGGACGCCCAGCTCGCCGTAGGGGTTCGACTCGTTGCGATCCAGCTCGCCGACGACGACCTCGCGCTCCTGCGCGAACTGCCCCTCGACGACCCGCTGGACGCGCTGGTAGTACTCGGGGTCGGCCGCGCGGATGGGCGCCGTCCAGTTCTCCCCGAAGCCGGGGTAGAGCGAGGCGTCGCGCATGAAGCGGAGCGCGACGGGGAAGTTGGGCGTCGTCGTCGTGAAGTAGTAGTTGACGACCTCCTCGTGCGTCTCGCCGTTGTAGATGATGCCGAGCGAGTCGATGTCGCGGATGTAGGCGTCGCCGACCAGCTGCGCGCGGCTGAGCTTGAAGAACATGTGCTCGTAGAGGTGCGAGAGGCCGTTCAGCTCGGGCGGCTCGGTGAACGAGCCGTTGCGGACGGCCAGCTCGACCGTGACGAGCGGGATGGAATGGTCTTCGAGGACGATGACTTCGAGGCCGTTCGGCAGCACCTTGTTGACGAAGGGCGCGGCCTCGGCGAGCGGCCCCGCGGCGGCGGGCGTCTGCGCGGGCGTCGGCTGCGGCTGCGCGCCGCGCGCCGACTTGGCCGCGTCGCGCTGCTGGGCTGCGGCGGCGGGGCCGACCGCCGAGCCGAAAAGTATCGACGCCGCGAGCGCGAAGACAGAGAGGTTGCGTCTGGACAGTTTTGACTTCATAAGACCTTCACGAATTTTCACCGGGGACGCGCGGCGGACATACCGGCCGAAGGCGAGAGCATTCACCCCTTAACATCCTTGACGCCTGCCCGTTTCTGGCTCGCAAGTTTGAGGCGATGATAGCACGCGGGGTTGCTCGGGCCGAAGGCAGTAGGCAGATGGCAGATGGCAGATGGCAATGCGCCCCTTCAGGGGCGGCATGTTTATAGATAATGTCTGAATTATTATACCGACTTGCGGATTGAAATAAGGCCGGCTCTGCGCCGGGAGCGAGGGCATCCCTGCCCGCCAGCGTGCTAAAGCACGCTGACCGTCTGACTCCTTACCTCAACGTTGAGTTAATAAGTCTCGCTGCTTTCGCGCTCACGCGCTCAGGCGGGCTGTAGGGTGTCCCGCGCTCCCAGCTTGAAGGGGCCTTATTTCAATGTGCCAGTCGGTATTAGTCCTTCAAGCCCTTGAGGGGCGTCACGTCACATGTCGCCCCTCAAGGGGCTCGGAGTTGATTAGATTGCTGTTGCTATAAACGTGCCGCCCGTGACGGGGCTCAACCCTAACTGCCTACTGCCATCCGCCTACTGCCTGCTGTAAAATCCCCCCGCTCTTCCACGCCGCAGACGCGGAGTCTTCCCATGAGCGTGTTTCTGACCGCGCTCGCCTGCGCGCTCCTCCTGCTGACGCCCGGCCACGCCGCGCCGCAGGACGAACCCGACCGACAACTCGCCGAAGAGGTCTTCCGCATCAGGGCCATCGACCACCACGCGCACCCCTTGCGCGCCACGCGCGAGGGCGAGGAAGACCGCGAGTACGACGCGCTCCCGCCCGACGCGCTCGAGCCGCCGCCGCTGCCCGCGCGCCTCAGCCCGGCCAACACTGAGTACGTCGGCGCGTGGCGCGACCTCTGGGGCTACCGCCACGAGGACATGTCCGAGGCGCACGCGCGCGAGGTCGTCGAGGCACGTACGCGCGCGACCCGCGAGCGCGGCGACGCGTACCCGGCGTGGGTGCTCGACCGTCTGAACATAGACGTGATGTTCGCCAACCGCGTCGCGATGGGGCGCGGCCTCGTGCCGCAGCGCTTCCGCTGGGTCTCGTTCGTGGACGCGTTGATACTTCCCTTAAGCTCGGCGACGGTGCGCGAGGGCAGCCCGGACTACGCCGCCTTCTACCCCGGCGAAGATGCTTTGCTGAACCGCTACCTCTCGGCCCTGAATCTGAAGACGATGCCCTTGACCTTGCGTGAGTACACGGCGCGCGTCGTCACGCCGACGCTCGAACGGCAGAAGCGTGAGGGCGCGGTGGCCGTCAAGTTCGAGGCCGCGTACCTGCGCAAGCTCGACTTCGACGAGGCGAGCGAGGCGGAGGCGGCGCGCGTCTACGCGCGCCACGCGGGGGGCCGCGGCGCGCCCACGGCCGCCGAGTACAAGCCGCTCGAAGACTTCCTCTTCCGCTACGTCGCGCGCGAGGCGGGCCGGTTGGGGATGGCCGTCCACATCCACACGGGCGGCGGGGTCGGCGCCTACTTCAACCTCACGGGGTCGAACCCGATGCTGCTGGAGCCTGCGCTCAGCGACCCCGGTCTGCGCAAGACGAACTTCGTGCTCATCCACGGCGGCTGGCCGTTCGCGGCGCAGGCGGGCGCGCTCCTCCTGAAGCCGAACGTCTACGCGGACTTCTCCGCGCAGACCTTCCTGCGCTCGCCGCGCGCGCTCGCCTCGACGCTGCGCGAGTGGCTCGAGTTCGCGCCCGACAAGGTCATGTTCGGCACCGACGCCTTCGCCCTCACGCCCGAGGTCGGCTGGGAGGAGGTCGGCTGGCTCTCGAACCACACGGGCCGCCAGGCCCTCGCCCTCGCCCTCACCGGCATGCTCCGCGACGGCGAGATCACACGCGCCCGCGCCTCGGAACTGGCACGCATGGTCATGCATGACAACGCGGCCAAGCTCTACGGGGTAAAATGATGAATGATGAGTGATGAATGATGAATAAGAGGCAGCGGGCCTTCCATTCATCACTCATCATTCATCATTCATCATTTCTGCGTGTCCAACACGCGGCCGCCGCGTTCGGAGGCGAGGGGGAAGTTGGGGAGGACGCGGAAGGTCGTGAGGCAGAGGGTGACGCGTTCGCCGACGCGGAGGGGCTTGGCGCTCGCCTCCGATTTGGTGCGGGTGATGATGACGGGGACGCCGAGGCGGCGCTCGGGCGTCTCGGAGATTTCGTAGAGCGGCGGCTCGCCGGGCCGTGGGGCGCGCGCGACGAGGTCGAGGCGGATGTTGAGGCGCTCGTAGGCGCCGACGAAGTGCTTCTCCTCGACGACGCCGTTGGCGAGCGGGTTGCAGTCGGCGGGCAGCTCGCCGCCCGGCCGGCTCACGCGCACGTCCTCGGGGCGGAAGACGAGCTTGACCGGCTGCCCGACGTGGAAGCGCGCGGCCTCGGCGCCGGCCTCGACCGCCACGGTGCCCAGCTCGACGCGGTTGTCGCGCGCGACGACGCCGAGCAGGAGGTTGGCCGCGCCGAGGAACGTCGCGACGTACTCCGTCTCGGGCCGGTTGTAGACCTCCTGCGGCGTGCCGATCTGTTCGAGGTGGCCCTGGTGGAGGACGGCGATGCGGTCGCCGAGTTCCAGGGCCTCCTCCTGGTCGTGCGTGATGAAGAGGGCGGGCACGTTGATGTCCCTCAGCAACGCGCGTATCTCGCGCCGCAGGCGCACGCGTATCTGCGCGTCGAGCGCGCCGAAGGGTTCGTCGAAGAGGAGCATCTGCGGCTCGTAGGCGAGCGTGCGCGCAATCGCCACGCGCTGCTGCTGCCCGCCGGAGAGCTGGGACGGCAGCTTCTTCCTCTGATCCAGGAGGTGGACGAGCTCCAGCAGGCTCTCGACCTTCTCCCTCCGCTCGCGCCGCTTACGCCCGCGGATGCGGAGGCCGTAGCCGACGTTCTGCTCGACGGTCATGCGCGGGAAGAGCGCGTAGGACTGGAAGATGACGCCGACGCCGCGCTCGCGCGCCGGCAGCTCCGTCACGTCGCGGCCGTGCAGGACGACGTTCCCCGTGTCGGGCCGCTCCAGCCCGGCGATGACGCGCAGGATGGTCGTCTTCCCCGAACCCGAGGCCCCGAGCAGCACGAGCGCCTCGCCCTCGGCCACGTCGAAGGAGACGTCTTCGAGCACGCGCACGCCCTTGAAGCTCTTACTCAGGGAGCGGACGCTCGCCGCGGGCGCGGGCGCGTCGCGCGCCGTGTCGGGTTCGTCTTCGAGCCTTTCGGCGAGCATGGTTCACCTCACTTGCCTTCGATCCAGTCGCGCGCGAAGAAGAGGATGCTGAAGATGGCGAAGGAGAAGAGCGCGAGGATGATGGCGACGGCGTTGGCGGCCTCGACCTGCCCCTCGTTGAACTTGGCGAAGATGTAGAGCGGGGCGGTCTGCGTGCTGCCCGCCAGGTTCCCCGAGACCAGGATCGTCGAGCCGAACTCGCCGATGGCGCGCGCGAACGTCAACAAGGCCCCCGTCACGATGGCGCCGCGAAGGCTCGGGAGCGTGACGTGCCAGAAGGTCTGCCAGCGCGTCGCGCCGATGGTGGCCGAGGCCTCTTCGAGCGACTTGTCCATCGTCTCGAAGACCGACATCAGGACGCCGAAGGCGAGCGGGAAGGTGACGAAGATGTTGGCGAGGATGATGGCGTAGGGCGTGAACATGAGCTGGTGGTCTTCGGAGATGAACCGCCCGATCATGCCGTACTTGCCCCACAGCAGGAGCAGCGCGAAGCCGGCGACCGCCGTCGGGATGGCGGTCGGCAGAGAGATGGTGACGATGATGGCGGTGCGCCCGAAGAAGGTGTAGCGCGAGAGGACGTAGGCGGCCAGGAGGCCGAAGAGGACGTTGAAGAGGGTCGCGTAGAAGCTCGTCACCACCGACAGCTTCAGCGCGAAGACCGCGTCCGGCGCGGTCAGGGCCGCCCAGAAGCTCCGCAGCCCGCTGCTCGTCCCGAAGATGAAGATCGAGGCGAGCGGCAGCAGCACCAGCGGCAGCATCAGGAGGATGACCATCCCCAGCCCGAACGGCTTCGTCGGGTCGAACCCCCTCACATGCCTCATCGCCGAGATTGCTGTGCTCATATGTTTGTGGGTGAATGGTAAATGGTGAATGGTGAATGGTGAAGACAGGCGCTCTGCTTACCATTCACCATTTACCATTTACCATTCACCATTCACTTCTGCTTGACCTGTTTTCTCCACACGCCGTCGATCACGTCGGGGTAGGCGCGCTCCCAGCCGCCGAAGAGTTCGCCGACGGTGAAGGGCTGCTCGACGTGTGCGAACTCCTTGTTGGCGTCGTTGAGGGCCTCGTTGGTGACGGCGCGGAAGTGGTACTTGACGAACGCCTGCTGCGCCTCTTCGCCCCAGAGGTACTGCATGAAGGCCGTCAGCACCGGGCGCTCGTCGTCGGTCACGTTCTTGTCGATGAGGACGGCCGGGTGCTCGCTGAGGATGGTCGCGCGCGGGACGACGATCTCGAAGGGCGCGCCCGCCCCCTTCATCAGGAGCCCCTCCAGCTCGTAGGTGATGAGCGCGTCGCCGTAGCCGGTCTCGAACTGCGTCCGCGCCTCGCGCGCCGAGCCGGGCGTCGAGATGACGTTCTTCCAGACCGACTTCAGGAGGCCCAACGCGCGCGCCTGGTCGGGGGTGCCCGACTCCGACTGCGACTTCTTCAGCTCCGAGCCGTAGATGGCGAGGATCGACCACTGCGCGCCGCCCGAGCTGTCCGGGTCGGGGTGGATGACCTTGACGCCGGGCTTGGCGAGGTCTGCGAAGTCGCGGATGCCCTTCGGGTTCCCCCTGCGGACGAGGATGACGAAGGGCGTCTTGTTGACGATGCCGCTGTTGGGCGCGGTCGTCTTCCAGTCCGACTTGACCAGCCCCTTCTCGACGAGGCGCTGCACGTCGCGCTCGATGGAGAAGATGCCGACGTCGGCGCCGACGCCCTGCAAGATTTGATTCGTGACCGTCTCGGAGCCGGCGTAGGAGGTGACGAAGCGCACGTCCTCGCCCTGCTCGCGCTTCCACTTCTCGGTGAAGGCGGGGATGACGGCCTTGTCCATCACCTCCTTCATCACCGAGAAGCCGTAGAGCGTGATGACGCGCGTCTCCCCTTTGCGGCTGCTCGTCCCGGACTTCGGCAGGCACGCGCCCAGCAGCAGCAGGCAGGCCGCGAGCAGGGCGCACGCGGCGCGCGCCGCGCTGTTTGGGTATAGACTTCCCCTGACGGTGTTTCTCATCCTCAACACTCCCGCGTTCGGCCTTGGGGGCGCGTCCCGTTCTGGCTTGGAAATTTGCGCATCTATAGCACACTTGGTGCCCAAAGTGGAAGGATGAGAGGGGAAGGTGCTGAGTGCTGGGTGCTGGGTGCTGGGTGCTGGTTAAGACCAAAACCTAAAACCCAGCACCCGACACCTTCTCCCCTTCATCCTTCCGCCTTCATCCTTCGTCCTTCCGCGCGCTGGCCGCGGGGAAGCGTTCTGTGCGATGCTATGGCGCTTGCGGGAAGGGGGCGGCCGCGCGTGCCGCCGCGGTTATCATCTTTTCGGGGAGTTGACGATGAGGAGAAGAGTTTTCTTAAAGGCGGCGCTGGCGCTCGCGGCGGCCGCGGCGTTCGGCGCGTGCAAGGCGACCGACACGGCCGGGAACGTGAGCGTGTCGCAGGCGGCCGCGAAGCAGAACGCCCCCGCGGGGACGACCGAAGTCCACGCCGACGGCGTGCGCCGCGTGACGGTCGCGGAGTTGCAGAAGATGGTGGCCGACGGCAGCGCGGTCATCTACGACACGCGCCCGCAGACGGCCTACGACGCCGAGCACATCAAGGGCGCGCTCTCGATGCCATACGACCAGGTGCCCACGCACTCGGGCGAGCTGCCCAAGGATAAGACGCTCGTCTTCTACTGCACTTGACCGAACGAGCACACCAGCGCCGGTGCGGCGCTCACACTCAGAGAGCAGAAGAGGATCGAGAACACCGCCGCCCTCCTCGGCGGCATGAACGCCTGGAAGAACGCCGGCCTCCCCACGGAAGGCAAGGCGGTGAACAAGTAGGCAGTAGGCAGTAGGCAGTAGAAACCATCGGCGGGCGCGCGGGTTGAACCCCACGCCCGCCGAACTTGTATCCCCTACTGCCTACTGCCTACTGCCTACTCTTTCCTATTGCCTTGCCCCGCGCGCCTGTGTAAAACTCCGGCCGTCCAGGCGGCACGTCCTAAGTCAACAAGCGCAATGCACACCCCGTAAGGCTGGAGGCAAGACTTTGCTTCGAGGACTCTTCCGCACCAAAAATCTCGACGACATCCTCGCCGCGGCCGGCGGCCCGCAGTTCTCTCTGAAGCGCACGCTCGGCGCCTTCAACGTGACGCTCTTAGGCATCGGCGCCATCATCGGCGCGGGCATCTTCGCCACCGTCGGCACGGCCGCCGCGGGCGACCCGGCGCGGCCCGGCGCGGGGCCGAGCCTCATGCTCTCGTTCGTCATCACGGCGGTCGTCTGCGGCTTCACCGCGCTCTGCTACGCCGAGATGGCCTCGATGGTGCCCATCTCGGGGTCGGCCTACACCTACTCCTACTCGACCCTGGGCGAGCTGGTGGCGTGGATCATCGGCTGGGACTTGATCATCGAGTACGCGGTCGGCAACATCGCCGTCGCCATCAGCTGGGCCAACTACTTCCGGACGCTGATGGGGAACCTCGGCATCGACATCCCGAGTTGGCTCGCGACCGACTACCGCACGGCGATGAAGCTGGCCGAGGCAAACCCTGCCAAGTTCGCCGCCGACTTCGGCGGCGCGCCGCACCTCTTCGGCTACCCGATCATCTTCAACCTGCTCGCCGCCGGCATCGTCGCGCTCATCACCGTCGTGCTCGTCTGGGGCATCAAGGAGTCGGCCGAGTTCAACGCCGGCATGGTGGTCATCAAGATCATCGTCCTGCTCTTCTTCATCGGCATCGCGCTCTACTACGTCTCCCCTTCGAAGATGACGCAGAACTGGGTGCCGTTCCAGCCGAACGGCTGGCGGGGGACGTTCACGGGGGCCGCGCTCGTCTTCTTCGCCTACATCGGCTTCGACGCCGTCTCGACGGTGGCGGAGGAGTGCAAGAACCCCGCGCGCGACCTGCCCATCGGCATCATCGCCTCGCTGGTCGTCTGCACCGTCCTCTACGTCATCGTCGGCGCGGTCTTCGCCGGCCTCATCCCCTACCCCGAGCTGGTGCAGAAGCTGACGACCGAGCAGGCCGAGCCTTTGACGATGGCGCTCGACCACGTCGCGCCGCCGGGGACGACGTGGCCCTCGACCATCGTCGCCTTCGGCTCGGTCATCGCGCACACGGCGGTGCTGCTCGTCTTCCAGCTGGGTCAGCCGCGCATCTTCTTCTCGATGGCGCGCGACGGGCTGCTCCCCTCGACCTTCGCCAGCGTCCACCCGAAATTTAAGACGCCGCACGTGACGACGATCCTCACCGGCGTCTTCGTCGGCGTCTTCGCGGCCTTCGCCTCCATCGACGAGGTCATCGACCTGACGAACATCGGGACGCTCTTCGCCTTCATCCTGGTCTGCGTCGGCATCCCCGTCCTGCGGATGAGGGAGCCGGAGCGCGCGCGGCCGTTCCGCGTGCCGCTCGGGCCGTGGCTTTTGCCGCTGCTCGGCGTCGTCTCCTGCTTCTTCCTCATCTTCTACCTGCCGCCGGCCTCCTGGTGGCGTTTCGTCGGGTGGCTGATGCTCGGCTTCGCCATCTACGTCTCGTACGGCTACACGCGCAGCTCGGTCGGGGCGAAGCTGGGGCGGCCGAAGCGCACGCCCGCGGCGCTCAAGCTCGCCGGCGTGGGCTTCCTCGTCGTCGCGGTCGGACTCTTCATCATCCCGCACGACCTCGGCCCGCGCGCCATCTTCGCCGCGGCGCTCGACGCCGCCGCCGACCGGCACGACCGCGCCGTCTACGGGCTTCTGATGATTCTCGTCGGGCTCGCCGTCGGCGTCGCCGGCACGGTGCTCGGCTCGAAGGGCGGCCCCGCGGGGGACGCCGAGCGATGAAGGTGCTCGTGCTCGGGGCCGGGCGGATGGGACTCGGCGCGGCCTACGACCTCGCGCACAACTCGGAGGGCGTGGAACTCGTCACGGTCGCGGACGTGGACGCGGGCCGCGCGCGCGCCGTCGCGGAGACCGTCGGCGACGCGCGCGTGCGGCCCGCGCAGGTCGACGTCGAAGACCGCGCGCGCGTCGTCGACCTGATGCGCGGCCACGACTCGGCCCTGAGCTGCGTCACGTACTTCCACAACCTTGAGCTTGCGCGCGCGGCCCTTCAGGCAGGCACGCACTTCTGCGACCTCGGCGGCAACAATACGGTCGTCGATGCCGAGTTAGCTCTGGACGAGGAGGCGCGCGCGGCGGGCGTCAACGTCATCCCCGACTGCGGCCTCGCGCCCGGCATGGTCTCGGTGCTGGCCGCGCACGGGGCCGCGCGCTTCGAGGAGCTGGACGAGATACACATACGCGTCGGCGGCCTGCCGCAGAATCCGAGGCCGCCGCTCGACTACCAGATCGTCTTCTCGGTCGAAGGTCTGATCAACGAGTACGTCGAGCGCGCCCGCGTCATCCGCGGGGGGGAGTTAACCGAGGTCGAGTCTTTGACCGAGGTCGAGTCGCTCGACTTCCCAGAGCCCTTCGGCCGCATGGAGGCATTCCAGACCTCGGGCGGCACCTCGACGCTGCCCGAGACGTTTCTCGGCAAGGTCAGGGAGCTCGACTACAAGACCATCCGCTACCCCGGACACTGCGAGCGCTTCAAGCTCCTCGTCAGTCTCGGCCTCGCTTCGAGCGAGGCGGTCGAGGCCGGCGGCGTCTCCGTCGCGCCGCGCAGGCTTCTCTGCGAGCTGCTCAACCGCCACCTGCCCTCGGACGAGCCCGACCTCGTCTTCATCCGCCTGGAGTTCGCGGGACGACTCAAGGGCCGGGGCGAGACGCGTCTGCGCTACGACATCATCGACCGCTTCGACCCCGACACCGGCCTCTCGGCGATGCAGCGCACCACGGCCTTCCCGGCCTCGGTCGTCGCGCAGATGATGGCCCGAGGACTTACGTCGCGCCGCGGCGCAGTCCCGCAGGAGCGTTGCCTCCCGGCGGGCGCCTTCGTCGCCGAACTCGCACGCCGCCGAATAAGGATTGAAGAAAGCTTCGTCGCCTGAACTCGGAACTTCATTTGAAATTTCAGATCTGAAATTTCAAATCCCTGGAGGCGACCCAGCGCCGCATCATCTCGACGGCGAAGTCTCCGTCCGTTCCTATCACGTCGTGCTCGCGCAGCCAGGCGCGCGCCGCGGGGAAGTCGGGCGGCGTCTCGCCCGCGGCCAGCGCGCGGAGTACGGCCTGACCCTCCTTCCCTGCGTCGCCCCACACGTTGACGAAGTAGGCGTCGCCGCTCACGAGCGCGCGCCCGACCGCCTCCTCCACGTCCGCCGCCGACGCCTCGCGCCGCTGCGCCTCGTTCATCAACTGCACCAGCTCGAAGGCGACGGCCTGCGTCAGGAACGGGTGACAGTTCGTCGCCGCCACCAGGGCGTCGAGCGCCCCCGCGGCGTACGTCATGTCGAACTCCGGGATCGGCTTTGTCAACAGCAGTTCCACGTCCTCGCGATTCAGAAAACTAACGCGCATCCGCCGCGCGCTGATGAAGCGGTCAGTCCACGCCGGCCCCAACTCCTGAAACGTGTGCGCCCCCGTGAACATCAAGACCACCCGCGGCCTGTGCTGGAACGTGTGCCGCAGAGAGTCTAAGAACGGCGCGCCCCACCCCGCCGCGAGCGCCGCCTGCAAACGCTCGTACTCGTCCAGACACAAGAGCGCCCGCATCCCCTTCGGCATCGCCTTCTCAACTTTCTCCAACCACTCGTCGAAGACCGCGTAAGGCTCCCGCGCGAGTTGCTGTGCCTTCAACTCCTCGACCGCCACGCGCCGCCTCCGCAACCCCTCGCTCAACGCCCTCGACAGATACCGCAGCAGCGTCGCCTCGCTCCCCGTCACCGCCGGGTTCTGACAGTCAACAATGGCCGGCGCGAAGTCCGGCCCCAACAGCCTCGGCAGTTGGTTCAAGATACTCGTCTTCCCCATCCGCCTTGGCCCCTGCAACAGAAGCGTCGGCGCCTGCGCCGCTCCCAACAGACTCGCCTCAATCTGCCTCACCACATCCCGCCGCCCCGTAAACACATTGTCCTCCGAGTCGCCGACCGGCGGCCCGAAGATGAAGGGATTCGGAATCTCGCGCACCGCCGCAGGTAGGGCTTTGACCCACTCGTTCTCCCTGTCGAGCAGACGGCGCCACTCGTTCGCCGTTTGCAGCAGACGTAGCGCGTATGGCCCACGCGCGGCGACCAAACTGCGCCGCAACGACTCCGCCTCCGCGACTGCCCGCCCCAGCGCCTCGCCTCTCCGGTATGGGCTGCTCAACGTAAAGTACTGCCCCACGTGCTGCGCCGTGCGGTCGAAGCGCGGCAGAGCCGCCTCTAACTCGCTGGGTAAGTTGACGGGCGCGTCCGTCGTCCAGCCCAGTCGCTCAGCGATGTTAGACATCCTCATCAGCGAGTCGGCTCGCAGGTCATCAAGAGCCACCTCCACCAGCGCGGCCCGCGCGGCGCGGCGTTGCAGAGGGCGCTGGGCAGCGACGAAGGATATCTGCCTGAACCCCTCCTCCCTATCCTGCCGCACAAGCCGCGTCAGCAGCCCGCCAGCGAAAGGCAGCGGTAGCCAGATTATTTCGTCCCAGACGACCGGACACCAGCGCCACGCCCGTCGCGCCCCGCCGGGCCACAACCACCCTATGCAGCCGGTAACGGCGGCGAGCACGACATCAAAAAGGTAAGTGATCAGACGGGAATACATCACCGCATATGCCGCCGCGAACGCCACGCCGCTCAGCACGGCACCCATGAGACCGTCTGCCAAAGCGCCCAACGCGATTCCGAACAGGATGTAGATCGGCCCGATGCGCACCTTGCTTCCCACGCCGTCGGGCAACTGATCGGCGACACCGTACCCGGCACCGTGCCCGGCACAGAGCGCCACGGTGAATGCCAGCCCGAACTCCCCGTAGGCGACGACAGTTGGTGCCACGCCGCCCAGCACACCGACTATCACACCGACCCCCACGCCGACCGCCACGCCGTGCGCCAAGGTGCCGTAAGCGGCTCCCAGGCTGGCCATAAGGCCGAACGTTACTCCGTGCCACGCTCCGAACCAGCTAAAAGGTATTTCGTATGCTTCACAGGCGAGCGAGACAATGTAATCTCCTAAGAGGGTCAGAACGATTATCCCGGGCATCAGCTTCACCAGCTTTCGGACGCGTTGGGTGGGCGTCAGCAGCGGCAGGTGGAGACCCTCGACTTCCCGCGTGTACTGGGTCGGCTGAAAAAAGATGAGGTAGAACACGCGGAGCAACCAGCGAAGATACTTTTTCACAATGAAGGTGCGGTAGCGCGTGCGAAGTGACCAGCGAAGATACTTTTTCATAATGAGGCCGCATCAAAATCCGCCGGGCAGATGTTCGTTCATGTCGTCCGAAGTACGGCGCAGGGCGGTGGCAAGGCCGTCGCCGTCCTGTTGCGCTTCTAGCACGTGGAAGCATGACACCTGGAGAGCGAGTGGATGATATTTGTTGGAGTCTTTCCCTCTGGCAGAGTCGAGGATGGCGGCGCGCTCTTCCGTGTTGAAGGGCGGGATGCCGGGGCGGTAGTGGTTGAGGAAGTCTTGGGCGTCTTCGCGCGCGAAGGGGCCGAGGCGGCGGAGGGGGAAGGTGTTGTAGAAGGGGGAGGTCGGGTCGTTGGTGTCTGTAAGTTCGTGGAGCTGGCGCTGCGAGGCGGTGACGATGGAGAGGCCGCGTTGGCCGCAGGCGCGGAGCGTCATGAAGAAGTCCTGGGTGAACTCGTCGCGGTGAGTTCTTAAGTGCTCGAAATCGTCGAGGCAGAGGATGGGGCGGCGGCCGTCAGTCAACATCTGCTCGGCGCGCTCGGCGAAGTCGGCGAGGTTGGCGGGCGCGGGCGTCCAGCCGAAGCCGCGGGCGGCGAGCGCGAGCCAACCCGAGAGCGTGTAGCAGCGCGGGTCTTGCAGGTCGAGGTAGGCGACGGTGGCGGACGGCTCCCACTCGGCGGCGCTGTGTTCGACGTGGAGGAGGAGGGAGGTTTTGCCGATGCGGCGCGGGCCGACGATCTGGCAGTTCTGCCGGCCGTGAAGGTATGCCCGAAGCAACCTCTGCTCCTTCTCGCGGTCGAAGAAGTCTTCCGGGTTCGTGATGCCTGCGCGCCAGATGAAGGGGTTGGGCGCGGACTCGACCGGCCCGAGCCACTCGGTCAGACGATAGATGTTGACTTGAGCATCGACGCCCTTCAGTTTCTCCGGCTCGACCTCCACCTTTTCCACATGAGCCTCGCGCGGGTTGAGTTCGCGCGCGACCTTCTCGGTGAAGTAGACCTCGCCCGCGGGGCATGCGTTGCAAACCCGTGCGGCGAGGTTCGCGGTGTTGCCGCGCAGGTCGCCGTCGGCGAGGACGACAGCCTCGCCGAAGTCTATGCCGACGTGGAGTTCGAAGCGGAGGCGCTCGTTCGACTGCGCCCCGTTCCGCTCGGCGACGCGCCTCTGCAAAAGATGTCCGCAGCGCACGGCGTCGGAGCAGGCGGAGAAGACGATGAGGTGGCCGTCGCCGGTGTCTTTCAGAATGGTGCCGCGGCAGCGCTTGACCACTTCGGCCGTGAGGTCGTCCTGCGCGCGCGCGACCTGTTTGATCTCGGCCGGCGTGCGCAGGGCCATGTTCCGTGTGGAACCGACTTGGTCGGTGAACATGACGACCTTCAGTTGGGTGGACATCCCTTTCCTCCGTTGACGTTGAGCAGGTGAGGAGCCAAAAAAAGCGGCTCGGCCGGCGGTCTCTCGCGCGTGAGATGGTTTATCGTCGGCCGCGGCGGGTTGTCAACGTTTTTCTGCGGCGCGGCGCGGTCTGTCGTATAATCTCGCCGCTCCCGCAACGTCCCGCATCCGCCCAGCGGAGGAACTGAAAAACAGATGAACGCACTTCCGGTCATCGTCGGCGCGCTGTGCGTGATGGCTATCGCGTACAGGTACTACTCGGCGTTCCTCGCCGCGAAAGTCCTGGCGCTGGACGAGTCGGCGCCCGTCCCTTCCGAAACGCTCTATGACGGGCACAACTACTACCCGACGAACAAGTGGGTGCTCTTCGGCCACCACTTCGCGGCCATCTCGGGCGCGGGGCCTCTGATCGGGCCGGTGCTGGCGGCGCAGTTCGGCTTCCTGCCCGGACTGCTCTGGCTCGTCATCGGCGTCTGCTTGGGCGGCGCCGTCCACGACTTCATGATCCTCGTGGCGAGCGTGCGTCGGAAGGGCAAGTCGCTCGCCGAGATCGCGCGGACTGAGATCAGCCCCCTCTCGGGACTCGTCGCCGGACTCGCCATCCTCTTCATCGTCGTCATCGCGCTCGCGGGCCTCGGCCTCGTCGTCGTCAACGCCCTGGCCGAGTCGCCCTGGGGCACGTTCACCGTCGCCTTCACCATCCCGCTCGCGCTCTTGATGGGACTCTACATGTACCGCTTCCGCGTCGGGCGCATCCGCGAGGCGAGCGCGCTCGGCGTCGTCGGCCTCTTCTTCGCCGTCGTCGCGGGCGGCTGGGTCGCGGACTCTTCCTGGGCCTCTTCGTTCACCTTCTCGAAGAACACCATCACGATTCTGATGGCCGCCTACGGCTTCGTCGCTTCGGTGCTGCCCGTCTGGATGCTCCTGTGCCCGCGCGACTACCTCTCTTCGTATCTGAAGATCGGGACGGTCGCGTTCCTCATCGTCGGCGTCATCCTCGTCCACCCGACTCTTAACATGCCGGCGTGGACGCCTTTCACGGCCGGCGGCGGGCCGGTCATCCCCGGCAAGGTCTTCCCGTTCGTCTTCATCACCATCGCGTGCGGGGCCATCAGCGGCTTCCACTCGCTCATCTCGTCGGGCACGACGCCGAAGATGATTA
Organism: Acidobacteriota bacterium; assembly: GCA_019239425.1. GTDB lineage: Bacteria > Acidobacteriota > Blastocatellia > Pyrinomonadales > Pyrinomonadaceae > QHXN01. The sequence goes on from JAFAZX010000046.1 coordinate 121,490, forward strand.
AGAAGGAGACCGACGCGCGGATGATCGGCTACGGCGGGATGCTGATGGAGGGCGTCGTCGGCGTGATCGCACTCATCGCGGCCACGTCGCTCTTCCCCGGCGACTACTTCGCCAACATCACCCCGCAGAACACCCCCGCGCAACAGGCGGCCTACGCCCGCTTGGTCGAGACGCACACGGCCGAGGGGTTCGACCTCCAGCCGAAGGAGATCGACAGGCTGGAGGCCGAGTCGGGCGAGAAGAATCTCAGGGGCCGCACCGGCGGCGGGGTGACGCTCGCCATCGGCATCGCCAAAATCTTCGACGCCGTCCCGGGCTTCGCCGGCCTGATGAAGTACTGGTACCACTTCGCCATCATGTTCGAGGCGCTCTTCATCCTCACGACCATCGACACGGGGACGCGCGTCGCGCGCTTCCTCGTCGGAGAGTTCCTCGGCCGCTTCTACCGAAGGCTCGAAGAGCCGACGTGGATGCCCGGCGCCGTTCTGACCACGGCGCTCGTCGTCGCGGGCTGGACTCTCTTCATTCTGTCAGGTTCCATCTCGACCATCTGGCCCATGTTCGGCATCGCCAACCAACTGCTCGCGGCCGTCGCGCTCTGCGTCGCCACGACCGTCATCATCAACTCGGGGCGCGCGCGCTACGCCTGGACGACCCTTCTGCCGCTCGCCTTCGTCGCCGTCACCACCCTCGTCGCCGGCTGGAAGTCCATCACCGACAACTTCTGGCCGCTCGCGCAGAAGCCCGAGACGGCCTTTCAAGGCTACCTCGACACGGCCCTGACGGCCGTGCTCATGGCCGCCGCCGTCATTATCATCTTCGACTCTTTGCGCCGCTGGACGCGGTCGCGCCGCGCGCCCACGGGGGTGCCCGACACGACGCCCGTCCCGACCGCCGGCTGAGTCTCAACTTGAAGGTCACTTGCCCACTCACGATATGAACCTCAGACTCCGCACCCGCGCGCCACGGCTGGCGCACGCACTCCTCCTCCTCTTCGCCGCCGCGCCCGCCCTGCCCGCGCAGGAGGCGTCGAAGCCGGCCGCGCCGCGCCTCGTCGCCTCGCTCGAAGGTTACGCGGGGCCTTCGCTCATAAACGGCCGGCCCGCCCTCGCCGCCTTCAGCCCCGACGGCCGCCTGCTCGCGCTGAGCGGCGAGAACCGCACGGTCAGGCTCCACGAGGCCGCGACGGGCAAGCTGCTCCTGACGCTCGCGCCCGAGAAGGGCGAGGGCTTCAACGGCTTCGCCTTCCTCCAGGACTCGCGCGTGGGCGCGACGCGCAACATGCCCGACCGCTCCGTCACCCTCTGGGACTTGACGACGGGCAGGGCGCTCACCAAATTCGCCGCGCGCGAGCACAGCCTCGAGACGAAGCTCAAGGCGACGAGCGTCCCCTCGCAGGAGTACGTCGGCGTCCCCTTCAGCCCCGACGGCCGTGTGCTCCTGACCGAGCGCGAGGACGACGTGGTCGTCGCTTGGGACGCCGCGACGGGCAAAGAGCTGCTGACCTTCGACCACAAGACCGAGACGAACATGGCGAAGGACGCACTCGCCATGCTCTTCGGCACGCCCCTGCCGCTGATGATGTCGGCCGCCTACAGCCCCGAAGGCTCGCGCGTCGTCACCGCGAACGGCGACAAGACGCCGAAGCTCTGGGACGCCGCGACGGGCCGTCTCGTCGCGGCGCTCGCGAGCGGGGGCGAGCGCGTCTACGCCGCCGCCTTCCTCCCGGCCGCGCGCGCCGTCCTGACCGCGGGCTTCTACGGCGAGGTCGACCTCTGGGACGCGGAGACCGGCGCGCACCGCGCGCAGCTCCTGCGCAAGCGCGGCAAGCGCAACTACGTCGTGACCGTCGAGCGCGACGGCGGCCCCGTCGCCTTCAGCCGCGACGGCCGGCTGGTCGCCGCGCACGTCGAGGACGAGCGCAATGACGAGTTCAAAATCTGGGACGCGTCGGACGGCCACGTCCTGGCGACCGTCTCGAAGAATAAATCACGCCTCTTCGCCTTCAGCCCCGACGGCCGCACGCTCGCCTCCGCGGGCGGCGACCGCGAAGCGGCGGCGAGACTCTGGGACGCGCAGACGGGGCGGCCCAAAGTCTCGCTCGCGAAGACCTCCGACGACGCGCGCACGCTGCTCTTCAGCCCCGACGGCCGCCTCCTCGTCACGACGAACGACAAGGGCGTGTGGCTCTGGGACGCCGAGACCGGCGCGCTCGGCTCGGCGCTCGACCGCTCGCGCGCCCCCGCCCGCTTCAGCCCCGACGGCCGCCTCCTCGTCACCGGCGGCACCGACAAGACCGCGTACCTCTACGAACTGAAATAAGGAATGAGGAGTGATGAATGATGAATCTCGCCCCGCGGCCGTATTCATCACTCCTCATTCATCATTCCCCCCTGTTCCGTCTTTGAACTTTCCGGCTTTTTCGGCGATAATGCCCCTCTTTTAGCGAGACCAAAGAACGGGTCTGTGCGAACAAGGAGCACCTCCTCCCGTGCGGCTGTCGGAGTCGGACGCGCGCGTGCTGCACAAGGCCGGCCTCCGCCCCCGGGGGCGTTTTTCACTCGCCATATTTCAGACGACAAACAGGAAAGGAATCGTTCAACTTGTCTAAGACGTTATCGCCGAGTAGCCGGAAGGGACTGCTCCGCATGTTAAGCGTTCTCTTCGCGCTCGCCGCCGCTTCGACCTCGGTGCTCGCGCAGGCCGCGGGCCACGCCGCGCAGGCCAGCGGCCACCGCCCCGGCGGCGAGGCCAACCTGCTGCTGCCTGACCTCTCTTCGCAGCACTTCCTCGGCGTGGACGGCCACACGCTGTTGCTCGTCGGGCTCGTCGTGTGCGCGCTGGGCTTGGCCTTCGGCCTCTCCATCTTCACGCAGTTGAAGAACCTGCCCGTCCACCGCTCGATGCGCGAAATCTCCGAGCTGATCTACGAGACCTGCAAGACCTACCTCGTCACGCAGGGCAAGTTCATCATGGTCTTGTGGCTCTTCATCGGGGCCATCGCCGCCA
>JAFAZX010000085.1 GCA_019239425.1 Acidobacteriota bacterium
CAAGCCGCGCCGCCAGATCATCATCCTCTTCTCGGGCGGCGAGCCGACGCTCTCGCCCTACTTCCTCGACGCCGTCGCCTACGCGAAGAAGGTCGGCTTCTACCGCATCCTCGCCGCGACGAACGGCATCCGCTACGCCGAGGACATAGAGTTCTGTAAAGCGGCGAAGGAGGCGGGCCAGCACGGCGTCTACCTCCAGTTCGACGGAGTCTCCGAGGAGAAGAACAAGCACCGCGGCGTCGGCAACCTCTTCGACGTGAAGCTGCGGGCGATTGAGAACCTCGCGTCGGTCGGCATCAAGGTGACGCTCGTCACGACCATCGTCAACACTATCAACAACGACGACATCGGCCGCATCGTCGAGTTCGCGGCGAAGAACATCGACAAGGTGCAGACCATCGCCTTCCAGCCCGTCTCCTTTACGGGCCGCGACGAGGACGTGCCCGATGTTATCCGCGAGCAGCAGCGCTACACGCTCGCAGGCATGGCCACAGACCTCGAACAGCAGCTCGACGGCCGCATGGAGGCGCTGCGCGACTGGTTCCCGCTCTCGTCCTACTCGGCCTTCACCTCCGTCATGGACATGCTGCAGGGCGCGGACGCGCCGTGGGGCTGGTCTTCGTGTAACTGCCACCCGAACTGCGGCATCTTCACGCTCGCGGTCGTCAACCGCCACACGGGCGAGTTCAAGTCGCTCTTCGAGTTCTTCGACTACGAGCAGTTCATGAAGGACGTGTCGGTCATCACCGACACGGCGCGCGGCAAGAAGCTGACGATGGCGCAGCTCGCGATGGCGATCATGCGTAACTTCAAGCCGGAGCGCGCGCCCGAGGGCTTCCCCGTCTCGCAGATCATCAACCTGTTCAAGCCCTCCTCGACCAGCTCGAACAGCGACCGCAACGACCGCATGAAGCAGAAGTCCGACGACCCGGCGGACGTGTGGCGCGTCCTCTGCGTCGAGGGCATGTGGTTCCAGGACTTGTTCAACTACGACTTCCGTCGCACAGAGATGTGCGTCATCCCCTACGGCACGCAGGAGGGCGAGATCAGCTTCTGCGCCTACAACACCGGCGTCGGCTGGCGGCAGATCATCGAGAACATGCACAAGACGGCCGGGCTCGCCGAGTGGTATAAGGAGAACGGCCGCCACCCCGTCTACGCCAAGGGCAAGCACGTCCCCGGCATCCAGAAGTCACGCTCTTTGAGCCTGCCCGTCGTCCAGGCCATCCTCGCCGCGGACGAAGACCCGCAGGCGCGCAAGGCCGCCACGCCCTACCTCGTCGAAGAGGAAGAGGAAGCGGCGACCGTCTGACAGTTTCGGGGGCGTGCGGCCGCACCGAAGGGCCGCACGCCCCCCCAAATCCTCCCCGACGCTTTCCAACCAGCGTGCCCTCGCGCGCCCACTTCAAGGAGTCAAAAGACCATGTTGAGACGTGCGCTTCTGCTCGGCCTCTGCGCGGCCGCGCTCTCGCTCTCGAACGCCTTCGGGCAGGACGCGAAGGCGCCCGCCCCCGCCGCCCCCGAGAAGGGCAAGTACCAGAACGCCGAGGTCGCCCCCTTCACGGCGCAGGACGGCGTGCAGGTGACGGCCGCACAGCTCAAGGAGCTGACCGACGCGACCGTCAAGGAGTTGCAGGACATCAAGAAGTTCAAGCAGGTGTCGCTCCAGGGCGCGACCTCCGACGCGCAGGCCCAGACGTTGAAGGTCTCGGCCGTGGTCACCAAGTTCAAGGCGGGCAGCCGCACCAAGCGCTACATGATCGGCTTCGGCGCGGGCAAGTCGAAGGTGATCGCGCACGTGCGCTTCCTCGACGGCGAGACGGGCGCGGTGCTCTACGAGTTCGACGCCGACGGCGACGTGGTCATGGGCCTCTTCGGCGGCAACTCGGGCGGCGCCAAGTCGGAGCTCGCCGGGCAGGTCGCGAAGGCGGCCAAGAAGAAGTTCTTCTAGTCGCCTCAACGCACGCGCCCCACGTTCCGCCACCCCGGAGGTCTCTATGCGTCACTTCAGGAAGGTCTTCGCCCTTTCCGCCTGCCTCACGCTGCTCCTGTCGCCCGCCGGCCCGACCGCCGGCACACTCGCCGCCGCGCGGCTCGTCAAGGTGCGCGGCTACATCACCAACGTCCTCTCGCCGACCTCTTTCGAGATCGACGACTACCGCGTCACGCGCGAAGAGTCCCTGGCGCTCGACTTCGAGAACGAGTCACCGGAGGCGAGGCGCGGGCCGGAGGCCCTGCGCGTCGGCGCGGAGGTCGAGGTCAGCGGCGCCTACGACGAGGCGACCGGCGAGCTGAAGGCCGACCACATCAAGGTCGACCTCGGGCAGTTCCGCAGCTTCAAGATGGCGGCCGTGCTCAGCCGCGAGCCCGAGGGCGTGGAGCTGACGCCCGAGGGCTGGCGCGGCTACTTCTTCCCCGACGGCCACCGCGTCCGCGTCGAGCCTTCGACGGAAGTCCTCTTCAAGCCCAACGACTCCGAAGAGAAGGCCCTGAAGGAGCGCGCGAAGGCGGAGGCGTCGAAGAAGCAGAAGGAGGCGAAGGTTAAAGACTCGAAGGCCGCGGAAAGGGACGCGGCCGCCAAGTCCGCCGAGACCGCCGACGAGGGGGACGTTGACGAAGAGGACGCGGCCGGACTCCAGCCCCTGCGCACGCTGAAGGACGTGGGCGTCGGCATGCGGATGACCTACGAGGGGACGGAGCAGCCCGACGGCACCGTGCTCGCCAGGCGCGTCGTCTTCTCGCGCAACGAGAAGGAGAAGGGCGAGGCCGCGCTGTGGAAGTGGCTCAAGGTGAAGGAGAAGCCCTCGAACTTCGTCGAGGGCAAGCCGGGCGAGCTGAAGATCGACCTGGTCGGCAAGTTCAAGCTGCTCCCGAACGAGGAGGTGCAGGCTTACGTCTCCGACCTCGGCCAGCGCCTCGTGCCCGACTACCAGCGCCGGCTCCCCGCGGAAGACCCGCAGAAGATTCCCTTCAAGTTCTACGTCGTCATGAAGAAGGACGCCAACGCCTTCGCGCTCGCGAACGGCATCGTGGTCGTCCACTCCGGCCTCTTCGAAGTCCTGGAGAACGAGGCGCAGCTCGCCGCCGTCCTCAGCCACGAGATCGCGCACGCCACGCAGGAGCACACCTGGCGCCAGATGAACAAGGACAAGAAGAAGCGGATGGCCCTGGGCATGGCGTCCATCGGGCTCTCGCTCTTCGGCATGGGCGACTTCGCCTTCATCCTCGACACCGTCAAGACGACGATGGAGAGCGGCTACTCGCGGACGCTCGAGAACCAGGCCGACCGCGTCGGCCTCGAATACATGGTGGACGCCGGCTACGACCCGCGCGAGGCGGCGCGCGTCTGGACGCTGATGAAGAAGAAGTACGGCGACGCGCCCGTCCCCTTCTTCTGGGCGACGCACGAGAACCACCTCAAGCGCCGCAGCTTCATCATGCTCGAGATTCGCAACAACTACTCGAACCTCGACCTCGCCTCCACCCGGAAGGGCTCCGAGGAGGAGTTCAAGCGCCTCGCGGGGCTGGCGCGCGAGGCGTCCGCCAAAAAGAAGAAGGCGTAAGGGCCGCGCCCCGGGCGCGTGTGCCACTTCCCGAAGTGGCACACGGCGCGACGGAGTCGGCCCCCTTCGCGGAGTATAAGAGGGCTAGGCATTCACTTTGCCTAGCCCTTTCATATTCCGGGGCCGTCCCCGAGGAGCGCAGACGATGAAGACGACCTTTCCCACACTCTTGCTCGCCCTCACACTTCTTCGGCCGGCCGCGGCGCCGGCGCAGGACGCAGCGAAAACCCTCCAACCGGCAGCGCCGCCCGCGCCGGCCGAAGCTTCCGCGCCCGCGGCCCGCGTCGACGTGCAGGTGCCGGCGGGCACGCCCGTCGAGCTCGAGATGGCCTACACGATTGACTCGCAGCACACGCGCGCGGGCGACGCCGTCACCTTCCGCGTCGTCAACCCCGTCATCGTGGGCGGGCAGGTCGTCATCGAGAAGGGCGCGACGGCGACCGCGGTCGTGACGAAGGCCGAGCGCGGCGGGCACTTCGGGCGCGCCGGCCGCATCGCCTGGACGATGAAGGAGGTGACGGCCGCCGACGGCACGCGCATCCCGCTCCAGTTCTCCGGGCACACGGTCGGCGACAGCAAGGGGGCGAAGGTCGCGACGCGCGTGGTGCTGACGGGACTGATGTTCTGGCCCGTCGCGCCGGTCGCGCTCTTTCACGGCTTCAAGCGCGGCGAGAACGCCGTCGTGCCCGAGGGCAAGCGCTTCGACGCCGCCGTCACGGGCGCGGCGACCGTCGGCGTGACGCCGCGGCAGTGAGGCTAAAAGTTTAAGGGCTCGGCCGTCGCGCAAAGGGGAGAGCGCGGCGGCCGTCACGCCCCGGCGCTCGGCTCGCGCGAGCCGAGCGCCGGGGCGCACTTCTGTCCGGAGGGAGTCCGCGAGGCGGCGGGCGCTCAGTGGTGCGGGGGCTCTTTGGGGGCGTCGTTGTGTTGGCCGCCGCCGCGCGGGATGGGCTGCGGGGTCTGTATCTCGCGCAGGGAGGCGACGGTGTCGCGGATGCGGTTGGCGAGCTGCTCGATGGTCTGGACGCGGCGGCGGGCGGTGTCGCTCAGCTCTTCGCGCAGGAGGAGCTGGGCCTGGCCGATGAGTCCGGTCAGGGGGTTGTTGATCTCGTGCCGCACGTGCGCGGCCAGTTCCGCGTACTCGGCCAGCCGCGCCTCGCACTCGCCGATGACGCGGCTCAACTGCTCCTCGGCCGGCGAGGGCGGACGCGCTTCGTTTTCGCTCATTGTCTTACGGCTTCTCCGGGAGACGGCCCCTGCGGGCGCGCACAAAGCTTTTGAGGACTCGGGGCCAAGCGTGTCGAGGCTCTCTGCCGCCCCGCATTGTGCTCCCCGCCCCCGCCCCGAGGCAAGAGGAAGCGGCGTCCGGGCGGCCTCGCCGGGCGGAGAAAAGCCCCCCCTGCCCTCTCATCTTCAGACCTCGCGCCCGGCATTTGACAACCGCCCCGGCCCGTTTGTAAATTGAATCCCGTCAGACGTTGGGAGGTCGTCCAATGGTAGGACTCCAGACTCTGGATCTGGCTATCGGGGTTCGAGTCCCTGCCTCCCAGTTCAAATAAGGCAACACAGAACGGGCGGCCCTGATTTAGGGCCGCCCGTTCTGTGCCCCCCGAAGCTCACTCAAGTGACCCGTGCGACGCCGCCGGCGCTCACCTCGGACTTATCGTAGGGGGCGTGCGCTCGAGTGGGCAAAGTCTCTTGCACTCTCCCTTCGACATCCTGCGTCTCCATAACAGTGCGCCCGTATCGAGATCGTAACACTCACACGTCACTATCCGTCTGTCGTCCCGGCTATACGTCGGGCTGGGTGTGGGCCCGGTCGTAAAAGGCGGCACAGGGTTCACCCCCGACGCGTTTCTGTTAGCGGCATTTCCATTGGCGGGTGAGGGTAACGGAGCAGGGGTCGGGGTGCTGGTTGGAGAGGGGGAGGTGTTCGTCGTCACGCTGTTGTTCGGGGCGGGGCCATCTTTAGGGTCGCACCCGCTACAAAGGATGAACGCCAGCAGCAACGGAAGCGGCCCGATGAGTTTCTTCATAATGTTCTCCGACAGTGTAAGGCGGCAGAGAAGGCTGAGGCCGATGTGTGCTCATCGGCGGAACAGCAGGAGGTTCCGGCCGACAGAATGTAACTCAGATTCCCCTTTTACGCCAACAAAATATTCGGCCCGGAAGGGAGGCTCTCTTCGGGCGTCGGGTGACATGAGTTGATAGACCCGGCCTTCGTCTTTACAACTCGGTCGTGACTCTCCTGACTCCCACCCGCTTCATGTCGGCGAAATACTCTTGCAAAGTTTGGTGCCGGAAACGCCACCGCCCGCCATCCTTCTCTAAGATTCTCGCGTCCGACGCGTAGTCCAGGAACGCCGCATACTTCAAAGGCGCGGCGCCCTCAAGGTAAAGGCAGAGGCGCAAGACCAGATGACGGAAGAGGGGGGTGCTGCTGAAGCCTATAACCGCGCCGCCGACGAGCGAGAAGACTAAAAGGAGCTTATGGTCTAGCACCGATTCGTTATAATTTACGCGGAGCGAGAGCGCGTTAATCAGAAGGGAGACGAGCGACAGGATCAACCCCTTTTCGACAAACCCGGCCTTCAACCGCTGGTAAGGCGCATCCACTTTCACGAAGTAAGATACTTCCCTCAAGACCTCTCGTACGCCGACGAACGCCCCCAGGGCCGACGCCGCGACTACGCCGCCCGCCGAGAGCCCGCGTAAATTAAAGACCAGGCACGCCGGCACGCCGTACGCCAGGCCGGAGATTAAACCCCTCTTTAATTTCCGCCCGGATTTCAGGTTGGCGGCGTTCACACGTCGGACGTCCTCCGTCTGAATGGGGGTATACCGGCCCGCGCCCAGGTACGAGCCGTCGAGCAACTTGAAGAGGACGTATGAGCCGAAGACCACCCCGTAGACCCAGCCGAAGCATAAGAGCACACCGGAAGCGGCGGCCGAGCCGTGGAGCAGTTCATAGAGCCACGCGCGCCTCAGGCTGTCCGGCTGGAGGTCGGACAATTCGAAGTCCACCGAGTGTGTACATTCCAACTCCCTGCCCAACCATTTCAGCCACCTCTTCGTCTTCTCGGGCTTAAAGCGTTTCCGGTTCGGCGTGGAGCGGAGCTTCTTGTCGACGAACGTGTCCAGCAGGTATCTCTTCAGCCCGCCCGTGTCGTCTGGAATCCGCCTACTCTCAAGGATCGGTTTGTCGAAGACCTCGAGCGCGGTGGTGAAATAAAAAGGCGTGCGGATGGCGTCCAGTAGAACCTTGCCCCCGTCCCGTCGCAGAAATTCCCGAAGGTGTGACGCGGGGGCCTCGTCCACCTTATCGCCTCTGCCATCTTTCCTGGCTTCGGCCTCCGACAAAGCCTTCCTTATCTGTTCTCCCGTCAAGTCCGACAGCGCCACCGTCGCCGCGACCGGCGCGTCGAGACGTTCCAGCGCCCGCATCCGCGCGTACTCGTCGCGGCGGCAACTGACGACGACTTTTTTGCCGCGACTGAGGTACTCATTAAGGGCTCGCAGGAACTCCCCACGCGTCTTCGCCGCGAGCCGTTCGTCGGCATCTATTGCCAACTCGTTCAGGCCGTCGAGCAGAAATATTATTCTCCCCTGATGTAGCAGTGTCGCCGCCAAATCTTTCGAAAGGCCATGACCCGATTCGAGAGAGGCTCTCAGCCAATCTTCCAGCCCCTCGTACTCCGGCGACCACGAGGCGATGTCGAAGATGACGGGGAACGCCTCCTCTTTAGCCGGCTCGACTTTCTCGAGCAGGCTGAGGGCCAGCTTGAGAAGCAGCGTGGTCTTGCCGGCGCCCGCATCCCCGACGATGAGAAGGCGGCCCTTCTCCTCCAACGCCTCTCGGATAGTTTCGACGGCCTGCCCTTTGCCCGCCTCGTCCGACCGTTCGGTGATTGAATGCGGGTTCAGGCCGTCGGAGGATTCGCCGACTTCGAGAGTCATCTCGAAACGCCCGTCCAGTTTGCTCAGGTAGCGGCTTCGATAGCGTTTCTTGAGCGACTCGAAAAGCCTTTTAATGTCGGGCTCGACGTCCCCGTCGGCTGCGTCGGCAAGTTGCGAATCTTTGCCTTGAAGGTAGGCGAGCGACAGCGTGAGGAAGGCGATGACGGTTGCGGCGCCGACAATCCCCCTGATCCCCACCCCGTAAGTTTTTAACCAGTGCTTAAAATCTTCGTTGTCCGTCAGGACGTTGATAACGATGCCCGACAGGATGGTGAGGCAGGCTAACGTCAGCGAGGTGAAGAGCGGTTTATGTAAGGCGTTATTCTTCATACTCAAGGCCGGACGTTTAAGCCCGGCCTTTCTCATTCCCGGCGACGCGGCGACCGCCCGAGCCCCCGGCGCTTCGGGGTTCCTCAAAGCTGCCGGCGGTTCTTGAGAATCCTGACGAAGGAGCCGGAGCGCAGCTCTTCGACGGTGAGGCCGGAGAGGCGGACGGCCTCCTCTTCGTTGAGGGCGCCGCAGTTGGTCGCGCGGAGGAAGTAGTTCAGAAGCCCCTGGCCCGTCGCGGCGTCGTCGAAGACGTCGCCGACGAGCGTGGCGCGCGCGGCCTTCTCGACGAAGTTGCTCAGGCGCGCGGCGGCCGGCCCGAGGCTTTCGAGGAAGAAGGTGTAGACGGCCGCGTAGCGCGTGGGAAGTTGCGCCGGGTGCAAGTCCCACCCCTGATAGAAGGCGTTGACGAGCGAGTGCTGGACGTGCTCGTAGTGAAGCCTCCACGCGCGATGCACCGCGCGGCGGTTCTCCTCCTCCTGCTCTTCCGTGAGCGCGCCGCCCTCCGCGGCGCGGTGGACGGGCACCGGCATGATGTTGGTCGCGCCGTCCGAGAGCCACACGCCCGTCCCGCCCAGGGAGACCTGCATCGCGTGGCGCGCGTAGTCGCACGCGGGGTGCGTCATGTGCTGGTGCGCCGCGGTGATCTGGCAGCTCGCCGTGTAGTCGTACGTGCCGAAGTGCGCCGCCGTGCAGCGCCCGCGCGCCGCGGCGACGAACGAGGGCAGCGCGCACACGCCCCTCTGGTCGATGATCGACTGCGTCGTCTCGACCATCAGCTCGAGTTTCAGAGAGCCTTCGGCCAGGCCCGACTCGCGCTCGAACAGCTCGAAGAGGTCTGCGAGCGCCGAGACCTGCTCGGCCACCGTCACCTTCGGCAGCGTGACGACGAAGTTCTCGGGCAGCCTCCCGCCCGCCTCTTGCAGCAATGAAGATAAGAAGATGTCGAGCGTGCGCGAGGAGCGCGCGTACAGCTCTTCGGTGAAAGGCTTGATGCGGATGCCGACGAAGGGCGGCAGAGTCCCGGCCTCCATCCCGCGCGCGACCTCGGCCGCGGCCGAGGCGGCGTGGCCGTCCTCCTCCGCGTCCGTGCGGTTGCCGTAGCCGTCCTCGAAGTCTATGCGGAAGTCCTCGACGGGTTCGCGCCGCAGCTTCTCGACGACGCGCGCGTAAGTCTTGTGCGCGAGCCACACGCCCGGGTGGCTCGCGCGGAACCCTGCCTCGTCCTGCTCCAGGGCCGCCCGCACCGCAGAGTCGTCCGCGACCGAGTCGGGCAGCTCCTCGTGACCGGGCAGCCCGAGAGCGCGCGCGAAGGCGGCGAAGTTCGGCCCGTACGTCTCGAGCGCGCGCAAGGCGAGCGCGCCGAGGCGCGGCGTCGTGTCGGACTTGAAGAGGTGCGCGCCGCCGTAGACCGTGTGCACCGGCTGTCGCCTGAAGGACTCGCCCGGGTAGCGCGCCGCGAACTCGCGGTTGGCCTCGCCCAACCGCGCCGAAATCTCCCGCGTCGCCTCCGTACTCAAAGTTGTTCTCATCGTCTCTCCTCGCTCGTGTGGAAGGCCGGAGCATTCTATCGCCCAACCAATCTATTGCCAAAAGCGCCGACTTATGTTTTAAAGTCTTCCCCATGCCTTCGCCAGACCTTTGTATCAGGGGTCAACGCGTCATCACTCCAGAGTCGGACGGCCCCGCCTCGGTTCACATCAGCGGCGGGCGCGTCGAGGACATCTACGAGTTCGACGAGGTGCCCGACGGCTGTCCTCTCGTGGAAGCCGGCGAAGCGGTCTTGCTGCCAGGCCTCGTGGACTCGCACGTCCACGTGAACGAGCCGGGGCGGACGCGCTGGGAGGGCTTCGCGACGGCGACGAAGGCCGCGGCCGCGGGCGGCGTGACGACCATCGTCGACATGCCCCTCAACAGCATCCCGCCGACGACCACGCCCGACGGCCTGCGGCAGAAGATAGAAGCGGCGAAGGGCCAGTGCCGCGTGGACGTGGGCTTCTGGGGCGGGCTCGTGCCGGGGAATCTCGGGCTGCTCGCGGCGCTCTACGCGGGCGGCGTCGTCGGCTTCAAATGCTTCCTCATCGACTCCGGCGTGCAGGAGTTCCCGAACGTCAAAGAGGGCGAGTTGCACGCGGCGATGTTCGAGCTGGCGCGCCTGGACGCTCCGCTCATCGTCCACGCCGAGATGCCCGGCCCCGTGGAAGAGGCCTTCGCGTCCTGCTGCACGGGAGACGCGACGGGCGACCCACGCCGGTACGAGACGTTCCTCAACTCGCGCCCGAAGAAGGCCGAGGACGAGGCGGTCGCGCTCCTCCTGCGCCTGTGCCGCGAGACGGGCGCGCGCCTGCACGTCGTGCATCACTCTTCGTCAGACTCGCTCCCGCTGCTGCGCGAGGCGAAGGCGTCGGGCCTCCCCTTCACCGCCGAGACGTGCCCGCACTACCTGACCTTCGCCGCCGAAGAGATACCGGACGGCGCGACCGAGTTCAAGTGCTGCCCGCCCGTGCGCGAGCGCGAGAACCGCGAGCAGCTCTGGGCCGCGCTCGCCGACGGCACCATCGACATGGTCGTCTCCGACCACTCGCCCTGCCCGCCCGAGATGAAGAGGCGGCCGGAGGGGGACTTCATCAAGGCCTGGGGCGGCATCAGCTCTCTGCAGTACCGGCTCCCCGTCGTGTGGACTGAGGCGCGCCGGCGCAGCCACGACTTCCGAGACCTCGCGCGCTGGCTCTCGCGCGAGCCGGCGCGGCTCGCCGGCCTCTTCGGGCGCAAGGGCGCCATCACGCCGGGGCGCGACGCGGACTTCTGTCTCTTCGACCCCGGAGCGAAGACGCGCGTCGAGGCCGGGACGAACTACCACAGGCACAAGCTCACGCCCTACGACGGCCTCGAGTTCGACGGCGCGGTCATCGCCACCTACCTCCGCGGCGAGAAGATTTACGAACGCGGCGAGTTTCCTGAAAAGCCCACGGGCCAGCTCCTCCTGCGCGAAGAGCCGAAGAAGGAGCCGACCATCTGGGACGACCTTGACGACGACTTTTAAGAACCGAAGATGACGACCGTGTTCACCAATCTCGTTGACCTCGCCTCGGAGCGCCTGGGCGGAGCGGTGCTCTACGCCAACGACGACTTCTTCGCGCCGAAGGAGAATCTCCTGAAGGCGAGCGCGCCCGTCTGGCGCGAGGGCGCGTACACGGAGCGCGGGAAGTGGATGGACGGCTGGGAGTCGCGCCGCAAGCGCACGCCCGGCTTCGACTGGTGCCTCGTCCGCCTCGGCGCGGCGGGCCGCGTCCGCGGCGTCGTCGTGGACACGAGCTACTTCCGCGGCAACTTCCCCGAGAGCTGCTCGCTCGAAGCCTGCGCCGCACAGCCTAACGCCGACGTCGAGGCTCTGACGGACGAGTCGGTCGTGTGGTTCGAGCTGCTGCCTCAGTCCAGACTCGAAGGCGACGCGCAGAACGAGTTCCCCATCACGCCGGACAAGAGAGTCACGCACCTGCGCTTCAAGATTTACCCGGACGGCGGCGTCGCGCGCCTGCGCGTCTACGGCGAGGTCGCGCCCGACTGGGACGCCATCCGCCGCGCGGGCGGACTCGTAGACCTCGCGGCCGTCGAGAACGGCGGCCTCGTCGTCGCCACCAGCGACGAGTTCTTCGGCCACCGGCACAACCTCATCATGCCGGGGCGCGCCGCCGACATGAGCGACGGCTGGGAGACGAAAAGGCGCCGCGGCCCCGGCCACGACTGGTGCGTCATAAGGCTCGGCGCGCGCGGGACGATCCGCCGGGTCGAAGTGGACACGGCGCACTTCAAAGGTAACTTCCCCGAGAGCTGCTCGCTCGAAGTCTGCGAAGGGCCGGAGGACAGGCTCACGCCCGCGGAGTCTTTCGCGGAGGCAGACTGGCGCGAGCTTCTGCCGCGCACGAAGTTGCAGGCGCACACGCGCCACTTCTACGAACAGGAGTTGCGCGACGCGGGGCAAGCCACGCACGCCCGCTTCCGCATCTACCCCGACGGCGGCGTCAGCCGCCTCCGCCTTTTTAGTGAATGGTGAATCGTAAATGGTGAATAGTTAAAACGGGTTCTTTCTATTCACCATTTACGATTCACCATTCACGGCTTTTCAAACGATGCCTGACTTCAAAGACATCGAAGGCCCCATCGGTAAGTTGAATCGCCTGTCGTCGGACGAGGCGCGCGCGGCGCTTCTGTCGTGCTGCGGCTCAACGCGCTGGGCGTCGGAGGTCGCGGCGCTCCGGCCGTTCTGGGACGTGGGGCAGTTGCTCAACATCGGCGGGCGCGTCTGGGGCGAGCTGCCCCGCGAGGACTGGCTCGAAGCTTTCCGCGCGCACCCGAAGATCGGCGAGAAGCGGGCCGAGAGGGAGACGGGCGCGGAGGCGCGCGCGTGGGCTGAAGGCGAGCAGTCGGGCGCGCGCGAGGCTTCGGACGAAACGCTCGACGAGCTGGCGAAGGCGAACCGCGAGTACGAGGAGCGCTTCGGCTTCATCTTCATCGTCTGCGCCACGGGCAAGTCGGCCGAAGAGATGCTCGCGCTCCTGCGCGGACGTTTCAATAACGACCCCGACGCCGAGCTGCGCGTCGCGGCCACAGAGCAGTGGCGCATCACGGAGCTGCGGCTCAAGAAATTCCTGAACGTGAAGTGAGAGGCGGAAGCCCGACCGTCAGGGAGGGCGTACGTCTTTCTTGATGCGGACGGCGGGAGACTTAACGCCCTTCCTGACGGTCGGGCTTCTGCCACACTGATGAGCGGCATCACAACACACGTGCTTGACACCGCGAGGGGGCGCCCCGCCTCGGGCGTGCCCGTCACGCTCGAAGCGAAACGGGCGGGCGGCTGGGCGGTCGTCGGCCGCGGTGCGACGGACGCGGACGGGCGTCTGCGCGACATTACGCCTCCGGATTTTGTGCTGCACGAAGGCGAGTACCGGCTCGCGTTCGACGTGGGCTTCTACTTCGACGCCTCGGGCGTGGAGAGCTTCTACACGGAGGTCGTCGTGAGCTTCGTCGTCCGCGACGCCTCTGCGCACTACCACGTGCCTCTGCTCTTGAGCCCTTACGGCTACACGACATACCGCGGGAGCTGAAACCGAATGAGACTTTCACCTCAGTTGAGCGAGTGGCTGAACCTGCTCGCGCGCTGGTTCCACGTCTTCGCGGCCATCCTCTGGGTCGGCTCGACCTACTACTTCACCTGGCTCGACGGCCGCTTCCAGGAGGAGGAGCGCGCGGCCCGAGAGGAGGGTGGCGACCCCGAAGTCTGGATGGTGCACAGCGGCGGCTTCTACGTCGTCGGCAAGCGCAAGACGCCCGCGCTCCGGCGACTGCACTGGTTCAGGTGGGAGGCCGCCTCGACGTGGCTGAGCGGCATCGCGCTCCTGACCATCGTCTACTACCACGGCGGCCTGATGGTGGACGTGGACGTGCGCGACATCGGAGTGTGGACGGCCAGCGGCTTCGGCATCGGGATGCTGGTCGCCGGCTGGCTCGTCTACGACCTCCTGCTCAGGTCGCCGCTCGGGCGGAACGAGAAGGCTTTCGCGGCCGTGGCCTACGCGCTCGTCGTCGGCGCGGCCTACCTTTCGACGCACGTGCTGAGCGGGCGCGCGGCCTACATCCACGTCGGCGCGACGATGGGCACCATCATGTTCCTCAACGTCTGGATGGGGATTCTGCCCGCGCAGCGGCGCATGATCGCGGCCGTCAAAGAGGGCAAGCCGCCCGACCCCGCCGAGGGCGCGCGCGCCAAGCTGCGCTCGAAGCACAACACGTTCATGGTCGTGCCCGTCGTCTTCACGATGATCAGCAACCACTACCCCGTCGCGACCTACGGCCACGACTACAACTGGCTCATCCTTTCCGCGCTCGTCCTCGTCGGCTGGGTCGCCGCGAAGATCATCCGGCGGGCTTGAAGGCGGAAGCCCGACCGTCAGGGAGGGCGTACGTCTTTCGTCAAAGTTCGGACGGAGGGAGACCGACGCCCTCCCTGACGGTCGGGCTTCCGCCTCTTATGGAGCGTATAGGCGACGAGACGTGGGACGAGTTCTGCGGGCGCGTGGACGCGGCCGTTTCGGAGTACGTGCGGGCGGGGCGGACGCGCGTGCGTTACAGGGGCTGGTGCGTGACGCTCGACACGAACGTCGTGCCGGCGGGCGCGGCCGCGGCGGTGGTGACAAGGCTGCGCGCGCCGTTCGTCGGGCGCGGGCGCTTCTACTTCAGGCTGCAGAGGCGCGACCTGCTCGACACGCTCGCGCGGCGGCTGGGGATACACACGAGCGAGACCGGGCAGTCGGACTTCGACCGCGAGTTCGTCATCCGCTCCGGAGACGACGAGCAAGTCCGCCGGCTCTTCGACTCAAAAGAGATCCGCCGCCTCATCCAGTCGCAGCCCTCGCTCAACCTCGAAGCGCGCGGCAGCGACGGCCCCTTCGGCGCGAGCCTGCCCGAAGGCGTGGACGAGCTCGTCCTGCGCGCCACCGGCTTCGTCACCGACGCCGAGCGCCTCCGCCGCCTCTTCGCACTCTTCGCGCTCCTCCTCGACCGCCTCTGCGAGACCGGCGCCGCCTGCGCAGACGAGCCCGGCGTCACCCTCTAAAGCACAGAGGCTTAATAGCTCAACGTCGAATTAAAAAGGGAGACGGTCAGCGTGCTCAAGCACGCTAGCGGGCAGGGATGCCCGCGCTCCCAGCTTTAAGCAGCCTTATTTCAATCTGCAAGTCGGTATAAGGATTTCAAATTTGAAAGTTGAAATTAAGACGTGGAGGGGCAGAGGCCTGAGCCCCCGCCCCTCCCCGTCGGGGTTTACCTTTCGCGCGCGAGAGGTGCTAACCGATGGTCAGGGTGTTGACGACGCGCTTGAACTGCTTGCCGATCTGCGCCGCGAAGGTCGCCGAGGCCGCGCTCACGCTGCCGATCTCGCCGCCGCTGTTGAAGTCGTGCGACCCGTGCAGCGTGATGTTCTGCGGGGGCTTCTCCTTCAGGAAGAAGAGCGTGATCCACAGCATGGCGGTGTTCTGTTCGTGCGTGCCGCAGCTGACCCGCTTCACGCTGGAGTAGTTGGCGACGTGCTTCTCCTTCTCCAGAACCCGCCCGCCCTCGATCTGCCAGCGGCCGGCGACGTCGTCCACGTTGTTGAGGCACTCGCGCACGAGTGTGTAGGTTAGGGCCATGTCCTTGTACCTGCCTTTCTTAGTTTTTCAGACACGGTGACGAGAAGGGCCGCAGCCCGTGCTCACCGCGGCTCCGGGGCTGCGACGTGGGTGAGAATCTGATTCGCGCGAGGTAAGCGTTTGCTGCCGTCGGTGCGGGCTAGACGAGGGCCGCCGCGAAGGAGTTGACGTAAGGGCGTTCGGGCATGAGTGAACCTCCTGAGTTCAGAGGTGAAAAGGCGCGAGGACTGCTTCCCGGTGACAAGGCGGCGCACAGAGTATCGCCAAGTCGCCGGGGTGTCAACGAAAATTTGTAATCACTACGGCGCGCCCGAGCCGATGGGGTCGCCGGGCGGCGTGGGCGGCGGCGGCGTGCGCTTGCGCGGCGCGTCCGGGCGCGCGAGGAAGCGTTCGATCTCCTCGTGCGTCGAGCGCAGGTGCGCCCTCGTCGGCTCCAGGCTGGCGGCGTCGATGCCCACGGCGGTGTCTGCCTGCATGAGCCAGCGCAGGCCCTCGGTCGCGACCCCGCGCACCTGCGGCGAGGCCGAGTCGTCCGCCGCCAAGTCCATCAGGCGCTCGACGACGAGCGACTGGACGGCGCGCTGGACGGACGCCTGGTACTCGTCTTTCGGCACGGGCGAGCGCCACGTCCGCGTGACGAGCGCGTCCAACACGTCGCCGAAGTCCGGATTCGACTTGTCGAGCGCGTGGAACTGTATGAGGCGCGCCGCGCGGTGCGGCTCCAAGAGGCGCGAGACGGCGAGGTCGGCCGAGACGACGGCCGCGGCCACGGGGTCGAAGGCGGGGTCTGTCTGCTTCGCGAAAAGCTCCTGCGTCCCGCCCTCGTAGCCGAAGGCGCGCGGCGGGATGAGACGGAGTATGCGCGGCGAAACCGTCAGCTCTCCGAGCTTGAGCGTGTCGAGCACGGCCGCGAGCGCCTCGCGCTGGCGCGCCGCCGGGACGACCTGCTGCGCCTCGGCGGGACTCGACGCGCCGCCCGCCGTCTTCACCGCGTAGGTGTAGTAGAGCCCGCCCACGGACTTCACCGCGGCCTGAAGTTGATAACGATGGTGAAGGTAGAGCGGCAGGAACTTCGCCTCCAGCAGAGAGAGCGGCGTCCCCGCCGGCACGTTCGCCAGCCCGAACTCTTCGAGCGCGATGCGCCGCACCTCCATCTCGTGGCGCAGAGACGCGACCGGGTCTGAGCCGTTGTCCCAGAGGTTCGCGAGCGGGTGCGCCGCGCCCGCCGGCCGCGCGTCGGCGTCCGAGATGAAGAGCATCCCCGCCTTCACGCCCTCCGACACGATTCTTTCAAGCTCGGCCGCCTCGTCCGCGCCCGGCGCGAACTGCGCGTAGGCGTAGGTGATGGCGAACTTGTCGTAGGCGCCTATCCCTACGGAGTACGCGTTCGAGAGGTCGAGTCTGCCGTTCTTAATCTCGACGAGGGGCGCCGGGTAGTCCATCACGGAGGCGCGGCCGTACGTGCTCGCCGCGAAGTTGTGCGCCAGGCCCAGTGTGTGCCCGACCTCGTGCGCGGCGAGCTGGCGTATGCGCGCCAGAGACATCCGCGCCGCGTCTACGGAAGGGTCTAACTGCGCGAGGTACTCCGCGTCGTCGCCCGTCCCGGCCTCCAGCTCGCACGCGCCGCGCCGCTCGTCGCCGAAGACGGGGATGAGTCCGGTGCCGAGGAGGTAGTCCTGGCGGATGCGCAAGCTTCCGAGCGTGACGTTGCCCTTGATGATCTCGCCGGTGCGCGGGTCTGTGATGCCCGCGCCGTAAGACCAGCCGCGCGAGGAGCGGTGCACCCAGTTGATCATGTTGTAGCGCGCGTCCATCGGGTCGGCGCCCGGCGGGAGCAGCTTCACCTGGAAGGCGTTGCGGAAGCCCGCGGCCTCGAACGCCTGCGCCCACCACGACGCGCCTTCGACGAGGGCGCTGCGGATGGGCTCGGGCGCGCCCGGGTCTACGTAGTAGACGATGGGTTTGACGGGTTCGGAGACGGCGGCGCGCGGGTCTCTCTTCTCAAGGCGGTGGCGTTCGATCCAGCGCTTCTCGACCGGCTCCGTGAAGGGCGAGGCGTAGTCGTAGAACTCGACGGCGTTGACCCCGACGCGCGGGTCGAGCTTGCGCGGCCGGTATTTGTTGTCGGGCAGCTCGACGAGCGAGTGGTGCTCGCGCACGGTGAGCGACTGCGGCGTCGGGACAGTGTCGCGCACCAGCTGCCCCGGCGCGCCCTCGGTCGTGAAGGTGAGCGTCGCCTCGACCTCGGTGTTCTTCGGGAAGACCTTCGTGCGCGGGAGGTAGAGGGCGCTGCGCGACCCTTCGAGTTTGTACTGGCCCTGGTTCGATTCGCGCAGGCGGTCGGCGACGCCGTGCGCGTCGCGCAGGAAGAACTCGGTCGCGTCGACGAGCACGCGGTTGCCCTCGGCGGCCGCCAGCTCGAAGCCCCAGATGACGGAGCGCGCGAAGGACTCTTCGACGGCGCGGCGCTCGTCCGCGTCCGAGCTGAGCGCGCGGTAGCGCTGGTTCGCTTCGACGAGGAGCACCTTCGGCCCGACGCGCTCGAAGTGCACGACGCGCGTGTCGCCCAACTGCCCGCGGTCGAGGCCCAGGGGGTTCGAGCCGACGCCGGTCGGGAGCGAGACCTGGTAGAGGAACTCCGTGTCGAAGCGCGGAATCTCCAGGAGGAGCTTCCCCTCCCCCGCGTCCCAGTAGAGCGGGAAGTAGCCGTCCAGCTTTTGCAGGCCCCGCGTCAGCTCCGCGTAAGACCTGGGCGCCGAACGCTCCTGACGCCGCCCCTGCGCCTCCGCGGGCGCGAGCATGAGGAGGATGATGAAGAGCGCGTAGAGTGTGTGTCGCATGGGGGTTCTCACCTGCGTCCTCGTGTGACGTTCTTGTAGACGACGCCGCCCTTCATGACGAAACGGACGCGGCGGACGGCCGTGATGTCTCTGAGCGGGTCGCCGTCGAGCGCGATGATGTCGGCCTCGAAGCCGGGCGCGACGGAGCCGATGCGGTCGCCGAGTCCCAAGGCTTCCGCGCCGAGCGACTGGGCCGAGACCATCGCCGCCATCGGCTCGACGCCGCCGTCGCGCACGCGGTCGATGAACTCCTCGGCGTTGCGGCCGTGCGCGCCCGCGACGGCGTCTGTGCCGAAGACTATCTTTAAACCTTTCGTCTTCGAGGCGCGCCGCACGAGGTCGTGGTTGAGCGAGAGCACGCGCTCCATCGCCGCGAACCCCTCGGCGGTGTAGCCGGGCGTGCCGAGGAAGCGCTCCCGGTTGGCGAGGTAGTTCTCGATGACGAGGCCGGCCTGCGGGTCGAGGTACGTCCCGCGCGCGGCCAGCAGCTTCAAGTCTTCGTCCGTCGCCATCGTGCCGTGCTCGACCTGCGTGCAGCCGACTTCGGACGCGACGCGCACGGCCTCCTTGTAGGCGTGGACGACCGCGCGCAACCCCTGGCGCTTCGCCTCTTCGCAGGCCGCGCCGAGCTGTTCGCGCGAGAGGGTCATCCCGCCGCCCTGCCTGATGCTCTGCGAGGCGAAGATTTTTAGAACGTCTGCGCCGGCCTGCTTCTGCCTGCGGACGAAGGCGCGTATCTCGTCGGGCGTGCCCGTCTTCTCGCCCTGCCCGAAGAGCGGGTCGACGGCCGTCAGGAGGCGCGGGCCGGGGATGCTGCCCTGCGCAATCGCGTCGCGCAGGGGAACGTCCGTGGGCGAGCCGACGCTCTGGACGGTCGTGAAGCCCGCCAACAGAGTCAGCCAGGCGTTCGACGCCGAGCGGTAGGCGGCCTCCTGCGTCGTCTCGCCCGCCCCGGCGTTCTTGCCTTCACGGTCGAAGCTCCAGGTGATGTGGACGTGCGCGTCGATCCAGCCGGGCATGACGGTCAGGCCGCGCAGATCGTAATCCACCGGCCCCGCCTTCGGGTCGACGGCGACAATCTTCGAGCCCTCGACGACGACGCGCGTGTTCCTTATCACGCGGCCGCGCCCGTCGAACAGCACGTCGGCGGCGATGACGACCCGCGTCTTCGGCGTCTGCGCGCGTGAAGTCTGCGCCGCGGCGCAGACGCAGAGAACGCACAGGATGAGCCTCGCTAAGCGCATCTCTGACCGCTAGAGCGTTACCGCCGGCAGGCCGGCCGTGCGGAGCTGGGCGTTGAGCGCTTCAACGTCCTTCGACTTGAACTCGTTCCAGGCCGGCATCGCTTCGCGCAGGCGGCGCTGGAGGTCTGCGGCCTGCGCGGCGGCCTGCGTCGTGGGCGCGGCGTCGGCCTGCTGCAGCACCTCGTAGAGCGAGGCGAGTTGAGTGTGAAGCTGGTTGAAGTTCGGCGGCGCGGGCGTCGTGCCGGCCGGCGCGCCGCTTTCGAGCGCGGCGGCCTTCTTGTCGAACGCCGTCAGCGCGTCGCCCACTGCCGGCGGAAGGCCGGCGCGCTTGCGCAGGTCGGCTACCTGCGTCCGAATCTTCTTGAGACCGTCGAGCACATCGGAGGTCTCGGTCATCCCTTCGGCCGCCTGCGCGGAGAGCGCGAACTGCTGTTCGAGTCCGGCGCGCGTCGTCTTCACGCGCGGGTCCATCTCGACGCGGAGCGTGCGCGTGAAAGTCTTCCCCGCGGCCGTCAACTTCAAGGTGTAATCGCCTGGGAGCACCGAGGCGCCCTGCGGGGAGCGCGGCGTGTCGCGGTAGATGGCGGAGATCGGGTACTCGTGCCGCTGCGCCCCCGGGTCGGGGTAGTGCAAGTCCCACACGAAGCGCTGCATCCCCGCGGACGCGGGCAGGACGCGCGGCGGGCGAACCCAGTAGAGGGGGTACGGCAGTTCCTTCTCGTCCACGTACTCCGGCTTGTCGTCGCTGCGGAAGCGCCGGACGAGTTTGCCGGCGCGGTCGAAGATTTCGAGCTGGACGGGCACGCCCGAATCCGTCTTCAGGTAGTAGTTGATGATCGCGCCGTCGGGCGGGTTCTGACCCGCAGGCTCTTCGGGCGGGAGCGGCGTGTCCGTGTTGAGGTTGCGGCGGACGCGGTAGGCCGTCTGCGGCGCGAAGAGGAAGGCGTCGGACGAAGCCACGCTCGCGTCTATCTGCCGGAGCGGCGTGATGTCGTCGAGAATCCAGAAGGAGCGGCCGTGCGTGCCGACGACGATGTCGTCGCGGTGGACGACGAGGTCGCGGATGGAGGTCGCGGGCATGTTGAGCCGCAGCGGCTGCCACTCGTCGCCGTCGTTG
>JAFAZX010000032.1 GCA_019239425.1 Acidobacteriota bacterium
GCACTGGCGGATTTCGCTGGTGGTGATCCTGGTGGCGGCGGCCGTGCTCTCGCCGACCAACGACATCCCGAACATGATGCTCTTCGCGGCCCCGATGGTGGTGCTCTACCTCATCTCCATCCTCGTCGCCTGGCTCTTCTCCCGCCCTCGCACGGTGGAGTAGATTAAGGGGTGCTGGGTGTTGGGTTCTGGGTGCTGGTTAGAACCGGGTTTTTAACTAGCACCCAGAACCCAACACCCAACACCTTTCTTGGGGCGTATCTAACGGCGCGGTCGCGGTAATCATGGGTTGAAGGATGTGCCGGCGGGGTCGATTCGGGGGACTTTAGAAGGCGTCCGACAGGCAACCGGGACAACCCCCGGCGCATCTTGACTGTGTCTCCGGAGAGGCCCTAAAATCAGCGCGAAAGTTGCGGCGATGACTGGGTTTAAGCCTCTGTAGGGGACTGGCCCCGGCGGCTTCTCAGGCGTCGCCCTTTTCGCGACCGCCCCGGCAGGTAAACCTTTAATTTCTTTGTCCCAGCCGAACAGGAGTTCTAAAGCGATGTCCCGTCAACAGAGGATGCGTTCTCTGGCCCTGGCCCTTTCCCTGCTCGTCACGGCCTCCCCCGCTGCGTTCGCGCAGAAGAAGAAGGCCGCCGACCCGCAGGACGTGCCCGAGCGCGAGCGCAACGTCCGCAAAGAGAACAAGAACATGTTCAAGAAGTGGATCGACGAGGACGTCGCGTACATCATCACCGACGAGGAGAAGAAGGCCTGGAAGAAGCTCACGACCGACGCCGAGCGTGAGCAGTTCATCGAAGCCTTCTGGCGCCGCCGCGACCCGGACCCGGACACCGAGGTCAACGAGTACCTCGAAGAGCACTACGAGCGCGTGGCCTACGCCAACCAGCACTTCGCCTCCGGCATCCCCGGCTGGAAGACCGACCGCGGCCGTATCTACATCATGTACGGCGCTCCGAACGAGAAGGAGTCTCACCCCTCGGGCGGCTCTTACGAGCGCCCCTCCTACGAGGGCGGCGGCTCGACGACGACCTACCCGTTCGAAATCTGGTTCTACCGCTACCTGCCCGGCATCGGCTCCGGCATCGAGATCGAGTTCGTCGACCCGACCGGCACCGGCGAGTACCGCATCGCCCGCTCGCCCGACGAGAAGGACGCCATGCTCAACATCCCCGGCGCGGGCCTGACCTTGATGGAGCAGTTGGGCCTCTCCGACAAGGCCGACCGCGTCGCCAACCGCGGCGCCTTCGGCTACACCGGCCCGGGCGCGCGCGAGTCCGACAGCCCCTTCTCGCGCCTCATCCTCTACACGGACTTGCAGAAGCCGCCGCAGGTCAACGACGTGCTTGAGAAGAACCTGCTCGCCACCGCCTCGACGGGCGCGGAGGACACCGCCGCCCTCGACGTGGCGACGAAGGTCGACTTCTACCGCGCCTCGGACGACCGCGTGATGACGGCCATCACCATCCAGACCGACAACAACGACCTCCAGTTCAAGGACGACGGCAGCGGCATCCAGACGGCGCGCCTCAACATCTACGGCCGCGTGACGAACCTCTCGGGCCGCCGCGTGACCAGCTTCGAAGACCCGGTCACGACGACGGCCACGGTCGCGGAGCTGACCACGCTCAAGGAGCGCAAGTCGGCCTACCAGCGCGTGCTCCCGCTCTCGCCCGGCAACTACAAGGTCGACCTGCTCATCCGCGACATCAACACCGGCGCGACGACCGTCAAGGCCATCGGCTTCGAGGTGCCCAAGTTCACGGCGGAGAAGCTCGGCACCTCCTCGCTCGTGCTGGCCGTCAAGCTCCAGGCCCTGAACGACCAGCTCCCCGGCATGTTCGCCATCGGCCCGTTCAAGGTCTTGCCGAACGTCTCGGGCGTCTACAAGCGCGGGCAGGACGTCGGGATTTACATGCAGGTCTACAACGCGGGCATCGACCAGACGACGCTCAGGCCGGCGATTGACGTGGAGTACGTCCTGCAGAAGGACGGCAAGGAGGTCTTCAAGCAGGCCGAGGACTGGCGCGGCAACTCCGACGCCGGGCAGCGCCTGACGCTGGCCCGCCTGCTCCCGACGAATAACCTCGCCCCCGGCGAGTACGAGATCGTCGTCCGCGTCCGCGACAAGGTGTCGGGGCAGTCGCTCTCGCCCTCGCAGAAGTTCACGGTCTCGGCCGACAAGTAAGACCTTCAAACAACTCGACACCTAACAAAGGCGGCGCGCTCTTCAAAAGCGCGCCGCCTTTCTTCGGCCCTTAAAGCTGGGAGCGCGGGCATCCCTGCCCGCAAGCGTGCGTCAGCGCGCTAACCGTCGTACTCTTTACTTCAACCTTGAGACATTAAGTTTCTCAACTTTCGCGCTGGCGCGCTCAGGCGGGCTGTAGGGATGCCCGCGCTCCCAGCATAAGCGGGCCGTGCTCCGTCATGATATGCTCGGATTTATGACCCCCCGCCTGAAAGCCGCCGCCTGCTGTCTCGTCTCCGCCCTCCTTCTCTTTACGGTTTCAGCCCCGGCGCAGCAACGCAACGACGCCGCCTCACGTCAGGCCTGGACGCTCGACGAGGCGCTGGCGGCACTCGCCCTGCAGCCGCGCGACGCGTACCTGCAATACGTCGCCCTCCAGCTCGCGCGCCGCGAAAACCGCTTCGAGGAGGCCGAGGCGCGCGTCCGCGGCCTCGTCTGGGACGACTTCGACTCGCGCGCCGAGCGGCGCCGCGACGCAGACCTCTTCGGCCTCTTCACCGGCGCGCTCGCCGTGCAGGAGAGCCTGCAGCTCGACTCCATGCGCTCGGTCATGCCAGTCGGCACGCTCAGCGCCACGCCCGCGCCGCGCGACGCGCGCACCGTGCAGGTCTCGACGCTCGCCGGCCCGACCATCAAGAGCCACCCCTGGGAGAAGATGCTCGCCGGCCGCAAGCCCGACATCTCCGCGCTCGCGCGCGCCGTGCCCGAGGACTTCTACTTCGCGGAGTTCCGCGCGCTCACCAAGCTGCTCGACGCCTTCGACGCGGGCGACCTCTGGGGCTCGCACCTCTCCAACCAGGCGTTCCGGGACAGCCTGACGCTCGACGTGGGCGAGCGTCTTAAAAGACAGCTCGCCGTCGAGACGGACACGCACACGCGCCCCTTCTACGACCTCGTCGTCGACGAAGTCGCCGTGACGGGGAGCGACCCCTTCGTCCGCGAGGGCAGCGACGTGACGCTCCTCTTCCGCGTCAAGCAGTCGCTCCTCTTCCGCGGCCGCATGGACGCTTTTCTGGAAGACGCCGCGAAGGCGCACCCCGAAGCGCGCCGCGAGACCGGCCAGTACCTCGGCGTCGAGTACACGCAACTTCAGACGCCCGAGCGCGACGTGAGCGTCGTCTCCGCCTACCCGGAAGAGGGCTTGCACGTCCGCAGCAACTCGCTCGCGGCCTTCAGGCGCGTCATCGAGGCCGTCAAAGGCAGGGACGCGCAGGGGCGTCCCGTCCGCCGCCTCGGCGACACCCCCGAGTTCGCGTACATGCGCACGCTGATGCCGCGCGGCGACGCGCGCGAGGACGGCTTCGTCTACCTCTCCGACCCCTTCGTCCGCCGCCTGATGGGGCCCGTCGTCAAACTCACGGAGCGCCGCCGGCTGCTCTGCTACAACCACCTCCGCATGATCGACCACGCCGCGCTCCTCTTCCGCACGGAGCACGGCCGCGCGCCCGAGAACCTCGAAGAGCTGCGCGCCACCGGCGCCGCGCCCGGACTCTTCGGCGAAGGCCTGCTCTCGTGCCCCGACGGCGGGCGCTACGCGCTCTCGGCCGACGGCATGGCCGGCGTCTGCACGCGCCACGGACACGCCTTGCGTCTGACGCCCAACATCGAAACGCCCGTCGCGCAGGTCTCGGCCGAGGAGGCCGCGGAGTACCGCGCCTTCGTCGCCGAGTACAACCAGTACTGGCGCACCTTCTTCGACCCCATTGCCTTCCGCCTCAAGGTCGCGCCCGAGGAGCTGCGCGTCGAGACCGTCATCCTCCCGCTCATCGACAACACGATCTACACCGGCCTCGCCTCCGCGCTCGGCGGCCGGCCCGAGCCGCTCGACGACCTCCCCGTCCCGCGCCGGGACATCTTCAGCGCGGGCCTCAGACTCAACAAGGAGCAGTACCTCAAGGAGCTGCGCACGAGGCCGGGCAGGGCCGCGGACTTCTTCGACCTCCCGTTCGACCTCCCCGGCGGGCCGGAGGCGCGCGCGAAGACTTACGGCCTCATCTCCGAAGGGATCGGCAACCAGCTGGGCCTCCACGTCTACGACTCGCGCCCGCCCTTCGACCTGAACATGCCTTCGGTGCTCGGGATGCTGGTGGCGAGCGGCGCGGGGCGCGGCGCGCGCGGCAGGCTCCTCGACGGCTACGAGCCCCTCCTCGCCCTCGCGCTCGTCTCTCTGAATTCGCCGGTCTACGCCTCCCTCCCCGTCGCCGACGAGAAGGTCGTGGACGAATACCTCGCCTGGTCGGACGCCATGTTCTCCAACGCCGCGCGCAACGGGCGGCGGCGGCGCTGGCTCGACTTCGAGTACGACTTCTACAAGTACAGGCTCGCGACGGGCGAGCAGGCGCGCGCCTTCGGCCTGAGCTTCGACCCCGCGCGCTTCACCTTCCACTGGGCGCGCATCGGCCGCGGCCTCTACGTCGCCACCAAGCCTTTCATCCTCGAAGACCTCGCCGCCCTCAACGCACAGGGCCAGGCCGCGGGCACGGCCACCGTCAACGAAGACCTGACGGGCCACGCCCTCGCGCGCGTGCGCGCCTCGAACTGGAACGAGGTGCTGCCCGACTACAACCGCTCCTGGGCCGAGAACGAGCGCGAGGCCTGCCTGAACAACCTCGCGCCGCTCGCAGACGCCGCGCGCGCCCTCACCGCCGGGCCGGAAGCTCCATCGGGCGAGGCGCTCGACCGCGCGGCGGTCGAGCTGGCCGGACGGCTCGCGGGCGCGCGCTTCAACTGCCCGGAGGGCGGGACGTACCACGTCTCGACGGACGGCCGTCAGGTCTCTTGCAGCGTCCACGGCACGGCCGCGGAGCCGCGCCAGCCCCTGAGTCCTTCCGGGCAGAGCGCGGCCGGGCGCACGATGCGCGCGCTGTCGGACTTGACGGCCACGCTCACCTTCACGGACGATGGCCTCCACGCGGTTCTCGTCATCAAACGCAAATAGACTCCGTAGCCAGAGGTCACACGCACAGATGCGCCGTCCACTTCTCCGTCCCGCGCTGCTCCTGCTCGCGCTCTTGGTCTTCTCGCCGCCGGCCTCCGCGCAGACCTTAGAGCAGCAGCTCAAAGAGGTAGACGAGTACGCCGCCAGGGCCGGGCGCGAGTGGAACGTGCCGGGCTTCGCGCTGGCGGTCGTGAAGGACGACAAGGTCGTGTTCGTGAAGGGCTACGGCGTGCGCGAGCTGGGGAAGCCGGAGCCGGTGGACAGGGACACGCTCTTCGCGGTCGCCTCGAACACGAAGGCTTTCACCGCGGCCGCGCTCGCGACGCTCGTGGACGAGGGGAAGCTCCGTTGGGACGACCCCGTCACGAAGTACCTCCCCTACTTCCAGCTCTACGACCCGTACGTCACGCGCGAGATGACCGTGCGCGACCTCTTGAGCCACCGCAGCGGGCTCGCGACCTTCGGCGGCGACCTGCTCTGGTACGAGACCGTCTACCCGCGCGAGGAGGTCATCCGCCGCGTCCGCTTCCTCAAACCCGCGTACGGCTTCCGCAGCCGCTACGGCTACCAGAACATCATGTTCATCACGGCGGGCGAGATTGTGCCGGCCGTGACGGGGAAGAGCTGGGACGACTACGTCCGCGAGAAGTTCTTCGAGCCGCTCGGCATGAAGCGCACGGTGACGACCTATAAACAGTTGACGTCGGCAGAGAACGTCGCCGCGCCGCACAACGAGGTGGACGGCAGGGTGCAGGTCGTGCACTACTCGAACGTCGATGCGGCGGGCGGCGCGGCGGCCATCAACTCTTCGGCCGCCGAGATGGCCGAGTGGGTGCGCTTACAGTTGGGGCGCGGGACTTACCAAGGGAAGAAGATTTTTTCGGCCGCAGCGTCGCGCGAGATGTGGACGCCGCACACGGTCGTCTCGGGCATCAGCGAGTCGGCCGAGAAGTTCAACCCGACGGTGCATTTCAACCTCTACGGCCTCGGCTGGTTTCTCGGCGACTACCGCGGCCGCAAGGTCGTCACGCACAGCGGCGGCCTCGACGGCATGACCTCGCGCGTCGCCTTGATGCCCGAGGAGAACCTCGGCGTCGTCATCCTCACCAACAGCGAGACGCCGCTCCAGTCCTTCCTCTACTACAAGGTCTTCGACGTGTTTACGGGCGCGCCCGCGCGCGACTGGAGCGCGGACTACCTCGCGCGCGCGAAGGCCGCGCGCGAGCGCGAGGCGGCCGAGGCGAAGAAGATCGAGGAGGCGCGCGTGCCGAACACGAAGCCTTCGCTCCCGCTCGACGCTTACGCGGGCACGTACGGCGGGCAGATGTACGGCGACGCGAAGGTGTCCGAGGAGGGCGGGCACCTCGTCGTCCGACTGCTCCCTTCGCCCGCCTACGTCGGCGACCTCGAGCACTGGCACTTCGACACCTTCCGCATCAAGTGGCGCGACTCGGTCGTCTACCCCTACCCGCGCGGCTGGGTCACCTTCCAGCTCGACCCGCGGGGCAAAGTCTCCGAGATGAAGCTCGACGTGCCCAACCCCGACTTCGACTTCAAAGAGCTGGAGTTCAAACGCAGGAATTAACCACAGAGACACAGAGGCACAGCTCGAAGAGCATAACTCAACAAGCTGTGCCTCTGTGTCTCTGTGGTTAACAATCCGACACTAAGCGCGGCACACGCTTTAGAACAGACTCCCCTGCCCTTCCGTCCCTCCGTCAGATTCCGAGGTCGGTTTCCTCTCTCCACGGCGGAGGGCGTTGACGAGGAGGTGGGCGCGGCGCGTCGGCTCGGGCTGGCGGTAGCCGCCGTCGCAGCGCAGCGTGAGGTCTATCGCGCCCTCCAAATCTATCAGGTGGCCGGGCGAGACGTAGATGGGCTGGACGCGCGTCTTCGTCCGCAGGGCGGCGCCGACCGTCTCGCCCTTATCTACCATCGGCGACCAGGAGCCGCGCTCCTCTCCCGGCTCCTCGTACTTGCCGACGAGCACGGACTTCGCGCAGCCGAACGTCGGGCGCTTGATGATGAGCCCGACGTGGCAGGCGATGCCGACGCGGCGCGGGTGCGCGAGGCCCTGCCCGTCGAACATCACCGCGTCCGGCACGTTCTTCAACTTCGCCCACGCCTCCAAGACCGAAGGCGACTCGCGGAACGAGAGGAGGCCCGGCACGTACGGGAACTTCGTCTCGCCGACGATGCCGACCTCCTCGACGACTTCGAGGTTGGGAAGACGCAGGACGACTATCCCCGTGTAGATCGTCGGGTCGAACTTGTTGAAGCTGATGTCGGCGCCGGCCACCGTCTCGACCTTCTTCTTGAGAGGCTCGATGCGCACGCGCTCCCGCAGGCTCTTCTGCAACTCCACCGCCTCGCGCGGCGTCAGCGACCACTCGTGCAACTGCTCGAATTCCGCCATCCTCTCCCCCTCGCCCGAAAGCTTCAGCTCAGCTAATCAACGCCCCCATTATGACACGCGCCCCCGCCCGCCACAGCACGCCCGTCCCCACGCGACCAATCTTTGTAATATTATCGGCGTCAGGCTTTGGGCGGACGGGGGCAGGTTCTGTGACATCATCGCGGCCACGGTCAGAGAGGCTTTAGAGTTCGAGCGGCGGAATCAAGAGCCGCGGGCGGGCGCCGTCAGGGCATGGAGGTTACGGGGTTGATACTGTGTGGCAGGGTCGTTTCTGGCTTCGGCAACTTCGCCTACTGGATCGAGAAGCTCGGCGAGCACTACCGGCGGAAGACGGGGCTGCGTCTCTTCCCCGGCACGCTGAACGTCGAGTTGGAAGAGGAGTACCGAATCCCCCCGGGCGCGCTGCGCCTCGAGGGTGTGGAGTACGGCGGCGATGTCACGATTCACATCGTCCCCTGCCGCGTCTTCGAAGAGCGGGCCGTTATCCTCCGCACCGACAGCAACGAGCGGGGCGAAGGCGCCCACCCGAAGACCGTCGTCGAGGTGGCGTGCGAGGTGAAACTCAGGGAGAAGTACGGCCTCCGCGACGGCGACCTCGTTCAGATAGAGTTGTGATACCGACTTGCACATTGAAATAAGGCCGGCTCTTCGCTGGGAGCGCCGGCATCCCTGCCCGCCTGAGCGCGCAGCGCGAAGGCCGTGAGACTTCATGTCTCACGGTTGAGGTAAGGAGTAGGACGGTCAGCGCGCAGAAGCGCGCTTGCGGGCAGGGATGCCCGCGCTCCCAGCGTGAAGGGGCCTTATTTCAATCTGCAAGTCGGTATGAGAAAGGTTAAGTCGAAGTGAACGAGACCGCTTCGGCGCGTGTGACGGCGGCGCCCCTGCGTGTGACTGAATGCGCGCGCCAGTGCTGGTCGTCGCGCCGGGGGAAGTCGAGGCGGTAGTGCGCGCCGCGCGACTCTTCGCGGAAGAGGGCGGAGCGGGCGATGAGGCTGGCGGTCGTGAGGAAGTTGCGCGGGCCGGGGAGGAGTGGGGCGGAGGCTATCTGCTCGAACTCGGAGAGGGCGCGCTCTAGGCCCTCCCGCGTGCGGAGGATGCCGACGCGCTCCCACATCAGACGCCGCACGCGCTTGCGGACGGCCGCCGACGCGGCGCTCACGCGGCGCACGTCGGCGCGCGTTGACGCGGAAGCCTCCACAGCAGAATCACCCGAAGCAACATGCGAATTCTTCAAGTCCTCGGCGGCCGCCCTTCCTGCGCGCGCGCCGAAGACGAGACCTTCGAGCAGAGAGTTTGAGGCGAGGCGGTTCGCGCCGTGGACGCCCGTGCAGGCCACCTCGCCCGCGGCGTAGAGGCCGTTGAGCGTCGTGCGTCCCTCCAAGTCCGTGCGCACGCCGCCCATCACGTAGTGCGCGGCGGGGCTGACGGGAATCGGCTCGCGCGCGAGGTCGAGGCCGTACTCAAGACACGTCCGGTAAATCTTCGGGAACCGACGGCGCAGGTGCGCCGCGTCGAAGGCCGTCATATCGAGAAAGACCGTGCGCGTCTCCGTCCGCTTCATCTCGGCTACGATGGAGCGCGTCACCACGTCGCGCGGGGCCAGTTCTGCTGATTCATGATAACGCGGCATGAAGCGACGGCCCGCCGCGTTCCGTAACACGCCGCCCTCCCCGCGCAGCGCCTCCGAGAGCAGGAAGCGCGGCGCGCCCTCGACGTTGAGGGCCGTCGGGTGGAACTGCACGAACTCCATGTCGGCCAGCTCCGCGCCCGCCTCAAACGCCATCGCCATCCCGTCGCCGGTCGCGACCGGCGGGTTCGTCGTGTGCAGGTAGAGCGCGCCCGCGCCGCCCGTCGCCAAGACCACCCCGCGCGCCGTGAGCACACGCGGCGCGCGCACGAGCGGGTCGAGGTAGCGCACGCCGCAGACGCGCCCTTCGCTCACGACGAGCGACTCGGTCTCGGCGTGCGCGAGGAAGGAGATGTTCCGCTCCGCGCCCGCGCGCGCGAGCAGTGCGCGGACGATCTCGCGCCCCGTCGCGTCGCCCTGCGCGTGCAGGATGCGCGGGCGCGAGTGCGCGGCCTCGCGCGTAAAGAGAAGTTGCCCGCCCTCCCGGTCGAACTCCGTGCCCCACTCGATCAGTTCCTGTATGTAGCGGCGGCCCTCGCCGACCAGGACTTCGACGGCGCGCTCGTCGCAGAGGCCCGCGCCCGCGGCCAGCGTGTCCTCTTCGTGGAGCGAAACCTCGTCCTCCTCCGAGAGGGCCACGGCCACGCCGCCCTGCGCGTACTCCGTGTTCGACTCCTCGCGCCTGTCCTTCGTCAGGACGGTGATGCGCGCGCCCCGGCCCGCCAGCTCGACCGCCGCGCGCAGGCCCGCGATGCCGCTCCCCACCACGATGAAATCCGTTTCGAGGGTCATCTTGATTTCGGATTTTAGATTTTTGATTTTGGATTTGCGAGCGCCGCCGGGCGGGCGTTAAAATTCGTGTCGCAGCTTCTTCAAACAGTTCCCCGGATTCATCAGCCAACATCGCCGGCCGGAGTGCGCGCCCTGACCCTCGCAGGCGCGAGCCCCGCGCCGCCAGACCCACGCGGAGGTGTGAAAGAAATGCTCTGGAAACGTCTGCTCACCGCGCTACTCGTCACGCTGCTCTGCGCGCCGGCACTGCCCGCGCTCGCGCAGAGGAGACCGACGAAGGCTTCGGCGGCGAAGGCCGCGGGCGCGCCCGCGCTGCCGCCCATCAACTACACCGAGTTCTTCCTGCCCAACGGGCTGCGGGTCATCCTGCACGAAGACCACTCGACGCCCATCGTCGGCGTCAACGTCTGGTATCACGTCGGCTCGAAGAACGAGACGCCCGGCAAGACCGGCTACGCGCACCTCTTCGAGCACATGATGTTCCAGGGGTCGAAGAACTACAACAACGACTACTTCAAGCCCTTGCAGGAGGCGGGCGCGACCCTCAACGGCTCGACCAACCCCGACCGCACCAACTACTGGGAGGTGGTGCCGTCGAACTTCCTCGAACTCGCCATCTTCATGGAGGCCGACCGCATGGGCGGCCTGCTCGAAGCGATGACCGAGGAGAAGCTCGCCAACCAGCGCGACGTGGTCAAGAACGAGAAGCGGCAGAACTACGACAACCGCCCGTACGGACTCGTCGGCGCGAAGATCAACGAGGTCATGTACCCGCCCGAGCACCCTTACCACTGGCTGACCATCGGCTCGCTCGACGACCTGACGGTCGCCTCGATGGAGGACATCAAGGGCTTCTTCCGGCGCTACTACGTCCCGAACAACGCGACGCTCGCCATCGCCGGCGACTTCGACCCCGCGCAGGCGCGCGCCTTCGTCGAGAAGTACTTCGGCCCCGTCCCGAAGGGGCCGGACGTGCCGCCCCTCAAGGTCGCGCAGCCCGTCATGGAGAAGGAGATGCGCCTCGACCTCGAAGACCGCGTCCAGCTCCCGCGCGTCCAGTTCATCTGGCACTCCGTCCCGCAGTTCTCGAAGGACGAGGCGGCGCTCGACACGCTGGGCGAGATCCTCGGCGGCGGCAAGTCCTCGCGCCTCTACCGCTCGCTCGTCTACGACCAGCAGATCGCGCAGTCGGCCAGCGCCTTCGACTCGACGAGCGAGCTGGCCGGCCGCTTCCAGATCACCGTGACGGGCAAGCCCAACACGACGGCCGCGCAGCTCGAAGAGGCCATCAAGACGGAACTGGAGAAGTTCAAGGCCAACCCGCCGACCGCGGCCGAGCTCGAGCGCGCCTACAACTCGCGCGAGGCCAGCTTCATCTACGGCATCCAGACGGTCGGCGGCTTCGGCGGCAAGAACGACCAGCTCAACTCTTACGCGACCTTCCTCAAGAACCCCGGCTACTTCCAGCAAGACCTCGCGCGCTACCGCGCCGTCACGCTGGCCGACGTGAAGCGCGTCGCCAACCAGTACCTGACCGACAAGCGCCTGATCGTGACGGTCGTGCCGCGCGCGTCCGGCGCTTCGAGCGCGGCCGGCCCGGCCGCCGGCAGCCCGCGCGAAGGCGCGACCACGCCCGCGGCGCAGACCGGCTCCGGCGCGCCCGCCACGGGGTCGCCGCAGGCCGCGACGCAGGCCGCGCGCACGACGACCTCGGGCGCGCCGCCCGCGGGCACGCAGCCCATCACGCGCCCCGAGGCCGCGGCCTCGCAGCCGGCGGGCGCGGCCCCTCCGACCACGGCCGCGCCGGGCGGACGCGGGCAGGCCATGACGCGCCAGTCGAAGAAGACCGAGGCGCCGCCCGACACCTCGAAGCTGCCGAAGCCGGGGCCGAACCCGACGCTCAAGCTCCCTTCCGCCGAGCGGCGCACGCTCTCGAACGGGCTGGAGGTTTTAGTCGTCAGGCACAGCGAGCTGCCCATCGTCGCCTTCGACCTCGTCGTCAAGATGGGCGCGGCCGGCGACCCCGCGGGTCAGGCGGGTCTGGCTTCGCTCACCGCCGACATGCTCGACGAGGGGACGCAGACGCGCTCGTCGCTCGAAATCTCAGACCAGCTCGCGGACATCGGCGCGTTCGTGGGCATCAACGCCGGCTGGGACTCTTCGACGGCGAACATGACGACGCTCAAGCGCCACCTCGACCGCGCGCTCGACATCTACGCGGACGTGCTCCTCAACCCGGCCTTCCCCGACAAGGAGCTGGCGCGCCTGCGCGACCAGCGCATGACCGCCTTCAAGCAGCGGCGCGACGACCCGAACCAGATCGCGAGCATCGTCTACTCCGGCCTGCTCTACGGCAAGGAGCACCCGTACGGCCGCGCGCTGACGGGCAACGAGGAGTCGCTCGGCGCCGTGACGGGCGCCGACGTGCGTAAGTTCTACGAGACCTTCTACCGCCCGAACAACGCGACGATGATCGTCGTCGGAGACACGACGGCCGACGAGGTCGTGCCGAAGCTGGAGAAGGCCTTCGGCAGGTGGGAGAAGGGGCACGTGCCGGCCGTGGACGTCTCGGCCGCGCCCGTCCAGCGCGAGCGGGCGCAGCTCTACATCGTCGACCGGCCCGGCTCGGCGCAGTCGGTCATCTACGCCGGCCACGTCGGCGTGCCGCGCTCGAACCCAGACTACTTCCCGCTGCTCGTCATGAACAACCTGCTCGGCGGCGGCTTCGTCTCGCGCATCAACCTGAACCTGCGCGAGGACAAGGGCTACACCTACGGCGCGCGCTCCTTCTTCGACTTCCGCCGCGGCGCGGGGCCGTTCACGGCGACGGCGCCCGTGCAGACGGCCGTGACGAAGGAGTCGGTGGTCGAGCTTTTGAAGGAGCTGCGCGGCGTGCGCGGCGACATTCCCGTCACGCCGCAGGAGCTTGAGTACGCCAAGCAGGCGATCATCCGCGGCTTCCCGCGCACGTTCGAGACGCCCGCGCAGATCGCCGACCGCCTGGAGACGGTCGTCACCTACGGCCTGCCCGACACCTACTTCAACAGCTACATCGAGCGCGTGCAGGCCGTGACTTTGGATGACGTGAACCGGGTGGCGAACCGCTACCTCCAGCCCGACCGCATGGCCGTCGTCATCGTCGGCGACCGCGCCAAGATCGAGCAGGGCCTCCGCTCGCTCGACGGCCTCGGCGGCCACATCTCCTTCGTGGACATGGAAGGCCGCCCCGCCGCGCAAGGCGGCGGCGCCAGCGGCGGTACGCAGTGAGAGAAGTAGGCAGTAGGCAGATGGCAGTAGGCAGTTAAGACAAGAAGCTTACTGTTGTTTGCAGGTGCGTACGGCCGACAGAAAATTAACCACAGAGACACAGAGGCACAGCTTGAAGCAATAAGTCTTCAAAGCTGTGCCTCTGTGTCTCTGTGGTTAATTCGTCTTCCGCTATCCGTCAGAACTGCCTACTGCCATCTGCCTACTGCCTACTCTTATTCTTGTAAATCTTCTTCTGGTCGCGGTGGATGCGTTTGACGCGTGACTTCTCGTCCTGCGCCTTGCGCTGGTCGACGAGGGTGGCGGCGTGGCGCATCTCGGCCTGCATCTTGCGGTAGTTCTGGTAGCGCTCGGGGTCGAGCTCGCCCGCGTCCAGGGCCTCGCGGACGGCGCAGCCCGGCTCGCCCTCGTGCCGGCAGTCTGTGAAGCGGCACCGCGCGGACGCCTCCTCTATCTCCTCGAAGGTCTCGCGCAGGCCCCGCTCGCTCACGAGCAGTTGCAGCTCGCGCATCCCCGGAGTGTCGAGGACGATGCCGCCCTCGGGCAGGACGAACAGCTCGCGGTGCGTCGTCGTGTGCTTGCCGCGCGCGTCCGAGAGGCGCACCTCCTGCGTCCTCTGCACCTCCGCGCCGAGCAGGCGGTTCGTGATGGTCGACTTGCCCGTGCCCGATGAACCCATCAGCGCCACCGTGCGGCCGCGGCTGATGTACGGGGACAACTGCTCGACGCCGACGCCGCGCTTCGCGCTTAAAGCTAAAACGGGCACGCCGGGCGCGACGCGCTCGATCTCGGCGCGGCGTTCTTCGACCTCTTCGATCAGGTCGGCCTTGTTGAGGACGACGACCGGCTCCGCGCCGCTCTCCCAGGCCATGATGAGGTAGCGCTCGACGCGGCGCGGGTTGTAGTCGTCGTCGAGTCCGGTGACCAGGAAGACCGTGTCCACGTTGGCGGCGACGATCTGCTCAAGCGTCTCGCTGCCGGCGGCGCGGCGCGAGAACTTCGAGCGCCGCGGCAGTATCTCGTGAATCTTCGCCTTGCCCTCGCCCGCGACGCGCTTGAACGCGACCCAGTCGCCGACGGCCGGCAGGTCTTCCGCGCCGCGCGCGTGGAAGCGGAGCCTGCCGGTCGTCTCCGCCTGCAGCTCGCCCGCGGCCGTGTAGAGCAGCAGCGCGCGGTTGTGCTGCAGGGAGACGCGCCCCGCCTCGAACCCTTCGGCGGCAAAGGGCGCGAACGCCTCCGCGAAGAAGTCGTCCCAGCCGTACGTCTCTAGGTTGAATTTATCTTCCACGCGCGGAGTCTAAATCAGAAATGATTGAACCACAGAGACACAGAGGCACAGCTTGAAGAGGACTAAAGATGAAGCCGTGTTTTAGCTGTGCCTCTGTGTCTCTGTGGTGAACTCTCTTCCTTGAGCGTGACTTTCATCGACTACTTTCTTCTCGCGTTCGGTTGCGGCGTCGGTTTGGCCGCGGGCTTCGGGCCGGCGAAGCGGTAGTGGCCCGTGATCTTCCAGTCGAAGAGCACGTCCTCCATCTTCGGCCCGGCGCCGATGTTGTGGACTATCTGAAGGCGGTTCTCGTCCGACTCGGAAGGGACGGCGACGACGATGCCGATGTGCGTCAGCCCGTTCCCCAAATCCCAAGTCACCACATCGCCGGGTTTGTAGTCGCGCGCGTTGTCCGTGACGGGCTGCGCCGCGCCCTGCCGCGCGAAGAAGACCATCAGGTTCGGCACGCGCCGGTGGTCGATGTTCGGGTCGGCCTTCTTCAAGCCCCACGTGCGCGGATAGAGCGCGAAGTTCGCCTTCATGTCCTCGTGGACGAGCTGCTGCAAGTCCACGCCCAGCGCGCGGTAGGAGCGTATGACCTCGTCGGTGCAGACGCCGACCTCGGCCGGCACGTCGCCGTTCGGGTAAGGGATGACGAAGTAGGTCGGGTCGTAACGCACCTCGTGACTCGTCCGCTCGACGGCCGCATCCGACAGGCGGTCGAGGAACGGCGAACCGCTCGAAGGCTTCGGCCGCCCGGCGCTCTGCCCCGACGCCTGCGGCGTGGCCGCCCGCGCCTCGCCCGCGCGCGCGGAGCGCGAGTCGCCGCGCGGAGCCGAACAGCCGAAGGCCGCGGCCAGCAGGAGACACAACGGAAGTGCGAATCGCTTTCTCATCTCCCCTCCCCCGACTTAACTTCACCACGAAGGGCGCTTGAGGTAGAGCATGTCATGCACGGCTTCGGCCTCCTTCTGCGGGTGCGAGATGACCGAGACCAGTTCCCAGCCGTCTCGTCCGGCTTCGCGCAGATAGTCCCAGACGTTCGGGCAGGACTCCAGCCCGTCGTTCGTGCCGGTGCCGAACGGGACGCCCCCGCGCCACTCGCCGTTGACGAAGGTCACGCGGCCGTACTGCACGGAACAGACCTGATATTCGAAGCTCTGCATCGTCAATCCCCCGACGCTGCTGCGGCATCTAAACCGCTCCGGGATTTACGCCGGTGCCCGAGGCGCGGGTTCCGCGCCCGGCGCTGGTTTTATAGCCTATTCCGGCGCCGCCCGCACGCCGCGGGCGCGCTGTGTGCCCGCCGCCGGGCCGTTGTAGAATTGCCGAAGCCGATGAGAGAGAAGACGCATCTGACGGGACTGTCGAAGGCGGAGCTGGAGCGCTTCGTCGAAAGGTCGGGCGAGCCCGCGTACCGCGGCCGCCAGCTCTTCGGCGCGTTGCAGCGCCGGCGCCTGCGCTCGTTCGAAGAGATGAGCGACCTGCCGAAGTCCTTCAGGACTAAACTCGAAGAGCTGGCGACCGCCTCCACCCTCACGGTCGAATCGCGTTACGTCGCGCAGGACGGCACGCGCCGCTATCTGATGAAGACGCACGACGGGCTGCCCGTCGAGACCGTCTTCATCCCCGAGGAGCGGCGCGACACCATCTGCTTCTCTTCGCAGTCCGGCTGCCCCTTGCAGTGCGACTTCTGCCTGACGGCGAAGCTCGGCCTGCTGCGCACGCTGACGGCGGGCGAGATGGTCGAGCAGATCGTCGTCGCCCTGAACGACGCGTACGGCGTCGGGGAGAGGACGCCGCGCGGCACGAACCTCGTCGCGATGGGCGCGGGCGAGCCGTTCCTCGCCTTCGACCCTCTGATGAAGGCGCTGCGCGTGATGTCCGACGCCGACGGCCTCCACATCGTGCCGAACCGCGTGACGGTCTCGACCGCGGGCGTCGTGCCGAAGATTAAGGAGCTGGCGCACGTGCCCGAGCGCCCGCACCTCGCCATCTCCCTGGCCGCGCCGACCGACGAACTGCGCGACCGCCTGATGCCCATCAACAAGCGCTGGCCGCTCGCGGAGCTGCTCGCGGCGTGCAAGGAGTTCGAGGAGTCCCTGAAGCCGGGCGAGCGCTTCACCTTCGAGTACGTTCTGCTCGACGGCGTCAACGACTCGGACGAGCACGCGCGGCAGTTGGCGAACCTGCTCAACCGCCACCAGCTCCGCGCGAAGGTGAATCTCATCCCGCACAACCCCGCGGAGGAGCTGCCTTACAGGCCGTCGCCGCCCGAACGCGTCGAGGCTTTCAAGGCGGCACTCGAAGCGAAGGGCGTCCACGCGTACGTCCGGCGGCCGCGCGGCCGGGACATCTACGCCGCCTGCGGCCAGCTTGCCGCGCGCCGCACGCAGGCGCCGCCCGCGCTCTACCAACTCTCCTGAAGCTCGACCCGACCCAGACGCATAGAGAGTGCACGACGAATGAAAAGAGACTTCCGCATCCGACTCGCCCTCGCGCTGCTCCTGCTCGCGACCGCGCGCACGGCCTCCGCGCACGAACCCGTCACCGGCGAAGCGACGGCCGAGCCCGTCTTCGTCTTCGAAGCCGTCGGGCCGGAGCCGCAGTCGAGCAACATCGGCGTCAACGGCTTCTTCTCCGTAGACCCCGCGCAGCAGGGCAGCACCTTCCAGGCGGCCGTCGTGATGGACATCCCCGGCGGCCTGCACGTCAACTCGAACCGGCCGGGGCAGAAGTTTCTCATCCCGACCGTCGTGAAG
Organism: Acidobacteriota bacterium; assembly: GCA_019239425.1. Classification (GTDB taxonomy): domain Bacteria; phylum Acidobacteriota; class Blastocatellia; order Pyrinomonadales; family Pyrinomonadaceae; genus QHXN01. The sequence continues at coordinate 17,321 of JAFAZX010000032.1, forward strand.
GTCTCGGCCCCGAAGGGTTTTCGCGTCACGCCCGTCACGTACCCGCGCGCCAACACGCGCAGCTTCCGCTTCTCCGACCAGCCGCTCTCGGTCTACGAGGGGCGGGCCGTCTTCCGCTTCAACGTGAGCGTGCCGGCGGGCCACCCGCTCGGCGTCGAGACCGTGCGCGTCAACGTCCGCTTCCAGAGCTGCAATGAGGAGGCCTGCTTCCCGCCCGCGTCGCGCGACCTGGGCCTCCGCATCGCCATCGTTGACCGCAACACGCCCTCGAACCGCGTCAACACCAACCTCTTCGGCGGCGGCGGACGCAGAAGGCACTGAGGATTAATTCAACGGTTCATTGGCTCAATCGGGAAATGAATCAATCAACCGATGAATCAATCCCTCATTCCAATGACGGACATGAGGCGGCCGGTGCGGCCGTGGAGTTTTCTGTCCTGCCGGTAGGAGAAGAAGAGGTCGGGGCGGCACATGGTGCAGAGCGGGAGCAGGTGTACGCGCTCGGGCGCGACGCCCGCTTCGACGAGTTGGCGGCGGTTCGCTTCGTGCAGGTCTACGAGCGCGTGGCCCGCGCGCGTGGGTTTGAAAAGGGAGTCGGCGTCTTCGAACTTCGCACGGAAGGGTTCGGTCACGTCGGCGCCGACCTCGTAGCAGCAGCCGAGGGCGGCCGGGCCGACGGCGGCGCGCACGTCCCGCGGGTTCGTGCCGAACTCCGTTCGGAGCGTGTCGAGCGCGCGCCGGACGATCTCGGCGAGCGTGCCGCGCCAGCCCGCGTGGACGGCGGCGCAGGCGCCCGACTTCGCGTCGCCGAGGACGACGGGCACGCAGTCGGCCGTCTTGACGCCGAGCAGCACGCCCTTCAAATTCGTCGCGAGCGCGTCGCACCGCTCGTCCTCGGGGCGCGGGTCGTGCGGGTCGCGCAGGACGAAGACCTCTCGGCCGTGCACCTGCCAGCACGCGGCAAGTGTCCATTCGCCGCCGAGCGCCGAGATGAAGCGGCGGCGGTTCTCAAGGATGTTCTCCGCGGAGTCCTGGTCGAAGCCCGCGAGGTTGAGCGACCTTTCGGGGAAAGGGCTGACGCCGCCCGCCCGCGTCGAGAAGGCGTTGGCGAAGCCTTCACGTTCGAGCGGCTCGCACGCAATCGCGCGCACGCCCCCTACACCTTCGAGCCAGCGGAAGCCGGCTTGCGCTATTTCGGTCGCATCGGTTTCAGTCGTGATCGTCTCCATCGGGATAGACATTATCGAAATCCGCCGCGTGCGTGAAGTGCTCACGCGCACGCCGCGCTTCCGCGAGCGCGTCTTCACCGAGGCGGAGCGCGCCTACTGCGACTCGCGCGGCGGGGCGGCGGCGCAGCACTACGCCGCGCGCTTCGCCGCCAAGGAGGCGGCCTTCAAGGCGCTCCGCACGGGCTGGCGCGACGGCTTGGCGTGGCACCACGTCGAGGTCGCTGCGGACGCGCTCGGCGCGCCGCTCCTCCAACTCTCCGGCCACGCCCGCGAACTCTTCGAACAGCTCGGCGCCAGGCGCACGCACCTCTCCCTCTCGCACACCTCCGAGCACGCCGTCGCGCAGGTCATCTTCGAGGCATAAGGCGTCTCGTCAACGCGGACTCCAATCGTCCGGCTTCACGTCTTTGGGGACGGGGCGTTCGAAGACCGCCGGGTCGTAGGCGACGTTGAAACGGTAGCGCGCGCGCTCCTCGTCGCCGCTGAGCGGGTCGCCGACCGAGAGCCTTTCGGAGTTGAGGAGCCTGCGGGTCACGCGCCGCGGCATCCGGACGCCCTCCACGTCGGCGTAGTCTTCGAGCAGAACCTCCATCGGCCCCAGAGACCCCGTGCCCCGCCCGATGCCGCCCAGCCACTCGGTGACGATCCTGACCGGCAGCCTCGTCTTCCTGTGCAGGTAGAAGTCCACGCGCAGGTTGCCGACCTCCGTCTCGACCACGTCGAGCTTCCCCTCCGCCCGCGCGCGCAGAGGGACGGGGCGCACCCACTCGGTCTCCAGAAGGTAGATGAAAGGGTCTTGGATGAGGTACTGCGTCCACGTCTCCGCGAGGCAAGGGGAGAGCGAGGGCACTCCGCTGCCGGCGGGCGCGAGCGTCACCGTGCAGAGCTTGCGCCCGGTGTTGAGGACGGTCGCGTCGAGCGAGACGTGGAACTCCGGCGTGCGCGTGTAGACCCAGGCGCGGCCCGGCATGGCGTAGAGCCGCACCGCGTCTTTGGTGTTACTGTTCACCGGCGCGCGCTCGTAGATCGTCGAGGTGATGAGCAGACTCTTGATCGAGCGCAGGCGCTCGCGCCCGCCCTTCGCGCGGACGGCCTCCTCCCACAAAGCCTTCGCGCGCTCGCGCTCCGCGTCGCCGCTCTGAGCCGTGGCCTGCGCCGAAGCGGCGTGCGTGAAGGCGAGGGCCGCGAGGAGGCAGAGCGCGGCCGTCAACAATCTCTTCCTTTTCATGCGCTCTTAAAGTGCAAGCGATGTGCCGGTCAGAAACGTGCGGCCCGGCGACTCTCAAGCGCCGGGCCGCAACACGTTTCCCCGACAGGTGTCGGAGGGTTTAGACGTTGCTCACTCCTGCCAGTCGTCCGCGCCCTTCGGCGCGACGTTGAGGTCTGTGGTCAGGCGTCGTCGTCCGTCGCGCCCTACCTCGACGCGCGTCGCGCGCGTCTCGGCCTTAGGCGTGTAAGAATCTTCTTCCGCGGTCTCCGTCACCAGCGCGGGCGCGGGATGCGCGTAGGCCGTGCGCGTCGGGGCCGTCTCGTAGGTGACGGCCGTCGGAGCTTCCACCTGCGCGGTCGGCGTCAGGCCTTCGGGCGTCGAGGAGGCGGCCAACGCCGACAGGCCCCACGGGTCGCCGTGCAGCGTGCACTCGTGGTCGGGGACGAAGGCGGGCGCCAGCGCGACGCGTTCGCGCTGCGGGCACGAGGGCGAGGCGACGAGGCCCGTCTCGGGGTCTACGTCCACGAACGTCACCGACGCGGGCCGCGCGAACTCCGCGCCGCCCAGCTCGGGGCGCAGCTCGACGGCGCGCCTCACGAACTCCGTCCAGACGGGCAGCGCCGCGTCCGCGCCCGTCAAGTCCAGCTCGCCGCCGTCGTCGAAGCCGACCCACACGACGCAGACGAGGTTCGGCGTGTACCCCGCGAACCACCCGTCGCGCGAGGTGCCGGTCTTGCCCGCGACGGCCGTCCCCTTGAACGCGCCGCGCGCGGCGCGCGCCGTGCCGTGGTCGATGACGGCCGAGAGCATGTCGGTCAGCATGTAAGCGGTCGCGGGCTTCAAGACCTGCTCGCCCGCGACGAGGCTGGCGTCGTACTCAGTCTCGCCGCCGCCCTCGACGCGCAGCAGCGGCGCGGGGCGTACGACGCGGCCGCCGCCCGCGAGCGCCGTGTAGCTGGTCGCCACTTCGAGCGGCGTCGCCTCGGTCGTGCCGAGTGCGAGCGACGGGTAGGGCTTCGGCCGCGGCAGGCCCAACTGTTCGGCGAGCGAGGCGACGCGGGTCAGCCCCGCGCGCATCGCCACGTCCACCGTGACGACGTTGAGCGAGCGGACGAGTCCCGTCCTCAAGGTCACGTCGCGCATCGAAAAGCCGCCGCCGTAGTTCGCCGGGCGGTAGCGAGCGCGCACGTCGTAGGTGAACTCGCGCGGCGAGTCGGAAGAGAGCGTGAGCGGCGAGATGCCCGACTCGAGCGCCGCCGCGTAGACGACGGGCTTGAAGACCGAGCCCGGCTGCCGGCGCGCGTCGGTCGCGCGATTCAGCTGCGACTCGCCGTAGGAGGTGCCGCCCACCATCGCGACGACGTGCCCCGTCTTCGGGTCAAGCGCGACGAGCGCGGCCTGCGGCCTGCGCTTACCCTTGAAAACTTTTTCGAGCCGCTCGACCTGCCGGCCGACGGCCTCCTCCGCGACGCGCTGCAAGTCGAGGTCGAGCGTCGTGTAGACGCGCAGGTTCTGCCCCGTCTCTTCCGAAGCGTTCGAGAGGCGCGAATCGACCTCGCGGCTGACGTAGTCGATGAAGTAGGGCGCGACGGCGTCGGCGCGCTCGAGCGGCGCGACCGTGACGGGCTCGCCGCAGGCGGCGCGCGCCTCCTCGGCCGTGACGGCGCCGTCGCGCAGCATGCCCGCGAGCACGACGTTGCGGCGCGCGCGCGCGGCGTCCGCGTGCCGGTCGGGCGCGTAGCGGCCGGGACTCTGAATCATGCCGGCGATGGTCGCGGCCTCGGCGAGCGAGAGGTCTTTCAAATCCTTCCCGAAGAAGACGCGCGCCGCCTGCCTCACGCCGCGCACGGCGATGGCGCCGCGCTGGCCCAGATAAATCTCGTTGCAGTAGAGCGCGAAGATGTCCTGCTTCGACAGGCGGTTCTCGACGACCGACGCCAAGGCCGCCTCGCGGAACTTGCGCTGGAGCGTGCGCTCCGGCGTGAGGTACGTGTTCTTAACCAACTGCTGCGTGATGGTCGAGCCGCCCTGCTTCAACTCCTGCGCGTCGTCGCCCCAACTGAAGGCCGCGCGCGCAACGCCCCATAGGTCTACGGCGCCGTGCTCGAAGTAGCGGCGGTCTTCGATGGCGAGCACGGCGCGGCGCAGCGTCTCGGGTATCTCTTCGTACGTGAGCGCGGCGCGGTCTGAAGTCTTCTCGGAGGCGTCGATGGTCAAAGGCTCGGGCGCGAGCGTGTAGGAGTCGAGCAGCGCGCCGTCGCCGCGTATCTTCGAGACGCGGCCGCGGCGGTCGAACTCGACGCGCACGGCCGCCACGCCCGAGTCGTCGAACGAACCCGGCGTGTCGGAGGGGAAGATTTCGACCGCGTCACCCTCGACCTTGAACCTTCCGTTCCAGACGCGGCTCGCCTCGCCCTCGACGTAGCCCGCGCGGCGCAGGACTTCCGCCAGACGCTCGGCCGTCATGCCCTGCCCCACGCGCAGGGTGCGCGGCGCGGCGTAGAGTCCCGCGCGGCTCGTCAAATATCCCGAGGCCAGGCGCGCGTCCACGACTTTCGAATAATGTGTGTAGAGGTATGCGAAGGCGCTGGCGGTGGCGACGACCGCGGCGACGATTAAAGTGCAGAGCGCGCGGAGCACGCGCCTGAGGGTGAAGGCGCGTACGACGCTCCCGTCCCGGTAGAAGGTCGCGCGCGCTGCCTGAAGACTTGTCGCCATTCGTTCCTCCCGCCGGCAGGCACACGTGTGCCCGAAACCGACCGGTTTGACTCTCTCAGCGTTGCCGGAAGTAAACGACCAATCGCCACGGATTTCTTAACCGCGGGAAGCGGGGAGAGTTTTCCTTGAGAAGCCCCCAACACCCTGAAGCTCGCGCTCAGCCGAACATCGAAGCGACCGCCGCCGTCGAGACGGCGACCGTGACCAGAATCATGATGACGGCGAGCAGTTTCATGAACTCGTCGGCTATCTCCCTCATCTCTCACTCCCCCCCTGTAGTTACTGCGACCCTTCGAGGCCGCTACTGCAACGGCCATGCCTCGCCGCAGATAGATGAAAGCTTCTCTTTTTTTCAAGACTTAATTTTTTGCCTGACTGCGCGCGCTGCACGCTAGGACGGTTTGCGTACAAAAAGAAAACAGTACCGCGAGCGTCAATCGGGCGGGTCGGAGTCACGCGATAAGCACGTATCGCGTGACTCCGACCCGCCCGATTGACGCTCGCGGTACTGTTCTAACGGCGGAGGCCGAACCAGCCGTGCCCCTCTTCGGCCTGCGGTTCGAGGAGTTCTTTGATGGCGGGCATGGCCGCGCGCGCGGCTTCGACGCCGGCCTCGATGAACTCGGCGGCGCGCGTGAGTTCGTCCCAGCGGAGGTGTCCGACCGGGGGGCTGATGCAGACGTCCGCGAGCTGCCGCTGGTGCTCGACGGCGACGCGCTGTACGACGAGCATCGACTGCAGGAGCACGCCGATGAGCGTGGCCGGCGGCCCCATGAACTTGGCGCCCTCGTGGTTCACGTCCACCGCCACGACCACCTCGGCCCCGAGCGAGCGCACGACCGAGACGGGCAGGTTGGCGACGAGGCCGCCGTCCACGAGCTGCCGCCCTTCGGAGTCAGTGACGGGGACGTACCAGCCCGGGATGGCGCAGCTCGCGCGGATTGCGAAGCCGACGTCGCCCTCGTCGCGCATGACGACGCGCGCGCCGGTCTGCAAGTCCGTGGCGACGGCCGCGAACGGGATGGGCAACTCCTCGAAGCGCGTGACGGGGAAGTGGGCGCGCACGTACTCTTCGAGGAAGGCGTTGGACTGGACGCCGAGCCTGGAGAGCGTCATCCGCCCCATGTCGCGCCAGCGCAGAGAGCGCCCGACGTTCTCGATCTCCTCGACCGACATCCCCGCGGCCAGCGCGCCGCCGACGAGCGCGCCCGCCGAAGTGCCCGCGACGCAGTCCACGCCGACGCCGTGCTCGGCCAGGACTTTGAGCACGCCGACGTGCGCGATGCCGCGGGCCGCGCCGCCCGAGAGCGCGAGGCCGAGCCGCGGCCGCCTGCCCTTCCTGTCCGACTTGCGCCACATGAAAGTGTTCGGGTCGGGCGCCTTCCGGAGATCGGAGACGCCCGTTGTTAGAACGCGCGGGGAGGGGCGAGGGTTTCGACGCGAGTGCTTTCAGCGGTTGCGCGGCCGTGTGCCGCGGGCGGGCGGGGTCGCGCCGCGGCCCGCGCCGCCGGAGCCGCCCTCCGGCTTCTGCACGCCGTCGCCGAGCGACTCGTCGAGGATGTTAATCTGCGCGGCGGTGCGCGCCTCTTCGAGAAAGTCGTCGGTGTCGGACTCGATCTTGCGCTCGACCAGCTCGGACTGTATCTCGTTGTAGACGTCCTTCAGCTCTTTGACGACGACGCCCGGCTGCGTCCGCCGGTGGCGCGGGACGTAGACCTCTTTGTAGTAGGTCTCGACCTCCTGCGGCGTGACGACGGTGAAGGAGCGGAAGCGGAAGTCGAGGTACTTCTCCATGTCGATGCGGTCGTGGATGATCTCGCGCAGCTGCGCGGCGGTGAGGCCGACGCGCTCCATCCGGCGCTGGAACTCGGCCTGCGAGGGGAAGCGCTGGACGAGTTCGGTCTCGGCCTTCTTCATCTCCTCCTCGGTGGCGTGGACGTGCGGCAGCTTGTCCGCCTCCTGCGCGACGAGCCGCTGGTCGATGAGGAGTTCGAGCGCGCGCTTCAGGTCTTCGCGGCGCGGGGCGTCGATGGGCACGTTCGGCTGGAGCGCGAGCTGCCACAGGAGGTCTGAATAGGTTATCAGCTCGCTCCCGTTGACGACGGCCACCATCCTGTCCACGACCTCGCCGCCGCCCGCCGCCGGGGTCTGCGCACTCACGACGGACGCGAACGTTAAGATAAGGGCGATTGCACCACAGAGACACAGAGGCACGGCTCGTTGAGCCATGGCCTTCAAGCCGTATCTCTGTGTCTTGGTGGTGAACGAATCTTTCATAAAGCCTCAGAACGTCTGGCCGAAGCGGAAATGTATCTGGCTGCTCTTCAGGCGGTGGACGGCCGTGCCGCCGCCGAACTGCGGGACGAGGAACTCGGGCGGGTTGAGCAGGTAGGCCCAGTCCGCGCCGATGGAGCCGAGCGGCGTCTTGAGCCGCAGGCCGAGGCCGACCGTGTGCGTCCACTTCTGGCAGGAGTTCGGGTCGCGTTCCGCCTCGCACCTGCCCGGGCGGAAGAGGTCGCGCGCGCGGTCGAAGACGTTGCCGCCGTCGTAGAAGGGCACGGCCTGGATGTTGCGCGTCAGGGCCACGCGCGCCTCGAGGTTGACGACGGCCATCGCGTTCCCGCCGATGGGCACGGTGAAGGGGTTGACGGCGACGTCCTTGCCCTCCCGGTCGTGGAACGCCCCGCACGGCGGGAGGAAGGCGGGCGGCGGGTTCGTGTTCGGCACGGGGCCGGGCTGCGGCCCGTAGGTGCAGAAGGGCGCGACGACGCGCGGCCCCGCCTCCTCGAAGCTGAAGCCGCGCAGGGAGGTCGCGCCGCCCGCGAAGAAGCGCTCGCTGATGGGGAGTCTGCGGTCGGGGTCGTCGAGCACGCCGTTGCGGTTGCGATCCGAAGGGTTGAAGAGGTTGGCGAGCCCCAACTGGAAGCTCCCCGCCAGCACCGTGTCGCGCAGGCGCCCGAGGGCGTAGTAGCGCTGGTAGCGGAGGTTCAGCTTGTTGAAGGAGATGTTCCCGCCGAGCCCCTTGGCCGCGAGCGCGTAGTCCACCGAGAGGAAGTCGCCGCGCGTCGGGTCGAACTGCCGGTCGCGCGTGTCGCGCGCGAGTGCCGCGCCGAAGCGCGAGAGGCGGACGTTCTGGTCGGGCCTGAGCACCGGCGCCATCAGGAGGCTCTCGATGTTGAATAGGCGCACGTCCTCGTAGTTGTAGCGCAGGAAGAGCGTCGTGCGCTTGCGCTGCGCGCCCGCGGGCGTCAACTCGTATTCGAGGTCGCGGCTCGTCTCGGCGTTGAAGGTGACGCGGTTGATGGAAGGGCCGGCCACCTCCTTCCCGAACTCGTCGACGAGGTTGCCCGCGGCGTCGAAGCGCTGGACGATGCCGTTGGTGCCCTGGTCGATGGCCGAGCGGAAGAAGCGCGTGACCGAGGTGTCGCGCTGGTACTGCAGGGAGAGCGTGAGCGGCGCGAAGCTCTTCTCGCCGTAGCGGCGGAAGCGCGGGTCGTAGTATTCGAGGCGCGCGAGCTGCTGCAGCTTGCTGAAGCGCGTGCGGACGGCGCCCTGCCGGAGCTGGCCGAAGAGGTTCGAGTTGCGCAGCTCGAAGCCGCCGAGCGCGCCCGTGTCGGTCGAGAAGCCGACGATGTACTCGGTCGTGATGCTCTTGCGCTCCTGCACGTCGATGATGACGTCGCGGCGCTTGAAGCCGCCGGGGCCGTCGGGCGCGGGGTCGGTGCGGATGAGCACCTGCTGGAACGCGTCGGCCGTGTTGAGCAGCGCGCGCTCGCTCTCGGCCAGCTCGTCGCCGCGCAAGACCTCGCCCTCGCGCAGCGGGATGGCTTCGAGCACGGCCTCCTTCTTCGTCCGCACCAGCCCGTTGACGTAGATGTGGTTGATGTAGAACTTGTCCGACTCGTTGATCTGGTAGACGAGGCGCACGCGCTCGTCGCCGTTCGGCGCGGGCGGCAGCTCGTCGAGCGAGACCTGCACGTCGGCCTCGACGTAGCCGTGCTGGACGTAGTACCCGCGCATCCGCTCGCCGTCGGCGCGCGCGGCCGTGCGCGAGTAGGGGCCGCCCACGATGAGGCAGCCCTCGTCGGCCGGGAGGCCGGCGGGCGTCCCCTCCGCCGAGGCGGTGCCGGCCGCGCAGCGCGCGTCGCGCAACTGCGCCGCGGTGTAAATCTGGTTCCCGCGCACCTCCACCTCGGCGACGCGCGTGAGCGGCCCCTCGTCCACGGCGAAGGTGATGATGAGGTTGTCGCTGTCGAGCGTGATGCCCTGCCGGACGGAGACGACGGCGTCGCGGTAGCCCATGTCGCGCATCCGCGCTTCGATGAGGCGGCGGTCGCGCTCCAGGGCGTCCTCGCTCGTGTAGCCGCGCCCGTAGCCGAGCAGCGGGATGATGCCGAGGGCGTTGGCCGTCTGCGTGCGCAGGTCGTCGCTCACGTCGGCGATGGAGAGCTTGTCGGTGCCCTCGACGCGCATCTCGGTGAGCTTGAAGCGGCGGCCGCGCTCGACCTTGTATTCGATGGTGACGTTGCTGTTCGCCAGCTCGTCCGGGTTCAGGAGTTCGCAGGGGTCGAACTCCGCGCCGAGCGTGTCGGGCGGCGGCGCCAGGGGCGGCGTGACGGCGCAGACGGCCGTGACCTCGTTGAAGAAGTAGCCCTCGCCCTGCAGGCGGTTGCGGATGCGGCGCTCGCCCTCGACGATGGCCGAGTAGTCGATGGTGCCCTCGCGCTCGACGGGCAGGAGCTCGCGCCGACGCTTCTCGCTCAGCTCGTAGCCCGTGACGTTGACCGTGACCTTCGGCCCGACGCTCCCCTTGAGCGTGACGTTGATGCGGTTGCTGGCCGAGTCGAGTCTGATCTCCGGCTCCTCGAAGCGCGGGGCGAGGTGGCCCGTGTCGATGACGGCGCGGCGGACGCGGCCCACGTCCTCGCCGAGCGCGGCCTGCGTGAAGCGCGCGCCCGTTTGCAGTTTCAACTGGCGGCGGACTTCGGCGAGCGGCGCGCCGTCGAAGCCCTTGAGTTCGAGGTTGAAGGACTCGACGGTGGTGGGCGGGCCGGGCCGCACGTCGAAGACGACCGTGGCGCGCGTGCGCGTAGCGTCGAGCCGCGTGTCGTAGGAGACCTCGGCGCGGTAGAAGCCGCGGTCGTGCAGGTAGGCGACGATGGCCTCGGCGTTCTCGCGCAGCGAGAGTTCCGAGAGGCGCTTGCCCGGCTCGAGGAGCGTGACGCGCGAGCGCAGCTCGTCCTCCTTGATCTCCGCGCCGGAGTCCGCGCCGATCTCGAACTCGACGCTCTCGACCGAGACGCGCGGCCGCATGACGATGCGCAGCCCGACGCGGGGCCGCCCGTCGGGGCCGCTGCCGGGGGCGTCGCGCGCCTCGACGCGCGCGTCGGCGACGCGCCCCGTGTCGAAGAGCGCCTGCAAGGACTCGCGCACGAGCACGGCCGAGAAGGTCGCGCCGGCCGCGATGCGCAGGCGCCCGCGCAGCTCGGCCAGGGCCGCCTCGTCGAGCGACGCCCCCTCGACTTCGAGCGTCACGCTCTCGACGGCGCGCCCCTCGTACCGACTCAGGTCGGGCGCGAGGCGCGGCGCGTCCGCGCGGGCGGGGCGCACCCCGCCGCCCGACGCCAGGGCCGCGGGCGCCGCGAGCAGCAGTACGAGTGTTAGAAAGATGACCCGCTGGATAGTCACGATAAAAAGAAGTGGGCAGTAGGCAGATGGCAGGAGGCAGTTAAAAACCCTTCATGCCAGGAGCCCTTGATTATCCGTTCAACATGCATCACGCGGAGCGACTGCCTCCTGCCATCTGCCTACTGCCTACCGTTCTTCAATACCTCTTCCTGAACCGCAGCTCGAAGTTGAAGTTGTTGCTGCGCGTGCGCAGCGTATCGGTCGAGCCCTGCTGGTACTGCGCGATGAACGAGAGGCGGTCGCTGACGCGGTACTCGACGGCGATGACCTGGTTGGGCTCGCCCGTCACGTTGGTCGAGTAGGTGATGGCGAGGTTGCGGTTCACCTGCCGCCCGACCGTGAGCCGCGCCGTCGGGCTCTGGCCGCCTCGGCCCGCGATGACGGGGTCGAACTCGAAGCGGTTCAGGCCGAACAGCTTGTCCGTCGCCCTCTGCACCGGCGCGTTAATCAGCGTGTCGGTTAAAAGACTCGTCGCCGTGCCGATCCCCGTCTGCGCCAGGGTCGAGCTGCTCTCGGGCCCGGTCGAGAGCTGCCCGGTCGTGATGAGCGCGATGACGTCCGCCTGCGGCAGCGGCGGGTCGGACGTGGCCGTCGTCGTCAGGCCGCCCGAGAGCGGCCCCGACATCGTCACCGTCACGCGGTAGCCGCGGATGTCCGCCTGCGCCTGCAGGTTGATGACGGGCGGCGCCTCGACCCGCGGCGGCAGGTCTATGATGGCGCGCTGGATTTCGTAGCGGTCGTTGCGGAAGGCCACCGTGCCGCGCGTCGCGGTGATGCGGCCCGAAGTGACCGGCGCGTCGATGGGGCCGCTCACGCGCAGGTTGAGCGAGCCGACCATGTCCGCGAGGTTGTTGCGCACGACGAGCGCGTCCTGCCCCTGAATCGTCAGCCCCAGGGTGACCGGGCCGAACGGGCCGCCGCCGACGACGACCCCGCCGCCCGCGCCCGACGTGATGGGCACCTCGTTGCGCCGGTCGATGAGGTCGGCGAGGTCTATGTCCTCCGTGATCTCCGTGCGGCGCACCTTGACCGTGCCCTCCGCGATGACGCCCTCGGTGCCGCCGCGGATTTCGAGGTCGGCGTCGGCCGTCGTCGGCAGGTCGCCGAGGAAGGCCGGCAGGGTGACGAAGGCCGCGGCCGGCACCGTCACGTTCTCGCCGCGCGCGACGAGTCGGAACTGCGTCGGCTGGAAGCCCGAGATGAGGGCGCCGCCCGTCGCCGAGACGCGCCCGCCGCCGAGCCGGCCCGTCAGAGATTCGAGGTTCGCCTGGTTCGAGTTGAAGCGCACCGAGGCGTTGATCTGCGTCGCCATCAGGCGCTCGTTCTCTAAGAGCAGCGCGAGCGAGGCGTTCTCGACCGAGGCCGTGCCCGTCACCTGCGGCTGCTCGAACGTGCCCGTCACGCCGACGGCGACGCGCGCCACGCCTGAGAGGAAGAGGTTGCGGCTCGCGTTCGAAAGGAAGCGGAGGTTCAGGTCGCCGTTGACCGAGAGGTTCATGTGGCCGCCCGAGGCGAGCGCGGCCGTGCCGCCGAAGGTGATGTTCGTCCCCGTGCCCGTGAACCTCGTCCGCTCGAACGTGACCTCGTTCGGCTTGAAGGTGACGACGAGCGGGTTCTCCGCGCGCAGCTCCACGTCCTGCACCTGCACGGCCAGCTCCGAGAACTCCGCGCGGCCCGTGATGGTGTCGGCGATGGACGCGTCCTCCTCCTCGGGGGCCAGCGTGCCCGAGGCGCGGATGGTGCCCGTCGCGCGGCCCGTCACCTGCACGTTCGGGTTGTTGAGCAGCGCGGCGAAGAGCGGCGTCAGGTCTGCGCCCGTCAGAGTCGTCTCGGCCGTGAAGGGGAAGAAGTCTTCGCCGATGTCGAGCGTGGCGCGGACGACCTGCGGCTTGCCGAAGAGTCCGGTCGTCAGCTCGGCGACGAACTGCTGCTTCTCGTTCATCCGGCCGACGAGCGTCAACTGCCCCGCGGGCTGGCCGTTGACGGTCACGTCGCGCCCCTGCGCGTTGATCTCGGCCGTGAGCTGGCCCGGCGGGTAGACGTTCCCCGAGAGCGAGGCCGTGAAGTCCGCCTTGCCCGCGAGCGCGGGCAGGCGGCCGCCGCTCCCCGTGAGCGAAGTGACGAGCGCGAGGTCTACGTTCTTCCCCTCGACGTGGAAGTCTTTGACGGCGATGGTGGGCACCCCGGCCACGCCCTCGCCTAACGTGACGCCGCCGCCCGCCGTGACGTGGCCGTCGCCGAGCCGCATGTCGAAGGTGTCGATGTTGGCGCCCGAGCCGCTGAAGGTCGCGCGCGCGACGATCTCGTCATACGGCGTCGTGCCGATGCGCCCGCCCGCGACGCGCAGGTCTGCGCTGCCCTGCATCGCGCCGGGGTAGCCCCTCACGCTAACCTTCCCCGAGGCCGCCCCCATCCCCGAGAGGTTGCTCACGACCGCGCCGGACGTGCCCTGCTCGCCGAGGCCGAGCGCGCCGAGCAGGTTGCCGGCGTTGACCTTGTCGAGCGCGGCGTCGAAGTCGATGTTGTTCGTGCCCGCGCGCGGGATGACCGCCGAGAAGGTGACGCCGCCGCCGTTCGGCTCGGCGAGGCGGCCGTTGTCGATGCGCGTCTCCGTAGGCGTAGAGGCGACGTCGGCCGAGAGCGCGCCGAGGTCGCGCCCGCGGACGTTGAGCGACTGTAGCTCGAAGCGGCCGTTGACGACCGGCGCGTCGAGGTCGCCCGTGACGTTGCCTTTGAAGCTCAGGTTGCCGGCGAGCCCGACCGGCTTGATCTTCTCCTCGTAGTCGGAGAGGAGGCCGGTCGAGAGGGCTATTGATTGCAGCTCGGCGGCGTCGGTCGAGTTGAGGTTGACGGCGAGGTCGGAGCCGCCGCGGAAGGAGAAGCGGCCCGTCGCGTTCAGCTCGGTCGCGCCCGCCCGCAGGTTCGCGCGCTCGATGTTGAAAAGGCCGCGGTCGGCCGTCAGCGCGAGCTGACCCGTGAGGGGCGTGCGCGCCGCCGCGTCGCGCCCCGTCGCGCCCTCGAAGGTCGCGTCCACGCGCCCCGAGGCGAGTTTGAATTCGGTGCCGGGGAAGGTGAGGTTGACGGTGCCGGTCGCGGCGCCCGTCAGGGGCACCGCGTTCCCCGAGGTGAGCGCGAGCAGCCCGCCCGCGTCCACGTTCTCGAAGGTCGCGCGGACACTCGAAGAGGCGCGGCCCGTGGTGGCGATGGTCGCGCTCCCGCGCGCGCTGCCGTTGAAGATGTCCGCGACGAAGTCGTTCAACTGAATCTGCTCGTTCGTCGCGACGACCGCCGCGCGCGCCTTGCCCATATTCAACTGACCCAACACGCCGCCGCCCAGACTCAAGTCGGCGCTCGCGCGGTAGCGTCCGCCCGGCTCAAGCGTGAAGCGCGGGCGCGCGAGCCGAACGTTATCGACGCGCCCCTGCTGCGGCTCGCCGCCCTTCGAAGTCGGCGGCACGTTGAAGGCCACGGTGCCCACGCCGATGTCGTTCGAGGTTCCTTCGACGCGGCCGCCGGAGGAGATGGCGAGGCGGACGCCCGCGATGTTGATGCTGCCCGTGCGCGCGCCCGCCGCGTTGAGGCCCGCGACGTTCAGGCGCGCCACGGTCGCCGTCGCGGAGTTGTCGGCGTTGACGGTCGCGTCAATCCCCGCGGCCTGCACGCCGCCGACCGTCGCGCCCTTCGAATCAATCCGGCCCGCGCGCGCCGAGTCGGCCGTCACCCGCAAGCGCCCCGCCCCGTCGCGCGCGGCCTTGAGCCCCGAGACCTGCGCGCCCGCGACGCGCCCGCCGCCGAAGACGACCGAGTCGGCCGAGGCCGAGGTCGCGCTCCCGCCCGAAACCTCCCCGTCGCGCAGCTCGGCCCGCGCGTCCTTCACGAAGAGGCCCATCACGCTCGTCGAGCCGCTCCGCGCGGCGGCCGCGCGCAAATCGCCGAGCCAGCGGAAGTCTGAGCCCGTCCCCGTCACGCCGCCGACGAGCTGCACCATGTTCAACTGGAAGTCGCCCGCCGTGAGCAGCTCGGCGACGGCCTTGCCCTGAGCCTCGTAGGCGCTCCCCTGCCCCGACGCGCTGGCGTTGACCTGCAGAGCCTTGAGGCGCACGCCGTCGGCCGCGAGCGCGTCCGAGACGAGGCTGCCCTCGACCCTGTACTTGTCGCCCTCGCCCTTGACCTTCCCCTCGAAGCGGCCCGCGCCGCGCATCGTCGTCTCAAGCCTCAGCACGTCCGAGGTCTGCGTCACGTCCACGTCGGCGCGCACGTCCATGTGGTATCGGAGCGCGCGCCAGTCGTCGAGCGCGCCCGTCAGGTGTGCCTCCGCGACTGGCGACTTGAGGACGAGTTCCTGTACGTCCGCGCGCACCTGGTTGGCGCGCGCGCTCAGGGTGATGTCCACGGGCTCGACCGTGCGCCCGTTCATCGTGAAGGTCGAGCCGGTCGAGGCGAACTCGATGACGTTCATGCGGCTCTCTTCGGGCGCGTTGGGGTCGTCGGGGCGGACGGTGGCGCGGACGTTGCGGGCCTCGCCCGAGATGTCGTAGCGGCGGTCGTCGTAGTGGACGACGGCGTCGTTGACCTTGATGTGCGCGGTCGAGTAGGCGAAGAGGATGCGGCGGTTCGGGTCGGGCGGCGGGACGGTCAGGCCCGAGAAGTTCGAGCGCCCCTCGGCGTCGTACGTGACCCAGATTTCCGGCCGGTCGACGGTCAGGCTTTCGAGGTTGACGTTGCGCGACAGCCGCAGCGCCCAGAGGTCTTCGACGCGGACGACGGCGACGATGCGGCCGACGTTGCCCAGGGACGCGCCGGTCTTGGCGTTGTAGAGCTTGAGGTCTGTGATCTCGACCTCGCGCGGCCCGAGGCGCGAGCTGAAGCCGCCGACCTCGGCCCTGACGTTGTACTTGGCGAGCGTCGAGACGATCTGGCCCGCGACGTAGCGGTCGATCTGCCCCGTGCGGTAGAGCAGGAAGAGGATGAAGGCGAGCGCGACGACGGCGACGACGCCGACTATCGCAGTCCACATCGCGTTGCGCCGGTTGACCACGCGCCGCCAGCCGCGCCGCCGGCGCGCGGCGGGCGTCCCGGCCCCGGGACTCTCATCAGGCGGCGGCGGTGTCGGCTGAGCGTCTCGCTCGTCGTGCTCGTCCGTCGGCATAACTTTTCCGTGAAGTGCCGCCCGGGGGAGTGGCGGCGGAGAAACTGAACGGGAAGAGAAACCTTAAATCTTGCTCGGTTGAATCCAGCGCGACCTGAATTCACCACAGAGACACAGAGGCACAGCTTGAAGAGAGCTAAAGATGAAGCCGTGTCCTAGCTGTGTCTCTGTGTCTCTGTGGTTAAAAACATCGTTCGCATTCCCTCAAGCGGGCGCCACGTCCGGCCCCGGGGTGTTCGCCAGCCTCGCCCCGCGCTCGTCGCGCGCGGGGGTCCCGAGCGGGACGTTGCCGACGATCTCCAGCTCGAAGCCTTCGAGCGCGGAGACGCGCGGCGGGTGGTTCGTGAGCAGGAGTATCCGGCGCAGCCCCAGCCCGTGGAGTATCTGCGCGCCGACGCCGTAGTCGCGGTCGGAGCCGTAGCCGGTCTGGAGGCTCGCCTCCTCCTTCGACAGCCCGCCCTCGCTCATGAGCTGGTAGGTTCGGAGCTGGTGGACGAGGTCGAGGTTGTTCTGCCGCTGGCGCAGGTACAAAACGACGCCGCGCCCCTCGGCCGCGATGCGCTCCAGGGCGGCGTGGAGCTGGAACCCCGTGTCGTCCACGAGCGAGCCGAACATATCGCAGGTCACGTTCTCAGTATGTACGCGGACGAGCACAGGGTCTTCGGTGCGCACCTCGCCCATCACCATCGCGAGGTGCACCTCCTCGCTCAGGACGTTCTCGAAGGCGATGGCGCGGAAGAGTCCGTAGACCGTGGGCAAGTCCGTCTCGACCGCGCGCCGCACCAGAATCTCCTTCTGCATGCGGTAGCGGACGAGGTCTGCGACCGTGATGATCTTCAGGTCGTGGCGCGCGGCGAACTCTTCGAGCTGCGGCATGCGCGCCATCGTGCCGTCCTCGTTCATGATCTCGCAGATGACGGCCGAGGGGTTGAGGCCCGCGATGCGCGCGAGGTCCACGCTGGCCTCGGTCTGCCCGGGCCGGACGAGCACGCCGCCCTTCTTGGCGCGGAGGGGGAAGACGTGGCCGGGGCGGGCCAAGTCCTGCGGGCGCGTCTTGGGGTCGACGGCGGTCAGGATGGTCGTCGCGCGGTCGGCGGCCGAGATGCCGGTCGTGACGCCCTTGCGCGCCTCGATGGAGACGGTGAAGGCGGTGCCGAGGAAGGAGGTGTTGTCGGCGACCTGCATCGTCAGGTGCAGCTCGTCGCAGCGCTCCTCGGTCAGGGGCATGCAGATGAGGCCGCGGGCGTGGGTCGCCATGAAGTTGATCGTCTCGGGCGTGACCAACTCCGCGGCGCAGACGAGGTCGCCCTCGTTCTCGCGATCCTCGTCGTCCACGATAATGACCATGCGGCCGTCGCGCATGTCGGCGGCGGCCTCTTCGATGGAAGCAAAAGGCATCGGGATACGGCCTTTAAAATCGACTGTGGAGAGCGTTAGCGGTCGGCGCTTATGTTACCCGAAACCGGCCGTTTTGGCGAACGGATTGTGCCCCGGGCGTCCTTTGGAGAGGTTTAAGGCTGGACGGGTTGCCAGAGGAATTTCACCACAGAGACACAGAGGCACGGCCCGGGGCCTAATCGCTCCCGGCTGTGCCTCTGTGTCTCTGTGGTGAAATCTGTCTTCCTCTACTGCGGGCCGAAGCGCTTGCGGTACTCGTCCGAAGAGAGGAAGGCTTTGACCATCTCGGCCTGGATGAAGTCGCCGCGGAAGAAGTTGAGCTTACTCAGCCAGAAGTTGTAGCCGTCGAGGGTCGAGTCCGGCCCCTCGTTCGGGTTGCGCCTGAGGTAGCCGAAGTACTCCATCAGCACGAAGGCGCGGTTGAACTCCTGTTTCGTGAACTCCGCGTTCAGGGCCATCTGGCGCAGGACGGAGGCGCGCGTCTCGGTGCCGCCGGAGAGGCCCGCGATGAACTGCTCGCGCTCGGAGAAGGTCAGCGCGCCCGGCTCCGTCTCGCGGAAGGGGTGCGAGATGTTGTTGTTGAGCGCGTCCACGTACTGCGCCGCGGTCATCGCCTCGGGGTAGCGCTCCTTAAACTCCGGGCGCTCGACGAACTCCTCGGCGAAGCGCCGCTGGTTCTCTTCGAGCTGCGCCTCCCAGCCCGCGCGCCCCACCACGACGCCCGCGGCCGTCCTGCGCGTGTCGGCGAAGAACTCCGCCATGCGAGGCATCTGCCCCGTCGCGGCCTTGTGCATGAGGTAGACGTAGAAGCCCGTCCGCTGGAACTCGATGGAGAGGAAGAACGCGGCCGAAACGTTGACGCGCTTCACGTCGAGGCAGGGCGAGGGGCTGAAGGGGCAGTTCCTGACGACGTCTTCGTACCAGAAGGTGAGCCCTTCGGCGTCCGGCTCGCGCCCGAGGAAATCGACGTAGTGCTGTCGGACGAAGAAGGCCGCGTCGTCGAGCGGGTGCATCGAGGCGGGCCGCGCCTGCCCCGCGGGCGTGAACGGGCGGCTCGTCTTGCGCGCGCCGTCCGAGAACTCGGCCGTGACGGTGAAGGTCTCGTCGGCGGGCAGCGTGCCGAGCGAGAAGACGCGCGCCTCCCCCTTGTGCGCGAGCGCCGAGGCGCGCCCCGTCCAGCGCTCCAGCTTCACGCGCGAGACGAGGTCGTTGCCCGCGCGCACCGGCTCCTTCCACTCGACGACGCGGTAGCCGTCGTCCGGGAAATTGACGCCGACGCTCGCGAACGTCACCCCGCCCACCGTCCAGACGGCGAAGGTGGTGTCGTCCGGGAGCGAAGCCTCCTCCCAGTGCTCGACGACCTGGCTCGGGTCGAAGGCGACGCCGCGGACGTTGTGGCCGCGCGACTTGACGGTGAACGTGTAAGCGCCCGGCGCGAGCGCGCCGAGGTCGAAGAAGTACTCTTTATAGACGAGCGCCTGCGTCGTGACGCCCGTCCAACGGTCGACGACGAAATCGACGGAGAGGTCGTTGCCCTGGCGCGTCACGTCGCCGACGCCGGCGACGCGGTAGCCGCCGTCGTTGAAGGTGAGGTTGACGCGCGCGAACGTGTGGTCGCCGGAAGTCCAGACGCGCACGGCCGTCATGTCCGCGCGCAGGATGAAAGGCTCGAACGTCTCCGTCTGCGCGCGCGCGGGCGGTGCGGCGAAGGCTGACAACAGCGCGGCGAGGAGTGCGGTCTGGCGGATGAGTGTGAAGCGAGGGACGAACTTCATCAGGAATGCTCCCTTCGGGATCGGAATTACTCTTCACCCCGAAGACGCCGCCGCGGGCCGAGAACCCACGGACATTTTCCCGGCTACCTGTACCCCAACTCGGACAGGCGCTCAAGGGTGAGTCCCGACTGCGTCTCGCCCTGGCGCGCGCCGAACCGTAGGATGCGCTCGACGTACTTGGCGATGATGTCCGCTTCGAGGTTGACGGCGTCGCCGGGGCGCAAGTGTGAGAGGTTCGTCACGGCCCAGGTCTTCGGGATGACGGCGACCTCGAAGTGGTCTTCGGCGAGCGCGGCGACGGTGAGGCTGATGCCCTCGACCGCGACCGAGCCTTTGAAGACGAGGTAGCGCGCGAACTCCGGAGGGAAGCCGACGCGCACCGTCCAGGAGCCGCCGTGCTCCTCGGCCGAGAGGAAGCGCCCGCGCGCGTCCACGTGCCCCTGCACGATGTGCCCGCCGAGCCGCGTCGAGGGCGTCACGGCCCTTTCGAGGTTGACCGCGGAGCCGGCGCGCAAGGTGCCGAGCGTCGAGCGCTGCAAAGTCTCGCGCGAGCCGTCGGCCGCGAACGAGTCGCGCCGCACTTCGAGCGCCGTCAGGCAGACGCCGTTGACGGCAATCGAGTCGCCCTCGGCCGTCCCTTCGGTCACGACGCGCGCCTCCACCGTCATCCGCACGCCCTCGCCCCGCCGCTCCAGAGAGCGCACGCGCCCCAGTTCTTCAATGATGCCAGTGAACATATGATTTACTGCTGCTGCTTCATCTTTGAGACTATTTCTACAGCATCCTGCAACGAGGACGCATTAAAACATTGGTCTGCCAATCCAACCTCTACTAAGTAATGCATAGGCTTCGTGTTCTTGATTAAATTCCACTGTGGTCTATCTACCTGAAGCAAGTCAATTTCGTTGCTATGACTGACGAATAAATCCATGTGCTTGGCGTCACGCAAAGTGTTAGCGAGTTTTTTCCTTGTCCAAGCATCTGCTCGACCAGAAGTAACCTGCTGAGGTCTATCTTCTGATCTAGTTACAGAATCTGTTAGCTGATTTTTTTGTTTGAGTTGTTTGATTTCATCTTCGCCTATCAAACCCAAAAGATACCCGGATATAGCTTTGAGGTCTTCCTGCGAAGGGTTATCAGGAATTTTAATGTTCTCAGGATTAGGAGTTTCAGGTAGAGATTCAGCAAGATTAGGGAAAGATTCTTTAATAAAATCCAGAGTCCAACTAAGAAATGGGAGCAAATCATTTGCCTGTTGTAATGCAGCGGCGCGGTTTGCCTCATTTTCTTCAGGAGTAATCTGGCGATCTGATTTTTGAACAAAGGAGGAGTGTTGACGTGCGACGATGCTCCAACTCTCAGCTTCAGTTGTCATATCATCAATGAGCTTAAAAAAACTAGACACTGCTGCCCTCGCCTGACCGGAAAGAAGAAGCAGTTGCAAATTAGAATAACTGTCTGTTCGGTAGGGTTGAAGCTGAAACATACTTACCCTTTCGACGAGAAGTTTATCTCGGTCGGTTCTGTCGCTACTGCTAATTAACTCATGCATAATCACGTTTGAGAGCACATACCTAACCTTTAGGGCATTCATATCCTCTATGATTGTTCTCGCAACTGCCTCTTCGGCTTTACAAAGCTGCACGAAAAAGTTCGTATCAAAATAAACAGTAAAAGGTCTCTTCATAAATTCACCTGCCCCAACTCCTCGATAATGCCTGCGAACATAAACCTCTCCGGATAAACTGAAGGCCGCCCGTGACTTCACACACGGGCGGCCCCGATGGAAACTCAACAGCCGCTAACTTGTGGACTGCGACTCAAGCTTCTCAACGCGCTCTTTCAGCGCCTCAACCCGTCCTCTCGTTTCACGCTGGTCAATACGTATGCGCAGATTGTCCTCGTGCAACAGCTCGACGCCGTGGCGGAGTTCCTTGACCTCCTTCTCTATGCCATCCAGGCGAGCCTCAATTCCGTCAAGCCGCGCCTGCACTGCTTCCCAGAGCGGTCGCGTTTCGCGCAGGCGCGTGTCTACCTTCTCTTCAAGCGTGGTTAGTCGCCCGTCGAGCGCGTCAACTTTGGTTTCGAGTCTATCCATTCGCCCGTCCAGCGAGTCGAAGCGTGCGAAGACTCTTTCTTCGAAGGAGCGGGAGTCCGGCATCTCTTGTGTGGGATTATCGCTCATCGGCGTTTTCCTCTGGCGGTGATTATGGAGCCAGTCCGTAGGAAGGCTCAAGCCTCTGCCTCACCCCTTTGGGAACCGCCGGGCTGTCGGTCACGAACGGTTCGGAGCATTCTCTCGAAGACCTCTTCGACGGAGAGTTCGGTCGTGTCGATGACGACGGCGTCGTCCGCGATGGCCAGCGGCGAATCGGCGCGCGTGGCGTCGCGGAGGTCGCGCTCGTTGATGTCGGCGAGCGTGGCCTCGAAGTCGCTCGCCGCGTCGCGCACGCTCTCCTCGTCGAAGCGGCGGCGCGCGCGCGCCTCGGGCGCGGCCGTCAGGAAGAACTTCACGTCGGCCGAGGGGAAGACGACCGTGCCGATGTCGCGCCCGTCGAGCACACAGCCCGCGCCCGCCTCGCCCATCTCGCGCTGCCGGCGCACGAGCTCGCGCCGCACGCCGGGCACGGCCGAGACGACCGAAGCCCCGCGCCCCGCCGCCTCGCCCCGTATCTCTTCGGACACGTCGCGCTCGTCGAGGAAGACGCGCAGAGAGTCCGGGTCGCCTTCGAGCCTGATGCGCGCGTGGTGCGCGACGCACGTCAGCCTCTCCGCGTCCGAATCCTTCACGCCCTCCGCGGCCGCGGCCAGAGCGACGGCGCGGTACATCGCGCCCGTGTCGATGTAGAGCAGGCCCAGCTCGCGCGCGAGCCTGCGGCCCAGCGTAGACTTCCCCGCCCCGGAAGGCCCGTCGATGGCGACGATGAATGGTTTTGTCATAAGTAGTCAGTAGTCAGTAGAAGAACTAAACACTTTCACACGAAAGCCGCGAAGACTTCGTTCGAGAGCAGCGCGCCGGCCGGGGTGAGGCGGAGCACGTCGCCCTCTATTTCGATCAGCCCGGCCTCGTCGAAGCGCGCGAGGTCTGCGGCGTAGTCCGCGCGCACGTCGCTGTGGTAGCGGGCGCGGTGCTCGGCTAGGTCAACGCCTTTGGATAAAAGCCGGAGGCCGAGGAAGAGCGCCTCGGCGCCCGCGCCGCGCTCGTCCAGCTCCTCGCGGGAGACGACCGCGTCGCCCCTCTCTTCGATCAACTTCGAGTAGGCGCGCGCGTCGCGCTCGTTCGACCAGCGCGTGCGGCGGCCGTCGAAGGAGTGCGCCGAGTTGCCGAAGCCGTAGAAGGGCGCGCCCGTCCAGTACTTCAGATTGTGCCTCGACTCGCGGCCCGGCAGGCAGAAGTTGGAAATCTCGTACTGCTCGTAGCCGGCCGCGTGCGCGCGCTCGACCATCACGCGGTACATCTCGGCCGCGAGGTCTGGGTCGGGTACGGCGTAGCGCCCCTGACGAATCTGTTCGGCGAGCGGCGTCCCTTCGTGCACTTCGAGCAGGTAGAGCGAGAGGTGTTCGGGCCTGAGCGCGAGCGCCTCTTCCAGGTTTCGCTCCCAGCCCGCGAGCGTCTGGCGGGGGAGTCCGGCGATGAGGTCGAAGCTGATGTTGTCGAAGCCCGCGGCGCGCAGCTCCGCGAAAGTCTTGCGCGTGTCGTCGGCGGTGTGCGTGCGGCCGAGGCGCTTCAACTCCCGGTCGTCGAAGGTCTGCGCGCCGAAGCTCGCGCGGTTGACGCCCGCCCCGCGCAGCGCATGAAGGCGCTCGGGCGTGACCGTGCCCGGGTTCATCTCAAGCGTCACCTCTGCGCCTTCGTCAACGTCGAACTTACCGCGCACGGCTTCGAGCACGCGCGCGACCTGCGCGGGCTTGAGCAGAGAGGGCGTGCCGCCGCCGAAGTAGACGGTGTCGACTTCGCGGCTCAAGCCTTGCGGGTCGAAGGACTCTATCTCGCGCGCGAGCGCGGCGACGTAGTTTGCGGCGAGCGCCTCTTCGAAGGCACCCGTGGCGAAGTCGCAGTAAGAGCAGCGCGAACGACAGAAGGGTACGTGGATGTATATTCCCGCGCGGTTCATGTTCGAAAGATGCCCGATTATAACATGCGCGCGGCGGCTCAACTTCCCGTGTGCGTTAGGCGACAGATGCGACGCGCGCCTGTATGTTTTTCGCAAGCGCCGTGTACGACTTTAAATTAGTTCGCGACAGTACCAAGTGCTTCGAGCTTTTAAGCGTTTGGCGAAAGCTGAGCAAAGGAGAAGAGTTTAATTTCTAAAACTCACGTGTGTGGGACGCGTGCCGCCGTGGCATGTGGTTTGTTGTGTGAAGGAACAAAAGCAGAACACGACGGATGAATGCGCGGCCATTCTCAACGTCTCTTCTATTTGAAAAGCTCGCGCGTTTCATCCGATGGATAAACGACAACACCAACACTTTGGAGGAAGCGTCTATGGCAGACAACATGGAAGGAACTGGCGGCGGTAGCACTGGCGGCGGCTCTTCGAGCGGCGGCGGTGGCGGCAGCAGCTCTGGCGGCGGTGGCGGCAGCTCCTCCGGCGGCGGCAGCGGCTCGGGCGGCAGCTCGGGCGGCGGCGGCAGCACCGGCGGCGGCGGCGGTTCGTCGAGCGGTTCGGGCGGCGGCGGCACGTCGGGTGGCGGTGGCGGCAGCTCGTCGGGCGGCAGCACCTCCGGTGGTGGTGGTGGCGGGAGTTCGTCCGGCGGCGGCGGTGGCGGCACCGGCGGCTCTTCCGGCGGCGGCGGCGGTTCATCCAGCGGCTCGGGCGGCGGAGGCTCTTCGAGCGGCGGCGGTGGCGGCAGCAGCTCCGGCGGCGGCGGCAACAGCTAGAGACATCATTAACCACTAAAGCAAGAGGCGCGCGGGCCATCGCTCGCGCGCCTCAGTTTATTTGGGAGTAGGCAGTAGGCAGTAGGCAGTTAAGAGTGCCGTTGCTGATACCGCCTTGCGAGATGGAATAAGCCCCTCGTCGCTGGGAGCGCGGGCATCCCTGCCCGCAAGCGTGCTTTCGCGCGCTGACCGTCTCGCGTCTTACCTCACCGTTGAGACATCAAGTCTCCCTGCCTTCGCGCTCTCGCGCTCATGCGGGCAGGGATGCCCGCGCTCCCAGCTTTAAGCAGCCTTATTTCAATCTGCAAGTCGGTATGAGAACCTTGAATTAACCTTACAACGTTCTTAACGCGGAGCGACTGCCTACTGCCTACTGCTCTTACTTGAGGCGGCGGAGGCTCCCCTCGCCGCTGATCTTGCGCCGCTCGACGTTGGCGACGCGCTCGGCTTCGGCGAAGACGCGCATGAAGTTGCCGCCGAGAATCTTCAAGACCTCCTCGTCCGAATGGCCGCGCCGCAGAAGCTCGTAGGTGATGTTCGGCAGGTCGCCCACGTCGTTGATGCCTTCGGGCAGGTTGGGCACGCCGTCGAAGTCGGAGCCGAGGCCGACGTGGTCTATCCCTGCGACCTTCGCGATGTGCTCGATGTGATCGACGAGCATCGAGAGCGTCGTGTTCGGGATGGGGTTCTGGTCGTTGAGCCTCTTCAGCTCTTCGTCCAGGCGCTTCGGGTCGTCCTTGAACTGCGCGCGCAGTGCGTCGCGCTGCGCCTTCAGCTTCTCGTCGCGTTCGTTCCCGGCCACGCGCACCTTCTCGTCGAGGAAGGCCGGGTAGAAGTTGACCATCACGACGCCGCCGTTCCGCGCGATGCGCTTCAGGAGTTCGTCCGGCACGTTCCGCTTGTGGTTCGAGAAGACGCGCGCCGAAGAGTGCGAGGCGATGACCGGCGCCTTCGACACGTCGAGCACGTCCGACATCGTCTCGTCCGAGACGTGGGAGATGTCCACGAGCATCCCCAGGCGGTTCATCTCGGCGACGACCTCCTTGCCGAAGTCCGAAAGCCCGCCGTGGCGCGGAGTGTCGCAGCAGGCGTCGGCCCACTCGTTCGTGTTGTTGTGCGTCAAGGTCATGTAGCGCACGCCGAGGCGGTAGAACTCGCGCAGCGCCGGCAGGGAGTTCTCGATGGCGTGCCCGCCTTCGATGCCCATCAGCACGCCGACCTTCCCCTCCTTCTTCGCGCGCCGGATGTCGGCGGTCGAGGTCGCCAGCATCAAGTCACGCGGGTACTTCTCGATCATCCTGTAGCTGACGTCGATCAAATCCAGCGCGCGCCGCGCAGACCCGCCCTGCGTCGTGTAGTTCTTCGCGACCCAGTCGGGGGTCGCGTACTGCCTGTCCACGTAGATGGAGAAGAACTCCCCCGTCATGCCCCCCTTCTTCAGGCGCGCGATGTCCGTGTGGTACTTCCCCGCCGAAGAGACGCCGATGTCGTAATCCTCGTCCGCCATGATGGTCGGAATGTCGTTATGCCCGTCGACCACGATGGCCCTCTTCTGCAAAGCCAGCGCACGCCGCCACAACTTCTCATCCCTCTGCGGCGTCGCGCCCGCCTGCGGCGCGGGCGTCTGCGCTTTCGTAGACTTGGCCGCGGCCTTCCGCGCGGGCGGCGCAAACGCGAGCAAGACCGAGGCGACAACGCAGAAGAGAATAAGGACGCGCAGCAATCTATTCATCATTTATTCCTACTTTTCATCTGAGTCTTTCGGCCGGAGAGCGTGCGGGATTATAAAGTGGCGCCCGCGCGTTTGTCTCGCGCGGATACCCTGTGCAGTTGGCGGCATCTACCTGCCCGGCTGAAAACAGATTCCGTCGAGTACACGGTCGAACGCGTCGGCGGCCTCCCGTGAATCGGTCTCGTAGTCATATATCTCATACAAAGAGGGGTTGCCGAGATGGCGCCAGTACCTCCCCTCTCTGTTGACGCCCCGCCAGTCGATGCCGAGTGAGGTTCGACGGTATGTGTAGTTCGGAGACGAGAGGAGCGTCTCGGCGGAAGGGTAGGAGGAGCCGTACATGTTGCCCAGACCGCCCCGGAGCCAGCTCTTCTTCTCGCCGACACCGTACCCGATGAAGTAGTACCTGTAATCCGTATCGTAACCGGTTTTGAACTTCCAGGCGCGCGGCACGGCTATCTTCAGGAACGTCCCCACAATCCTGTCCCGCCCCGCCTTCGTCCGCCCGCAATTGGGGACTTCCCACAACTGCACGTCCTTCTCCGGCTCAAGGATTACGTCGAAGTTCGTGTGCGCGGCGTCGAGCCGGACGGCCTGCGGAACAAAGCCCTTCTTATCGAAGATGAGGGCCTTCCAATACTTGATGAGCACGTCAGAGGCGAACTTGAAGCGCCCGCTCTCGTCCGTCCGGCCGAAGCCGCTGATGTAGACGTCTTTGATGGGCGCTCCGCCCGCGGTCTTCACATAACCCTGAATCTCGACGACCTGCGCGCCTACGGTCTCTGTCCCGCCCAGCAGCACGTTTAAAAAGACGAGCGCACACAGCAGCCTCATACCTTCTGCTCCTGACGTTAGGACTGCGCCTCTGCTCAACTGATGGAAGCGACGTAGTCGGCCGGGAGGCCGAGGCGCGCGGCCAGTGCCTTGAGTTTAGAGGCGTACTGCGGGTTGCGTTCCGCGGGCGCGGGCGGCGCGGGGAGGTTGAAGCAGAGGGCCGGGACGTACGTGCCGTCGCACAGTTGCGCGCAGACCGCCTCGGGCCTGTAGGCGCTGACCGAGGCTTCCGTGTAGAGCGCGTCCACCTCCCGGCGCGTGAGGGAGAAGAGGAGGCCGTGCACCTCGCCGCCGTCGCACGGCGCGAGCGTCGCGCGCTCGCCGATGACGAGGCGGAAGTTCTCGACCGACGCCAGGCGCCGGCCCTCCGGCTTCAGGCCCTTCTCCCGCAGGAGCGACTCGTCCATGAAGAGGCCGTAGAAGAAGACCTCGACCCTCGCGCCCTCGTCTTCAGACATCGGAGCCGTCCTCGCGCTTCAGCCCTTCGGCGAGGGCGGCTGGATGATGAGCGTGGACACGCCCACGCCCGTGTTGCCGGTGGACTGTTGAAAGGCCGTGACCGTAAGCTCGTATATCTCGGCCTGCCCCGAAGTGTTCGCGGGCACGTCCCAGCGGGCGGCGAACTGGCTCGGCGCGCCGCAATGCGACTCCTCGACGGGGACGAACGCGAGCGGGAACTCGACGGCGTACGTGTCGCCGGACTTGACCGACGCGGACACTTCGAAGAGCGCGGGCTCCCACGGCGGCACGCCGATGGGGCAGCCGCACATCATCGTCACGTTGGCCCTGATCTTCAACTGCTCGGGCGTCTCTTTGGCCGAAGGCAGGAAATGCGTGGGCGGGTTGAGTATCTGCACCAGCAGGCCCGGAATCTCTAAGAGGAAGCCGCCGCCCTGCGGCCCGCCGTTCACGTCCCGGCCGGGCGAGACCCACTGCGTGAGCGAGGCCGTGCCCGCCGCGGCCTGCGCGGCCAGAGGGCCGTAGGCCGTCACGCGGATGGGCCGCGGCCCGTCCAGCTCGAGCGACGCCGTGAACACGGACGCGCCCTCGACCGTCAGGACTTCCGCGCGCGTCACGCAGATGTCCATCAGGTCTGGCACCCCCGACCCGCCCGAGGTCTTCCCCTGCGCCAGCAGCTCGCCCGTCCGCACGTCGTGGACGGTGACGAGCGCGCCGCCGATGTCGTCGCCCAGATACTTCCCGCCCTTCGCCGCCACCCTCACATCAATCCGCGTCGCCATCCGAGGCCCTCCGTCTCATTCTTAAAGTTGATAAGTCTCTGTAGCGCCCTTTCAGGCCGGCGGGCGACCCGTCTACCCCGGCGTCCAAATCTTCTGCGCGGCGATGGTCTCGACCCCGGCCGGCAGCAGGAGCGGTTCGGAGGATTTGGTGAAGAACGCGAACCCTTTGTAGCTGACCAGGTATTGGTAATTGGTCGAGAAGAGCCCGCCCCTGGCGCAGACGACCAGCGGCCCCTCGATTTTACCGAGGACGGCCTGGAAGTCTGCGGGGCTCACACGCACCACCACGCCGCTCGCCTTGATCGCGTTGGCGATTGCGGCCGCCGCCGCCACCGCCCCACCTGCTGCCGCCATAAATGTACCCTCCTTCAATCCTTCTCTTCAGCGGGCGCGCCGACAGTGCGCGCGTCATTTAGTCAACTCGAAGACACGCACCGTCGCGTAGCGGGAGAGGGCGGGTATCGTCCCCAGGACGGCGGCGTCGAACTTGTGGCAGGCGCGCGAGAGCCGCCGCTCCAGAGGCGGCAGGACGTTCACAAGGTTAGTGGTCGGTAAGCGGAACGCCCTGGCGCGGTACGAAGAGAACCCTTCCGCGTACTTTGCCAACTCTTCGTCGCTCAGGGTGCGCTCGAACGCAGACACGTGCGGCGCTCGATAAGGGATTAACCCGCGAAGGAACTTCATGAGCTTCGAGTTGCGCACGGGCTCCCGAAAGATCGCACGCCCGCCTTTACGCAGCACGCGCCTCACCTCGCGTGCGGACAGCCCGAGGTCTAAATGGTGCAGAATCGCCATACCGAACACGACGTCGACCGAATCGTCCGGCAGCGGCACGTCATGCGCCGAGCCGACGATGAACTCCACGTCTCCCGCAATCCGGTTGGCGGCCAGTCGCCGCCGGGCGACGTCGATTAAGTCCGGCGAAATGTCCAAAGCCTTCACACGGGCGCCGCGCCGCGCCAGAAACAGTGTGTCCAGCCCGTCGCCGCAGCCGTATTCGAGCACGGTCTTACCGCGCACGTCGCCGAGAAGGTGATAAGCGTATTCGAGCGGGTAGCAGGTGTCGGCAGGCGGTTGGAGGTAACGTTGAAACTGATGCTCACGGACGAGGAGTCCGTCGAGGTTCGTGTGGGCGGCCTGGGCGGCGCTCCTCTCGACCTCCACACGCTCCCACTCATTTAATGCCGGCGAAGACATACGGGTTCAACGTAGAGCTAACTTCACAGCCACTCGGATGCAGACCGCTATCGTGCTTGAGAGGCCGAATCGTCCGGTCTGGCTCCGCGCGGCGGAAGTTATATCACCCCGCCGAATCAATTCAACCTTAAAAGTTAAGGGCGCGCGGGCGGCGTTGTCAGGATGCCGCCCGCGCGCACACGTTCTGCGGCTGGCCGGCCGCCCTTAACCCGCAGACTTCGCCGGCTCGGCCCCCTGTTTACGCCGCGTGGGCGACTTGTATTCGGACTTCTTCTTCAGGCCGAGCGCGGCCAGCTCGTCGGAGTCGTCGCCGAACTGCGCCGCGACCTGCGTCTTCGCGCCGAGGATGGCGTTGTGGAACTCCCACTCGGCCCCGTTCGCCGCGTCGCGCTTCGCGTCGGCCTCCGCCTCGGCCTGCGTCGCCTCGCGCAGAAGGTCATCCAGCCGGTCGCGTACTGCCTTGATGCTCTCGGTCTTGTACGCGGGGTTCGCGGGCGCGTAGCCGTCGATGCCCTGCAAAGCGTCGAACGCCTCGCGGTCTTCGCTGAGCACTCCGGACGCAATGCGACGCGTCTGATTCTTCGCCATGATTGTCTCCTTTGCATGAGGGGGCGTGAACGGTTCCGTGAGTTTGCGTATGAGGCTCACGTTCTTCCCTGCGGGCTGCCCTCTGTTCGGCTGCGAGGTGCGCGGGATTCTACGCCCCAAGCCCCTTCGCCGCAACACTTTTCTTCGCCCCGTGAGGTCAAACTCCCTTACCGCACCGCCCGCTTCTCTTCCTGCACTGCCTGTTGCCTTCCTGCAAAGCCTTCATCCTTTCCTGCAGCCCGCGCATCCTTCGCTGCAGGGCGTGCATCCTTCGCTGCAACCCATGCACCCTTCGCAACAAGCGCCGCAACAAAGGACGCACGCCCTGCAACGAAGCAACAACCCCTCACACTAAAGCAACAACGCCCGCAAAAGCCCCTTCACCCGACCCAACCCTCCAATTTTCCCAACATTTCTCACCATCCCTGCCCCCTCCCACCCAACTTCCCCCACAACCCGGCCGCTACCCCTCCCCGCGCCATTCTGCAAGTAGTGCCCGCGCCGCTTCGGCATTCGGCGACTCAATCTGCTCGTGAATCTCAAGCGCCTGTTCGACGTGAGCGATAGCCTTTGCACGCTCACCAAGTTCATCGAGCGCTAAGCCAATATTGAAAAGCACGATCCCCTCGCCGCGGCGGTCGCCTATCTCACGGGCGATAACAAGGCGTTGTTCGTAGAACTCGATGGCGCGATGCATCTCACCCGAATCAACGTAAACGTTGCCTAAGTTACCAAGTGTTGCACCTTCGTTACGGCGGTCACCTATCTCACGTGAGATTACTAACGCTTGCTCATAGAACTCTACTGCGCGACGTGCATCACTTAAGTCTTTATAAGCATTTCCCAAACCGCCAAGCGCACTCACTTCGCTGCGACGGTCACCTACCTCGCGGCTAATTGTTAACGCCTGCTCGTAAAGATTAATAGCGCGTCGCGTCTTGCCCAAAGCGGCGTAGGCGACACCCAAGTTGCCCAACGCAATCCCTTCATTCCGTCTATCGTTCGTCTCACGAGTGATAGCAAGGTACGTCTCGTTGTACTCAATAGCTTGTCGCCGTTCGCCTAAATTATTGTAAGCTAAGCCTAAGGTTCCCAAGTGCCATCCTTCAGCGGCGCGATCCTTGAGCTGACGTGCAGACGCAAGCGCGGCTTCACGCCAAAGAATGATCTCGCGCGGATGCTGGCGCAAATTGAGCAAGTGCGCTCCGGCGTCAGGATATTCATTACACAACCACGCGGCTGCCTCATCTCCGTTGGAATGCTGACATACCCACGATTGCCCAGCCTCAATGTTACGCCGCTCAAAGTCAAAGAGCGCAAGTCCGCTTTTAATAGCGTCACCGCCCTTTAAGTACAAAGCTTTGCACTCTCGTAATACTGTCCGGTAGTGCGCGGCATGGCCTATCTGGAACGCGTGTCGCTCGTCGTCGCTCATGCGTGAGTCGGCGAAGAGGCGGGCGAGGTCGTGGAGGCTGTAGCGGGAGGTGTCGGGGTCGAAGTCGAGGAGGCTGTATTTGAGGAGGTCGCCGAGGGCGTCCTGCGTGGCGTCGGCGTCGAGTTGCCAGACGGCGGCGGCCGCGGCGGCGTCGAAGGTGTCGGGGAAGACGGAGAGTGCGCGCCAGAGTTTTTGTTGGTCGGGGGTGAGAAGTTCGTAGCTCAGTGTGAGCGAGGCTTCGACGTACGAGAGGCGCGTCTTGGCTTCGGAGAGGCGGCGCAGTTGGTCGGCGGGGGTGAGGTTGGCGCGCTCGGCGAGTGCACTCGCGGCGAGGCGCAGGGCGAACGGGAGATAGCCGCAGAGTTTCGCCATCTCGTCGGCGCGGTCGCCGATGCGCGGGGCGATGGTGAGCAGGAGTTGGCGCGCGTCTTTGGGCAGCAGCGTCTCCAGGTCGAGTGTGAAGAGACCGGGCAGCGTGAAGTGTTGGCGCGAGGTGACTAGCAGGACGCAGGAGTCGGGCGGGACGAGCGGCGCGACCTGCGCGGCGTCGCGCGCGTTGTCCATGAGGACGAGCGCGCGCTTGCCGTGCAGCAGTGAGCGGTAGAGCGTTTGCAGCTCCGCTTCGGCCTCGGGGAGCTTTGCCGTCGGGTGGTACGCGCGGATGACGTGCGCGAGCGCGTCAGCGGACGAGAGCGGTTGTTTGTCCGCGCCCTTGAGGTCTAGGTAGAACTGCGCGTCCGGGTAGCGCGGCGCTAGTTGTTCCGCGAGCTTCAGCGCGAGCGTGGTCTTGCCGATGCCGCCCAAGCCTTGCAGCCCGGAGATGGTCGCGCCGCCGCCCGCAATCCGCGACATCAACTCTCCGAGTTCGCGCACGCGCCCCGTGAAGTCGCGCGGCGGTGTCGGGAGTTGGTGGAGCGCGCGGCGCGAAACGGGAGGGGGTTCAGTCTTGCGTGGAGGCTCCTCCGGCGGGTCTGGTGACTCGTCTTGCCTGTTGTACTCCCTAACGGCAACGGCAACCGTGATACCGAGTGCGATAAAGAAGAAAGCCCAGACCCATTTCTGGTACTGCTTGAGCATGGGGTCGAGGTAGTTCGCAACCAGATTGGCTGCTACGCCGCCGAGAAACAGGAGCGTCGAGACGATAGCCGGGATTATTAAGCGTAGTCGCTGGCGACGTTGTCGAGTGTTCGGGTCTGACATCCGTTCGTCCTTTGTGAGCGGCGGCGGTGCGAGACGTGGCACGTAACGGACAAGCTTTGAGTCTTCGCAGTTATATCATCTGCGCGCGGCCGTTTGAATACCGAAGTTCGAAGCGGCGAGGGTGCGGCCTTGCTGCGCGGGGCGGATTCTGGTACACAGGGGCCACCACGCCGTGAGCTAAGTCCGAAAGGTGCGAGCAGGGTTTATGTCTTCAGCGACGACCAACATCGAGTCGGTGCTTCACGAGGAGCGCGTCTTCCCGCCGCCGCCCGAGTTCGCGGCCGCGGCGCACGTCAAGTCCCTGGACGAGCTGGAGGCGCTCCGGCGCGAGGCGTCGGACGCGCCCGACGCCTTCTGGGCGCGCATGGCCGAAGCCGAATTGCACTGGTTCAAAAAGTGGGACACGGTCTTGAAGTGGGAGCCGCCGCACGCCGAGTGGTTCGTCGGCGGAAAGATTAACGCCGCTTACAACTGCCTCGACCGCCACCTCTCGACCTGGCGGCGCAACAAGGCCGCCATCGTCTGGGAGGGCGAGCCGGGCGAGCAGCGCACGCTGACCTACGGCCAACTGCACCGGGAGGTCTCGCGCTTCGCCAACGTCCTCAAGCGCGCGGGCGTCGAGAAGGGAGACCGCGTCGCGCTCTACATGCCGCTCGTCCCGGAGCTGGCGATTGCGATGCTCGCGTGCGCGCGCATCGGCGCGACCCACTCGGTCATCTTCGGCGGCTTCGCCTCGCAGGCGCTCATCGACCGCATCAACGACGCCGGCTGCAAGCTGGTCGTCACGGCCGACGGCGGCTACCGCCGCGGCGCCGAGGTGCGCCTGAAAGACATCGTGGACGAGGCGCTGAAGAAGACGCCGAGCGTCAAGGGCTGCATCGTCTTCCGCAGAACCGGCAGCAAGGTCAACATGGAGATGGGGCGCGACTACTGGTGGCACGA
Organism: Acidobacteriota bacterium; assembly: GCA_019239425.1. Classification (GTDB taxonomy): domain Bacteria; phylum Acidobacteriota; class Blastocatellia; order Pyrinomonadales; family Pyrinomonadaceae; genus QHXN01. The sequence goes on from JAFAZX010000032.1 coordinate 50,539, forward strand.
GGTCGTGCAGGTCGTCCCCGAAGAGTGCCCCGCGGAGGAGCTGGACAGCGAGCACCCGCTCTACATCCTCTACACCTCGGGCACCACGGGAAAGCCCAAAGGCATCCTCCACACGACGGCCGGATACCTCTTGCAGACGCACCTGACGACGAAGTGGGTCTTCGACATGAAGGACGAGGACGTCTACTGGTGCACGGCCGACATCGGCTGGGTGACCGGGCACAGTTACGTCGTCTACGGCCCGCTCTCGAACGGCGCGACCGTCCTGATGTACGAGGGCGCGCCCAACCACCCGGGGCCGGACAGGTTCTGGGACATCATCCAGCGCCACCGCGTCAACATCTTCTACACCGCGCCGACCGCCATCCGCGCCTTCATCAAGTGGGGCGAGCACTGGCCGCTCCGCCACGACCTCTCTTCGCTGAGACTGCTCGGCACCGTGGGCGAGCCCATCAACCCCGAGGCTTGGATGTGGTATCGCGAGATCATCGGCAAGGGGCGCTGCCCCATCGTGGACACCTTCTGGCAGACCGAGACGGGTGCCATCATGATCGCGCCGCTGCCGGGCGCGACGCCGACCAAGCCCGGCTCGGCCACGCGCCCCCTGCCCGGCGTCGAGGCCGCGGTCATGTCGAAGACGGGCGTCGAGGCCGGCCCGAACGAGGGCGGCTACCTCGTCGTCAAACGGCCCTGGCCTTCGATGCTCCGAACCATCTGGGGCGACGACGAGCGCTACCGCCAGCAGTACTTCTCGGAGATCGACGGCGTCTACTTCGCGGGCGACGGCGCGCGGCGCGACACGGACGGCTACTTCTGGATCATGGGCCGCGTCGACGACGTCATCAACGTCTCGGGCCACCGGCTGGGGACGATGGAGGTCGAGAGCGCGCTCGTCTCGCACGAGGCGGTCGCGGAGGCCGCGGTCGTCGGCCGGCCGGACGAGCTGAAGGGTCAGGGCATCGTCGCCTTCGTCACGCTCGAAGGCGAGCGCAAGGCCTCGGACGAGCTGAAGGAGGCGCTGCGCCGCCACGTCGCGAAGGAGATCGGCGCGCTGGCGCGCCCCGACGAGATCAGGTTCACCGACGCGCTCCCCAAGACGCGCTCGGGCAAGATCATGCGCCGCCTGCTGCGCGAGATCGCCACCTCCGGCGCGGCGCACGGCGACACCACCACCCTCGAAGACTTCTCCGTGCTTGAGAAGCTGCGCGCGCAGGATGAGGAATGAAGGTGCTGGGTGTTGGGTGCTGGGTGCTGGGTTTTTGGCTTTTACTAGTACCCAGCACCCAACACCCAGCACCCATTTCCCCGAAACCCGCCCCATTGACACTTTATTCGTAGGCGGAGAGAATTCCGCCTTTCAACGGAGGATGCCCCGCATGTCCACGAGCTTTGTTGAGCAGCGCACCGGCCCGCGCTACATGGTGCACATCAGCGTGCGCGCCGAGTGGGACGACGAGCGCTCGGGCGAGCACGTCGTCGTCGAGGGCGAGACCGAGAACATCGGCCCGCAGGGCGCGCTCGTCCACCTGGAGCGGCTGCCGGATGTCGGCAGCCGCGTCCAGCTCATCGTCCCCGACGCCGAGGGGCGCACGGTCGAGGCCGTGGCCGAGGTCTTGCGGCTGGAGCGCAACCCCGTCCAGCCGCTCGCCGCGCTCCAACTGCTCGGCGAGACAGACGAGTGGCGCGGCCTCGTCTGGGAACCCGCCGGCATCAAAGAGCGCGAGGCCGACGAGGACTACAGCGAGTACGAGAACTGAAGCCGCCCAGGCGGAAGCCCGACCGTGAGGGAGGGCGTTATGTCTTCCACGGATATGATTGCGGAAGACATAACGCCCTCCCTCACGGTCGGGCTTCCGCCTGTCCGCGGCTTTCACGTTGTTTTCCCGCGCCTCTTTGGTGCATCATGAGCGCGTCCCTCTAACCAACCCCGAAGGCGGAAGACTTTGGCGAAACAGAAGACAGTCGCGCCGCAGGAGGCGCAAGAAGAAGAAGAGGAAGGCCACGCCTCGCTCTCGCACTTCGAGCGGCGCGTGCGCCTCGCGCTGCGGCTCGGCTCGCGCTCGCTCTACTGGGTCGCGGTGCTCGTCCTCGCCACCTACTACTTCTTCGAGACCGTCCGCTGGGTCTTCTACGCGCTGACGGGCGTGCTGCTCGTCGTCGTCCTCGCCATCTTCTTCGCCTACCTCATCGCGCCTTTGGTGGAGCTGGTGCGCAAAGGGCTCGCCACCCACGACCGCGACGGCGAGCCGCGGCTGCTGCCGCGCACGGCCGCCATCGCCATCATCTACGCGGCCATCTTCGGCTCGCTCGGCCTGGGCGCGTGGGTCATCGTGCCGCGGCTCGGGACGCAGATGTCCGATATCGCGCAGCAGGCCCCGACCTACCTGACCAACGCGAAGGCGCGCGCCGACCGCCTCAACCGGATTTACGAGGAGCTGAGCATCCCGCCGGCCGTGCGCAAGTACGCCAACGACGCCGCGACGAGCGCCATCAACTCGGTCGGGCTCTACGTCTCGGGGCAGGCGTTCGATAACACCATCAACCTGCTCGGCTACCTGCCCTACGTCGTCCTCATCCCGATCCTGGCCTTCTTCTTCCTGAAGGACGCCGACAGCTTCCGCCGCTCGGCCCTGATGATGCTGCCGCAGGGGCGCATCCGCTGGCGCGGCGACGAGCTGTTCCAGGACATCAACTCGACGCTCGCCGCCTACATCCGCGCGCAGCTCATCTCCTGCCTCCTCATCGGGAGCGTCTGCACCGTCGCCTTCTACGTCTTCGACGTGCGCTACGCGCTCGTGCTGGGGCTGGTCGCGGGGATGTTCGAGTTCATCCCGCTGCTCGGCCCCGTCGTGGTCGCGGTGCTCGCCGGCACCGTCGCCGGGTTCGACTCGGTCTCGAAGGCGCTCGGCGTGCTCGCCTTCCTCGGCGTGCTGCGCATCGTGCAGGACTACGTGCTCTACCCGCGCATCATCGGCAGTGGGATACACCTCCACCCGCTGGCCGTCATCCTCGCCATCCTCGCTGGGCACGAACTGGCGGGCGTGGCCGGCATCTTCCTCGCCATCCCCGTCATCGCGGTGCTGACCGTCACGTACCGGCACTGGCTCGAACACCGCGGCAGCTCCGGCATCGTCGCGGAACTCCTCCGCCCGGCCGAAGCCCCCGCGGCCGACGGCGCCGCCGCGGACGACCCCGCGGCGGCACAGACGACCGAGCCCCCCGACTCGCCCGCGCCCTCGCCCTCGCGTTGATTCGGCGGCGGGCGTCCCGCTCGCTGTAGACAGACACGGCAACTTCACGTAAGCGCTCGCCCGCGTCCGAGACTCTCCCCGAGTCCGGCGGAGGCGTCGCTCTGCCCGGCTTTGTTCAAACCACTTCAGAAAGGGAGGGTAAGATGGGAAGGACATCTCACGCGCGGCCGCGCGCCGCCAACGTCTCCGGCGGCTCTTTGACGATCACCGTCCCGTCTAAGTCGGTGGTGACGTTGGTGGGTTAGGAGGGTGCCAATTTAACGGCGGGGCGCGGCGGGAGAAAAGGTGAGCCCGCCGCGCCCCTTCTTAGGAAGAATTTCAGTTGCCAAATTCTCCGGTTTCAGGCTTAATGACTGCCGTCCAGAGCCGGCCCCGTCTGTATGTTTCTCCCCGGACAGACCCGGAGGCCGACCGGCGTTAGAGTTTCAGTCTTCACAGAGCTTTCCAAGGCCGCCCGTAGTACAGCGAACAAAGGACAGTAAGGAGTTTTCCCCGATGTCGTCTTACCCCCGCAGACGCGTCCTTTGCGCGGAGCCGCACGAGGACACGTGCCGGCTCATCACGATACTGCTCGAACGGCAGGGGCACGCCGTCGTCTCGGCCGGCACCATCGCCGAGTGCGTCCGGCTGGCCGAGGCCGAGGGCTTCGACCTCTACATGGTGGACGACGACTACATCGACGGCACGGCCCTCCAGCTCTGCAAGCGCCTGCGCGAGATGACGCCCGCGACGCCCATCCTCTTCTTCTCGGCGCAGGCCTTCCGCCGCGACCGCGAGCTGGCGCTCGAAGCCGGCGCCACCGCCTACCTGACCAAGCCGGACGACCTCTTCGAGATCGTCTCGACCGTCAACTCCATCCTCTCGGGCCGTTCGCACAACGGCCAGGCGCCCCGCCGGAAGCCGGGCGGCCTTGACTGAGGCCGCCCGCGCGTTTACATTTAAGTCCCCCTGTACTTTTAACTTCCCCTCGCGCGGACGCGACTTCCGCTAACCGCGTCTCTCTCTCCCCGGGGTGTGTCTGCATGTCTGAAGGTAAGAGGCGTATTCTGTGCGCCGAGTCGAACCAGGATGTCGCCGAACTCATCGCGCTCATGCTGACGCGCAAGGGTTACGAAGTCGAGACGGTGCAGACGGCGGCCGACTGCGTGAAGGTGGCCTCGACCGACCGCTTCGACCTCTACATCCTCAACGACACGTACATCGACGCCGACAGCCTCGAACTCTGCCGCCAGCTCCGCGAGTTCGACCCCGTGACGCCCGTCCTCCTCTTCTCGCTCGAAAGCTCCGGCCCGCGCCGCGAGCAGCAGGCCACGCAGGCCGGCGTCAAAATCTACAAGAGCAAGACCTCCGACTTCGTCTCGCTCGTCCAGACGATAGACCGGCTCTTGCAGAGCTGAGTAGTCAGTAGTCAATAGCCGGTAGCGTGGAAAGCGGCGTGCCCCACCTGAAGGTTGAGCGCGCCGCTTCTGTTTTTCCTACTGATACCGACTTGCGAGAAGGGGCCTTATTTCAATTTGCAAGTCGGTATGACTACTGTCTACTGCCTACTGACTACTTCCTTCTCCATCAACTCGACGAAGCGGCGGAAGTGGTGCTCGGCGTCGTGTGGGCCGGGGGCGGCCTCGGGGTGGTATTGGACGGAGATGACGGGGAGGGCTGTGTGGCGCATCCCTTCGACGCAGTCGTCGTTGAGGTTGAGGTGCGTGACCTCGACCTCGGCCGGGAGGCTCTCGGCGCTGACGGCGAAGCCGTGGTTGTGCGAGGTGATCTCGACCTTGCCCGTGGACAAGTCCTTCACCGGCTGGTTGCCGCCGCGGTGGCCGAAGCGCAGCTTGTAGGTCGTGCCGCCGAAGGCGCGGCCGAGCAGTTGGTGCCCGAAGCAGATGCCGAACGTCGGCAGGCCCTCGCTCACGAGGTTGCGAATCTCGGTCACGACCTCCGTCATCGAAGCCGGGTCGCCCGGCCCGTTCGACAGGTAGACGCCGTCGGGCCGCAGCGCCAGCACGTCGCGCGCGGGCGTCGAGGAGGGCACGACCGTCACGCGGCAGCCTAAGGCGGCCAGCTCGTTCAGAGAGTTCCGCTTCACCCCGAAGTCGTAGCAGACGACGTGGAAGCGCTCGTCACCGACCGGAGAGATTTCGTAAGGACTCGCCGTCGTCACCACGCTCGCCAGCTCGCGGTTCTCCATCGGCGCGGAGTTGCGAGCTTTGGCGAGCAGGCTCTCTTCGTCCAGATCGATTGAAGAGATGCAGGCGCGCATCGCCCCCTTGTCGCGGATGTGGCGGACGAGCGCGCGCGTGTCCACGCGCTCGATGCCGGGCACGTTCCAGCGCTTGAGGTAGGCGTCGAGCGTCTCCTCCGAGCGCCAGTTCGAGGCGAGCCGGCTCGCCTCGCGCACGACGAAGCCCTCGACCCAGGGGCGGGCCGACTCCTCGTCGGCGCGGTTCACGCCGTAGTTGCCGATGAGCGGGTAGGTCATGCAGACGATCTGCCCCGCGTACGAAGGATCGGTCAAGACCTCCTGATACCCCGACATCGAAGTGTTGAAGACCATCTCGCCGCACGCCTCGGCGTGAGCGCCCCACGCGCGGCCGCGGAAGGCGCGCCCGTCTTCGAGCACGAGTAAAGCCGGCCTGTTCTCCTGCATCCTATTTCGTCACTTCCGTCCTCAAGATAAGAGTCGTCAGACTAGCTCCCCCCGGTGAGCCGCGCGGGCGGCGACCGTTTCGACCTCCCGCCCGCCGCGGATGAGAGGGACTTGACCCGGGTCGTCAACCCTCACGTACCGGAGGTGCAGCTGCGCCGTCGCGTAGGCGCCCGCGCAGGCCGGCAGCACGGTCATCGCCAGCCAGCCCGCCATGAACCACGCGCTCGGCGCGAAGAAGGAGGCGATGACGGCCGGCACGCCGCACAGCCACACGCCCCAGCGCCACTTGATGTCCGGCCACACCAGCCCGAACGCCGCGCCGGGCACCGCGTGGAGGACTGCGAAGCAGGCCATCGTCACCACCGGCGAGTAGCTCCCGTAGCCGGCCAGCGCGTAGATGAGCGGCAGCCCGCACAGCCCCAACGCCAGCGCGAGCAGGTAGGAGTAGGGCGGCGTGTCTTTGTACTTTGCGGCCACGGCGTACCTCCTCTGCGGCCTAAGTCTTCAAGCCTGAGTGCGCAGGAACTGCTGCGCCTCGTTGAGCCAGCGCTTGTCGGCGCGGTACTTGTAGGCGGGCGCGGTGCGCACGGCGTCCACGCACTGCTCCATCCAATGGCGCGCCGCCCGCGCGTCGCCGAGGCCGGCGGCCGTGCGCCCCATCAGGTAGAGCGCCTCCGGGTCTGAAGGGCGGCGTTCGAGGAAGCGTTCGAGCGCGTCGCGCGCGTCCGCGAACTGCCCGGCGGCGAGGTAGGTGGCGCCGACCTCGCGCCAGATTTCGTGCTGCGCGTGCGCGTCGTCACGCCCGACGACCTCGCCGAAGTGCTGTATGGCTTCGGGCAGGCGACCTTCGGCGCGCGCGATGCGGCCGAGTTGGTAGTGCGCGTCCGCCTCGCTCGGGTCGATCTCGACCGCGCGTTGGAAGCGCGCGCGAGCCTCCGCGAACTCCCTCCGCTGCTGGTGCAGAAGGCCGAGGTTGTAGTGCGCCGAGGCGTCGGCCGGGTTGAGCGTGGCGGCTTCGAGGTTCTGCCGGAAAGCAGAGCGCGCCCGCTGCGCCCGCTGCGCCTCGACGATGTAGGAGCGCACCGCGAAGAAGAGCAGCAGGAGCAGGAAGGGCGACCCGAGCACCACGCTCACGAGCGGGAGCACCGGCGACGCGAGCATGACGGCGACCGAGGCGCCGACGAGCGCCAGGAGCGAGCGCCCCCACCCCATCCGGAAGACCTCGCGCACGGCGGCCCAGGCCCAGAGCAGGAAGATCGGCAGCATGACGACGTACGAGAAGACCAGCGGCAGGAGCTGCATGTTGGACATCAGCGGCACGGCCTCCGGCTCCACCTGCCCGCGCTCCTGCGCGAGCGCCAGCGCCTCCCGGTAGCTGCTCTGGAAGGCGTCGGAGAACCCGGAGGCGCGCCCGAGCGCGACGAAGAGCACCCCGAGCAGGCTGACGGCGGCCAGCGCGTACAGGACGCACGAGAGGGTCGCCGCGTACTCCTGCCGCAGGACGAGTCCGAAGCTGCCCCTGCGTTCGAGCAGGTTGACGCAGAAGACCGCCGCCGGGACGAAGACCGCCGCCAGCACCACCATCAGCCCCGCCGAGTTGAGGAGCGCGGCGAACGTCATGCCCGCCACCCCCACCACCCCCGCCAGCGCCGGCCACAGCCCGCACAGCCCGTGCGCGCTCTGGGCCAGCAGCGCCAGCAGCGCCGCCTGCCCCAGGGGCGCGCGGTCGCGCACCTCCGCCATCCCGCGCGCGGGCGCGTAGAACATCATCAAGAGCGGTCGCAGCCAGTCCATAAGTCAGTAGGCAGTTTGCAATCTCGGCCGCGAAATATCAACTGCGTCAGCCGCGCGCCGGGATAATCGAAAACAGAAGGCCCCGGCCTCCCTGCTTCAACTGCCTACTGCCGTCTGCCTACTGCCTACTGCTCACTCTTCGGGGTCGAAGTTTTCGGGGCGGTGTGTGGGGATGCCGGGGTAGTTGGTCTCGTGGCGGATGACGCCGGCTCTGGAGAGGGGCCAGTAGCGGAAGAGCGCCTTGCCGTAGATGTACTTCTCGGGGACGAGGCCCCACATGCGCGAGTCGGAAGAGTTGTCGCGGTTGTCGCCCATGACGAAGTAGTAGTGGGGCTTGACGTAGGTCGGCGGCTCGTCGGCGGCGGCGACGTTGAGCGCGTGTTCGAGGTAAGGCTCCTGCAGCTCTTTGCCGTTGATGAAGATGCGCCCGGCCCTCAGCTGCACCGTCTCGCCGGGCAGGCCGATGACGCGCTTGATGTAGCTCTTCGTCGGGTCGTTCGGGAACCAGAAGACGACGATGTCGCCGCGCTCCAGCTCGGGCAGGCCGTAGTAGATGAGCTTGTTGACGAAGATGCGCTCGCCGTCGTGCAGGCGCGGCAGCATCGAAGTGCCCTCGACCTTGACGGGCTGCGCGACGAAGACCAGCACGAGCGCCATGATCATCAGCGCGAAGACGAGGTCGCGGAAGAGGAGCCGCGCCTCGCCCCAGAAGTGCGTGCGCGACTCGTCGCGCAGTCGCCGCACCTCGATGGAGCGGTCGTCGTCCGCCTGCACGTCGCCGAACGCTGGCACGCGGCTGTTCTTCTTGCCAAGTAGGAGCATAGGCCGTTCAGTCTCTGACTGACCGAGGTTATCCGCCGCCCTCCGGCGTTGTCAAAGGGAAACAGTAGGCGGTAGGCGGACGGCAGCAGGCAGTTCAGGCAAGACCTCTTCAACTGCCTGCCGCCGTCCGCCTACCGCCTACTGACAAATGCTTGACAGCCCCTCGCGCGCGTCTCTATTATCCAGACGTAAAGTGTTGCCACCCTTAGACAAATCCTCTCCCGAGATTTGGCGGAGCGCGGAAGCGGAGGCGGAAGCGAAGTGATCAAACTCGACATCGTGAATCGCGTGGCCGAACGCACGGGCGTGCCGAAGATGAAGGCCGAGCAGGCCGTGGACGCCCTCTTCCATTCGATGAAGGAGGCCCTCGCCCGCGGCGAGCGCATCGAGCTGCGCGGCTTCGGCGTCTTCGTCGTCAAGCCGCGCAAGCGCGGCGTCGGGCGCAACCCGCGCACCGGCGAAGAGGTCGCCATCCCCTCGGGCAAGACCATCCGCTTCAAGCCCGGCAAGGAGCTCCAGGCCCACGGCTTCGACTCCGAGCACGACGAACACGACGACGACATCCACGACACCGAAGCCCCCGCCGCCGGCGACGACGCGGCCGGCCACCCGCCCGAAAGCTTCTGAAAAGGGTGTTGGGTGTTGGGTGTTGGGTGCTGGGGAGAACCGGGTTTTCACCCAGCACCCAGTACCCAACACCCAGCACCTATCTTTATGTCTGAATCAGTCCGTGAAGTACCGATTTTCGTGACGCGCGGTGGCGCGCGCGCGGGCGCGCGGCCGACGGCGCGCGAGTGGCGCAGGCACGCCGCCTTCTTTCTGCTGACGGCGCTGACGGTGACCTGGGCCGGCGTCAGCTTCGCGCTCTCGAACGTCCGCGACCTCGAACCGGTCATCGCGGCGCCCGCGACGCCGCTCGACTACCTCGCCTTCATCCCGAAGTACTTCGCGCTCGCGCTGGCGGCCCAGGCCGCGCACGTCTACGCGAATCCGCATTTCATAGTCGAGGGGTTGAAGTTCGCCGCCGCCCTCCTCTCCATCCTGCTCGCGCACGAGTCGGGGCACTACGTCGCCTGCCGCCTCTACGGCGTGGACGCGACGCTGCCCTATTTCATCCCGATGCCGCCGCCCTTCATGGCGGGCACGCTCGGCGCCTTCATCAAGATCAAGTCGCCCATCCCCTCGCGCCGCGCGCTCTTCGACATCGGCGTGGCGGGGCCGCTCGCGGGCTTCCTCGTCATCATCCCCGTGGCCTGCGCCGCGCTGTTGACGGCGCAGACGGGGCCGCCGGCGCCCGAAGGGTCGGCCGTCATCTACTTCAACAACCCGCTGCTGCTCAGGCTGCTGGCCGTGCCGTTCGGCGTGAAGAACCTGGACGGGATGGAGGCGAACTCCTTCTTCCTGGCGGCGTGGGTCGGGCTGCTGGTGACGAGTCTGAACCTTCTGCCCGTCGGGCAGCTCGACGGCGGCCACGCCGTCTACTCCGTGCTCGGCCGGCGCGTCCACCGGTACGCGGGGCGCGCCGCGTTCCTCTTGATGCTTGCGCTCGCGCCGCTCGGCTGGCTCTGGCACGGCGTCCCGAGCGGGGCGCTCTACGTCATCCTCCTCTTCATCATGCTGCGCGTCCCGCACCCGCAGCCGCTCGACGACCAAGACGCCCTCGGCCCGACCCGCCGACTCGTCGCCCTCCTCACGCTCCTCGTCTTCGCACTTTCATTCCTGCCCTTCCCGATAACCATCAAATAAAGTGGGTGCGGCTACGTCGGAGACCTTTTCCGACGTAGCCGCACCCGCTCGTCAACGACCGCGGCGCTGTTTCTTCTCTCAGGCCGCGGCGCCCGCGGGCAGGAGCCCCCTGATCTCGCGGACGATGCGCTCGGCGGCCTCGACATCCTTCAAGGCGATCATGAAGAACTTGTAGCCCTGCTGGATGCAGATGACACCATTGCCGAAGAGCCAGACGGCATCAAGTATCGGGTTGCCGCCGAGGAGCCAACTGATGGGCGCGCCGACGATGGGGCCGGGCTGTAGTATCTGCGCGAAGATGGCAACGCCGGCCGCACAACTGAAAGCGCCGAGCAGCGGCGCGCCGACGTAGCGCACCATCTTGCGCTCGAACTCGACGCGCCGGCGGTCGGCCTCGTCCAGCTCGCCCGCGGCCACGAGCCGCTCGCGCTCGCGCAGGTAGTCGTCGAACTTCTGGCTCACCTTGCGCACGGCCCAGGCGGGCAGCGCCGAGTGCGTGAACCAGTGCGGGTGCGCGCCCAAAAGGAAGCCGTCGAGGCCGGGGAAGGCCGCGCCCACGCGCACGCCCGCGGCGAGCGAGAGCGTGACGGCGATGGCCTGCTTCGGGTTCTGCCGCGCCCAGTCGTACGCGCGATAAAGTCCCGCGGTCGAGGCCGCCGTCAGACGTGTCGCGCGGACGCCGAGCCCCGCGAAGCGTGCGCCCGCGCCGGCCGCGCGCGCCGCGCCCTTCGCGTACTTCCTTGCGCCGCCGATGAAGTCTTCGGCGCGCTCGCCGGCCTTCTGCCCGACCTCGCGCACGCGGCCGCCGACCTCGCGCGCGAGGCGCGCGGCCTCTTCGGCGGCGCGCCCGGCCTGCTCGCGCGCGTCCTTCGTCCGCTCGCGCGCGTCGGCGGCGTGCTCGTTCAGGTCGAAATCTTCGCCGAGGCGCTCGGCCTCTTCGCGCGCGCGCTCGGCGCCGGACTTGACGGCGTCGGCGCCCCTCTTCGCGGCCTCGCCGGCCGCGCGCGCGCCCTCTTCGACGCGCTCGCGGATGTTGTACTTCTCGTCCAGGTCGCGCGCCTTGCGCCGCGCCGCCTCGCGCCACTCGTCAAGCTTGTCTCGGTAGTCGGCCATAGATACTCCTGAAATGATGAGTGATGAATGATGAGTGATGATTTAAGAGAATTCAAGCGTCGCCGTCATCATCATTCATCACTTCGCATTCATCACTCCCTACGTTACGTTCAGCGCCGCGGCCGGGTTCTCCAACACCGGCGCGCTGGCGGCGCGGTCGCGCCCCGCGCGCTTGGCCTCGTAGAGCGCGGCGTCGGCCGCGGCGCGCAGCTCTTCGTTCGTGCGCGCGCAGGTGGGCAGCTCGGCCACGCCGAGGCTCGCCGTGACGCGGCCCGCCGCGCCGAGGTCGAGCGCGGCGATCTCCGCGCGCAGACGTTCGGCCACCTCGCTCCCGCGCGCGAGGGCCGTCTCCGGCAGGATGACGGCGAACTCGTCGCCGCCGATGCGCGCGCCCGTGTCGATGCCGCGCGTGCCCGACTGGATGACGTTCGCCACGCGGCGCAGGGCCTCGTCGCCCGCGTCGTGCCCGTACGTGTCGTTCACGTCCTTGAAGTTGTCGATGTCCACGATCAGCAGGCAGAAGGGGTGGCCGTAGCGCTCCGTGCGCGCCACTTCCCTTTCGAGCTGCCGCTCGAAGCGGCGGCGGTTGGCGAGGTTCGTCAGGTGATCCGTGAAGGCGGCCTCCTGGCACGAGTCGAGGTACTGCTTCAGCTCGAGCAGCGTCCGCGCGCGCGCGCGCAGGAGGTCGAGGTCGGTCGGGTCTGTGAGGTAGCCGAGCGCGCCCAGCTCCGACCCGAGACGCACGTCGCGCCCCTCGACGCGCGCGGCCGACTGGATGATGACGGGGATGAACTTGGTCTGCGGGTTCCCGCGCACGCGGCGGATCATCTCGTAGCCGTCCATGCGCGGCATCATCACGTCCGTGACGATGAGGTCGGGCTGGTGGAGCTCGACCGTCTGGAGGCCGGCGGCGCCGTCCGTGGCCGTCAGCACCTCGTAGCCCTCGTTCTCCAGGGCGAAGGCCAGCAGCAGCCGCTTGTCGGGCTCGTCGTCGACGACGAGGACTGTGAACTTTGTCGTCATAAAATAAAAAACAGTTCTTGCGCCCCCCGGGTCTTCGTGCTATTGTGCCCGCTAATTCAAGGGATGGTTACCTGAGTTCGTTTGTCGGTTAACTTTTCCTCATCGAATAACGGGTTAAATTTTAGCTTTACCTCGCAGCATTTGCGGCACCCGCGTCCGCTTTATCTCCCATCACGGTCAAGCAGGTTTTCCGGGGTTACGTCCCACCTCCGGTCGAAGACCGCGCGCGACGTCGGGGCCGCACACAAAGGCTCTTGAGAATCCCGACCCCCTAAAAAAGAGGTTCCCCCTAATCATGCCACACCGACGCGCCAGCGACCTTTCCGCGGCCGAGCGTGCCGAAATCCTCCGCGAGTCCGAGGTCGGCGCCTGCCTCCCCGAAGAGACTCTCGTCCTGCTGGCGCGGGGCGCGGAGGCCGTGGACTACCGCCGCCGCCGCTTCATCTACCGCACCGGCGACACGGCCGACGCGCTCTACTGCATCGCGCGGGGGCGCGTCAAAATCTGCCTCATCGACGACGTGACGGCGCGCGAGGCCGTCATCGACATCGTCGGGCCGGGGGCGCTCTTCGGCGAGTCTTCGCTCTACTCGGCGGGGGTGCGCGAGAAGTGCGCCATCGCGTACGAGCAGGCGCGGCTGCTCAGAATTCCTGCGGGGGTTTACAGGGAGGGGATGGCTTCGAGCCGCGAGCTTTATGATTACACCTTCCGGATGGTTGGTCAACGACTATCTCGGGCCGAGCGCCGCGTCGCGGACTTCGCCCTCGACGCCATCCCGGCCCGCCTCGACAAGCTCCTCGCAGACCTCTCCGAGCGCTACGGCCGCACCTCGCCCGGGGGCGTGCTGATAGACCTGCCGCTCCCGCACCGCGAGATCGCCTCCATCGTCGGCTCGACCCGCGAGAGCGTCACCGTCCGCTTGAACGCGCTCCGGCGCGCCGGTATCATCGACTTCGTCGACAGAAAAATCTTAATCAAGACGCCCGCGGCCTCGGCCGTGGTCTGAGCTTGGTGAATAGTAAATGGTAATTAGTGAATGGCATCTGTTCTAATCCATTTACCATTCACCATTCGCCATTCACCAAATGATGAAGTGTCCCATCTGCCACCGCCCCACGACCTACGAGGCCAACCCTTACCGCCCCTTCTGCTCCGAGCGCTGCAAGCTGATCGACTTCGGCGCGTGGGCCAACGAGGAGTACGCCGTCCCGGCCGAAGAGAAACCGCCCCACCCTGAAGACTCGCCGCAAGGCACGGATACGCCGGAAGAAGAGTCCGACCGGGTTTAGTCCCTGACATTCTCATCTTCGAGCAGCGGCGGCGGCGCGTGTCGCGTCCGCGGGCGTTCGTGTAGAATGGCGCCCGAAGGAGTTCGAACGGCATGCTTCCGAGACTCTTCCTGAAGTCACTCATGCTCGTCGCGCTCGTCGCGCTCGCGGCCTCGTGCGAACTCGACGGCGCGTCGAAGAAGCGCGCCGAGGAGGCGCGGCTCAAGGCCGCCACCCCGCAGGCGCCGCGCACGAACCTGCCGATGCCGCCCGTCGCCGCCGCGCACGGCGCGGAGGCGGGCGCGGCCCCCGCCGGGGCCTGGACGCAGGCGGACGGGCGGCGCGTGCGCCTGGAAGATTTGCGCGGGCAGGTCGTCGTGCTCGACTTCTGGGCCACCTACTGCCCGCCCTGCCGGGAAGAGATTCCGCACCTCGTCCGGTTGCAAAAGCAGTACGGCCCGAAGGGCTTCAAGGTCATCGGCCTCAACGTCGGCGGCGACGAAGACCGGCCCAAGATTCCCGACTTCGTCAAGGCTTACGGCATCCAGTACCAGCTCGCCATCCCCGACGAGGAGACCGCCCAGCTCTTCCTCTCGCAAGACGACTCCATCCCGCAGACCTTCGTCCTCGACCGCCGCGGCCGCCTCGTCCGCCACTTCGTCGGCTACGACTCCGAGGTCGCCGCCGCACTCGAAGCCGCCGTCAACGGCGCGCTCGAAGAGAAGGCGGATTGAGAAGCAGCAGGCGGTAGGCAGATGGCAGTAGGCAGTTAAGAACAATCACGACGCGGCGACATCAGAAAGGCGGCCGGGCAGAAAAACCCGGTCGCCTTCTTGTTTTAACTGCCTACTGCCATCTGCCTACCGCCTACTCTCCTCGCTTGCCTTTCCGCGGTCGGAGGTTTACAAACAACTTATCCATCAAAAAAGAGCAGAGGATTATTAACTTGAGGAGAGCCAAGATACTTGCCACGCTCGGGCCGGCTTCGCGCGAGCCGGCGGTGTTGGAATCGTTGCTGGCGGCGGGGGCCAACGCCGTGCGCATCAACATGTCGCACGGGTCGCAGGAGGAGCACGCCGAATCCATCGCCCGCGCCCGCGCCGCAGCCGAGCGTCTGAAGCGGCCGCTCTCGGTGCTCGTAGACCTTTCGGGGCCGAAGATTCGGACGGGGGTGTTGAAGGACGGACGGCCCGTGCAGCTCGAGACGAACGCCATCTTCACGCTCACCACGCGCTCGGTCGTCGGCGACGCGCGCGAGGTCTCGACCAACTACGCCGGCCTCGCGCGCGACGTGAAGCCCGGCGCGCGCATCCTGCTCGACGACGGCGCCATCGAGCTGACCGTCGAGTCCACGACCGACACGGACGTCGTCACGCGCGTCATCAACGGCGGCACGCTCTCCGAGCGCAAGGGCATCAACCTGCCCGGCGCCTCGCTCCCGATCCCCTCGCTCACCGATAAAGACCGCCGGGATTTGCAGTGGGCCGTGCGCGAGGGCGCCGACTACATCGCGCTCTCCTTCGTCCGCCGCGCCGAGGACTGCCTCGAGGCCAAGGCGCTCATCAAGGCCGCGGGCGGCAAGCAGCCGCTCGTCGCCAAGATCGAGAAGGCCGAGGCCATCGACCACCTCGAAGAGATCGTGGACGCGGCCGACGGCCTGATGGTCGCGCGCGGGGACTTGGGGGTGGAGACGAGCGTCGAGCTCGTCCCCGTCTACCAGAAGCGCATCATCGAGGCGGCGAACAAGAAGGAGAAGGTCGTCATCACGGCGACGCAGATGCTCCAGTCGATGATCTCGGAGCCGCGCCCCACGCGCGCCGAGGCGTCCGACGTGGCGAACGCCGTCTGGGACGGCACCGACGCCGTGATGCTCTCGGCCGAGACGGCCTCGGGGAAGTACCCCGTCCTCGCCGTGGCGACGATGGCGCGCATCATCGAGTCGGCCGAGACGGGGCGGCCGGCCACGACGGAGAACGCGATCACGCGCTTCGCGGGCCGCCAATCGGGGCGCGTCAGCCGCGCGCTCTGCGAGGCCGCCGTCTTCGCGGGCGAGGAGATCGACGCGCGCACCATCGCCGTCGTCACCGCCTCCGGACTGATGGCCCGGCGACTCTCGTCCCTGCGGCCCGAGCAGCGCATCGTCGCGCTCACGTTCGAGCGCGGCGTCGCCAACGAGATGTCGCTCATCTGGGGCGTCGAGACGTTGCTGCACACGCCCTGCGACAACACCGAGGAGATGATGAAGATCTGCGAGCGCACGCTCGTCGAGGCCGGCATCTCCCAGCAGAAGGAGACCGTCGTCCTGATGGCCGGCCGCCTCTCGGGGCTCGGCCTCTCAAGCTCCGTCACCCTCTACACCATCGGCGGCCCGCTCCCACGGAAGCTCTGAGATGTTTGCGGAGGCGACGGCGCAAAGCGACGAGCAACTGCTGGCCGGGTGCCGGCGCGGCGAAGAGGGCGCGTGGGAGGCGCTCGTGCGGCGCTACCAGCGGCTCGTCTACGCCATCCCCCGCCGCGCGGGGCTCGACGAGGACGCGGCCTCCGAAATCTTCCAGGACGTTTTCACGACCCTCTTAGAGAGCATCGAGAACATCGAGCAGCCCTCGCGCCTGCAGGCCTGGCTCGTCACGACGGCCAAGCGCAAGACGTGGCGGGCCGTGGGCCGCGCGAGGGCTTTGCGCCCCTTCGCGTCCGAGGAGGGCGAGGGCGAAGACGAGATGTACGACCTCGCCGACGAGGGGCTTTTGCCGGACGAGGCGCTCACGCGGCTCGAAGAGCAGCACCTCGTCCGCGCGGCCGTCTCGGAGCTGGGCGACCGCTGCCGCGCGCTCCTCCAGATGCTCTTCTACGCGGCGGAGCCGCCGTCCTACTCCGAGATCGCCGCCGCGCTCGGCACCTCCGAAGGCAGCATCGGCCCGACCCGCGCCCGCTGCCTCAAGAAGCTGCTCGACGCGCTCAAAAAGAAAGGCTTTTCGTGAATAGTGAATGGTAAATGGTGAAAAACTGCATCCTCTATTCACCATTCACTATTTACTATTCACCACGTATTTTTCGCGGACGAGCGCGCACTGTTCGGTCGAGCGGGCACTCTGAGATGCCCCGGCGGAGCGAACAATGAAACTGACCCCACGACACATACCCTTCGCCCGGCTGGCCGATCTGGCCGAAGGCCGCCTCTCGCCCGAGGAGGCCGCCGCAGACCGCGCGCACCTCGCCGGCTGCACGGGCTGTTCGGCGCAGGCCGCGCAGCTCGGACGCCTCGCCGCGCTCATGCGCGCCGACACGTCCGAGGACGCGCCGGCCGAGCTGGTCGCCTCGACCGTACGCATGTTCCGCGCGCGCCGCGCCCGCGCGGAGGAGCCGGGCCTCCTGCGCCGCCTCGTGGCCGCGCTCACCTTCGACAGCAGCGGACTCCGGCCCGCCTTCGGCGTGCGCTCGGGGCAGGCCGCGCCGGCCCGCCAGATGCTCTTCAGCGCGGGCGACTTCGACGTCGACCTGCGGCTCGCGCCGGGCGGCGAGGGCTGGACGGTCTCGGGGCAGGTGCTCGGCCCCTGCACGGGCGGCGAGGTCGAGCTGGTCGACCCGGAAGGCGCGACGGCGGCCCGCGCCACTCTCAACGAGCTGTGCGAGTTCACACTGCTCCCGCCGACGCCCGACGGCACCTACGCCCTGCGCCTGCGGCTCGAAGGCGTGGAGGTCGAGATTCCCGAGTTGAGTTTGAAAGCTTAAGGGCTTACCCGCGACGAATAGTTTAACCGCAGAGACACAGAGACACAGCTTGGGGCCGATGGCTCAAGAAGCTGTGCCTCTGTGTCTCTGCGGTTAACTCCGCTTCCATTAAGGTGAATGACTCGAAGATAAACCGGGCGGAACTGGTCTCGCGCCTCGTCGCGGCCGAGGGCGAAGAGGCGCGGCGCGCGCTCATCGACGAGCACAGGGAGTCGGCCGGCGCGTCTCTCGCGCACGCGCTCAAGGACGTGTGCCTCGAAGAGTGGAGCGGCGACCCGCCGCGCGCCGTCGCCGCCGCCGACGCGCTCGAAGCGCTGGCCTCCGCGGACGACTCCGAAGAGGTTGCGGCCCTGCGCGACTGGGGCGCAGGCATCGCCGCGCTCGTCGGCGGCCGCATGGAGGAGGCCATCCGCCGCCTCGACGAAGCCGAGTCGCGCTTCCAGCAACTCTGCCAGCCGCACACCGCCGGCTCCACGCGCGTCAGCAAGCTCATCGCGCTCGCGCTCCTCGGCCGCTACGAGGAGGCCATCGAGACCGGCCTGCGCGCGCGCGACGTCTTCCTCGAACACGGCGACCCGCGCGCCGCCGGCCGCGTCGAGCACAACATCGGCAACCTCCACCTGCGCCGCGACCGCTACCAGGAGGCCGAGCACTACCTCAAGCTCGCGCGCGACCGCTTCCTCCACGCCGACGACCTCAAGCAGCTCGCCATCATCGAGAACTCGCTCGCATACGTCTACACCTTCCTCCACGACTTCCGCTCCGCGGAGGACTTGTACCGCGAGGCTCTCGCCCACGCCGAGGGGGCCGGACTCGGCGCGAAGCAGGTGACGATACAGGCCGCCGTCGAGGCCAGCATGGGGAACCTCGCGCTCTTCCGCGGCCGCTACCGCGAGGCGCTCGAACTGCTGGAGCGCTCGCGCCGCCACTACGACACGACGGGGATGCCGCACCAGTCGGCCGTCGCCGAGTTGGAGCTGGCCGACGCCTACCTCGAACTTAACCTCGCCGCCGAGGCGCGCGCCGTCTACGAACGCGTCATCCCGACTTTCGCCGAACTCGGCATGCGTGCCGAGCAGGCCCGCGCCCTGGCGCAGGCAGGCCGCGCCGCCGTCATCGACGGCGACGCCGCGGCCGCACACGACCTGCTCGCGCGCGCGCGCGCACTTTACGCCGCCGAAGGTAACCTGGTCGGCGAGTCTTACGTCACGCTGGCCGAGGCGCAGCTCCACCTCTCCGAAGGCGACCACGCCGCGACCGCCGTTCTGGCCGCGCAGGCCGAGACGCCCCTGGCGCGCGCGGGCGCGCGGCGGCGCATGCTGCTCGCGCGCTGGATGCGCGGCGAGGCCGCGCGCGCGCAGGGGCAGGAGAGACTCGCGCAGATACTCCTCGACACGACGCTGCGGGAGGCGGAGCAGCAGGCGCTCCCGCAGATCGCGGAGCGCTGCCACACCTCGCTCGGCCTTCTGGCCGCGGCGCGCGGCGAGACTTCGAAGGCCGAAGACTCGTTCCGCCGCGCCGTCGCGCTCATCGAAGACCTGCGCGCGCCGCTGCCGGCCGAGGAGTTCCGCACGGCCTTCGTCGCCGACAAGCTCGCGCCCTACGACGAGCTGGTGCGGCTCTGCCTCGATGACTCCGGCCAAACGCGCGTCACCGAAGCGCTCTGCTACGTGGAGCGCGCCCGCTCTCGCGCCCTGGTCGAGATGCTGAGCGGCGCGCTCGCCGTGCGCCCGCGCCCGCGCGACGAGTTCGAGGCCGGGCTGCTCGAACAGCTCGGGCGGCTGCGCGAGGAGTTGAATTGGTTCTACAGCCGCATCAACCGGCCCGAAGAGGCGGACGCGGCGCGGGGCGCGGCGGCGATGCAGGCCCTGCACGACGCGGTGCGCGAGCGCGAGACGCGCGCCCTCGAAATCATGCGCCAGCTACAGCAGCGCGGCGGCGGCGAGCTGGGCCGCGCCGAGCCGCTCGACGTGCCGGCCCTGCAGAGGGCGCTCGGCGAGGAGACTGCGCTCGTCGAGTACACGAGCCTCGACGGCCAACTGCTCGCCTTCGTCGTCACGAACGAGACGGTCGAGGTGGTGCGCGGGCTCGCGCACGAGCGCGAGGTCTCGGAGGCGTTGGGTCAGTTCCGCTTTCAGCTCGGCAGTCTCCGGTATGGTTCGTCGCGGATGCGCTCGCACCTCGGGCCGCTCACCGAGCGCGCGCGTCGGCACCTCGGCGCGCTCTACGATCTGCTCCTGCGCCCGGTCGAGCCGCGGCTCGGCGCACGCCGCCTCGTCGTCGTGCCGCACCGCGCCCTGCACTACGTCCCCTTCCACGCGCTGCACGACGGCGGGGCTTACGTCGTCGAGCGGCGCGAGGTCTCCTACACGCCGAGCGCGTCCGTGCTCCGGCACTGCCTTGAGAAGCCGGAGCGGCCGTTCACGAAGGCGCTGCTGTTCGGCGTCGCCGACGAGCAGACGCCGCGCGTGCGCGACGAGATCAAAGCCCTGGCCCCGCTCTTCCCCGAGTCGGAAGCGCTGCTCGACGCGGACGCCACGCTCGAAGCTCTGCGCGCGCACGCGCCCGCGGCGGACGTGGTGCACCTTGCCTGTCACGGACAGTTCCGGCCCGACAGCCCCCTCTTCTCCTCCCTACGCCTCGGCGACGGCTGGATGACGGTGCACGACGCCTACACGCTCGAAGTGGGCGCGGGGCTGGTCACGCTCTCGGCCTGCGAGACGGGCGTGAGCGCGGTCGCGCCGGGCGACGAGTTGATCGGCCTGGTGCGCGGCTTCTTCTACGCGGGCGCGCCCTCGCTCCTGATGAGCCTCTGGACGGTGGACGACGAGGCGACGGCCGAGCTGATGACAGACCTCTACACGCACCTCCGCGCCGGCTCGCGCCCGGCCGCCGCGCTCCGCGCCGCCCAACTCCGCCAGATGCAGACACGCCCCCACCCCTTCTTCTGGTCGCCCTTCGTCCTCACCGGCCGGTGGTGAAAAAAAGTAGGCGGTAGGCGGTAAGAGGGTTTTGGGTGCTGGGGGTTAGGTGCTGGGTGGGCCAAGCCACTCCTACCCAACATCCAGCACCCAGCACCTAACACCCTCTTCACTGCCTACCGCCTACTTTTTTTATTTCCCGGTGTATTTTTTCGCCGGGGCGGGGCACTGTTTGGCGGGAGATAGGCATCAAAAACGTCGGACTTTTTCGGCGCGTGAGCGGCTCTCTTTTCCCGTGCAGTCCGTTGTGCTTCTGCCCTCGCGGGCTATTCGTGTGTAAGGAATTTTCAGGAGTTCCCTTCTAAGATGTCCGTCAAGTTTTTACGCCCCTTCGGCCTGCTCGCCCTCGTCGCCGCGCTCCTTTTCGCGGGCGTCCCCGGCTCCTTCCGAGCCTCCGCCGCCTCCGGCCCCGACAACGGCGAGGACGGCTACGTCACGGACGAGGTCAACGTCAAGCTCCTGCGCGCCTCCGACCTCCAGGCCGTCTCCGCACAGTACCACCTCCAGCTCGTCGAACAGTTCGGCACGCGCCCCATCTACCGCATGCGCGTCACCGACGGCATCGACTCGAAGGTCAAGGCCGCGGCGCTCGCGGGGGACGTGGCGCGCGTCGAGTACGCCGAGGCCAACTGGACGGCCGGCTCGCCCGAAGGGAGCGGCGTCATCTGGAGCGTCGGCGACGGCTGGGATCAGGGCGTCATCTGGAGCGTCGGCGGGCAGACGCAGTACCAGAGGCAGTGGGCTCTGGACAGGATCAAGCTGAGGGAGGCGCACAGGGCGACGAAGGGCGCCGGCACCATCGTCGCCGTGCTCGACACGGGCGTCGACCGCCACCACCCCGCGCTCGCCGGCCGCCTCCTGCGCGGGCACGACTTCGTTGACGACGACGACGACCCGAGCGAGGTTCTGCCTCAGCCGTGCGCGCAGTCGACCGACCGCGCGAAGTGCGGCCCGTACGGTCACGGCACACACGTCGCGGGGATCGTCGCCCTGGCCGCGCCCGAGGCCAAGATCATGCCCCTGCGCGTCCTAGACCCGCAGGGCGTCGGCAACACGTGGGTCATCGCGGAGGCCGTGCGCTACGCGCTCGACCCGGACGGCGACCCCTCGACGGACGACGGCGCGGACGTCATCAACCTGAGCCTCGCGACCGTACACCCTTCGCGGCTCCTGCACGACACCATCGGCGACGCCTGCGACAACGGCTTTGCCTCGCCCTACGCGAAGGTCGTCGTCATCGCGGCCTCCGGCAACCGCGGCACCGCCGACACGATGTTCCCGGCGGGCGAGAACTTCAGCGGCGAGCTCTCGGTCGGCGCCAGCAAGTCCGACGACACGCTCTGGGAGAGGTCGGAGCGCGACGACATCGTCCGCAACGACGTGATGGCCCCGGGCGTCGGCATCACGAGCAGCGTCCCCGGCAACGGCACGGGCGTGTGGGCGGGGACTTCGATGGCCTCGCCGCTCGTCGCGGGGCTGGCGGCGCTCGTCCGCGCGGCCTCGCCCTCGATGACCGCAGACTTAGTTAAAGACCGCATCCGCGACACGAGCGACCGCCCCGCGCCCGAGCAGTTCGTCAAGCGCCGCGTCAACGCGGCGGCGGCCGTCACGCCGCTCGTCAACATGGCCGTCAACCCGATTGACGACACGCGCAGCTTCGTCCGCCAGCAGTATCTCGACTTCCTCAACCGCGCGCCGGACAAGTCGGGCGATGACTTCTGGTCGAACGAGATCGACCAGTGCGGGGGAGTCAAGGCGTGCGTAGACTTCAGGCGCGTCAACACGTCGGGCGCGTTCTTCCTCTCCATCGAGTTCCGCGACACGGGCTACTTCGTCTACCGCCTGCACAAGGCGGCCTTCGGAGACATCTCCGCGGCGCGGCCCGTCCCCGTCCGCTACGAGGAGTTCATGCCCGACACGCAACGCATCGGCGAGGGCGTCGTCGTCAACTCGCAGGGGTGGGAGCAGAAGCTCGCGGCCAACCGCGACGCCTTCGTGCTCGACTTCGTCACGCGCACGAGCGCGACGGGCGGGCGCAACTTCGCGACGCAGTTCCCCGCCGGCACCGGCGCCGCGGCGGTAGTCGACAGGCTCTTCCAGAACGCGGGCGTCGCGCCGCTCGCGGCCGAGCGCCAGGCGCTGATTGACGAACTGACGCCCAACCCGGACTCGCCCGCCCTGCGCGCGAGCGTGCTCCGCAAGGTGGCCGAACACCCCGCGCTCGTCCGGCAGGAGTTAAACCGCGCGTTCGTGCTGATGCAGTACTTCGGCTACCTCCGCCGCAACCCGGACGACGCGCCCGAGGCGAACCGAGACTTCGCCGGCTACAACTTCTGGCTCGGCAAGCTTCAGGAGAACAACGGCGACTTCCACCGCGCCGAGATGGTGCGCGCCTTCATCGAGTCCATCGAATACCGCCAGCGCTTCCGCGAATAGGAACAGTAGGCGGTGGGCAGAAGGCAGTAGGCAGTTAAGACAAGAGTCTCTGAACTGCCTACTGCCTTCTGCCCACCGCCCACTGTAAAAAATTCCCGCGGCTCGTATTTTCTCGAACGCGGGCCGCACTGTTGGCGTGTAAGACGTTGTCGGCCTACGCGGGTGTTGACTTCGCCTTACGGAGCAAGGAGGGAGTTTTCAAAGCATCTGTCGGGGCTTCTCCGTCACGGGGAGAACGGGAGTCCCGCCAGCCGGGCGGCGCAGTCGCAAGACCGCGCCGCCCATTTTTTGAAAGGATGAAGGCGGAAGGATGAAGGATGAAGGGAAGACTGTTCTAACTTCATCCTTCATCCTTCCGCCTTCATCCTTTCACCTAGCTCCGTACTTCTTGTACCAGGCTTGCAGACGCTGCCAGCCGTCGGCGGCGGCCTCCTTGTTGTAGGAGGGGCGGTAGTCCGCGTGGAAGCCGTGGCCGGCCTCCGGGTAGACGATGATGTCGGACGCACGGGCCGCCTTCGACTTCGAGGCCTTGAGCGCCGCGCGCATCCGCTCGACCGACTCCAGCGGGATGCCCTGATCCTTCGCGCCGTAGAGTCCGAGCACGGGCGCGTTCATCTGGTCAACCAGGTCGATTGGCTGCTTCGGCGTCAGGGGGTTGGCCGGCTGGCTCGGGTTGGCGACGAGGCGGCCGTACCACGCGACGCCCGCGTCCACCTCCTTGCTGTGCGCCGAGTAGAGCCACACGACGCGCCCGCCCCAGCAGAAGCCGGTGATGCCGACGCGCTTCCCGTCCGACTTCTTCGTCGCGCGCGCGTAAGCGACGGTCGAGTCGAGGTCGGCCATCACCTGCTCGTCCGGCACCTTGGCGACGACCGGCATGATGGCCTCCATCTTCAACTGCGTCGTGTCGCCCTGCCGGAAGTAGAGCGAGGGCGCGACGGCCAGGTAGCCGAGCTTGGCGAAGCGGCGGCAGATGTCCTTGATGTGCTCGTGGACGCCGAAAATCTCCTGCACCACGAGGGCGACGGGAAAGTTCTTGCCCTTGGCGGGCATCGCGCGGTAGCCCGGCATCTCGCCGTCGCGCACGGGGATTCTCACCTCGCCGGCCTCGAGCCCTTCGGCGTCCGTCGTAATCACCGTCTGCGCCGCGATGGGCTGCACGGCCAGGGCGAACCCCGCGGCCAAAGAGCCGACGATGAACCCCCGCCGCGAGACCTCCTCCGGCAACAGCCCGACCAGTTCTTCGTGCATCTCTCAAGCGTTCCTTTCCGGAAAGTGGGATGGCGCTACTCTACCCCAACCCCGCCCACGGTGAAAGGGTGCTGGGTGCTGGGTTCAAGGTGCTGGGTGCTGGGTGCTGGGTGCTGGTTAAAACCAAAACCTAAAACCCAGCACCCAGCACCTTGAAAAGCTGCCGGGGGCGGCGTAGATTGGCTGGGCTTTTCTAATCCCCCGAAAGACGGAAGGACACTTTATGAGTTTATGCCAGTCGCTCGCGGCGGAGCTTCAGCAGGAGGCGAAGACGACGAGGAGGATTCTTGAGCGCGTGCCGGAGGGCTCGTTCGATTGGAAGCCGCATGAGAAGTCGATGTCGCTCGGGCGCTTGGCCGGGCACGTCGCGGAGCTGCCGTCGCTCATCGCCCCGGCGCTGACGCAGGACGAGCTCGACTTCGCCACCGGCCAGTATCAGCCGTTCGCCCCTTCGAGCACGGCCGAGCTTCTGGAGAGGTTCGACCAGACGGTCGGCCAGGCCCTCGAACTCCTGGGCGGCCAGACGGACGAGAGCATGGGCCAGGAGTGGCGTCTCGGGAGCGGCGAGCAGACCTTCTTCAAGGGGCCGCGCGCGGCGGCCGTGCGCGTGCTGGCGCTCAACCACGTCGTGCACCACCGCGGGCAGCTCTCGGTCTACCTGCGCCTGCTCGACGTGGCCGTCCCCTCCATCTACGGCCCCTCGGCGGACGAAGGCCCCGGCGCTTAAGACAGTAGGCAGTAGGCAGATGGCAGTAGGCGGTTAAAAACCTTTCTGCTAAGGCTCCGGGTTAATCCGTCAACGTCCTGAACGCGGAGCGTACTGCCTACTGCCATCTGCCTACTGCCTACTGATCTCATATGACTTCGGGCAAGGGTCGGGTGAGAATCGGGTGCTGCGGGTTCCGCTCGTCGCGCGAGTCTTATTACGAGCTGCTCGACTCGGTCGAGGTGCAGCACACCTTCTACCAGCCGCCGCTAGTTCCCACGCTGCGGCGCTGGCGCGAGGAGGCGCCGCCCCGCTTCGAGTTCGCGCTCAAGGCGTGGCAGGTCATCACGCACCTCTCTTCGAGCCCGACCTACCGCAGACTCAAGCGCCCGCTCGACGAGGAGCGGCGCGAGGGCGCCGGCTTCTTCCGCCCGACCGACGCCGTCCGCGAGGCCTGGGAGCTGACGCGCGAGTGCGCGAAGGCTTTGCAGGCGAGGGCCGTCCTCTTCCAGTGCCCGGCGAGCTTCAAGCCGACGGACGAGAACGTCGGGAACCTGCGCCGCTTCTTTGGAGAGGCCGAGCGCGGCCGGCTCGTCTTCGCGTGGGAGCCGCGCGGCGGGTGGCCGCGCGAGCTGGTCAAAGAGTTGTGTGACGAGTTGAACCTCCGGCACGCCGTAGACCCTTTCAGCGAGCGCACGGTCACGCCCGGCCTTTGCTACTTCCGCCTGCACGGGCGGCGCGGCTGGCGCTACAAGTACGAGGACGCCGAGCTTGAGGAGCTGTGCTCGATGCTCCCGAAACGTTCCACCTCATACGTCTTCTTCAACAACGTCGAGATGCGCGACGACGCGCGGCGCTTCCGCGAAATCGTCGAGTCGGACGGCTGACATCCGCCGGGCAGCGCGGCCTCGTAGGTATGTGTGCGAGCGGGCCGGGGCGGGTTCGGGCGATTCACACTTCGAGAGGAGCAGTCGTATGAGCGATCAGGATAACGTGGCCGTCGTGCGCCGCGCGTACGAGAACTTCAAGGGGGGCGACATCCAGGGCATACTCGATTCGTTGACCGACGACGTGGACTGGCGTCTGCCCGAGATCGAGGGCGCGGGATTCTCCGGCGCGCGCCGCAGGCGCGAGAGCGTCGGCGGGTTCTTCTCGCAACTGGCCGAGTCGCAGGACTCAGTCAGCTTCGAGCCGCGCGAGTTCGTCGCGCAGGGCGACAAGGTCGTCGCGCTCGGCACCTACCGCTGGCGCGTGAAGAAGAACGGCCGCGAGTACGGCGGCGACTGGGCGCACGTCTTCACCGTCCGCGACGGCAAGATCACGGGCTTCCACGAGTACATGGACTCGGCCGCCGCCAGCGCCGCCTTCGTGTAAGAGTTTTTCACCACAGAGACACAGAGGCACGGCTTGTTGAGATATACCTCTTCAAGCCGTGCCTCTGTGTCTCTGTGGTGAAATTATCCTATGTGATAGCCGTCCTACTGAAGAACCCGCAGATCGCGCTCGCTGACGATCTTCCAGCCGTCGTTCGTGCGGCGCCAGCGCAGCTCCTGTAAGACCTCGCCGGCGCGGCTCTCCTCGCCCTCGATGTGGTAGCGTTTGCGGAAGCGCATGACGGCGGTGCGGCCGTCTGCGCCCAGGCTTATCTCGGGCGCGGCGGCCTCGACGTTGACGGCCGAGGCGCGCGCGAACAGGCGCGTCTTCTCCGCGCGCACGGACTCGCGCGGCGCGTTGCGCGAGAGGTAGAAGGCTTCGACCGTCGGCGCGTAGAAGCTCATCTGCCTCCCGACGTCGCGCGAGTTCGTCGCCGCCAGCCAACCGCCCAGGGCCGCCCGCAGCTCGCCCTGCACGTCCCGGCTCGCCTCAACCGCTCTGGCCCCTGCTTTAGGTTCGGGCTTGACGGCGGCCGTGTCGGCCGCGGGTTCAGTCCGCACGTTCGACGGTTCCGGCTCCTGCGCGACAGGCGATGTCGTCGGCGCGGCCGGCGGGGCGGTCGTCGGCGCGGCCGCCGGAATCTGTTGCGGCGCCTGCGACTCGGCGCGCTGCCCGCCGCGCTGATACATCGTGAGCGCGAGTCCGCCGAGCACGCCGCCCAGAACCCCTCCGAGCACGCACAGGACGATCACCCACAGCGGCCACGAATTTTTGCGCGCGCCCGAGCCGATGGGCACGGCCGGCTGCGCGCGCTGTACCGATTTCTCGTCGAAGCGTGGCGGCGGGAGCGGTCGCTCGCCTTCGAGCGGAACCGTCTCCTCCGTTGGACTTACAAAACCGCGTCGCTCTCTCGTCTCCATACGCGCACCACCCCCCTTCGCACGCTACCCGTACACTCCGCACCGTCCCGCATTCCGAGGAAGCAAGAACCAGTCCAGAAGCGACGGCCCACCCCGTTTGACTCTCCGCCCGATTTGTCGTAGATACCTTTCTCGTCCCCAGCCCTTCCGAGAGAAAGCACAGAACATGAAAGCGCTCCGCGTCACCCTTCTATCCTTCCTCGTCTCGGCGCTGCTCCTGTCGGGCTGCAACCGCCGCGCGGCCGCCCCGAACGCCAACGCGAACGGCGGCGCCACGCCCGCGGGCGGCGAGCAGTCGTCGTCCGAACCCTCGGGCGACGCGCGCGCCCTCTACGAAGAGGGCCTCGCCGCGTACAAGGCCGACCGCGACCAGGAGGCCGTCGAGAAGCTGAAGCGCGCGGTCGAGCTGTCACCGGACTTCCCGGAGGCGAACTACAGGCTCGGCCTCGCCTACAACGCGACGAAGCAGCGCGAGGAGGCCGACAAGGCTTTCGAGGGCGCGGTCAAGGCCTACGAGAAGGTGACGAAGCGCGAGCCGAAGAACTCCGACGCGTACTACTTCCTCGGCCTCTCCTACGAGCAGTTGGGTAAGTACGACGAGGCGGTCAAGGCGCTCAAGGAGGCCGTCAAGAACTCGCCCGAGGAGAACGACGACAAGTACTTCGAGCTGGCGAACGCGCACTTCAAGATCGCGCAGTACGACGAGGCGGTCAGGGCGCTCAACAAGGTCTTGGAGATCAACCCGGACAACTACCCCGCGCAGGAGCTGCTGGAGCAGGCCAGGAACGGCGCGCAACGCGTCTCGGAGTTCCGCAAGCACCAGGAGGAGTTGCTGAAGAGGAAGAACACGAACTCCAACGCCAACAACTCCAAATCGAACGCCAACGCCGGCCCGCGCGTCACCGATAACCTCGGCCCGCCGCCGACTTAACGCGGCGCCGGGACGTTAAGTGAACCGCCCTCCGCGACACTTTCAAGTTTGAGTTGCAATACACCCCTTGGCACATCAACGCATGACTAAACTCACGACCGCCGCACTCCTTCTTCTTCTCCTCCTTCTCCCCGCCGCGCGGGCGCAGGCGCCGCGGCAGTTGGACGCGGCCGAGGCGCAGGCGGCTCTGCGCCGGGTCTCGGTCGCCGGCAGCGTGCTCTACGTCGGCGCGCACCCGGACGACGAGAACACGGCGCTCTTGGCATACCTCGCGCGGGGCCGCGGCGCGCGCACCGCCTACCTCTCGCTCACGCGCGGCGACGGCGGCCAGAACGCCCTCGGCTCCGAGAAGGGCGAGCTGCTCGGCGTCATCCGCACGCAGGAGCTTCTGGCCGCGCGCCGCGTCGACGGCGCCGAGCAGTTCTTCACGCGCGCCATCGACTTCGGCTTCACCAAGTCGCCCGAGGAGACCTTCCGCTTCTGGGATCACGACGCCGTGCTCGCCGACGTGGTCTGGGTCGTGCGCCGCTTCCGCCCCGACGTGATGATCGCGCGCTTTCCCACGACCGGCGAGGGCGGCCACGGCCAGCACACCGCCTCGGCCATCCTGGCCGGCGAGGCCTTCGACGCCGCGGGCGACCCCGCGCGCTTCCCCGAGCAGTTGAAAGAGGGCGTCACCCCCTGGAGGCCGAAGCGGCTCGTCTGGAACGTCTTCAACTTCCGCCCCGGAGACGTGCCGAAGGACGCGGACAAGATGGTGAGCGTCGACGTCGGCGCGTACGACCCTCTGCTCGGCAAGTCCTACACCGAGATCGCCGCCGAGAGCCGCACGATGCACATGAGCCAGGCGCAGGGCACGCCCGGCCGCCGCGGCCCCGCCGTCAACTACTTCGCGCACCTCAAGGGCGACGCCGCGACGAAAGACCTCTTCGACGGCGTCGACGTGACGTGGCGGCGCTTCGCCGGCGGCGATGGGATAGCCCAACTGCTCGAAGAGGCCGGGCGCAAGTACGACGCGGCGAACCCTTCGGCCGCGCTGCCGCTGCTGCTGCGCGCGCGCCGCGAGATGTCGAAGCTTGAGAAGGACGAGCCTCTCGTCCAGGCCAAGCGCGCCGCGCTCGACGAAGTCATACGCGCGGCCGCGGGCCTCTGGGTCGAGGCCACGGCCTCCGAACCCTTCGTGACGCCGGGCGGCGGCGTGAAGGTCACGACCACGGTCGTCAACCGCTCTGGCTACCCCCTGCGGGTCGAGACGGTCGGCGCCTCCTCCGCGGGCGTCGACCTCCTGCGCTCGGACTTGAAGAACAACCAGCCGTTCACGAAAGAGACGACGCTGCGCGTGCCTCCGGACGCGCCCTACAGCCAGCCCTACTGGCTGCGCGATGAGCCTTCGAAGAATCTCTTCCGCATCGGCGAACAGAAGCTCGTCGGCGCGCCCGAAGGCCCGCCCGCACTCTCCGTCCCCGTCAACGTCGTCTTCGGCGAGAACGAAGAGCCGGTCAGCTTCAACGTCCCCGTCCTCTACCGCTGGACAGACCGCGTGCGCGGAGACCTCTACCGCCCTGTTGTCGTGGTGCCCGAGGTGGCCGTCGCGCTCGGCGAGCACACGCTCGTCTTCCCCGACCGGCAGCCGAAGCAGGTGCGCGTCACGCTCCGCAACAACACTGGCTCGGACGTGAGCGGCACGCTCAGGCTGAAACTCCCCGCGGGCTGGACGGCCGCGCCCGCCGAAATTCCCGCGACCCTGAAGGCGGGTGGCGAGGAGCTGCGCGCGGCCTTCAACGTCACGCCGCCCGCCGCCGCCTCGACCGCAGACCTCGGCGCGGAGTTCGACGCGGCCGGAAAGAGTTTTACGCGCGGGCTGCTCGAAATCGACTACGCACACATCCCCCGCCAGACGCTCTTCCCCGCGGCGCGCGCCGAACTCGTCCGCGTCGATTTGGCTAGACGTGGCAGCCGCATCGCCTACGTGATGGGCGCGGGCGACGAGGTGCCCGACGCCCTCCGTCAGGTCGGCTACGACGTGACTCTGCTCTCGGACGAAGACCTGGAGTCGGCCGACCTCTCGCGCTTCGACGCCGTCGTGACGGGCGTGCGCGCATACAACACGCGCGCGGCCCTGCGCCGACAGCAGAAGCGCCTGCTCGAATACGTCGAGCGCGGCGGCACGCTCGTCGTCCAGTACAACACGCCCGACCGCACGCTCGAAGGCGCGCAGCTCGGCCCATACCCTTTCAAGGTCACGCAAGACCGCGTCACGGACGAGACGGCCGAGGTCACGCCGCTCGCGCCCGCGGACGCGCTGCTGAACGCGCCGAACAAGATTAGCCCCGCGGACTTTCAAGGCTGGGTGCAGGAGCGCGGCCTCTACTTCGCCTCCGAATGGGATTCGCGCTACACGGCGCTCTTCGCCAGCCACGACCCCGGCTCGCCCGACCTGAAAGGCTCGACCCTCGTCGCGCGGCACGGTAAGGGCACCTACGTCTTCACCGCGCTCGCCTTCTTCCGGCAACTCCCCGCGGGCGTGCCCGGCGCGTACCGCCTTTTCGTGAATATGATTTCCGCGGGCAAGTAAGGCGTGGAAGACGAGACGCGCGAACATCTCAGCGGTGAAGAGCCGCCGCCCTTCGGCGGCAGTTGGCGGACTCTCTACGCGGTCGTCCTGATAAACCTCGCCGTGCTCGCCGCGCTCTTCTACCTCTTCACGAGGTATTTCTCAGGATGAGGCCGCTCGACTGGACGGTGCTGCTCGCCGCGCTCGCGGGCATCGTCGGCTACGGCGTCTGGAAGGGGCGCCGCACGCGCGACCTCGACGACTTCCTCGTCGCCGACCGCCGGCAGCCCTGGCACCGCGTCGCCCTCTCCATCATGGCGACGCAGGCGAGCGCCATCACCTTCCTCGCCACGCCGGGGCAGGCGTTCGCCGACGGCATGCGCTTCGTGCAGGTCTACCTCGGCCTGCCCCTCGCGATGGTCATCCTCGCGGCGACGGCCGTCCCCCTCTACCACCGGCTCAAGGTCTACACCGCCTACGAGTATTTAGAGGGCCGCTTCGATCTGAAGACGCGCACGCTCGCCGCGCTCCTCTTCCTCGCGCTGCGCGGACTCTCGACCGGCGTCTCGCTCTACGCGCCGTCGCTCATCCTCTCGGCCGTCATGGGCTGGGACATCCGCGTCGTCATCTTCATCATCGGCGGCGCCGTGATGCTCTACGCCTCCCTCGGCGGCGCAAGGGCCGTGGACAACACGAACTTCCTACAGTTCCTCATCATCATGGGCGGCATGTTCGTCGCCTTCTTCACCATCGTCCGCCTGCTGCCCGCGGACGTCTCCTTCCTCGAAGCCACGCACGTCGCCGGCAAGCTCGGGCGGCTGAACGCCGTGGACTTCTCCTTCGACGTGAAGAATCAGTACAACTTCTGGTCGGGACTCTTCGGCGGCTGCTTCCTCGCGCTCGCCTACTTCGGCACGGATCATTCGCAGGTGCAGCGCTACCTCTCGGGCGGGTCGGTCGCGCAAAGCCGCCTGGGCCTGCTCTTCAACGGGCTGGTCAAGGTGCCGATGCAGTTCTTCATCCTCTTCCTCGGCGCGATGGTCTTCGCCTTCTACCAGTTCACGCAGCCGCCCGTCTTCTTCAACCCCGTGCAGCTCGAACACGCGCGCGCGGGCGCGCAGGGGGCGCAGTTCCGCCAGTTCGAAGAGACTTACGCCGCGGCCTTCGAGGAGAAGCAGCAGGCCGCGCGCGCCTACGTCGGCGCCCTGCGCGCGGGCGACGGCGGGGCGGCCGACGCGGCCTCTGAGCAGTTGAGGTCGGCGCAGGAGCGCGCGGGCGCGGCGCGAGACGGCGCGGTCAAGATCATCAGGGCGTCCGACCCGAAGCAGAACGACACGAACTACGTCTTCCTCAGCTTCGTGACGCACTACATGCCGGCGGGGCTGGTGGGGCTGGTGCTGGCGGCGGTCTTCCTCGCCTCGATGTCTTCGACCGCCTCGGAGTGGAGCGCGCTCGCCTCGGCGACCGTCGTGGACATGCTGCGCCGGCTCGTGAAGCCCGACGCGTCGGAGCGCTTCTACTTCGTCTCCTCGAAACTCGCGACCGTCTTCTGGGGACTCTTCGCCATCGCCTTCGCGCAGTACGCGGGGCAGCTCGACTCCCTGGTCGAGGCCGTCAACCGCCTGGGCTCGCTCTTCTACGGGACGCTGCTCGGCATCTTCCTCCTCGGCTTCTACTTCAGGCGCGTCGGGGGCACGGCCGCCTTCCTCGGCGCGCTCGTGGGCGAGGCGGCCGTGCTCTCCTGCTTCTTTTTCACCCCGCTCGCCTTCCTCTGGTACAACGTCGTCGGCGCCGCCGTCGTCGTGCTCTCCGCGCTCCTCTTCAACGTCTTCACAAAACGGAACCGCGGCCGGTAGCGAACTACCGGCCGCGGTTCCGTTTCTGCGCCGAGGCTTCAGACCCCGGCCTGACGGGGCGTCAGTCGCGGCGCAGGAAGATCGTGTCGTAGTAACACTCGAAGCGGAAGCCGGCCTTGCGGTAGAAGGCGTGCGCGGCCTTGTTCCGCTCGTTGACGAGGAGGCAGACCGAATCGGCGCGGCCGAGCAGCAGGCCCGTCAGGTGCGAGAGGCAGCGCAAGCCCCTCCCGCGCCCGCGCTCCTCCGGCGCGATGTGCACGCCTTCGAGGTAGACGACGCCCTGCGTGTCGGCCATCACCTCGGCCTTGAAGACGAGGCGGCCGCCCTCCACCAGAACCCAAGTCCGGCCCCTGTCCACGCGCCGCCCGCAGCGCATCGGGAAGCCCTCGGGGTCGCTCACGCGCGGGTCAAGGCCGCTCTCCTCTTCGACCATGCGCGCCTGCACGGGGATGATGAGTTCGAGGTCTTCGCGCGTCGCGAGGCGCAGGCCCTCGACCGCGTCGCCGCGGCCGGCGTATTCGCCTCGGTCTAACTGGAAAAGAAGCTCGCGGCAGGCGAGCCGCAGGGGCTGGCCCGCGGCGCGGTAGTGCCGCCAGAACTCGGCGACCGTCTCCGACTCGCCGAGCACCAGATGAAGGTTCGGGCGCGTCTGCGCCGCCCGCACGAAGGCGCGCAGTGCGCGCGGCGTGCGCGCCTCGAACAGGGTCGCGTGGCCGACGAGGGCGACGCCCTCGAGGCGTCCGCGCTCGTCGCGGCAGGCGTAGAACGTGCCGCGGTTGTGCGCGCTCACCAAGCCGTTGTCGTGGATCAAGCCGAGGAGGTTGACGGCGTGGACTGACCTCTGCGCGAGGAACTCGACGACCTCGGCCTCGGCCCCGCGCGCGAGCGGCTCGGCCCGCATGGCGCGCTCGGCGCTCGACACCCGCAGGGGCGCGAAGGCCGCGAAGAGGCTCGCCGCGCCGGCCGCTTCTGTTTGTGGAGACGTCTGGAACATCTTTGCCAAGGGGGCCGCTTTGGGAAAGGACATGCCCTGGACTTCGGGCCGCTACGGCGCGGGGCTCATGGAGGCCCCGCCGTCGCCGCCGACGAGCACGGAGCTGCCGCCGATGGCGTCGCCGAGCAGCGACCCGTCGCCGAGCAGCGAGCCGTCGCCCATGACGACGCCGTCGCCGAGCAGCGAGCCGTCGCCCATTATCGTGCCGTCGCCGAGCATCACGCCGTCGCTCATGATGACGCCGTTGCCGCGGAGGCTGTAGGGGAGGGCCGTCCCCGTCCCGAGCACGCCGCCCGCGCTCGTCATGATGTTCCTGCCGAGCAAGATGCCCGCCGTCAGCTTCGCGGGGTCTTTGACGATGACGCCGTTGCTCTGCACCACGCAGTCGTTGTTGATGTGGTTGGCGAGGCGGTAGCCCTCCTGGAACTTCGCCACGAAGTCGGCGCCGGTGCCGTACGTGTAGTCGAAGGTCACGCCCTGCGCCCAGGGGTAGTTGCGGTCGACGATGTAGCTCTGCGCCGCGGGGAGCGCGGCCGAAAGGAGCGGCGTGCCCACGGGCGCCGTCGCCTGGTCGAGGTCGCGGCGGACGAGGTCGGCGAGGCGCGCCGCGCCCGCGACGTTCAGCTCGCCCGCGCCCTGCTCCAGCAGGTTGAAGTTCTTGAGCGGCGTGGCCGTGTACTGCAGGATGGCCCTGACCATCCCGGCCGTCAGTTTCGGGTTGGCCTCGAACATCAGCGCGGCCGCGCCCGCGACGAGCGGCGTGGACATCGAGGTGCCCGAGAGGTACATGAAGTCCCTCTCCTGCGCCGGGTCGTCGTAGGCGCAGGAGGCGCCGCCCGTCCGCAGGGAGTTCGGGTAGGACTCGGCCGAGACGAGCTTGTTGCCGGGCGCGACGAGGTCGGGCTTGACGAGGTTGTCGTAGTGCTTGGCGCCGGCCGCGTCCGTCCAGGAGCCGCGGGTCGGGCCGCGCGAGCTGTAGGAGGCGACGCCGTCGTCCGAGCGCGTGTCGGTGCCGAAGCTGTTCACGGCGCCGACCGTGATGGCGTGCGGGCTGATGCCGGGCGTGTGAATCTCGCCGTAGGTCTTCTGCCCCGCCCCGTTCTTCCCGTTGTTGCCCGCGGCGGCGACGACGACGATGCCGAGGTGGTAGAGCCTGCGGACGGCGTCGCAGACGGGGTCGTCCTCCCAGGAGTCTACGGCCGGAGCGCCCAGGGAGATGTTGACGACGCGGATGTTGTAAGTCGTGTAGTTGGCCGCGACCCAGTCGAGCGCGGCGAGCAGCCAGGAGGTCTGCCCCCGGCCCTTCGAGTCGAGCACGCGCAGGTCGATGAGTTTGGCGTCGGTGGCGACGCCGCTGTAGGCGCCGCCCTTGACGCGGTCGAAGCCGGCGGCGAGGCCGGCGACGTGCGTGCCGTGGCCGTAGGGGTCGTCCGTGCGTGGCTCGGTCGTGACGAAGTTCTTGTTGAAGACGACGCGGCTCGCCGTGCCCGCGGCGTCGAGGAAGTCTGCGTGCTGGTCGTAGATGCCCGAGTCGAGGATGGCGATGCCGACGCCGGTGCCGTTGAGCTGCGAGACGCTGCTGTAGGTCTGCGCCATGGCCGCGTCCGCGCCCGTCGTCTTCGAGACGTGGCCGAGCGCCTCGGTCACGGAGTCGTCGGAGATGAAGGAGACCTCTTCGAACGAGGCCAGCTCGTCGAGGGTCGACTCGGGCAGCTCGACCGCCGCCATGCCGAAGTTCCTCAGCTCCTGCTTGACGCGGACGCCGTTGCGCTTGAGCAGGTTGTTGAGGCCGTTGCTCATCTCGCCGTTGAGGCGGAGGATGACCTGAAGCTTCTCGCCGTCGCCGCCCTTGCCGCCCTTGCCGCTCTGGCCCCTGGCCTTGCGCTCGCGCAGGCCGCGCGAGACCCTGTCGCGGTTGAAGGGGGCGCGCGAGTCCGGCTCGCCGTCGCTCTTGCCCTTGCCGCCGGCCCGCGCCCGCCCGCCGCCGCAGAGCGGCAGCAGCAGAGCGCAGCAGGTGAGCAGGGTTAAGATTTTTGACTTCGCGTTCATCGTTCTGGGGCTTCTCTGATGTTGTCGTAAACTCCGACGCCGGTGCGCCGCCGTACGATAGTGCAGCCCGCGTGCCGCGAAGTTTTCGTGGATTTTCTCAGGAATAAATGAGGGGAGCGGCGGTCTGGCTGACCGGCCCGGTCAGGGTGAGAGGCGGCGGGTGGTCAGGTTGATTTATGCCTGTTCGCGGTCAGGCATAACTGAAAGACATAACCACAGAGACACAGAGGCACAGCTTGAGGAGCATGACTCAACAAGCTGTGCCTCTATGTCTCTGTGGTGAAATTCCTAAAGCTTCGCCTTCCAGCCGGCGACGGTCTTCTCCAGGTCGGCGACGGCCGTGGCGTCCACGCCGGAGTTGGGCGCCTTAGCGAGTTGGATCGCCTTCTCGCCGGCGGCGACGGCGTCGGCGGTCTTGCCCATCTCGGCGAGCCCGCGCGCCCTGGCGTAAACGTTGCCGACCGTCTCCTTCGTCTTGAGCGACTTGTCGAGCCACTGCATCGCCTCTTCGTAGCTGGCGGTGACCTTGTTGCCAAAGACGTAGTTGGCGGCCTGCATCGGCGTGCGCCAGTCGTCGGGCTTGGCGGCGGCGACCGCGGCGCGCAGCTTCTCGACCGTGAGCGCCTTCACGTCCTTGACCTCGACCGTGAAGGGCACGCGCAGGCGCTCCCAGCGGATGTTGACCTGCGCCGAGTTCTCCGTGACGGGGTCGAAGGTGTAGAGCAGCCACTCCTGGTTCTCGGTCGCCGCCTGCGGCTTGGCCTTCACCCGCAGCACGTCCTTCTTCTCGTCGTACTGGAAGCTGCCCCACTGGCCGGGGTCGCCGTTGAAGATGATCGTCCACTCGTCGCGGCCGGGGATGGTGTGGAGGCTGTAGGTGCCGGCCTTGAGGGGCTGGCCGTTGACGAGCACGTCGTCGGTGGTGGTGAAGGTCGTCGCCTCGTTGGCGCCGGTGCGCCAGACGTGGCCGTAGGGGACGATGACCTGCTCCTTGGGGCGCACGCGCGCGTCGTCGAGCGTGGCGGTGCCGGTCGCGCCCGCGGGCGGGTCGCCCCAGATGGCGCGCCCCCGGACGCCGGGGCGGCTGTAGGTGATCGTCAGGTCGGTGACGCCGACCGTCTGCATAACGCTCGCCTTCTGGCTCGGGCGCGGCGTGCGCACCTGCGCCGCGGCGACCGCCGAGAGCGCCAGGAGCGCCGCGGCGGCCGCGGGGAGGAACCTTCTTGTTGACTTCATCTCTACTTCTCCTCGGTGTGTGGTAAAGGAAGGATGAAGGCGGAGGGATGAAGGATGAAGGGAAGACCTTATTTACTTCATCCTTCATCCCTCCGCCTTCATCCTTCGGCTTACATCTTCCCGGCCTTGATGTCGGCGAGGCGCTTCTCGAAGCGCGTGGTGTCTTCGCCGTCGGCCTTGCCGCGGGCGACGGCGCGCTCGCCGACGGCGATGGCCTCGTCCTTCTTCTTCATGCCGGCGAGGATCAGTGACTTCGTCCGCAGGTTCTGGAAGGTCTCCTTGACCTTGACGGAGCGGTCGATCCACGTCAGAGCATCTTCGAACTTGTCGTCGTTGGCGTAGGCGTTGGCGGCCTGCATCGGCACGCGCCAGTCGTCGGGCGCGGCGGCGACGGCCGCTTCGAGCTTCGAGCGGACGAGCGCGTCCTGGTTCGGCACCTCGACCGTGAAGGGCACGGCGATCTTCTCCCAGCGCAGCACGACGCGCGCCGTGTTCGCCGTCCCCGCCGTCACCGCGTAGCCGAGCAGCTCCTGCGAGTCCGCGACCCACTCGGGCTTCACGCGCACGCGGAGCGCGTCCTGCTTCGGGTCGTAGCTGTAGCTGCCCCACTGCTCGGCCGTCTTGTTGAAGATGACCGCCCACTCGTCCTTGCCCGGAATCATGTGGAGGCTGTAGGAGCCGGCCGGGAGCTTCTGGCCGTTGACGAGCACGTCGTCGCTGACGGTGAACTTCGTCGCCTCGTTGGCGCCCGCGCGCCAGACGTGGCCGTTGGGCACCATCGGGAAGTCCTTGCCCGAGCCGGCCCCGCCGTCGAGCGTGCCCTCGGGCAGTGACTGGGGCAGGAACGAGTTGGCCTTCAAGATGGCGGCCGCCTTCTCGGGCGCCACGTCGCCCCAGAGCGTCCGGCCCCGCACGGAAGGGCGGTGGTAGACGATGGTCAGGTCTGTGACGCCGATGGTCTCGGTGAGCGTGGCCTGCGGGCTGGCCTGCGGCAGACGCACCTTGGGCGCCGCGGGCTGCTGCGCAGAGACGATTGACGACGCGGTGACGAGCAGGAGCGCGGCCGCGGCGGCGCGCGGGAGAAGTCTGCGTAGGGTCTTCATCTTGAACCTCTCTTCGTCTGAGATGGGAGCCGGGGTCTCAGTCAGCGTGTGTGCCGCGCATGGTAGCATAAAAAGTGGGCAGTAGGCAGATGGCAGCAGGCAGTACGCTCCGCGTTACGAACGTCGGGATATTAATCCATAAGCTTCGATGGCGGCGGCTCTCAACTGCCTACTGCCATCTGCCTACTCCCCACTTTCTTCGCCATCTGCCTGCTGCCTACTGATGATATGATTGCGCCATGACGAACCTCCCTCCCCCGCCAACGGCCGCGGCCAACCCCCTGCGCGGCGCGCAGCTCTCCTTCGTCGGCGTCGGCGTGATGGCCGAGGCGATGATCGCGGGGCTGCTGCGGCGCCAGCTCGTCACGCGCGCGCAGATCGTCGGCAGCCACCCGCGCCCCGCGCGCCGCGAAGAGTTGCAGACGCACTACGGCGTCCGCATGTTCGAGTCGAACACGGAGGCCGCGCGCGAGGCCGACCCGGCCGCGCCTTCGGTCGTCGTCGTCGCCGTCAAGCCGCAGCGCGTCGCGCGCGTCCTGCAGGAGTTGAAGGAGGCGCTCGCGCCCGAGCAGCTCCTGCTCTCGGTCGTCGCCGGCACGCGCATCGAGACCATCACCGAGGCGCTCGGCCACCGCGGCGTGGTGCGCGCCATGCCGAACACGCCCGCGCAGATCGGCCAGGGCATGACCGCCTGGACGGCCACGCCCGAGGTCTCGGAGCGGCAGCTCGAAGCGGTGCGGACGCTCCTGGGCGCTTTGGGGCGCGAGATGTACGTCGAGAACGAGAACATGATCGACATGGCGACGGCGCTCTCGGCGACGGGGCCGACCTACATCTTTATGATGATGGAGGCGCTGGTGGACGCGGGCGTCCACATGGGCTTCTCGCGCCACGTCGCCGAGGAGCTGGTCACGCAGACGATGCTCGGCTCCGTCCTCTTCGCCCGCGAGACGCACAAGCACCCGGCCGAGCTGCGCAACATGGTCACCTCGCCGGGCGGCACCTCCGCCGAAGCCATCTATCAGATGGAGAAGGGCGGCCTGCGCACCGTCCTCTCCAAAGCCGTCTACGCCGCCTACCAACGAGCCGTCGCGCTCGGGCGCAAATAACTATCGGAGTCAAACGATGCCTAAAGACAACGGGGCTTTGCAGTTCTGGAATTATCAAGTTGCCTCAGAGTACAAGCCCGGCGTTGATGCGGTAATCGCGCCGGGTGATTGCCTTGAGACGTTGCGGAGGCTGCCGGCCAAATTCGCCAAGCTCATTATCACTTCTCCGCCCTATAACCTCGGCAAAGCTTACGAGAAGGTGACAGACCTCGACGCATACCTCGGGGCGCTCGACCCTATCGTGGATGAGTTGGCGCGCGTGATATCGCCCGAAGGCTCCCTTTGCTGGCAGGTGGGTAATTATGTCGAAAAGGGCGAGGTCTTCCCTCTGGACATTTTCTATTACCGACTTTTTAAAGAGCGCGGCTTCAAGCTGCGCAATCGAATCATATGGCACTTTGAGCATGGGCTACACGCCTCGAAGAGATTTTCCGGCAGGTACGAAACACTTCTCTGGTTTACAAAGGGCGACACTTACACATTCAACCTGGATTCAGTGCGTGTGCCCTCAAAGTATCCCGGAAAGACCCACTTCAAAGGCGAGAAGAGGGGACAACCTTCCGGCAATCCACTCGGCAAGAATCCGTCGGACATCTGGCGCATCGTGACACATGACTTTGAAACGGCGCTCTGGAACATACCGAACGTGAAGGCAAATCACCCCGAGAAGACGATTCACCCCTGCCAGTTTCCTATCGAGCTAGTTGAACGTTGTGTTCTTGCATTGACCGACGAAGGCGACTGGGTTTTCGACCCCTTCTCCGGCGTCGGCTCCGCCCTGCTCGCCGCACTGAAGAATAAGCGGAAGGCTTTCGGGTGCGAGAAGGACGAAGAGTACGTGCGGGTGGCACACCAAAGAATTGCAGACCTAGCCTCCGGCAAGCTCCGTTACCGCCACCTCGGCAAGCCTGTGCACCAGCCGACGGGCCGGGAGAAGGTCGCTCAAGTACCACTCGAATGGCTCACAAGGGAGGCGGGCGGATGAGGCTCGCGGCGCAGTTCTCTTTCAACAACGGCCTGGATGAAGTACGTTCGCGCTACCCTCATCTGCTGGCAGAAATCACGGAGGCGGTGAGCGGAGTAGATGCTACGCTTGCCCGGACGAAAGTAAGCAAGGAAAAAACCATGGCGGGCCAGACGCTTTATAGTCCTGTCGCGCTCAACGCAGCATTCAAGAATCAGCTCTACCCAAGAGGGTGGAAGAACATAAAAGTTAGCTGTGAATATCCGACTGAATATTACCTTGAGGACTATGAGCACCGAGCGCCTATCAAGGGTGCGTTTCGTGATATGGATTTCGTGAAGGAGAAACTGGGTATTGAAGTCCAGTTCGGCAAGTATTCATTCATGGTCTATAACGTCTGCGCGAAGATGACGATCTTTCGTAACCTCGGACATATTGACTGTGGGATCGAGATCGTGCCGGTTAAGGCTCTCGCGCTGCAGATGTCTTCGGGCGTCTCTTATTTTGAACAATTCGTGTGGGACTTACGTCAGCGGGGCGTCGCCGACATCGACATTCCGGTTCTGATTCTTGGCATCGATGCTTAAGCAATTTGCGATTCGGGATTGGTTCTCTACGCCGCCTACCAACGAGCCGTCGCGCTCGGGAGGAAGTGAGTCATGAGACACGTACTCGCCGCGTTCACGCTCGCGCTCGCCGCCTCGGTCTCGGCCTTGGGTCAGGCCGGCGCCCAAACTACCACTGACGAGGCGCGCAAGGAGTTAGACTCGGGGGCGCGGGCCTACCGCGCCCGCCGCTTCGCGGAGGCCGAGCAGCACTTCCGCCGCGCGCTCGAACTCGACCCGGAGGGGAAGAACACGCGGGTCTACATCGCCCGCGCCGTCCAGCAGCAGTACAGGCCCGACGACACGTCGCCCGAGAACGTCGCCGCCGGCGAGAGGGCGGTCGCCGAGTATCAAGACATTCTCGCGCGCGACCCCGCGAACGAGGACGCGTACAAGGCCGTCCTCTACCTCTACAGCCAGATGAAGAACGAGGAGAAGACACGCGAGACCCTGCTGTCGAGCGCCAACAACTTCTCGTTCCCCGAGGGCCGGCGCGCGGAGGCCTTCACCATCCTCGCCAGCAAACAGTGGAAGTGCTCCTACGACGTCACCGAGCAGAACAAGATGACCGAGAGCAAGCCGGACAAGGTCGTCGTCAGCTACAAGATGCCGGCCGACCAGGGCGACTTCATCCGCGCGCGCCAGTGCACGACGGAGGGCCTGCAACTC
This sequence comes from Acidobacteriota bacterium, assembly GCA_019239425.1. Classification (GTDB taxonomy): domain Bacteria; phylum Acidobacteriota; class Blastocatellia; order Pyrinomonadales; family Pyrinomonadaceae; genus QHXN01. The sequence goes on from JAFAZX010000032.1 coordinate 91,670, forward strand.
GCCGAGCAGGCCGTCGCGCTCGCCCCGAAGCGCCCGGACGCCTGGTCGTACAAGGCGAACCTCCTGCGCGAAGCCGCGAAGCTGGCCCAGATGGAGGGCGACGAGGCGGCGCAGGCCGAATACTCGAAGCAGTACGACGAGGCCTTACAGACGCAGGCGGGGCTGGCGCGTGGGGCGTCGGGCGCGGCGACGCCCGACGTGCAGGCCGCCCCGGCCGTAGTCGTGCCGCCGGACTCGGCGGCGGCGGCGAAGAAGGTCGTCGTGTCGGGCGGCATCTTGAACGGCAAGGCCATCTCGAAGCCGCAGCCCGCCTACCCGCCCATCGCGAAGGCGGCCGGGGCGCGCGGGACGGTGACGGTGCAGGTCGTCGTGGACGAGGAGGGCAACGTCATCTCGGCCCGGGCCGTCTCGGGCCACCCGCTCCTGCAGCAGGCCGCGGTGGCTGCCGCCCGGCAGGCCAAGTTCTCGCCGACGCTGCTCTCGGGGCAGCCCGTCAAAATCTCGGGCGTCGTCACCTACAACTTCGTGCCCGAGCCTATCGTACAGAGGGAGAATCAGTAGGCAGTAGACAGTAGACAGTAGGCAGTAGTCATACCGACTTGCGAAATAGAATAAGGCCGGTTAAAGCTGGGAGCGCGGGCATCCCTGCCCGTTAGCGTGCGGAAGCACGCTGACCGTCTCACTCTTTATCTCAACCTTGGGCTTAAGCGCGTCGCCTCATTCGCGCCTGCGGCGCTCATGCGGGCAGGGATGCCCGCGCTCCCGGCGACGAGGGGCCTTATTCCAATTCGCAAGTCGGTATCAGTAGGCAGTAGGCAGTGGTTGATAAACAGGCGGCGCGGCTCTCGCCGGTTAGTGCTGAGAGCCGCGCCGACTGTTTTGCTACTGCTTACTGTCGACTGCTTTCTCGTACTCGTCGCCGAGGGCGAGGATTTCGCGGCGGATGCGGCGGCGCTCTTCGAGGAGCTGGCGGAAGAAGCTGCGCTCGCGGACGAAGAAGAGCGCGGCGCGCGTGCCGGCGGCGAAGCGGTCGAACTCCTCGCGCGTGCGCAGGGCGACGTAGCCCGCGGGCGGCCCGAGCGCGAAGGCCGCCAGCACGCCCCACCAGCCCGCGAAGGCGTACAGCACGCAGGCCAGCACGCCCCACGTCAGGGGGAAGAAGAGCAGCGCGGCCGCAATCTTGAAGGTCGAGAGCACGTCGTCGTACTGGCGCGCGAAGCGCGTCGCGAGCGCGCCCGCGAGCGTGTAGGCCGGGTAGTGGAGCGCCGCGCCCGCGAGCGCCGCGGGCAGCAGCAGGAGGAAGACGAGGGCGCGCGCGAGGAGTTTGCGCACGCGCGCGTAGTCGGCGACCGTGGAGGGCGAGAGCTGGCGCGGGTCTTCGAAGCCGGCCTGGCGCAGCTCCTCCTCGTAGGCTGAGAGTCGCCGCTCCAGGGCCTCGACCCGAGGGGCCGAGTGGCGGCGGTGGTACGCGTAAGCCTCCACGAAGCGGCGGCGGCGGCGCAGCTCGCGCTCGAGGCTCTCCTCGTCCTCCTCGTCCTGGTCGGCCGCGGAGAAGATGCGCTCGGCGCGCGCGACCATGGCCAGCGCCTCGTGGCGGTCGGCGTTGAGCGTCAGCGAGCGCAGACTCTCGGCGACGCGGTCGGAGAGGGCGCGGACGGCCTCGCGCGGCGGCTCGCCGTCGGGGCCGAGGCCGGCCGGCGCGACCGGGATCGGCTCGCCGAAGTAGAGCAGCGCGCCGCTGCGGAAGGTCGTCTTCGCCGTGTAGTAGAGTCCCGCCGGCACGATCTTTAAATCAAGTGGCGTCCCTTCCCGGTCGCCTTCATCCTGCCCCCTGCCCCCTTCCCCCTTTACCGAGACCGAGCCGAGGGCGATGCGCGCCGCGCCGCTCTTGAGGGGGAGCAGGTAGGGCTCGCTGTGCGAGGCGCCTTCGGGGCAGATGGCGATGGTGCCGCCGCGGCGCAGGAGTTCCGCCGCGCGCTCGAAGGTCTTGCGGTTGAGGGCCGCCGTGTCGCCCTTCTCGTCCTGCTTGCGGTAGACGGGGATGGAGTCGAGCGCGCGGACGAAGAGGCCGATGACCGGCATGCGGAAGAGCGGCGACTTGGCGAGGAAGGAGATGCGGCGCGGGGCGTAGGCCAGCAGGAAGGCCGGGTCGACGAGCGCGTTCGGGTGGTTGAGGACGAAGAGGCACGCGCCCTCGCGCGGGACGCGCTCGCGGCCGACCACCTCGACGCGGCGGAAGAAGACGCGCAGCGCGAAGAGCAGCACGACCTTGACGGCACGCCTCAGCAAGTTTCGACGAAAGCCCCCACTTCGGGAGTCATTGTACGTTGAGCGTGTGCGGGAAAGGAATTCACCACAGAGACACAGAGGCACAGCCCGGAGCGCATGACTCGACAAGCTGTGCCTCTGTGGTGAACTGTTCCGGGCGACCCCTAGCGGCTCATGATGCCGCCGACGTTCGAGCCGAACCAGTCGCGGCTGCTGTAGTCGGTCAGAGTCAGCAGCAGGAGGATGAGCAGCCAGAAGAACATCGAGGCGACGATGACCCAGATGAGCCGCGAGCTGTAGCGGACGTGCATGAAGAAGAGCAGCACGAGCAGCATCTTCGTCACGGCGATGGTCATCGCGACGATGTCGTTCATCCGGCCGAAGTCGAAGTTGGCGGCGGCGACCGTGATGGCCGTGCCCACCAGCAGCGCGCCGAAGACGGCGAAGTAAGTTGTGCGCGGTACGATGTGTTCCGACATAAACGCCTCGTGAATAGTGAACGGTAAATAGTAAATGGTATCTGCCGGCCCGCCGGCCCGACTTCCGGCCCACAGGCGACGCCAGGCTCCAACCACTATTCACTATTTACTATTCACCATTTAACCCCCTCAGTGCCCCTTCCCGAAGTGTGCGCCCAGGAGGTAGAGCAGCGGGAAGAGGAAAATCCAGATGATGTCGACGAAGTGCCAGTAGAGGCCGAAGTTCTCTACGGGGGAGTGGTACTCGGGCGAGAACCGGCCGCGCCAGGCCATCCACATGATCGGGAGGAGGATGCCGGCGCCGATGATCATGTGCAGCGCGTGGAGGCCCGTCATCGCGAAGTAGAGCCAGAAGAACATCTGGTACTGCCCCGTGGTGACGCCCGCCGGGATGTGGACGTTGTGCCCGACGGGGTCGAACCAGCCGGCGATGGGGATCAGCCCGTCCACGTACTTCTCGTTGTACTCGTACGCCTTCACCCCGAGGAAGATGAAGCCCAGCAGGAGCGTCGCCGCCATGAGCCCGACCTGCGTCTTGCGCGAGCGGCCCGTCTGCGTCGCCCAGACCGCCAGCGCCATCGTCAGGGACGAGGTGATGAGGACGGCCGTGTTGAAGGTGCCGATCTTCCAGTTGAGGTGGTTGCTGGCGGCCATGAAGGCCGTCGGGTACTTCATCCGGTAGATGAGGTAGGCGAGGAAGAGCCCGCCGAAGAACATCACCTCCTGCGCGATGAAGACCCACATCCCCAGGGCGCCGGCCTCGCGCTGCTGTTCGAGGTTGTCGAAGTGGTGCGCCAGCGCCTCGTGCGCCGCCTCGGGGCCGTGGCCGTGTTCGATTGCCTCCGCGTGTGTCGACAAACCGCTTACCTCCTTGGTGGTGAATGGTGAATAGTAAATAGTGAACGGTGATTGCGCGTCGCCCAACTTGAGTTATGACCTCAAGTCCGGCAACCCTCAACGACTATTTACTATTTACCATTTACTATTCACCAGCTACCTTTCTTCCGTCTCCGTCCCGCGGTTCGCGGGGTGCTGGCCGTCGATGGGCTGGTCGGGTTCGCCCGGGCCGATGGTCTGTAACTCCTCGATGGGCCGGTACTCGTAGGCCTCCCAAGTGACGACGGGCGTGACGAGGAAGTTCTCGGTCGGCGGCGGCGAGGGCGTCCGCCACTCCAGGCCCGTCCCCGGCCAGGGGTTCGCCGGGGCGAACCGGCCGTAGCGCATCGACCAGATGAAGTAGACGGCCGGGATCAGGAGCCCGATGCCGAGCACGGTCGCGCCGCCCGTGGACATCACGTGCAAGACCTGCCACATCGGCTCGCCGACCGGGTAGGCGTGGTAGCGCCGCGGCATCCCCATGTAGCCGAGCAGGAATTGCGGGAAGAAGGTCAGGTTAAACCCGACGAAGACGACCAGCGCCGCAAAGCGCGCCCACCCCTCGGGGTACATGCGCCCCGTGATCTTCGGCCACCAGTTGTGCAGGCCGCCGAGGTAGCCCATCACGGTGCCGCCCACCATCACGTAGTGGAAGTGCGCGACGACGAAGTAGGTGTCGTGGACGTGGATGTCGAAGCCGAGCGCGGCGAGGAAGAGCCCCGTCATGCCGCCGATGAGGAAGAGCCCGATGAAGGCGAAGGCGTAGAGCATCGGCGTGTCGTACGAGATCGAGCCCTTGTACATCGTCGCCGTCCAGTTGAAGACCTTCACCGCGGAGGGGATCGCCACCACGAACGAGATCATCGAGAAGATCATGCCGGCGTAGACCGACTGGCTCGACACGAAGAGGTGGTGGCCCCAGACCAGGAACCCGAAGACCGCAATCGCCAAACTGGAGAAGGCCACGAACGAGTAGCCGAAGATCGGCTTCCGCGTGTGCGTGGCGACCACCTCGGAGATGACGGCCATCGAGGGCAGGATCATGATGTAGACGGCCGGGTGCGAGTAGAACCAGAACATGTGCTGGAAGAGCACGGGGTCGCCGCCGAGCGCCGGGTCGAAGATGCCGACGTGCGAGAGGCGCTCCAGGGCGAGGAGCAGGATCGTGATGGCGATGACCGGCGTCCCCAGGATCATGATGAGGGCCGTCGCGTAGTGCGACCAGACGAAGAGCGGCAGGCGGAACCAGGTCATGCCCGGCGCGCGCATCGTGTGGGTCGTGACGATGAAGTTGAGCCCCGTCAAAATCGACGAGAACCCGTTGATGAAGATGCCGAGGCCCGCCAGCGTGACGTACGTGTTCGAGAAGTTGGACGAGTAGGGGACGTAGAACGTCCAGCCCGTGTCCACGCCGCCGAAGAGCAGCGCGCAGAAGGTGATCAAGCCGCCGGCCATGAAGATGTACCAGCTGAGCAGGTTGATCTTCGGGAAGGCCATGTCCTTCGCGCCGATCATGAGCGGGATGAGGAAGTTCCCCAGCACGCCCGGGATGGCCGGGATCAGGAAGAAGAAGACCATCATGATCCCGTGGTGCGTGAAGACCTTGTTGTAGGTGCTCGACTGCATCAGGTCTCCCATCGGCGTCAGCAGCTCCAGCCGGATGGCCCCCGCGTACGCGCCGCCGATGGCGAAGAAGAAGCTCACCGAGATCAGGTAGAGGAGGCCGATGCGCTTGTGATCCTTCGTCAGCAGCCAAGACCAGATGCCGTAGTCGGCGTTCAGGTAGTTGACCGTCGGGAAGCGGCTGCGCCACTCGCGCGTGCCCGTCGCCGCCGCCGCTGTCGTGTTCGTGCTCATAAATGCGTCTTCCTTAAAAAACCGCCTTGCGCTTCACTGCTGCCGGTTGGCGTTGCCGGTGTTGCCGCCGCCCGCGGGCGGCGCCTGCGGCGCGGGGTTCCCCTGCCGCACGTCGCTCGGGTGGAGCGGGTTCGAGCGCTGCTGCTGCGGCGGGACGCCGCCCGTCGTCGGCCCCGAAGTCGTCTGCGCGCCCGCGGCCGCGCCGCCCTGCTGCTGCCCCGCGGGCGCGAGCGAGCGGATGTAGGCGACGAGCTGGAGCACCTGCTCCTCGGAGACCTGCCCCTGGAAGGTCGGCATGATGTTCTGGAAGCCGGCCGCGATCTTCGCCTGCGGGTTCAGGATCGACTCGCGGATGTAGCCCTCGTCCACGGTGACCGCGCCGTCGCCCTCGATCTGCTGCTGCTTGCCGAAGATGCCGTAGAGCGTCGGCCCGAGCCCCTGCTGCCCGCCGGCCTCGACCTGGTGGCACGAGGCGCAGCCGCGCTGCTGGAAGAGCTTCTGCCCCTGCGAGGCGGCCGACTCCGTCCCCGTCCCGCCCGCGAGCCACTGTTGGTAGGCCGCCTGATCCATCACGTAGATGTACCCGCCCATCCCCGAGTGGTTCGTGCCGCAGTACTCGGCGCAGAAGAGGTAGAACTTGCCGGTCTTCGTCGCCTCGAACCACGTCTGCAGGTAGCGGCCGGGCACCACGTCCTGCTTGATGCGGAAGGCCGGGACGTAGAAGCTGTGGATGACGTCCTCGGTCGTCATCGTCAGCTTGACGCGGGCGCCGACCGGCACGTGCAGCTCGTTGATCTCGCGCTGCCCCGTCTGGTGCTGGAACTTCCACATCCACTGCTTGCCGACGACGTAGACCTCCATCGCCTGCTGCGGCGCGCGGTACGCCTTGAAGAAGATCGAAGCGCCCCAGACGAAGATGGTCATGGCGATCATGAGCGGGATGATCGTCCACGTCAGCTCCAGCACCATCGAGCCCGCGATGGGGCGCGGCAGCTCGGCCGCCTGCCGCCGGCGGTACTTGACGGCGAAGAAGATGATGGCCGCCGAGATGAGCAGCGTGAAGAAGGCCGTCAGCGTCACGAGGTAGACGTACAGGGCGTCCACGTGCGGCGCGAACGTCGAGGCCTGCTCGGGCGAGAACGGCACGGGCAGGCTTATGTTCGGTATGGGTATCGACTGCATCAGGTTCACACGGACTCCCCTTCCCCCGAAGGGTCGGTACTCTCCGGCGGCGCGCCCTCTAAAGCATCAGGCGCGCCCGCCGACGCTCAACTCTTCCTCCCAAGCCTCCTCCCGCCGCCGCGTCACGCGCCGCAGGTAGAGGATGAACGCGACGAGGCCGAGGACGGTCAGCACGCCCGCCACGCGCATGATCCCCATCACCGGCGCGAAGCGCCCCGCCGCCGGGTCGTAGTGGTAGCAGTAGAGCAGCAGCGCGTCCACCGGCGACCCGACCTTCCCTGCGGACGCCTCGACGAACGCGAGGCGCAGGTCGACCGGCGCGTAGTCGATGCCGTAGAAGTAGTGCGAGAGTTTCCCCTGCGGCGTCGCCACCATCAAAGCCGAGGCGTGCGCGAACTGCTGCGACTGCTCGTCCCACGCGTAGTGGAAGCCGACCGCGTCGGCCAAAGCCCTGACCGAAGCCTCGTCGCCGGTCAGGAAGTGCCAGCCCCCGGCCGCGCCCTCGCGCTTGTAGCGGTTGAGGTAGGTCTCCTTCTTCCGCGCGGCCAGCTCCGGCCCCTCGCGCGGGTCGAAGCTGACGGTGACGACCTCGAACTCCTTGCCCGCCGTGAACTGGAGGCCCTGGAAGGCCCCGACCGCGCCGTTCAAAACCTGGTTGCAGAGCATCGGGCACTCGTAGTAGACGAGCGTGAGCGCGACCGGCTTGCCCTTCGCGAAGTATTCCGCGAGCCGCACCTCGCGCCCCGCCTCGTCGCGGAACTTGAGGTCGAGCGGTATCTGGCTCCCGAGCTTCTGCTCGATGTTGACCTGCTTCAAGACCTCGTTCGACTTGCCCGTCGGCACTGGCCCCACCGGCGGCTGCGCGTACTGCGCGTGTGCAGTAGGCAGTAGGCAGTAGGCAGTAAGCAGTAATAGACCGACCGCCGACACCGCGCGCCTCACGAACTCGCCCTTGAAATTGCTTCTCACCAAAACTCTCACTTCCTAACAACTGCCTACCGCCGCCTGCCTACTGCCTACTGATGTTTCTGCTCCGGCTGCTGGCCGGAGCTGGACTCGGCCGGCGTCTGCTCCTTCGGCGCCGGGTTGGCCGGCTGCGGCCCGGCCGCGGGCGCGGGGCCTTGCGGCGACGCCGGCTGCGGCTTGGCGTGGCGCTCCAGGTAGAGGTCGATGGCGCGCTCGACGGGGATGCGCGCGGTGCCGGCCTGCTCGTCGGCCCAGCCGTAGTTCTTCAGCTCGCGCTGCCACTGCTCGTTGACCAGCAGGTACTCCGACCACGGCTGCGGGACGTAGTTCGACTGCGTGCCGTAGGAGAGGTCGCGCCGGTGGCCGTCGACCTCGACCGACCAGCGCGGCGCGAGCTGCAGGCGCGGCTCGGGCGGCAGGCGCTCGTCCCCCTGCCGCGCCAGCGGCGACGCCGCCAGCTCCTGCGACTCCTCGCGCCCCTTGAAGAACTGGAACATCAGGTACATCGAGAGGCAGACGATGATGGTGAAGAACGTCAGCCCGCCGACGAACCACAGCAGCGGGCGCACCGCCACGTCCGACTCCTCGTGCGCCACGTCCGGGTTCGTGATGTAAGACACGTCCGGCGTCTCGTGAATGCTGTCCCGTCTGAACTTGCCGTGAGCCATTGCAACCTCGGTAAATGGTTAATGGTAAATAGTGAATGGTGAAAAGCAGTTTCTATTTACTATGCACCATTCACTATTTACTACCTCAGTGGTGTCCCTCCGCCGGGGCGATGGCCTGCTCGAGGTCGCGCTCGCCGAGCGGGAGCAGCGGGCGGCTGCTGAGCTGCCCGAAGTAGTACCAGAGCCAGATGCCGCCGAGGCCGAGGGCCATCGCGAACATCGGCAGGAAGCTGCGCGCGAGGTCGGACGTGTGCCAGTCGGGCTCGCCGCCCTGGTGCACCGACGGCGCGAAGAAGAAGACCAAATCCACCAAGCGCATGAAGATCATCAGCAGCGCGATGCGCCTTAAGGAGCGCGGCTTGCGCTTGCGCGCCCGCGAGAGCAGCAGCACGAAGGGCAGCGCGAAGTGGAAGAGGATGATCATCAGCCCGACGAACTGCCACCCGCCGCGCAGCCGCCGCAGGTAGAACGGTATCTCCTCCGGCAAATTCCCCGCCCACGTGATGAGGAACTGCGAGAAGGCGAAGTAGGCGTAGAGCATCACGAGCGCCAGCAGCAGCTTGCCCCAGTCGTGGAAGTGGAGCGGCTGGTAGGCGTGCGCCATCGGCTCGCGCGAGCCCAGGTAAGTCGCGACCGTGATCACGAAGGCCAGGGCCGAGAGGCCCCACCCGGCCATGATGATGAGGCCGTAGATGGTCGAGAACCAGTGCGGCTCCAGGGACATGCCCCAGTCGATGGCCGCGAACGTCACCGTCAGGCCGAAGAGCAGGATGCCCGGCCCCGAGATGTCCTGCATCCTGCGCCGGAGGCGCGGGTCGGCCGTCTTGTCCTGCTGCGCCGACCACTTGCTCAGGACGTAGGCGAAGGCGAACCAGATGGCGAAGTAGACGACCGCGCGGACGATGAAGAAGGGCGGGTTCAGGTACGTGCGCTTGTGCGTGAGCGCCTCGTCGCCCGCGACGACGGCCGGGTCAGACCACTCGTAGACCGAGACGGCGTGGCCGCCCGCGTGCCCCGCGCCGTGGTCGTGCACGTAGAGCGAGACGACGACCGGGATGAAGAGCACCGCGCAGAGCGGGATGCAGCGCGTGGCCGCCTCGAAGAGGCGGCGGCTCGTAATGGCCCACGCGCCGCCCGTCATGTGGCCGAGGCAGAGCCAGGCGAGACTGCCGACCGAGACGCCCGTCACGAAGAAGAAGCCGACGAGGTACGAGCGCAGGACGTGGACGAGCCCGCCGTAGCCCGCGGTCTGCCCCATCAGGAAGGCGAGCACCGCGCCGATGACGAGGAAGACCACGCCGACGAGCAGCGCGCGCATGCGGTAGCGGCCGAGGTCGGCTGGGGCGTCGAATGTGTGTGTGTGGGTCGCTTCCATCCTAGTGCTGCTCCCCCCCGCGCTGCGACTGCAGGGGCGTGCCGCCCTCGCCGTGCTCGCCGGCCGGCGCCTGCGCGGCCGTCCGCACCTTGTTCTGCTCGTCGGGCGACAGCTCGTCCAACTTCAGCCGGCGGCTGAGCTGGAGCGCGCGCACGTACGCGATGATCTTCCAGCGGTCTTCCGCGGGGATCTGCGCCGCGTAGTCGGGCATCGCGCCCCAGCCGTTCGTGATGACGTCGAAGAAGTGCGACGCGGGCGTGCGGTTCTCCTGCAGGCGGTCGTCGTAGAAGGAGGGCGGCTTCTGGTAGCCGCGCCGGACGATCATGCCGTCGCCCTCGCCCGTCATGCCGTGGCAGGCCGTGCAGTAAATCTGGAAGCGCTCGCGCCCGCGCTCCAACGCGGCCTTGTCGATCTGAACCGGGAACTGGTCGGCCTCGCCCGTGGCCGTCGTCGCGGCCGCGCCCGTCGCGCCGGGCGTGGCGCCGCTCGGGAGGGTGGCGCGCACCAACGCGCCCGCCTGAGCGCCCGAAGCCTTGCCCGTGTTGAAGTAGTCCTCGCGGTCGCGGTAAGCGCCGGCCCCGCCCGGCTGGCGCGGCACCGTCCCCTCGACGTTCGCGCGCGAGGAGGCGCCGTCGGGGAAGAATTTCTTGTCGCCCGCCTCGTAGTACTCGTACCGCGGCTGATCCTGCATGTCCATGCGGCAGCCCGCAAACAGTAGGCAGTAGGCGGTAGGCAGTAGGCAGCAGAAGACAACGCGCCGCCATGAGCGCAACTGCCTACCGCCTACTGCCGTCTGCCTGCTGTTTTCAGTGTTCGACATCTGTCACCTCACGCGCGTTGAGCGTGCGGAGGAACTCCGCCGTGCGCTCGCGGTCGAACTGGGGGTCGGTCGATTCGATCAGCACGAAGAAGCGGTCGCGCGAGGCGAGCGCGAAGTTCGGCGCGTTGAAGACCGGGTGGTACGGCTCGGGCAGGCCGTTCAGCGCGAGCATCCCGAAGACGGCGAAGAGCGCCGCCCCCAAGACCGTGCACTCGAAGGTCACGGGGATGAAGGCCGGCCAGCTGTAGAGCGGCTTGCCGCCGACGTTGATCGGGTAGTAGATGGTGTGCAGGTAGACCTGGAGCAGGAACCCGCCCACCCCGCCGAGGATGCCGCCGATGAGCACGAGGAGCGGCATCTTCGTCTTATGCGCGTGGATGGCCTCGGACAGCTCCTCGACCGGGTAGGGCGAGAAGGCGTCCACGCGCCGGTAGCCCTCCTCGTGGACGCGGTGCGCCGCGGCCACCGCGTCCGAGGGGTTGTCGAACTCGGCCATCAGCCCGTAGGTCGCCGGCCGGACTTTGCGCTTCCCAGCCATTTACGCCTCCTCCTTAATCTGCGCCTCGGGCACCATCGTCCGCATCTCGAAGATGGAGATGACGGGCAGGAACCGCAGGAAGAGGAACATCAGGAAGAAGAAGAACCCGATGGTGCCGAAGAACATCGTGAAGTCGAAGATGGTCGGCCGGTACATGCCCCACGACGAGGGCAGGAAGTCGCGGTGGAGGCTGATCGGGATGATGACGAAGCGCTCCAGCCACATGCCGACGTTGACGAACATCGCGACCACGAAGAGCATGACGTTCGAATGTCTCACCCGCCTGATCCAGACGATCTGCGGCACGAGGACGTTGCAGAGGATGAGCAGCCAGTAGAAGAGCGCGTACGGCCCGAAGAAGCGGTTCCGCATCATGAACTCTTCGTACGTGTTCGCGCTGTACCACGCCGTCCACGTCTCCATCATGTAGCCGTAGCCGACCAGCAGCCCCGTCGCCAGCATGACCTTGGCGGAGTTCCGCAGGTGGCGCTCGGTGATGAAGTCTTCGAGCCCGTAGAATTTTCTTAGAGGGATGACGAGCGTCAAGACCATCGCGAAGCCCGCGTAGATGGCGCCCGCGACGAAGTAGGGCGGGAAGATCGTCGCGTGCCAGCCCGGGATGATGCCGATGGCGAAGTCGAAGCTGACGATGGTGTGGACGGAGAGCACGAGCGGCGTCGAGATGCCCGCGAGCAGCAGGTAGACCACCTCGTAGCGCGCCCAGTGGCGCGCGCTCCCGCGCCACCCCAAGCTCGCCATGCCGTAGACGATCTGCCCGAAGCGGCTCCGCGCCCTGTCTCTAAGAGTAGCCAGGTCGGGGATGAGCCCCGTGTACCAGAAGAGCGCCGAGACGGTGGCGTAGGTCGAGACCGCGAACACGTCCCACATCAGAGGGCTGCGGAACTGCGGCTGGATGCCCATCGTGTTCGGGTAGGGGAAGAGCCAGTACGCGAGCCACGGCCTCCCCGTGTGCAGGAGCGGGAACAGGCCCGCGCAGGCCACGGCGAAGAGCGTCATCGCCTCCGCGAAGCGGTTAATCGAAGTCCGCCACGTCTGCCTGAGCAGCAGGAGGATCGCCGAGATGAGCGTGCCGGCGTGGCCGATGCCGATCCACCAGACAAAGTTGATGATGTCGAAGGCCCAGCCCACCGGCTGGTTGTTGCCCCAGATGCCGATGCCCGTCAGCACGAGGTAGGTGATCGTGCCCATCAGCATGTTCGCCAGCATGAAGGAGACGGCGAGGCCGATCCACCACGCGACGGGCGTCCGCTTGCGCAGGACGATGGAGCTGATCTTGTCCGTCACCGTCCCGAACGTGTGGCCGGGCTCGATGACGACGGGCGTGGTGTGTATGCCCACGTCCTCGCGCTCGTAATCGTATCTCTCTGACATAGGGCCTTCTCACGCCTCCCCGTGCGCGTCGCCGCCACTCTCGCCGCGCCCCGCGCCGCCCGTGCCCAACTCGCCGTTCGGGTTGCGCACCGACGCGAGGTAGGCCGTCCGCGGCCGCGTGTTCAGGTCGGCCAGCAGGTCGTAACGGCGCTTCTGCGCCTGCAACTTCGCCACGCGGCTGTTCGGGTCGTTCAGATCGCCGAAGACGATGGCCTCGGTCGGGCACGTCGCCTGGCAGGCGGTCTTGACCTCGCCGTCGCGCACCTTGCGCGACTCCTTCTCGGCCTCGATCTTCGCGTACTCGATGCGCTGCACGCAGTAGGTGCACTTCTCCATCACGCCGCGCGAGCGCACCGAAACCTCCGGGTTGCGCATCATCTTCAGGGAGGGCGTGTTCCAGTCTTGATAAAGCAGGAAGTTGAAGCGGCGCACCTTGTACGGGCAGTTGTTCGAGCAGTACCGCGTGCCGACGCAGCGGTTGTAGACCATGTCGTTCAGGCCCTCCGCGCTGTGCACGGTGGCGTGGACGGGGCAGACCGGCTCGCACGGCGCGTTCTCGCAGTGCTGGCAGGGCACGGGCATGAAGTAGACGCCCTCGGGACGGTCGGTCGCGCCGCGGAAGTACGCGTCGACACGGAGCCAGTGCATCTCGCGCGAGCGCGAGACCTGCTCCTTGCCGACCACGGGGATGTTGTTCTCGGCCTGGCAGGCGACGATGCAGGCGTTGCAGCCGACGCAGGTCGCCACGTCTATCGCCATGCCCCAGCGGTAGCCGCGACGGCCGATCTCCTCGTGCTCCGAGTAGTCGTACGGCGGGTACATGGTCTCGCCGTGCTCGGGCTCGCGGTTCTCGCCCGCGGGCTGCGGCGGCTCCTTCTTGTGCTCGCGGTCGGGCGCGAGCGTCGGGTCGCGCGTCCACTCGGCGAAGGTGCCGGCGCGGACGACCTCGCGCCCCTCCATGCGGAAGTGTATCTGCGTGCAGGCGAGGCTGTAGCTGTCGCCCGTCACCTCGACGCCGAGTCCCGTGCCCGACCACATCGCGTCCGACGTGCGCAGGTCGTAGGCGTTGAAGCCGCGGCGCCCTTCGCGCAGGTTCCCGCCGACGCTGCCCGAGCGCCAGCGGCCGTAGCCGAAGTGGACGGTCACGGTGTCGTCGGGCTGGCCCGGCAGGATGAAGACGGGGACGTAGATGTCCTCGTGCATCTTGTTGTTCTTGTCGGGGAGCGCGCGCCCTCGGTACGTGAGCCGCAAGGTCTCGGCGTTCACCTCGCCGCCCTTGTAGGTGAGGCGGTTGACGCGGCGCGGGCCGTCCTGCTCGACCGCGCCGTCGGGCTTGTCGCCGACGCCGAGCTTCTCCGCGGTCGCGGGGCTGATGATGGCGACGTTGTCCCACGTCAGCTTCGTCAGGGGCTTCGGCAGCTCCTGGAGCCAGCCGTTGTTCGAGAAGCGCCCGTCGTGCACGGACGGGTCTGCGCGGAAGACGATCTCGAACGCGCCCGCGGGCTGCGCGGGCTGGGCCGGGGCCGGCGGAGGCGGTGTGGCGTTCGCGCCCTGCGCGCCGGCCGCGTTCGCGCCCGCGCCGCCGCCCGAAGGCTTCCGCGCGGAGTTGGCGACGAAGCCGTCGTTCAGAGCCCTGCGCCACGCGCGCTCGAAGGCGGCGTCCGGCGTCGCCGAACCCGTAGAGGGCGCGGTGCCCGCCGAGGTCGTGGGGGCGGTCGAAATCGGTGCCGCCGCGCCGCCGCCCAGGGCCGCGGCCGGGGCGCCGCTCGCGCCCGACGACATCGGCGTCGACGAAGGGGCCGCGACCGATGAAGAGGTCGTGTTGGAAGCGCCCGGGGTGGCGGCCCCGGACGCACCGGCCGCCGCGGCGCCGCCGGCCGTGAGCAGGCCGCGCCCTTCGGTCAGCCAGTACTGGCGCACGATGTCGTAGCCGCGGCGGTCGGGGCTGTCGGTGAACGCCGCGACGACTTCGTACGCGCTCTTGCCGTTGTAGAGCGGCGTGATGAGCGGCTGCTGAATCGTGACCGTGCCGTCGAAGGCGCGCGTGTCGCCCCACTCTTCGAGGAAGTGCGTCTGCGGGATGTGCCAGTGGCACAGCTCCGAGGTCTCGTCCTCGTACGGCGAGAGGTGGACGGCCAGCCGCGCCTTCTTCATCCGGTCGGCGTCGAGCTTCAGATCGACCGGCGTCGTGTAGACGGGGTTGCCGCCGAGGATGACGAGGACGTCCACGGCGCCCGCGTCCAGCTCTCCGACGAGCGTGCGCAGGTCGTTGAGTTGATCCGTGGGATTCTCTTCGATGGGCTCGACGTAGTTGATGGTCTTGCCGACGGCGCCGAGCGCGGCGTTCATCGCGTGCGCGAGCGCGTGCACTTCCGGCGACGCCTCGTCGCCCGCGATGACGAGGCAGGCGCCCGCGTGGGCCTTGAGGTCTGCGGCAATCTTGCCCGCCTGCTCGTCGGGCGCGGCCGCGCCGGAGGCGAGCGCCGGGCTCGAAGCGCCGACGGCCGCCGCGAGGCTGCGCACGTAAGCAGCGAACTGGCTGGGCTTGAGCGCGACGCGGTGATCCGCGAAGTAGCCCGTGTTGGTCGGCGTCGTCTCGACGGAGTAGAGGCGGCAGATCTCGCGCGTGTCGCCGTCCGTGGCGCGGCGGCGCGAGGCGAAGTCGCGCGCGTAGCGCAGCGCGCCCGGCCCGCATTCGAGGAAGTTCGAGTCGAGCGAGAGCACGCGGTCGGCCGCGGCGAAGTTGTAGACGGGGGTCGCGAACCCGCCCGCCGCCTGCCTGACGCCTAAAGAACCGTTGTTGTTGCCGGCCGGCTCCCACTGGTACCAGCGCGCGCCGGGGAAGCGGCGCAGCACGTCGCGCATCAGCGCGCCGAGCGTCGGCGAGGTGACGGTCTCGGTCAGGAAGCGGAGTCCCGCGCCCTGCTTGCCGCGCTGCCCTTCGAGCGCGGTGAGTATCTCGCCGAGGAAGGACGTGTAGGCCCGCACCTCGCCGCGGTTGATGATGTTCTGCGAGCGGTCGGGGTCGTAGAGCCCGAGGACGGAGGCCTGCGCGTAGACGTCGGCCGCGCCCAAGGAAGCCGGGTGGAGGTCGTTGCCTTCGACCTTGACGGGGCGACCCATGTAGCTGCGCACGAGCAGGGGCGCGCAGCCGCCCGTGAAGGGCATCGCGGTCGCGAAGTAGAGCGCCTTGCCGGGGACGATCTCCTCGGGCTGGCGGACGTACGGGACGATGGTCTCGGGCGGCTGGTAGGAGCAGCCCGTGAGCCCCGCGAGCGCGAGCGACGCGCCCATCAGCTTGATGAAGGTGCGGCGGTCGGTCGAGTCGTCCCACTCCGAGGCGTGCTGCGGGAACTCTTGGTGGAGCAGTTCCTCGAACTCCTCCGTGCCCGAAAGCTCTTCGAGGCTCTGCCAGTATTCGCGCCCGCGCTTCTCCTGGAGCTTCGCGCGCACGCCCTCGATGGTGACCGGGCGTTTGCGAATCTGGTATAGCTCGGGGAAAGTGTCTTTGATGTGCATCTGCCTATCCTGAGCGGTCTATCTGTGACACGTCGAGCAGCTCGTGATCGTGGCCGCGTCGCGGACGCGGTACTCGCGCTTCAAGTCCCGCCCGAGCTTGCGCCGCTCTTCCGACAGGTTCTCGGCGAGGCGGTTCTCGGCGTTGGACGTCACGCCCGGGTCGTCGATGTTCCAGTGCATGTCGGTGATCTTGTCCTTCGGCCTGAGGTACCGCTCGGGCTCGCGGTGGCAGGCGAGGCACCACTCCATCTGGAGCGAGGCCGACTGGTAGATGGCCGGCATCGTGTCCACGCGCCCGTGGCACGAGGCGCAGCCCACGCCCTTGTTGACGTGGATGGAGTGGTTGAAGTAGACGAAGTCGGGCAGGTCGTGGACGCGCGCCCACTCGATGGGCTTA
This sequence comes from Acidobacteriota bacterium, assembly GCA_019239425.1. Taxonomy (GTDB): domain Bacteria; phylum Acidobacteriota; class Blastocatellia; order Pyrinomonadales; family Pyrinomonadaceae; genus QHXN01. The sequence goes on from JAFAZX010000032.1 coordinate 108,007, forward strand.
TTGTCCTTGTAGCTGGTGCGGACGATCTCGAGGTACGGGCTCTCGTTCCAGATCTGCGAGTGGCAGTTCATGCAGGTCTTGGTCGGGGGCATGCCCGCGGTGTTCGAGACTTCGACCGAGGTGTGGCAGTAGCGGCAGTCGATGCCGTCGTCGCCGACGTGGTGCTTGTGCGAGAACTGGACGGGCTGCTGCACCTCGATGAACTGGCCCGTGTTGTAGGAGGAGCGGTTGATCTCGGCGAGCACCCAGAGCGAGGCGGCAACGAGGAAGATGCCGCCGAAGATGCTGACCTTGGCGATGGTGTTGGTGCTGTGGTGGAAAATCTGCATGCTCTTCCCCGACCGTCTTGTGACTTCTGGAACTAGGCCGGCGGGACTGACCTGACAACCCTTCCGACCCGGCCGGGCGCTTGCGCGCGCCCCGGCGCCGCGGGGAGAGACGCCCTGTAGTCCCCCGCGCGCGCCCTTGCGAAGGGCGCGCCTTGCGGGGCCGGCGCCTGCGGCCTTCCGTCCGACCGAGGGAAAGCGCGCTTCCGCGAAAGCCTTGTTGGCTACACCACCAATATTAAGAACTGCTTGGGTGCCTTAGTGATACTACTTTTTTCCCCGCCGGGCAAGCGCGAACTAAAACTTTGGATATGAAACTTACCCCCCGCCGCGCATTAAGAAATCTAATAAGCCGCGCCTGAGAGGGAGCCGGCCCCACCTCCCCGAACCGCCGGCCCCTCCACAGCCTCCCCTTCTTAACCTTGACGCCCCGCCCCCGCGGGCGTATAAGTCGACTGCCCCCCCGCATTGCTCCACGCCTCAAAGCTTCGGTCTTCATGGGCTCCCCCAAGCTCACCAGCCTCGCTAAAGGAGAGTCGTCATGAATGCTCAGGGCTGCCACACAACGTTTCGCAGGCAGAACCTCGTCCTGCTCCTCCTCCTGTCGTCGCTGGTGCTCGTCGCCGCGGTCGGCTTCACGGTCAGCACCGCGCGCCGGCCGCAAACCGACCAAGACGGGTCGGAGGTCAAGGAGAGGAAGTTCGAGAACACCATCCCCGGGCACGTGCCCATCAAGGTGAAGCTCAAGAGTGAGAAGTCGTTTAAGGATTTGCAGAACAAAGGCTGGGCGCGCGAGTTAGAGTTGGAGGTGAAGAACACGGGCAGTAAGCCGATTCACTACCTGTACGTGATTCTCGACATGCCCGACGTATTGCTCGAAGACGGCGTGCCCTTAAGTTTCCGGGTGAGCTACGGGAGGAGTTGGAACAGTGACGCGAACACTCCTCTGCGGCCCGATGAGCCCCCGATACAGCCGGGCGAGAGTGTTACGCTGAAGCTACAGGAGAAAAGATGGAAAGCCTACGAGGCGCGCAGGGACGAGCAGAAGAGAGCGGATGCCAAGCGGGTTCGGCTTGAGTTACAGATCCTTGATTACGGAGACGGCACCGGGTTTGAATCGATCCAAGGTGTGCCTCTGCTTTACCCGCCTAAAAAGTCTGCGCTGGAGAAGCCCCCGGCAAAGGGAAGGGCTGATACCTGTAAGCCGTTGCGCAAAACAAGGGCGCCGGACACGGTTGTCAGCCTCCTCAAAACCGACTTCATCGAAGGACCCGCAAGCCTCGTGCGGGTTAATTTTTTACTGCCGGAAGCCTCGCCGGCCCCGGCCGCCCCGGAGCCCGATCTGTGCGACTGCCAGAACATATCCGACTGCTTTTACGGAGTGATTACGTGCCCGTACCAGTGCCCCTGCGACGACTGGTGTCAATTCCAGACACACGTCTCCACCGGGAGTTGCAGCACGGAGGGGGGGCAGATGCCGGCGAGTCCAACTAGTGCATGAAGACTGTGCGACGGCGACCAACGGGATACAGACGTGCTCGTACGACAAGATACTCGGCCCGTGCGCCATCGGGGAGCCGGAGCCGACGCCGATCCCCGAGGAGACGCCGACGCCCACGCCGACGCCCACGCCCTCTTCGACGCCCCAGCCGTGTCCGCCGCAGCCGCAATCCTGCTGCGTGCCGGTAATCAAAACCTGGCCCGGCACCAACATGGAATACTGCGATTGGGATTGCGGGCCGTGCGGGACGGGGACGCCGCTGCCTGGCAACTGCTTCGTCGCCCAGAGCCCGTTCGACTGCGGCGATAACTACGAGTACTCGCTGGACTACGGCGGCCAGTGCTGCCCCATCACCTGCGTCAGGCCGGGGGGTAGCTGCCGCGCGGGCGAGGAGTGTTGCCCCGGCTCGCGGTGCTACAACGGACTTACCTGCCAGGGCACCGAATGCAACCAACCCTGTGGCGTGGTCAACACCACCTGCAACTGCCCCGACTACCAGGAGTGCGGCACCGACTACGTGTGCCACGACGCCACCCCGATCTTAATAGACGTGAGCGGCGACGGGTTCGCGCTGACGGACGGGGCCGGCGGCGTCAGGTTCGACTTCAACGGCGACGGCGTGACCCACCGCCTCGCGGCCTGGCCCGCGGCGAACTCGGACGACGCCTGGCTCGCCCTCGACCGCAACGGCAACGGCCGCGTAGACAGCGGGGTGGAGTTGTTCGGCAACTTCACCCCGCAGCCCGAGCCACCGCCGGGCGGGGAGAAGAACGGCTTCCTCGCACTGGCCGAGTACGATAAGGCCGCGAAGGGCGGGAACGCCGACGGCGTGATCGACGCCCGCGACGCGGTCTTCCGGTCGCTGCGGCTGTGGCAGGACACCAATCACAACGGCGTGTCCGAGCCTGCGGAGTTGCACACGCTGCCTTCACTCGACGTGGTTCGCATCCACCTCGACTACAAGGAGTCGAAGCGGACGGACGGGTTCGGCAACCGCTTCCGCTACCGCGCGAAGGTGGACGACGCGAAGGGGGCGAAGGTGAATCGGTGGGCCTGGGACGTGTACCTCGTCGCGGGGCCGTAGATTAATTCAACGGCCGTAGACGGAGGCGCCCGGCGGCAACCAAAGTCCGCCGGGCGCCTCCGTCTTTGAAGTCGTCTACCGCCGGCCGCCGAAGACGAGGGCGAGGAGGATGACGGCGAAGAGGATGGCGAGGACGAGGAGGGCGATCTTCCAGAAGCTGTAGGGGCGCTCGCCCTGCACCTCGCCGGTGCGGCCGTTGACGACGATCTGGTAGACCTTGTCCTGGAACCGGTACGCGCCGACGTAGACTGGCAGCAGCAGGTGCTTGAAGGTGACGGCCGAGTAGTTGGTGCTGATGTTCGAGACGCGCTGCTCGTCGCCGCCGATGTCCCGGCGCACGTCCCCCTCGATGACGGGCGCCGCCGCCTGCTTAGCCAGCTCGAAGCCCTCGGCCAGGCTCACCTGGTAGCGCTGCGCCTTGTAGCCCGAGAGGTAGGCGGGGTCGTACGCGGTCAGCCGCTGCAAGTCCCAGGGTTCGAGCGCCGTGAGCCTCTGCGGCGGCAGTGACTTCGTGGCGGGGACGAGGATGTCGTCGAACCAGCGCTCGACCGAGCCCGAGGCCGGGTACCAGCGCGTGTGCTGCACCTGCCGCGTGCGCCGCACCTCGTTCCCCTGCGCGTCGCGCTCGGTGTACTGCTCGGTCGTGTAGTAGTGCTCGCCGCGCTGGCCCTCGTAGCGGCTCGCGGTGTAGGCGTCGTAAGTCCAGAAGGGGATGTAGACGCCGCCGAGCTCGTCCGGCGAGGCGAACTTCTTCAGGGCGTTCGGCGCGAACCAGCGCGAGGCGATCCACTTCCCCAGGGAGCCCGCGGCCCCCTCCTTCGTCACGCTGAAGGGGAGGACGCCTTCGGGCGCAAGGACGGGGTCGGCCGAGCGCGGCTGCGCGACGAGCGGGCTGCCGCAGAAGTCGCACTCGCCGGCCACCATCGGCGGCGTGAAGGTGACGGTGGCGCCGCACGTCTGGCAGGCGACTTCGAGCGCGCCCTCGGCGAGCGTACCCAACTGGTCGGGGTGCGCCTGCAGGTACTGTTCGTAGGAGCGCTCTTCGACCGAGGCGCCCGTCGGCTCGATGCGCTCCTGCCGCCCGCAGTACGGGCAGGTCAGGTTCCCGCCCTCTGGCGCGAACTGCAAATCGGCCCCGCACCCGGGGCAGCGGAAGCGGTGGACTTTCGGTTGGGGGGCTGTCTGCTGTTGCATGTTCCTATTGGTTGATGATTGAGAGTTGCGGATTGGAGCGGCGGCGCCAGACGAAGCCGTCGAGGATGTAGTGCGTCGCCTGCGGGAGCGCGAGCAGTGGGACGAGGATGAGTTTGAGAGACGCGACGTCCCAGCCCGCGCCGAAGAGCCACGCGCGCTCGTGCCAGACGCCCCTGTCCCAGAGCAGTTCTTCCGCGTAGGCCAAAACCCACAGCGTCGCGAGGAAGAGGGGCCAGCGCGCGAGCGTCCTGTAGACCTTGCCCGTCTGCGCGGCGCGCGCACGGGCGTACCACCAGACGAGCGCCAGGTAAGGCACGCCGTGGAGAAGGACGTTCGTCACCGTGAAGGCGTAGTCGGAGTCGAACGCGACGATGCCGACGTACCAGCAGACGGCCGTCGTCAGGACGACCAAGTCCTTCCCCGGATTCCCGAGCCCCTTCAAAACCCACGCGTGCGCCGAGCGCGCCGCGTACGCGCCGAGCGCGAGACAGTAGAGCACGAACGCGACCTTCTCGACCCACGCGGGCAGCCCCGCGAAGTCGCCCGGCAAGAACCACCAGAAGCGTCGCGGCAGGTGCGCGTGCCAGTACGCCAGAGGGTAGAGGGTCGCCATGTAGACGGCCGCGGCGTCCACGCACCAGCCCGCTCGCCCCCGCTCGCCCGCGCGCGCGCGGTAGAGCGCGACCCAGCCGTACTGCTGCCTGACGAAATGGAAGACCGCGAGGTACGCGAGCGCGCGCCAGAAGAGCGCCTCCGACTCCGAGTAGAGCGCCACCGACAAGGCGAGCGCAATCGAAGGCGCCAGCACGTAGAGCGACAGGCGGCGCTTCAACTCCTCCCGGTCGAAGTAGACGCGGAAGGCGGTCGCGTAGACGTGCGCCACGTCAACTAAGAGCACCGCGGGCACCCACGCCCAGTCCGGCGAGTCGCCATCCAGCACGCCCGCGCGCGCCCCGACCCACAGCAGCAGCAGGGAGGCGAGAGCGCTCCCGCCGAACACGCACACGTCCGCGCGCGGCGAGAAGAGCCACCACGAATCTCTTCTCACGGCCGGCGTGCCTTCGGCGACCGTGACGACTTCGACGCTGTCGATGGGTTCGGCGGACATACAGGCGCGCGGCGCGGCCGAGTTTATACCGTGCCCGCCCCGCCCGGAAGAGAATTTTTCAAAACGGCCTGTTCGCCGCGGCGCGGCTCAACTCCTCAGGCTCTCGGACTTGAGGCCGCGCGCGCCGAGGACTTCCTCGGCGGCGCGGAGGCCGTGGTCGAAGGCCTCTTCGAAGAGTGCGACGCCGGAGAGGTCTGTGTGTGCGAAGTGGACGGGGCCGAAGGGCTTCTGCGCACGCGCGCGCGCGCCGCCCCACTGGAAGCCGACGCGCGGGCGAATCATGGCGTGGCCCCAGCGCATAACGTCGAGGCGGTCGGTGAGCGCGCGGATGTCGCGGTGCGCGCGCTGTAAGTCAGAGAGCGCGACCTCGGCCCACTCTTCGCGGCCGGCGGAGAGGAGGCGCGCGCGCGCCTCGCGCGGGTTCGGCTCGGTGAGCGGGTAGTAGTAGGTGAGGACGGTCGGGCCGCGCTCCAAACCTCGCTGGTGCGTGGCCGTGACGTAGCCGAGCGAAGGACTCTCGTAGAGCACGTTGTCCCAGGCCGCCGGGAAGCCCAGCCCCGCGCGCGGCCGCTCGGAGAGGAAAAGGTTCGCGACCATCCACGCGCCGTACTCGAACTCCGCGACGTGCGGCGGGCAAAAGCCTTCGCGGTAAGACTTCAGGAGGTACTTCGTCAGGAACTGCGGCGCCGCGAAGACCACGTGCCCGGCCCGAAAGCCTAAAGCATCTCGCCCGTCACGCCCGACCGCGACGACCTCGACGCCGTTCGAGCTTTCGGACGCACGCACGTCCGCGACGGCTAACCCGAGGCGGACGTGCGCGCGCGCCTTCTCATAAAGATGTCTGACGAGGCGGCCGTTGCCCTCGGGCCAGGTGATGAGCGGCTGCGACTCCGCGCCCGGCCCCTTCATCCGCGAGGCGAAGTAGAAGAGGCCGGCCCACGCGCTCGCCTGCTCGACACTCAGCCCGTAGTCGTCGCGGCACCCGTAATCGACGAGCCAGCGCAGGCGCTCCGAGCTGAAGCCGCGCGCGCGCATCCACTCGCCCATCGAGACGCGGTCGAGCGCCGTGACCTCCGCGTCGTCCGAGCAGTGCGAGACAGGGATGGCGAACGCGCGCCGCCCCTGCTTGTCGCGCCAGGCGGCCCAGGCGTCGACCTCCGCGTTGAAGAGCTGGAGCTGCCGCGCGTCCTCCACGCTCGCCCCCGCGTGGAGGTAGAGTCCTTCGTACCAGCGGCCGCGGTAGTAGACGCGCTCTTCGGGGTCGCGGCAGAGGAACTGTTCGCCGACGATTGGCTGCCCTTCGGCGTCCGCCCCTTCGAGCACGCCCAGCTCTCCGAGCAGCGCGACGAGCGCGCGGTTCTCCTTCTGCGGCGCGGGGACATAGTGCGCGCCCCAAGGGTACGGCACGACGCCGTGCGCTTCGCCCGAACGCGCCGTCCCGCCCGGCGCCGCTTCGAGTTCGAGCAGCACGAACTCTTCGAAGCCCGCGCGCAGGAATCTCCACGCCGCCGCCAGCCCCGCCACGCCGCCCCCGACGATGACGACCCCCGCGCGCTCCCAACTCTCCGGCTCCGGCCTCAGCCCGTCGCGGATGAGGTGACCGAGACGGTCGGACGCGCCGACTATCTCCCCCTCCGGCAGGGGCGGCGCGGCCTCCCTCCTCCCGCACGCCGCCAGCGCGAACGGCGCGCCGAGGAAGGCCGCCAGCAGTTCCCTTCTCGTGAGACCCCGCCCGTTCATATAACTTGAGAGTTGAGTATGGGAGTTTTCACCACAGAGACACGGAGACACAGCTCGAAGCGATATCTCTTCAAAGCTGTGCCTCTGCGTCTCTGTGGTGAACTGCTCATGACCTGTCTACTCGTAGCGGCGCCACTCGGCCTCGTAGTAGCGGACGAGCGATTGGTTGTCGAGGCGGTTGACCTCGACGGGCACCGGCCCGAGGTCGGCCGAGAGCATGAACATCGCGGGGAGTGACGTGTCGTCTAAAAACCTGAGCGCGACCTGCGGCGCGTGCGCGGGGACGTCGAACGGCCGGCGGCGCGCGAGCGCGAAGCCCCAGACGCCGAAGGAGGGGACGGCCGTGTAATAAGGTCGAACTTGAAAGCCCGCGGCTTCGAGCGTGCGGACGATGCACCAGTAGGAGTTGCGCGCGAAGAGCGGCGACGTGGACTGGACGCTGACGGCCGCGTCCGGCGCGAGGCGCTGTTTGAGCAGGCGGTAGAAGCGCGTCGTGTAGAGCTTGCCGAGCGCGAAGCTGTTCGGGTCTGGGAAGTCGACGACGGCCGCGTCGAAGGGCGGCTCGTCGCGTTCGAGCCAGATCATCGCGTCCTTGTTGACGACGCGCACGCGCGGGTCTTCGAAGGAGTTCTCGTTCAGGCGCGCGAGCGGCGGGAAGCGCCGCGAGAGCTGCGTCATGTCCGGGTCGAGGTCTACGAGCACGATCTGCTCGACGGTCGGGTACTTCAGAAGCTCGCGGAGCGCCAGCCCGTCACCGCCGCCGAGCACGAGCACCCTTCTCACCACGCGGCCGCCTTCGGCGGCGAGCGCCATCGCGGGGTGGACGAGCGCCTCGTGGTAGCGGTACTCGTCGGCCGAGGAGAATTGCAGGTTGCCGTTCAGGAAGAGCTGGAAGCCCGCGCGGTTGCGCGTGACGACGATGCGCTGGTAGGGCGTCGTCTTCGTGTAGACGATGTCGTCGGCGAACATCGCGTCCTCGGCGAGCGAGGTCAGCGCGTCGGCCTTGATGAAGGCGACGGCGAGGAGCGCCAGCACCACGGCCCCTTGCGCCCGCAGGCGCGTCACGCCGCCGCCGATGATGGGCCGCATCAGCCAGGTCGCCCACAGCCCGACGCCCGCGTTGAGGAAGCCGAAGAGGAGCGAAGTGCGCACGAGCCCCAGCTTCGGCACGAGGAAGATCGGGAAGAGCAGGGACGCGATGAGCGCGCCCGCGTAGTCGAAGGCGAGCACGCGCGCGACCAGCTCCTTGAAGTCGAGGTGGTCTTTCAGAATCCGCATCAGCAGCGGAATCTCCAGGCCGACCAGCACGCCGATGAGGAAGACGACGCCGTAGAGCACGACGTGGAAGTAGCTCAGGTGCGCGAACGACAGGAACAGCAGCGGCGCCGAGGCCCCGCCCAGGACGGCCACGGCCAGCTCCACGTCCACGAACCGCCGCGCCAGCTCCTTTTCAATAAACCGCGAGAGCCACGAGCCGACCCCGAGCGCCGACAGGTAGATGCCGATGATGAGGGAGAACTGCGTCACCGAGTCGCCCAAAACGTACGACGCCAGCGTCCCCGCCAGCAGCTCGTACACGAGCCCGCACGTCGCGATGACCAGGACGTTGAGGAATAGGATGGGCGTGCGATTCATGGCTCAGTAGGCAGTAGGCAGATGGCAGTGCGCCCCGCGTTGCGGGAGTTGAAAAGTTAAATCAGAGTTTCAGACACATCAGACACAGCGGCTTTCAACTGCCTACTGCCGTCTGCCTACTGCCTACTCCCCTTCACCCCTGAATCGCCGCGGCGATGATGAGGGAGATGCCGATGATGACGGCGCCAATGACGACGGCGAGCGCGACGTTCTGATCCTCCTCGATCTCCTTGCGGATGGAGAAGGGCGTGGCCTTCAGGATGATGAAGTAGGCGATGCCGAAGACGAGCAGGCCGAAGGCGGTGAAGATGGCGGTGGTGACGAGCACGGGCGCCAGCTCCTCGAACTTCACCACCAGGCCGAGGGCCGGCGTGGACAGGTTGAGCATCATTTTCCTCCGTGGTAGCCGGAATGCCAGAAGTGGAAAGAGCGGTAGCCGCCCGGCGAGTTGCGCACGTCGGCCGGGACGAACTGCCGGGGCGAGGTCGAAAGCTCCCACCCGCTCCACGCCGCGAAGACGTAGAGCAGGAGCAGGCCGCCACCGATGAGAAGGTAGAGTTTGCTGAGCATGTCTGTTTGGGTTTTGGGTGCTGGGTTCCAGGTGCTGGGTTTGGGTTTTGGGTGCTGGGTTCTGGTTAGAACTAAGTTTTTAACCAACACCTAACACCCAACACCCGGCCCCTTCTAACCAGCACCTCGAACCCAGCACCCAGCACCTATTTCCTCCTCGCCGGCTTCAGCTCGCGGAGCACGCCCTTCCTGTAGACCCAGGTGGTCGGGGGCGGGCGGCGGAAGCCCGGCTCGCGCTCCTGCCAGAGCTGGTAGAAGCCGGGGAAGCGAATCTGCAGCTCCGCCTCGGGCAGTTGTTTGAGCGTGATGTCGGGCGAGTCGGAGCAGTCGCCGAACTCTTCGCTCACGTCTACACGCTCGGCCGAGACGACGCGGACGACGCGGAACTGCGCGGGGCAGCCGTTGCCGCCCGAGTTGAAGGAGACGATGGCCACCTCGCCCTCCGAGAGGTTCGGGAAGAACGCCTCGAAGTGGACGAAGGACGAGCCCTCCGTTTCGAGCACGGCCTTCCTCCCCAAACGCAGCTCCCACTTGAAGTCCGACTCGTCGCCGACGCGGTGGATGCCGAGCACGCCCGCCTTCGTCGTCAGAGTCTCGCCGTCGCCGCCGCCCGCCTGCGCGCGCGCGTGTGCGTTCAGGAGGAGCAGCAGCGCGGCCGCCGCCGCGAGCATGGCCGTACGTCTTCTGTTAGTCATCACTGCTGTCGTCGCCGCCGGACGCGTATGGGTTGAAGGCGCTGTCGGCCCAGCGCCTGCGCTCGAAGCTGAAGTGCCTGATGGCGAAGAGCACGGGTAGCACCGAGAGCGCGATGAGCAAAAGTAGGAGGTTCGCCAAACGCGGCACGCCCTGCTCGACCTGCACCGTGAACTGCGGCGGCGCCGGCTGGTTCCAGTTCTCCCACTGCGCTTCGAGCCGCATCGTGTAGCGCCCCTCGGGCAGGGCCGGCAGGTAATCCGTCTGCTCCGCGTCGCCCTCGCTCCAGGACTCGCCGTCCTCGACGCCGTGGTAGAACTCCATCGGCAGGTCGAACTGCTGGACGAGCCCCGTCTCCTCGTTGATGAAGTCGCCCGCGACGTAGAGCCAGTTGTTGTCCACGTTCAGCGCGCGCCCCGTCACGCGCACGTTCCGCCCGCCCGCCAGCTCCAGAGGGTCTGTGAAGATGACCTGCGTCTTCTCGTTGCCGGCGTCGGGGTCGGGGGTGGCTCCCGGCGAGGGCGCGGGCGTGGGCGTCGGCTGCAGGGTGTAGGTCTGCGTGTAGACGGTCTTGCGCGGCGCAGTCACCAGTGTGAAGAAGCCGACCGCGAGCGCGGCCAGGACGAGCAGCCCCCAGTAGCCGTAAATCTTCTTGTGCGGCCACGGCTGGTTCGGCGCGACCGTGCGCGGCGAAGGGAGGTCGACGCCGAACTTCTTCTCGATCTCCTTGACCGGCGTGTACGCGCCGAGCGACCAGTTGACCTCCTCGGACGAGAGCTGCCCGCGCCGCTGGCCCGCCGCGACGGGGACTTCCTTCGAGAGCATGAGCGGCGCGTTGACGTAGTCGGTCGCGCGCGCGAGCTCGCCCGCCTCGACCTTCCAGTAGAACTCGCCCTCGACGTACTCGACGCGCGCCGCCGCGTCCTGAAACATCTTGTAACGACGCCCGCCGTGCTGCACGGTCGTGCCGGCGTCCGTCACCTCGCCCGGCGGAACGGAAGTGACGTAGCTCCAGTGCCCGTCCGACTCGACGAGCCAGCGGAAGCCGACCGCCGGGTTATAGAGAAGGTACTCCTGCCAGAAGTAGCGCACGCCCTCGAACTCGACGCTGCGCACCATGAAGCCGATGACGTCGAACTCGCGCCCCTCGAACTCGGCCCTGCCGCCTAAGGGGATAGACTTGCTCCAGCCTTTACGTTCGAGCGTCTTCAGATACCGCAGCCGGCCCTGACTCGCGTCTAAGAGCGACCCGCAGTTCGGGCACCCGACGCGCTCCGTCCTGTCCGGCGCGCGCAGCTCAAGCGGGCCGCCGCAGTTCGGGCAACTGACCTGCGTCGCCGAGACCGCGCGCGCCTCGCGCTCCGTCGTCCTTTGCGCGTGCGCGAGCCCCAACTCCTGTAACGTCGTCTCCCGCCCGACGAAGACGAGCGGCGGCTGCTCGCCGTAGTCGAGCGTGCCGAAGACGCCGGCCGCGCCCGAGAGGTCTGCGTAAGGGTAAGTCTCGCCCGGCCTGAGCGGGTACGGTATCTCGCCCTGCGCCGCCAGCATCCGCGCCGTGCCCTTCTCGGCGACGACGGGCGGCGTCTGCGCGGGGATGGCCCAGACCTGTTGCCCCAACTGCAGGGCGTCGAAGGAGGGGAGCGCGTTCGGCGAAGGGACTTGAATCTGGAAGGTGAGGTAGAAGCGCCCCTGCGCCTCCGCGAGCCAGCCCCAGCGGCCGTCGGCGAAGGCCGCGTACCACTCGTCCCAGAAGCCGCCGGCCGCGTGCTGCAACTGCGCGCGGCCCGTCAGCTCGAACGCGACGCCGAGGTAGACGCCGCGCAGGCCCACTTCGAGCGGCGAGCCCGACTCGACCACGTCCGAGACCTTGCCGAAGTCTTCGACGCCGCGGTCGGTGCGCGCCACGACCGAGCGGCAGAACTCGCAGACGACCACGACGGACGAGCCCGTCTTGAAGAGAACCTCCGCGCCGCACGCGGGGCAGTTCGCGCGCAGGGGCATCAGGCTTCCCCCCCGCCCGCGCGGCTGACGCTGCGCACGGACACGTCGCGCGCGCCGAGCATCTCCGCGAGCCTCTCGGCCCACGGCCACGCGGGGCGCTCGCGGCAGCAGTAGAGGTTGAAGGTGGCGACGCCGACCTCGGGGTAGGTGTGGCAGGCGAGGTGCGATTCGGTGAGCATGGCGAGGCCGGTCGCCCCGCCCTCGCCGGGGAACTTGTGCCAGAGCTGTTCGCCCAGGACGCGCAAGGATAGTTCTTCGATGGCGCGCGCGAAGACGCCGCGCAGACGTTCCACGTCGCGCAGCGCGACGGCGTCACACCCCGTCGCCTCGATGAGCCATTCGGTCCCGACTGTCAACACGGCTTGGAGTTTGAACGAACGAGAGCGGCAGTACCTGAACGCGTGCGAGGATAGAAGAAAGGGCCGATGCTTTGCAACACTCTTCTTACGGCGGCGCAAGCGGCCGCGGCGCTTGGCGTTCTACGGACAGTCTGCCCCACACACTTTCAGACAGAGGAGACCCAACATGCCGAAGCCGCTCCGACTCTTCCCCGCCCTGCTCCTGACCCTTTTGTCCCTGCCACCCCAGACGTCCGCGCAGTCGCAGGGCAACGCCGCGCACCTGACCGTCTACGACGCGGGCGTCGCCGAAGTCCTCGAAGAGCGCACGGTCGAGCTCCAGCCCGGCCTCAACCAGGTCGAGTGGCGCAGCCTCATGCCCAAGGCCTTCGCGCAGACCTTGCGCGTGACGGCCGAGGACGCCGAGGTCACGCGCGTGGACGTGACATACGACGGCGTCGAAGTGCGCGGCCAGCGCTCGCCCGCCCTGCGCCTCTCCATCCAGAACCGCGGGGGCGCGGGCGCGCGCAGGGTGCAGGTCGATTACCTCGCGCCGGACATCAGCTGGCGCGGCGACTACTCGCTCGTCCTCGACCCGGTGCAGAGCGGCGCGCCGTCGACGGCCGCGACGCTCGACTCGTGGGTCTCGCTCAACAACAACACGGGCACGGACGTGCGCGGCGGGACGGTCGACCTGGTCGCGGGCGAGGTCGCGCTGCTCACGGGCGACGGCGCGTCCCGGCGCGACTACGACGAGATGTCGCGCAACACGGCGCAGATGAGGAACGTCAGCACGGAGGGCGAGGAGCCGCCCGCGTTCTCCACCGAGGCCGCGGGCCTGAGCGCCTTCAGCCGCTTCCGCCTCGGGCGCGACGTGGCCTTGAACGCGAACTCGCCCGTGAGCCGCCTGCCGCTCTTCCAGCGCGCGCGCCTCGCCATCACGCAGCGCAACGTCTTCGAGAACGGGTACGACGTGCAGACGCTCGCGCGCGGCGGCTTCGTGCTCGTCCCGCGCGGGTTGGAAGTCCGCCTCGTCTCGAAGAACCCGACGCAGGTGCCGATGCCCGCGGGCCAGGTCACCATCTACGCGCGCGACGGCGGCGTGGCGCAGATCGCGGGGCAGGATCGAATCCCTTTGACGCCGCCGGGCGGCGAGTTCAGCGTCACGCAGGGGCGCTCCTCGACGCTCTTCGGCACGCGCCGCATCCTCGAACGGCGGCAGGTCGAGTACAGGGGGCAGGACGGCGAGACGCACCAGAAGCTCATCACGCGCGTCGAGGTCGTCCTGACCAACCGCGGCGCGCTCGAAGCGGAGGCGTTCGTGCGCGAGGCGGTCGAGCCGTTCGTCGCCAACCAGTGGGCGGTCACGGACTCTTCGGCGAAGGCCGAGCGGCTCGCCGCCAACACCTTCCAGATGAGGGTCAACGTCCCCGCCGGCGGCAAGACCGTCGTCACCTACACCGTCGAGGCGAAATAACAGGACAGGTAAAAGGATGAAGGATGAAGGATGAAGGATGAAAGTGACGGGGTCTACACTTCATCCTTCATCCTTCATCCTTCATCCTTCCGGACGTGCTATGATGCGGCCGTCCAGACGGGGAAGCCCTAATTTCAAATGCTCTATCTCTCGCAAGTGCTCGGCCGGCCCATCCGCGAGGTCGAGGGCGAGCGGGTGGCGACGCTCAAGGACGTGATCGTCCGCCTCGGCTCAGACCACCCGCCGGTGACGGGACTCGTGGCGCGCTACCGCCGCCGCGACTTCTTCGTCCCGCGCGCCCGCGTCGCGCGCATCAACGTGGACGGCGTCCGGCTCAACTCCGACATCCTCGACCTGCGCCGCTTCGCGCGGCGCGAGGGCGAAGTCCTGCTCGCGCGCGACGTGCTCGACAAGCAGCTCATCGACGTGGACGGCAAGCGCGTCGTGCGCGTCAACGACGTGCAGCTCATCGAGACCGGCGGCGAGTGGCTCGTCACCGGCGCCGACGTGACCTTCGCCGGCCTGTGGCGCCGCCTCACGCCGCACAACTTCATCGGCACGAACCGCCCGGTCGAGGTCATCGACTGGGCCGACGTCGGCTACCTGGCGACCGACGCCGCGGCCGTCCAGTTGAAGTCTTCGCGCGACAAGCTGGCGCGCCTCCACCCGGTCGAGATCGCGCGCCTCACCGAGGCGCTCTCGCGCCACCACGGCTCGGAGGTCATCGAGGCGCTCGACGACGAGACGGCCGCGGAGACTTTGGAAGAGATGCACGCCGAAGACCAGGCCCGCATCATCGGCGAGATGGAGGAGGAGCGCGCCGCCGACATCCTCGAGCACATGTCGCCCGACGAGGCGGCCGACGTGCTCGGCGACCTGCCGGAGGAGCAGGCGCAAGACCTGCTCGAACGCATGGAGCACGAGGAGAAGGCGGACGTGCAGGAGCTCCTCCCCTACGAGGACGACGAGGCCGGCGGCCTGATGACGACCGAGTTCGTCGTCCTGCCGAAACACCTGACGGCGGGCGAGGCCCTGGCGCGGATCAGGGAGATGGCCGAGACGCCGAACATGATCTACTACCTCTACGTCGTCGAGGAGGAAGGCTCCTGGAGGCTCTGCGGCGTCATCGCGCTGCGCAGCCTCATCCTCGCAGACCCTTCGGCGCCGCTCTCCGAGGTCATGCGCGACGAGTTCCAGTTCGCGCGGCCCCGCGACCCCGCCCGCGACGTGGCCGAGACCATCGCCGAGTACAACCTCCTCGCCCTCCCCGTCGTCGACGACACCGGGGAGATCGCCGGCATCGTCACCGTGGACGACGCCATGGAATACCTCCTCCCCAAAGACTGGCGCCCGCGCCTCCCGCGGGTTTTCGGTTAAGCAGTCGTGGAGAAGACGCTTGCAATCATTAACCGGATGGAGGCGGAGGGCCTTCTCGGTCGTTACGCCATCGGCGGCGCGATGGCCGCCATCTTTTACGTGGAGCCGTTTACGACTTACGACCTCGACATCTTCTTCGCGGCAAGCGTGTCGGGCGGCCTCGCCCTGATGGCGCCGGTCTACGAGTATCTGGCGGCCGCGGGCTACGAAGCGGAGGGCGAGGCCGTGAGCATCGAGGGCTGGCCTGTCCAGTTTCTCCCGACCTATAATCCGCTCGTAGTCGAAGCCGTAGAGCAAGCAGCGGAGATCACGTTCAAGGGCACGCCGACGCGCGTGTTGGGCGCCGAGCACCTCGTCGCCATCATGCTGCAAACCGGCAGGGAGAAGGACTACGCCCGCGCGGCGAAGTTTCTTGAAGAGGGTGTGGTCAATGTCGAGCGGCTAACGGACATAGTTTCGCGCCACGGGTTGACCGACAAGTGGCGCGAGTTCTCCGGTAGGATTGGGGAGTGAAAGAGAAGACGGACATTTCAGAGATACTCGAAAGGAAGGCCGAGCGCAGGCGGAGTTTGGCTCGACTTCCTTACGAGGAGAAGGTCGAGATCGTCCGGCGGTTGCAGGAGTTGAGCCGGGAGATTAAGGAGAGCAGGGACGAGAATGAAGGACTGCGCCGTATGAGAAAGACGGCGGAGGGGCGGTAAAGTTTTCCGGGCCGTCCGGGAATAGCGGAGGCGGGTGATGAGGAGGACTTCGACGGGGCTGTTGGTGCTGGTGCTCGCTTTGGCGGGCGGGGTCTTCTCGAACGAGTGGTTCGGGCACGCGGGGCACACGGACGGGCTCACCTTGAAGCTCGACGCGCGGAAGACTTCGCTGCGCGTGGGCGAGGAGACGGACGTGAGGCTCGTGCTCAAGAACGAGGGCCGGCGCTCCGTCAGGCTGGTGGAGCCGGGCGACGGGAGCGAGTCGGGTTGGAGGACGCCGGTCGTCGCCTGGTCTATCATCAAAGACGACCCGGCGGCGCCCCACCCGCCGGAGCCTTTCAGGGGAGTGCGCGCGCGCGAATGCGGGAACGTCGGCGGGCTGCGGTGGGGCGAGGTCTTCAGTCTCGCGCCGGGCGAGACGAAGGAGTTGTGGCAGTGGGGCGCCTTCCTGCCGCGCTTCGAAGAGCCGGGCGTCTACCGCGTCGTCTTCCTCTACGCGAACCGCCCCTCGATGAGCTGGGTGAGCGAGCAGGGGCGGCCGCTCGTCTTCAACAATCCCTTCGAGATGTGGCGGGTGCGGCACAGCACCGAGGCCACGGCCGTCAGCAACGAGTTGGTCTTCACGGTGCGCGACTAGCGCATGGGCTTTTCCGAACGGGTCAGCGGATGAAAGACGGGGAACCTCCGAGTGGCTTCGACGCGCGCAGAGAGTGTGCGGGACGTGGGTCGCCGTTTGTGGCGGCGCGGCGGCCGGCGCGTGCAGCGTGCGGTGGCGCGGCGGAGGGGGCTCTTCGCCTACCTCGCCGTCATCGGCCCCGGCATGATCGCCGCCAACGCGGGTAACGACGCGGGCGGCATCGCCACCTACGCCTCGGCCGGGGCGGACTACGGCTACAGCCTCCTCTGGACTTTAATCCCGCTCGTCTTAGCTCTGGGCATCGTGCAGGAGACCTGCGCGCGGATGGGCGCGGTGACGGGCAAGGGGCTGTCCGACCTCATCCGCGAGCGGTTCGGCGTGCGCTGGACAGTGCTCGTGATGCTGGCGCTCCTAGTCGCGAATGGCGGCGTCACGGTCTCGGAGTTCGTCGGCATCGCGGCGGCGAGCGAGCTGTTCGGCGTGCCGCGCTTCCTGACGGTGCCGCTCGCGGCCTTCGCCGTCTGGTGGCTGGTGGTCAAAGGCTCTTACAGGAGGGTCGAGCGCGTCTTCCTCCTGATGTCGCTCGTCTTCCTCGGCTACGTCGTCTCGGCCTTCCTCGCGCGCCCCGAGTGGGCGGAGGTCGCGCGCGGGTTCGTGCGCCCCGAAGTCGACTTGAACGCGGGCTACCTCTTCACGGTCGTCGCGCTCATTGGCACGACCATCTCGCCGTACATGCAGGTCTTCGTGCAGTCGTCCGTGGTCGAGAAGGGCGTGGACGAGGAGAGCTACCCCCTGACGCGCGTGGACGTCTGGACGGGGACGGTCTTCGCCATCGCCGTCGCCTTCTTCATCACGGTGGCGACGGCCGCGACGCTCCACCACAAGGGCATCCGCATCGAGTCGGCCGAGGAGGCCGCACGCGCCCTTGAGCCGCTGGCGGGGACGTACGCCAAGACGCTCTTCGGCGTCGGCCTCTTCGGCGCTTCGATGCTGGCGGCGGCGGTGCTGCCGCTCTCGACGGCCTACTCGATCAGCGAGGCGCTCGGCTTCGAGAAGGGCGTCTCGCGCACCTTCCGCGAGGCGCCGATCTTCCTCGGCATCTTCACGTTCCTGATCGTCGTCGGCGGCCTGGTGGCGATGCTCCCGGGCGTGCCCCTCTTCCGCGTGCTCTTAGCGACGCAGGTCATCAACGGCCTGCTGCTGCCCGTCCTGCTGGTCTCGGTGCTCCGGCTCGCCTCCGACCGCGAATTGATGGGTGCGCACGCGAACGGGCGGGTCTATAATGCCGCGTCGTGGCTGACCGTGCTGGTCGTCTCCGCCCTGTCGCTTCTCTTTATCGCGACCAGGATTTTCAACTTTCAGTAGGCAGTAGGCAGATGGCAGTAGGCGGTTGAAAGCCTCCGCCGTCGAGAACTCTGAATTTCTCTTTCGAGCCGAAAGACGCGGGGCGTACTGCCTACTGCCATCTGCCTACTGCCTACTTCTTCCCATGACTCGTCCTCCGCTCAAGAAGAAGGTCGCGGTGCCGCTCGTGCTGGCGGTGCTCTTCGGGCTGGCGTGGTACGTGCTGTCGCGGCTCATGCCGGAGCTGCCCGCGGGCGCGACCGACCAGCAGCGGATGACGCGCGCGGCGAACGAGTGGGCGGTCACGGTCGCGCAGATCGCCTTCTGGATGAGCGTGGCGCTCGTGGCCGTGCGCGCGCTCAACGAGCTGACCTTCTTCATCTTCCGCAAGCGCAAGGGCTACGACGCGCCCGCGCTGATGCGCGACCTCTTCTCGCTCGTCCTCTTCGTGACGGCCGGCGCCGCCATCCTCAAGTACACGCTCGACCTCTCCTTCGCGGCGCTGCTGCCCGGCTCCGCGCTCTTGGGCATCGTCCTCGGCCTCGCCCTCCAGGACACGCTCGGCAACCTCTTCTCCGGCATCTCGCTCCACGCCGACAAGCCCTTCCAGCTGGGCGACGTCATCACGGTCGGCAAGCACACGGGCGTCGTCAGCTCCATCACCTGGCGCGCCGTCAAGATCAAGACCTTCTCGAACCACATCGTGCTCGTCGGCAACACGAGCATCGCGAAGGAGTCCATCGAGGTCTGCCCGCAGAACGGCCAGAACGCGCGCATCGTCTTCTTCAGCGCCGCCTACACCGACTCGCCCGTCAAGGTCATCCACGAGGTGCGCGAGGCCGTCCGCGAGGCCGAGAACGTCCTGCGCTACATCACGCCCGTCGTCCGCGTCCGCGGCCTGGGCGAGTCGGGCGTGGACTACGAAGTCAAATACTGGCTCTCCGACTACACGCGCTACAACGACACGGACGCGCTCATCCGCCAGCGCATCTGGTACGCCTTCCGCCGCAACGGCTTCACCTTCCCCTTCCCGACGCGCACCGTCCTCATGGAAGAGGTCGCGGCCCAGAACGGCGGCGGGCGCGACGCGGAGACTCTGGCCGGGCTGCTCTCGGCCGTGGACATCTTCTCGCCGCTCACGCCGGAGGAGCTGAACGCGCTGGCGCTGGCGTCGAAGAACCACGTCTTCGCGCCCGGCGAGACGATCATCCGCGCGGGCGACGACGGCGACTCGATGTTCGTCGTGAGCCGCGGCGGCGTGGACGTGCGCGTGGACTCGAACGGCGCGCCGCGCACCATCAACCGGCTCGGCGAGGGCGCCTTCTTCGGCGAGATGGCGCTCTTCACCGGCGAGCCGCGCACGGCCAACGTCGTCGCCTCGGAGGAGACCGAAGTCCTGGAGATCGGCCACGACGCGATGCGCGGACTCTTCCGGACGAACCCCGACCTCGTCGAAGCGCTCAGCCACGCCATCAACGAGCGCCGCGCCGGCCTCCTCGCCAACGCCTCCGTCTCGGCCGGCGAGGAGGACACGCACGACGGCCTCCTCTCCAAAATCAAACGCTTCTTCGGGCTCGACTAGAACCGTCCGGTTTGCGTGTAGGGCGAGGGATTCACCGCAGAGACACAGAGGCACGGCTTGTTGGGTTATTGACCCCGAGCCGTGCCTCTGTGTCTCTGTGGTGAAACAGCTCTACTTATGTCGCACTCTGCGTGACGTGAGTTTGACACTCGTCACGCGGCGAAGCGTGCCTCTCCCGGCGCAGGCGTGCGAGGAGTTGCGCGAGCTCCTTCGGCGAGGTCTTCACAAGGGCCACGCCGAGCAGTATGACGAGCGCCGCGCCGGCCTCGCGCCAGCCGA
Source organism: Acidobacteriota bacterium (assembly GCA_019239425.1). Taxonomy (GTDB): domain Bacteria; phylum Acidobacteriota; class Blastocatellia; order Pyrinomonadales; family Pyrinomonadaceae; genus QHXN01. The sequence continues at coordinate 127,594 of JAFAZX010000032.1, forward strand.
GCGGCTCTGAAAGGACGAGCCACCCGAGCACGAGCGCCACCAGAGGGTTCACGTACGCGTAGGTCGAGACCAGAGGCAGAGGCAGCTTCTGTATCGCGTACATGTAAGCGCTGTAGGCCACAATCGAACCGAAGACGACGAGGTACAGGAGCGCGCCCAAGCCCCGCGCGCTGAAATGCATCCCCGGCCACTCGCCCCAGAGCGTCCCCAGAATTGTCAGCGCAAAGCCCGCCCAAAGCATCTGCACCGCCGAGGCCATCAGCGGCGAGACGCCTACGGGTCGCAGCTTCGCGTAGACCGAACCCGCCTGCCACGCGAAACAGCCGATCTGTATGATGACGACGCCGAGGACGTACTTCGCGTTCACCTCCGCCCCGAAGAGCTGCGGCCCGACGAGCATCGCCAAGCCGCCGAAGCCGACGGCCATCCCGAGCAGACCTCTGACGCCGACGCGCTCGCCGCCCTTCTGCAGACGCTCGAGCGCCGCCGCCCAGAACGGCGAGGTCGCGACCAGAAGCGCCGCCATCCCGCTCGGAACCCACTTCTCCGCCCACACGACCGCGCCGTTCCCGACGCCGAGCAGCAGCAGGCCCACCACGCCCAGGTCGAGCCACTCGCGCCCGATGGGCAGGCGCGCGCCCCTCTGCCGGCTCATGACGAAGAAGAGAATGCCGCCGGCGACGATGAAGCGCAGCCCCGCGAAGAGCGTCGGCTGGAAACCCTCCAACCCGACGGCAATCGCCAGGTACGTCGTCCCCCAGAAGAAACAGACCGCCGCCCAGGCGCCGTACGCCCCTAACTTATCCCTGCTTGTCATCGCTCACCCGCTTCTCTCTGCCCACCGGCAGCGCCGTAGACTCCTTGACGGTCTTCAGGACAATCGTCGTCCGGGTGCTCCTGATCTGTTTGAAACGCCCCAGCTCGTCCCGCAGAATCCTGTAGAGGTCGTCCGTGTCCCGCGCACGCACCTTCACTAAGAAACAGTCCTCGCCCGCGAGGTGGTGCAGTTCCAGAACCGACGGCAGCGCCGCCAGCTCCTCGGCCGTCCCCTCCGCGCGCCCGATTAAATCTTCGGGGTCGTCCACCCGCAGGAAGATGAAGGCCACAAGCCCCAGTTCCAGCGCGTGCGGGTCCAGAACCGCCGTGTAGCCTTTAATCAGGCCGCGCTCCTCCAACTTGCGCACGCGCTCAAGCGTGGCCGAGGGGGTCAGTTCGACCGCCCGCGCCAACTCCACGTTGGTCTTCCGCCCGTCCTTCTGGAGAATCTCCAGAATCTTCGCGTCCCTCTCGTCAAGCATTGAGGATACCCCTCCGCCCCTCTACGAATCTCCGAGCCGCCCCGTTCCGCCAAATTCGGTCGATTTCCCTAATTGCTGTTTATCATATGCTCATCTTGCGGATTCGTCAACAAATATTCTCCGTAGTCGGAATTATGCAGTAGTATCCACGGCGGCGGTTAACGGCCAGCCGCCGTGGCAACCCGCCGTTTTTCTCGTTCATCTACAGACTTGACAGCAACACACTCAAGCTTTATTATCCCGACGTGCTCAGGCATTGAGGATTGCCCCGGCCCTCTTCCGAGGGAGGTGGGGCAGCAAAAATTCTCTCTGGAGGTAAAAAAATCATGAGCATCACACGTTACGACCCTTTCCGTGATTTGAAGACCTTGCAGGACGAGGTCAACCGCCTCTTCTCCACCAACTTCTCGCGCGGCTTCGGCGACGAAGGCATCGCCCGCGGCGCCTGGACGCCGAACGTGGACATCTTCGAGAACAAGGACGAGATCGTCCTCGAGGCCGAACTCCCAGGCATGAACCGGGAGGACTTCGAGCTGACCATCGAGAACAACGTCCTGACGCTCCGCGGCGAGCGCCGCTTCGAGAAGAAGGACGAGGCCGACAACTACCACCGCGTCGAGCGCGCCTACGGCTCGTTCACGCGCTCCTTCACGCTGCCGCAGACCGTCTCGGGCGAGAACGCGGCCGCCGAGTACAAGAACGGCGTGCTCCGCGTCGTGCTCCGCAAGCGCGAGGAGGTGAAGGCCCGCCGCATCGAGATCAAGGGCGAGGCGGCCGGCGCCGGCGAGCCGAAGACCATCAAGGCGCAGCCCGAGCGGCCCGAGGCCAAGGGCCAGACGAACACGGCCAACGCCTAACCGGCAGGTAACCTTCGGCGGCCAGCCCGACGGTCAGGAGCCACGGAAGTTTCGTCTCCCGTGGCGGCCCGCCGCGGCTGGCCGCCGGGGTTTACGGCGGCGTTAGAATTTTTAGAAGTAGTTCAGTAGAGATTTTCCCGAGGCAATCATGCGTCTAGAACGTTTCACACTGCGCGGCCAGGAGGCCATCCAGTCGGCCATCGAGGCGGCCGAGCGCAACCAGCACCAGCAGGTCGAGCCCGAGCACCTCCTGCTCTCCATGCTCGAACAGCCGGAGAGCACCGTCCGCCCCCTCCTCGGCAAGCTCGGCGCGAACTTGCAGGTCGTCCTGAACGACCTGCAGGCGGCCATCGCGCGTCTGCCGAAAGTGCAGGGCGGCTCGCAGTATTTCAGCCCGCGCATCACGCAGGTCTTCCAGGCGGCCCAGAAGGAGGCCGAGCAGATGCAGGACGAGTACGTTTCGACCGAGCACCTGCTCCTCGCCGTCGCGGCCGAGAAGGACGGCGCTTCGGGGCGCATCCTGCGCCAGCACGGCGTCAACCGCGAAGACCTCTTTAAAGTCATCGAGCAGACCCGCGGCGGCGTGCGCGTCACAGACCAGAACGCCGAGGCCAACTACCAGGCGCTCTCGAAGTACGCCAAAGACCTGACGGAGCTGGCGCGCCAGGGCAAGCTCGACCCCGTCATCGGCCGCGACGACGAGATCCGCCGCACCGTGCAGGTCTTGAGCAGGAGGACGAAGAACAACCCCGTGCTCATCGGCGAGCCGGGCGTCGGCAAGACCGCCATCGTCGAGGGGCTCGCGCAGCGCATCGTCTCGGGCGACGTTCCCGAAACGCTCCGCAACAAGCGGCTCGTGGGGCTCGACCTCGGCTCGATGCTCGCGGGCGCGAAGTACCGCGGCGAGTTCGAGGACAGGTTGAAGGCCGTGCTCAAGGAGATCGAGAACGCGCAGGGCCAGATCGTCCTCTTCATCGACGAGCTGCACACGCTCGTCGGCGCGGGCGCGTCCGAGGGCGCGATTGACGCCTCAAACATGCTGAAGCCGGCGCTCGCGCGCGGCGAGCTGCGCTGCGTCGGCGCGACGACCCTGAACGAGTACAAGAAGTACATCGAGAAGGACGCCGCGCTCGAACGCCGCTTCCAGCAGGTCTTCGTCGGCGAGCCGACCGTCGAGGACACCATCGCCATCCTGCGCGGCCTGAAGGAGCGCTACGAGGTGCACCACGGCGTCCGCATCAAGGACTCGGCCATCGTCTCGGCGGCGACGCTCTCGAACCGCTACATCACAGACCGCTTCCTGCCCGACAAGGCCATCGACCTCATCGACGAGGCGGCCTCGCGCCTCCGCATCGAGATTGACTCACTGCCCGTCGAGATTGACGAACTCGAACGCGAAATCATGCAGCTCGAAATCGAGCGGCAGGCCCTGACGCGCGAGACGGACGAGCGCTCGAAGGCGCGGCTTCACGAGATCGAGCAGCGCGTCGCAGACCTCAAGGAACGTTCGGCCGGCATGAAGGCGAAGTGGCAGGCCGAGAAGGAGATCATCGAGCGCATCCGCAAGACGAAGGAGGAGGTCGAGCAGACGAAGATACAGGCCGAGCAGTACGAGCGCGCGGGCGACTACAACAAGGTCGCGGAGCTGCGCTACGGCCGTCTCGTCGGCCTGCAGCAACAGCTCGAAGCAGACCAGTCGAAGCTCGAAGAGGCGCAGCGAGAGGGCGTCTTCCTCAAAGAAGAGGTTGACGAGGAGGACGTGGCGCAGGTCGTCGCCAAGTGGACGGGCGTGCCCGTCTCGAAGATGTTGGAAGGCGAGATGCAGAAGCTCGTCACGATGGAGGAGCGCCTCAACAAGCGCGTCATCGGGCAGGACGAAGCGCTGACCGCGGTCGCCAACGCCGTGCGCCGCGCGCGGGCGGGGCTGCAAGACCCGAACCGACCCGTCGGCTCCTTCATCTTCCTCGGCCCCACCGGCGTCGGCAAGACCGAGACGGCGCGCGCGCTCGCCGAGTTTCTGTTTGACGACGAGCGGGCGATGATTCGGCTCGACATGTCGGAGTACATGGAGAAGCACGCCGTGGCGCGCATGATCGGCGCGCCGCCGGGCTACGTCGGCTACGAGGAGGGCGGGCAGTTGACCGAGGCCGTGCGCCGCCGCCCGTACAGCGTCATCCTCTTCGACGAGATCGAGAAGGCGCACCCGGATGTCTTCAACATCCTCTTGCAGATTCTCGACGACGGGCGTCTGACCGACTCGAAGGGGCGCACGGTGGACTTCAAGAACACCGTGCTGATTATGACCTCGAACCTCGGGAGTCGCGAGATACAGGCCGTCGCCGACGACGAGAAGCAGGTCAGAGAGGCGGTGTTGGAAGTCCTGCGCGAGAACTTCAAGCCGGAGTTCCTCAACCGCGTGGACGACATCGTCATCTTCCACCAGCTCACGCGCGAGCAGATCGGCGACATCATCGAGATACAGCTCGAACGCCTGCGCCGCCTCTTGGCGGAGCGCGACATGCACCTCGAACTGGACGAGTCGGCCAGGGCACTGCTCTCGCGCGAGGGCTACGACCCGCTGTACGGCGCGCGCCCCTTGAAGCGCGCGATTCAGACGCTCATCCAGAACCCGCTCGCGTCGAAGCTTTTGCGCGGCGAGATTCTGCCCGGTCAGACCGTCCGCGTCTCGGCCGACGGCGACCAGATGCAGTTCACGGCCGACGGCGACGCCGCGACCGAGGCGGCTAAGGCATAAGAAGGGTGCTGGGTGCTGGGTTCTAGGTGCTGGGGAAAGTCAGTTTTAACCAGCACCTAGAACCCAGCACCCAGCACCCCATCCGGAGGATGGAACATATGAGACATCATAGATTCGACCCGCGCGACCTCTTCAGTTTGCAGGAGCGGATGAACCGTCTGTTCGAGGAGGCGGCCGACCGGCGCGCGGGCGCGCGCGAGGACGAGGCCGAGATCGAGCGCGCCGACTGGATTCCGGCGGCGGACGTTTACGAGGAAGAGCGCGAATACCTGCTCGTCCTCGACCTGCCCGGCATCAACCACGAAGGGCTGGACGTGAGTCTGGACGACGGCCGCCTCGTCATCCGCGGCGACCGGAGGGGGCAGGAGGGATTGAACGCGCGCCGGACGGAGCGGCCGCAGGGGCGCTTCGTGCGCACCTTCTCCCTGCCCGACGCCGTCGACCGCTCGGCCATCTCGGCCGACTACAAGGACGGCGTGCTCCTGCTCCACCTGCCCAAGCGCGACGAGCGGCAGGGGCGCCGGCTGAAGATAGACGTGAGGTGAGCCGCGGCGTGAACGGCGAATCGTAAATCGTCAACAGCGAGCGGGCCGCGCGCCGCCTTTCCTATTTACGATTTACCATTTACGATTTACGCCAATGAGACTATTTCGCAGGGGGAGTAAAAAGCGAGATATGGCAGAGAAGGACTCGGCCGAGAAGGATTGGCCGGAGGAGTTGGGCACTTCGGAAGAGGAGTCGCCGAGGGTGCGCGTCAACGACCGCCGCCGCATACGGCTCGGCGAAGAGGAGAACGAGGGCGAGCAGCCGGCGGCCGAAGAGTCGGCGCCGAGCGTGAAGCCTTCTTACATCGAAGAGCTTGAGGCGCGCACGCGCGAGGCGGAGCAGAAGGTCACCGACGTGCAGTCGAGATTCGAGCAGGTCAGGTCGGAACTCAAGCGCGAGACGGACGAGCTGCGCCAGCGCCTCGCGCGCAACGCCGACGAGCGCGTCACGCGCGAGAAGGCCGCGCTCCTCTCGGCGCTGCTGCCCGTCATCGACAACCTGCAGCGCGCCGTCGAGGCGGCCGAATCGGGCGGCTCGCAGGAGTCGCTCCTCAACGGCCTGCGCGGCACCATCAGCGGCTTCGAGAGCGCGCTCGCGCAGGTCGGCGCCGAGCCCGTCGACGCGCTCGCGCAAGCCTTCGACCCGGAGCTGCACGAAGCGGTCGACACCACCGAGGTCGAGCCCGAACTCGACGGCCAGGTCATGGCGCAGTACAGCCGCGGCTACCGCCTCGGCAACCAACTGCTCCGCCCCGCGCGCGTCCAGGTCGGCCGCGCGAAGAGCGAGAGCGAGAGCGCGGGCGCGTGAGTTCATCGGACAGATTGAGCTAAACAGACTATTAAACTTTTCAGGAGAAACCAACAGTGGCAGCGAAGGATTTGAAGTTCAGGGAAGAGGCGCGGAGCGCGATGCTCAGGGGCGTGAACGTGCTGGCGAACGCGGTGCGCGTGACGCTCGGGCCGAAAGGCCGGAACGTCGTGCTGGGGAAGAAGTTCGGCTCGCCCGTCATCACGAAGGACGGCGTGACGGTCGCCAAGGAGGTCGAGCTCAAGGACAAGTACGAGAACATGGGCGCGCAGATGGTCAAGGAGGTCGCCACCAAGACCAACGACATCGCGGGCGACGGGACGACGACCGCCACCGTGCTCGCGCAGGCCATCTTCCGCGAGGGCGTCAAGAACGTCACGGCCGGCGCCAACCCGATGGCCTTGCAGCGCGGCATCCAGCTCGGCGTCGAGGCCGCCACGGCCGAACTCGAACGCCTCTCGAAGAAGGTCAAGGGCAAGGAGGAGCTGGCGAACGTCGCCGCCGTCTCGGCCAACAACGACCGCGAGCTGGGCGAACTCATCAGCGAGGCGATGGATCGCGTCGGCCGCGACGGCGTCGTCACCGTCGAAGAGTCGAAGTCGATGCAGACCGAACTCGACCTCGTCGAAGGCATGCAGTTCGACCGCGGGTATCTCAGCCCTTACTTCGTCACGAACCCCGACCGCATGGAGGCGGTGCTCGACGAGCCGGTCATCCTCATCCACGAGAAGAAGATTTCGGCGATGCGCGACCTGCTCCCGCTCCTGGAACAGGTCGCGAATCAGGGCCGGCAACTGCTCATCATCGCCGAGGACGTGGAGGGCGACGCGCTCGCCACGCTCGTCGTCAACCGCCTGCGCGGGACGATTAAGGTTTGCGCGGTGAAGGCGCCCGCGTTCGGCGACCGCCGCAAGGCCATCCTCGAAGACATCGCGACGCTCACCGGCGGCCGCGTCATCACGGAAGACCTCGGCATCAAGTTGGAGTCGGTCACCCTCGAAGACCTGGGCCGCGCCAAGCGCATCATCGTGGACAAGGAGAACACGACCATCGTCGAGGGCGCGGGCGAGCGCCGCAACATCGAAGGCCGCGTCTCGACCATCCGCCACCAGATCGAGGAGACCACGTCGGACTACGACCGCGAGAAGTTGCAGGAGCGCCTCGCCAAGCTCGCGGGCGGCGTGGCGGTCATCCGCGTCGGCGCGGCGACCGAGACCGAGATGAAGGAGAAGAAGATGCGCGTCGAGGACGCCGTCAACGCGACGCGCGCGGCCGCGCAGGAGGGCATCGTCCCCGGCGGCGGAGTCGCCTTGGTGCGCGCGGCCAAGGCGCTCGAGAAGGTCGAGGCCGAGGGCGACACGCTGACGGGCATCCGCCTCATCCAGCGCGCGATGCAGGAGCCCCTGCGCCGCATCGCCGAGAACGCCGGGATGGACGGCGCCGTCGTCATCGGCAAGATCGACGACTCGAAGGGCGCGGTCGGCTACAACGCCGCGACCGGCGCCTTCGAAGACCTCGTCAAGTCCGGCATCATCGACCCGACGAAGGTGGTGCGGACGGCCCTGCAGAACGCCGCGTCCATCGCCGGCCTTCTGCTCACGACGGATGCCGCCGTCACCGACGCGCCCGAGCCGAAGAGGGCGGGCGCGCCGCCGATGCCCGGCGGCGAAGACTACGGCGACTTCTAAGAGCCGTAGACGGTAGACCGTAAGCCGTGACAAGTGGAAACCTGTTGAGCCGTGAACGGCGACGCGAGTACGCATTATGACTCGCCGTTGTTCACGGCTCACCTTTCTGGTTCTTTATGGTCACGGCTTACGGTTTACCGTTTACGTATAATTTGATGGCAGCGAAATTGCAGTCCGCCGATGTGCTATAGTTCTGATGTCCGGAAGCGCGACGTAAAAGCGCAACGGGCCATCCGGGCCAGGCATCTAACAACGGCCGGACGACGGGCAGTTTGGCGATTCTGTTTCGGCTTTGAGAGCACCGAAGTGAGCGCGCCGCCCGCCGTCCAGATTTTTTTAGGCTGATGTTTCGAGCCCCTGCGGAGGTCGTCCTCGTTAGACTCCCCCCGTGGCTCGCCAGAAGGAAAAGTAATGATAGACCTTGGAACTTACAAAGACCGTTTCGCCGAGACCGGGCAGCGCGTACTCGAACATGCAGTGCAAGAGTCGCGCCGCCGTGACCAAAACTACATTGCGGTGGAACACATTCTTAATGGCCTCGCGGCCGAGGAGGGCGAGCTGTTCAATCAGACGATGCGCGACCTCTCGCTCGACCCGCGCTCGGTCAAGGTGCTGATTGAAAAGCGACTGGAGAATGCACGCTATCAGAACGTCAACAAGGGCATCCGCATCGCGCCCGAGACGATTGAACTCTTCAAGCGCTCGATGGAGCGCGCGCGCGCGCAAGGCCGCAAGACCATCGAGGCCACAGACCTCTTTATGGCCTTCTCGCAGGACGAGAACAGCGCCCTGATGGGCGTGCTGCGCTCTTTGGGTGCGAACCCCGAAACTGTCGTCGAGCAGGTGCGGGCGCGCGTCCGCACGCGCGAGCAGCAGGAGGAGGAGTACAAGAAGAAGTTCGAGCTGCCCCCCTACCTGAAGCACTTCGGCGTGAGCTTGAACCGCCTGGCGCGCGCCGACAAGCTGCCGCCGACCATCGGCCGCGAGCGCGAGATACAGCAGATGATCGAAATCCTCTGCCACCGCGAGCGCGCCAACTCGCCGATGCTCGTCGGCGAGCCGGGCGTCGGCAAGACGGCGGTGGTCGAGGGGCTCGCCCGTTTAATTGAACTCGAACCGGAGAAGGTTCCGGCGCGCCTGCGCAACACGCACGTCGTCCAGCTCCAGATGGGCGGCCTCGTGGCGGGGACGATGCTGCGCGGCATGTTCGAGGAGCGCATCAAGGGCATCATCGACGAGGTGAAGGAGCGCGACAACCTCATCCTCTTCATCGACGAGGCCCACACCATCATCGGCGCCGGCGCCGCGCTCGGCACATCAAGCGACGCCGCGAACATGTTCAAGACCGCGCTCGCCCGCGGCGAGATGCGCATCGTCGGCGCGACGACCATCACCGAGTACAAGGAGTACATCGGCGAGGACGAGGCGCTCGCGCGCCGCTTCCGCCTCGTGAAAGTTGACGAGCCTTCGCTCGCCGAGACGCGCGAGATTCTCTTCGGCCTCCGGCCGAGGCTTGAGCGCAACTACTCGGTCACCATCTCGGACGACGCCATCAACACGGCGCTGGAGATGGCCCCGAAGTACATCCGCAACCTGCACCTGCCGGACAAGGCCATCGGCTGGCTCGACACGGCGGCCGTCAAGGTCGAGATCAACGAGCCGGACACGCTGGTCGTCAGGCCCGAGCACATCATCGACGTCATCTCGCAGGAGTCGCGCATCCCGCGCGACATGATCTACCGCGACACCAACGACCGCTTCTCCACGATGGAGGAGGAACTTGGGAAGCGCGTCATCGGCCAGAAGGAGGCCATCCGCGCCGTCGCGCAGCGCCTGCGTCTGAACAAGGGGCCGCTCAAGGAGTCGCACTACAAGCCCGACGGCGTGCTCCTCTTCCTCGGCCCGACCGGCGTCGGCAAGACCGAGCTGGCGAAGGCCGTCGCCGAGTTCATGTTCGGCGACGAGGAGAAGATGGTGCGCATCGACATGTCCGAGTACCAGGACGGCACCATCGGCATCGAGAAGCTCATCGGCATGCCGCGCGGCATCGTCGGCAGCGAGCGCGGCGGCGTGCTCACGGAACAACTGCGCGAGAACCCTTACACGGTTCTGCTCCTCGACGAGGTCGAGAAGGCTTCGCCGACCTTGATGAACCTGTTCCTGCAGGCCTTCGACGAGGGCTGGCTGACGGACGGGCGCGGCAAGAAGGTCTACCTTTCCGACGCGATCATCATCATGACCTCGAACCTCGGCTCGGAGAACTTCAAGAAGTACGAGAAGCCCTTCGGGTTCGGGACGAAGACGCTCGGAGACATGAAGGCCATCAAGGGCGACGTGATGAAGGCCGCCGAGACGCGATTCACGCCCGAGTTCCGCAACCGCATCGACGAGATCGTCGTCTTCTCGCCCCTGACGATGGACGAGGTGCGCGAGATCGCGAAGATTTACACCGACAAGCTCTGCCGCCAGATGGAGCACCAGGGCAAGGGCTGCCGCGTGACTTCGGCCGCGCTCGACCTTCTGACCGAGAAGGGCTACAGCCCGGCCTACGGCGCGCGCTTCCTCAAGCGCCACATCGACGAGAAGGTCAAGCTCCCCATCACGGCGATGTGGAAGGAGGCTTCGAGCTTCGTCGCCGACGTCGAGAACGGCGAGGTCGTCGTCAAGGCCGAGTCCTTCATGGGCGAGCCGGTGCAGGTCTAAGACGGCGTCGCCCGCGGGCGTTCCCAAACCGTGGCTCCGGTGATAAATTCACCGGAGCCATTTTTCTTTACGCCCATGAGGAAAACGAACCACACCCGCCGCCTCGCCGCACTCCTCCTGCTCCTGCCCCTCCTGTGTCCCGCCGCGCGCGGGCAGCAGCAAGCCTACAAGCTGGCCGCGACCGAGAACACGCGCTGCGACTTTACCGAAGTGTGGCCTTTGAACGACCTCGGCTCGGACATCCTCGCACAGATCGAGAAGCGGCCCGAGGCGAAGACCGCGGTCGTCGTCTACGGGCTGCCGCCGGGCGACGCAATCGTCTACGCGCGCGGCGCGAAGCGCTGGCTGACGGAGATGAGGGGTGTCGCGCCGCCGGAGCGCGTGCTGGATATTTACGGCGGGCCGGCGACCACGAAGCGGCTCGAACTCTGGCTCGTCCCCGCGGGCGCGGCCCCGCCGCCGTCCGCGCCGCCCGTCGCCGGAGGGCGGGTCACGCTGTTCGACACGTACGACTACTGGCCGGGCGAGTTCTGCGGCCCCGACCGCCCGCCCTCGCTCCTCGTCTTCGCGGAGATGCTGGCGAAGCTCCCGGGCTGGCGCGGCACGATAGTCGTGCGCCCGCACGTCGACCCGCGCCGCGTGCCGGAAGGCACGAACAAAGACCCCTCGCCGCTCACACGCCGGCAGGCCGCGCGCCGCGCCGCCGGAGACAGGCTCTACCTCACGAAGACGCTCGGGGCCGGAGCCGGACGCGTGCGGGCCGTGGTCGGCGCGCCGGCCACCTGGGCGCACGCGGAACTGTGGCTCATCCCGCCCGCGGCGACTGCCGCAAACGGACGTTGAAACGCCGCGCGGCCTGGCGCGCGTCCGGCGTTTGCCATCGCCGCCCGCGCGCGTTTATAAATTCGGGCATGAGAAAGACGCTCTACCTCTTCGCGCCCGCGTTCGTCGCGGCGCTGCTCATCTTCACCCCCCAGCCATCGCGCGCGCAGAAGGAAGACGCCGCGGCGAAACCGAAGCCGGCCGCGAAGGTCGACGAGAAGGCTCTGGCCGTCGTCAGCCGCGCGGTCGAGGTGATGGGCGGGCAGTCCTTCCTCGGCGTGCGGACGATCACCTCGAAGGGCTACTACACGGAGTTCCGCGAGGGCATCTCGGGCATCCCCGACACCTTCCGCGACTACGTCGTCCTCCCCGACCGCGACCGCACGGAGTTCAGGGGCAGCAAATACATCCAGACGTTCGCGGGCGACGCCGGCTGGGCCTTCGACGGCAGGAAGCGGGCGCTCGTCGACCTCACGCCCGAGCAGATGGAGGGCATCCGCACGACCTTGCGGACGAGCACCGACAACATCCTGCGCGGCTGGTGGCGCGCGGAGGGCGCGAGCCTCTCCTACGTCGGCCGGCGCGAGGCCGGCCTCGCGCGCCGCAACGAGGTCGTGCGCCTCAACTACCCCGACGGCTTCGAGGTCGAGTTCGAGTTCGACGCGCGCGAGGGGCTGCCCGCCAAGGTTCTCTACAAGAAGGCGAACGCGGAGGGCGAGCGCGTCGAGGAGGAGGATCGCTACGCGCAGTTCCTCACCATCCAGGGCGCGCGCTTCGCCTTCGTCATCGACCACTACCGCGCCGGCCAGCAGGCGAGCCGCGTCAACTACGACGCCGTCGAGTTCAACAAGCCCGTCCCCGACTCCCTCTTCGCCAAGCCGGCCGACATCAAGACGATCAAGTTCTAAAAGCGGGGACTGAATTAACCACAGAGACACAGAGGCACAGCTTTGAAGTTATATCGCTTCAAGCTGTGCCTCTGTGTCTCTGTGGTTAATTCAGCTTAACTCTTCTTCAACACCGACTCGTCGCGCGCTGTCTCCGCGGCCTGCGCGCCGGCGGCGACGAAGGCGGGGGCGGGCACTTCCACCCGCGCCATGCGCGCGAAGAGGCGCTCGTACTCGTCGACGACGTGCTCCCATTCGTAGCGCTCGCGGACGCGCGCCTGCGCGCGCTGGCGGTACTGCGTGACCGTCGCGCCGCCGCGCAAGACCTTCTGCAGCTGCGCGGCGAGGTCTGCGGTGTCGCGGTAGTGGATGGCCGCTTCGCCCGTCACCTCGACGTTCTCGGGCGTGTTCAAGGTCAGCACGCAGTTGCCGTAGCCCATCGCCTCCAGCAGCGCCGGGTGCGTGCCGCCGACCTCGGTCGCGTGGACGTAGCAGAAGGCGTTCTGCTGCAAGGCGCGGTAAGCGTCGCCGAAGACGAAGCCCGTGAAGACTATCCTTCGGTCGCGGCGCGCGAGCGAGCGCAGGTGCGCGATGTACTCGTGCGCGTAGGGCGCGTCGCCGACTACGAGGAGCTTCTGCGGCGTGCGCACGCGGCGGAACGCCTCGATGACCATCTCGGCGTTGTTCTCGGGCTCGAGCCTCGAGACGTAGAGGACGTAGCGGTTCGGCTCGACGCCCCAGCGCGCGACGGCCGTCTTGTCCGTGCGCCGCTCGACCTCCGCGCCGTAGGCGATCATCGTCGAGGCGGCGCGGTACTTGGCGAGGTAGTATTCCTGTATCACGCGCGCGTCGGTCACCGTCTCGTTCGGCAGCCAGACCGAGAGGCGCTCGGCCACGCGGTAGTAGTTCTTGCCGAGCCAGTTCCACTTCCGGCGCTTGTGCTCTAAGCCGTCGACGTTGATGGCGACGGGCACGCCCGCGGCGCGGAGCACCGGCGCGAAGGGGGCGTTGGCGGCGTTGCAGATGAGTGCGGCGTCGAAGCGCCGGAGCGCGGCGGCGTGGAGGGAGGAGAGGCCGGCGTGGACGACGGTGTCGAAATACTTGTGGCGGATGGTGGGCAGCACCTTGAGGCGCACGCCCTTGTACTCGATCTGGCGCGGGCTGACGTAGTGCGCGCGGCAGTAGACCGTCACGTCGTGCCCGCGCGCGACCAGCCGCGTCGAGAGCTGCTCGGCGAACGTCTCGAACCCCCCGTAGCTGGCCGGAATCCCCCTCGTCCCCAGAATGGCGATGCGCATGTAAGCTTAATGATGAATGATGAGTGATGAATGATGAATGAAAGGCGGCTTGCTCTTAATTCATCATTCATCACTCATCATTCAGCACTCTCCTGTAAACCTTTAAGGTCATGCGGGCCGTGTCCCGCCAGTCGAAAGAGCGCGCCCTTTGTAGTCCGCGCTCACGCAGGCCAGCGCGGAGGGCGTCGTCGTCTATGAGCCGCGCGAGGGCCGCGGCCAGCGCGCCGGTGTCGAAAGGGTCGACCGTCAGGCCGGCCTCGCCGACCACCTCCGGCAGGCTCGTCCGGTCGCCCGTCAGGACGGGCGCGCCGCAGCTCATCGCTTCGAGCGGCGGCAGGCCGAAGCCCTCGTAGAAGGAGGGGTAGGCGAACAGCAGCGCCCCCGTGTACAGTGCGGGCAGGTCGTCTTCCGATACGTAGCCGGTGAGGAGGACGGATTGCCCAAGGCCCTCCTCTTCAATCGCCGTCAGTGTGTCGCCGTAGAGCCAAGCTTTTTTGCCGACGAGAACCAGTTGCGGCAGATTACTCCTCCCGCGCCCGCGGCGCAAGGCCGAATAGGCGCGCACCAGCCGCGCCAGATTCTTCCGCGGCTGCAGCGACCCGACGGCCAAAACGTACTCGCCCTCAATCCCGTAGCGCCGCTTGACGCGCGCGACTTCGCCCGCTTCGCGGACGGGGCGGAAGCGCGGCGAGACGGCCAGAGGGATCGCCGTCACGCGCGCGGGGTCGAGCCCGTACGTCTCGACCAGGTCGCGCCGCGTGTACTCCGAAGGCGCGATGACGTGCGCCGCGCGCCGCGCCGTCGCGCGCACCGTGAGCCTCAGTTGTACACGGCTGCGGAGGTTGAAAGTTTCGGGGATGTGCTCGAACGAGAGGTCGTGGATCGTCGTCACGACGGGGCACGGCGCGAAGGGCGGGGCCGTGTACTGCACGTGCAGCAGGTCGACGGGGCGCCGGCGCAGCTCCATCGACAGCGTCAGAGGTATCCTCACCAGGGGCGTGTGCGGGAGAGTCCGCCTTAGCTCAACGTTCCCCCAGCGCCCCCCGAACCGCGCCTCGGCCTCCGCCTTCGTCACGTAGACCGTGTACCGATTCTCCCGGTCTACTTCGGCCAGAGCCTCGACGAGGTTGGCCGCGTACGTCTCATTCCCCGCCAACCCCGTCCCGACCGAGTGCGCGTCAATCGCTATGTGCACGGCAGAAGAATACGACTACGAGACCTTCGAGCTGTTAGAGCTTCCGAGACCACGCGGCCCGAGCATAGCACGCCGAATCCGCGTGATATACTGCGCCGCGCCCCCGCGTCGTTCGTGTTATCCTCTCGGGGCTTCTACGCGGTTCAATAAATCTTTCGGAGGGACAGTGTGATGAATCCTCGCGTGCCGGCGGTGGGGCTGGCGGTCTGCTGTCTGTCGCTGACGTTGTGCGCGGGCGTGGCGCGGGCGCAGGGTGAGACGCCGGCGTTCGACGCGGCGCGCGTGCCGGCCGAAGGGGCGGGCGAGAAGGCGTTCGTGCCCGCCGGGTGGAAGGTCGGAGGGCGCGCCGGGGGCGACCTCGACGGCGATGGCCGCGCCGACGCGGCGCTGTGGCTGGTGCCGAAGGACTACGACACTGAGGGCGTCAACGCGGCGCCCGAGTCGCAGGCGCTGCTCGTCCTGCTCTCTTCCGAAGGCGGGCGTCTGCGCCGCGGGGGGCTGGCGACGAAGCTGCTCGTGCCGGTCGTCCCGCAGTACATCCTCAACCTCTCGGTCAAGAACGGCGTGCTCGTCGTCAACCAGAACTACGGGATGACGGACGTGTTGGACGTGACCGACCGCTTCCGCTACGACCCGGCCGCCGGGCGCTTCGTGCTCATCGGCCGGGACGCCTTCAACTACCACCGGCCGCAGGGGCCGGACTGGCCCGCGGTGAAGGTCAGCGAGAACTACCTGACCGGCGTGCGCCTGACGACCGAGGAGCGCTGGCGCGGCCAGCGGCCACTCAAGCCCTCGGAGAAGCGCGAGCAGATCGCGCGCACGCGCACCTTCCTCGAAGACGTGGACGAAGACCACGACAACTAAAAGCGAAACGAGGCCATGAGCGAAGCCATCGATCTGCCGACGCAGGAAGTCGTCGAGGAGGTGCGGGACGCGGGGGGCCTCGGCGGGCACCCGGCGGGCCTGACGACGCTCTTCTTCACGGAGATGTGGGAGCGCTTCAGCTACTACGGGATGCGCTCGATCCTGATCCTGTACATGGTGACGCCGCCCGGCGGGGGCGGGCTCGGGTTCGCGGACAAGGACGCGTCGTCCATCTACGGCTGGTACACGATGTCCGTCTACCTGACGGCACTGCCCGGCGGCCTCGTCGCGGACAGGTGGCTGGGGGCGAGGCTGTCGGTGCTCTTCGGCGGCATTGTCATCGCCTGCGGGCACTTCACGATGGTCTTCCCTTCCACCGCCGCCTTCTACTCGGGGATGGCCTTAATCGCCGTCGGCACGGGATTCCTGAAGCCGAACATCAGCGCGATGGTCGGCGGCCTCTACCGCCAGAACGACCCGCGCCGCGACGGCGGCTTCTCGCTCTTCTACATGGGCATCAACGTCGGCTCGGTGCTGGCGGCGCTGGTCGTCCCCTTCCTGGCGCAGACCGAGACCTTCAAGCGCTTCCTCGCGCGGGCGGGCTTCGACCCGGCGGGGAGCTGGCACTGGGGCTTCGGCGCGGCGGGCGTCGGGATGCTGATCGGCCTCGCGGTCTTCGTCCTGCAGCGCGGGCGGCTGCTTGAGGCCGCGCGCCGGGTCGAGAAGCGCGGGGGCGTCGTCAGGAAGGAGGCGGCCGCGGAAGGCGCGCAGAAGCTTTCGGGCGGAGACTGGAAGCGCATCGGGGTCATCTTCGTCTTCTTCCTCTTCACGATCCTCTTCTGGGGCGCGTACGAGCAGAAGGGCGCGAGCCTCAACCTCTTCGCCGCGCGGCTCGTCGACACGCAGGTCTTCGGCATGGCCTTCCCCTCGGGCTGGCTCCAGTCGCTGACGCCGCTCTACGTCATCCTCCTCGCGCCGCTCTTCTCGATGATCTGGGTGCGGATGGGCGACCGGCAGCCTTCGAGCCCGGCCAAGTTCGCTTTCGGCCTGCTCTTCATCGGGCTCGCTTATCTTCTGTTCATGGTGCCGGCCGCGTGGCTGACGGCCGGGGGGAAGGTCAGCCCCCTGTGGCTCGTCGGGCTCTACTTCCTCGAAGTGGTCGGCGAGATGTGCCTGAGTCCGGTGGGCCTGAGCACGGTGACGAAGCTCTCCCCGGCGAAGCTGGTCGGCGTCATGATGGGGGTCTGGTTCCTCGCCTCGTCTCTGGGGAGCAAGCTCGCCGGCTACCTCTCCGGCTTCTTCGACTCCAACAGCCCCGACGCGCTCGTCCGCCTCTACGGCGGCATCGCCCTCGGCCTCCTCGTCGCCACCGGCCTCCTCGCCCTCCTCATCCCCACGTTGCGCCGGATGATGGGGCACGTCCGCTAAGTTCGTTGTTGATTAGTCGGTTGAATAGGGATATGTTAGCCCCTTCGAAGACTTAGCCGAACGTCGATTGACTTCCGGACGCCTCATGCTACGCGGAGAGCAAAGTTGGAAGAGCGAGCCAGCGTCATCAAATTACTGGGACTTCCGGACGCCTTCACCGGCATGCTCCTCATATTCAGTTTCATTCTGCTCCTCGCCCCGTATTTGTCGGGCGCGGATTTCGGGCCTTTTAAGATTCCGCAGTTCACCGACTCCGCACGCAAGAAGTTGAAGATCATCGGGCCGATAGTCTTTCTGACGCTGATTGTTCTGTTCGTACCGATGATACCCGCGCGTGCCCCTAAGCCGAATGAGCCCGGCCCGGCTGACAACACGAACAAGCCCGGGAGCCCCGGCACCACTCCGCCAAAGAATGACGAGAACCGGGCGACGCCGATAGACGTTCGCGCTCAAGTCCAACAACACGTCAAGCGCGCGAACGAGCTATATAACGACGCGGACTTAGAAGGCGCGCTCAAGGAATCCGACCAAGCGCTCGATCTGGAGCCCGGCAATCGAGAGGCGCGCGACCTCAAAGCAGAGATCGAAGGCATCAGGAAGACTCTGAACCCGGCCCGGTAAGACCTCACGGCCTTCTCGACGAAAGCTCGTCCATGCCATGAAGAGATTATTGTCGAGCCTCATCATCTTCGCGGCGGTCGTCATCGCGCTCTTCATCTTTGGGCCGAGCCGGCCGGGTCTCGCGTCACCTAACAGTCCTTTGAATGCGGTTCAGCGGAACGGCCCTCTGCTCACGCTCTCGCTCCTAGAGCAATGGCTCGCGCGAAACCCGCCCCCGCGCGACGAATTCATCGCCTCTTACATCGTGCGGAACGGGATAGCCTTCCGACCGACGGCCGAGCTACTGGCGCGCCTTGAGACGTTGAGGTACTACCGCACTCTTCGTGAACTGGAAGCGCGGCGGCCTGAACCCAAACCTACGCCCACGCCCAAACGTACCCACAGAACTCCCCCCGCGCCGACGCCCGATAAGACGGATAAGAAAAATCCGACCGAACCCGTCCCCGCCCCCAACACGATTACTATCCTCGTCGCCAACTTTCGCGGGCCTGACCCGGAGAACTACCTCGTCACCGACAAGATTATTCAGGGGTTACGCGCCGCAACGACGGAATATTCCGACATACGTATCGAACCCCTCGGGGAAACCATCACCGAGCAGACGGGCAGCAAGGGCGGCAGCGCGTACGCGCGGGACATCGGCGCGAAGCGCAAAGCCAGTATCGTCCTTTGGGGCTATTACGGCGCGACTTCGGAGCAAGTTAATGTCAGTGTCTATTTCGAAGTCCTGCGACCGCCCAAAGGCTTGTATCTGCGCCAGAACCTTGAAACTCAGACTTTACCAATAGCCGACTTGATAGGGTTTAAGATTCAAACCCGGCTCTCCGGAGAGATGAACTATCTTGTGTTGCTGACAGTTGGTCTCGCGCGCTATGAGGTGGGAGACCACGAAGGCGCTATTGGCCGGTTCACGAAGGCGCTTGCCCAATCGGACGCGCCGGATCAGATTATCGATCCCGCCGATATTTACCTGTACCGGGGTTACCAGTACTACCTTAAAGGTGGGGCAGATGGGATTGACCAGGCGATTGCTGATTACGAGAAGATCATCAAACTAAAGCCCGACTGGGTTCTGGCCTACTACGTTCATTCTTGCCTTGGAGTTCTCTATGCCCGGAAGGGGCAGCACGATCAGGCCTTGGTCGAGCTCGACAAGGCCATTAAGCTTAAACCCACTTACACTGACGCCTATTTTAATCGCGGAAAGGTTTACTCCGAGAAGGGACAGTACGACAAGGCTATTGCCGATTACGACAAGGCCATCGAACTCAAATCTGACGACGCCTCGACTTACCATAGTCGCGGCCTAGCCTGGAGAGGGAAGGACGAGTTCGACAAAGCTATTGCCGATTACGACAAGGCCATCAAGTACAAGCCCGACTACGCTAAAGCTTACTACAATCGTGGCACTGCCTACTGGTTTAAGGGTAACCTTGATCAAGCTGTTGCCGATTACGACAAGGCCATCAAGCACAAGCCCGACTACGCTCTGGCTTATTATAGTCGTGGCCTTACTTACAAGAAGAAAGGTAAGATTGACCTCGCGATTGCTGACTTCAAGAAGGCTCTCCGAATTACTGATGACCCGGAGCTACGTAAGGATGCCGAAAGGTCGCTCCAGAAGCTCGGGGTGAAGTAGTACCGACGTGCAACTCGGAAATAAATTTATGCTTGAGCGTGTTCGCGGGGCGGTCGGGTCAGGTCGTTAGTGAGACGGGCGGGAGTGGGGCGCGGCGTGCCGGGACACTTTGGGCGGCACGCCGCGCGTTTGTGTGGCGTGGGATGGGGTTGTCGGTCGAGGGGGGCGGCCGTTAGGCGCTGCCGGTGGGGCCGCCGCCGTTCTTCTTCTTGCGGGTGAGGCCGGTCTTGCGTTCACTCTTACGCGTGTAGCCGAAGGCGGCGTAGAGGTCGCTGTCGGGGCCTTCCTCGGGGCCGCCGATGACGCCGTTGACGACGAGCTGGAGGCGCCGCAGGCCCTCGGCGTCGGCGTTGTCGCGCTCGATCTGTTTCGCCTGCGTCTGACTTTCGAGGGCGCGCAACTCCTCGCGCGCGTCGAAAGAGGGCTTCGAAGCCGCCTTGAACTGTGTGAGCGTCATCCCGCCGAAAGACTTCTCCGGGGCGAGCGTCTCCCACCCGCCGATGGCGCTGTTGAGCTTTTCCAATGTGGATTTAGGCTGGCTCATGAGGCTTCTACTCCTGAGTTTGTTTTGCGAGGTTCGGATATTCTATGCAAACCCCAAAAGTTGGCAACGGAAATCTTCCCCCACGCCTTACGCGGCAGGGAACAGTTCGGAATTACAAGGGGAAATGACTTTGGCGGGAAAGAGCAGGGCTTCGATTGCGCGGAACAGGGCTTTAATTCCGCAAGTTCAAGCTTTAATGCTCCCGAAAAGAACTTTATTCTTTCGGCGGTGCGCTTTATTTTCTGAGACTTAAAGCTTAGTTGTGAACAATGAGGTCTTATACCGGCTTGCAAATCGAAATAAGGCCGGCTGTCGCTGGGAGCGCGGGCATCCCTGCCCGCCTGAGCGCGCCAGCGCGAAAGCCGTCAGACTTTAAATCGCAATACTGAGAGGCAGAGGGAGGCTTTCAGCGCGCTTTCGCGCGCTTGCGGGCAGGGATGCCCGCGCTCCCAGCTTGAAGGGGCCTTATTCTATCTCGCAAGGCGGTATTATTTTCGCGAAACTTAACCTTAATTGTCGGCAGTTGAACCCTCTTTCCACGCCGACCGCCTTCAATCTCACGCAACAAGGCTGCGATAACGAGGGATTGAACCGTTAACTGAGAGGGGGGTGGTCTAGCGGCTGAGTTTCGGCTTCCGTTCCCTCTTCTTCCAGAACGACGCCGCGGAAGGTGCGTCGGTGGATGGGGCAGCAGCCGTGCGCTTTGAGCGCGGCCCAGTGGTCGCGCGTGCCGTAGCCGACGTGGCGGGCGAAGCCGTAGAGGGGGAACTGCGTGTCGTAGTCGCGCATGAGGGCGTCGCGGTAGGTCTTGGCGAGGACGGAGGCGGCGGCGATGGAGGCCGAGGCCGAGTCGCCCCGGATGATCGCCTTCTGCGGCAGTGAGGACTCGCGCAGTTGCAGGGCGTCGATCAAAAGATAATCGGCGCACGGTTGCAGCTTCTCTAGTGCCTGCAACATCGCGCGCCGCGTGGCGACGAGGATGTTCGTCGCGTCGATCTCTTCGGGGGAGATGAGCCCGTAGGCGTAACAGACGGCTGAACGTCTCAACTCCTCGGCGATGCGCTCGCGCTGCAACGCCGTCAGCTTCTTCGAGTCGTCCAGACCTTCCGGAATCGGTGCCGACGGGTCGAGTATCACCGCCGC
Source organism: Acidobacteriota bacterium (assembly GCA_019239425.1). GTDB lineage: Bacteria > Acidobacteriota > Blastocatellia > Pyrinomonadales > Pyrinomonadaceae > QHXN01. Next base: position 148,689 of record JAFAZX010000032.1, read on the forward strand.
CGCCACCACCGGCCCCGCCAAAGCCCCGCGCCCCACCTCGTCGAGTCCGGCGACATGACCGAACCCACGGCCGCGCGCCTCCTCCTCGAACAGCGTGTGGATGAGCGACAGGCGCTTCTGGCGAGTCATAAAGAAGTGATGATTGATGAGTGATGAGTGATGAATGAAAGGCAAGCTGCCTCTTATTCATCATTCATCACTCATCAATCATCATTCCTCCCTACTTGCTCTTGTTCGACGCAGAGGCGCCCTGGGCTTGGCCGCTGGCGCCCTTGTTGCCGCGCGTGTCGAGTTCCTTGATGCGGGCGGCCTTGCCGCGCAGGTTGCGCAGGTAGTAGAGCTTGGCGCGGCGGACGCGGCCGCGGCGCAACAGCTCGATCTTGCCGATGATGGGGCCGTGGACGGGGAAGATGCGCTCGACGCCGACGCCGAAGCTGGTCTTGCGCACAGTGAAGGTCTCGCGGATGCCGTCGCCCTTGCGCGCGATGACCACGCCCTCGAACGCCTGGAGGCGCTCCTTCGTCTCCGACTCCTTGATGCGCACGTGCACGCGCACCGTGTCGCCCGGCGAGAACTCCGGGATGTCCGTGCGCCTCTGCGCGCTGTCCACACTGTCCAAGCGGTTCATGATGTCACCTCGTATTTCGTAGCTGTCAGCGTTCAGCTTTCAGCAGTCAGCTTCTCACCTTTACTTAAAACAGGGCTGACGCTCTCAGCCTCGATAAACTTTTCAACCTTCGTCGTCCGCGTCGAGCGCGGCACGTTCCTTCTCGTCCAGCTCGACCTTCCCGAAGAGGTCCGGGCGGTTGCGGCGCGTCTTCCTCAGTGCCGCGCGGCGGCGCCAGCGCGCGACCTCGGCGTGGTGGCCGCCCAACAGAACTTCCGGCACGCGCCGGCCGCGGAACTCGACGGGGCGCGTGTAGTTCGGGAAGTCGAGCATCCCTTCCGAGAAGGACTCGTTGACCGCAGAGGTCTCGCTCCCCAAAGCGCCCGGGATGAGCCGCGTCACCGCGTCCACCAGGACGATTGCCGCCGGCTCGCCGCCCGAGAGCACGTAGTCGCCGACGGAGACCTCGTCGGTCGCCAGGACTTCCGACACGCGCTCGTCCACGCCCTCGTAACGGCCGCAGATGACGACGACCTGCCGGCCCTCGGCCAGCTCTCCCGCGAGCGCCTGCGAAAGCTGACGCCCCTGCGGCGAGAGCAGCACGACGCGCTTCCCCGCCTCGCGCAAAGACCGCGCGTCGCCCCCGACTCCCGTCAAAGACTCGACCGCCTCAAAGATCGGCTCGGGCTTCAAGACCATCCCGTCGCCGCCGCCGAACGGCCGGTCGTCCACGACCTTGTGCCGGTCGTGCGTCCAGCCGCGCAGGTCGTGCGCCGCGATCTCGACCAGCCCCGCGGCGCGCGCCCGCCGCACGATGCCGAAGTCGAACACCCCTCGGAAGAACTCCGGGAAGATCGTGATGATGTCAAACCGGAGCATCGGATTGAGTCATTTCTTCATTGAATCAATGACCCAATGAATCAATCATCCAATTCCAACAGCCCGTCCGGCGGGTCGACGCGGATGAGCTTGGCGTCAACGTCCACCTCGACGCAGATGCTCTGGGCGAGGGGGACGAGGTTCTCGCGCTTCCTCTCGTCGAGGATGACGAGGACTGGGGCCTCGCCTCCCGTGTGGAGCACCTCGCGGACGGTGCCCACCTCCCTGCCCTCGACGGTCTCGACGCGGCAGCCCTCCAGCTGCCAGTCGTAGTACTCGCCCTCTTCCAGCTCGACCGCCTCGGATTCGGGGACGGCCAGCTCGCAGCCCGCGAGCGCGGCCGAAGCTTCGGGGCTGTCGAAGCCTTCGAACTTCAGGACGACGCGGTCGCCGTGAAGCCACTGGCTTTCGAGTCCGAGCCGCTCGCGCCGCCCGCCGGGGAAGACCGCGATCAACTCTTCGAGCCCCTCGAAGCGCTCGGGGAAGTCGGTCAGGAGGTCGCAGGCGACCTCGCCCTTCACCCCGCGCGGCTTCGCCACCCTCGCCACCGCGACCAGCTCGACGGTGTTCAAATCCTCTTCGTCGCTCATTCGACGATTTCGAGGATGTAGCGCTTGCGCTGCTTCTCACCCGCCGCGTGGAGCAGAGACCGCAGGGCCTTCACCGTCCGCCCCTGGCGGCCGATGATCTTGCCCACGTCCCCTTGCGCCACGCGCACCTCGATGACGCTCGTCGAGCGGTCGCGCTCCACCTCGCGCACGTCCACCGACTCGGCCTCGTGCACGAGGTGTTTGACGATCAGTTCGACGGCGTCCTTCAACATCGCGTGTCTAGGCCGAAGCCTGCGTCTCGGCGGCCTGCGCCTTCGACTGCCGGCGGATGAGCTGGCGGACGGTGTCGGTCGGCTGCGCGCCGCGCGCGAGCCAGTACTGCACGCGCTCCAGGTCGAGGCGCACCTCGGCCGGCTCGCGGGTCGGGTTGTAGAAGCCGACGTTCTCGATGTAGGCGCCGTCGCGCTTCGACAGCTTCTCCTTGACGACAACGCGGTACGACGGGCTCTTCTTCGCGCCCATGCGCATCAATCTAATAGCTAACATCTTTCCTCCGAAGTGATGAGTGATAAGTGACGAGTGATAAGGGGTGACAAGTGTGAGGAGGCGCGTCGCCTTTCCTTACCACTCGTCACTCATCACTTATCACTTCCGTTTCTTGTGTCTCGGCTTCTTCTTGCGGCGCGCGCCGCCCCCGCCGCCGGGCGTGGGGGGCAGTTGGGGCAGGCCGCCCTCTTCGCCGCCGCCCATCATGCCGCTCATGTCGGGCATGCCCATCATGCCGGCCGCGCGGCGCATCAGCCTGCCTTTGAGGCCGCCGCCCCCGCCGCCGCCGGGCGCGCCGAAGAGCCCGGCGCGCGAGAGCTGCTGCATCATCTGCCGCATCTCGACGTACTGCTTGATGAGCTGGTTAACCTCCGACACGCTCGAGCCCGACCCGCGCGCCACGCGGCGGCGGCGGCTCGCGTTCAGTATCCGGTGGTCTTCGCGCTCCTCCCTCGTCATCGAGTCGATGATGGCCTCGGTGCGCTTGAGCTGCCGCTCCATCTCGGCCGACTGCTCCTCGTCCATCTGCGGCATGCCCATCCCGCCCAGGAGCTGGTCGGGCAGCATCTTCATGATCTTCGAGAAAGAGCCCATCCGCTTGACCTGCCGGAGCTGGCTGCGGAAGTCGTCGAGCGTGAACTTGTTCTTCTGAAGCTTCTCTAACTGCGCCTCCGCCTCCGACTGGTCGACCTTCGACTGCACCTCCTCGATGAGCGAGAGCACGTCGCCCATGCCGAGGATGCGCTGCGCGATGCGGTCGGGGTAGAAGGGTTCGAGCGCGTCGTACTTCTCGCCGACGCCGACGAACTTCACGGGCTGCCCCGTCACCTGCTTAATCGACAGCGCCGCGCCGCCGCGCGCGTCGCCGTCCATCTTGGTGAGCACGACGCCGGTGATGCCGACTCTTCGGTGGAACTCTTCGGCCGAGCGCACAGCGTCCTGGCCGGTCATCGCGTCGGCGACGAAGAGGATTTCCACGGGCCGCGTCTCGCCCTTGATCTGGACGAGTTCTTCCATCAGCTCGTCGTCGACGTGGAGGCGGCCGGCGGTGTCAATCAGGAGCGTGTCGTAGCCGGTCTGCTGCGCGTGCTTGAAGGCCTCGCGGGCCAACTCGACGGGGTCGTTCGACTCGGGCTTCTCAAAGACGGACTGCCCCGTGGCCTTGGCGATGACGGCCAACTGCTGGCGCGCGGCCGGGCGGTTCACGTCCGTCGAAACCAGGAGCGGCTTGCGCTGCTGGTTCTTCGCCAGCCACATGGCGATCTTGCCCGTCGAGGTCGTCTTGCCCGAGCCTTGCAGGCCGACGATCATGACGACGTTCGGGCTCGTCTTCGTGAAGACCAGCCGCGACGAAGTGCCGCCCAGCAGGTCGACCAGCTCGTCGAAGACGATCTTGACGACCTGCTCCGAGGGCTTCAGCTCCTGCCAGACCTGCTGCCCCTCGGCCTTCTCCTTGACCGAGGCGATGAAGTCCTTGGCGACCTTGTAATTGACGTCCGCTTCGAGGAGCGCCAGGCGGATTTCGCGCAGGGCGGCGTCCACGTGCTCCGGCGTGAGCACGCCCTCGCCGCGCAGATTCTTCAGAGCGCGCTTCAGCTTGTCGGATAAAGACTCGAACATAACTACACAGACACCTCGGCCGGTCTCAGCCGAAAACAAGGATGATAACGGCGTCGTTAAATGGTGTCAAGGAAAGGGGGATACCGTAGCAGAAGCCCGACCGTGAGGGAGGGCGACAACCGGAAATCAACTCGCCCTTAACGCTTAAAGTATTCGTAGACGAATGAGGCGGCCAACGACGCGGCGAGCCCAAGGACGAAGCCGAACATCCGCTCTTTCCAAGCCTGCCTCGCGGTTCGCGCGGCGTGGGCGGCCAGAATCGCTTCGACCGTCTCTCTTTGTGTCAGAACAAGGGGCTCAAGCTTCGTCTTCTCCTCGTTCAAGCTCCTGACGGTGGCCTCCGTGTCCGCGACCCGTTTACGCTCCTTTTCCAGGAATTTGTTCAGGTCAGAGAGATGCTTCCCGATGGCCGAAATTTTTTTTATGACCTCCGAATACTCGTCAACGACGACGCCGCCGGTTGTTTTTTCGGGGAAGACGTAAGCCATTCCGAACAGTGCGACCGAGAGGATGCTGAAAAATACTGCCGATCCCCTGTCTGCGTCTCCTAGGCTACTAATGACGGCGAGTAAAGCTAGAAACAAGCCCATGATAATCATCTCTGGGTCTACCGAATGTCTAGGTCTGATTGAGCGTTTCATAAGCATTACCCGGTGTTGAGGTCGGTATCGGAAAGCGGCAGTACGATATTTCCGGCGGGCGCGTAAGTCAACGAAAAGAGATATGCGTTAAGGATTGCTTCCGATTGTAAAAATGACGTTGCGCGGTGGTGTAACGGCATTGTGAGGTATCACAGGGGCACTGTGCGACGTCGTAAGAGAGTTACGAGGATTTATAAGGCAGTTGTGAGGCCGTACAACTGAATTGTGCAGACGCACAACTTCATTGTGGGGCCGTACGGGGTCGTTGTGCGGCCATGCAGGAGTGTTGAGAACCCTTCGGAGTACAAGACTCCGCAACGCAGGTCTAAGAATAGCGTGGGAGAGGGGACGACAACCAAGTAAGGGTCGAGCGGCGGCACAGCCGGGAGAGGCACGCAGGGAAGGGGACGAAAACTCGCCCCTTCCCTGCGTGCCTCTCGTCCGTCATCAGCGCGCGGCGGTCTCGCGCGGGGCGAGGCGGCTGGCGGTTTCGACGAGGTTGACGAACTCTGTGCGGCGGCCCGAGAGGTCTGCGCCGGCGGAGGCGCGGGCCAGTTCGGCCGCGTTCGTGTAGGAGGACTGACCCTTGTAGCGCGAGTCGCGCAGCAGCAGGCCGAACTCCGCGACCGCCGCCGCGAACTTGAAGTTGTCCGAGGCGTTGCGGAAGCTCGCCTGGCGGTCGGGCACGCCGACGTTGAGTGGACGGCTCGTGTCGCCCTCCGGCTCCTTGTAGCGCAGCTTGACGGTCATAAGCTCCGACGCGTTCGCGCCCTGCGAGACCTCTGCCGGCCGGCTGTACTTCAACTCGTCCACGCCCGGATTCTCCAGCTTCTGCCCCGCCGGGACGACCTCGTAGAGCGCCGTCACGGTGTGGCCCGCGCCGATCTCGCCCGCGTCCTTCGTGTCGTCGTTGAAGTCCCTGTCGGCCAGCAGGCGGTTCTCGTAGCCGATGAGCCGGTAGCCCGCGACGAGGCGCGGGTTGAACTCGACCTGTATCTTCACGTCCTTCGCGATGGTCGCGAGCGTGCCGGCGACCTGCTCGCCGAGCGCCTTGCGCGCCTCCGCCTCGTCGTCGATGTAGGCGTAGTTGCCGTTCCCCTTGTCGGCCAGCTTCTCCATCATCGAGTCGTTGAGGTTCCCCGTCCCGAAGCCGAGCACGGAGAGGAAGACGCCGCCGCGCCGCTTCTCCTCGATGAGCCTGACGAGTTCGTTGTCGCCCGTCAGGCCGACGTTGAAGTCGCCGTCCGTGGCGAGGATGACGCGGTTCGTGCCGCCGCGGATGTAGTTCTCCTGCGCGACGCGGTAGGCGAGCTGGATGCCCGAGCCGCCGTTGGTCGAGCCGCCGGCCTGAAGGCGTTCGACCGCCGAGATGATCTCGCCGCGCTGGTCGCCGGGCGTCGAGGGCAGCACGAGGCCGCTCGCGCCCGCGTAGACGACGATGGCGACGCGGTCGCGCGCGGTCAGTTGGTTGGCGAGCGTGCGCAGGGAGGATTTGACGAGGGGCAGCTTGTCCGGCTCGTCCATCGAGCCCGACACGTCGAGGAGGAAGACGAGGTTGGCGGGCGGCAGGTCTTCCTGCGCGACCTTCCTGCCTTGCAGCCCGATCTGGACGAGCTTGTGCTGCGTGTTCCAGGGGCAGTCGGCGACCTCGGCCGTGACGGAGAAGGGCGTCTGGCCCTCGGGCTGCGGATAGTCGTAGGTGAAGTAGTTGACCAGCTCCTCGATGCGGACGGCGTCGCGCGGCGGCATCTGGCCTTCGTTGAGGAAGCGGCGCGTGTTGCTGTAGGAGGCCGTGTCCACGTCCACGGAGAAGGTCGAGAGCGGCGCGCGCGCGGCTTCGAGGAAAGGGTTCTCGTCGATCTTCGCGTACGACTCGCCGGCCGCACGGCCGTCGCGCGCGTATGGGACGAGCTCGAGGTTCTCGTAGACGCGCGAGTTCGCGTTCGCAGCCATGTCGCCGGCCGCGGCAGCCTGTTCGGGCTTGGCCTGGGAGCCGGCGGGCGTCCGCGTCACGGTCGAGTTACTGTTTTCGCCGCCGCCGCAAGCGGAAGCGAGCAGCGCCGCCAGAATCAGAAGGGAGAGCGGGCCCGCAGTCCGCCGTTCTGCTTGACTCATAAGATTCCTCCGTCCAGAGAATTTCCGAAGCCTTTATTTCGGCCGCTGACAACGTCTGAACGGCGGCCGCCGCGGGGACTTGCGAAGGAAAAGCAGGCAGTAGACAGGAGACAGCATTCAGTAGAAAAGACACGCGGCGCGCCCGGCCCGTTGGCCGAGGCGCGCCGCTTTTTCCTGCCGGCTACTGACTACCGTCTACCGCCTACTGCTTTCCATCTACTTCTTCCCTTCCAGCATGACGGGCGACGCCTGCGACACGTCGTAGCTGATGCGCTGCTCCGTGAGGCGCGCGGCGAAGGCCGATTCGGTCGAGACGTTGACGCGCGCGTAGTAGGTGGAGGACGGACTCTTGGGCGCGGGGCAGTCGCGCACGGGCAGATTGACGCTGACAATGTCCTTGCCGTAGTCGTCCTTGGTCATGGGAGTCAGGTCTACTGGCTCGCCCGCGCAGTAGCGCCCCGGCGCGTCCGGGCTGAAGAAGTAGGCCCAGACCCACATGCCCCCGGTCACCTTTTGATCGAGCTTGAGCATCAGATGCCCCTTCCCCGCGGCGGGGTCGAGCGAGGCGACCAGCACCTTGAAGCCGACGGGCGCTTTGCCGCGGGCGTCCGTGTAGGTGCCGGAAGAGGGCGGTATCGACACCGAGCTTGAGCCCGTCGCGGGCGGCGCCGGTGCTGCGGGCGCGGGAGGCGGAGGCGGTGGAGTCGGCGGGGAGTAGCGGTGTGTGTAGTACTGCGTCAAAAGGATCGCGCCCACGAGCGCGACGGCGAAGGCGAGCAGGCCGGCAAGTTTCTTCATCTTCAGTTCCCTTCTTCTAATCCGCTTTGTATACGCGCGCACCGGCCCCACGGTTCGAAAGCAGTAGGCGGCAGGCAGATGGCAGCCGCCCCGCGCCCCGAGCGTTGGAATTTTACCTGATAGTTTTCGACGGCAGGGTCTTTAGCTGCCTACTGCCATCTGCCTCCCGCCTACTATCCTCTCGGCCGCGAGGGAGAGGCCCATGACGAGGTAGAAGACCATGACGACCTCCGAATCGCCGAAGTTGTAATGCACGAGCCCCGCGGAGACGAACCCCACGAGCCCGCCCAAAGCTCCGAGCAGAAGCCCGCGCACGACCCAGTCACCTTCCAGACTACCGCGCGCCAGCCGCCAGAGCATCCGCCCGTACACGAAGAGCCACGCCGCCCAGACGAGCAGCGCCGGCACGCCCCGCTCGAAGGCTATCTGCAAGGGCGTCGAGTGCAGATGCCCCCACGGCTGCCGCCCCTGGTCGAACATGCCCCACTCGCGCCAGCGCCGCTTGAGCGAGTCCATCCCCGTCCCGACGAGCAGGTGTCTCGGCTTGCCGACGAGGATGCGCGCGCCCTCCTTCCAGACCATCAAGCGCCAGGAGGTCGAGCCTTCCGTCGGGTCTATGAAGCCGACCTGTCGCTTCTGCTGTAAGACGAAGAGGCCCACTACGACAAGCGGCAGCGCGAGCGCCGCCGTCCAGAGCAGAGTCCGCCGGCTCGCGCCGACGAGCACGATGGTGAAGACCGAGAGCGCGAACCCTGCCCACGACGCGCGCGTCACCGTCAGGATCAGCGCGAAGACCATCCCGGCCAGCGCGACTCCCAACAGCAGCCCCTTCCTGCTCAACTTCCGGCGCAGGCTGAGCAGCATCCCGAGCGCGAGCGACGCGATGAGCTGCAAGACCTCCGCGTAAGTCTGGTACTGCCCGTAGAAGCCGCTCGCGCGCTCGTCGCGCCCCTTCGTCCAACGCAGTATGCCGAGCCGCTCCTCGGGCGTCGCGCCCTGCGGCAGCCCCGCGCGCGCGACGTTCGCGTCGGGCGTCGCCTCCGCGCGGTAGACGCGCACGCAGGCGGTCGTCTCATCCCAGCGGCACGAGACGCGCCCGTCCGGGAAGCGCAGCGCGCGCTCGCGCGGCGCGGGCCGCTCCCTCTCAATCGCGCCGACGACATCCGCAGGGCTCTCGACCGCGACGCCGTCTACGGAAAGAATCGTGTCGCCCTCGATGAAGCCCACGGCGCGCAGCCGGCTCTCGGCCGTCAGCGAGCGCAGCTTCACGCCGCGGCCGCGTGCGTAAACTCCGAACGTGTGGACGAGCCCGAGCGCGCACGAGACGACGAGCGTCAGCGCCAGCGCGCGCAGCACGCGCGTGCTGCGGACGTTCTGCGAAACGACGTAGACGACCGTGAAGAGGCTCGCCGCGCGCAGCTTCCCGATGGAGACCTCCGGGTTGTAAGAGGTGAGCGAGGTGAGAAAGGTGAGGACGAAGAACCCGAAGAGCCACGGGTCGACCGGCGTCCGGAACAGGACGGGGCGCGGCCGCAGGCACAGCCGCATGACCCAGAAGAGCATCGCCAAAAGCCAGGCCGTCTGCGTCCCCGCAATCGAATGCGGCGCCGCCGCCGCGTACAGAAACAGGCACCCGACCGTCGCCCGCTCAAGCCACAGCGCAAAGGATGAAGGCGGAAGGATGAAGGATGAACCTCCATCTGTCTTCACTTCATCCTTCATCCTTCCGCCTTCATCCTTCGACTAGTACGCCTCACCGCGCAGAAGCACCGGCAGCGTGCGGAGCATGATCTTGAGGTCGAGCCAGAGCGACCAGTTCTCGATGTAGAAGAGGTCGAGGCGCACCATCTCGTCGAACGAGAGGCGGTTTCTTCCGGAGACCTGCCACAAGCCAGTCATTCCGGGCTTCATGTCGAGCCGCTTGCGGTGCCAGAGCGCGTACGCCTCCACCTCGTACGGGATCGGCGGGCGCGGGCCGACGAGACTCATGTCGCCGCGCAGGACGTTGAGGAGTTGCGGCAGCTCGTCGAGACTCGTCCGCCGCAGCCAGCGGCCCGTGCGCGTCACGCGCGGGTCGTCGTGCAGCTTGTAGACGGGCCGGACGCTGTCGCCGAGGTTCGTCTCGGGCCGCCCCTCGATGTATTGGCGCTGGAACTCGCGGTGGATGCGGTCGTCGGCGCCCGTCCGCATCGTGCGGAACTTGAGGAAGAGGAAGATGCGCCCGTCCATCCCGACGCGCTCCTGCCGGTAGAGCACCGGCCCCTTCGAATCGAGCTTGATGAGCAAAGCCATCAAGACCCACAAAGGCGAGAGCAGGACGAGCGCGAGCGCGGCCGCCGCGAGGTCGAAGGCGCGCTTGACGACGCGCGCGCCCTGGCTCAGAGGCTCTCGGAAGAGCGTGATGACGGGGAGGACTCCGATCTGGTCGACCTCCGTCTTGCGCGGCAGGCAGTTGAAGAGCGAGGGCGCGACGCGGAACTCGACGCCGCGCCGACCGACGCGCATCATCACCTCGAAGAGCATGTCGCCCGAGAGCGTCGGGTCTGTGATGATGACCTCGTTGGCTCCCGTCTCGCGGATGGCCTCGGGCAAGCCCGCCACGTCCGCGACGACGGGCACGCCCTCGAACAGTTCGCCGAGCGGCGCATCTTTTCCCGGCCCGGTCTCGACCACGCCGATGACCCTGTAGCCCAGCTCGCGCCGCGCGCGCATCTCGCGCACGCAGAGGGCGGCCTCCGCGCCGCGACCGACGACGAGCGTCGGGATGAGATTCACCTCGCGCCTGCGGACGGCGCTCTGCGCGGCGCGCGTGGCGAGCCTCAAGGCCGTGTAAGCGGCGAGGGCGAGCAGGAAGTCCAGGACGAAGACGCCGCGCGCGTAGGAGAAGGCGCGGAACTCGAACCCGCCGCGGTAGAGGAACGCCCACGCCACGATGAGCAGAGAGCCGACGGCCGCCGCGCGGGAGGCGCGCACGCACTCGTCGAGGTACGAAAACTCGCCGCGCATCCGGTAGAGGTCGTAATACACGTTCGACACCAGGCGCACCAGCACGACGAACCAGAGCAGCGCCGCGTACGGCTCGAAGTACGGCTCCCACGCGAACCCGCGCGCGAAGCTGAACCCCCGCAGCAGCCCGCCGCCCTCGCGCACGGCGTAAGCGGCGCAGAAGCATGCGACGGCCAGCGCGGCGTCCGCCAACAACAGCGCCGCCTTGACCAGGGGCACGACCCACCCCGGCACGCGCGCCGCCGCCCTCGGCACCTCCGCCGTCAACACACGACTCTCCGTACGTTCTGCCCTCATCATTCCAGAATCAAATCCGCCACTTCGGCGCGGACGCCCGAACGGCGGCGCGCGCATCTCGCGCCCTTCTTCTCGACGCGCAAGGCTTCGATCTCTGCCTGCGTGGCGATGCGCTGCAGGCGGCCTTCGCGGACGAGCCGTTCGTCGAGGGCGGCCCAGCGGCCGGCGTAGACGGTCGCGGCGGGGACGCCGAGCGCGGCGGCCTCTCGGTTCATCGTGCCGCCCGCGCTCACGACGAGGTCTGCGGCCGCGACGAGGTTCGCGCCATCCAGAGCCTCGCGCGGGGCGTGGAGGTTGCCCGCCGGGAAGCGCGAAACAATCTCTTCGCGCTGCGCGTCCGTGCGCGCGAGCAGGACGACCTCGACGTTCGGCGAAGAGAGCAGGCGCGCGAGCAACGCGTCGAACAGCCCGTTCTCGAAACGATGATAGAGCGCCTCGCGCGCGGGCGGGCGGACGACGACCAGCGTGTTCCGGCTGACGTCAATCCCGAGCCTCTCCGTCAACAAACCGCCGAACTCCGGGTCGGGCTCGAAGTCCGAGAGGTAAACGTCCTCCTTAATCCCCCGGTAGCGCCGAACCTTTCGCGGCCGCGCGCCGAACTTGCGGAGCGCCTCTTCAGGGAACGACTCCGGCACGACCACGCGCGACGCCAGACGGAACGCGAGGTGGTTCGCGGGCTGGTGCTCGTAGTCCATCAAGGTCACGGCCCGCAAACCCAGCGCGCGCGCCGCCAAGACCTGCGAGTAAGAGTTGTGACCGACGGCGAGCCCGAACCCCTTACCCTTCGCCCAGCGCGCCAAAGCCCACGCGCGCCCCAGGAGGTTCCCCGCCTTCCCCGAAAGCTTCCCGCCGCCGTACCCGCCCACGACCTCGGGGCGTAAGCCCGCGGCCTCGGCCAGCTCGACCGTCTGCGCGAACTCGCGCGCCGTCACCAAGACCTCGTGCCCGCGCGCCCCGAACTCCCCGGCCAGCGCGCGGAAGAAGGGCACGTGCGGCGAGTTCGCAAGGTCGATCCAGATGAGCATCAGGAGAAATGATGAACGATGAATGATGAGTGATGAATATAGCGACGTGGCCGGTTCTTGTCATCGTTCATCACTCATCATTCATCACTTCGAGATGTCTCGCGAGTCCGTACGCCATCCACGCCTGCGACCAGCGCATGTAGGGCGTGCGCACGGTGCGGAGGCGGCGCTTCTGGTAGTAGAAGAAGCCGCGCGGGTCTCGGAGTTCGCGCAGCGTCCAGCGCGCGACGCGCCGGGCCAGCTCCTGCGCGTCCGGCTCCCTCCCTCTCAGTTCCGCGAGCGCGACGAGGGCCGCGCCGGCGGAGTGTGCGTCGGCCGGGTGCGCGCTGCGATGGTAGTATTTCGGCCAGCCGTCCGCAAGAAAGAAGCCCTCGCGCCAGAAGCGGTAGCCGCGCCTGAGTGCGACTTCCAACTCTTCGCGCGTCGCCGCGTCCGTCTCAAGCTGCGGCGCGCAGTCGCGCAGGATGCGAGAGAGAGAGGTGAGCACGAAGGCCGTGTGGAAGTTGTCGGCCCAGGCTTGGTAGGAGTCCGCGCCGTAGGCCCAGGAGCCGTCGTCGCGCTGGCGGCGCACGACGTAGCGCGCGGCGCGCAGGGCGTAGTCGCCCCAAACCTTCGGCCCCGTCAGTGAGCCCGCGGCCGCCAGCGCCTCGCCCGCGAGCAGAGACGCGTTGAAGACGCGCGTGCGGTCGAGCGGCGTGTAGCTGAAGCAGACCTCTTCGTCCGTCTCGTCGCTTCGATTTAGCCTGTCGAGGATGAAGCGGCAGGCCGACGTGGCGGCCGTCAGGTACGGCCAGACGCCTTCGGAGACGGTGCCCTCCTCGCCGGGCGTGTCGAGCGTGCGCGTCGCCTCGACCAGCGCGCGGACGGCGAAGGCCGTCGGGACGACGGTCGGCGTCCCCCTCGGCGCGTAGAAGGCGCGGCCCTGCCAGTCGAAGTTGTAGCCCCACGCCGCGCCGCCCGTCTCGGCGCGCGCGTCGAGCAAGTCCTGAAGTAGTTCGCGCGCCTCAAGCCTGTGCCCCTCCTCTCCCGTCGCGCGGAGACGTGAGAGCGCGGCGAGCGCGAAGAGCGCCGTGCCCTTCGAGTTCCTCCCCGCGGGGACGAGCGCGAGCTTTCGCAGGTTGAAGGGCGAGCGTTTGAAGGCTTGCGTCCAGGCGAGCCGCGCGAGGCGCGAGTGTTTGAGCGGGGTGAGTCGGAAGAGCCGGCTGTTGAGCGCGTCGAACGGGTCGTGGCCCGCGTGGCCGCGCGCGCGGCACCACGCGCGCAAGGATTCGTAGACGCGCTCGAGCTCCGACCCCATCAACGCCAAGATACAACACGGCGGCGCGCGGGGCCGAACGGCTACGGCGTCGAATCGCCGGCCGCGCCTTCGACGACGACGGTGACGCCCTTCAGCCTGTCGGGCAGCGGGAAAGTCCTGCGCCCCCTCTGGTCGTGGAGCGTGAAGGTCATAGGCGGCACGGCCGGCGCGTCACCCGCGCCTCCGAGCTGGCCCTCCTCGACCAGCCGCCCGACCAACTTCGCGTAAGCTTCCTGGATGCGCCCGCGCACGCCTGCCAACTCCCGACGACACTGCTTCGCCTCCCGGCAGACGACCGTCTCCGACGGGCGCGCGTCGAAGTCCAGGCTATCCTCGGTCGTGTCGAGCAGCTCGGCGAGGTACTCGACGCGGACGACATCCCTTTCGGGCGGCAACAGAAAGCTGCCGCCCGTGGGAGGGCGCTCCAGGCGTCGGTAGAAGACGGGGTGCTTGCCCGGCGCGAGCACCACCAGGCCCCGGCCGGCCAACCCCGTGAGGACGTAATAGCCGACCGGCGGGAAGCCTTCGGGCGAGACGTAGAAGCCGCAGCAGCCGCAACCGCCGCCGCCGTTTCCGCCGAAATGGACGTCGCCGTCCCGGTCGAGGACGGCGACGTCGGCCTCGACCTTCAAGTCCTTCAGCAGCAGCCCGGCGAAGCCGCGCGCCTTCACCCCGGCGAGCAGGTTGCCGACGGCCAGCCAGTGCAGGTCTGCGCCGCCCTCGCCCGCCATCTCGGCGAACTTGTCGAGCAGCGCGGCCGCGTTCTCTTCGGGCGCGGAGGCGAGCAGGATGAGCGCCTCGTCCGCGAAGCCCTGCGGGAGCGCGCGCAGCGTCTCGGGCGGGACTTTCGCGTCGAGGCGGATGAGCGCGTCGAGCGCGGCGCGGCGGACGAGCGACTCTTCGGGGCCGTCGCCGAGCGAAGGGTCTGCGACAGTCCGCACGAGCGCCGGCGCCAGCTCCTCCAGCCCGTCGCGCCCGGCGAGGTACGCGCCCCACGCGCGCTCCCTGTTCGACTGCGACTCAAGGAGCCGCGCGGCCTCGCCCTTCAAAGCTTCCAGCTGCGCGGACAGCGGCGCGGGCGCGCCGCCCGCGGCCCCGGCAGTCTCCTGCCCGCGCGCGCCCGCGCCCGGCAGCAGAAGGAGCGCGACGCAAAGCAGCAGCTTCCTCATGGCTCACCCTCTCTTTAACCGTAGAGACACGGACGCGCGCCGCACGGTTGGCGGCGCGCGCGAAAGTTTTAAGGTGACGGGGTGAGTCCTAAGCCTCTTCGGGGAAGCCGAGGCGCTCGCGGACGGCGTAGATGGTCTTGGCCTGCGACTCGTGGTAGGTGCGCACGAGCATCTCGGCCAGGAGGCCCATGAGGATGAACTGGACGCCGACGGCGAACATGACGATGGTGATGGTGAAGAGCGGGTTGCGGATGAAGGACTCGCCGCCGAACTTGCGGACGAGCGCCCACAGGAAGGCGACGGCCGAGATGAGGAAAGACGAGAAGCCGAACATGCCGAAGACGTAGATCGGCTTCGTGTGGTACGAGGCCATGAACTTGATCGTCATCAGGTCGAGCATCACCTTGAAGGTGCGCGACAGCCCGTACTTCGACTTGCCCATCGTGCGCGGGTGGTGCCGGACGGGAATCTCCGTCACCTTCGCCCCGACCCAGCTCGCGTAGATGGGGATGAAGCGGTGCATCTCGCCGTAGAGTCTTACCTCCTTCAGGAACTCGCGGCGGTAGGCCTTCAGGGAGCAGCCGTAGTCGTGCAGGCGCACGCCGCCGATGAAGGAGATGATGCGGTTGGCGATCATCGACGGAATCTTGCGCGAGACCATCTTGTCCTGCCGCTCCTTGCGCCAGCCCGAGACCACGTCGAAGCCCTCGTCCAGTTTCTCCAGCAGGCGCGCGATGTCGGCCGGGTCGTTCTGGAGGTCTGCGTCCATCGGGATGAGCACCTTGCCGAGCGCGGCGTCGATGCCGGCGGCCATCGCGGCGGTCTGGCCGTAGTTGCGGCGCAGGGCGACGACGCGGACGCGCGGGTCGCGGCGCGCGAGTTCGCGCAGGACTTCGAGGCTCCCGTCCGTCGAGCCGTCGTCCACGTAGATGATCTCGGCCGTGCGCCCGAGGTGCGCGAGCGCCTCGTCGATCTTCACGTGCAGCGGCCGCAGGTTTGGCTCCTCGTTCAAGACCGGCAGGAACAGCGAAATCTCCGGCGCCGCGCCCGGCTCGGCCAGCGTCGCCGCCAACGTCACCTCGTCGGCCGGACTGATGACGGTCTCTTCCTCGTCGTAAAGCTTCATAAACGATCCTCTGGGTGCCGGGTGCTGAGTGCTGGGTGCTGGATGAAAACCAAGCTCCTCTTCTTCACCCAGCACCCAGCACCTAGCACCCAGCACCTTCTTTCTTGAACCATTCGACGAATCGCCTGATGCCCTCTTCAATCGGCGTGCGGGGGTCGTAGCCCAGCAGCCGGCGCGCCTTGGAAACGTCGGCGTAAGTCTGCGGCACGTCGCCGGGCTGAAGGGGCTTCCGGTCGATGACGGCCTGCTGCCCGAGTTCTCGTTCGAGCAGCGCGATCAGCTCGCTCAGGCTCACCGTGCGCGAGCCGCCGAGGTTGATGACCTCGTAGGGGCTGGCCTCGTAGTCCATCGCCGCGCGCACGCCCGCGACGATGTCGTCCACGTACGTGTAGTCGCGCCGCGTCGTGCCGTCGCCGAAGACGGGGATAGGTTTTCCTTCGGAGATGAGCCGCGCGAACTTGTGAATCGCGAGGTCGGGCCGCTGGCGCGCGCCGTAGACGGTGAAGAAGCGCAGGCACACGCAGCGCAGGCCGAAGAGGTGCGAGTAGGTGTGACAGAGCAGCTCGCCCGCCGCCTTCGTCGCCGCGTACGGCGAGATGGGTTTGAAGATGGGGTCGTCTTCGGCGAAGGGCACCTTCTCGTTCTCGCCGTAGACCGAGGACGAAGAGCCGAAGACGAACTGCCTTACGCCGTGCCCGCGGGCCAACTCGAGCAGGTTGACGGTGCCGTCGACGTTCGTTTCGGTGTAGAGCAGGGGCTCCAGGAGCGACGGCCGGACGCCCGCGCGCGCCGCGAGGTGGACTACACAGTCGAACTTCGCCGCCCCGAAAACTTCTCCGAGCGCCGCGCGGTCGCGCACGTCCGCCTCGCACAGCTCGAAGTCTTCACGCCCGAGGTGCGGCTCGACGTTGCGGCGCTTGAGCGCGGGGTCGTAGAAGTCGTTGAAGTCGTCCACCACCGTCACGCGCCACCGCCCTTCGTCGAGCAGGCGCGCGACCAGGTGCGACCCGATGAACCCCGCCCCACCCGTGACCAGAACGTTGCGCATAATCAGTAGGCGGTAGGCAGATGGCAGTAGGCAGTCAGAGCCATCAGACCCGAGTCACTAAATTCATCCTTCAAGTTACTTCACGCGGAGCGGCTGCCTACTGCCTACAGCCTACTGTTTAGTCGCGTAAATCCAGAGGTGCCAGCCCCAGCGGGAGGCGAGGCGCGCCTCCAGGGAGCGCGGGAGGCGCGGGCCTAAGACGGGGAGCCAGCGCTTGTTGAGGAAGTGGACGGCGAACTCGACCCGCGCGAAGTCCTCGAACAGCTCGCGCGCCTCGCGCCGCGAGTAGACGCGCGTCAAGGGGTTGCCGGCCCCGTCCGTGTTGCGGCTCAGGAACTCTCCGGCCGAGAGGTACTGCCCCGCGTCCTCCTTCAGGCGCGCGGCGTGCTCGCGCAGACTCTCGACGGGTTCGCCCGTCAGTCTGTGCGCGAGTTTGACGCCGCCCTCGGTGCGCAGGAGGCGCGCGCCCAGGCGGCGCAGCACGCCGATGTTGACGCGGTAGTTGTAAGAGTCCCGGTGGTAGAGCATCACGACCGCGCGCCCGCCCGGCTTCAGCACCCTGTGAACTTCGCGCACGGCCGCGCGCGTGTCAGGCGTGTGGTGCAGGACGCCGTGCGAGTAGACGACGTCGAACGTCTCGTCGTCGAACTCCAACCCTTCGGCGTCGGCCACGCGGAACTCGCCCGGCAGACCTTCCAGCTCGAACCTTCCGCGCGCGAGCGAGACGGCCGCCTCCGTCAAATCGACGCCCGTGTAGACGGCGCCCGCGCGCGCGAAACGCGCCCCGTCGGTGCCGAGCCCGCAGCCGATCTCCAGGACGCGCAGGCCCCCCGCCTTGTCGAAGCCCGCGGCCTCCGGGATGTGCCACTCCGTCCGGTAGCGGTGCTCCTCGACGGCCTCGTAGAAGGCCCGCGAGCCGACCTCCGCGTCCGCGAACTTCGTCCCGCACGGGTGCTCCTGCCAGAAGGCGCGGACGCGCTCCTTCAACCCCTGCCCCGCCGCCGCGCTCTGCCTCACGTTCTCCATGAAATAGTTCGCCGACACCTGTCCCCCAAACCTGACTCACACAGCGCAAAACGAGCGCCCACACGAAACTCAGGAAATTAACATGCCACTCCCGCCCCTCACAAGCAAGGCCGCTAAAAAGGAGGGCGGAAGGTTGTGCGCCTTCCGCCCTTGAAGCCTGAGAATGCCGTCGAGGTCTGGGCCGTCAGTCCTCCGGGTCGCGGAGCATGTCGCGGCGGGTCTGGCGGTATTTGAGGGTGGCGAAGGCTAGGCAGAGGAGTGCGAAGCCGCCCTGGACGACGAGGCCGCGCGCGGCGGCGGAGGCCACGTCGTAGCGCGGCTCCGCGTGGGGCTTGTAGTCCGCGGGCGCTTTGACGACGGAGCGGTAGCGCCCTTCGGCCGGCTCGTACGACCACTGGAGCGCGTCGTAGGCGCTGTCCAGGTAGTAGTCGCCCTTCGTGACCGTCGCGGCGTAGGCCAGAGGGTTGAAGAGCGCGGCCGTGTTGTCGGGCTTCTCCAGGAGCGCGCCGGCCACGCCCGCGAAGGCGTAGACGCAGATGAGCAACGCCACGCCCGCCCAGCCGCCGAGCCGGAAGCGGTACATCGCGCAGAGCTGCACGAAGGCGACGGTCGCGGAGAGGGTCAGCGCGAAGCAGAGCGCGACGGGCAGGAACTGCGTGCCGAGGTTGTACTCCGGGCGGTTCCCGAGCGGGTCGACGTGGTAGCTGAACCACAGGGCGAAGAGTCCCGCGAGCGAGCAGCCGGCCGCGACGAGGATGCTGTTGATCGAAGCCTTGATCTCCGCGCGCTGGAGCAGCGCCACCGGCCCCGGCTCCGCGCTCCACCACTCGCGCAGGCGCGCGCGGGTCAGCGCCGACTCGCCCGCGAGCGCCGCCACCCCGGCCCAGCAGAGCAGCATGTAAATCTCGAGCCGCGTGGCCGGCACCTCGTCGTCGAAGTGACGCCCCCACAAGAGCCCGGTCACAATCGCGCACGCGCTCCCGAAGAAGAGCCACGCGGCGCCGGGCTTGAGCGGGATCAGCTGCCAGGCCTTGACGCGCCTGACCGCGCCCGCGAACGCCCACAGCCCCGCGAACGAGACCAGCCCGAGCACCACCGCGTACGCGGGTATGCGCGCGCCGTAGAAGTGCCACCAGTAGCTTTGATAACTCCGGTAGAGGTAGTCCTCGATGCCCCTGCCGCTCGCGGCGAACTCGGCGAGGCGGCGCGCCATCTCCGCGTAGTCGGCCGTGAAGACCGAGTTGAGCGCGAGCGCCGTCACCGCGCCGCCGACCGCGACGAGCGGCCCGACCAGAAGCCCGCCGCGCGGCGCGCGACCCGAAGACCCGCACAGGGCCGCCGAGGCGTAGAGCCCGAGCGCCTGCCACGCGAAGCCGCCGACCAAAAGGAAGAGGTAGAGCCGCCAGACCTTGTCGGAATCGACCCCGCCCAGCCAGGCGGCGGCGAGCGCGCACGGCAGGAGCAGCAGCGCGACGAAGTACGCGAGCGCGCCCGCGCCCCAGAACTTCCCCGAAGCGAGCCGGAAGGGCGAGAGCAGACTCATCTGCTGAAAGATGGCCGTCCCGCGCAGGCGCTCCTGCACCAAAGAGAGCCCGGCCAGCGCCGGCCCGAGCACGAAGAGCAGCGCGAAGAGCAGCACCGACAGGACGCCGTAGGACTCCGAGCCGAAGTTCCTCACCTGCCGCGCCCACAGATCCGCCGGGTCGGGCATGGCATCGAGGTCGCCCTTGAAATGCCCGTAGACGTAGCTCGGGGGCGCCGACCTGCTCCACACGACCCACGCGCCCGCCGCCAGGAGCACGACGGTCAGCCCCGCCACGAACAGCGCCCGCCGCCGCGGCAGCGTCGTCCGCAAGACCCGCACGAACTCAGGGTTCAGACTCAGCGAAGGATTCCAGGCCATGTAGATGTACCTCCCGACTCTGGAAGGATGAAGGCGGAAGGATGAAGGATGAAGTAAGGATTGCCGTCCCTTCATCCTTCATCCTTCCGCCTTCATCCTTTCACGATACGTCCCGCCGCCCCGACGCGAGGAAGACGTCCTCGACCGTGAGGCGGCGCTCGTAGAAGGAGACGAGGCCGACGTGCGCCGCCGCCAGCTCCCGGTGGAGCGCGGCCAGCGCCGCGCGCTCGCCGTTGAAAGTGAAGTCCACGGTCGCGCCCTCCACTTTAACCCTTTTCACGCCCGCGCGCGCATTTAAATCTTCCGCGAGCAGCGCGGCGCCTTCCGCTCCGAGCAGCTCGGCGCGGACGGGCGTGCCGCCGGCCAGCTCCTCGACCAGGGCGTCGATGCGCCCCGAGCGCGCCACGCGCCCGCGCTCCATGATGATGACCGAGGTGCTGAAGTCGGCCAGCTCGTTCAGGATGTGCGAACTGACGAGGATGGTCGTCCCCAGGGCCGCGAGTTGCCGGATGAGGTCGCGCAGCTCGATGCGCGCGTGCGGGTCGAGCCCCGACGCGGGCTCGTCGAGCAGCAGAACCTTCGGCGCGGGCAGCAGGGTCTTCGCGATGACGAGCCGCTGCCGCATCCCGCGCGAGAGCGCGCCGACCTGCGCGTCGCGCTTCGCCGTGAGGTTGGTCAGGCCGAGCACGCCCTCGATTCGCTTCCCCATACTGTCGCGCGGGACCTCGTGCGCGCGCGCGAAGTATTCGAGGAAGTGCCGGACGCTCAAGTCGTCGTAGAGGCCGAAGGTGTCGGGCACGTAGCCGACGATGCGGTGCAGGCGCTTGGGCTCGGCCCCGACCTCGACGCCCGCGACCTCGATCTTGCCGCTCGTCGGGCGCAAAAGCCCCGCGAGCATCTTCAGGAGCGTCGTCTTCCCGGCCCCGTTCGGCCCCACCAGCGCGCACGTCTCGCCCGCCGGCACGAACAGGTCGACCTCCCGCACCGCCGGGTGCGTCTCGTAGAACTTCGTCAATCCCGAGGTGCTGATCATCAGGTCAACAAACCTTAGACACGCGGCGGGCTACTTTTTGTTCCCCGGCCGCCGGCCGGCGTTGACGATGCGCTCAATCAGTTTTCTGTCGTCGGGGAGGATGCCCGCCTTGACGAGGCGCGGGGTGAGTGTACGCCAGTTCGGGTCGGCCGCGAAGACGCGCCGGAAGAGCGGCAGGGACTCCTCGACGCGGTTCATGTTGGCGAGCGCGACGGCGTGCCAGTAGACCATCTCGACGTTGTCGGGGACGAGCTGTTCGGCCGCGCCGTACTCGCGCAGGGCGCCCTCGTTATCCTTGCGCTCGACGGCCGCGTCGCCCGCGTTCATGTGATTGTACGCGCGCTGAAGCTTGACGAGCCGGCGGAGTTCTTTAAGAGGCTCGGGGCTGTCGTCAACCCTCAAATCAAAAATCCTGTCCGCCCAGGGCTTGCCGGTGGACTCGGCCTTGACGACGACGATGGCCGCCGACTGACGCCCGCGTATGTCGCCGCCCGCGGCCTGCGCCGCGTCGAGCGCGGCCAGCATCCGCTCGGCCAGGTCGCCCTTCGCCGACTCGAAGGCGCGCGCCATCGCGGGCCAGACCTTGTCGTTCGCCATCAGGTTGGCCTGCACGGAGTAGTTCGCGCCGACGTGGTCGCCCGCGGCCTCGATGCACTTGGCGCCGGTGTGCGCGGCGACGCGCCCCTGCGCGTCGATCATCGCCACCTGCCGCACGTCGCGCCCCTCGTCCCTCGCGAGCAGAGACTTCAGGGCCTCCCCGGCCGGCGTGCCGCCGCGCATGAGGTCGAGGCCGTTGCGCCCGTACGAAGGGTCTACGAAGGACTGCGTGGCGACGGCGCCGACGCCCGCCTCGGCCCACGCCACGTTCGACCCGACCGAGAACCAGTGCGACTGCACGGCCACGCCCATCTCGCCCGTCAAGGGGTCGCGCGCCACAATCGAGAAGGTGTGCACGGGACGCAGGGGCCGCGGCGCGACCGCCTGCGCCTTCGTCGTCCGCACGAACGTCGCGAGCGCCGCGACGGCTAAGACAGTCAACGTCAGTCTCATCTGTCTATCCTCAAGAAGTGGCGGAAGCCCGACCGTCAGGGAGGGCGTCAGTCTTACTCCGCTTGAATTTTGACGGGAGACGTACGCCCTCCCTCACGGTCGGGCTTCCGCCTCAAAACGCCCAGTACCCTTGCGAGAAGCGCGCGGCGAAGAGGGCGAGCAGGAGCAGCGACCAGACCGCGACGGCCGCGCCCCACGCCGGCCTCGACACGCGCAGGCGCGCCAGCAGGATGTAGGCCGGGAAGAGCACGAGCGTGTAGCGCGGCACGCTCAGCACGAACTTCGTGCTCGTCCACAGGAGCCAGTTACAGGTCATCCAGACCGCGTACGACGCGCGCAGCCTCAGCCACGCCCACGCCGTCAGGGCCAGCCCGAGCAGCACGAAGAAGAACTCCTGCCACCCGACCATCTGCGCGTCCGAAGGCGCGCGCGACCACGTCGAGCTCAGGGCGCCTTTAACGCCGACCCACGGCCACGTGACCGACTTGTACCAGTAGAGGTCTTGCGTCCCCAGAAACGCGCGCGGGTCGCCGAAGACCCGCCAGTTGATGAAGAGGTAGACGCCGAAGCCCGCCGGCACCAGCAGCAGCCAGGCCCACGCGAGGCGCTGGCGCCGCCCCTCCTTCAGATACTCCTCGCGCGCCTCGAACAGCAGCGCCGCGAGCAGCAGCAGCCCGTTGACGCGCGTCATCGCGGCAAAGAACCCGAGCGCGCCCGCCGCCGCCCAACTGCGCCCGCGCGCCGCCAGGAACGCGCCCAGCGCCAGCGCGAGGAAGAGGCTCTCCGTGTAGCCTATGTGCAGGAAGTAGGCGGTCGGGAAGACGAGCAGGTAGAAGACCGAGGCGCGCGCCGTCACGTCCTCCTCGTCCAGCAGCGCCAGCCTGTAGAGCAGGAGTCCCGCGGCCACCGACGCTACCCCTGAGACGAAGAAGGCGGCCAGCAGCTCGTCGCGCAACGCGAACGTGGCCGCGCGCACCAGCCAGGGGTAGAGCGGGTAGAAGACGATCCAGCGCGCCTCGACGCCCGTCGAGACGTAGCCCATGCGCGCGATGTCCAGGTAGTGCGGCGCGTCCCAGCGGTTCCAGATCGCTAGCCAGTCGTAGAAAGACCCGACCCGCTCGTTCTTCCAAACCACGTACGCCTGCACGCCGTGGAGCAGCACCAGCGCCTTCACCGCCAGCACCAGCCCCGCCACACGCGCGTCGAACCATGCGGGGAGCACGGGCTGTCGCCCTTGGCGGTTGGCGTACATCTTCTTCATCAACCTTGCGCGCGGAGTGGAAGGTAATTTCACCACAGAGACACAGAGGCACAGCCGGTTGAGTTAAAGACACCAAGCCGTGTCTCTGTGTCTCTGTGGTGAAAATCAACTCGCATAAGACTCAAGCAACGCCGACAATAAACCTCTACGCGTCGAGGAACTCGCGCTGCCACATCTCCAGCGTCAACAGCTGCAGGACGTGGAGGCCGAAGTCTTCGCGGCCCGAGAGGTTCTCTGCGACGACGCGCCGCACCTCTTCGGGGCGGAAGAGGCCGCGCGCGCGGACGACCTCTTCAGACAGGAGCTCGTCCACTAAGGGGCGCAGCGGGCCGCGCAGCCACGCGCGGATCGGCGCCCCGAAGCCCGCCTTCTTCCTCCACACCACGTCGCGCGGCAGCAGCTCCTCGGCCGCCTTCTTCAGAAGGTACTTGCGCCGCAGGCCCCTCAGCTTCAGACGCGGCGGCATCCGCGCCGCCAGCTCGACCAGCTCGTGGTTGAGCAGCGGCACGCGCACTTCGAGCGTCGCCGCCATCGAAGTCCTGTCCGTGTAATCTAAGTTCAGGCACGGCAGGAACGTCTTCATGTCCACGTAGAGCAGGCGGTTCAAAGGCGCCGCCCGCCTGCACCGCTCGAAGTAGCGCCGGTGCAGGTAGTACGCGTCCCGTTCACCCAAACCGGCGCGCACCTCGTCCGTGTAGAGCCGGCGCTTCGCCTCGTCTGTGAAGTAGGTGCCGAAGCCCATGTAGCGCGACTCGAAGTCGAGCGCGGCGCTCTTCGCGAACTTCTTCGCGTTGCGGAGCGGGGCGGTCAGACGTCCGGGCCGCCCGCCGGGCAGCGCGCCCGCCACGGCGCGCATGGCCGGCCGCCGTATCGCCGAAGGCAAGGGGTCGAGCGCGCCCGCCAAACTCATCGCCACCTGCCGCGGGTAGCCCGCGAAGACCTCGTCGCCGCCCATCCCCGAGAGCATCACCGTCAGAGTCTCGCGCGCCTCACGCGAGACGAGGTAGCTCGAGATGGCCATGTCGATGACCGGCATCTCGAGGTGGCGGACGAGCATCGGCAGGAGCTTCGCCACGTCGGGCCTGAGCATCGTCTCGTGGTAATCGGCGTCGAGCAGCCGTCCGACCTTGCGCGCCCACGGCACGTCGCTCGGGATGATGTCGAAGCGCAGGTCTTCTTCTTCGATGCCGACCGTGTAGGTCGAGACCCGACGGCCTCCGCCGCGCTTCGCCATCAGGGCCGTGACCACCGAAGAGTCCACGCCGCCCGAGAGGAAAGACCCGAGCGGCACGTCGGCCACCATCTCCATCCCGACGACGCGCCCCAGGGTTTCGAGCAGACGCTCGCGCCACCAACTTTCGCTCTTACCTTCTTCGATCTCGTCGAACGAAACGTCCCACCACTCGCGCGTCGTCACGACGCCTTCGCGCCACGTCAGGACGTGACCGGGCGGGAGTCTGCGTACGCCTCGGAAGAGAGTGTGCGGGTCGGGCGTCCAGAGAAAGGTGAGCTGTTGATTAAGCCCCTCGAGGTCGAGTTCCGGCTTCACCAGTCCCGACGCGAGCACGGCCTTCGCCTCCGACCCGAAAGCGAAAGACGCGCCCCCCTCCGTCCTCACTTCCGCGTAGAACAAGGGCTTAATGCCCAGACGGTCGCGCGCGAGCGTGAGCGTCTTCTCCCGCTCGTCCCACACCGCGAAGGCGAACATGCCGTTGAGAAAAGGCAGCGCGCCCTCGACGCCCCACTCGGCGAAGGCTTCGAGCATCACCTCCGTGTCGGTGTCGGTGCGGAACTCGCGCCCTAAGCCCTCAAGCCTTCGGCGCAGCTCCCGGTAGTTGTAAATCTCGCCGTTGAAGGTGACCGTGAAGCGCCCGCCCGCCGAAGGCATCGGCTGGTGCCCCGCGCTGCTCGTGTCGATGATCGCCAGACGCCTGTGCGCCAGACACGCGCGCCTGCCCTCTTCGTCAAACGGCGCGGAACTCCACACGCCCTCGTCGTCGTACCCGCGATGCTCGACGGACTTCAGCATCGCGCCGACGCGGCGCTCGGGATTTAATGAGATGAGACCGGCGATGCCACACATAAGTTTTAGGGGTGCTGGGTGCTGGGTGCTGGGTTTTGGTTTGAACCAGCACCTAGCACCCAGCACCCAGCACCCTTACCGCCTGCCCCGTGCGCAGCGAGTCGAGGAGACGGAAGGTCGCGCGCGTGGTGTTGGCTAAGTCGGCGAGCGGGATGGGCGCGGGGGCGCCCGCGCGCAGCGCCGCGCAGACGACCCGCACCTCTTCGCGCTGCCCCTTGTCCTGCGCGCGCAGGCGCGTCTTCGTCTCGCGGCCGCCCGCGTATGCGGCGGCGGCGCGGAAGTCTTCGACGACGAACGTGCGGCCCTGCCCGAAAATCTCGACGCGCTCTTTGGGGAGCGCGCGGTCGCCTTCGGCGAGGTAGGCGACGGTGCCGTTCGAGCCGTCCGCGAACTTGAGCGTGACGAAGACCGAGTCGTCGTCCGTCCCCTCGCGGTCGTCGGAGGAAACCGACTCGGCGTAGACCTTCTCGACGTGCGCGCCGGTGACGTACTGCATGAAGTCCACGAAGTGGCAGACCTCGCCGCGGATGCGCCCGCCGCCCTCGCGCGCGTCCTGCGTCCAGTGCGAACGCGGCACGCGCCCGGCGTTGACGCGGTAGAGGATCGAGAGGGGCGAGCGCCGGTCTGCGAAGAACTCCCTGGCCTGGCGCGCGTGCGGCGAGAAGCGCCGGTTGAAGCCGACCGTCAGACGCCCCTTCGAGCGCGCGGCCGCTTCGAGCAGCGCGTCCAGCTCCTCGTCGTTTAAGGCAAGCGGCTTCTCGACGAACACGTCGAGGCCGCGCTCCAGCCCGCGCCGCGCGAGTTCGGCGTGCGTGTCGTGGCGCGTGGCGACGACGAGGAGGTTGACGCCCTCTTCGGCCAGAACCTCTTCCGCGCCCGAGACGAAGCGCGCGAAGCCGTAGCGGCGGCCCACGTCGCGCGCCGTCACGCCCGACGCCGTCGCTACGGACACGAACTCGACGCCCTCCGCCCGGAAGTGCGGCAGAAGCATCCGCCGCGCGTACTCGCCCGCGCCGACCATCCCGACGCGCACTTGAGAATTTGGAATCTCAAATTTCGAATTTGAGATTCTGTTCTCGACGTTGCTTGCAAGCTCGCGCCCGGTGTCGTAGTTGATGAGAACCGCGAGGTAGGACTCGCCCGTGTCGCCCGAGATGAGCTGGTACGCGCGCGCGCCCTCTTCGACGGGGAAGCGGTGCGTGACGAGCGGCGCGGTCTTCAGGCTCCCGGCGGCGGCGAGGTCGAGGAAGGCTTCGAGGTTGCGCCCCTCCGTCCAGCGCACGTAAGGGAGTGGGTAGTCGTGCCCCCGCTCCTCGTACTCGGGGTCGTAGCGGCCGGGGCCGTAGGACATCGAGACGCGCAGCGTCAGCTCGCGCTGGAAGTAGGCGGCGCGCGGCACGTTCAGCCCGACCAGTCCGACCGCGACGACGCGCCCGCGCAGGCGCGAGATTTCGCCGGCCAGTTGCACCGGCTCGTCCGACTGCGTCGCCGCCGTCAGGAGCACCGCGTCGGCGCCGCGCCCGCGCGACCACTTCGCTACCGCCTGCTTCACTCCTTCGCCCGCGACACAGCCGTCGTCCATGCCGAGCGACTTTGCCAACTCAACCCTCTTCGAATCGAGGTCGACGCCGAAGACGCGACAGCCGTTGGCCTTCAGGAGCTGCGCCGCGAGCTGCCCGATGAGGCCGAGGCCGATGACGACGAACGACTCGCCGAGCGTCGGCTCGGCGAGTCGCACCCCTTGCAGCGCGATGGCGCCGAGCGTGGCGAACGCGGCCGTCTCGAAATCGACATTGTCGGGCAGGCGCACGCAGAGGTTCTTCGGCACGGAGAGCAGCTCGGCGTGCGCGGCGTAGCCCGTGCCCGCGCAGGCCACGCGGTCGCCCGCGCGGAACTCTGTCACGCCCTCGCCGACCTCGACGACGACGCCCGCGGCGCTGTAGCCGAGCGCGTGCGACTCGTCCAGCTTCTCGCGCACAGAGCGCAGCGTGCTCACCAGCCCCTCGCTCTTCACCTTCTCCAAGACCTTGCCTACGAGGTCGGGCCGCTCCTTCGCCTTCCCCAGAAGGCTCTTGCGTCCCAGCTCGACGAACGCGCGCTCCGTGCCCGCGCTCACGAGCGACGCGGCCGCGCGCACCAGAACCCGCCCCGGCTGCGCGACCGGCGCCGGCACGTCCGCCACGACGCCCTCACCGGTTTTTAGATTTTGCAGAAGCTGCTTCATGTCTGGAATGATGAACGATGAGTGATGAATGATGAATAAAGAGCCCCCTGCCTTTCATTCATCATTCATCACTCAGCATTCATCGTTTCTTCGCCAGCGCCTCTTCGATGAGGCCGCTGACCCACTCGGCGCGCGCGTCCCAGGTGCCGCCCTCGACGGCGCGCTGTCGCCGGAGCGGCGCGCCGGGGTCGTCTTCAGCGAGCGCGTCGGCGATGAGGCGGAAGAAGTCTTCGCGACTGCGCGCGATGCGGAGCACGTCCCGCATCGGCTCATACTCGGGGAGCGGCGAGATGACGACGGGCTTCCCCGTCGCCAGGTACTCGCGCACCTTGATGGCCGACCCGTAGCTCGTGAACGCGCGTTCAGTTTCCCACGGCAGCACACACACATCAAACCCGGCGGCGTAACGCGGCAGCTCGTCGTAAGGGACGGGCGGCAGGAAGTGCGTGTTCGGCAAAGACTCGACCTCGACGCCGCGCGACTTGTTGCCGATGAAGACCCACTGCCAGTCCGGATGTTCGACCGCCGCGCGCTTAATTAACTCCTGGTCTATCAGCCACGGCTCCACCGCGCCGAAGTAGCCGAGGCGCGGCCGAGGGATGCGCGCGACCGCCTCGGCGACCGCGAGCGCGCCGCCCCCGACCTGCTTCCAGTGCTCGAAATCGACGGCCTGCTCCAGGAGGTGTGAGCGCTCGCGGGCTCGGGTGGCCTCTTCTAGGAGTTTGCGCCCCGAGTAGAAGACGAGGTCGGCGCGGTTGAGGGCGTACTCGTGCAGGCGGCGGATTGTTCCGGGGTCGGTCGCGTGATCCATCGAGTTCTCGTCGTACTTGTCCGAGACGTGGTAGACGACGAGCGACTCTTCGAGGCGCCCGATCATCTCGGCCGCGGTCGGGATGGCGATCCAGAGGATCGGCCTCCGCAAGCCGCGCGCGCGCGCCAGGCCCCCGACCTGCGCCGCCAGAAGGCTCCGGTTGAGCGCGCGCGCCGCGCGGCTCCCGTAGAAGGGCAGCGCCGCGGGCGAGACGACCGTGATGCCCTCGGGCGTCCGCCGCGCCAGCTTCGCGTACGAACGCAACTTCCGCACGACGCGCGGCACCAAGTCCTTATTCCCCAACCCCGGCAGCCCCATCGAGATCGAGTTCACAAAGACCACCCGGTTCCCCGCCCTTGCGAACCTTCTCATCAAATGGTTCTTCGAGTGCGGGTGGTGATACCACCAGTCCTCGCCGCCGAAGCAGATGATGCTCTGGCCGTTCAGCATCGGCGGCCTTGTTTAATTTTAGGATTTGACACTGCGGCGCCACGCCCCTCCGTCGGGAAGGGAGATAGTAGCACGCAGCGGCGCGGCTGGCGGGCGGGACTCAGGAGTCTTTGTCGAGGAGCTTGGTCGTGTTCTCGGTGACGCTGGGCGGCTGGTAGATTTCGGCGGTGTTGGCACGCGGCTGGTTGAAGAGCGGGGCGGGCGTGAACTGCGCGGCGCCGAGGGCTTGTCGTTCGGCGCCCGCCGAGAGGTCTCGGTCGCGCGCGCCGCGGTGGCTGACGGGGATCAGCTCGTCGCCGAAGAGGCGCGCGTAGACGAGCATGACCAGCCCCGTCAGGAAGACAGTGAACGGGACGAAGAGCGGCACGGGGCCGTTCACGAGGAAGCAGAGGCCGAAGAAGACGGGGAAGAGCACGACGCTGAAGAACATCAGCTTGGCGCCGCGGCGCGTCCCCCGGCGCTTGGCCGTCAGCTCCGCCACGCGCGCGGGTTCGGGCCGGGCCGGCGCGTACTCGTTGCCGGCCACGTAGGCGGGCAGCCCCGCGAGCTGGAGCCCGCACCTCGGGCAGAAGCGAACTTCGTCGGACGACTGCTGACCGCACTTGGGACAGAACATCTTATTCACCTGTGGCTTCGGAAAAACGTTCGGACTTCGGACTACTGCCGGCTTTACGCCGCGGCGCGGCGATAAGTTCTGGCCGGCAAACTGCCCGCGCCGGCTAGTCCTTCTAGTGCGAGGGCGAGACTGCCCCCGGACTGAAAGCGAAGCGCCGAAATAGTAACACGCGCCGGGCCGTCAACATTCGGGCGTCCGGCGCGCCCTTCAAATATCCGTTGACACGGGCCACGGCGGGGAATAGTCTACGGCCGTTTTCGGGCGCACTCCACGTCCCCCGACTAGCTTCAAAATTCGCGGCGGCCGTAACCTCCCGCGAGGAGTGAACCTCATGAAGATACGAACGGCCAAACTCCTGCTCAACGGCTCGAAGGTCGTCCGCCTCCTCTACCTTCCGGCCGTCACAGCCGGCGTCGAGGGCCGGGGCGTGCCGTCGCCGGCGGGCGCGACGCCCCAGGCACTCCCGCAGGGTGAGGCCGCGGTGACGTCGCTCCCCCTCGGTGATGCCGCCGCGGTTAAGGAGTCGTTCTTAGATAAGGCGCTCGACGCCTACGCGGTCGCCTACAGAGAACTCGCGGCCAACTGGCGCAGCCTGGAGGTCAAGGCGCAGGGGAACATCACGATAGCGGGCATCTTCATCGCCGCATCGTTCGCCTTCCTCCAGAAGATTCAACCGGAGTTGCGCTTCGTCGAGAAGCTCTTGCTCGGGGTGGGTCTTTTCTGCCTAGTCGTGAGCGTACTGCTCGCGGTCAGGGTGCTGCTGGTCAAGTCCGTGCCCGCGCCCATCTTTGGCGATATGGTCGCCCGAGCGGCGACGAGCCTGTACGCGGCGAGCGAAGGGGCACAGTTTCCAAAGTCGGTGATGGGGAGATATCAGGCATACTTTGAGGAGTGGCAAAAGGTGATAGACGCCACGCAAGAGCTGATCTCGGACAAGGCCGAGCGGCTCTCACAGGCGCAGGAGTTTCTACAGGTCGCGATAGTCATTGTGGCAATCCTCGCAGCCGCCAGAGTCGTCGTTTAGGGTGCGCCGGCCGGCGCAGGAGGTCAGTCATATGGCGAAATGTTGGCAGTGCGACGAACACGAGGTGAAGGAAGAGGGCGACCGTTGCGATGAATGCCAGGCCCGCACTTCACCCTCGACCACCGCATTAGACAGCAAGGACAGTGGCAGCACTGAGCGAGATGACGAGCGGGGCCCGGATAGAATGAGCATCATTTAAAACGGGCGCCAGGCACGGCGTCGGGCTGCGCGCCGCGACGCACAGACCCGCCCGGCAGAGCGGCGCCCATGCCGCCCGCCGGGCGGGTCTGTATAATGTTGGTCGCCGGCCGGCCAAGATTTCCACGAGAACCTTGATGCAATCTCCCGCCCCTACAACCTCCTCGCAGCAACCCTCCTACCCCCGACACAGAGCAGCGCGCCCGACGCTCGTCGCCGCGGTCGTGGTCTTCGCGGTGGCGTTCGGGGTCAGGCTGCTCTGCTGGCGCGACGCGCGGTTCGAGGCTTACAAGGTTCAG
Source organism: Acidobacteriota bacterium (assembly GCA_019239425.1). Classification (GTDB taxonomy): domain Bacteria; phylum Acidobacteriota; class Blastocatellia; order Pyrinomonadales; family Pyrinomonadaceae; genus QHXN01. The sequence continues at coordinate 179,392 of JAFAZX010000032.1, forward strand.
TCCTCCGTCGCGGAGAACTACAGGCGTTTGGCGGGGCTGCTGAAGGCGAACGGCCTCGCGTCCTTCTACGACCCTTCGTCGCCGACGAGCGACCCGGATTTGCTCGGGCACCCGCCGGGCTACCCTTTCGTGCTCGTGTTCGTCCACGCGGTCTTCGGCGGGTCGGACGCGGCCGTACAGCTCTTCCAGGCCGCGTGCGACTCGCTCGCGGCGGCGCTCGTCTTCCTCATCGCGGCGGAGCTGCTGACGTTCGGCACGGGCCTCTTCGCGGGGGTGCTCGTCGCCTTAGCGCCGCAGTTCTGTTGGAACTCCCTGACGCTTCTGCCGGACACGCTCGCGGTGCTGCCGCTGCTCGCGGCCGTGTGGCTGCTGGTGCGCGCGCGCGAAGGCCGGGTCGTGCTCAAGGCGCTCGGGGCCGGCGCGCTCGTCGGCGCGTCCTGCTGGCTGAGGGCGAACGGGCTGCTGCTCGCGCCGTTCCTGGCCGTCGCCGCCGTGCCTCTGCTCTTCGCGAAGGGCGGGCGCTGGCGGCCGGCGCTCGGGTTGGTCGCCGGGGCTCTGCTCGTCCTGGCGCCCATGACTTTGAGGAACGCGGTCGTCTACGGACACTTCATCCCGGTCTCTCTGGGCGCGGGGCAGACGCTCGTCGAGGGCATCGCGGACTACGACCGCGAGCACAGGTTCGGGCTGCCCGACACCGATTTAGGACTGACACACATGGAGGCGGAGGAGGCGGGCCGTCCCGAATACGGCGCGGCGCTCTTCACGCCCGACGGCATCGAGCGCGACCGCTGGCGGACGCGCCGCGCGCTGGCCGTCATCCGTGAGAATCCCGGCTGGTTCGCCGGAGTGATGATAAGGCGCGCGTGCTCGATGCTGCGCCTGGAGAGGACGCCGCCACTCGCCCTGCGCGCCGTGCAGCGAGTCTTCATCACGGCCGTCTTCCTGCCGCTCTATCTCTTCGGCCTCGCGCTGCTCTTACGACAGAGGAGGCGGCGCGAGTTGGCCGCGCTCCTCGCCGTCCCGCTCTACTTCCTCTGCGTGCAGTCGGCGCTCCACACGGAGTACCGCTACGTGCTCGCCGTCCACTACCTCCTCTTCGTCGTCGCCGCCTTCGCGCTCCGACGCGCGTGGCTGGTGGTGTACGGCAGATTAACCACAGAGACACAGAGACACAGCTAAGACAATTTCAAAATTCTTAAAGCTGTGTCTCTGTGTCTCTGTGGTTAAATCCTTTCCTCACCTAACCTCAACTTCGCGGCGATAGACTTTAAGTTCTCCTCGGCCTCGCGCGTGTAGGCGGCGGCCCAGCCGGCGGCCGGGTGGTCGCCGTCGAGGGCGCGTTCGAGTTGGCGCGTGAGTCCGTCCACGTCGCCGAAGTCGTAGAGCAGCATGCCGCGCGTCTCGCCCGCGCGCGTGGCGACGACGGGCAGGCCCGCCCAGACGGCCTCGACCCGCGAGAGGCCGTAGCTCTCCAGCCCGAAGCCGCGCACGAAGGCGTCGCAGCGCTTGAGAATCCTGAACACGTCCGGGTGCGGGACGTGCTTCAAGACCGTTATCCAGGGACGCTCCCGCAAGACCTCTTCGCGGTACGCCTCGTCAAAGGCGAACCCGCCGTCGAGCAGTACGAGACAGATGTCCTCGCCCGTCTCGCGCCGCAGACGTTCGACCGCGAGCGCCGCGTGCAGGAAGCCGTAATCTGGGATGAAGGCTCCGGCGGAACAGACGCGCCGCGCGTGCCACATCGCGTCGAAGAACAGCTCGTCGAACTCCTGAGGGAGTTCCCCCTCTTCGTCGCGGTAAGGGACGGGCAGGAGGCTCCCGACGTGAGTCACTGGCTGCGCGACCTTCACCTCCTCGCGCAGCCAGCGCGCCAGCTCTTCGCTGACCGCGACGAACTCCGTGACGTTGCGCGCGGCCAGGCGGAAGAGCGCGCGGCGCGCGCGCCCGAAGCGCGCGTGTCGGACGGGGAGCGAGCCGTCGTGTAGAATCTTCACCCACTCGAACCCGAGCAGACGTTTGAGTAAAACCCACAGGGGGACGAGCGCGCTCGGGTACTCGAGGAGGAAGTGCGTGCAGTCCGCGACGCGCGCGCCGCGCCCCTCGCGCAAGACGAGGGGGACGAGTTCGCGCCGCTTGTCCTTCATGAAGCGGACGTTCGCCCCGCGCACCTCGCGTTCGCCGTACGTCCAGAGGTGCAGGCCAAGCCCTCTGAGGTGTTCGAAGAGTGTGCTGACGTAGATCGAGACCCCGCCGTGCGGCGGCGGGTATGGGCCAAGCAGTACGACCTTTTTGCTCATGCCGAAGGACGAACCCGATACCTCTCGAGTGGCGGTCGTCGTGCCCTCCTACAACCACGCGCCATATGTGGCGGCGGCGCTGCGCTCGGTCTTCGCGCAGACCCGCGCGCCCGCGCGCCTGCTCGTCATCGACGACGGCTCGCGCGACGGCTCGCCGCAAGTCATCGCAGACGTCCTGAAGGACTGCCCCTTCCCCTGCGAGCTGCTCGCGCGCGCTAACCGCGGCCTGTGCGCCACGCTCAACGAGGGGCTGGCCCAGACCGAAGGCGAATACTTCGCCTACCTCGGCTCCGATGACCTCTGGCTGCCCGGCTTCCTCGAAGCGCGCGTCGCGCTGCTGCAGGAGCGGGAACGCGCCGTGCTCGCGTACGGCCACGCGTACCTGGTCGACGAGCGCGGCGAGGTCTTCGACTGCACGCTCGACTGGGCGCATTACGCCGACGGCGACGCGCGCCGCATGCTGCTCGAAGAGACCTACGCGCCGATGAGCCCGACCGTCGTCTACCGGCGCTCGTCGGTCGAGCGGCACGGCTGGAACGAGCGCGCGCGGCTCGAAGACTACGAGCTTTACCTGAAGCTGAGCGCCGACGGCGAGTTCGCCTTCGACCCCGGCGTGCTCTCGGCCTGGCGCCGCCACGGCACGAACACCAGCGGCGACTTCGTCTGGATGATCGAGGCGCGGCTCGAAGCGCAGCAGAGCGCCGCCGCCCACCTCAAACTGAGTCCGGAACAACTCGGACGCTACCGGCGCGCCCTCAACTTCGCGGGCGCCGAAGACCTCCTCCGCCTCGGCGACAAGCGCGCCGCCCTCAGGTACCTCCGCCGCGGACTCTCCGGCGCGCCCTCCGCCTCCGCGCTCGCCAAAGTCGCCCTCCGGCTGCTCACGCCCTACACGCTCGTCCAGCGCCGCAACCGGCGCAAACAGACAAGCGCCGCCCGCCGCTACGGCGATTTGTTCATCGATTCATCGGGTCATTGATTCATTCTTCAAATCGTCAATGAACAAATGAATCAATGACCCGATGAATCGATCCAGCGCTCGTACCAGAGCGAGAGGTTGAGGAGCGCCCAGAGGTGGAAGCCCCAGTCGCGCGCGCCGCGGCGGTGCTCTGCGAAGAGGCGCGCGACGAACCTGTAGTCGAGCAGGCCCCGGCGGCGCAAGGTCGAGTTCATCACGCGCGACTCCAGCTCCGACGCCGAAGGGCCGCGGAACCAGCCCTCGACCGGCGCGCCGAAGCCCCGCTTGCGACGGTAGAGCACGTCGCGCGGCAGAACCTCTTCGAGCGCGCGCTTGAGGACGTGCTTGCCGCTCCTCCCCTCGACCTTGAGAGCGCGCGGGACGCCCATCGCGTATTCGACCAGATGATGATCTAAGAACGGCACGCGCGCCTCGACCGAGGTCGCCATCGTCATCTTGTCCACGCGCATCAGGAGCAGCTCGGGCAGGCGCAGCTTCAGCTCAAGGTACGTCATGCGCGCGAGGAAGTCGGACGCGGGCCGCTCGCGCCCGACGCGCTCCAGGTCTTCTCTGACGACCTCGTAAGAGGAGAGGCCGTCGAAGCGCGCGCGGGCCTCGGACGAGAGCAGACGGGCCTTGAGCGTCTCGTCGAAGACGACGGCCGCGCCCCAGAAGAGCGACTCGCCCGCGCCGAAGCGTCGCGCCAGCTCCGCCGCCTCGGCCTTGCCCGTCGCGGCGTCGACGAGCGGCTGTGCGATGCGGCCGGCCGCGCGGCGCGCGAAGGCCGGAAGCTGTTCCGCGCGCCGCCAGAAGCGCTCGTAGAGTCGCAGGTACTTGACGTACTTGTCGTAGCCGCTGAAGAGCTCGTCCGAGCCCTCGCCGACCTGCACCACAATCGTCCCCGACTCGCGCGCCAGTTTCGAGACGTAGTAGAGCGGCACGCAGACGGGGTCGGCCAGGGGCTCGTCCTGGTGGAAGACGAGGCCGGGCAGGAAGTCGAGCAGCTCGCGCTCTCCCACCAGGACTTCGTGGTGGTTCGTGCCGAAGCGGCGGCTGATGTCGCGCGCCTGCTCGAGCTCGTTCAGCTCCTCGTGCTCCTTGTGGCCGACGGTGAAGGTCTCCACGGGTCGCGACATCTGCTCGGCCATCAAGGCCACGTTGGCCGAAGAGTCCACGCCGCCCGAGAGGAAGACGCCGAACGGCACGTCCGACATCATGCGTTTCTTGATCGACTCGCGCAGCAGCCGGAGAATCTCCTCCCGGTACTCCTCTTCGCGGGTCGGCTTTGCGCCGTTCGTCTGCGCCGCGGGCGGGAGCGCGTCCCAGTAGCGGATGCTCTTCAGCTCGCCGCTGCGCTCGCAGACAAGCATGTGGCCCGCCGGGAGTTTATGGACGCCTCGGAAGAGCGTGCGCGGCGCCGGTGTCGTGAGGAAGGAGAGATAGTGGACGAGCGACTCCTCGTCCAGCTCGGCCGAAACTTCCGTGTGCGCGAGGATGGCTTTGATTTCGGAGGCGAAGACGAGGCGGCCGCCGCCCGCGTGGTAGTAGAGCGGCTTGACGCCGACGCGGTCGCGCGCGAGCACGAGGCGGTCGCGTGCCTCGTCCCAGACGGCGATGGCGTAGTCGCCTTCGAGCTCTTTGACGAAGTCGAGGCCGCGCTCCTCGTAGAGGTGGAGGATGGTCTCGCTGTCCGTGCGCGAGCGGTAGACGTGGCCGCGCTGTTCGAGACCTTCGCGCAGCTTCGCGTGGTTGTAAATCTCTCCGTTGAAGACGAGCCAGACGCCCTCGCCCTCGCAGCCGCGCATCGGCTGGTGGCCGGCGGGCGAGAGGTCGATGATGGAGAGGCGGCGGAAGCCGAGGCCCAGACGTCCTTCGTCGAAGAGTTCGACGCCTGCGTCGTCCGGCCCGCGGTGCGGCATGCGGTCGCGCATCGACTCGACGAGCGGCGCCTCCACGCGCCCCTCGGCCGAACCGTACTCCCAGACCCCGCAGATGCCGCACATGATTTAAGCCTTCAACTCCGCCTTCAATCGAGTAAACAACTGTACCCGGGTCACATAATCTTCGCCAGCGCAGACGGGCAGGAGCAGCCAGCGCACGCGGAGCGGAGCGGAGGCCTTAATCTTCCAGACCGCGGCCGAGGACTCTCCCTTCGCGCCGTAGTCGCGCGAAGACCAGCGCGCCTCGACCGTAACACTGTCAATCCCTTCGAGCGGAGAGATGAGAAGCCGCGCGCCCTTCGCGTCGTCAAGAATCTCGACCGTCCTACCCCGCACATCCACTTCACGTCCGGGCGCGGCGTGGAAGACGAAGCGGAAGTCGTGCGTGCCCTCGCCGATCAACGTGTCTTCGACGAGCCAGCAGCGCTCGCGCTTGTCGAACGTGACGGAGCGGCGGTGCTTCACGGCTCCCGCGGGCAGGCGTTCGTAGCCTCTGTGTTCCGCGGCGGCAGAGTCTCTCTCGTCCGTCGTGTCGAAGGAGAGCAGGCGCGGGCGCGCCTCGGCGCCGTTGAAGAAGGGCGAGGACTCGGGCGTCGTGTTCTGCTCCGTGCCGTCGACCTCGACAGTCGAATGATAGGCGGTCGAGCGGAACTCGTGGCGCGCGCGCGGGTCGGAGGTGTAGACGTAGGTGCCCGGGTCTGCGATGAAGCTCACGCCGCAGGCCGAGACCTCTACGCTCAAAGCGTCGTTGTGCCCGTGCGCGCCCCGCCCCTCCAGCCCCGCGCCGCCCGCGTTCAGGTGCAGGTAAAGGTCTCCCTCGCGCAGCACGCACACGCCCGCGTGTTTGAACGACTGAGATGTCGCGGCCTCCGCCGTCTTCAACTCTTCGAACGCGCGGACGCCTTCCGTCCCGAGTAACCAGAAGACCTCTTCGGGAATCTCCGCCTGCACCTTGAAGCGCGGCTCCCGGAAGACGGCGGCGCCGACCGAGAGCATGTACGCGTGCTCGTCCGCGCCGCGCCGGACGAGCGGGAGGAACTGCCCGCCGTCCGCGTCGCCGACCAGCGGCGCGCGCCCGTCCGGCCGCAGGTACGCGCGCACGTATTCGAGCATCGAGCGCACACGCTCCCACGCGCGCGCGCCCACCTCAAACCCGTTCTCGCGGCAGAGCAGGAACGAGTAGAGGAAAATCTCCGCGGCGAAGCGGTGGTAGTTGGTCGAAGACTCCCAGTCCACGCCGTCGGGCAGAACCTGACGTTCAAGCTCGCGCAGCAACTCCCTCAAGGCGAACTCGCGCCACCCTTCGGCCTCGCGCAGTTCGGGCAGAAGCAGCCCGAGCCAGAGCAGGCCCGCCACGTCCGAGAGGTAATGATTGCTGGTCGCGATGTAGGAGTATTCGAGGTTGCGCCGCACGTGCCTCCCGTGCGCCTCGAAGAGCGCGAGCAGCGACGCGAGCCTCTCAACGTTCAAAGCCGGCGAGCGCCTGAACAGGCGGAACGCCGCGAGCAGGTTGACGGCGCGCAGCGCGACCTCCATCGCGCAGGCCCAGTTCGGCCCCCGCCCCGGAGGGTTCTGCCCGGCCCAGCCCTCTAACTGCGCGAAGAACTCTTCGGCCAGCTCTTCGCCTCCGCCCGCCGCGTACGCGCGCCCCAGAGTGAGGAGGTGCCCGAGCCGGTTCAACTCCCACAGCAGGCGCACGTCCGACCCGTCGCCGCGCACGAGCCGCACGTCCCCGTGAAAACCCAGAGGCCAGCGCACGCCCGACGCTGGCTCGCGCAGCCAGTCCACCTCCGCGCCCAACTCGCGCGCGCCGTACCCGAGCAGAGGCCAACGGTGCGCGACGACCGCGCTCGCCTCCGCCTCAAACTCTTCCCTCCTCGAAGAGATATAAGCACTCCCCTCCTCTTCGAACCCTTCGAACAGACGCGGCGACTCGCGCCCGCGGAAGTGCTCAAGCAGCTCGGCCTCGCTCCTCCGCTCGAACCCCCGCGCGAGCCGCGCGCGCACGAGTCCGCCGCCCGCCTGCCCGTCCGCCGAAGCCGCGCGCTCGCCCCGCAGCCGCACGGCGACGACCGCGCGCCGGCCCGCCTCGAGCACCGCCGCGCGCACGGGGACGCGCCCGCGCAAGGCGCGTTTGATTTTCTTCGTGACGCTCAACGGCGGCCAGTTTACAGACGCGACTGCGCGCGATTCAAGCAGTCGTCCCGGTTAGCACTGTGGTAAACGTGTGTGTGTGCGGCCTGACGTTACGCACGCTGCTTGTACGGAGTCGCCGCTTGATGGTGTCGAGCAACCTGCCTGAGCCTCCCGACTTTTTAACCATCATCACGGGCGTCTGCTCGCGGTGTTTGAGCGTGCGGGCGTAAGCCTTCAACCCCGCGCCCTCCGCCGTCCTGTCAAAAAGCAGTAGCGAGTATTCAATGTCACTCCGTATCAGCGAGCGCGCGCCGGGGACGGGTGTGCGCACTAGGAAGCAATCAAGCCGCTTGAGGCCGGCTCTGAGCAGCCATGGCAGGATCGCATCGTCCCCGGCGTAGAGTATGCGGTGTGAGGCCATTGCGGTGTGTAACACGGTGCGCCCTCTGCTATCATGCGCGCGGTCTGTTTGAAAATTCAGGCAACGGGTCGGATGCGAGGCGTTAGCTCACCCTCAGTCTCGGAGAGATGAGCATCGCCGTTGAGCAAGGCAGGTTCCTACTCACGGCGAAACGATTACGCAACCATCATCTTATCTCAAGTTGGGATAAAGACAAGCCCCGGATGTCATTCGTTCCGTCGGGAGGCAACTCCTGATGGGCACGAACCCGCGTGTCAGGCCGCAACGTCTCGCGGAGAAGCTTCGCCACATTCGCCTATCCCTCGACTTGACTCAGGCAGAGCTTCTGCGGCGGTTAGACATCGAGGGGCTTGCCACGCAGAGCAAAATCTCCGAGTTTGAATCCGGCAAGCGCGACCCTTCACTGCTCATCCTTCTACAGTATTCACGTTTGGCGGGCATACACATGGAAGATTTAGTCGACGACGAGACAGACTTACCCGCGAGGCTCCCAGCCAAGCGCACGCGGCGTTAGAGCGATGCGAGGTCAAACGCTCCC
>JAFAZX010000065.1 GCA_019239425.1 Acidobacteriota bacterium
GTTCGAAGCGGCCCACCCGGTCCTTGATCGCCCCGGTGAACGCGCCGCGCGCGTGGCCGAAGAACTCGCTCTCGAACAACTCCCGGGGCACCGCCGCGCAGTTGACACGCACGAGCGGCGCTTCGCGTCGGCGGCTTTGCTCGTGGATGGCGCGGGCGATGAGTTCCTTGCCCGTCCCGGTCTCGCCCAGCAGCAGCACCGTGGCGTCGGTGGCGGCGACCATCTCGACGAGTTGCAGCACACGCCACAGCGCCGGGCTCCGACCGACGATGCCGCCGAAGCCCGTCTCGCCGTCGATCTCTTCAACAGGCGAAAATTCCTGCCGAGCTTGCGACCCTCCGGGCGCGAGTGCCGCAAAAGGCGGATGTTCGTGGTGCGACCGCTGATAGGACAAGACGTTGGAACTCATAACCACGCTCCTGAAAGATTTAAGTGTGCCCCCTTGCGATTGCCGAATCACAACTCGCATTACCTGCCGGGATGGCGTTTAGTGATTCCTGTTAAGCCCCGGTTTGTACGCTAAGTTTGCTCCAATAGGCTCCGCGGCGAAACCCTAAATCGCGATATAAAAATATCCCCCAATGGAGTGACCGCGTGGCAACCCCCCGCGCGGCGCCGACGGGAGGCTAAGGCCGCCCCCTGTCTTTGCGGGGGGCGATGACGGTAACGCGGCGTCCGAACAGCCGCGCGTCCACCGAATACGCCCCAGGCCCGAGGAGGGCGAGCGCCGCGGCGTCGATGACGGGGAACACATAGATGGGGTTGCCCGAGTTAGGGCCGATCAGCAGATTCAGGACGGCGGCGGCGCACGCGACGACGGATAGGTACGGCGTGAGGAAACCGACGCTCAGCGACGCGGCCATCAGCACGACAAACACGCAGAGCAGAAGGACGGAAGAGACGCCGGAGCACTTCGCCGTGTCCATCAGTAAGATCGCCGCCACCGAAATCCTGAGCAGCAATAGCGCGACACCCGGCCTCCCCTGCGGGAACATTGAGAACAGCCTATGCATGAAGGTGAGCGTAGCGGTTTTCCATTAAACTGGATAGCCGAAATGAAGCGATAATTCAGTCACTCTTTTGAGGGAGTCGCGTCGGCGCGTAAAGGGTCGGCACGACGGAGGGGCGTGAAGATGCGTTCTGCGTGGTCGAACTTAAACGGCCGGCTTGTTCAGAATTGCAGCTTGAGCGCGAACTGGATCGAGCGCGGCCCGCCGACCTGGTAGAGCGGATTTAAGCCGCCGTTCGCGCCGCTCGACCCCAGACTGCTCGCCAGCGTTTGCGTCGAGCGGCCGAAGAGGGGACTGGTCAGCGTGTTGACTGGGTTGCCGAAGTTCGGGTGGTTGAAGAGGTTGAAGAACTCTGCGCGGAAACGAAGACTCACCCTTTCGGTGAGGTGAAATTGACGCTGCAACCCGACGTCCGCTTGCGCGGCTCCGAAACCCCGCAGCACGTTGCGCCCGAAATTACCCTGCGTCCCCGCGGGCGCGGCACTGAAAGCCGCGCGGTTGAGAATCTTCCCGCCGGGAAATTGCGCGCCGTGCAGCTCAAGCGGCACGCCGACGGTTACGTTCGGGCGAGGCGTAAGCTGTGTGCCCGCGGCAACGAAAGTCGCGCCGACGACGTTAACGGGCGGCGCCGTTCTGGCAAAAACGAAACCGTCGAGCGACCAGCCGTCCAGCATGGCTTTGACGAGTTTTGGTGACCCTTGATGGGGCAGGTCGTAAGTGACCCCGGCGGTGAAGGAATGACGGATGTCAAAGTTCGAGTTCCCGCGGTCAACGTTCGCGCCGGCAATCTGGCCGGGCGTGTTGAGGTTAGTGGCAAGCGCATCCGTCGAGGCGATGTCAATCGAGTGTGCCCATGAATACGACGCCAACGCCTGCAACCCGTTCGACAAGCGCCGCTGGAACTTCAGTTGTAGAGCGTGATAATCCGAGGTCGCCGAGTTGTCGGTCAAGGCGACGGATTGAAAGTTCGGGTTCACGTTGAACAAGTTGATGATGCGGAGCAGGTCGCGCCCGACCGCGCCGACGTACGTCGCCGACAAGCTCTGGTTGCTTCCGACGGACTGCTCCAGCGCGACATTCCACTGATAAGTCCGCGGGAGTTTTAAGTGAGGGTCGGCTACGAGAATACTGTTGACGGGCGGGTTGGTGTTGAAGACGGGAGGCGCGGCGTTCTGCGGGCTCAGCGGAAACTGCCCGGGTGAAAAGTTCTTGTTGGCGAGGTACGGGAAGAAGCTTGATACCCCTCCGAGCGAACCTTGCCCGAGGTCGTAAAACACGCCGAAGCCCGCGCGGAGAGTGGTGCCCCACTCGGGGCTCTCACGTAGTTGATAGGCTAGTCCGAACCTCGGCGCGACATTCCCGTAGGTCGTCTCATACAGCGGGGTGCCGCGGGGCGCTAAGGTCATCGTCGCCGGGTTGTTCAGCCCCGCCACGGTGAACGGGTCGTTCGCCGGGTTCTTGCCCTTCAGCGGGGGATTGACGTCCCAACGCAGGCCGTAAGTCATCGTCAGTCGGGGCGTGACTTTCCACGTGTCCTGACCGTAGAGCGAGAAGTTTTGTGAGAGGAGCGCGTTAGATTGAAAGGCACTCGCCTGGGCGAACAGGGCCGTCCCCGAAAGAACGCCTCCGGGCGTCGCCGTCACCCCGGAGAACTGCGCGAACTGACGGTACGCGGCCGGGCTGCTGAAAGGCGCGAGCCAGCGATAGTCCACGCCGAACTTCAGTTGATGACTGCCCTTCGTCACCGACAGGTTGTCAACAAGATTAACCTGGCGCTGCTCGTCCGTCCCCTGCTTGCCCTGCACATATTCTCCGGCTCCTCCGACGATAAAGATGAGATTGCTGTTCGCGGACGAGTAGCCGGACGGGAAAAAGAGTGTGTCCGGGAGCGGCACGGCACCGCCGAAATCATCCAGCACGAACTTAATGCTGATTCGGTGGTTGCTGTAGTTCGCACGCACTTCGTTGCTGATCGCGGGATTGATGATTTGTGTGAGGCCGATTGTTCCGGTGTGGATAGAGGACGACAACGAATTAGTCGTGCTGAGGACTCTGCCCGAGGAGAAGACAGGCCCGCGTTGATCTGAGCTTGACGGCGAGTAGTTATATCGGCCGAACAGGCTGAGAGTTGAGTTGACGACGTGATCGACGCGGAGGCTGTAGGCGTCGAGCGAGGAAGGATTCGAGAAGCCGGCGTTGAATTGCGCCAAGCCCCCTCCGAACGCGGCCCCGTTTGCGACCGGGTAGGCATTCAGGTATGGGCGAATGGCGGCCGGCGCCGCCTGACGCGATGCGCTATCGGGCACGGCGGTTTGCAGGCTCGACGGCTGACGCAGGCGCAGCCCTTCGTAGGAGAAGAAGAAGAACGTCTTATCCTTCAGAACCGGGCCGCCGAAGACGCCGCCGAAGTCATTCTGCCGCTCCGCGGGCTTCGGCAGGTTGTTGAAGTTCACGAACCAGTCTCTGGCGTCGAGCACGTCATTCCTGAAGTACTCGAACAGCGTGCCGTGAAAAGCATTCGTCCCGGAGCGGGTCGCAATCGAGACCTGCCCGCCCGGCGTGCGCCCGAACTCGGGCGCGAACGAAGAGGTCTGGATGCGAAACTCCTGCATGGCGTCCACCGACACCAAACTGTTCGTCCCGCCCGAGGCGCTCAGCGCGGGCAGCGACCCGGAAGCACTCTGCATCATCGCGATGAAGCCGGTGACGCCGAAGTTGGCGCTCACGCCGTCCACGGTGAAATAGTTGGCGTCCGCGCGCTGCCCGTTCACGCTGAATTGCCCCTGGTCGTTGAAAGCCGTCGGGGTCAAGACCACACCCGGCGTGAGCGTTATCAAGGTCTGAAAGCTCCTGCCGTTGAGGGGAAGGTTCTCGACGAACGCGCGGTCAACCACCGTGCTGACCGCGGCCGACTCGGTGTTGATCGGCGGCGCGCCGGCCTCGACCGTGACCGTCTCGGACAGGGAACCGAGCGTCATCTCGAAGTCGAGTTCGAGGGTATCCTGGACGTGAAGGGTCACGCCCGGCTTGACTAACTTCTTGAATCCGGATTTTTCGACTTCGATACGATAGGTGTCGGGCGGGAGATTCGGCAGGTGGTATTCGCCGGAGCCGTTCGTCGTGGTCTCGTAACGGACGTTGGTGGCGGCGCTGACGGCCGCGACCCTGGCGTCAACAATCAGGGCTTTCGCGGGGTCGGTTACACGACCAGCGAGCGAGGCGTTCGTGGATTGGGCGCGAACACACGGAACCGAAGCGAGGAGGAGAAAAAGAAACGGGGACACTCGGCGCATTCAGCTCAAGCCTCTGAGCCTGGGGATGCATGAGGCTACTTCCTGGCCCGGCGTGGTGTCAATCCTGAATAGAATTTTCGGTTCAATCCCCCAAAAGAGTGATGCCCCTGGTCACGGTCACAAAGTAAATCATCTACAGCGCGTGATGAGGTTTAAGTACACTTCGGGATAGCTGTATCAGCCGGAATAGCGTTGGGGTAAGATGTGCGCCGCATGCGGGAAGCGACCAGACATAGACGACACGTTATTCCGCCCAGCTTCGCGCTGGCCTGCATCCTGCTCGCCTGTGGCCCTTCTGCCTTCGCGTTGAACCCGTCGCAGGACGTGAGTCAGTATGCGCACACGTCTTGGAAGATCCGCGACGGCTTCACCAGAGGCCAGATCATCTCGATTGCTCAAACGTCCGACGGTTATCTCTGGCTGGGCACAGAGTTCGGCCTGATTCGCTTCGACGGCATCAAGAACACCCCCTTCCAGCCGCCGGCGGGTCAGCAACTCCCTTCCAACTACATCACGAACCTCCTCGGCGCGCGCGACGGGACTCTTTGGATCGGGGCTTTGAAAGGGCTGACGAGTTGGAAGGACGGCAAGCTCACACAGTACCCGGAGCTTGCCGGGCAGGACATTTTCAAGCTCCTTGAGGATCACGAAGGCGCGGTGTGGGCCAGCGGACGGTCGGTCACCAACGGAAAGCTCTGCGCAATTCGAAACAGCGGCGTCCAGTGCTACGGGGAGGACGGCGCCTTCGGCCGCGGGGTGTTCAATCTGTACGAGGATAGCAAAGGGAATCTCTGGGCGGGCGTGAAGGACGGGGTGTGGCGATGGACGCCCGGAACGCCCGACTTCTATCCGCTGGTCGGCGAGCCGGACGGCATACAAGGTCTCGGCGAAGACGACGACGGCGCGCTCCTCGTCGGATGGAACGGCGGAATCCAACGGCTCGTCGGCGGAAAAACCGAAGCGTATCCGCTCGCAGGTACCGGGGGACAATTCAGGGCCGCAAGGCTGCTCCGCGACCGCGACGGCGGTCTGTGGGTCGGAACTTTCGGACAGGGTCTTCTGCACGTACACCGTGGAAGGACGGATGTATTTGCTTCGCCCGAAGGGCTCTCAAGCGACAACGTCTACAATCTCTTTGAGGATCGCGAGGGTAATATCTGGGTAGCTACCAACAACGGCCTCGACCGCTTTCGCGACTTTGCCGTGGCGACGCTTACGGTGAGTCAGGGTTTGTTGAGTAATTCAGTCAGGTCTGTCCTGGCGGACAGGGATGGAAGCGTTTGGCTCGCCACCCGCAACGGCTTGAATAGATGGGTTAACGGGCAAATTACCACCTACGGCCGGCGCGGGGCAGAGCCCATCATCGGTGACAACCAGCACGATGCGAAGCCGAACGGACTTATCCCGCACTCTCTTTTTCAGGACGATAGCGGACGAATCTGGGCCTCGACCGTGGACGGGTTCGGCTATCTTGAGAATGAACGCTTCATTCCAGTCAGCGGCGTCCCCGGAGGCTCCGTAACTGCCATCGCACAGGACACGGCCGGCAGCCTGTGGGTTGCCAACGAGCACGTTGCTCTTTTTCAACTGCTCCGAGAGCGTGTGGTCAATCAGATTCCCTGGGCCACGTTGGGGCATAAAGAACATGCCAGTGCGATGGCTGCCGATCCATCGCACGGCGGCCTGTGGCTCGGATTCCATCTCGGCGGCGTGGCCTATCTCGCCGACGGCCGGATGCGCGTGTCGTACACGGCCGCCGACGGGCTCGGAGAGGGTCGTGTCAATCACCTGCGATTCGACAGCGAGGGTGCGCTGTGGGCGGCTACCAACGGCGGGCTCAGCCGTTTGAAGAACGGCCGTGTCGCTACGCTGACCGGCAGGAACGGATTGCCCTGCGATACGGTTCACTGGTCGATGGAAGACGACGCCCACACGCTCTGGCTGTACACGGCCTGCGGCCTCGTGCGTGTCGCGCGCCCCGAGTTGGACGCGTGGGCCGCCGCGGTGGACATGGATAAGGGTGCGACCCGGAGAGTCCGGGCCACGGTGTTCGATATCTCGGACGGGGTCAAAGCCCTCGCCAGTGCCGGCCACTTGACCCCGCAGGTCAGCAAGTCCTCGGACGGAAGACTCTGGTTCTTACCCTGGGACGGCGCCAGCGTCTTCGATCCGAACCACCTGTCCTTCAACCGACTCCCGCCGCCGGTGCACGTCGAACAGCTCATCGCCGACCGCAAGTCTTACGACGCAACCTCCGAAGTAAGCGGGCGCGTGCAACTTCCGCCGCTCATCCGCGACCTGGAGATTAACTACACGGCGCTCAGCCTTGCCGCGCCGGAGAAGATACTGTTTCGCTACAAACTGGAAGGCCATGACCGCGACTGGCAGGACGTAGGTAATCGTCGTCAAGCGTTCTATAACGACCTGCCCCCGGGCGACTACCGCTTCCGCGTCATGGCCTGCAACAACAGCGGCGTGTGGAACGAGGCCGGCACCTTCCTCGATTTCTCCATCGCTCCCGCCTACTACCAGACCACCTTGTTCCGCGTCTCGGTCGTGGTCTTGTTCCTGTTAGCGTTCGGCGGGCTCTATCAACTGCGGCTGCGGCAGGTGGCGCGGCAGGTGCGGGTCCGGATGGAAGAGCGGCTCGAAGAGAGAGAGAGAATCGCCCGCGACTTACATGACACTCTGTTGCAGAGCGTGCAGGGGTTGATTTTGATGTTTCGGGCCGGCACAAAACAGATGCCCGCCGCCGACCCGACCCGCGACGCTTTTGTGAAAACACTCAATCACGCCGACCGGATACTGGCGGAGGGAAGAGACCGCGTGCGGGATCTGCGCGCCGCGACGCCGTCCGCCGGCCTGCCCGCGGCATTCCAGCGCGTTGTGGATGAGACCCCACAGGGCGGCGACGCGACCTTCCAAACGGTGGTCGAGGGGGTCGTGCTGGAACTACACCCCATGGTTCAGGAGGAGGCTTACTGCATCGGTCGCGAGGCGATCATCAACGCCCTCACACATTCAAACGGCCTTCACGTAGAAGCGGAGATTACGTACGAGCCGCGGCAGTTTCGTTTGCGGGTGCGCGACGACGGGCGCGGCATTGAGCCGAAGATTCTCGAAGAGGGCGGCCGCCACGACCATTGGGGACTGCAAGGCATGAGCGAACGTGCGGAGAGGATTGGCGCGCAACTCAAGGTCTGGAGCAGTCCTGAAACAGGCACCGAGGTTGAATTGACGGTACCGGGGGCAACCGCCTATCAAGGCGCGCGTAAAAGATCGAAGAGATTCCGGTTCGGCAGGTCTTCGGAGACTGACGGGGAAGTTCAGAAGAGTGAATCCGGTTAAATCTCGATGATGCCTCGCTTCAGGGCGATGGTCACGGCGTGGGTGCGGTCGTTCGCGCCGAGTTTGGAAATAATGCTCTTCATGTGGGTTTTAACGGTCTCCTCCGAAACGTTGAGGTGCAGAGCGATGACCTTGTTGGCGTTCCCGGCGGCCACCTCCCGCAGCACCTCGATTTCGCGCTCGGTCAGCGCGTCGTCCATGCGGTGTTCGGCCATCTCGATGGCGATTTCGGGGGGGATTCTTTTTTTCCCACCGTGCACGCTCCGAATAGTCCCGACTAGCTCGTCCCACACCATGTTCTTGAGCAGATACCCGGAGGCGCCCGCCTTGAGCGCCCGAACCGCCTGGACGTCGCCTTTGTAGGTGGTCAGCACGATGATGCGTGCTTCGGGGAACTCCTTGCGGATGGCGATAATCGCGTCCGTCCCGTTCATGACGGGCATCTGCAAGTCCATCAGGGTCACGTCCGGGCGGTGGGCGCGAAACTGCTCGACCGCCTCATGCCCGTTACCGGCCTCCGCCACGAGAACCATGTCCTCTTCGGTCGCAAGTACGGCGGCGATGCCCTTGCGCAACATCGGATGATCGTCTACCGATAGGATTCGAATGGGGCTGTCGGCGCTCATAATGACCCAGGCGATGCAAGAAGAGCGGCGAGGATGTTGTGGGAAGTCTACTACGAATCCTCCAAAAAGATTTAGAGAGGCGATGTTAAATTTACGGTTCGCCAAATCAGGTGGCACCGGTACAGCTCGTGTCCTTGATAGACTGCGGCGTGTCCTCATCCACCACGTTGTAGTCGGGTGCAACGAGATGGATGAGAACACGCTCAACCCCATGTCTGATGTCATGGGTTAGTCCTGCGCGAATTCGAAATCCCACGCAACATGCTGCGGATAGTCGTCGCCGCCGAAGTCGGAGCCCATGACAACCTCCTCCGCATCCCCGACCAGCGTCAGCTCGGGAGCCTCGTAGTTGTTCTGCATTTGCTTTGCCTCCTTTCTTTCTTAGTCCTACAGACCCGCTTGTTCAGGCGGCTCGAAGCACTCGCCCCGACAGCCCCTCGCCCGCGCGATTGCGTAGCCACAATTCGAGCAGGATGATCTGCCGCAACTGGGACTCGTTGCATTCGAGCCCGACGGTAAGGCGCTCCATGCGCGAGAGGACACTGGTGAGATTTATAAAACCTCGTTCGACTACCTGTAACTGCTTTGCGTTGAGGAGGGCGCGGGCCACCGGCCGCAGCGCCTCCTGCCAGGGGGCGTTGAACAAGCCCTTGGAGCGCCGCGCGCGCAACCTGGGCGGCCACATTTCGGAGAAGGCCGAGCGCATCAACCTCCGCGGCTCACCCGGCCGGCAGAGAACGTCCGTCGGCACGGTCATCAGGAATTCGACCAGAGGCCGGTGGGCGAACGGGTGCGTGTAGTCGAGGTGCTGTAAGGGCTCGGCCGGTTGCAGCATCCGCAGTTCCAACATCGCCGTCAGCGCGTGGAAGTACCTTCGGCGCTCCGGCGGCGCCTGCATCCAGTCATTCGAGAAGAAGCTCCCCGGCTCGGAAAGGCCCGTCCGGCTGCTGAAGCCGGGGACGAGAGATGTCTCGATCTTCTTCGGCGCGTACGAGCCGTCCGCGGACGCGTAGACCGCGGCGGGAGACAAGGTCGGCGGAAGCGCCGCCTGCAACGCGCGCCAAAGAACCCTGTAAACGGGGAGCCGGAGAATCTTGCTCCACGCGAGCGCTTCTTCAAACGCGCGGCCGAGACTCAGGCGGCGCAGCGACGCGGCGACCTGAAGGCTGTCGTCGAACCAGTTCCCTAACATGAGGTCGCCGTTCTGTCCCGTCAGGACAGTCTTCGCGCCGAACCGGCTCGCCGTTGCCGCGACCGACGTACGCAGCGGTTGAAAGGGTTCCGGCATCGCGCCGCCGGCCTCTGTTTCGGCGACGAGGGGAACGTCGTGCGTCGAGATGTGGACTCCCTCGATCCCGCAGTGCGTTTCGACTTCGCGCATGAACGGCTCGTCGAGCGAGTTCCGCCAGACGAAGCCCACGCCTGTGAGGCTCGAAGCGCCGACCGCGCCGCTGCGCATCAGGTCTGTTGCCACGCAGACGACGGACGACGAATCGAGGCCGCCGCTCAGCTCGGCAAGGACGGGCGACCTGGTCTGCAAACGGACGGCCACTGCCTCGCGAAACAGCGAGCGAAGCTGCTCCTCGTACCGGCGCTCGTCCTGGAATCGAATGGCATCGCCGACCGGCATCGCCCAGAACCTTCGAACGCTCGTCCCCTCAGACGACACGCAGACCGCGTGACCGGGAGGGACGGAGTAGATGCCTTGATACGGCGTGCGGTTCGGGCATCCGCCGAACGTCAGGAACCCGGCGACGTACTGCTCGTCAAGCTCCGAGACGCCGGTCGCTTCGACAAGCGACTGTAAGCGGCTCGACCACCGAACACGTCCCCCTTGCACGTGGTAGTAGAGCGGACGCACGCCCGCGAAGTCGCTCGCGAGGACGGTGGTGTGGTTGACCTTGTCGCGAATGACCACGCTCCAATCGCCGATGAGGTGAACTAAACCGTCTGCCCCCCAACGTTCGTAGGCGGCGCGCGCGATGGCCGCGTTGCCGGTGTCGCCTTGCAGCGAATCTCTCAAACGCGGGAGCAGATCGTCACGATTGTCGAGCCGCCCGTCCCAGTGGAGGATTTCGACTCGGTCGTCGTGTCGGCCGCGGCCGTCAGTCACGCTCAGTCCTGGTACATTCGTCGGCATCTTCGTTTCCTCCGGCTAAACAACGTGCAGCAGCCTGAGCCGCTTCTGGTAGGCCGGCGACCCGTACACGACGCGGCCGTCAACCTCGACCCACGCGTGAGAAAAGAACGGCGACGGGCGATAGCCGATGACCAGCCGAGCGACGACGCCACGCCTTCTGAGCAGGCGGACTGTGCAGACTGCCCGTTGCAGGCAGAGCACCGGCTTCCAGTAGAGACAGGTCGCAAGCAGCACCGCGTCGCAAACGGCCTGTTCCGCTTCGCGGCCGTCCGGCTTCGCCGCGACCGTTTGCAGTCTCAACTGCGTCAGGATTCGCCCGGAGCCGCGCAACCGGATGCTCACCTCGTAGCGGATGAGTTCGTAAAGCGCGCCGAAGAGAAGCCAGGCGTGTTTTGCCCTATTCATGACGCGCCCCCCTCTGGATCAACGTCTGCCGCTCAAGCTCGGCCAGAAAGCGGGCCACGTCTTCGCGCGCGGTGGCCCGGGCGATGTTGTACTCGCCGCTGAGTTCCTCGGCGATGGATTCCAACGACAGTCGCCGCTCAACTCCGCGCCAGATGCGCGCGCCCGTCCCGTTGGAGGTGAACAAGCGTCCGACGCCGGTGTGGAGGATCGCTATTCCGTCGTCGTGAATAGAAGCGACCGCTTCGGGATTCACAGTGAAACTGAAAGTGCTCATCGGGTTCTTCGTGATTGCTCCGGGCTGTGCGCTCATCGTGTGCTACTCCTCTCGTTGAGCATCAACTCATGCTCAATGCACACAGGATAGACGTATCCCGAGTTCCGCGAATCCCCAGAAATCGTAAAATTCGACCTAGATTTTTCTACAGGGTTTTCTTAACAGGTTTTGGTGAAGAACTCGGCGCGGAGCAGATCAGGCCCGGTCGGAGCCGCCGCCCCTCCGCCCGAGGAAGGTCTTGATTCTTTCAAAACGAGTCGCGTGCGCCTTCCGGAAAATGACGTTCCCCGGCACGACCAGCCTCATCTCAGTCCCGGAGCGTGGAGAGCTGTTCAGCGTCAGCTTACTCCCGATGCGCTCGGCCCGCTCCCGCATGCCACGCAGGCCGAAATGCCCGTCCTTCCCGCCCGCGACGACCGCCGGCTCGATGCCGACGCCGTCGTCATTCACACGCAGGGTCAGGTCTTGCGCGTAGTTGAGCGAGACAGTCAACTCGCTCGCCGAGGCGTGCTCACAGGCGTTGCGGATGGCCTCGTACCCGATGCGATAAATTTCATCACGGGCGATGGGGTGCATGTCTCTGGAGCCGCCGGCCACCGAGAACTTGACCGCCATGGACTTGTCGAGCAGGCACTCTTCGGTCGCCCGGCGCAGACCCGCGGCGAGGTCGTTCGTCTCCGTCGTCGAGGTGCGCAGAGAGTTGAGCGCCGCCCGCCCCTCCTGCGTCGCCTGCCCGAGCCAGCCCGCGAGCTTTTCCATAGAGCGCCGCATGTTGGCGGAGTCGTCGGCTTTCTCCAGCGCGTCGTCGGCCACGAACTTGCTGCCCTGTACGGTCTGGAGCAGGGTGTCGTGGAGTTCGCGCGCGATGCGCGTACGCTCGGCCAACCGCTCGTCGAAGCGGGCGCCGATGGCCCTCGCCACCTGCCGGAGGCGCAGACGGTAAAGTGTCCAAATGATGAAAAGAGCGCCGACCACGCACAGGAGGCGGAACCATCCCGTCTGATACCAGGCGGGCGCGATGCTGAAGATGAGGGTTGCGCCTGCTTCGTTCCAGACTCCGTCGTTGTTGCACGCGATCACGCGGAAACGGTAGTTGCCGGGCGGCAGATCGCTGTAAAACGCCTGTCGTCTTGTCCCGGCTTCCTGCCAGTCGGCGTCGTGATTCTCCAGCCTGTAGCGAAAGCGCATCTTCGGCGGCGCCACGAAGCTCAGGGCCGTGTAGTCGATTACGAGATTATGCGGCTTGGGAGGAATGCGAAGGTCTTGCCGGGGCTCATAGCTCTCTCGGTCGGCGACCACTTTCTCGACGTGCACCGGCGGCGGTAACGCATTCCCGTCGAGGCGGGCCGGGTCTATCATTTGGACGACGGTTTCATTGGCGAACCACAAACGCCCGTCAGGCCCTCTCGAAGCTATCGGCTGGAAAGGAGGGGGAGACGGGCGGGCGCCGTCAAACACGTCAAAGATTTTTACCTTGACCACTGTGTCCGGGTCTTTCCACCAAGTCTGCACCTCTGTATTTTCCAGCATCACGAGGCCACACTGGCTGTATAACCACAGTCTATCCTGGGCGTCAGAGACGAGACCATAGATTGTGTCGCAGGGGAGACCGTTCCGGGCGGTCATCGTCCGCAGCGTCCCATCCTTCCACCCGATCAGCCCCGAATTGGTCGCGCCCAAGATAGAGCCGTCATTCATGGCGGCGACTTGATAGACTCGACTATATTGGTCATGAGGGAATGGAAAGACCTCCAGTCGGCCTCGCCTGTACCGAGCCAGGTTGCCATCGGCCAGACCGAGCCAGATGCCTTCCTGCGGGTCGGCTACGAGTGAGGGGGCCACGGGCACTTGTGGCGGGGGAAGATCTTCACGGACGGTGAAATCTTGTATGCGGATTAGCTTTCTGGGGTTTCCGATGGCCTCTGCCCAGATGTTGTGCTCACGGTCTTCGGCCAACGATATGACCACTCCTACCGGGGTGCCGTCGCTGCGTCTGACGGGCCTGAATCTGCCGGCTTCGTAAACAGACAGGCCGTCGTCAACGCCGACCCACAGTCGCCCGGCATGGTCTTCAAGCAGGGCTGTCACGCTTTTCCCTGGCAGGCCATCCTTCCCCAGAATGGAAAACACCTTGCCTTCACGCAGAGATTCCAGCGCGTGATGGTTCCCGGCCCAGACGCGGCCATCCCGGGCGGCGAGCACTGAACAGACCTCGTTGGCGACCAGTCCTTCGCGGGTTGAGAAGCTGACCACGCGAGTATCCCGAAAGAGATCGATTCCCTCGGTCGTCGCGACCCACAGGTTACCTTCACGATCCTCGTAGAAAGCCCTCACCGTGTCGCTGGACAGACCGTCGGCACCGCGAAACCTGTCTACCTCTCCGTCGTGAATGCGGTAAATGCCCTGGCTTTCAGTCCCGACCCAGAGGGTATTCTCGCGGTCTAAAAACAACGTGCTGCCATCCAGCTTGCTGCTATCGATTTCGGGGGTGACGAACGGCTTCCATGTGCCGCCGGTCATTTGCTGTAAGCCCAGCCCCGGGCCGGAGCTACTCATGCCAACCCACAGAGACCCGTCCGGGCTGGCTGCCAGTCCGGTGACCCCGGTCAAATTTGCGACAGACTTCAACCCGGAGGGTGTGTATGTGTCGGACGAACCGTCGTGCCAACGGGTCAGTCCGGCTGCGCTACCTACCCAGAGGTTCCCCTCTGTATCCTCTGCCAGTGCCGCCGCAGTAGGAAGCGGCATGCCGTCTTCCTTGCCGAAACACCGGAGCTTCGCATCGGTAATCTGACAAAGAGGCCCGGTCGAATCGCTGACTCTTGAGCGAGCTATCCAGAGCCTTCCCTGACGATCTTCAAGGATTGAATTAATGCGTCCAATCCTCTCCGTATAATTGACCAACTCTCCGTCTTTAAATCGAGCGAGGTTAACCCCGGTTCCGATCCACAAACTCCCGTCGCTCGGCGCCAGAAGGGAGAAGACGCTGTTGTTTAAGAGGCCCAGCTTCCCCTCCGCGGGAGTCCAGCGGACGAAGCGAACCCCGTCGAAACGCACCAGCTCGGTCTGTGTTCCGATCCACAGGTAGCCGTCCGCCGCTTGAGTAATCGCATTCGGCGCGCCGGAAAAGATTCCGTCCTGTATACGCCAGGCCGTGTGCGCGTACTGGGAGATACGTCTGTTGGGATCGACCGCCCGGGCCGACGTTGCCGCCAGTAAGAGCAACACAAAGCAGAGTGGATACAGGCGCGGGATAACTAACGCCCCCCTTTCAAGGTGTTCCGCCTTGACCTACGCGAGGTTCAACCTTTCCCTGCTGTCCGGGCTCACCAATTCATACTTGAAGCAGGCCGCGTCGCATCGCAATGGTCACCGCGTGCGTCCGGTCATTGGCGCCCAGCTTCTCCACAAGGTTCTTGATGTGAAAGTTGACGGTCGTCTCCGCGATTGCCAGTTGGTCGGCGATCTGTTTGTTGCGGTGGCCGTCGCGAATAAGTTGGAGCACTTCCAACTCGCGGGCGGTGAGGTCTTCTTCGCCCAGGTGCTCGGCGAGGCGCGCCGCCACCTCCGGCGGAACGTGCCGCCTGCCGGAATGAACCGAACGGATCACGGCCAGCAATTCATTCTTCGGCATGCTCTTCAGCATGTAGGCCGCCGCCCCTGCCCGCAGCGCACGCTGAATCTCGGCGTCGGCGTCCGAGGTCGTCAGCATGATGACGCGGGCCTGTGGAAACTCTCCCCGAATCGTTATCAGAGCGTCCGTGCCGTTGGCGCCCGGGAGGCGCAGATCCATCAGGGTGATGTCCGGCCGATGACGACGAAACTCCGCGATGGCCTCGACGGCATTGGACGCGTGAGCGACGAGCAGCATGTCCGGTTGCGAGCCGATGATCGCACTCAGACCTTCACGAAAAACCGGATGATCCTCAACGCTCAGGATGCTGATAGGCTTGAGTTGGGTCATCGCCGCCTCATTCACAAAATTGTCCTTTGCCTGAATTGCCGGGCCGAGAACTACAGTGCTGGGCGTCGCTGTGGCCCGCCGCGGCTGCAACCGGATTACTTGCTCTGTACCTCATCCTCATCGGAATTGTATCCAAGGATCGAGAGAGGGGTTAGAGTCTATCCGTCTTCTTCCCGGGGGTGATGACGGTGACGCGGCGCCCGAACAATCTCGCGTCCAACGAATACGCCCCCGGCCCGAGGAGGGCGAGCGCCGCGGCGTCGATCACCGGGGTCACGTAGATGAGGTTATCCGAGCCGGGGCCGAGCAGCAGATTCGCGGCGGCGGCGGCGCACGCGATGACTGACAGGTACGGCGTCAGGAAGCCTATGCCCAGGGAAACGGACGCCAGCACGGCACCGGCGAGGAGCAGACGGCCGTAAGACACGTTAAGGTGACTCGCCGCATTCAAAACTAAGACCGCCGCCACCGAAATCCTCAGCAGCAGTAACGCGACGCCCGGCCCGCCCTGCGGAAACATCGAGAACAGTCTTTGCACGAAGGTGAGGGTAGAAGCTTTTTACACGTCTGAATACCCGAAATAAGGCCACGCCCCTCTAACTCTTTTGGGGGAGTCGCTTTCAGAATTGAAGTTTGAGCCCGAGCTGAATCGAGCGCGGCCCGCAAACAGACGCCGCGCGGTCTCACTGTAGACCGCGCGGCGTCTGTTTTCCATCTGGCGGCGATGTCCCAAGCCTTCACTTAACGGCCTCCGGCTCGGAGAGCCGGGCAGGGAAATTCAGGGCTCGGACAGGTGAGGCGAGAGAGGGATGATGATCTCGCGGCGTCCGAAGAGGCGCGCGTCGAGCGAGTAGGCGCCGGGGCCGAGGAGCAGCGCGGCCGCCGCGGCACTCACCACGAAGAGAAAGAACGGCGTGCCGAACAGCGCGCCGAGCGTTTCAGAGTGGGGCATCGAAAACGCCGCCGCCGCGCCGCCTAACCCCACGACGAAGCAGGCGAGCGGGGTCAGAAACCCGAGCAGGAGCAGTGAGCCGCAGCCCACGGCCAGCAGGCACGCCGCCGAAGCCCAGAGCGACAGGTCGCCGCGGCCGGAAAGGTAGACCAAGCCCTGCGCCGCCGCCGTCAGCCCGAGGGCCGAGCGCAACAGCAGGAGCCCGACGCCGGGCCTCCCGCGCGGATAGGTTAAAGAGAACAGTCTAAGCAGCACGCGCCTCCCCCCGGTCTGAGTTTCTCAACGCGCATGAGACTAGGGTAGCGGGTGTTAACGCAATCTGAATCCCCGGAGCTAGGAATCTTTTTATCCCACTATCGTGGTATCGGCGGGGTGCGGAGGTACGTTAGGGCTCAGAGCTGGATGATGCCTCGGCGGACGGCGATGGCGACGGCCTGCGTGCGGTCGGAGGCGCCGAGCTTGTCCATGATGTGCTTGATGTGAACCTTGACCGTCTCCTCCGAGATGAAGAGCTTCTCGGCGATGTCGCGGTTGCGGTTCCCCCCGGCGACGTGGCGGAGAACTTCCACCTCGCGCTCCGTCAGGTCTTCGTCGCTCATGTGCTCGGCGAGGTGAGACGCGATGTGTGAAGGGATGCCCTTCTTTCCCCCGTGGACGTGGCGGATGGTCTCGACGAGTTCTTTGGGCGGGGTGCTCTTGAGGAGGTAGCCGCGCGCGCCCGCCTTGAGAGCGCGCTGGATTTCAACATCCCCCTCGAACGTGGTCAGGATGATGACGCGCGCGCCCGCGAACTCCGCGCGGATGCGGACGAGTGCGTCGATGCCGCTCACGTCGGGGAGCCGCAAATCCATGAGGACAACGTCCGGGAGGTGCCGGCGATACATCTCGACGGCCTCCGCGCCCGTAGCCGCCTGCGCCACGATGGTCATGTCCGGCTGGCTGTTGATGATGGCGGCGACCCCCTCGCGCATCAGCGGGTGGTCGTCAACGCTCAGGACGCGGATGCGTTGTTGGTCGCTCATTCGAAATCCTTACCTCCGGACTCCACCGGCGTCTGTCCTTCGGCTTTTCGCGGGCGGAGTCTGGCGAACCATCTCCGCGGAAAAGGAGGCGCTTGATCCCGGAAAGCGATGCGGCCGGGCACAGTCAGCTCGACCTCCGTCCCGGCGGAGGCGCGACTCAGGACTTTGAGCCGCGCCCCGATCTTCTCCGCACGCTCGCGCATCCCCGAGAGCCCCCAGTGCCCGTCGCGCCCTGAGCGCAGCACCTTCGGGTCAATGCCCACGCCGTCGTCGCTGACGAGCACGCGCAGGCCATCGGCAAGGTATCCGATTTCCATCTCGATGCTCTTCGCGCGCGAGTGACGGAAAGCGTTGACGAGCGCCTCGTGCCCGATGCGGTAGACCTCATCGCGGACGGCCGGGTGCAGCGGCCGGGGCTTACCCTCGACGACGACGCGGAAGCTGGCCCGGTCGCTTGCGGCGAACTCCTGCTTGACCTGCGACAAGGCGTGTTCGAGTCCGAGGGAGTCGTCGCCGGTGGAGCGCAGGCCCCGCACGGCGTTGCGGCCCTCTTCGATGACCTGACCCATCAGCCGCCGGACGTGGTCGAACTGCGCTATGGCCGGCGAGTCCGCGGGCAGACTTTCCGCCGCCACGTGGAGCTGCATCGAAGCGCTGATGACGCCTTGCAGAAGCGTGTCGTGCAGCTCCTGTGCGATGCGCGTCCGCTCCGCGAGCCGTTCCTCGAAACGGATGTTGAGCTGCCTCTTCAACTGTCGCAGGTGGTAGCGGTAGAGGGCCAGCAGCGCCAACAGGAGGGCCAGTCCGGCGGCGTAACGGAACCAGCGCCGCTGCCAGACGAAAGGCGGCGTGCCTTCCGTCGTCGCCACGGCGACGACCGCGCCGCCCAAGGTCGGGAGAGCGTCCGTGATGTTCGGCGGAATGTAGTTAGGCTCGACGAGGAGCGCGGCGTACTCCGTCCCGAGGTGGGTTGTGTTTCTCCACGTCGAGTCGGGCTGAATCTCAGTGAAAGGCTCTTCGTAGAGGGGCTGGACATACCACGCCCCGGCCCGTGCGTACAGGACTATCCGCTGCCCGGGGCGGGCACCGCTGACACGCCCTTCGACGAAACCGAACATATCCGGGCCTCCCCTGTCCGCCAGTGGAATGGTAGTGAATTCGACGGACGTGCCCTGCGAGCGGCACCCCTCGAACATAAGACAGGCGAAGGCTAAGAGGAGGGCTATGCTTTGAAATGTTTTGTGCCGCCGCGCCAAGGGGTGCCTCGCCTGTCGATACGGCGCGGCCGGGCGTTGCCGGTCGCTTCCGGGCGAGGGCGTCCATGGGCGGGACCAGACAGCAAGGGCCGTGGTTCCCGAGAAGAGCTTCACTGTAATTGAACGCATCCGACTCGGCATGTATTCACCCAACCGGTCAGGTCAGCTTAAGCGAAGGGCCGCGTTGAGAGCTTCAAGCAGGCCAGTCTCGCTGAAAGGCTTGAAGAGGCACTCGACGGCGCCGCGTTCGAGCAGGTGCCGGCAGACGTTCTCATCCCTCCGGGCGGTGATGAAGATGATCGGGATCTCCTGTCGGCGTCGCGTCAACTCCTGCTGAAGGTCGGGACCGGACATGCCGGGCATGGTGACATCCAGGAGCAGACAACTGGTCTGGCCGAGGAGGTCGGACGCGAGGAACTCTTCCGCCGAGGAGAACGGCTGGGCGGCGAAGCCGAACTCCCGCAGCAATTCGGGCAGCGACTCGCGCACGGACTCGTCATCGTCAACGACTGAGATGAATGGACGTATGACCATCATTTTAACCCCCTTGTTGTGCCCGGCATCCGTAATGGCACCAGCATGCGCCGTTTACCGGAGGGCGTCTATTATCCTTTGGTATCGGTCTACGTCCCGTAGAAGTACCGGCCGAGCCCCTCAATCTGACGCGGAGATGCCGACCGATACTTTCGTCTAATAGACGCGCGTCTCTCGCCCGTGGTCTACTCGCACGCGAGCGCCGGCAGCACGAAGGGCTCGTCCAACTTCATCGTGAAATGGAGGTCGGCTACTGCCGGCTGGTCACGATCAGCACAGACAACATCACCGAGACGAACGAATACCGCAGCGGCGTTGGCGCACACTGGCCCTTCCTCTCCGACCCGGGGCGTAAGATACAAAAAGACCTCGATATCGCCGAATACACAGACCCCCTCCACAACCCCATGATTCCCCACACGATTGTGTTGGAGCCGGGGCTCGTCGTTTACAAAATCTACATGGGCTACTGGTTCTTCGGCCGGCCCACGACGGCAGAGCTTCGCCAGGATTTGCGCGCCGTCCTGAAGAGATGCCGGCCGGACTGGGACATCACCACGCCCGAACTCAAACGGCGGTACCAATTCTACTTCGCGACTGAACGCGGGCGCGCGGGCTAGGAAAAATACCGGCGCGACGCCGTCATTGATGTTGGCGGTTTCAGATTCGTAGTCAGCCTGAGTAAGCCCTGCGGAACCCTCTCACGCTGTCCGCAGGGCTCATCTATTTTCAACTCACAAAGCGGCCTTTCGCCGTCGCTCCTCACCGTCACACAGACTGATGCCGAGGTATCGACCGATACCAAAGTCTAATAGTTTCGCCTTCCCGCCTGTGGTCTACTCGCCTCTGATTTAACGCGGACGGCGTGCGGTCTGATATTCGACAGGGGAATAAAAATGTCAAAAGCAATAGAAAACGAGAACCAAAAACATGCCGTGGATTTTGAGACGCTCAAGGTGCGCAGGGAAGGGGCCGTTCTCTTCGTGGAGATTGCGGCACCGCCTATGAATCTTCTGGGGCCCGAACTGGTGCGCGACCTTGTCTCCCTCATTCAGCGGGCCGCGCAGCGGTCAAGGAAAGGGTCAACGCAATCGCACTCGCGCCGGCTGAAGACTTCCGTCGCGATTCCGACCTCTTCGGCGAGGGCGCGCGCAGCCCTGAGTTCCAGGCCGCGATGGAGCGCGGCTTCCAGACGCGAGACGCGGAAATGAACCTGCCCCGGCTGTTGGGCGAACTGGAAGGAAAAAGTGATGTCTAAACTTGAATGGAAGCTGCTGACAAAGAAACGCGGAAGCTCTACCTCGCAAGGAATTCCGCCCGGCAAGGAAGACCTCCTCTGGGTAACCGGAACTGTCACGCTCATCTATGGTGAGCGCGACGCCGTCCTCGTCGATACGTTTCTGTCCGAGCAACATTCAAAGGAGCTGCTGGAGTGGGTCGTCGAGAGCGGCAAGAATCTTAAGACCATTTACGTCACCCACGCCCACGGCGACCACTACTTCGGTCTGAAGCGCCTTCTCGACAAGTTCCCCGACGCAAAGGCAATCGCCACCGCGCCCGTCGTCGCGGCCATTCGAGACCAGATCAAGCCGGAGTACGTCCAATCCTTCTGGGAGCCGCGCTTCCCGGGCCAGCTCCCGTCGCAGTTGGTGGCGCCCGAAGTCCTCGAAGGAGACGCCTTTTACCTTGAGGGCGAAGAGCTGAGGGTCGTCCAGCTCGGCCACACCGACACGTCACACTCGACTGCGCTGCATGTGCCCTCCATCGGTCTGGTCGTATCCGGGGACTGCGTCTACAACAACACGCACCTCTATCTCGCGGAGTGCGACGAAGAGGCTTGCGACGAGTGGCTCCGTGCGCTCGACAAGATCGAGTCCCTGCATCCGGAGGCGGTGGTCGCCGGTCACGGCGTGCTCGATCCCGACAGCTCGCCCCGCCACATCGGGGAGACACGGCGTTACCTCCGCGACTTTGTCGCCTCCCTCGCGAGCACGACGACGGCGATAGAACTTTACGAGGCAATGCTCTCGCTGCATCCGGGCCGCGTTAACCCCGGGTCGCTCTGGGCCGCCGCAAAAGCGTCCAAGCCATCCTAAGCCCCGGACTGCCGATGTCAGGCTCGCTATCAGCGCGGCCTGCCGGCCGAACAGATAGAGAAGCTTCTGGCCGCATCTTCCGTGGCCGGCCCCCCGACGAACGTGCAGTTCATGGTCAAGGACTCGAAGAAGTACGCCGCGACCGGCGGCTGGGGGTTCGCCCAATTCACCGACGGCAAACCTGACGGCGAGGCGGTGCACAAGACCTGCTTCGCCTGTCACGCGCCCGCCAAAGACCGCGACTTCGTCTTCACCAGTTACGCGCCTTGATGCCGAGTGGCGGACAGTGCGCACCCGGAATGTCGGTACTCGGCACGTAGGAGGAAGAGGATGGCAGAGCTAAAGTTTGACAAGGAGCTCAGCGCACTTCTCGTCATCGACCCGTACAACGACTTCATTTCCGAGGGTGGCAAGCTCTGGCCGCGCATCAAGGCCGTGGCCGAAGCGAACAACTGCGTTCCCAACATGTCACAGGTTCTGAATGCCGCGCGGAACGCGAAACTTCGGGTCTTCTATGCGATGCATCGCCGATACCGTCCGGGCGACTACGAGACCTGGAAATACATTGCGCCCATTCAAAAACGAGGCTGGCAGAGTAAAGCCTTCGAATACGGCACCTGGGGCGGCGAGATTCGCGGCGAGTTCGAGCCGCGGCCGGGCGACATCGTGGCACAGGAGCACTGGTGTTCCAGCGGCTTCGCCAACACCGACCTCGACTTGCAGCTCAAGAAGCACGGCGTCCACCGGCTCATCGTCGTCGGGCTCATCGCACACACGTGCGTGGAGTCAACCGTGCGCTTCGCCGCCGAACTGGGCTACGAGGTCACGGTGGTCAAGGACGCGACCGCGGACTACTCGGACGAGATGATGTACGCCGCACTCCACCTCAACCTCCCGAACTACGCGAGCGCCATCGTGACCACAGACGAAATCGTCGCCTCGCTCTCTTCTCTCTCAACCATGACTGGTGGTGGGACTGGTACGCGCCCTACCTGAGCGCGCGCCAGCAGGGGAACAGCGCGGAGGAGGCGGCAGCGGCGGCCGACCGCCGGATGGAGGAAGTTCTTCATGTCCCGGCCGCCGGTTGAGTGAACGTCTTCGGGCCAGACATTCTTAACGCAATCAGGCGAGGTCGAACAGGATCACTTCGCTGTCGTCTTCAGCCATGAGAGTCAGCATGCCCTCGTCGCTGACCGCCGCGCCGTCGCCTGCGCCGAGCTTGGTGCCGTTCAACTCGACCGAGCCCCTGACGACCTGTAGCCATGCGTGGCGCCCGGCTTCGAGCCGGTGTTCGACCACCTCGCTGCCCTTTAGAATCGCGTTGCAGAATCCAAATCTGGTAGAAGTGCACCGGCCCCGTGGTTAATTCTCTTCCTGTACGCCGGTGGGGTCTTTGACCGAAAGCGGCAGGCGCACCTGAAAGCACGTGTCGCCGGGTTTCGACTCGAAGCGGACGTTGCCGCGGTGCCTGCGGACGATGCGCAGCACGGCGTCGAGGCCGAGGCCCGTGCCCTCGCCGACGGACTTCGTTGTGAAGAACGGCTCGAAGATGCGCGCCCTCACGTCTTCGGGGACGCCCGCGCCGTTGTCGCGTATCTCGACGAGTATGTCGAGCGGCTCGCGCCTCGTCCGGACGCGGAGCGTGCCGCCTTCCGCCATCGCGTCCACGGCGTTGTCGATCAGGTTCGTCCACACCTGGTTCAACTCGCCGCCGAAGGCAGTGAGGCGCGGCAGGTCGGCGGCGTAGTCGCGCACGACGTTGACGCTCTTCTTCTTCAGCTTGTGCTTGAGGATGAGCAGGGTGTTGTCCAGGCTCCGGTGCAGGTCAACCTCCTGCAAAGGGGCCTGATCCATGTAGGAGTATTCCTTGATGGCGAGGACGAGTTCCGAGATGCGGCCCGCACTCGTCTTGATGTCGGCGGCGAGCCGCGCGACCGAGAGCTGCGCGCCGACGCGCGCGAGCACCTCCGCGAACGCCGAAGCGCCGACGCGCTTTTTCAACTCGTCGAGCGCGGCGATGTCGATTCCGGCTTCGACAAGCGACTGCGCGACGGCCCATCCTCCTTTGACCCCACGCGCTTCGAGCCATGAGTTAATCTCGTCTTCGCGGTCGCTCTGTTCGAGCGCGTTCAAAGGCTGCGAAGAGGCGGAGTGCGCGACCGCCGCCTGCTCGAACTCCGCGACCGCCGCGCGCTGCTCCGGCGACAGTTGATGCCGGCAGAGGCCGAGGTCTGCGGCGCGCAGCTCTTCGAGCGCCGCGAGCAGTTCGTCTGCCGCCCGGCGCGCGGCCGCCGCCGGATTGTTCAGCTCGTGCGCCAGCCCCGCCGACAGTTTCCCCAGCGCCAACAGCTTGTCGCTCTGGTCGACGGTCTTGGTAAATTCGCGCACGCGGTCGCTCATGACCCCGACGAGCCGCTGCACGAGCGCGGGCATCCTTTGTAACATCTCCGGGAAGAGGCGTTCGGGGAAGAGGAGCACGCGCGTCGGCGCGACCGCGCGGCTTGTGACGGGGAAGGTCTCCATCCGCGAGTAAGGGAGCTTGCCGGTCACCTCGGTCGTCGGGTCGCCGGCCCGCGCGATGTAGACGAGACTGTCGGCCGCGCTCTCTTCGCGGCGCGAATGTGCCTCGCCTTCGAGGTAGACGATCATCCGGTCGGCTGCGTCACCTTTGCGGAAGAGGGGTTCGCCCGGCCGGAGGCGCCGCTCCTCGGCGTTCTCAACGAACCAGCGCAGTTGCTCCGCGGGCTGGTCGGCGAAGATGCTCACACGCCGCAGCGCCTCCAACGCGTCCGCCGGAGAGGCGACGCCCGCGTGTGCCCTCACCTCCTCGCCGCTGCCGCGGACTCCGATGCCTTCGAGTCTCTCGTCTTCCATCCGCTACACCACCTTGCCGAGATACTGGTGGACGAAAGAGATTGCCACGGAGCCCTCGCCGACGCCCGAAGCAACGCGCTTGACCGAGCCTTTGCGCACGTCGCCGACGGCGAAGACGCCGGGCACGTTCGTCTCCAGCAGGTACGGGTCGCGTTCGAGCGCCCACCCGCGCGGCCGCTTGCCTTCGCGCAGAAGGTCGGGGCCGGTCGGGATGAAGCCGCGCTCGTCGCGCTCGACGAGCCCAGCGAGCCACTCGGTGTGCGGCATCGCCCCGATGAAGATGAAGAGGTAGTTGGCGGGGACGGTGTTCGTCTCGCCGCTCTGCGAACAGCGGACGGTGATTGTTTCGAGATGCTCCTCGCCGCTCACGCCGACGACCGCCGAGTTGAATTCGACCTGTATGTTCGACGTCTGCCTTATCTCTTCAATCAGGTACTGCGACATGCTCTTCGACAGGCTGTCGCCGCGCACGAGCATCACGACCCGGCGCGCGTAGCGCGAGAAGTACATTGCCGCCTGCCCCGCCGAGTTCGCGCCGCCGACGACGTAAACGTCCTGGTCTTTGCAAGTGACCGCCTCGGTCATCGCCGCGCCGTAATAGACGCCCGCGCCCGTGACCTTGTCCATGCCCGGCACGTCGAGCTTGCGCCACTGGACGCCGGTGGCGATGAGCAGCGCGTGGCAACTGATCTCGCCCCCGTCCGCGAAGCGCACGATGCGGTAAGGGCCTTCGGCGCGCGCGGCCGCGGCCTCCTGCGGCGAGAGTATCTCGACGCCGAAGCGGCGGGCCTGTGTGACGGCGCGCCGCGCGAGGTCTGCGCCCGAGAGTCCGGCGGGGAAGCCGAGGTAGTTCTCGATGCGGCTGGACATGCCGGCCTGCCCGCCCGGCGCCTCGCGCTCGATCATCACGGTCTTCAAGCCTTCCGACGCGCCGTAGACGGCGGCGGCGAGCCCGGCCGGCCCGCCGCCGACAATCGCCAGGTCGTAGAACTCCTGTGCGGGGCGTGTGTTCAACCCCACGCGCCCGGCCATCTCCGCCGTCGAAGGTTCGGGCAGGCGCGCGCCGTCGGGGAAGATGACGAGCGGCAGGCGCTTCTTCTCCTCTTCGTCCAGCGAATCGACGAGCTGCTTCACCTCCGCGTCGCGCCCGGCCGTCTCCACGTCGAGCCACTGGTAGGGGACGTGGTTGCGCGCGAGGAAGTCTTTGAGCTGATGCGAGGCGGGCGACCAGCGCAGGCCGAGCACGCGGATGCCCTCGAAGGGCGGGCGGAAGTCGGCGCGCCAGTCGTCGAGCAGGTCGTCCAGAACCGGATAGAGGTTCTCCTCCGGCGGATCCCAGGGTTTGAGCAGGTAGTGGTTGACGCCCGCCTCGTTGATGGCGCGGATGGCGGCGTCGGTGTCGGCGTAGGCGGTCAGGAGCGCGCGCTTGGCGTCGGGATAGAGCGCGGAGGCTTGTTGCAGGAACTCGACGCCGCTCATCCCCGGCATCCGTTGATCGACGAGGAAGAGGGCGGCCGGGTTGTTACGCACCTTCAATTCACGGACGAGGTCGAGCGCCGACTTTCCCGAGTCGGCGCGCAGCACGCGGTAGTCGCTCGCGTACCTGCGCCGCAGGTCGCGGTCTATAGCGCGTAAGACCTCTGCGTCGTCGTCCACCGTCAGGATCGCCGGTTTTGCCATGGTGGGGAGGATGCCCCGATTGCCCGCGAATGTCCACAATACTTTGGTATCGGTCTGCCCCCCGATGCTATGCAGTTGAGTATGACTGAAAGAGATTTCGCCACAGAGACACGGAGACACAGCTCGATGCCTTTAGCTCTCAACAGGCTGTGCCTCTGTGTCTCTGTGGTGAATTGCTCTCAGTTACCTCCGAGTGCAAACTCATATATCGCGAATCGAAAATAGGGTTACGGCTGCTCAACCAGGCTTTGCACGGTGACGTTGTTGGCCCGCAGCGTCGAGGCCGTCGCGCGCTGTAGGTCGGCCAGGGCCTTGCTGTAGTCGGTCTCGGCCTGGAGTTCGTTGGTGCGCGCGGCCGTCAGTTCGTTCTGCCGCTGGAGCAGCAGGAAGGTCGTCGAGCGGCCCACGTTGTAAAGTTTCTGCTCGCCGGCGAGCTGCTGCTCGGCGCTCTCCCTCGCGAGGCGCGAGGCGACGATGCGCTTCTGCGCGATGGCGACCGCCTGTGCGGCGTTGCGCACTTCCGCCGCGACCGTTTGCTCCTGCGAGCGGTACGAGGCCTCGTTCTGTTCTTTCTGAACTCGCGCCGTCGCCAGGTTGGCCTTCGCGGCCCGGTTGCGGAGCGGCAGGGAGATCGTCACCCCGACGTTTATCTCGCGCGTTTTGAAGTCGGAGATATTACTCAGGCTCTGGAAATAACCGCCCTGATAATTTGAAGGGACGGCGGGGCACGCCGCCGCGCCGCACGGCACCTGGTCGCCCGCCAGACCCGAGGAAGTGACCGAGCCGGTTAAATTGATTTCGGGCCTGGTCTGGTTGCGGTAGTACTGAACGTCAATCGAGTTGATCTCCTTCTGGAGATTCAACCTCGACAGCTCGGGCCGGTTCTGGCGGGCCTCTTCGAGTGCGCCGTCGAGGTCAACCGGCGACATGTCGAGAGCCGGCGTGTCGGTGGGCGTAATCTGCGCCGACCATTCGGGCGCGGCCGAGTCCTTCAGCAACAACCGCTTGAGGGAGTTCTCCGCCGTCGTGACGCCCTGAGTCGCCTCCAACAGGTTCGCCTCGCGCGTGGCGATGTCGGTGAGCACCTGCGCCCGATCCAGAGGGGCCATGGTGCCGGCCGCGATCTGCGCCTCGACGTTCTTCAGGTTCTGTCGGGAGACGTTCAGGCTCTCAAGCTGGTTCTGCTGGTTGCGCAGCGCGAAGACGAGGTTCCAATAAGCGCCTTGCGCCTGCGAGATGATTTCGATGGTGCGCCGCCGGAAGTCGGCGTCCGTCTGTGAGAGCACTTTTTTCTGCACCCGGATGGCGTGACGGCTCGCGTCAATAGAGCGGTTGCGCAGCAGCGGCTGCGTGTAGAGCAGGGTCAGGGCGGACGAGTAATAGGGACTCAGCGTGCTGTTCGTGGCGCTCGTCGTCGTGCGCGCGTTGTTGAACTGTAGCTCGTAAGCGCCGCCGCCGGTTTCGAAGTATTTGCTGAGCGCCGAGTTGAAGTTGAAGGTCTTGGTCGAAACCCTCCCGCTCGCGCCTGCGCCGGAGAAGACGCTCGTGGCGGGGGTGACGCGCTGGTCGAAACTGGGCGTGACGCTGAAGACCGGATCGTAGACCCCGTACAGCGCCCGCAGCCTTTGTTCGGCGACGCGCACGTCGCCGCGCGCGACCTCGATGTCGTTGTTGCTCTCCAGCGCCCTGCGAATCGTGTCGTCCATCGAGAGCGCCAGGACGTTGTCGCCCGCGACGCCCAGCCGCGTCAGGTCGGGCAGCGGCGGCGCGGGCGGTGTTTGAATCTGCTCCTGCCCCGGCGTCGGCACAGGCGTCTGCGCGACGGCCGCGGAAGAGACAAGCAGCAGCAGCGCCGGCAGCGACGCCCTCGTTATCGCTTTAGCCAAACGGTTCATTGTTTCGCCCCCTCCGGTAGCTTTGCTCGACGGCCCCGTTCATGTTTCGGCCTGCCGCTGGGCTGGGCCTGAAGCAACGGGTATGCCAACCCGGCATTGTTTGTATTCAGGCGGGACGAGGCGAAGTGAGGTCGTGATTTCACTAATGGGCTCGTGAATTCGCGAGACGTTTGTTGCGCGCGGGCGCGCCGTCGCCTCAAAGGCGGCGGGCAAGGTAGGTGAGCACGGGAACAGTTGCCACTAAACGAAT
The DNA here is from genome assembly GCA_019239425.1 of Acidobacteriota bacterium. Lineage (GTDB taxonomy): Bacteria > Acidobacteriota > Blastocatellia > Pyrinomonadales > Pyrinomonadaceae > QHXN01. The sequence continues at coordinate 27,620 of JAFAZX010000065.1, forward strand.
TCTTGTGGACGCGCCTCTCAATCGTTGGTAGGCTGTGCGCTTGAATTAAGCCCCGCCAGGCAGTGACATGAGCGAGAACCACTCCCAAGTCATCCTTGAGGTCGCGAAGGCCATCGGCGCGCACCTGGAACTGCCGGACGTGCTGGCCGCACTGAACGCGACGCTGAAGCCCGTCGTCCACTTCGACACCATCGGCATCGGGATACTGGAAGGCGAGGAGATAAGAGTTCATTCTCTCCACATCGAAGGTTTCGCCCGCAGGGCGGGAGAGTCCCCCGAAAGCCTCGTGGCGCGTTACGCGCCCGAGGTCGATAACACGCTCAGGATTCCGGTGAGCGAACATGTCTTCAGCGAGTTCATCACGTCCCGCCGGCCGTACGTCTGTACTGACCTTGAGACCCGGAGACGCTTCGCCAGTGACGAGAGGCATTGGAAGTACGGATTCCGCAGCTACGTCTGCATCCCGCTCGTCAAGCAGGACGAGCTGATCGGCGACATCGCATACCTGTCGAAAGAGAAGGGTAACTACACCGACGGGCAAGTTCAGTTATTGCGCGGCGTGTCAGACGTGGTCTCGCTCGCGGTCGCCAACGCCCTGGCCTACGAAGAGATCAAGAAACTGAAGGAGCGATTGCAAGTAGAGAACCGGCTGCTCCAGGACGAGGTCATCCAGCGTTCGAACTACGAGGAGATCGTCGGCTCCTCGACCTCGCTGCAAAAGGTCATCGCCGCGATTGAGAAGGTCGCGCGGACGGACTCGACCGTCCTCCTCACCGGCGAGACCGGGACGGGGAAGGAGCTGGTCGCGCACGCCATCCACCGCCGTAGCCCTCGCGCGAATCGTGCGCTGGTCAAGGTCAACCTCGCGGCGCTGCCGAAGGAGTTGATCGCGAGCGAACTGTTCGGCCACGAGAAGGGCGCGTTTACCGGCGCGATGCAGCAACGCGTGGGACGATTCGAAGCGGCCAACGGCGGCACCATTTTTCTCGACGAAATCGGAGAGTTGAGTCCGGAGATGCAGGTCGCGCTGCTGCGCGTGCTTCAGGAGAAGGAGTTCGAGCGGGTCGGCGGCAACCGGACTATCAGGACGGACGTGCGCGTCATCGCCGCGACCAACCGCGACCTGCAACGAGATGTCGCCGAAGGGCACTTCCGCGCGGACTTGTATTACAGGCTGAACGTCTTCCCCCTACACATCCCGCCCCTGCGCGAGCGGACGGATGACATCCCCGTCCTCGTCGATTATTTCGCGGCGAAACTCGCGGCCCAGATGGGGAAACGGATTCGCCAGATAGAGAAGCGGTCGCTGGCAGAGATGCAGGCGTACGGGTGGCCCGGGAACATCCGCGAGTTGCAGAACGTCATCGAGCGCCACGTCATTCTCGCCGACGGCGAAGTCTTACGTCTGGAGCCGGGCACGCTCGTGACGGCAGCTCAACAGCCGAATGCCCACACGGCCGCGCCCGAAAATTTTTCCGGGCCGAAGGAGGAGATCGAGGCGGTGCTGCGCGAGACCGGCGGGCGCGTCTCCGGCCCGCAGGGTGCCGCCGCCCGCCTGGGCCTGCCCGCCTCGACGCTCGAATCAAGGATTCGTGCGCTGAAGATCAACAAACACCAGTTTCATCAGAACTGAGACGAGGCGGCACGCGGCGTGCTCTACGTTGCCGGCGGAGGTAAAAGGGCGTGCTGAAGATAATCACGACAGTTCGAGAAGAGACCGAATCAATCCGGGTGCATCTCTACGGGCAGTTCACCGAGGAATATGTCCCCGAGGTTGAGAAGGTGCTGTCCGGGCGGGACGCGTGCCCACGGAAAGTCGTGCTGGAATTGTCGCACGTCACGTTCGTGGATCGCGAGGCCATGAGGTTTCTATGCGGCACGAAGTCCAGGAACATCTCCGTCGAAAACGTCCCGTCCTACGTCACGCGCTGGATCGAGCAAGAGAACCGCTGCGGCCCCGCCCCCACTCCTGCCCTCCGGAAGAAGTAACCGCCCGCCGTGAATTCATGAACGACTTCACGAAATCACAAAGCCCCCGCCCTTCCTCGTAACCCGCAATCAAGATTCAACAGCTATCGTGCTGGAACGTCCGTTGCATTCCGCAGTCGTGAAAGGCGGAGTAGCGATATGACGTTGAAAGTTCGATCAGCGCTTTTACTAGCTTTGATGATTCTCCCAGCGGCCTGGACACCGACCGCGGGTCAGCAACTCCGCGAAGCATTCCGCAAAGTCAGACAGTCGGTCGTCATCGTCAGGACGAAACAGGTCGAAGTGGCGCCCGCGCCCGGACAGGTCGTGTCCGTCGTTGACGGCCTGGGCTCCGGGGTGGTCGTCTCCAACGACGGCAAAATCTTAACCGCCGCGCACGTCGTGCAGACGGCGGATGTGGCACAGGTCGAGTTCCCCGACGGCCAGCTCATTGACGCTCACGTCATCGGTTCCGATGTCCGCGCCGATGTCGCCTTGCTCAAGCTCGACCATCCGCCGGCGAATATCACACCCGCCCAGGTCGGCGATTCGGACAAGGTTGAGGTCGGGGATCAGATATTCGTGGTCGGCGCCCCCTACGGCCTCGGCCAGACGCTCACCGCCGGGCACGTGAGCGGGCGGCACCGGCTCGATAAGAAGCCTCAGAGCTTGACGGCTGTCGAGTTTGTACAGACTGATGCCGCCGTCAACTCCGGCAATTCCGGCAGCCCCGTCTTCACGCTGGACGGCGAGGTGGTCGGGATTGTGAGCAGCATCGTGAGCCAGTCGGGCGGGTCAGAGGGTTTGGCTTTCGCCACGGCCTCGAACACCGCGAAGCGCCTCCTGCTGGAGCGGAAGCCGTTCTGGTCGGGCATCGATGGACTTCTCGTCACCGGCGAATTGGCGAGAGCCCTCAACCTGCCGCAGCCGGCGGGAGTGCTCGTCCAGCGCGTCGCCGAAGGCTCAATCGCGTCCCGCCTGGGAATCCAGCCGGGGACGCTGCGCGCGAACGTCGGGGGCGAAGACCTTTTGCTCGGGGGAGACATCATCCTTAACGCGAACGGAGTCCCGGTCGCAGAGAACGACGGCAGCTACGACACGATCCTGAACAACATCGCCGCGCTCAAACCGGGAGACACCCTCGTCGTCATGGTTTTTCGCCAGGGTCTCTTCGTGAAACTGTCTACCACCATCGAACCGTAACCGCCGCATTTACTCGTCGTGATTTCGCGAACCCGTTCGCGAAATCACGACCTCACAATTCCTCCCCGCACGACGCGCACGATCCTTTTAATTAACGCGCGCACCCGCATTCTCCTCATAACACCGAGCGCAGGTAACCGACTGTCACGCGAAACGGCGTGGCAGGGCAGTTGCTTCGTGGCTGGTCAAGAACACTCAGTGACGGTCAAAGGGTCGTCATGCCCGGGATGAACCGTGAGAGGGAGGGTACTCATCATGACTGCGAGACTAAAGAACATGCTGGCGAAGCGTAAGCTGATAATCCTAGCGACGGTTGCGGTCATCGGTGTGATCCTCGGCGGTCTGCTCGTGGCGGGTCGGCCGAACAAGCCGGCGCAGGCGGCGCCGCGGCCGCTCGACGTGGAGGTCTTCCGGGTCGAGCAGAAGGACGTGCCCGTCTACAGCGAGTGGATCGGCACGACCGAGGGCCTGACCAACGCGGAGATCAAGGCACAGGTGTCCGGCTACCTCCTCAGCAAGAACTACACCGAGGGCGCTTTCGTGAGGAGGGGCCAGTTGCTCTTCGAGATAGACCCGCGGCCGTTGCAGGCGGCGCTCGACCAGACGCGCAGCAAACTCGCGCAGGCTCAGGGGCAGCTCTCGCAGGCCGAGAGTCAGCTCGCGCAGGCCGAGGCGCAGGTCGCGCAGACCAGGAGTCAACTCGCGCAGGCCGAGGCACAGGTCTTACGGGCCGAGGCGGATCAGGGGAAGACGCAGCTCGACGTGAACCGCAGAACCTCGCTCGTCAAAGACGGCGTGGTCTCGCGCGAGGAGTACGACAACGCCTTCCAGGCGAACCGCGCGGCCGAGGCCCAGGTCACCGCCGCCACGGCGGGAGTCAAGACGGCGGCGGCGCAGGTGCAGGCGGCGCAGGCTCAGGTCAAGACGGCCGGCTCGGTCATCGTCTCCGCGAAGGCGCAGGTGCAGGCGGCCGAGGCCGAGGTGAGGACGGCGGAACTCAACCTCGGCTTCACCCGCATCGTCTCGCCGATTGACGGCATCGCCGGTATCGCCAAAGCGCAGGTCGGCGATCTCGTCAGCCCCGCGAGCGACGCGCTGACCACGGTCTCGACCGTTGACCCCATCAAGGTCTACTTCACGCTCAGCGAGCAGGAGTACCTCGGCTTCACCAAGCGCAACCCGACGCAGGCGGAGAAGGACGCGGCGAACCGCAGTCTCGAACTGGAGCTGATTCTCGCCGACGGGAGCGTCTACCCGGAGCGCGGGCGGTTCTTCATCGCCGACCGGCAGGTGGACGCGAAGACGGGCGCGATCCGCATGGCGGGCATCTTCTCGAATCCGGGGAACGTGCTGCGCCCCGGCCAGTACGGCCGCGTCCGCGCCGTCACGACGACGAGCGCGGGCGCGCTGCTCGTCCCGCAGCGCGCCGTCTCCGAGTTGCAGGGCGGCTATCAGGTCGCGGTCGTCGGCGGCGACAACAAGGTCGAGATACGCACGGTGAAGGTCGGCGAGCACACGGGCTCGATGTGGATTATCGAGGACGGGTTGAAGGCCGGCGAGTCCGTCGTCGTCGAAGGGACGCAGAAGGTCAAACCGGGCGTTACGGTCAACCCGAAGCCGGCCGCGGCGGCGAACTGAACCTGTCGGGCGTGAAAGAGAGCCGAAGCAATGATCTCCAAATTCTTCATCAACCGGCCGGTCGTGGCGATGGTCATCGCCATCATCACTGTGCTGGGCGGGCTCGTCGCGATTGTCGGGCTCCCCGTCGCCCAGTTCCCCGAGATCGTCCCGCCGCAGATCATCGTCAACACGACCTACACGGGCGCGGACGCGGTGACGATTGAGCAGTCGGTCGCCACGCCTCTGGAACAGCAGATGAGCGGCGTGGACAACATGCTCTACATGCAGTCCACCAACGCCAACGACGGCACGATGCAGTTGACCGTGACCTTTGACGTGGACACCGACCCCAACATCGACCAGGTCAACGTCCAGAACCGCGTCGCGCAGGCGCAGCCGAACCTCCCGGCGGACGTTAACCAGTTCGGGCTGAACCAGCGCAAATCGACGGGCCTGCCGACGATGGTCTTCGCGCTCTACTCGCCGCAGCAGACGCACGACTCGCTCTTCCTGGCGAACTACGCGAACATCAACATCAACGACGCGCTCTACCGCGTCCCCGGCGTCGGCGAGGTCAGGCTGTTTGGCGCGAGCGACTACGCGATGCGCATCTGTGTCAAGCCCGACCTGCTCGCCAAGCTCGGCCTGACCGTGCCCGACCTTTCGCGCGCGGTGCAGCAGCAGAGCACGGTCAACCCGGCCGGCAAAGTCGGCGCCGAGCCCGCGCCCGCGGGCAAGGAGATGACCTACACGATTCGCGCGCAGGGCAGACTTCAGACGCCGGAGGAGTTCGGCCGGATAGTCGTGCGCTCGAACCCGGACGGCTCGGTCGTGCGGCTGAAGGACGTGGCGCGCATCGAGCTCGGCGCGCAGAATTACCAGCAGGTCGCGCGCTTCGGCGGCAAACCCGCCGGCATCGTCGCCGTCTTTCAAGCGCCCGGCTCGAACGCGCTCGCGGTGGCCGACGGCGTCAAGAAGACGATGGAAGAGCTGAAGCAGCGTTTCCCCGCCGACCTCGATTACGCCGTCGGACTCGACACGACGCTCCCTGTGACCGAGGGCATCGGCGAGATCGTGGAGACGTTGCTGATTGCAATCGTCCTGGTCATCCTCGTCGTCTTCCTCTTCCTACAGAACTGGCGGGCGACGCTCATCCCGATGATCGCGGTGCCGGTGTCGCTCGTCGGCACGTTCGCCGTCTTCCCCGTCCTCGGCTTCTCGATCAACACGCTCTCGCTCTTCGCGCTCGTGCTCGCCATCGGGCTGGTCGTGGACGACGCCATCGTCGTCGTCGAGGCGGTAGAGCACCACATCGAAGAGGGTTTGAGCCCGCGCGCCGCGACGCTCAAGGCGATGGAGGAGGTGGCGGGGCCGGTCATCAGCATCGCGCTCATCCTCGCCTCGGTCTTCATCCCAGTGGCGTTCGTCGGCGGGATTCAGGGTCGCCTGAACAAGCAGTTCGCCGTCACCATCGCGGTCTCGGTCGTCATCTCCGCCTTCAACGCCTTGACGTTATCGCCCGCGCTCGCGGCGTTGCTACTGCGCCCGCGCAAGGAGGCGCGCGGGGTGCTCGCCAAATTCTTCGGCGGGTTCAACCGCTGGTTCGAGCGTGCCACGCGCGGCTACGTCTCCCTGAGCCGCGCGCTCATCCGCAAATCGGTCGTCGGCGTCATTGTGCTGGCGGGATTCGCGGGTGCCTCCGGCCTCTTCGGGAGGGCGCTGCCGTCCAGCTTCGTGCCCGAAGAGGACTTCGGCTACCTTCTTCTCAACGTGCAGCTCCCGCCGGCGGCTTCGCTCGAACGGACGGGCGAGGTCTCGCGCAAGGTCGAGTCGATTCTCAAGGAGACGGACGGCGTCGAGTCCTACACGGCCATCAACGGCTTCAGCCTGCTGAACCGCGTGTCGGCGAGCTACAACGGCTTCTTCTTCGTCTCGCTGAAGCCCTGGGGCGAGCGCGGGCAGACGGCGAAGGAGATTCAGCAGAGCGTCAACGCGAGGCTGGCGCGTGAGGTGCCCGAAGCCGTCGCGTTTCTGTTCAGCCCCCCGGCCATCCCGGGGCTCGGGAACTCGGGCGGGTTCTCGTTCTGGCTCCAGGATCGCAGCGGCGGGTCGGTCGAATACCTCGACCAGAACCTGCAAAAGTTCCTCGCCGCGGCCCGCAAGCGTCCGGAACTCGCGGGTGTCACCACGCTCTTCAACGCGTCGGTGCCGCAGCTCTACGCCGACGTTGACCGCGATAAGGTGCTCAAGCAGGGCGTCGCGGTCGCCGACGTGTACCAGACCTTGCAAGCCTACCTGGGCGGCCTCTACCTGAACCAGTTCAACCGCTTCGGCCGGCAGTGGCGCGTCTTCCTGCAAGCCGAAGGCGAGGAGCGCCTGAGCGAGCGCGACATCAATCAGTATTACGTCCGCAACAACGACGGCCAGATGGTGCCGCTCTCGTCTCTGGTCACGACGCGCAGAATCAACGGCCCCGAGTACACCAACCGCTTCAACGTCTACCGCGCGGTGCAGGTCATCGGCAACGCCGCGCCCGGCTACAGCTCCGGGCAGGCGATGAACGCGCTCGAAGAGGTGGCGAAGCAGACGCTCCCGCCCGAGATCGGCTACGACTGGGCCGACCTTTCTTATCAAGAGAAGAAGGCTTCGGGGACGACGGCCACCGTCTTCGGGCTGTCGCTGGTCTTCGTCTTCCTGATTCTGGCCGCACTTTACGAGAGCTGGTCGCTTCCGTTCTCGGTGCTGCTCACCGTCCCCGTCGCGGTCTTCGGCGCGTTCCTCGGCCTCTGGCTGCGCGGCTACGACCTCGATGTTTATGCACAGATCGGACTCATCGTGCTCATCGGGCTGGCGGCGAAGAACGCAATCCTGATCGTCGAGTTCGCTAAGATCGAATACGAGAAGGGGCGCGACCTTGTTGACGCCGCGCTCGAAGGCGCGCGCCTGCGCCTGCGGCCGATTCTGATGACTTCGTTCGCGTTCATCCTCGGCTCCGCCCCGCTGTGGGTCGCCACGGGCGCGGGCGCCAACGCGCGGCGCATCCTCGGCACGGTCGTCATCGTCGGCATGCTGGCCGCGACCGCCGTCGCCATCTTCCTCATTCCGGTGACCTTCTACCTGGTCGAGAAGCTCACGACGAGGTTCGGCCGGGGCCACGCGCCCGAAGTCGGTTCGCCGACGCCGGAGCCGGCGGCAGGAGACTGAAGGAGAGGTCAATCATGACTATAGACCAATACCATCGTCTAATAAATTCACCTCCACGTTCGTGGTCTACTCGCCCCCGTCATCGCACCACGACGAATCGTGTGAGCGCGACGGACAGCAATTTTGTGAAGAAGAGCAGACCATGCTAATGGAGAAAGCACGCCACGCAGTCAAGGCTAATATCACGCACATCTTTGGCCGGGCCTCGCGATTCCTCATCGTGCTCCTGGCGGCAGCCATGTCTCTGACAGCGCCCGTGACCGCGGCCGCGTAGCAACCCGCCCGGGACGGCGCGGCGGTCGCGGCTAAGGCGCTCAAGGGCGGAGCCGATGCGATCCGCCCCTTCCGCGTCCAAGTCCCGCAGGCTGCGCTCGACGACCTCCGCCGGCGCATCGCCGCCACGCGTTGGCCCGAACAGGAAACAGTGAGTGACCGCTCCCAGGGCGTGAAGCTGGCGACGATGCGGGAACTCGCGAGCTATTGGGAGACCAAATACGACTGGCGCAAGGTCGAGACGAAGCTGAACGCCCTGCCGCAGTTCGTCACGAACATCGACGGGCTCGACATCCACTTCATCTACATCCGCTCCAAACATCAAAACGCGCTGCCGCATCACGCTCTACTGGCTGACGAACACGGCGGTCTCCTCGGCCCGCCTCTACTCGGAGAACAAGCTCAACTTCTTCGCCCCGAAACAGGTCGCCATCCCGGTCGCCGTGAGCGTCTTCCCGGACGAGATTTATGCAGCCCCGCAGAGTTGGGCGGAGAGAGCATATCCCACACTGAGTCATTTCAACCGGCTCCCTAAAGGCGGCCACTTCGCGGCCTGGGAGCAGCCGCAATCTTTCTCTGAGGAGCTGCGCGCGGCGGAGGAGGAGCACCACAAGTCCTTGCACAAATATTTAAATGCTATGAATGACACTGATCAATTATGCAGTATCTTCTGAATAAATGTGCAAAGCCCATCTGTAAGGGTTCGCGCTGGGCTCCAATGTGAACCTTTAAATAATTACGTGGCTGAGGAAGGCGGCGGGTTCGACCGTGCTTACGGAAACCTCTTTTGTATTTTTATTATATCGCAACTCGCCCCGGCTGTGCCGGATTTTGGGCCTCAAAATCGTCCCGTCAGAACTTGCCCGCTCTTCCCGCATGTAGATGATGGTGCACGGCTCTCGGCCCGGCCGGAGAGTCCGCATGCGGAGGGCGGCTGCTCGGTGAGGTCAGTACGAACGTCTCGTTGCTCACGCATTATCAGTACGAGGCGTTGTCCGCCGCCATCGCCGGGGTTTGGGGTTATGCCGTCGAAGGATATTCGGAGGCCCATGTCAGAATCCGTTCGTCGTACACGCGGTCAACGTGCAGACCCCACACAGCCTCACACACCGCGTCCCGACAGCGCGCGGCGGCCCGACGACAAGCTTGCGCGTCGCGAAGGGCCAGACAGTAGTCATCTACTCGACCGCATTCTGAACACGCCGCGCATCGAGCGCGTCATCCCGCGGCTGCCGCCCGCGCTGCTCCACAGGGTCATCCGGGCCTGCGGGCTCGAGGACTGCGGCGACCTCGTGGCGCTGGCAACGCCCGGGCAGTTAGAGCGCGTCTTCGACCTCGACTTATGGGGCACCGTCCGACCCGGTTCGGACGAGCAGTTCGACGCCGGCCGTTTCGGCGTGTGGCTTGAGGTGCTGGCGCAGTCCGGCCCCGCTGCGGCGGCGCAGAAACTCGCGGGGATGGACTTAGACCTGGTCGTGGCCGGACTCGCTCAGCACTTGCTCGTCTACGACCTCGCGGCGGTCACGCCCTATGAGACATCAGACGGAGAGTTGGTGGACGCAAGTCTCGATGTCGGTGACCGCCTCGCCGCCGACCTGGGCGGCTACGTGCTCGTGGCCCGGCGTGAGGACTCGTGGGGAGCGATAGTTGAACTCCTTGCGGCCCTCGACGCGGAGTATCCCGACTTCTTCCACAAAGTGATGGGGGGATGCCGCGCGCTTTCAGACTCCGGGCGCGAGATCGACGGACTGGACGAACTGCTCTCAGAGGGAGAGCAGTTCATGTTCGACCTGGCGGCAGACCGTGAGCGACGGCGCGAGATGCAGGGATACGCGACGCCCGCGCAGGCCCGCGCGTTCCTAGAGATGTCGCGCGGGCTCCGGCCCGCGGGCCAACCCGCGCCGCCCGCGAACCCACTTGCTCGCGCCTACTTCCGGGCTATCGACGAGCGGGAGGAAGCGGACAACCAAAGTGAATCCCTGCCGTGGGAGGCGGGCTCCGAGGCGTCGCCCGTTTCGGGCGACGCCTCGGAGGATGTCGCTAAGGTCTTCGACGTTCTGCTCAAAGCGGGCGTCATCGAGCAACAGCCTCGGGCGTTGCTCGGCGGGTCGGAGGGTCACGCACCGCGCCTCGGCCGAATCGACACATGCATGCGGTTCGTGTTTGAACGTGACGAGGCGGTCTATTCGAGGAGGAATGAGGAACTCGCCTACCTTGCGAATACTCTCATGGCCGGGTGTGCCATCGGGGGGCGGCCCTTCACCGCGCAGGAGGCGTCGGACGCGGCCGCCGCGGTCTGCAACCTCGGCCTGGAGAACTGGCCGCCTCACTGGCTCGCGGCGGACGCGAACGCGCAGCCCGGCTCCTTTCTTCTCCATCACGATCTCGTCGGCGTGTTCCAGGTCGGATGGGCGGTCCTTTATCAGGAGGTGTGCCTGTATGCGGCGGAACAACTGGTCGGTGTTCTGAGTCACGTGAGGTGCGACGACCGAGAGACTCAGACGGGGCTCGACGCGCTTCACATCAGGATGGAGAAATGTTTGAAGGCTGGAGCACCGTGGCGCGCTTGTGGCGCGCTGGACGTGATCGCGACCTTGGACACGCCTGTGTGGGCAGCACTGCTTGCGCTGATCGATGAATTCCCGGTGCTGCACGCGTGCGTCTGCGCGTTTAAGGATTCCCGGACGCTCTCCGTCAACGCCTCCGATTTCGAGTTCATTTCGGAGAACAGCCAGGTAGTGTCCGTCCGCGACTTCATGCGGTTACTGCCGGAGACGCTACGCCGCTGACCGGACAGTTTACCGCCGCGACTAAGGTGGGCACACGTTCGTCTCCTTCGCGAATCCATAGCCGAGCCACCAGCGACACATACAGGACGTTTACGTCCCTTCCCAATATCTGGTATTGACACGCGCTAAGCTCTACTCTATATTGCGTCCACTGTCGGCACGGGGGCGATGGCTTTTCGTCCTCGTTGAAAAGGGAACCCGGTGAGAGTCCGGGACTGCCCCGCAGCGGTGAGCAGGAACGAACGCCGTCATCAAGCACTGATCTCGCAGAGGTTGGGAAGCGACGGCCAGTAGGAAGCGGAGACGATTACTCCGCGAGCGCCTGCGAGTCCGAAGACCTGCCGACAGGCCGCACGACCTCGTGCGGGAGTATCCCAAATCCCCGAGGGGAGGATGTGGGCCTGCGAGAGAACCTGCCCGCGCTCGACTTTCTCTTTCAAGCCCGCGCCTCCTTCCCTTAGACAACACGACCAACTAGCGAGAAGGAGAAATGCCACATGAGCGCCGTCGCCGCGCAAGTTCCGTCCCCCGCCGCCCCCGAGAATGCCCCGACCACCATGCGGGTGCGCAAACGCAACGGCGCGCTCGAGCCGGTTGACGTCAACAAGATCGTGCGCGCGGTCGGGCGTTGCTGCGCGGGGCTCACGCAGGTGGACGCGCTGCGCATCGCCACCAAGACCATCGGCGGGCTGTATGAGGGCGCGACGACGAAGGAACTCGACGCGCTCTCCATCGGCACGGCGGCCTCGCTCATCGTGGACGAGCCGGAGTACTCGAAGCTGGCGGCGCGGCTGCTGGCGACATACATCGACAAAGAGGTCACCAACCAGGAGATACATTCCTTCTCACAGTCGATCTCCGCCGGGCACAGACTCGGCCTCATCGCCGACCGCGTCGCCGCGTTCGTCGCCGCCAACAGCCGCAAGCTCAATAGCGCCATAGAGGCGGAGCGCACCGGCCTCTTCGAGTATTTCGGGTTGAGGACGGTTTACGACCGTTACCTGCTCAAGCACCCCGAACGGCGCACCGTTATCGAGACGCCGCAGTTCTTCTTCCTGCGCGTCGCCTGCGGGCTGGCCGAGACGGTGCACGACGCCGTCGAACTCTACCGCCTCTTCTCCACGCTCGAATACATCCCGAGCACACCGACCCTCTTCAACTCCGGCACGCGGCACGAACAGCTCTCGTCCTGTTTCCTGTTGGACGCGCCGCAGGATGACCTGGAATCCATCTACCGGAAATACATGGACGTGGCGATGCTCTCGAAATTCTCCGGGGGCATCGGGCTGGCCTACCACCGCGTCCGCTCGCAGGGCTCTCTGATTCGCGGGACGAACGGCCACTCGAACGGCATCGTCCCGTGGCTGAAGACGCTGGACGCCTCGGTCTCGGCCGTGAACCAGGGCGGGAAGCGCAAAGGGGCTTGCTGCGTCTACCTCGAAACGTGGCACGCAGACATCGAAGCCTTCCTCGAACTGCGCGACAACACTGGTGACGAAGCGCGCCGGACGCACAACCTGAACCTGGCGAACTGGATACCAGACCTGTTCATGCGGCGCGTCGAAGAGGACGGCGTCTGGTCGCTCTTCGACCCGAAGGACATGCCGCACCTGACAGACCTCTACGGCGACGAGTTCGAGCGTGCCTACCTTTCGGCTGAGGCCGAAGGGCTGCACGTCAGGCAGCTCAAGGCGCGCGACCTCTACGCGCGGATGATGCGGACGCTTGCACAGACCGGCAACGGCTGGATGACCTTCAAGGACGCGAGCAACAGGAAGAGCAACCAGACAGCGTGGCTGGGCGCGGTGGTTCACCTCTCCAACCTCTGCACGGAGATCATCGAAGTCACCTCGCAGGACGAGACAGCGGTGTGCAACCTCGGCTCGCTCAACCTCGCCCGTTACGTCAGCGAAGGGCGCTTCGCCTTCGAGAAGCTAGCCGCGAACGTCCGACTGGCGGTCAGGCAGTTGGACCGCGTGATTGACATCAACTATTACGCTATCCCCACGGCGGCCTCGTCGAACGCGCGCTGGCGGCCCGTCGGCTTAGGCGTGATGGGCTTGCAGGACGTGCTCTTCCAACTACGCCTGCCGTTCGATTCGCCGGAAGCCTTGACTCTTTCGACGAAGATACAGGAGGAGATTTACTTTCATGCGCTTACTGCCTCCTGCGAGTTGGCGGAGAGACTTGGAGCGCACCCGGCTTTCGCGGAGACGCGCGCGGCGCGCGGCGAGTTGCAGTTCGACGCGTGGGGCGTCGTGCCGGAGGACGCCGCACGTTGGGACGCGCTGCGCGAGCGAATGAAAGAGAAGGGCTTGCGCAACTCCCTGATGATCGCGATTGCGCCGACGGCGACCATCGCCTCCATCGTCGGCTCTTACGAGTCAATCGAGCCGCAGGTCTCCAACCTCTTCAAGCGCGAGACGCTCTCCGGCGACTTCCTGCAAATCAACCGCTACCTCGTGGCCGACCTGAAGCGCGTGGGGCTGTGGACGGACGAGATACGTGCTCGCATCAAGCTGGCCGAAGGCTCGATCCAAGGCATCGCGGAGATACCTGACGACCTCAAGCTGCTCTACCGCACGGCGTGGGAGGTTCCGATGCGCGCGCTCATCGACCTGGCCGCGGCGCGAGGTGCCTTCATCGACCAGAGCCAGTCGCTCAACCTGTTTGCGGAGAGCCCGAACATCGGCAAGCTCTCTTCGATGTACATGTACGCGTGGAAGCGCGGCTTGAAGACGACCTACTACCTGCGCTCGCGCCCGGCCACGCGCATCGCACAGACGACTGTGTCAGGTGCGACGGCGGCGGGCTTCAAGGAAGCGGAGGCGGTCGCCTGCTCGCTGGAGAATCCTGAGAGTTGCGAGGCGTGCCAGTAGGCGAGCCAGTAGAGGGGAAGAAGAACAGATGTTGCTCAATCCGGGTTTTAACCTGACCCTGCGCCCGATGAAGTATCCGGCGTTTTACGAGATGTATCGCAGCGCCATCAAGAACACGTGGACGGTCGAAGAGGTGGACTTCTCGACCGACCTCATGGACTTACAAGGGCGGATGACGGATGCCGAGCGGCATCTCATCAATCGTCTCGTCGCCTTCTTCGCCACGGGCGACTCGATTGTCTCGAACAACCTCGTGCTGAATCTCTACAAGCACCTCAACGCGCCCGAGGCGCGCATGTACCTGTCGCGCCAACTCTACGAGGAGGCGCTGCACGTCCAGTTCTACCTGACGTTACTCGACACCTACATCCCGGAGATGCGCGAGCGCGAGCAGGCATTCGCGGCCGTGGATAATATCTCTTCCATCCGGCAGAAGGCACAGTTCTGCCTGCGTTGGATGGACTCGGTTCACAAGTTGGATAAGCTGCAAACGGAGTCCGAGCGTAAGCAGTTTCTGCTCAACCTGATATGCTTCGCCGCGTGCATCGAGGGGCTCTTCTTCTTCGCGGCCTTCGCCTACGTCTACTTCCTGCGCTCGCGCGGGCTGTTGCACGGCCTGGCAGCGGGCACGAACTGGGTCTTCCGCGACGAGAGCGCGCACATGGCCTTTGCCTTCGAGGCGGTGCGCGTCATCCGGCGTGAGGAGCCCGAGCTTTTCGACGACGAGTTGGCCGGAAATATCACGGCGATGATGGAAGAGGCGGTGGCCTGCGAGACGCAGTTCGCCGAAGACCTTCTGAGCGGCGGGGTCGCGGGGATGAGCGTCGCGGAGATGCGGCGCTATCTGGAGTTCGTCGCCGACCAGCGGCTGACGATGTTGGGGCTGCCCGCGCGCTACGGGGCGAAGAATCCGTTCCCGTTTATGGACTTGCAGGACGTGCAGGAGCTGGCGAACTTCTTCGAGCGGCGGGTCTCGGCCTATCAGGTCGGGGTGGAGGGCGAGGTCGCGTTCGACCACGCTTTCTGAGGTGATCGTCTGTGGAAGAAGTGCTCATGTCATGGAGCGGGGGCAAGGACAGTTGCCTCGCGCTCTACGAAATGCAGAGGGCACGGGAGTGCCGCGTGGCGGCGCTGCTGACGACCGTGACGCGCGACTACGACCGCATCAGCATGCACGGCGTCCGGCGCGACCTGCTCGAACGACAGGCGGCTTCTCTGGGATTACCGCTCCACGAAGTCTTCATCTCCAAAGACGCGACCAACCAGGATTACGAAGCAAAGATGGAAGAGGCGTTCCGGTATGAAAGCCAGAGCCTTACACAGAGTCGTCGGGATCATTTTACTGCTCCCTTTCTTCGGCTGGGCGTTGACCGGCCTCGTCTTTTTTATTAAGCCGGGCTACGAAGGTGCTTACGAAGTCCTGAGTCCGAAGACTTACCCGCTGGAGCGGGCCGTGACGGTCACTCCCGACCCCTCCTGGCTGGAGTTCCGCTACATCAAAACCGTCTTGGGTGAACACCTCCTCGTTCGCACCGAGAAAGGTTGGTCGCACCTGAACCCGGCGGACATGCAGCCGAAGGGCACGCCGACAGAAGAAGAGATCAGGTCGTTGTTAAGTGACGCGTTCTCGGCGAATCCACGAAGGTACGGAAGCATCTCCAGGATATCAGGCGACACGGCGAGCACCGACACGGGCGTCGAAGTCACCCTCGATTGGAAGAGGTTGAGCTTGCAGCAGAGGGGCACGGACACGGACAGGATAGATCTACTCTACAAGGTACACTACTTACAATGGACGGGTGTGACAATCGTAGATAGGGTGGTCGGGATCACAGGAATCGCGCTGGTGTTGGCACTAACGGTATTAGGGGCCTGGCTGGCGTTCAAGAGAGGCTGACGCTGGGGTAGGAGCACGGCGGTGTTTCGTTCCATCACTCAAGATGATGCTACCGATATTCCCGGATGCCGCGAGACAGAAAGTCTGCTCGAAGTGCGGAGTGAGGATGCCGACGACGACACCGCCGATGATCTGGCTGCGCGCGGTCTGGTTGACGCCGTTGACGCGCAGGGCGAATGCGATTGCCTGATGTGCGAGCGCCGAGTTCTCCATCAACCAGCCTTTTCCAAATCAGCTTCCTTACTCGTAAGGTCACGCCGCGCGCGCTTCTGATCCTGTGGGAAGGAGCACCGCGCGACCGACCAGCCGCCCGTGCTCGAAATCGTCGTACGCCTGCTTCGCGGCGTTGAGGGGGTAGCGGTCCACGAGGATTTTGAGCCGCCCGAGCGCCGCCATCGCGACGATATCCATCAACGCGATGCTGCCGCCGTTCAGGCTCGTCGCGAGTTGCGCGCCCCACGGCACGTCGCGGAAGTCGAACTGAGTCGAGCCGCCGCCCGCGCCGACCATCGTCAGGCGGCCCCGCCACGACAGGGAGGCGACCGCCGTGGCGAGGGTCGGGTTGATCCCCACGCAATCGAGGACGAACGCCGCCCCGACCCCGCCGGAGAGCTCGCGAATCTGGGCCGCGGCGTCGGGGCCGCTCGGCACAACGTCGTCAGCTCCGTACTCCCGGGCCAGCTTCAGTCTGGCCTCGGTCGAATCGACAGCGACGACTCGCGCGGCGGTGAGCAGGCGGAGGAACTGCACCGCGTACAGTCCCAATCCCCCGACGCCGATCACGACCGCGGTGCTCCCCGGAAAGATGCCGGGGATCGCCGGCTTGATCGCGCTGTACGTCGTGATGCCCGCGTCCGTGAGCGGCGCGGCAAGGACGGGGTCGAGGTCGCCGATGGGGACGAGAAACCGCGCGTCGGGGACGAGCACGTAGGGCGCGTGTCCTCCGTCGAAACCGAGCCCGGGAGCGAGAAGGTCTTTCTGGTAAAGGCAGTGGTTCTCTTCGCCGGACCGGCACATGTAACAGCGCCCGCAGCTCCCCCACGACGGGTTGACCGCGACGGCGTCGCCGCGCTGGAACCTCGTCACGCCGCCTCCCACCTCTTCCACCCACCCGGCGACCTCGTGCCCGAGCGTGAACGGCGGCGCGTGCTCCTTCCAGTGGGCCGGGTCGCGCGCGATGAGCGCGAAGTCGGTGTGGCACAGGCCGGAGCCGGCGACTTTAACGACTACTTGGCCGGGTCCCGCGTGCGGCTCCGGCACTTCCTGAAACTCCGGCTGCGTCTGCGCTTTCAGCAGTCTGTAGGCGAGCATCGTGTCCCTCCTTCCGAGGCGGTCGGAACGATTCAGCGGGGATGTTGCCCCCTTTCATCGGCGTGCTGAATATCAGCCAATAAACGTGCTACCGCCCCTCCTGATTGCTCTAGCGGAATGACCGAAACGCCGCGCGGGCCATGAACTCCGCTCGCGGCTTGCCCTCGCTCATCGAAAACCGTCTGACGCCGGCGCGCGGTTTGACATGGCTCAATAGTGAGGGCGAGTAGACCACAAGACTGAAGGCGAATCTATTAGACTTTGGTATCGGTCAACTCCTTAGTATTAGTCTGCGCGGCGGTGAGGAATGGCAGCAGGCCGATATCAACAATGGTGTATTGATGGACGCCGACGGTCGCCTCAATCTGTTGTCCACGGCCGTGGACAAGCGTGATACCAATACCAAAGCACAATGGACGCCACAGAGGGATTGGCGCATTCTTCGGGCTGGCAGTGCGTTCACTGTGCGGTATCCTTAAGCTTGGTGTCTATGTCGGTTGATGGTTTTGAAAGCGGGTGTGCTCCGAAGTGGCATCAGAATCAAAGACGGCGGTCGTCGCGGCTATCCTGGGCAATCTGGCTATCGCCGCGACGAACTTCGTCGCGGCCTCCTTCACGGGCAACTCGGAGATCGTAGAGGCCCCTGGGTGGAACTACATCGTGCTCGGCTGCGCCACAGTCTTCGAGGGCACGTCGTGGTTCTTCGGCTGGCGGGCGTTCAGCTCGGAGCGCGGGAGGAAGGGTCTGTTTGAAGCCATCCACGCGAGAGCGTTGTGTCTTAGAAGTTCGCTTAATTGTCGCACCACCATGAGTTATTCAAGAGTTAATGGGTGTAACAGGCCGAACCCCAAGGAGGCATCCATCCATGGCGGTATCTACAGCCATCGAGTCTGTTTCTGACGTCGAATCGTTCATCGAAGAGTACTACGATGCATGGTCCGGAACGGACTTGGATCGCATCATGTCTTACTACGCCGAAGATGTGGTGCTTCAAATTCCCGGCCTGCTCATGGAGGGAAAGGAAGCCGTCCGCGATCAGTTTGCTCGGCCATTTATCACTGCGTTCCCGGGAAACCGTCACCTTGTGAAGAACATGATTTTCGGGCCGGGTGTGGTCACCGTCGAATTTATTTTTGAAGCAACACACCAAGGCCCATTCGCCGGTCATGCAGCGACCGGTGCTCAAATTAGCCTCCCTGGTTGTGGGGTTTATGAGTACGATTCGGCGAAAAGGCAGATCACTGCGGGTCGCATTTACTTCGATGTGGCGACGTTACTGCAAACCATCACCGATTTGCTTGAGAATGATCGCCAGAAGGCCGCAGAGGCTCTGCAGTTCAACAAGCACAATTTGAGCCTGATTACCGACCTCATCCCCACCTTTATCCACGTGTTGCGCACCGACGGATCGGTACTCTATGTGAATCAAGCGGTGTTGGGTTACCACGGTTGCACTCTGGAAGATGTGCGGAGAGAAGACTATCGCGCTCGTTTTTTTCACCCTGAGGATGTGAAGAGACTTCGCAAGGAGCGCCGTGATGCGCTACGCCGACCCGTACCGTTCGAGAATGAGCAACGCGTGATAGGTAAGGACGGCAAGTATCGCTGGTTCCTGATCCGCTACAACCCTCTGCTCGATGAGCAGGGAGGAATCGACCGATGGTATGTGGCCGCGTTCGATATCGAGGACCGAAAACAGGCGGAGGACGCGCAGATACGCCAAGCGGGTGTTCGGGCTGACGTGAGTGCCGCTTTTTCTAAGCCAGCCCACTTGGGGGAGATTCTGCGCGGATGCACGGAGGCTATCGTTCGTCACCTCGACGCGGCCTTCGCCCGAATCTGGACGCTGAGCAAGGATGAAAGCACGCTGGAGTTGCAGGCGAGCGCGGGCATGTACACGCGTTTGGATGGGTCATACAGCCGGATCCCCGTCGGAGACCTGAAGGTCGGCTTGATTGCCCGGGAGAAGAAGGAGCATTTCACCAATGACGTTGTGAACGACCCACGCGTGAAGGATAAGGGTTGGGCACAGGATACGGGAATGGTTGCCTTCGCCGGATACCCGTTGGTTGTCGAGGATCGGCTGATCGGAGTGGTGGCGCTGTTCGCGCGTCGCACACTTTCGGAATCCATTCTCGACACGCTCGCATCGGTTGCCGACACGATTGCGCAGGGGATCGAGCGCAAGCGGGCGGAAGAAGCTCTGCGATCCAGCGAGCGCAGTATGAGTCTCATCGTCAATACGATTCCTACATTTGCGTGGAGTGCTCGTCCGGATGGGTACGCCGACTTCCTCAATCAGCGCTGGCTGAACTACACCGGCATGACCGCAGAAGAAGCCTCGGGCTGGGGGTGGGAGGAGGCGATTCATCCAGACGACCGTCAGGAACTTGTCGACTACTGGCGCTCGTGTGTGGCTTCTGGTACGCCGGGGGAGACGGAAGCGCGCATGCGTCGTTTCGATGGTGCCTACCGATGGTTTCTCTTTCGGTTCAACCCGTTGCGAGATGAATCGGGGAAGATCATCAAGTGGTACGGAACGAACATAGATATCGAAGATCGTAAGCGTGGAGAGGAAGCGCTGCGTGCGCGCGAACTCTCCTGGCGCCAGATCGTCGATAGCATCCCGGGGTTCGTGGCTACGACGGGCGCTATGGGCGAGATAGAGTTTCTCAACCGCCAGACGCTGGAATATTTCGGCAGAACACAGGAGGAGTTGAAAGATTGGGCTCTCATGAACGCCGTTCACCCTGATGACTTGCCCCGCGTGATCCAAGAGCGAAAGAAGTCCATCGAAACCGGACAGGTCTATGACATTGAGCATCGCTGCCGCCGGGCCGATGGCGTTTACCGGTGGTTTCAGGTGCGCGGCCTCCCGGTGCGAGATACGGAAAACAAGGTAACCGCGTGGTATTTACTCCTTACCGACATCGACGATCGCAAACGAGTTGAAGAGGCTCTGCAGTCGAGCGAGCGTAACTTCCGTCAAGTCATTGATACCATCCCCACTCTGATCCACGTCTTGCGCCCCGACGGATCTGTGCTGTATGTCAATCCGGGCGTGTTGGATTACACCGGCCTCACCTTGGAGGACGTACAACGAGAAGATTATCGCGCCCGGGTTGACCACCCGGAGGATGCGGCGGAGGCTGCGGAAAGTCTCCGAGAGCGACGTGCACAGGCGCTCTCAAGCGCGGTGCCCTTTGAAAGTGAGTATCGTGTGCTGGGGAAAGACGGACAATACCGCTGGTTCCTCTCCCGCCACAATCCGCTTCTCGACGATCAGGGAAAGATTGATCGATGGTACGTGGCCGCTACCGATATTGACGACCTTAAGCGGGCCGAGGCGGAATTGAGGGCACTGAGGGACCGGCTGTATGAAGAGAATCTGGTTCTGCGGGACGAAGTGGATCGGACCTCGATGTTCGAAGAGATCGTCGGCACCTCAGCAGCGCTGCAATTCGTCCTCGCGCAGGTTGCGAAAGTCGCCCCGACCGACTCCACGATTCTGATTACAGGAGAGACAGGTACCGGCAAGGAACTGATCGCGCGCGCGATCCATAAACAGTCTCAGAGATCCGAACTCGCATTCATTGGCGTGAACTGTGCAGCAATCCCCCGTGAGTTGATCGCGTCAGAGTTGTTCGGTCATGAGAAGGGCGCCTTCACCGGTGCGACTCAGCGGCGGCTCGGTCGGTTTGAATTAGCATGCGGCGGCACCATCTTCCTCGACGAAGTCGGAGAACTTCCCTCTGAGACCCAGATAGCCCTGTTGCGTGTCTTGCAGGAGCGCGAGTTTGAGCGGGTCGGTGGCACTCGCCGAATCCGCGCTAACGTTCGGGTGATCGCAGCCACCAACCGTGACTTGCAGGCCACCATCCGCGCTGGGTCCTTCCGTAGTGATTTGTTTTACCGCCTGAATGTTTTTCCGATTGCGATTCCCCCGTTGCGCGAACGAAGCGAAGACATTCCCCTACTTGTTGAATACTTTATCGATCGTTACGCGCGAAAAGCCGGTAAGAACATAACGGCCGTCAATAAGAAGACATTTGAATCGCTTCAGTCATACGGTTGGCCCGGAAACATCCGCGAGCTACAGAACGTCATCGAAAGATCAATAATACTTTGCGAAACCGAGGTATTCTCAGTAGACAAAAACTGGTTACCACGGCAGGCGTTTCTCACAGAAACAAAAAGCCAAACGGGGCTTTCTCGAACACTCCTGGCACAAGAGAGGGAGATGATTGAGGCAGCCTTGCAAGAATGCCGGGGGCAAGTTTTCGGTCCTTCAGGGGCCGCTGCCAGGCTGGGTCTTAAGCGATCTACTTTGGAGTCGAAAATCAGAGCATTAAAGATCGACAAGAAGCGTTTTAAGGACTCCAGTTCCTCTTAAGAAGACTTGCGTTTGACGATTTCGTCATTGATGTAGTTTCGCCAATGACGAGAATTCACCAGTCTACCGCATACCTCATTTCTGTATTTTCAACAACTTACATCTGGAATCGTAATTGCTCAGTAGATGAGCATCAGGTTACGAGTGAGGCCAGATGATAAAAATTCGAGTCATAGATAATGGAGAAACCGTTTTTACAGTGAGCGGTCGGATGCGCTCGGAGAACCTGGCTGAATTGAGAGATCTAATCGAGGCCGAAGGTGAAAGTCGTCGCATGGCTTTGGACCTGAAAGAACTGATTCTCGTGGATCGAGATGCGGTGAGGTTTCTTAAGCGCTGCGAGTCAAACGGGATTGAGCTTCGGAATTGCTCGGCATATATCCGTGCGTGGATAACGAGAGAACCAGATGACGAGTGAAATTGTAAGTCGGTACTTCGAGGAGGTTTGAGATGAGTTCAGAGGCTTTGTCCTTTTCCCAGGTTGATTCCGAAAATTCGCTTAGGAGTTTGGCAAGTGGCGAGTTGACATTCAACGGGAACTCCTCTTTGACCGAGCCAGTTGCAACCCCTTCGTTTTTGGGTGTCGTCGGTCAGAGTTCGGGCCTAAGAAACGTGTTGCAACTCGCCAAGGTGGTTGCCGCCACCAGCTCTACGGTGCTGCTGCTGGGCGAGACCGGGACGGGGAAGGAACTCATCGCCCGCGCCATCCACGAGCGCAGCCAACGACAGCAGCGGCCTTTCGTCACCTTGAACTGCGCGGCCATTCCGAGTTCGTTATTCGAGAGCGAGCTGTTCGGCCACGAGCGCGGCGCCTTCACCGGCGCGAATATGCAGCGGGCGGGGCGTCTGGAGTTGGCGGATCGCGGGAC
>JAFAZX010000079.1 GCA_019239425.1 Acidobacteriota bacterium
CTTGTTCATAACTCTCCTTGTTAGACACACCTCGGCCGACACGCCCGCCGCCGGGCCGTTAGCGTCCGCTCGGTGTGTGTACGGCTAAATGGATTCGTGGGCGGGGAAGGAGCCGTTTTCGTCTTCCCTGATCCGACCGCGTACTCAAAGGGCAATCGCCATGCCCGCGCGTACGCACGGCCGTACCCTTCGGCTTTCGTCGCTGAAGTTGGAAAATTTGGAAAGACGATTCAAACGATCAAATAAAATAAGATTGAGTTGGCGTTCAACGTTTCGTACAAGTCCCGACCGCGCGGACGTCACGCTTGCCGAATCGCGCCGTTTCCTTCAGACTGCGTCAAAGCTTCCAGGGAGGTGAAAGCGCCGCGCCTACGGGGCGCGTGGAACAGACATGACGCCCGCCCGCACACGTTCTCTCTTAACGTACCTGCTGCTCTTCTCGCTGCTCGCCTCTGCGCCTTCGGCCCGGGCCGTCGCCGCGCAGACCCCGACGCAGACGCGCGAGCGCCGCGCCGCGCCGCAGGCGACGCCGACGCCCACACCCGCGCGCACGCAGGCCACGCCCGCGCGGCCCACGCCGACGCCGACGCCCGCCGCGGCGCAGACGCCGACGCCCACGCCGACGCCGGCCGCGACCACGACCGCGTCCGCCCCGCAGACGCTCGAAGAGCTGCGCGCGCGCATCCGCGATCTCCTCGCGCGGCCCGAGTTCGCGGCGTCACGCGTCGCCGTCAAGGTCTCCTCGCTCGACACCGGGCGCGTCCTGTTCGAGCAGGACTCGCGCAAGTGGATGCAGCCCGCTTCGAACATGAAGCTCTACACGGTGGCCGCCGCGCTCGACCGACTGACGCCGGACTACCGCTTCGTCACTTCGGTCTACGCGCCCGCGCGACCCGACGCATCAGGCACGGTGCGCGGCGACCTCGTCGTCTACGGACGCGGCGACCCGACCTTCGCCGTCCGCTTCAACCCCGAAGGGAACACGGACTACTCGTTCACCATCGACGCGCTGGCGGCAGACGTCTACGCGGCCGGCGTCCGCCGCGTCGAGGGCGACCTCGTCGGCGACGAGAGCTACTTCACGGGCGCGCCGATTCCCTCGGGCTGGGAGTGGGACGACCTGCAGTGGTACTACGGCGCGGAGGTCTCGGCGCTCACGGTCAACGACAACTCGGTAGACCTCTCCGTCAAGCCCGGCGCTTCGGTGGGCGCGCCCGCGCGCATCACGCTCGGGCCTTCGACTCCGGTCGTCACCATCGTCGACCGCACGACGACCTCCGAGCGCGGCACGACGCGTGACCTGAGCGTCACGCGCCCGCTCGGCCAGAACACCATCGAGATACGCGGACGGCTCCCCATCGACGACCGCGGCTACTCTGCGAGCCTCGCCGTCACGCGCCCGGCGCTCGTCTTCGCCACGATGCTGCGCTCTTCGCTCGAACGGCGCGGCGTCGTCTTCACAGGCCAGACGCGCACCGTGGACGCGCAGGGGCGGGTCGAGAAACCGCTCCCCGTCTCGTCTCTCGTCGAGCTCGCCGCGCGCAAGTCGCCGCCGCTCTCCGTCATCGCCGCGCAGACTTTGAAGCCGAGCCAGAACCTCTACGCCGAACTCCTCCTGCGCACGCTCGGCAAGGTCGCGGGCGCGCCCGACCCGAAGCTTTCGAGCGAGGACGCGGGCGCGGCGGTCGTCCGAAACTTCCTGACGCAGGCCGGCATCGACCCGGCGGGCCTCGTCATGAACGACGGCTCCGGCCTCGCGCGCTCCGACCTCGTCACGGCCGACACGACCCTGCAACTGCTCGTCTACATGAACCGCCACCGCTTCGGCTCCGAGTTCCGTCTGGCGCTGCCGGTCGCGGGCGTGGACGGCACCTTGCGCAACCGCATGAAGGGCACGCCCGCGCAGGGTAACGTGCGCGCGAAGACGGGGACTCTGGGCACGGCGACCTCGCTCTCCGGCTACGTCTTCAGCGCCGCGGGCGAGCGGCTCGCCTTCTCACTCATGATTAACAACCCGCCGCGCGACGCGAATCCGCGCACAGACTTCACGGACGCCGTCGCCGTCCTCCTCGCATCCTTCGCCGGCCGTTCCTGAAGAAGGGGGCAAATGCGCTTCGTTAAATTTCAAGGCTACGGCAACGACTACCTCGTCTTCGAGGCGGCCGAGTTGAAAGTCGCCGGCCTGAGTTCAGGCTTCGAGCGCATCAGCGCGGGCGGGCCGTTCGTCGAGTTCGTCGAGCGCGTCTGCGACCGGCACTTCGGTGCCGGCTCGGACGGCATCGCCGTCGTCGAGCCTTTAGAGGAAGAGGCGGACTTCCGCCTGCGCATCTTCAACCCGGACGGCGGCGAGGCGGCGATGTCCGGGAACGGCTCGCGCTGCGCCGCGGCCTACCTGCACTTCACAGGACTCTGGTCGGCCGAGGAACTGCGCTTCTCGACGCGCGCGGGCGTCAAGCGCTACCGCCTGCGCGAACGTTTGGGCGAAGGCGCTTTCCGCTTCGAGGCCGAAATCGGCAGCCCGCGTTTCGACAGCGCCTCGATCCCGATGCTGACCGAGGGGCCGCTCGCGGAGGTGCGCGAATACCCCCTGGCGCTGCCCGACGGCGAGACCCTGCGCGTCACCGCGCTCCAGATGTGTAACCCGAACTGCTGCGCCTTCGTGGACGACTTCGAGGCCGCGGATTGGAGGCGTCTCGGCCGCGCCATCGAGTCGCACGCGGCCTTCCCGGAGCGTACGAATGTTGAGTTCATTCGTGTTTTAGACCGCGAGAACATCGAGGCGCGCGTCTGGGAGCGCGGCGCGGGCGAGACGCTCTCCTCGGGGACGGGCGCTTCGGCGGCGGCCGTCGCCTCGATGGTCGGCGGCCACACAGACCGGCACGTAATGGTCTCGATGCCCGGCGGCCGCCTCGAAGTCCTCTGGCGTGAGGACGGCGAGGTGCTCCTGACCGGCGAAGCCAGGGTCGTCTACCAAGGCGTTTGGCTGGGCGGCAAGACTGTTTAAAGTGGTCGTTTAACAGGTTGAAAGGGCAGGGTTTCGTGCAACCTCGTACACCGAAAAACAGGGCTTTTGAGTCCCCTTTCAGTACGGATTTTTAGGGCACATTGCAAGTAGACAGACGCTAAGTCCTTATGTTACTTTCCCTTGCGTGGCAAGCGGGCATACTGTTCGCTTGTCATTCTTTTTGTACTGGATTCTTTCAGCGCTCCGCATCAAGGACACAGGTTCCCCACTCCGGCTGACTCTTCAAACTCCTAGAGCCGGAGGTCGAGGACGGGAGGTTACTCACCTACTCGCGCGCCGCTGAAAGACTTGAATCGGTAGGAGGACCGAGAATGAGTAAACCCTTGATTGGGGGGGGGGCGGCCGCGGCCGTTCTTCTCTCATGTTCCTTGCTCTTTTTAGCGAAGACTTCAGTCGCAGAACCCCTGGGGCAGAACCCGCAGGAGATGCTACAGAAGGGCGCCGTCACGGAAGCTAACAACGCCGGCGCTGAGATGGCAGAGACGACGGACGCCGCTGAGGACGGCGCCGCAGTGAAAGAGGCGGAGGCGGCCCCGCCGAGTGGAACGAAGGCCGCGATTGACATAACGAAGACGGGGGCCGAGACGGAGGCGTCTTCCCCGGCCGTAACCTTCACGGCGACGGCCTACAGCCTCCGCGGTCGCACAGCCAACGGCAGCGCGGTTCGGCGCGGCATCATCGCCGCCGACCGTAGAGTTCTCCCGCTGGGCACGCGCGTGCGGCTCGAAGCAGGCTCCTACAGTGGCGAATACATCGTCACGGACACGGGCGGCGCGGTGTGCGGTCGCAAGATCGACATCTGGGTGCCGCAGACCTCCGAGGCCATGCGCTTCGGCCGGCGCCCCGTCAGGCTGACGGTTCTGACGCGCACGCGTCCGAGGACGGTCACACCGCAGTCGGGGAAGTAAGAAGAAGTAAGAACAAGCGGATAAAACTTTCGATCTGAAGAGTGTCGAAAGGGAGGGGGTCGCCGTCAGACGTTTCTGACGGCGGCCCCTCCGATTTTCATCAGGAATTTCCACAGGCGGAAAACTCTGCGGACGCGGTTGCGGTCTTCCAGTCCCCGCGTTTAAGATTCGACCCGCTTGAATCCCGAAAATCAAAGTCAGCCCGCGCCCAACCCTGCGCCGCTCGTCGAAGTCTGGCGCGGCCCCATCGTCGAGTCGCGCCACCGCGGCCACGTCGCCGCCGTGGACGGCGAAAGCCGCCTCGTCGCTTACCTCGGCGAGCCGGAGACGGTCACATACCTTCGCTCCTCCGGAAAACCCTTCCAAGCCGTCCCGCTCCTGACGAGCGGCGCGGCCGCACGTTTTAACTTCACGGAGGCGGAACTGGCCGTCGCCTGCGGCTCGCACAGCGGCGAAGACCTTCACGTCGAGACGGTCGCGCGCATGCTTGAGAAGATCGGCCTCGGCGAAGGCGACCTCAAGTGCGGCGTCCACGAGCCTTTCGACCGCGTGACGGCCGAGCGCCTGCGTTCGCGCGGCGAGACGCCGGGCGTGCTGCGCAACAACTGCTCTGGCAAGCACACGGGGATGCTCGCCCTCTCGCGCCACCTCGGCGCCCCGCCCCAGCTCTACGACGACCCCGGGGGCACCGTCCAGCAGTCAATCCTCCGCGCCGTCTCGCAGTTCTCAGGCATGGACGCCGACGAAATCGCCCTCGGCACGGACGGCTGCGGCGTCCCGGTCTTCGGCATGTCCGTCCGCGCCATGGCTCTCATGTACGCGCGCCTGGTCGCGCCGCCCGAAGGCTTCCACGCCGAGACGCGGGCCGCCTGCGCGCGCCTCACAGCGGCCATGAGCGCGCGGCCGGAGCTTGTCGGCGGGACGCAGGAGCGTTTCGACACGGAGGTCATGCGTGCCGGCCGCGGACTCCTAATCTCGAAAATCGGCGCGGAGGGCGTCTACACGGCCGGCGTCATGCCTTGCGAGCGCTGGCCGAAGGGTTTGGGACTGGCCTTCAAGATTGAGGACGGCGAAGACCGCCGGGCGCGCTCAACCATCGCCATCGAGGCCTTGCGACAGCTCGATGTACTGGATGAGGACGCGTACAAAGCCCTCTTGCCCTACGCAAGTTTCCCCGTACAGAATCATCGTGGTGAAAAAGTTGGGCAAATTCGCGCCTCTTTCCAGCTTAAAAGCGAATAAGTGTACGGCTCTGAACTATCCAAAATCTTAGTTGTGTAGCGGAAACGTTCGCACGATATTTTTTCAGTATGGAATTTGTACAGCTCCCGCGACTTTCTTCACCTGTCTTGTAACTGATTGAAAAGGCAGGGGAATTTTATTTCACGTTAATTTACGGGGAAAATTGAAGACTCGGAGTTTTTAAGGGGGCCAGTAAAGTCTTGATGGCATGGGCGTTGCTCAGCCGTAAGACAGATAAAATGTGAGGGGTAAATAGAGTTATCGGGTCAGGCTCGGAGACGGCTAGTGAGTGAAAGCTTTGGGGGAGGTTTTCTCTCACTTCTTGCGGGCGACAACTCTTTGGGGGAACAGAGTCGTTGTCAGCAGAGTCGTCGAAGGCCATCAATTAGCGGGTTACTGATTCCGTTTCTGTAGGGGTTTGGGGGAGCCCCGCAGATTAGATCAGTAACCCGCAAATTTGTGACCAGTCACTCTATTAACAAGAAAGGGCCGCGAGTCTCGACTCGCGGCCCTTTCTTGTTTCAGGCAAAAAAGCCTTACTCCTGACCGCGGCCCAGCAGGTTCGAGGTGGCGGGCGGGGTGTTCAAATCTTCGATGTTGAGCCGCACCATGCCGCCCGCGTCTGTGTAGACCTCCTGCGCGTCACGCTGCGCACGCCTATGGAGGAAGATAACGCCTCCGATGGCGCCGCCGACCCCGAGGCAGAGCAGGATGGCGAGCCCCGTCGTCTTGAGCGTCGTGAGGATGACGCCGCCCATCGTCGAAGTGTAGGCGCGCGTCGCAATCTCCTCGGCGTGCGGGTTGCGGCCGAGCCAGCGCACGTCCTTCTCGTACTTCACTCGCGAGGCCAGCCTCTCGGCCGCCCCGAAGTCGGGCGCGTCAAAGACGAAGACAGAGTAGTTGCCGACGCGGCTGTAGAGCGTGGGCACGGGCTGGCCCGCGCCCTTCAACTCCTCTATGCGCCGCTTGACGGCGGCGTCGGCATCGACCGAGTGCTGCGGCGTCGGGAACTCGACGACGACGAGCCGACCGTCCGCATACTTCGCGGTGACGGCCTCGACGCCCTCGTCGAACTCGAAGGCGTCGAGCGTTGGTTGATTCCCGGCGGCCTTCTGCAGCTCCGCCGTGCTGCGGGCGTAGACCGCGTCCGCCTTCCTCTCCCAGTCGGGCAGGTGCATGACGAGGACGGGAACGTCGTCCCCCGAACTACCGATGTCCGACGCCCGAACCGGCGGCTGCGTCCGGGCCAGGGCCGCGGACGCGCACAAAGCGACGAGGAACAGGAGCGACGTAAACTTCTTCATCTTCGATGGTCGCACGACAAAACCTTTCCCGCGGACGGAGTACGGCAAAGCGCTTGGATGAGTTAGACGACGGCGCCGTTGTGCTTGTTCCGCTGCGAGGATGATAAGTCCGCGAGAGCTTCTAGCGCCAGCGGCGCAGCTCGCGCAGGATTTGGTCGGCGTGGCGGCGCGGGTCTGGGATGTTGCGCATGACGGTCGTGCCGCCGGTCTCGCTCGCGTTGTCGATGACGACGTTGCCGAAGCGCAGGAGGCGCTGCGGGATGGTCGTGGTGACGGACACGTCCTGTACGTTGCGCAGGGGGATGTTGCGCGTCGTGCGCGAGACGAGTCCCTCGTCGATCTCGATCTTCGAGTCGGTCAGAGTGTAGCGCACGGTGTTGCGCTTCAGGTGTTTGTAGGCCGGGATGAGCAGCAGCGCGAGCGCCAGCGGGATCGAGACGTAGTAAGGTATCGTCACCCAGTTCTGCCACGCGAGCAGCGCGACGAGCAGTACGGCCCCGAGCGCCGCCAGCGCGTAACCGATCTTGACGAAGAGGAGCGTCGGGCCGACGGTGAAGACCGTACGCTCCTCCCCGGCGTCGAGCGGGCCGCCCTCGGCGCGCTGGGGCGAAGCGGGGAGCGGCCGGACTTGCACCGGCTGTGCGGCGCGGGGGCGTGCGGGCGCGGCGACGTGCGTCTCCTCGTTCGCGAAGTCGGGCGCGTAGCGCGTCTCTTCGGAGCCGGCGGGCGCGCCGCACGCGGCGCAGAAGCGCGCGCCGTCGGTCAGGCGCGTACCGCAGACGTGGCAGTTTTCCATCTAACCCTCACCCCTCTCGCATAGTTCGCGCAGGCGTTCGAGCAGTTCGACGGCGTCGTAAGGCATGCTTATGACGCCGCGGGCGCCCGCCGCGAGCGCCTCGGCGCGCAGGTCTTCGCGGCCCGAAGGCGCGAGCAGCAGCGCGGGCGGCTCGTCACCGTTGCGCGACTGCTTGGCAAGTCTCTTCAACATCTCGACGCCGTCGAAGCCGGGCAACTCGTAATCGACGACGAGCGCGTCCGGGCGGTCTATGCGCAGGAGGTTGAGCGCGTGCTGTCCGTCGAAGGCCGCGCGCACTTCGTAGGAGGCCGAGCGCATCAGCAGGTTGACCTGCGCCATACGCTCCGCGTCCGAGACGACGAGCATCACGCGGCGCAGCTTCCCGCCGACGCGCAACGCGCCCGGCTGCGTCGCGGCCGGGGCAGGTTCGTTCACGCCGGCTGTCATGCTCCGTCTTTGCGTTCGCCGCTCGGCGTCGCGCGAGATGACGGCGCCCGCTTCGGCTTCCGCGAGGCCGTAAACGACGACGCGCGACGCGGAGTTCTCACCCCGCGCCTCGCCCAGGGCGACTTCCGATTGCTCGACCAGACGCTCGACCTCCGAGCCGTGCGCGGGGAACGAAGAGACGCCGACGAAGAGGTCTCCGCCGCGGCGCGACTCCGCGAACTCTTCGCGCAGGCGTGAGAGCGTCGCGCGTCCCGAAGCGCCGTCGGCGCCGTGCAGGTAGACGAGAAGCGTCGCGGGGCCGTAGAAGGCGACGGCGTCAAGCCGCCGCAGGTTGAGCTTCAGAAAACCGTGCGCGGCCGCGAGCGCCGCGGCGCGCGCGCCGTCGCCGTCCTGCGAGTTTTCGAAGTCGCCCCCCGCTTCGACGAGCGCGAGCGACCCCGTAGCGCCCGCGCGCGCGTCCGAGGCGACGGCGTCGAGCAGGAAGAGGAAGTTGTCGATCTCGGAGCGCTGGTCTGCGACCGCGGGCGCCGAGCGTCGGCCCGACTCCGCGCGCCAGAGTATGGCGTTGAGGCGCGCGCGCAGCTCGTCTGCGGACGCGTCCTGCGAGAAGTAGTCGTCCGCGCCGAGGTGTTGGGCGGCGCTGCGGAGCGGGCGGTCGTCTTCGCGGAAGAGGAAGAGGACGGGCAGCGCGAAACTCGGAGGCTCCGCCCGCAGCCCGCGCGCGAGCGCGACGAGCCGCCCCTCGCCCCCGCGCCCGCCGAAGGCGAGGAGCACCGCGGCCGGTTTAAGTTCTCCGGCGCGTGACGCGGCTTCATCGGGCGAAGCGTCGTCCGCCTCGAAGCCCGCTTCGGCGAGCCGCCCGCGCAGACGCACGACGTCCGCGCCTTCGTCCGCGACGAGGAGCACGCGCGCCTTCCCGGCGGCGCCCGCGCCTTCGTCGTTCGCTTCGTCGTGGTTGACTTCTGGCATCTGTCGGTGCCGGTCGCTTGAAAGTGTCAGGGCCGAACGTCTCTCGCCGGACAATCATACCGCGACAACCCCCGCGGCCATAACAGCCCGCGCGCACAAATGAAAAGGGACGGCGCTGAGTCCGTCCCCACTCTTCTTCAACCTCGGTTGGGAATTACTGGCTGATGAGCCGGAGCCTGCCGTCGGGCGTGCGGACGGCGAAGACGTGCGTCTCGTAGACGAGTTGTGACGGCTCTGTGGCCTTGAGCTTCGCGATCTGCGTGCGCGAGACGCGGGGGGCGAGGCGCGCCGTCGAGGGGTCGCGCATCAGCGCGTAGCGTTCCGAGATGCGGCGCACGTACTCCTGCGTCTCTCGGTAAGGCGGAACCCCGCCGTACTTCTGTACCGCGCCCTCGCCCGCGTTGTAGCCCGCGAGCGCCAGACGCACGTCGCCGTCGAACATGTCGAGCAGGAGGCGGACGTACTTGACGCCGCCCTCGATGTTCTGCTGCGGGTCGTAGATGTCGCGCACGCCGAGGCGCGCGGCCGTCGCCGGCATCAACTGCATGAAGCCTCGCGCGCCCTTGTTCGAAGTCGCGAAGCGCTTGAACGAAGACTCGCGGTGCATGATCGAGTAGATGAGCAGAGGGTCTACGCCGTGGCGGTTGCTCGAATCGACGATGAAGCCGTCGACGTTGGCGCTGCCGGTCGAGAAGCCTTCGAGCGCGGTGCCCGCCGACATCGCGAGCGCGGGCGCGGGGGAAGGGGATTGCGTGGACGGGGCGGCCGTGGGGAAGGTGCGCGAGGTCAGCTTCAGACGCCCGCTCCGGCGCGCGGGAAGCGGGGCGGGCGTCTCGACGCGCACGCCGCCGGGCACGTCGAAATTGTCGAAGCGGTAGGCCACGGGGCCGTTCTGGCGCGCGTAGGCGCAAAGGCTTGAGAGGATGAGTAAGACAAAGAGGGCGGGGATTTTTTTCATGACCTTGCTCATTCAAATGTGCCGGCGGGGCGTTTTGAAAACTCGTCGGAGGCGGGGCGTGCCCGACGCCCTGGGCGCGCCGGACGAGCGCTCGGACAGAATAGCACACGGGAAGAAACTTGTTCAACGAAATTTCACAGTCGTTTAACTCTAACTATTTGTCCAGTTGAATTTGAGGCGTCCAGAGTCTTGACAGGGCGTGTATGATGAAAGCCGCTTC
The DNA here is from genome assembly GCA_019239425.1 of Acidobacteriota bacterium. GTDB lineage: Bacteria > Acidobacteriota > Blastocatellia > Pyrinomonadales > Pyrinomonadaceae > QHXN01. The sequence goes on from JAFAZX010000079.1 coordinate 9,870, forward strand.
CCGAGCGGGTTATCTCCGGCACTTAACGCGTGCGACCGCCAGCGCACCTCACCCAACAGGAGAAACAGATGAAAAGACTGCTGACCGCAATCTTCGCGGCGTCGCTCTGCCTTTTTGCTGGCACGGCCGCCGCGCAGAACGCCAACACGTCCGCTTCCAACGCGAACGCCAACACGACGAAGAAGCGCGGCCCCGTCTTCCGCGCAACCAAAGAGCAGATCAAGCAGGCGCAAGGGATTCTCAAGCAGCGCGGCTTCTACGCTGGCGACGCGACGGGCAAACTGGACACGCCGACGCGCGACGGCCTCAAGAAGTATCAGGAGGCGGAAGGTCTCAAGGTGACGGGTACGCTCAACGCGGCCACGCTTCAGAAGATGAGCGTCACGCTCACGGACAGGCAGAAGGAGTGGGTGGCCGCGCAGGCGGCAGGTCGAAAGTAAGAAGGCGGAAGTGTCGATGAGAAGCACGGCGCCTCTCATCCACTAACAGGAGGGGGACGAGAAGCAGCGTGCTTCTCGTCCCCCTCCTTCGCTTTTGCCTTTCTACTTTCGACTTGCCTTCAGGCCGCGGCGCTCTGTTGGGTGAGGAGGCGTTCGACGATTTGATAGCTGGCCTCCAAGGCCTCGCTGAGCTTCTGCGTCTCGGGGCCGCCGCCCTCGGCCATGTCGGGCTTGCCGCCGCCGCGGCCGCCGATGATGGGCGCGAGTTCTTTGATGACCTGGCCCGCGGGGACGCGCTTCGCGAGTTCGGGCGAGGTGCGCACGATGAGCGAAGCCTTGCCTTCGGCGCGGCGGCCGAGGACGACGACACCCGTCTTAATCTGCGCGAGCAGGGTGTCGGAGAGTTGACGCAACGCCGACGCGTCGAGGTCGCTCGCCTCGCGCGCGAGGACGAGGACGCCGTCGGCAATCTCGCGCGCCTCCTGCCCGTTCTGCGCCTGCGCGCCCGCGCCGAGCGCGAGCTTGAGGCGCAGCTCGTCGGCCTCGCGCCGCGATTTCTTCAACTCCTCCTGCAGACGCGCGACCGCCGCCGGCACGTCGTTGCGCGTGGAGCGCAGCTCGCCGGAGATTTGGTCGACGAGCGCCTCGGTCTCCTGGAAGCGGAGGAAGGCGTCGCGGCCCGTCACGGCGCGGATGCGGCGCGTCCCCGAGGCGATGGACTCGTCGCTCGTAATCTTGAAGAGGCCGATGTCGCCGGTCGCGCGGACGTGCGTGCCGCCGCACAGCTCTTTGGAGAAGATGCCCTCCTCGCCGGGCACGGTCAACACGCGAACCTTCTCGGCGTACTTCTCGCCGAAGAGCGCCATCGCGCCCGTGCGCATCGCGTCTTCGAGCGGGAGGAGTTCGGTCTGCACGGGCTCGTTGCGCAGGACGTGGTAGTTGACGAGGCGCTCGATCTCCGCCATCTCGTCGCGCGTCAAAGGCTGGTAGTGCGAGAAGTCGAAGCGCAGGTAGTTGGGCGCGACGACCGAGCCGGCCTGCTTGACGTGCGTGCCGAGGACTTCGCGCAGCGCCGCGTGCATCAGGTGCGTGGCCGTGTGGTTGCGCCGCGTCGCGTCGCGCTTCTCGACATCAACCTGGGCCGTCACCGTGTCTCCGACTTTTAAAGAGCCGCGCTCGACCTTGACGCGATGAACGATGAGTCCGCCCGTCGGCGCGGGCGGGGTGTCGTTGACGGCGGCGTGCGCGGCGTCGTTGTAGAGCGCGCCGGTGTCGCCGACCTGACCGCCCGACTCCGCGTAGAAGGGCGTGCGGTCGAGGACGACTTCGCCTTCGTCGCCTTCGTTCAGTTCCTGCGTTTCCTCTTCGCCGCGGAGAAGCGCGACTACCTTCGCACTCTCGGTCTTCGTCTCGTCGTAGCCGGTGAACCGCGACGCGCCGACGCGCTCGGCGATCTTCGCGTAGACAGGGTTTGTTTTAGAAGTGACCGCGGCCTGAGCCTTCGCGCCGGCGCCCTGAATCTCGCGCAGGGCGCGGTCGAAGTTCTCGTTGTAGGTCTCCTCGTCAACCGTGAAGCCGCGCGCTTCGAGGCCGACGCGGATGAGGTCGCGCGGCGTGCCGAAGGTGTCGTAGAGCTTCGCCAGCTCGCGGTAGTCGGGCATCTCGCCTTCGGCCGTCGCGGCGAAGAGGGCGTCGAGCTTTTGCAGGCCGACGGTGAGCGTCGAGCCGAAGCGCTCCTCTTCGAGACGAACCATGCGGCCGATGAACTCGCGCGCGGCTTCGAGTTCGGGGAAAGCCTCGCGCATCTGTTCGACGACGAAGTCGGCGACCTGATAGAAGAACGAGCCTTCGAAGCCGAGCGCGTGTCGCCCCTGGTAGATGGCGCGGCGCATGATCTTCCTCAGAACGTAGTTGCGCCCCTCGTTGCCGGGGAGGATGTTGTCGGCGATGGAGAAGGCCGTGGCGCGCGCGTGGTCGGCGACGACGCGCATGGCGAAGCCCTCGGGCTTGTCGGCCTCGTAGGCGCGGTCGGCCAGCTTCGCCGTGAAGAGCACGATGTCTTTGAGCAGGTCTGTTTCGTAATTGGTCTTCACGCCTTGCAGGATGGCGGCGGTGCGTTCGAGCCCCAGCCCCGTGTCCACGGAAGGCTTGGGCAGAGGTTCGAGGGCGTACTTGCCCGGCCCGGCCTCCACGCGGTTGTACTGCATGAAGACGAGGTTCCAAATCTCCAGGGTCGTGTCGCCAGGGCCGTTGACATACTCGGCGCGGTTGAACTCCGGGTCTTCGGGGTGCTCGCCGAGGTAGTAGTTGATTTCGGAGTTCGGGCCGCAGGGGCCGGTCTCGGCCATCTGCCAGAAGTTGTCCTTGCGGCCGAAGCGGAGGATGCGCTCGGGGCGCGCCCCGACCTTCTTCCAAAGCTCCTCCGCCTCCTCGTCGGCCGGCACCTCTTCGTCGCCCGCGAAGACCGTAAACCACAGCCGCTCCGGTTCGAGCTGAAGCTCGTTGACGAGGAAGTCCCAGGCGAGGCGGATGGCCTCCTCCTTGAAGTAGTCGCCGAAGGAGAAGTTGCCGAGCATCTCGAAGAAGGTCTGGTGGCGCGCGGTCTTGCCGACTTCGTCGAGGTCGTTGTGCTTGCCGCCCGCGCGCAGGCACTTCTGCGAGGTGACGGCGCGCCTGTAGTCGCGCTGCTCCAAACCGAGAAACACGTCCTTGAACTGGTTCATGCCCGCGTTGGCGAACAGGAGCGTCGGGTCGTTGGCGGGCAGAAGCGGACTCGAAGACACACGGCGGTGGCCGTTCTGCTCGAAGTAACTGAGAAACTTTTCGCGTAGCTCTTTTCCGGTAATCATGATCTAAGTAGTCAGTAGTCAGTAGTCAGTAGTCAGTAGAGGCTGACCTTCGACGGCGTGAATACTTGACGCAATCTCCTTGTCAGGGAGTTTAGCATGTGGCGCGGGGGCGGGCGAAACGGGAGAATAGTAGGCGGTAGGCAGATGGCAGTAGGCAGTTCGAGAGACGAGCGGGCGCCTGCTTTTTCGCCACAGTGGAACTTTTTCGCCACGCCGCGCGAATTTCTGACGGCAAGGTGCGCCCCCCGACTCCGCCGGGGTGAACCGCCGCGCGCGCCGCTTCGTAGTAAAATCGTCTCCCGCGCCGGAGAGGACTCGGACTGGACGGTGCGCAACGGCGGCCGCGCCCCGCGGCATCTTAGTTGCGATATCGGTTCGACGGGTGTTTTTAATGAGACCTACAAGGAACAGAGCCATGTATAACATTTCGGCACGCCAAATCCTCGCCATCGCGCTTCTCTCGGCCACCATCGCGGCGGCCGGCGTCGCCTGCTTCGACCGCTGGGGCAGCCGCCTGCAACAGCCGACCGCCGCCTTCAACGGCGACGAGACGACCGCGGGCATCGCCGGCGTCGCAGACCCCTCGGTCGCCACCGACGAGCAGAACAACATCGAAGTCTTCCGCGCCATCTCGCCCGGCGTCGCCTCCATCAGCACGACGCGACGCGCGCGCAGCTTCTTCGACGCGGGCAGCCGCAGCGGCGGCACCGGCTCGGTCATCGACGAGCAGGGGCACATCCTGACCAACTACCACGTCATCGAGGGCGCAGACCAGGTCACCGTCAGCTTCGGCGGCGACAAGACCTACACGGCGCGCGTCGTCGGCGGCGACGCCGACACAGACCTCGCCGTCATACAGGTGCAGGGCGCGAAAGAGAACCTGAAGGTCGTGCCGATGGGCGACAGCGACCACCTCTCGGTCGGGCAGAAAGTCTTAGCCATCGGCAACCCGTTCGGGCTGGACAGGACTTTGACGACCGGCGTCATCTCCGGCCTGCAGAGGCCCATCGAGGCGCGCAACGGCCGCATCATCGAGGGCGCCATCCAGACCGACGCCTCCATCAACCCGGGCAACTCGGGCGGGCCGCTGTTGGATTCGCAGGGGCGCATGATCGGCATCAACTCGCAGATACTCTCGCCCGACGGCGGGGGCTCCGTGGGCGTCGGCTTCGCCGTCCCCGTCAACATCGCGAAGCGCATCATCCCGCAGCTCATCCGCGAGGGGCGCGTCGTGCGGCCGAAGCTCGGCGTCTACTCGCGCGCGGTGGGTGACCTGCGCGGGATACGCCTGCCGGTCAACGAGGGGCTGCTCGTCCTGCAGCTCGACCCGAACGGCTCGGCGGCGGCGGCGGGCCTGCGCGGTCTCTCCGAGAGCGAGGACGGCGATCTCGTCATCGGCGACATCATCACCACCGTCGACGGCGAGAAGATGGAGAGCCAGAACGACCTCTACCGCGTGCTCGACAAGCATCAGTTCAACGACGTGGTGCAGGTCGAGGTCGTCCGCGGCAACGGCCAGCGCACGACCGTCCCCGTCCGCCTCCTCCCCGAGCGCGGCACCCAGCAGCGCGGCACCACGCGCCGCGAGTAACGAAAGACAGTTTCACCACAGAGACACAGAGACACAGCTTGAAGGTGTATGACTCAACGAGCTGTGTCTCTGTGTCTCTGTGGTTAATTTCTTCCTGCTATACTTTCCCCATGCCCGAGACAGAGCGCTTCGTCAACGACGGCACGGGCTGGGAGTGCAAACACTGCCGCGCGAAGACGAATGACGAAACGGCGCGCGGCGGCGGCCCCGGCCGCTTCTTCCGCGAAGGCGAGGCCGAGGGCGGCGGGCCGCGCCTCTCTTCGGGCGCGCGCGCGAGTTGGGCCGACTCCGGACGCACGACGCTCCGCTGCCCGCGCTGCGGCGCGGAGGAGAGAGTTTCCTGATGTCTTTGTTCAGGCGGGAGGCGGGCGTACGCGGGATGAGCTGGCTCGAACGCGCCGAGTGGTTCTTCGCCTGCCTCTTCTTCTTCGCGGGCTTCTTCTACCTCACGCGCGAGGCGACGACCGAACTCCAATGGTACTTCCGCGTCGTCTCCTTCTTCGTCGGCGCGGCGGGCTGGACGGCCGTGCAGTTCGTCAAGCGCAGGCGTTGAGTCTCTAAGTCTCTTTCGGGAACTTCCGGCCTCGCGGCGAGTGTCGTCAGACGTGCTCAGCCGCGAAGTTTACTTCTACCTCAACTACTACTTCGCCACGCTCTGCGTGCCCGCCGCCGTCATCGCCCTCTTCGTCCTCTACCTCTACCTCAAAGAGAGGAGCCGCCGGCTTTAACCCCGCGTCGAGCCGAGCAGGCGCTTCAGCTCGTCGAAGCGGCCTTCGGGCGCGCCGTAGCGCTCGCGGTAGTCCTCGATGCTGGCGCGGATGGTCTTGAGCGCGGCCTCGCGGTCGTACACGTCCGCGATCTCGACGCGGCGTGGGCTCTCCTGCGGCAGTTGCTTGTAGGTGAGGAAGTAGTGTTGCAGGCGCTCGACCAGACCTTTGGGCGCCTTCGTGATGTCGTCGATGTGGCCGTAGGCTACGTCGTTCTCAAGCACCGCGATGATCTTGTCGTCGGCCTCGTCGCCGTCCACCATGCGCAGGCCGCCGATGGGCACGGCGCGGACGAGGAAGTTGGCGTGCGCGGCCGGCCGCTCCGTCAGGACGCAGATGTCCATCGGGTCGCCGTCGCCGCGGATGGCCCGCTCGCCGCCCGTGTACTCGCGGCACAACTCGCCCACGCGGTCGCCGCAGAAGGTCTGCGGGATGAAGCCGTAGAGCGTCGGCGGGAAAGAGGAGAAGCGCTGCGGCCGGTCGACGCGCAGGTGGCCCGAGGCCTTGTCGAGTTCGTACTTGACGGCGTCGGTCGGCACGATCTCCACGTAGACGTTGACGACTTCGGGCGACCCCTTACACGGCGGGATGCCGTGCCAGGGGTGCGCCTGAAACATCAAACCCAGAAGTCTTTCGAGACCCTTCTCGTCTTCGGTCATAACCTTCCGTCCCCCCGCCGTGATAGAATCCCGCGCGTCTCGCCCCGAGCTTTTCGCGAATTATTTCATGTCCGCCACGACGACGACAACGACGCTGAACGAGTCCGCGCGCGCGCGCGCCGTCTCCGTGCGCTGGCTCATCAGCGCGCGCGAAGACCTCGTCTGGTTCATCGGGTCGGTCGTGACGAGCTACGCGCTCTTCGCGCTCTACGTGTGGGGCCGGGTGCCTCTGGTGCCGATGGTGGCGGCGTGGGCGATCCTGGTCGACGCGCCGCACGTCTTCGCGACCTTCTCGCGCACGTACTTCGACCGCGAGGAGCGGCGCGCGCGGGGCCGTCTGCTCTGGTGGTCTCTGCTCTTCTTCGCCGTCGGCCCCTTAGCCGTGCTGGCGGGGGCGGGCTTCCTCTTCTTCTTCGTCGCGGCGCTGTGGGCCTACTACCATCTCGTCAAGCAGCACTACGGCTTCATGGTGCTCTACAAGAAGAAGAATGCAGACCTCGACCGCGCGGACAATTTCCTCGACCGAGTGTTCCTTCTCTTAGCCTTCACCTACCCCTTCGTCTGGTTCGTCGCGCACGACGAGGAGGCCTTGAAGCGCGTGCCGGCGAGTCTGCACGGTTGGCTCGGGATGCTGGAGTCGGCGCTGCTCGCGCTGACCGTGCTCGCGACGGTCGCTTGGGTGGGAAGACAGGTGCAACGTCTCTTCTCAGGTCTGCCGCTCGACGTGCCGAAGTACCTCCTGCTCGCGGCGGCGATCCCGATGCACTGGGTCGTGCTCCTGACGCCGATGCCGCACAAGCCCATCGCCATCGTCGCGATGCTGACCGTCTATCACAACCTTCAGTACCACCGGCTCGTCTGGTTTCACAACCGCAAGTACACGCGCGACGGAGGGTGCAGGGAGCGGCACGGGGCGGCCGAGTTCATCAGCCGCCGGGTCTTCAACTACGTCCTGCTCGGCGTCCTCTTCGGCGTCTGGTATCAGGTGCCGCGCCAGTACGTCAACCACGTTTCAGACCAGGGCGCCTTCGTGACGCAGCTCGCCTCGGGCTTCCTCTGGGGCTACGCGCTCCTGCACTACTACCTCGACTCCAAAATCTGGCGCGTGCGCCGCGACCCCTCGGTCGGCAGGGCGCTCCGGATGGAGTGACGGAAGTTTAACCACAGAGACACAGAGGCACGGCTAAAGCGTTTTAGCCGTGCCTCTGTGTCTCTGTGGTTGAGCCTGTTCTTACTTCTTGTCTTCCTTGTTCGTGTCGGCCACGGCCTTGAGCGCCTGGAACGTCGGCGGCCAGAGGCCGACGAAGATCGCCGCGGACTTCTTGCCCGCGAAGAAGAGCGCGAGCGAGCCGCCGATGGAGGCCAGCGTCAGGATGTGGAACAGGCTCACCCCCGCCGAACTCTTCGTCGATTTGTCTATCGTGCGGAGCGTGGCCTCGACCACGTCCTTGTTCGTGCCCGCCGAAAGGCCCTGCTCGCCCGTCGTCGTCGCGGCGTTGTCGTAACCGATCCTCGAAGCTGCTGTCGCCATTGTTTGATTCCCCCTGCCCGTCAATGTGTGAATTAGTCCAACTCCCCGCCCGAGTCCGCGGCGCCCTTGAGCAGCGCGACCCCGAAGAGGAGTGCCAGCGAGAGCCCGGCGATGACCCAGCCGCGCCTGCCCCGCTTCCCCCTTGTCGTCGTCTCAGACATTTTCAAATTCCCCCGACTCGCACCAGAGGCGCGTCACCTCGTGCCTGTACTCGAAGAGTCTGCGCAGCCGCGGCTCGACCAGGAGCGGCGCCGCCAGCCGGCCCAAACTCCCGAGCGGCGGTTCGTACTCGACCTCGTCGCGCAGCACGGAACCCTCCGGGTGCGGCTCGACGAAATGTCTGTGCCTCCAACTCTTGAAAGGCCCCTCGACCTGCACATCCTCGAACATGCGCGGCGGGTCGTAGGCCGTGTGCCGCGCCACCCAGCGCACCGGCACAAGGCCCAGGACGCGCGTCTCGACGATTGCAAGGGAGCCGACGCGCAGGTCGGCGGCCGCCTGCACCAGGCGCGTCGGCTCCCAGGGCGGCGTCAGGCGCTTGAGCGCGTCCGGCTGCTCGTGAAAGCCGAAGACGCGTTCGGGGGATGCGCGGATGACGCTCTGCTTCGAAAAGATCATGGCTCAAAAATGCGGGGCCGCCTGACTCCGGGCCGTCCGACCCGCGTGCGTCCGGCCTTGAGAGCCGCCGGGGAGGCGGCCCCGCCTCCAAACATGAGCGACTTGAGAACGTTTGCATAGTACACGAAACGCCCAATTCGAGCATCACAAAATGTTTGCGAAGTGAGTCCATTTTAGTTGTCGTTAAAATCGCAGGTTTTAACTTGGAAGGGCCGCGGAAAGGACGTATCCTGTAAACGCTTGAATCGCTCATGAACTATTCGCCCACAAAATTTCTGACCACGCGCCAGCTCTCGCGCGTCTGGTTCGTCAGCGAGGCGACGATCAAGCGCTGGGCCGACACGGGGCAGCTCAAGTCGAGCCGCACGGTCGGCGGCCACCGGCGCTTTCCCCTCGCCGAAGTGATGCGCTTCCAGACCGAGCGCGGCCTCGGCGCGGCGGCCGGCGTCGCCCCGACCGCGACCCTGAACGTCACGTCGGCCAAGTCGACTTTCGACGCGGAGCAGGCGGCCGAGCAGTTCTTCGAGGCCGCCCGGCGCGGGCACGCGGGCGAGGCCACGGCGCTCCTCCTGGAGGCGCACATGCTCGGCGCGGAGCTGCACCTCGTCTTCGACGAGGTCGTGGCGCCCTCCTTGCGGCGCGTGGGCGACCTCTGGTACGGCGAGCAGATGTCCGTGGCGGAAGAGCACCTCGCGACGAGCACCGCGACGCGCGCGGTCGAGTCCCTCGCGGCCTCGACGCGCAGGGCGGGCGCGAAGGCGGGCGCGGCCGTCTGCTGCGCCGCGGAGGAGGAGATGCACACGCTGCCCGTGCTCTGCGCGCAGGCGATCCTGGAGGGCGCGGGGTGGGACGTGAGGAACCTCGGCGGGCACACCCCCTTCTTCGCGCTGGCCGAGTACATAGAGAAGCAGCGCCCGGCGCTCGTCTGCGTCTCGGCGACCTTGCAGCGCGCGCTCGAACACAACGCGCGCGACTACGCGCAGCTCACGTCGGCGGCCCGCGCGTGCGGCGCGCGCGTCGTGCTCGGCGGCGAGGGCTTCCGCGACAGGGCCGTGCGCGCGCGCTTCCCCGCAGACCTCCACGCCGAAGGGTTCAGAGACCTCTCCGAGTTCGTCCGCGGGCTGGACTGATTTGAAGGTGAGACGATGAGCAGAGAGCAGATGTCTTCGACCGAGACCGTCGCCGCCGTCGGCGCGACCGCGGGCTACGGCCTCTCCGGCCTCGTCGAGCGGCTCAGGCGCATGGCCGGCCCGCCGACTTTCGGGGAGCTGAACGCGCTGCTCACGGGCGTCGAAGTCACGGCGGACGAACTCCGCCCCTACGTCTCCTTCAAGGAGGGCACGTACGCCCGCCACCGCGTCCACTTAGGCCCCCACGCGGAGCTGCTCGTGCTCTGCTGGCGGCCGGGGCAGCGCACGCCCATCCACGACCACGCCGGCTCTTACGGCGCGGTGCGGGTCTTGCGCGGCGTGATGTGGGAGACGCTCTTCGAGATGGAAGGTGCCGAAGGTCTTCTTTACCAGTCGGGGCGCGAGTGGACGCCGGGCCACGTCACCGGCGCCGACGTGCCCGACATACACCAGCTCGGCAACCCCGACGTCAGCGGCCGAGACCTCGTCACCCTCCACCTCTACGCCCCGCCGCTCGCCAGCCTCAACGTCTACAAGGTCGGCCGCACCGAATCCACCAGCACCCTCTGGATGAACTCCTGGAACCCCACCATCTGATGACGAGGGCTAAGGCCGGCCTGCGGGCGCAGCTTAAGCCTTGAACCAGTAGTCGGCCCAACTATCGTCTACGAAGTTGCCCCGCCAGGTGGCCCGCGGCTGCGTGCCGTCAACCGCCTCTTCGGCGACCGCGGCCTCAAGCGAGGCTCCACCCCCGGCCGTCTGCGACTCGACGCTGTCTGCGAAATTACCTCGCCAGGATGCCTGAGCCTCCACCGCCCCCGCGTGCTCGGCGCAGTGACAATCGGCTTGTGAAGCTCTTTCGGCGTGGCGTAATAACGCATCCACCTGCGCCGCCTTGTTTCTCACTTCCTGCTCCAGAGAATTCATGCGCTCGTCTCCTTAGAGGTTTCTGAGAACCGAGTCGATCAATCTTTTCTTGGTGTTTCGGCAGAAGATGGTTTCCGTGCCGCCCGTCTCGCCCAGCTCGTAGAACTTATTGCTGGCTTGTCCCCCGCCGCAGAAGGAGAAGTAGTCACACTCCGCCTCACACCTGGACACTCCGCTCAAAAAGTCGCGGACGTAGCGCGCGGCCTGGGCGCGCTCTAAAATATCGTCGAGCGGCTCCGAACATATGTTACCCACGATGAAGTCGCCGTACCTGGTTGACTTGGCGCCGTTCAACTCCGGGGATAGAACGACCACGTCACCGTTCCACGCCACGGTCGGGAAGATGTCCCGCGTAAGTCCGCGCAACCCCTCCTGCTCCCGGCAGACGGCGCTCATCCACTGAAGCGCGTACCTGAACTCTCTGACTTTAATGACGGGGTTCGCCTTCCAGGCGTCGAACAACTCCCCCCAGAACCCCGACACTTTATGGCTGTCGCAGGGCGGCCTCGCCGTGTTCACGCCCTCCCGCTCCTCAATGTTAATGCCCAGAGACCTACATCCCAGCCCGGCGAAGAAGCCGTATAACTCGCGCGCCCTCTCCAACCCGCGGTCGTCCACCACGGCGATGACGTGGAACTCGATCCCGGCCTGCTTGAGCCGCGCGATGCCCTCCATCACCTTGTGGTACGTGGTGGCGCCGCCCTTATCAACCCGGTTTCCATTCAGGTCGCCGGGGCCGTCGAGGCTGATGCCGACGCGGAAGGCGTGCCGCTTGAAGAACTCGCACCAGGCTTCGTTTATAAGCGTCGCGTTCGTCTGGACGGAATGTGTGACGTGGCCCAGCGCGGCGAAGGGCGAGTGTAAGGACGAGAAGTGTTTCAGGCCGCACGACAGCGGCTCCCCCCCATGCCATATAACCGAGACCGGCCCCTCATGCGCTTTCAGCCCCTCCGCGACGTGGGCCGCCACCGGCGGCTCCATCACCAGCCGGCGACTCCTCTCCGGGAGGTAACAATATTGGCAATCCAGGTTGCACAAGGAGGTCGGTTGGAGCACTAGTTTTTCCAGACGGAATGGTTTGTCCATGGGAACCTGCCTGGGACGGATCGGCGGACGTCTTACGCCACGCGATTGCGCAATGCTTATTGACGAACGAATCCTTTATGTGCGTGGAGAAATCGTAAAAGATCGTGTGGCGCCCGTCCGCGAAGGTGACATGAGCCTTCCCATGCCCCAGCACCGTGTAGTTGTACGAGACCGTCCAGGTGGCCTCGGTCGGCGTACACCCCGGAGGCAGGATGACCCGCATCTCGCACCCCTCCTGCTTAACGTCGGTCGTCCTCCCCACCGACTCGTGCTCGTCGTTGAAGCAGTCCGTCAAATCGTACTCGAGGACTAAATGCTCCGTCCTCCCCAGCGGGGCGTCGAAGATGATAAGAAGCGACGGACGGCCGGCGAAGACGGCGTGCGTGATCTGGCATTTGCTCGCGCGCCCCGGCCCCCGGTATGCGTTGAAGTTCGTCAGAGTCCCGGAGGCCATCGGCTTGTTAGTCTGGTAGACGCTGCTGGTGCCGGGACGCCGTAAGCGCAGCGTCAGCTCTCGAATGTAGGCAGCCCGTTTACCATCCAGGATGTCGTAGGTCTCTCTGCTCCTGACGACCGAAACGTCCTCCCTGCTGCTCGAATAACTTTTTCTCCGGACATAGAAGAAGACGGCGAGCACGAAGAGGTTAGTCGCGAGGAAGGAGTAGAGCATCAGTCGGAGCACCGACTCGCGTTCGAGGCTGACCAGTAAAGATAAGAAGCTTAAGAGAGACGAGAGGATGGCGCTGCCGATGGGAAAGTAAATGCGCAGCCACTCCTGAAGTTGCTCTCGATTCATAGCGGGGCCTCACTCCGCGGGCGTGTCAGGATAGGCGCCGGGGACAGTGACCTCTATCGCTCCTCCGTTTAGAACGCGGCGCTAAAACTGCGCCGGATTATACTTCACACGGCCGCGCGCGCCCCACGTTTTTTCGGCGGCAGCCGGATGTTGGCGGAGGGGCGGCCGGGGCGTGTCGCCGCGGGGCAACGCGGCCTTCTGCGACGGTTTGCCTTCAGTCCTCGTCGTGCTCTTCGCCGTTGTAGTGGAGGCGGGCGGGCTCGTCGTCGATGACGGTCTCGAGGTGGACGGGGCGGCCCCAGAGGGTGTGGACGTGTTCGAGGACGCGGCGGGCGTAGTTGACGTCCAGCTCCGCCCCCTCGTACTGGTGCTTGAGGTACAGCTCGCGGTTGTTGTTGTAGTCGCCGTCGGCGACGACGATGTAGGGGAAGCCGAAGTTGGTCATGTTCGCGACGAGCTGGTCGCGGACGCGCTCCCAGCGCTTCTCCGTCACCGTCCACTCCTCCTCGTCCACCAGCTCGTAGACGAAGAGGTCTAACTCCTCGCACAGCTCCTCGGTCAGGTAGTTGCGCAGGAAGGAGACATCGTTCTCGACCTCGCGCACCTCGAAGAGCTTCGCGCGCCCGCCGCCCGGCTCGCGCCCGAACTTCTCGCGCTCCTCGGCTGTGGGTGCGTCCCAGCGCCGCTCGATGTCCTCCAGAATCTTGTAGCCCAGGTAGTAAGGGTTGAGCTGCCCCTTGTGCGGCGACACCACCCCCGAGTGCAGCTCCGCGAACTCCAACAGCTCCACGTCCGGCAGGTCCAGCTCCCGCATGATCCGCGAGTGCCAGAACGAGTTATGGTTGACGAAGCCGTTGGCGACGTACGCGTGCCTCTCGTCCACCGTGATGTCGTACACGTCGTTGCGGCGGCGTTCGACCGAGACGACCTCGTCGGCCAGTTCTTCACGCCTGAACCAGCGCCGGTTCTCGACATGGTCACGCAGCGCCGCCTGCTTGCGCGCGAGGCCGAAGCCGATGCGTTCGTGGAAGCGCGCGGCCGACGCGCCGCCGATCTCCAACTGCGTGATGTCGTGGAGATGCCCGCGCTGTCGGGACAGGATGCCGTAGTTGAGCAGGACGATCTGAACCGTCCGTATCAACTCCCGGCTGGCCGAGGAGAGCCTGACGCCTTCCGGCCCGGCGTACGCGTCCGCGTCGAAGTAGCCGCGCAGGAAGGCAGACATCACGGGCTCGGGCGAGCGCATGACGGCCGCGGGAATCCTCTTCGCGCGGGCCTTGGCGCCGAGGTCGAGGCCCGTTGCCTCCATAATGCGCCAGAGTTCGCGCGAGTGAACGACCACGCGCCAACGCGCGTGCCCTTCACTCACATCCAGCTTGAGGCGCGCGCGCAGCCCGAACAGGGACTCGACCGTCGCGCAGAGCTTACGCGCCAACTCTTCGTCGCCGGTCGTCAGCCCGATGCCCGACTTGGTCACGTTGCCGTCGCCGACGAAGTAGCCGAGGAACCACGCGAACTCCTCGTCCAACTCGGAAGGGAAGCGGGGCGCGCGGCGCGTCTGCAAGACGCGCCCGGCCTTGCCGCCGTTGTACTCAAGCGTCGCGAGTGCTGAGTCGAGCGCGGGCGCGCCGCGCGACGTGACCCGCCCGTGCAGGTGCCGGAACGCGGTCACGTAAGAGACGCCGGCGAGGCCGGCCACGTCGCCGAGCGTCGCGGATGAACTGGACGGCTCGACGTTGAGTTTCACCCTCCGCGCGGGCCAGACCTCCGTGCCGGAGGCGAGGCCAATCAGGTCGCCGGCCGTGATGTCACTCAGGTACTTCCAGCCGCCGTCGGCCGTGCGGACGCGGTGCTTCTCCGCCCCTTCAATCGTGAAGCCGCGGCGCGTGCGGATGCGGATGGTCGGGACGGACTCTTCTTTGTGGAAGTCTGTGATGCGGCGCGTCTCGTTCACGCCGCCGCTGGCGACGCGAATCTTTCGCCCCGCCTCGTACAACTCGTCGAAGCGGACGAAGCCCTCCTCCGTGATGAGCAGCGTATCCGAGGTCGCGCACGCCCAACCCTCGTTAAGGGTCTTCGTCTGCATCTGGGGGACGAAGTATTCCATCTCTTCGTGCATCATGGCGATGACGTCGCGCTGCCAGTCCTTGAGGGCGGGCGAGTTGCGCATGATGTAGTAGAGGAGGTCTTTCTCGGGGAGGCGGTCGCCGCGCGGGCGCTCGTCCGAGGCGTCCGATTCTGCGGGGTCGGGGGCGGTCTCGCCGAGTTTCCAGAGGTCGTCGTAGCGGCCGGGCTGCTTGGGCTGTTTCTTCGGCGCGCCGGGCTTAGCTTCGGCCTCCTCGCGGCGGATGAAGAAGTTGGGGTCGATGTGCTCTTCGATGGAGAGGACGGCGTCGAGGAGGCGCTCGACCGTTTTGCGGCCGTACCTGAACTCGTACTCGCCCATGCGCCCCGAGTGGGCCGAGACGGTCTCGACCATGCGGCGGTTGGTCTTCGAGAAGTAGACGTTGTTCTTGAAGAAGTCGACGTGGCCGAGGACGTGCGCCATGACGAGCTTGTTCTGGACGGGGCTGTTCGTCTCCAGCAGGAAGCCGTAAGAGGGGTTGGTGTTGATGACGACCTCGTAGATTTTGGAGAGGCCGAAGTCGTACATCGTCTTCATGCGGTGGTACGCCTTGCCGAACGTCCAGTGCGAGTAGCGGCCGGGCAGGGCGTAGGAGCCGATCTCGTACATGACCGTGGCCGGCACGATCTCGAAGCGGACGGGGTAGGGGTCGAGCCCGAAGCGGCGCGCCACCTCCCAGATGCGTTCGAGCGCCGCCTCCAGACCTTTAATCTCGCGGTCTTCCATGCGGACATAATACAGTAGGCAGTAGGCAGATGGCAGTAGGCAGTTAGAGACAAGAGGCGGCGAGTCGTAAGCTCACCGCCTCCGATTTATTTTAAGGAGATTCCTGTCTTAACTGCCTACTGCCATCTGCCTACTGCCTACTGCTTTCGGAGCGTCTTGACGGCGTCGCGGAGGGCGGGGGCGTTGGGGGCGTCGGGGTTGTCGCGGAGGTAGCGTTCGAGTTCGTCGGCGGCGCGTGCGCGCTCGCCGCGCTTCTCGTAGACGCGCGCGAGCTGGAGGAGGGCGGGGCCGAGCTTCCTGCCGCTGAGGCGGTAGGCCTCCGACAGGGCCTTCTCGGCGTCTTCGAGCGCGGCGCGGCGCGCGGCCGCGGCCTTCTCGGAGGAGGCCGGGTCGATGCCCGCGGCGTATTCGACGAGCGCCGTGCCGCGGTGCAGGAAGGGCTGCGGGTCTGTGGGGCTGAGGCGCGCGGCCTCGGCGAAGACGGCGGCCGCCACGCCGTAGTTGTGCTTGAGCGAGAGGAGCTGGCCGAAGGAGAGGTAGACGCGCTCGTCCGAAGGGTTGACCCGGCGCGCGGCCTCAAGCTGCCCGACGGCCTCGTCGAGGCGGTTCGAGCCGATCAGTTCGTTGGCGAGCCAGAAGCGCGCGTCGAAGTAGTCCGGGAAGTAAGAGACCGCCTCGCGGACGGCCCGTTCGGCCTCGGCCGCCTTGCCGTCGCGCGCGAGCTTCATGCCGCGGTCGAAGGCCGCGCGGGCGCTTGCCGGGACGGACTGCGCGAAGGCGACGCGGGTCGCGCCCGCGCGCGCGGGCGCGACGCCTTCGCGCGGCCGGAGCGTGATGTCGACGTTGCGCGACTCGCCGGGCGAGTTCGGGCCGACCTCGCTCACGAAGCTGACCATCTCGCTGGCGGGGGCGCGGTCGGGCGCGCGGACGCTGACGGTGTAGCTGGTGCCGCTCAGGCCGCCGAAGAAGAAGTCGCCCTCGCTGGTGGTCGTGGTCTGGCCGACGGGGACGCCGTTGCCGCTCTGGAGGTCGACGATGAGGCCCCCGACGTTGCCGCCGGCCGCGTCGCGCACCTTGCCGCGGATGCTGTGGCCCGACTGCGCCGGGGCCGCGGGCGCGGCGAGCAGGAGGAGGAGGATGATGATGACGGTGCCGCGGTAGAGACTTCTCGAGTGCATGGCCGGACGCCTCGGGCGTGTTTGCAGAAGAGCGGCGGGGCGTCGCCTGCCGACAACGCCCCGCCGGGTTTAAGCCGCGCTCGCCTCAAGGCCGCTCAGAAGCGGAACTTCGCGGCGAACTGGAAGGCGCGCGGGCCGCCCGTGCCGAAGACGCTCGTCGTGCGCTCGGTCGCCGGGATCGGGTTGCCGGTCGCGCCCTCCGCCTTGAGGGTGAAGCCGGTTATCCCCCCCGTCGAGAGGTTGGCGACGTTGAAGAGGTTGAAGACCTCGCCGATCAGGTCGAGCTTCAACCTCTCGCTGAGGCCGAACGTCTTCGTCACGCGCACGTCCTGCGAGATGATCGAGTCGCCGCCGATGAGCGCGTTGTTGGGGACGTGCGCGAGGCGGACAATCGGGTCGAAGAAGTTGCCGTTGTCGTCGGCCGCGTCGCAGCGCCCCGTCGGGCTGTCGTCCGGGCAGGGCTGGCCGAGCGTCGGGATGCTGGCGTTGAAGGCGTCAATCAGAGCGTTCAGCTGGCCCGCGTTCTTGACCGTGCGGCCGATTGAGCCTTCGCCCGTGCCGGGCAGGTAGGTCTGGAACGTGCCCGACTGCGACAGGTCAACGAAGTTCGGCAGGAAGACGCTGAAGGGCTGGCCGCTGAAGGCCGTCGAGATCATCGAGACCTGCCAGCCGCCGAGCACGTTGCGCTTGAAGGAGTTGCTGCTCGTCCGGTACCAGGGCAGCTCGTAGATGGCCGAGACGACGAAGCGGTGCGTGCGGTCGAGGCCGGCCGGCCCGAACTCCTTGCGGATGTCGTTGAGGTCGGTCACGGTCGCGCCGAGGCCGAGCGTGTCGCCGCCGAACGCCTTGAAGCGCGAGAGCGCGTAGCTCGCCGTCATCTGGAAGCCGTTCGCGAAGCGGCGGTCAACCCGCAGCAGCATCGCCTTGTAGGTCGAGAAGCCCGACGAGTCGGCGTACGGGACGGAGTTCCCGAAGGCCGTCCGCGGGCCGCCGTGCAGGTCGAAGAAGTGGTTGGCGTCGTAGGTGATGATCTCGTGGACGCCCTTGCGGTAGTTGAAGTCGGCCTGGAGGAGCATCTTCCACGGCAGCTCGCGCTGGACGCCGACGCTGTACTGGAGCGAGTACGGCACCTGGAACTCGGTCGAGAAGAGCGGCCCCGAAGGCGCGAGCCCGATGGCGTTCTCGCAGTCCACGCCGGTCGGGAGCTTGCAGCTCGCGATGGCCTGCTCGACGTTGGCGCGCACCGACGGGATGAGGGCGAGCGCCTGGCCGAGCGTGAGCTGGCCGAGGCTGAAGCGGCCGTCGCCGCCCGGGAGCAGCGGGCTGCGGAGGTCGGCGCCGATCAGGAACAGCTCGGAGCCGGGCTTGCCGAGGTCGGCGCGCTCGAAGAGGCGCAGGTTGTCGATGGCCGTGTCGTAGTACATGCCGAAGCCGCCGCGCACGACCGTCCGGCCGTTGCCGGCCACGTCCCAGGCGAAGCCGACGCGCGGGCTCCAGTTGTTCTTGTCGCGGGGGGCCGGAGCCGTGCCGCGGCCGAAGAGCGGGGCGATGATGGACGGGTGGCCGAGGTCGTGGTTCCAGAGGTTCGTGTCGTAGCGGTAGGCGAGCCCGAGGTTGAGCGTCAGGCGCGGGCTGACCTTCCACGAGTCGTTGACGTAGGGCTGGAAGCGGTGGTTAAGCGTGTCGCTCCGGTTGCTGTTGAAGGGCAGCACGTCGCTGCCGATGCCCATCGAGATGTCGCGGACGGGGTAGGCGAGGAACTGGGCCTCGGTCGTCGGGATGGCGAGGCCGGAGGTCGTCGGGTCGAAGAGGCGGATGCGCGCCGGCTTGGCGAAGGCGAACGTGCCGTTGATCGACGTGCGCTCGTAGTCGCCGCCGAAGCGCAGCGTGTGGTTGCCCCAGATCTTCGTCAGGTCGTCGCGGAACTGGTGGCGCTCCTGGAAGGTGGACTGCGGCGTGATGTAGTTGGTGCCCGACTTCCAGAGCTGCGAGCCGAGGATGCGGATCTCGGGCACGCCCTCGGTCGCCGGGTTGATGACGTTCGAGAAGTCGCTCACGTTGACGACGAAGCCGTTCGTGAGCGTCGGGCTGAACGAGTGCGAGACGTTGCCGACGACGTTGTGCGCGCGGTTCGAGACGAGCTGGTCGTTCGACTCGAAGATGCGCGAGGTGCTCTGGCGCGGCGTGATGCCGGAGTTGGGCGCGAACGGCGTCTGCTGGAAGTTGTCGTCGAAGGAGTAGCGGCCCGAGACGTTGGTCGCGCTGCTCACGACCCAGTCAACCTTGCCCGTGAACAGCGACTCGCGGAACGGGTTGGCGGTGAAGCCGGCGAAGGCGGGCCCCTCGGGCGGGTTGTGCAGCGCCGAGCCGTCCTGGTGGTTGCGCTCGTAGTTCGTGAAGAAGAAGAGCTTGTCCTTCTTGATGGGGCCGCCGATGGTGCCGCCGAACTGCTCGCGGTCGAACGGGACGCGGTCGGTGACGGCGTCGGCCGGGACGTGGGCTTTGTCGAGGCGGAAGAGCGACGGGAGCGCCGCGAAGCTGTCGTCGCGCCAGTAGAGGTAGGCGTTGCCGTGGAAGTCGTTCGACCCCGAGCGCGAGACGACGTTGACCGAGCCGGTGCCCGAGGCGCCGGTCGCGACGTCCACGTTCGAGATGCCGAGCTGGAACTCCTGCACGATCTCCTGCGAGAAGTTCTGGACGGTCGTGCCGACGACGTTGTCGACCACCGACCCGCCGTCCACGGAAATCTGCGCCGAGCGGCCGGCCTGGCCGCCGATGGAGACGCCCGTGTAGTTGGCCTTCGTCGGGTCGAAGCTGCCGCCCTCGACCTTCTCGACGCCGGGCTGGAGCTGCGCGAGGTCGAGGAAGTTGCGGCCGTTCAGCGGCAGGTTCTGCACCTGCTGTGTGCCGACGACGCCGGTCACGGCGTTCTCGACGCGGTCGATCTGCGCCTCGCCGGAGCCGACGACCGTCACCTCTTCGTTGGCGCCGCCGACTTCGAGCTTGAAGTCGAGCGCGACGTTGGCGCCGACGGCCACCGTCACCTCGCGCGCGACCGAGGTCTTAAAGCTGGGCGCGGCGACCCTCACCTCGTAGGTGTCGGGCGGGAGCTGCGTGATCTGGTACTGCCCCTCGTCGTTCGAGTTGGCGGTGCGGGTCAGGCCGGTGGACTTCGACTTGGCCGTGACGGTCGCGTTCGGCACGACGGCGCCCGTCGGGTCTTCCACGCTGCCCTGGATGCCGCCGGTCGGCTGCTGGCCCGCGAGCGCGAGCGGCGAAAGGCTCGCCGAGAGCAGCGCCGCCGAGAGGAGGCTCGCCAGCCATCTCGTAAACTTGTTTCTCATCCCAACCTCCGTTCTGTGTTTGGTAGGACGCGGGCGCGCGCGCGGCGCGCCGTCCGAAGAGATTACGGGTGTTGTACGTAGGCTTAAAAAGCTTCCTTGCGGGGGCGGCGTGCTTGCCGCGGGAGACTCGTCGGCTCTGGAGAGACGCTTGGGCCGGCGCCCGCAATGCCTGATGCGTTAGGCGCGAGGCAAGAAATATTCCACCGCGTTGCACGCGAACATCTTTGGCGGGAATAAGCGATTTTTTCGGAGCGCGGGCGGGCGCGTACAGCACGCTCCGGTTTCAGGAGGGCGGAGGCTAATTTAGATTTTCAGGAATTGCCTCCATTTTTTTGAATGATTCGGGCGCGTAAACCGTAAACCGTGACAAGAAGGAACTGCTTCCCTCCTGTCACGGTTTACGGCTTACCCTTTACGCCCTTTCAGGCCTCGACGCCGCGGCGGCCGAAGAACTGTTTGAGGGCGGGGTAGACGTCCTCCTTGTCGTCGATGCGGACGCCGATGAAGCGCTCCTTGCGGCGCAGACGGTCGTTGAAGATGGAGAGCAGCGCGCCCGAGCTTCGACGGTAACCCCCGCCGCCCTCCTCGCCGATCTCGCCGTAGCCGAAGAGGTTGCACGTCCTGATCAGCTCGTCGGCCAGGCGCACGGCCTCCTCGTTGTCCGAGTAGTAGTTGTCGCCGTCCGAGAAGTGGAAGGGGTAGATGTTCCAGTCCGAGGGCCGGTAGCGGTCGCGGATGATGTCGAGCGCGAGCTGGTAGGCGCTCGACACGACCGTCCCCCCGGACTCGCCCTGCGTGAAGAACTGCTCCTCCGAAACCTCCTTCGCCTCCGTGTGGTGCGAGATGAAGACGATCTCCACGTTGTCATACTTCGTCCGCAAAAACCTCACCATCCAGAAGAAGAAGGAGCGCGCGATGTACTTCTTGAACTCGCCCATCGAGCCCGAGACGTCCATCAGCGCGAGCACGACGGCGTTCGACTCGTAGCGCTTGTCCTCCTCCCACGTCTTGAAGCGCAGGTCTTCCTTGCGGACGTTGCCGAAGCGCGGCTCGTTCGACTCGCGGGCGTTGCGCTTGATGTTCTCTAAGATCATCCGGCGCTTGTCGAGGTTCGAGAAGACGCCGGTGCGGCGGATCTCGTTGAAGCGCGTCGTCTTCGAGGGCACGGCCTTCTTGGCCTTGTCTTCGAGGAAGGGGAGTTGCAGGTCTTCGAAGATGAGCGCGGCCAGCTCGTCGATGTCGACCTCGGCCTCGTAGTACTCCGCGCCCGCGTCCTGCCCGGCCGGCCCCGCGCCGCGGCCCGGCCCCTGCCCCTGTCCGCCCTCGCGCGCGATGACGTCGCCGACGCGCGTCTTGCCGTCGCCGGTGCCGACCTGCTTCTTCTTGCGGTGGTCGAAGCGGAACTTGTACTCGTCGAGCGAGCGGATGGGAACTTTGACGGTGCGCTTGCCGTCCGAGAGGATGATGGCCTCGTTCGAGACGATGGAGCCGAGGTTCTTGCGCACGGCCTCCTTCACGCGCTCCTTGTGCCGCTCCTGGTCGATGATGCCTTTGCGCTGCAGAGACCAGTCGTTGCGCTGTATCGTCCCGGAGATTTGCAACTCGTTACTCATCCGAACCCTCTTCGCGCTTCCCGCCGCCGTTGCGCCGCTCGCTGATGAGCCGCTCGACGGCGTTCACCAGCGCGTCAACGCGCTCGCCGGTCTCCGCGAACTTGGCGTCTGTCCGCGCCTGGGATTCCGCCTGCGCCCGCCGGAGTTCGTTCATCTCTGCGTCATGAATCTCCGCCAGCGCGAGGAGGGCGAGGATTTGTTCTCGCGTGCGCTCCCACCTCTCGTCCGCGCGTGCCCATCTCTCGTCCGCACTCGCCCACCTCTCTTCGTTCTGCGCCCATCTCAGCTCGTTCTGCTCGTAAAGCTCGCGTAGCCGCTGCATGTCAGTTTCGGACTTCGCCTGGAACTGCGCCTGCTGCTGGAGCATGAAGTCGATGGTGCGCTGCGTCCTCTCGGCCCAGCGCAGTAAATCGCCCGCGGTCGGCAGGTCGTGTCCGTTGCTGTCGTCTTTCTCTTCGTCGCTCATTCAAATTTTCTCCTTGAACGCGCGGCGGAAGCGTCCTCAAATTCTAAGGTCGTAAAGGGCGACGCCCGCACTCCTGTCGGGAAGGGCGGGCGCCGTTTGCGTAATCGTTCGCCGCCCGCGTCAGCGCGAGAGCAGCGTGCCGACGTAGGTCAGCAGCTCGTTGGCGCAGACGGGGCAGTAGCCGCCGTCCTTGACGAGGCGGTCGACGACCTCGTTGATGCGGCGGAGCTGGTCGGGGTCGGGCGTCTTGGCCGAGGTCGTGATCTTCACCACGTCCTTCAGGTCGGCGAAAATCTTCTTCTCAATCGCCTCCTTCAGGCGCTCGTGCGAGTTGTACTCGAAGGTGCGCCCCTTGCGCGCGTAGGAGGAGATGCGGATGAGTATCTCCTGGCGGAAGGTGTTCTTGGCGTTCTCGCTGACCCCGATCTGCTCCTCGATGGAGCGCATGAGCGGCTCGTCGGCCTCCATCTCCTCTTCGGTGATGGGGTCTTTGATCCGCTCCTTGTTGCAGTACGCCTCGACGTTGTCGAGGTAGTTGTTGCAGATGGTGCGCGCCATCTCCTCGAACGAGTAGACGAAGGCGCGCTGCACCTCGACCTTCGCCAGCTCGTCGTACTCCTTGCGCGCCGCCGAGATGAGATTCAGGTAGCGCTCGCGCTGCTCAGAGTTGATGCCGGTGTGCTGCTCGAAGCCGTCCTTGATGGCGCGCAGCGCGTCGATGGGGTTGATGCAGGTGATGCCGTCGCGCACCAGCGCGCCCGAGAGGCGGTTGATGATGTAGCGGGGCGAGATGCCGTCCATGCCCTCGCGCAGCGCCTCCTCCTTCAGCTCACGCACGTCCTTCGACTTGTAGCCTTCGACGTCCTCGCCGTCGTAGAGCTTCATCTTCTTGACGACGTCGACGTTGGCGCGCTTCGGCTCTTCGAGCCGCGTCATGACGGCGAACATGGCGGCGACGCGCAGGGTGTTCGGCGCGATGTGGACGTTGCGCAGGATTTCGGACTGCTTGAGGAGCTTGTCGTAGATGCGCTCCTCCTGCGAGACGCGGAGGTTGTAGGGGACGCGGACTAAGATGATGCGGTCTTGCAAAGCCTCGCTCTTCTTGTTGCCGGCGAACGAGACGTACTCGTTCTCGTTCGTGTGCGAGAGGATGACCTCGTCGGCGTAGAGCATCGCGAAGCGGCCGGTCTTGATGTTCTGCTCCTGCGAGAGCGTGAGGAGCGAGTAGAGGAACTTCTCGTCCACCTTCAGCATCTCGATGAACTCCATCACGCCGCGGTTCGCGATGTTGAGTTCCCCGTCGAAGCGGTAGGCGCGCGGGTCAGACTCGACGCCGACCTCGCCGATGGTCGAAAGGTCGATGGAGCCGGTCAGCTCCGTGATGTCCTGCGACTTCGGGTCGGAGGGCGCAAACGTCCCGATGCCGACGCGGTTCTTCTCGGAGAAGACGATGCGGTGGACTCTCACGTCCTCGTGGCGGCCGCCGTAGGTGTGTTCGAGCGCGTAGCGGCACTGCGGGCAGAGGTCGCCTTCGATGTAGATGCCGTAATGCTTCTCGATCTCGGGGCGCAGCTCCGCGGGGATGAGGTGGAGCGGCTCCTCGTGCATCGGGCAGTCCTTGATGGCGTAGACGGCGCCCTCCTCGGTGCGCGTCCAGTCCTCAAGGCCGCGCTTGAGCATCGTGACGATGGTCGACTTGCCGCCGCCCACGGGGCCCATCAGGAGCAGGATGCGCTTGCGGACTTCGAGGCGCTGCGCGGCCGACTTGAAGTACTCGACGATGCGCGCGATGGGCTCCTCGATGCCGAACAGTTCCGCGGCGAAGAACTTGTAGCGCGACAGCTCGTCGCGCGTGCCCTCGTTCAATTTCTCCACGCCGCCGGCGTGGATCATGTCGTTGATGCGCGCGTGAGAAAGTTGGGCGAGGCGGGGGTTCTGCGTGACCAGCTCGAAGTAGTCGCGGAAGCTCCCCTCCCAGGCGAGCGCCGCCTGCTCCTGGCGCAGGGCTTCGAGCCGCGCCGAAATGTCGAACTTGTTGCCGCTGCCATCCTGCTCTTGCATAGCCTTCTGTAAACCTCACACTCGGCTTCGCGCGCTCAGGGACGGCGTGTGTCTTCACGCCCTTAAATGATTGCAGGGCCACCCGGCCGGGGTCGCCCTTGAGGAACCCGCTCGATGCGCGTGTTCGGGGTGGCCGCGCGAGACGCGCCCGACGCGCCGTCGAGTTTCGCTCGACTCCGCAACGATCAGTTTTTCAAAGGGGAAAGTCTTTCAGCTTTGGCGTCAATGCTCGGGTCACCTGTGACGACCTCGGTTGGCGCAAGTATAGCACAGCGCCCACCCGGCTCAGTCAACACTTATTTTTCGACCGCGAGCATCACGCGGGGCCGCAAAACTTCGGCCGCCGCGTCCCATGCGCCGACCGCGACGAGCGCGCCCCCTTCGTCGAAGAGCGCGACGTGCGCGCCGCCCTCCCAAAGCCCCTCGGCGCGGACGGCCGCGCCGTGCCGGACGCGGGCCGCGTCCTGTGCCGTTAGATGCGCGGATGGAAGGTGAGGGAGGGCCGCTTCGAGCGGGACTAAAAACTCCTCGCCCGCGTCCAGGAGTCGCGGCAGTTCTTCCAGAGAGATGGCCCGGCTCAAGTCGAACTCGCCCGCGCGCGTGCGCCGGAGCGCGGCGAGGTGCGCCCCCGTCCCCAAGTTCTCGCCGAACGACTCGGCCAGAGTCCGCACGTACGTCCCCGCCGAGCAGACGACGCGCACGCGCACGTCGCACGTCGCGTCTTCGTTTAGCGTCAGGAAGCTTCCGCCGCCGTCCCGCACGATCTCAAACTCGCTCACGCGGACGGGCACGGCCTCGCGCGCAACCTCTTCACCCTTGCGCGCGAGCTCGTAGAGTTTCCTGCCCCCGACCTTCTTCGCGGAGTACATCGGCGGCACCTGCCCGAACTCTCCGCGCAAGGGGGAGAGCGCCGCCTCCAGCTCTTCGAACTTGAAAGTCGCGCAGTCCGCAGTCCGCTCTGCTTCACGCCTGACGCCCGTCAAATCGCCGGTGTCGGTCGCGAAGCCGAGCCTGACAGTCGCCTCGTACTCCTTCTCCGCGCCCGAGAGGAACTGCGCGAGCCGCGTCGCGCGCCCGACGAGCAGCACGAGCACGCCCGTCGCGAAAGGGTCGAGCGTGCCCGTGTGCCCGACGCGCTTCTCCTTCAGCACGCGCCGCGCGCGCGCCACCACGTCGTGCGAAGTCCAGCCCTCTGGCTTGTCGATGATGAGAATGCCGTCCATGCGCACTCAATCTTAAAGCAAACGTTTGCCGAGCCAGAAGGCACGCGGGTAGAGTATCCGTCGTGGAGCGCAAGAGCCGGAAGGAGAGGCCGAGGTACAGGCCGCGCCCGTCGAAGAACGAGCGGCAGCTCAACGCCGACCTCGAAGAGGAGAAGCGCAAGGAGCGCCCGCCGCGCGTCATCGACCAGGAGAAGGCGCGCGAGCGGACGGTGCAGAGGGCGGTGAAGCTGCTCGCGGCCAAGCCGCGCTCGGTCGAAGAGCTGCGCGAGCGCCTGCTCGAAAAGCAGTGGACGGACGAGGCGGCGGTCGAGTACGCGCTCGCGAAGCTCAAGGAGTACGGCTACCTCGACGACGAGCGCTTCGCCTTCGGCTTCGCGTCCTACAAGGTCAGGCAGAAGCCGGTCGGCCGCCAGCGCCTCGCGCGCGACCTGCAGACCAAGAAGGTCTCGAAGGAGACGGCCGAGGCCGCGCTCGAACTCGTCTACCAGGAGACGCCCGAAGAGGAGCTCATCGCCCGCGCCATCGAGAAGCGCATACGCCTGCGCGGCCGCCCCGCCACGCGGCAGGAGACGAAGAGTCTCTACGACCACCTCCTGCGCCTCGGCTTCTCCTACGACCTCATCATCCGCAAGGTGCGCGAAATCTCCGACGCCACGGAAGAAGAGTAGGCAGTAGGCAGACGGCAGTAGGCAGTAGAAAAGACAGGCGGCGCGTCCAGATTATGACTCGGGCGCGCCGCTTTGTATCTCTACTGCCTACTGCCGTCTGCCTACCGCCTACTGTCTTATGAGATAGAAGAGGGAGGCGAGCGCTTCGGGCGGGTGCCAGCCGAGGGCGGAGGCGCCCGTGGCGAGGTGGACGAGCATCAGCGCGAGGTAGAGGCCGAGCGCGAACCGCAGGCCGCGCCGCGCGACCGCGAGGTGCGAGAAGCGGTAGAGCGTGTAGGCGACGAGGCCGCCGACCAGGAGCTTGGCCGCGAGGAAGGGCGCGTTGCCGAGGTCGAGCAGGTAGGCCATCAGGCCGTTGCCCTCGGTCGCGAAGCCGCCGCGCACCCAGAGGATGGTGAGCTGCGCGTCGAGCCAGTTCAGAAGAAAAAGCAGAAGGCTTTTTGAGAAGACGCTCATCGAGGATTCGCTCCCTTTCGCCGGCCAACCCGGTTTAACTTTCCGCCCCTGAAACGACCGAACCCCCAGTTCGCGTGGAACTGGGGGTCGCGGCCGCACCAACGGAAGGAATGGAAAACTTCTCTGACCTTACGCCATCAGGAAACTCACAATGCCCGCGCGATTCCAAGAGAGCCGTCGGCTCTTAGGCAAACGAAAAGCTCACAGCCGACAGCCGACAGCCCTCAGTTCCCCGTGCGGCGGTAGAGGGTCTGGTTGTTGCGGTTGTTGGTCTGGACGGTGCGGATGCCGTCGCCCTCGCGCTGCACGTCGAAGGTGCCCCAGTCGAAGCGCAGACGGCCGTTCGAGTAGGTGCCTTGGAAGGACTGGTTGGTCTTGAGCGAGCGCGCCGTGGCCGAGCCGTCGGCGCGGATGGTCAACTCGCTCTCGCCGCTGTCGGTCGTGCCGCGGAACGTCCCGCGCGCCCAGCGCGGCACGCGACCGTTGTCGTCATCATCTTCGTAGCCGCCGCCCGAGCCGCTCCGGAAGACCTCGGAGCGCGTGCCGTAGGCGGCGCGCAGCCCTTCGTCCACGCGGCTCACGTCCCAGTTGTCCGAGTTGTTGAAGCGTATCTGCCCGTTCTCGTACCTGCCTTCGTCGCGCGAGCCGTTGTTGTAGAGGGCCGAGACGGAGCCGTCGCTCCCGACCGTCAAAGAGACGCGCCGCTGGTTCGAAGGACTACGGCCGCTCCACGAGCCGACGAGCCAGCGCGGGACGCGCCTGTTGTCCCAGCCACCGCCGCCACCGCCGCCGCCGCCGCCGCGCACCCACTCGTAGGTGACGCGCTCGACGTTGCCGTTGCGGTGGTTGACGGTCGCCTCGTACGTGAAGGAGCGCGCGTCGGAACCGTTGGGCGCGTGACGCCCCGCGCCGCGCACGCCCGTCAGGCGGTCTGAGACGCGCCACGTCTGCGTGCGCGTCTGGTCGAAGGTCACGTCGTCCCAGTTGCCGCCGCGCTCCTGTATGATCTTCCCGCTCACGCCGATCTGCGCGCGCTCGACGGCGTAACGCGTCTGCTTCTCGTCCTGCGCCCGCGCCGCGGGGACGGCCGCGAGCAGCAGCAGCAGCGCCGACACGGCGGCGCCCTTCAAAAATCTCCTGCGACTCCGAAAGCTATGCATACGAATCTCCTCCTCGGTCGGGTCATGTCCGCAGATGTTTGCGGGGAGCAGCCGCGCGGCTCGAAGGAGCTTTGGCCGCGTCGCGCATACGATGAAGGCCGCCCCACCGCGGGATGGCCGTTTCAACCCTTGGGTTCTTTTACGAAGCCGCGGCCTCCTCCGGCGTGATGATGCGGAGGCGCGGTGAGTCCTGGAGGACGCGGGTGCCGGGCGGGACGGAGTGCGTGAGCCAGACGTTGCCGCCGATGACGGAGCCGCGGCCGATGACCGTGTCTCCGCCGAGGATGGTCGCGCCGGCGTAGATGACCACGTCGTCCTCGATGGTCGGGTGGCGCTTGGTGTGGCGGACGAGCTGGCCGTCGGCGTCCTTGTCGAACGAGAAGGCGCCGAGCGTGACGCCCTGGTAGAGCTTGACGTTCGCCCCGATGACGGCCGTGCTGCCGACGACGACGCCCGTGCCGTGGTCGATGAAGAAGGCCGGGCCGACGCGCGTGCCCGGGTGGATGTCGATCCCCGTGCGGCTGTGCGCGTGCTCGGTCATGATGCGCGGGATGAGCGGCACGCCCAGCTCGTGCAGCTCGTGCGCGAGCCGGTAGGTCGTGATGGCGTAGAGGCCCGGGTAGCTGAAGATGATCTCGTCGTAGCAGCGCGCCGCGGGGTCGCCCTCGTAGGCGGCGCGCACGTCGGTCGCCAGGACTTCGCGCACGGAGGGCAGGCGGCCGATGAACTCTTCGGCGCAGTCGGTCGCCTGCCGCTCGGTGACGGGGCAGGCGTCTTCGAGCAGGTGTCCGTGGTTGACCGCGCGCCCGACCTGCTCGGACAGAGTCTCGTAGAGCCACGCCACGCGCGACTCGACGTGCAGGCGCAGGCCCGCGCCCGTCAACCCCTGCGCGCCCGTGTAGCCGGGGAACATCAGCTCCTGCAGCGCGTCGAGCACCTCGACGGCCGCGCCGCGCGAGGGCAGGGGCCTGCGGTCGAGGTGGTGAATCTTCACGCCGCCGCCCTCGTACGACTCGACGAGCGCGGCGGCGGCGCGGCTGACCTTCTGGTTCATAAAACAGTAGGCGGTAGGCAGTAAGAAGGTTTTGGGTGCTGGGTAGGACAAGTGGCTCTTAGCCAAAACCCAGCACCCAACACCCGGCACCCTCTTCACTGCCTACTCGATTTCAATCCCGCGCTCCTGCGCGATGCCGCGGGCCTTCATGATGATGTCGTCGTCGGGGGCTTCGGTGCCGCTCATCCAGGCCGAGACCTCCGCGACCGGGCGGCCGAGGACGACGGCGAACTTCTCGTCGTCCGACTCGAAGCCGTTGTCGCGCAGGCGGCGCAGGAGTTCGAGGCCGCCGGCCGCGTCCGTGCCGCGGTCGTCCACGGGGTTGTCGTTGGTCTCCGCGTCCGTAATCTGCGAGTTCACTGCCGTCGGTTCAGCCATTGTTCGTCGCCCCCCTTTGCTGCTGCTGCTCCCCCTCGGTCGCGTTGTAGCCGATGTCCTGGAGTCTCTTGACCAGAGTCTTCTGCTGCACGACGTTCTCGTCGAAGTTGACCCACGCCGTCTTGCCGCCGAAGTTGACCTCGGCGCTCTGCACCCCGGCCGTCTCTTCGAGCGTGTCCTTGATGAGCGCGGCGCAGGACTCGCCGCGCATGCCCTGTATGTGTAGCTCGGCTTTCACCCTTAATCCCCTCCTTGTTTGTCTTGCTTCGGTTGCCGCGTATTATAGCCCAGCCCGCGCCGCGCAGGCCACGCGCGGGCTGTCGGGGACGTGAGGGGACGGGATGAGGGAACTGTTGACGATTGCGGAGGCGCTCGGCGAGGCCGCGGGCGTGTTGGACGCGGCGGGCATCCCCGAGCCGCGGCGCGAGGCGGGGACGCTCCTCTCTTACGCGCTCGGGCGCGACCGCGCGTTCCTCTTCGCGCACTCGGACGACGCGCTGACGGAGGCGCAGGCCTCCGCCTTCCGCGCGTGCGTCGGGCGGCGCGTCGCGGGCGAGCCGTTCCAGTACATCGCCGGCCGGCAGGAGTTCTACAGTCTTGAGTTCGAGGTGACGCCCGACGTGCTCATCCCGCGCCCCGAGACGGAGCTGCTCGTCGAAGAGGCGCTCGAGCTTCTGAAGGGAACTGACGCGCCGCTGCTGTGCGACGTGGGGACGGGCTCGGGCTGCATCGCCGTCACCCTGCTGCACGAGCGCGTGGACGCGCGCGGCTTCGCGCTCGACGTCTCGGACGCGGCCCTCGCCGTCGCCGCGCGCAACGCCGCGCGCCACGGCGTCGCGGGGCGTTTACGGCTCCTCGTCTCCGACTGCTTCGAAGCCCTGCGTTCGGGCGGGGACGAGGAGATACGTTTCGACCTCATCGCTTCGAACCCGCCGTACGTCGCCGAGTCTGACCTGGGCGGTCTGCAGAAGGAGGTGCGCGAACACGAGCCGCGCGTCGCGCTCACGCCCGGCGGCGACGGCCTCTCGGTCATCCGCCGCCTCGTCGAGGGGGCGCCGCGCTTCCTCAAGCCCGGCGGCCACCTCCTTTTGGAAATCGGCTTCAACCAGCACGAGCAGGTCGCGGCGCTCGTAGACCCGAGGGCCTGGACGCTCCTCGACATACACAAAGACCTGCAAGGCATCCCGCGCACCGTCGCGCTCCGTCTGAACGAAGGTTGAGAACGGCCGGGCCGGGTGGTCGGCGTTTCCGTTGACGTGTTAGAATCCCGCGCGACTCGGACTCCCCGAAAACTTTATGGATAAATTTCGCATTACCGGCGGCCGCCCTTTGAGCGGGCGCGTGACGGTCAGCGGGGCGAAGAACTCGGCGCTGCCCTGCCTGGCGGCGGCGATCCTCACGCCCGAGACCGTGACGCTGCACAACGTCCCTTACGTGCGCGACTGCATGACGCAGCGCAGACTCCTGGAAGACCTCGGCGCCGAGGTGCTCGTGCCCGACCTGCGCACGCACAAGATCACGGCCGCCAACATCGAGCTGTTCGAGGCGCCGTACGACCTGGTGAAGACGATGCGCGCGTCCGTGCTCGCGCTCGGGCCGCTCGTCGCGCGCTTCGGCAAGGCGAAGGTCTCGCTCCCGGGCGGCTGCGCCATCGGGACGCGCCCCATCGACCTGCACCTCGAAGCGCTGAAGCTGCTCGGCGCGCAGGTGAGCCTGGAGTCGGGCAACATCGTCGCGCGAGCGCCGAAGGGCGGGCGACTCGTCGGCGCCGACGTCCAGTTCCCGAAGGTGACGGTGACGGGGACGGAGAACCTCTTGATGGCGGCGACGCTCGCGCGCGGCACGACCGTCTTGCGCAACGCGGCGCGCGAGCCCGAAGTCGAAGACCTCGCAGACCTGCTCAACCGGATGGGCGCG
Organism: Acidobacteriota bacterium; assembly: GCA_019239425.1. Taxonomy (GTDB): domain Bacteria; phylum Acidobacteriota; class Blastocatellia; order Pyrinomonadales; family Pyrinomonadaceae; genus QHXN01. Next base: position 40,633 of record JAFAZX010000079.1, read on the forward strand.
CGCATCCGCGGCGCGGGCACCGACACGGTCACGATTGAAGGCGTCGAAGCGCTGGGTGCCGCCGAGCACACGATCATCCCCGACCGCATCGAGACGGGGACGTTCCTCGTCGCCGCCGCCATCACGGACGGCGAGCTGGAGGTAAAGGACTGCTGTCCCGAACACCTCACGGCCGTCATCGAACGTCTGCGCGAGGCCGGCGTGCAGATCGAAGAGGTGAACCCGACGACTCTGCACGCGCGCCGGCACCCGAAGGGCCTCCGGGGGCGCGACGTGACGACCGAGCCTTACCCGGACTTCCCGACCGACATGCAGGCGCAGTACATGGCCCTGATGACGCAGGCCGAGGGCTCCGCGCGCATCGTCGAGACCATCTTCGAGAACCGCTTCATGCACGCCTCCGAGATGCAGCGCATGGGCG
>JAFAZX010000013.1 GCA_019239425.1 Acidobacteriota bacterium
AGTACATGGCCCTGATGACGCAGGCCGAGGGCTCCGCGCGCATCGTCGAGACCATCTTCGAGAACCGCTTCATGCACGCCTCCGAGATGCAGCGCATGGGCGCGCGCGTCCGCGTCGAGAGCAACAGCACGGCCGTCGTCGAAGGCCATTCGGAGCTTTCGGGCGCGCGCGTGCAGGCTTCGGACTTGCGCGCCTCGGCGTCGCTCGTGCTGGCGGGACTCGCCGCGAAAGGCGAGACCATCATCGAGCGCGTCTACCACATCGACCGCGGCTACGAGAAGATCGAGGCCAAGCTGCGCGCCGTCGGCGCGGAGATCGAGCGCGTGCGCGAGTCGGTCACGGCGCAGCTCCCGCCCGCGGAGACGGTCACGGCATGACGGCGGCCTTGAGTTTAGGCGTGAGGCGGCGTGCGCCGCTCGGGCGGGACGAGTTGAGGCGGCAACTGCTCGCGCTCGTCCTCGCCTTCGTGCTCGCCTGGTACACGTTCGTCGTGCCCGCGGGGACTTACACACAGAGCCGTCCCGTCTACGACGACGAAGGCCACGACGGCGAAGTGCGAGGCTTGAAGCCTCAGACGACGAAGACTGATTCACCGCCGGCCGAAGAACTCGACTGGCCCGAGTACATCTACCCTTAGGGATTTCACATGGCGGGCGACAACTGCATCTTCTGTAAGATTGTGGCGGGCGAGATTCCCGCCGCGAAGATTTACGAGGACGGGCGCGCCGTCGCCTTCCGCGACATCAACCCGCAGGCGCCCACGCACGCGCTCGTCATCCCGCGCAAGCACGTCGCGTCGCTGAGTGAAGCGGGCGAGGCGGACGAGGCCCTGCTCGGCCACCTCCTCCGCGTCGCCGCGCGCGTCGCGCGCGACGCGGGGCACGCCGAAGGGGGCTACCGCACCGTCATCAACAACGGCCCCGACGCCGGCCAGACGGTCTTCCACGTCCACGTCCACGTCCTCGGCGGCCGCGCGCTCACCTGGCCGCCGGGCTGAGGTCTTTCTCCTCTCCGGCCGCGCGCGCCGCCGTTTCTTCGGTGCGCTGCGCGCGCTCCTCCTTTAAAAGCGAGGTCTCGTACTTCACGTCGCCGGCGAGCGTGTCCATGATGGCCTTGGCGAAGCCGAGGATGGCGGGGCCGAGGACGACGCCGGGGATGCCGAAGGCGTAGACGCCCGTCACGAGCCCGACCAGCATCCAGTAGAAGTTGAAGCGCTCGGCGCTGCGCGCGGCCAGCTTCGGCCGGAGCACGAGCGAGGAGCCGATTGTCATCGCGAGGCCGATGAGGAGGTAGACGGCCGCCGCCGTGGGGCTGTGCCGGAAGACGAGGAGGAAGATGCTGACGGGGATGTAGACGGCCCACTCGCCGAGCAGCGGGAAGAAGCCGACGAGGAAGGTGACGAGCGCGAGCGCCACCGCCAGCGGCACGCCGAAGATGAAGTTCAGGATGAGGATGACGACGGCCTTCGCCGTCTGGTCGACCATCACGGCGAAGAGCGCGCCGCGCAGCGCGCCCCCGACGTTGACGCCGAGGCGCTCGTAGAAGGGGAGGAAGTCGCCGGGCACGCGCAGCTTGATGTAGGCGGCGAGGCGGACGCGCTGCGTCAGGACGTAGAAGAGCGTGAAGAAGAAGACGGTGGCCGAGACCAGGAGCACCGCCGTCCGCTTCTTGAAATCGACGATGGCCTCGCCGGAGCGTTCGAGCGCCTCCACGAAGGCGTTCTGGAGGACGGTGCGCGTGTTCTCGACCGAGACGTAAGGGGCGAGCGACTCGCTGATGTCGGCGATGATGTGGTCGCGCCTCCCCTTGTCCTGCATCTCGGCGGAGTAGCCCGACATCTCGTACCAGCCGTAGCCGACCGTCGCCACGAGCGGCACGACGATGAGGGCGATGGTGATGAGCGCGCTCCCGGCGCGCGCGCGCAGGTGCCGCTCCAGCCACATCTGCACGGGCAGAAGGTACGCGGCGGCCACCGTGCCCAGCAGCAGCGCCACGAAGACCTCGCCGAGCAGGCGCACGAAGAGGAAGAGCGCCAGCGCGGTCAGCGCGGCGTAAATCAGCCCGCGCTTGGCCTCGCCCACCGTCACCTCGCCCAGACGCTTCGACTCGCCGGATTCAGACATGAGGGCCGTACTTTATCACGCAGATTGTGACCAGAGTCTGTCAAATTAAAGGCAAAAGGAAGTAGGCAGTCGCCGCGTCAGCGGCGTCTGAATGTAGCCCGGCCTTTCAAGGCCGGGAATGTTTGCCGTCAAAGAATGCCGCGTCGCGTCAGCGACGCCTGAGCCGATGCGGCCCGGTCAGGCGTCGCTGACGCGACGCGGCGTTGTTTTGCTCGACCTTGACCCGGCCTTGAAAGGCCGGGCTACATTCAACGCGCCGCTGACGCGGCGGACGGCGTGCCGACTTCAACCGGCTGCCTACCGCCTACTGCGTTTGTCTGGCGGGGCGAAGACGGGTAAACTCTCCGTTTCGGTTTTCATCATTTTTTCAGGCCGGTTTCATTTGAGGAGTCATGAGCAGTAAGAGAGAGACGCCGCTGGAAGTTTTCCTGAACCGCCACGACGACGCCGCGTGGCGCGAGACTTTGACGACGCTGGGCGCGGCCGTCCACGAGGTGGACAGGAACGCGGCGCGGGTCTGGTTTCACTTCTACCCGCTGGCGCTGCTGCGCGCCTTCCAGGCTGCGGCAGACCCCGCGCGTCTCGCGCAGGAGCTGCTGATGCAGGGCAGTTGGTACTTGAAAGACCAGCTCGACTCGTCGCACACGTTCCTCTACGGCCACCGCTTCTGGCCGGAGGTGAAGCGGGCCGTCGCGCGCCTGGCCGAGGGCGGCGAAGTCCCCGAAGGGCGCACGCTCGCCGAGGTCGTCGGCGAAGTCGCGCGCGCGGTCGCGGGCGAGAGGAAGGTCGAAGAGTCTCTGACCACGGCCATCGCCGCCGTCGGCCTGATGGCTCTGCAGCAGGTGGGCTTCGAAGAGTTCAGGCGGACGCCGGGCGAAGTCCGAATCGACCGCCGGCACCTGAGGCGCACGCCCGAAGAGGTCTTGCGCGAGCGCGCGAAGGACGAGGGGCAGGGCCTCTTCGGCTTCCTGCGGACGTCCGACAGGCGCTGGACGGTCGTGTGGGACGAGAACGCGGACGACCGGCGCTTCAAGGCTGTGGACAAGCAGGAGGTCGCCTCGGGCGCGCAGACCGACAAGCGTCCGTGGCACGAACAGGATCCGCGCTGCACCGTCGACGAAGGCCCCATCCCCGTGCAGTGCCGCTCGGCCTCCTGCGGGACGTGCTGGGTCGGCGTGCTCGGCGGCGCGGAGAACCTTTCCGAGACCGAGTGGCGCGAGCGCAAGATGATGCCGCTCTTCGGCTACGTCGAGACGGACGACCCCCGGCCCCTCATCCGCCTCTCGTGCCAGGCGCGTGCCGAGGGGCCGGTCTCGGTCGTCATCCCGCCCTGGAACGGCTACTTCGGCAAGCACCTGAAGCGCGTCCGCGAAGGTACGGCGGAAGAGTCCGTGGCGAGTTCATAATGTCGAAGTCGAACGCAGAGGCGGCGGGAGTGAATCAAGGCCCGCCCGCGCTGGGCCGCGACGCGGGCGGGCGCGTCGAGCCGGCGTCCCTGGCCGCCGTCATCCAGTGGTTTCTCGACTACGACGAGCGCGTCGCGGTCGTGCGCTTCCCGGCGGTCGAGGCGCTCTTCCAGTGGCGGCAGCAGGAGGAGTTGAAGGGGCGGGAAGAGACCTTCGGCTTCAACCGCGCGGAAGACCGCCTGGCCGTCGGCGTCATGCAGGCGTTAGTCGAGCACGACACAGAGGCCGCGCTGCACGCCTGGATCAAAGAGCTGCTCGCGGCGCTCGAAGACGCGCGGCAGACGAACGAGGCCGTCGCCGAGGCGTACGGCCTGAAGCCGTCGGAGGACTCTTCGGTCGTGCACGAGGCGGAGAAGATTCCCTCGCGGCGCGAGCGGGACATCTATCTGAGCTGCTGCTGGCTGGAGACGCTCTGCACGGCCGAGGCGCGCGTGCTGGGTTGGGCGTACCAGGGGCTCTACGGCAGGGCCTTTCATCCGGACAATTTTTAGAGGTAATCACCCATGTCGCAAGAGAGACCCACCTACGCGAACAACTCGCAGACGGTCGTCGTGGACGCCGGCACCTTCGAGTTCGAGACGCTCGAGCAGTCGAACGGCCACGCGACGGTCGTCCGCTTCCGGGTCGAGAACCCGGACGTGCGCCCCGGCGACGTGCTGCTCGTCCTCTCCGGTAGCGACATCCACTTCCACGGCATGATCGGCATCATCGAAGACGGCCTCGGCACCGCCACCGACCGCCGCGGCTCGCTTCTCCCCGCCACCGTGCAGTAAGCAGCAGGCGGTGAGCAGTGGGCATTCGCGAGCGAGTTTCGGAGGGAATCAAACTCCCCGCCGCCCGCCGCGCGCCACTCACCGACAAAAGCGTCGGGCTACGGCGAAGCTGACGGACGATTCCACCACCACCATGTCAGTAGCCGCGGCCGTCTACGCAACCGTCTCTTAGTCTTCCTTCACCTACACTCCTTGAGGCAGAGGGCGCGGTCGAGCCGACGTGCCGGCGGCGACTTGCGCCACTCCGCCGGGGAAGTCTGTTTGACAAGGTCGGGTGGCGAGTATAGGCTAACGCGCTGTTCAAATCTGACGGGCGTTGTGCGAAGCCGCGCCCGCCCGCCGTCGTCACGCCCGACGGCCTTCCGCTCTACCTCTTGAACAACACCTAAAGCTCGGCCCGCGCCCGGCGTCGTCAGAGGCGTCGGGCGCGTGTCGAACAAACCCCGTGGAAATGTATTCGGCCGCCAAGACATATAAAGGGCAGCAGGTGTAAGCCCTGCGCGGCCCCGCGCGGAGTCCGCCCGAGCCCTTCACGCGGCTCACACGTCCACCAAGACGGAGGTCGGCCTATGAACAAACGGAAATCACGCTACGCCGAGGTCGTCGTGCGGGTCGTCAACAAGCGCGTGGCGGCCTCCGAGTGGAAGCCGGCGACGGAGAACGAAAAGGGCGAGCTCAAGCGTTCGTACGACGCGCTCATCTACACCGACCTGACCATCCCCGACCTGACCCCGCCGCCGCCCGACCTCGCGGCGAACAACCCGGCGCAGATCGCGGAGCTGCCGCTGGCCGGCGTCGAGACCGTCGTCGTCCACTGGAGCTTCTACCGCCAATACCTCACCTCTTTCATCGCGGGCGAGCGGGCCGCCGTCAATAAGCTGTGGGGCGCCCTGCCCCCGCTGCTCGGGGGGCGCGCCGGCTCCAAGCGCTCCCGTGTCCGGAACCTTCTGTTCGAGACGCCGCCGAAGGCGCTCCAGGAGATCTTCCGCGGGAAGCTCGACCCGCGGCGGCCCCTCCGCATCTGGTGGGGCACGCCGCACTCGGAGCTCGTCCACCTGCCCTGGGAGCTTCTGGCCTACGGCGACCGCGGCAGGGCGAACCAGAGGAAGTCGCTCTCCTTCGTCCGCGGCGCCCCGCCGGAGCAGGCCGTGCCCAAGGTGCCCGTCTCCGGGCCGCTGCGGCTGGCCCTCATCGGCGACCCGCAGCAGATGCCCGAGGGGCTGTCCAGGGCCGTCGCGGCTCTGGAGAATGCTCCCGCGGGCGGCGAGCCGCGCCCCGTCGCGGTCACGCGCATGACCGAGCCGTCGCTCGAAGCGCTCCAGCGCGCCGCGCGCGAGGGCTTCGAGTTAGTCCACCTCGTGGCCGACGGCACGATCTCGCTGACCTACGAGGGCATCCTCTACCTGCGCAAGTCGCAGCCGAAGGAGGAGGGCCGGGAGGAGCCGCCCAGCCCGCAGAAGAGGCGCTGGCTGCGCATCGCGCTCGACGCGGTGCGGCGGGTGCGGAGCATCCTGCCCAACTCCTGGTACGACAGCCTGAGCGACAAGCTGTACACGAACCTCGCCATCGAGACCTGCACGCCCGGGCAGCTCAGCGCGCTGACGCGGGGCAGCCGCATCACCGTCCTCAGCCTCTCCGTCCCGAAGACCGACGACTCGGACCCGGGCCGCATGGACGGCTACCTCCTGCCGTCGGTCTACAAGTCTTTCGCCGGCCTCGGCAACTCGAACCTGCCGCTGCCCAACCTCGTCGCCCCCATCGGCGCGACCACCGACGAGCAGCTCACGCAGTTCTGGCAGAACTTCTACACGCGGCTGGCGGAGAAGGGCAGCGTCGAGGAGGCGATGGCCGAGGGGCAGAAGGGCGCGCTGGCCGTGCCGATGGCGCTCTTCCTGCGCCAGCGCCTCGGGCGCGAGTTCGTCATGCTGGAGGCGGGGGGCGCCGAGCCGGCCGACAAGGACCCGCTCCAGCTCAACGCCGAGTTGCAGGCCACGCGCAACCTGATGGAGCGGCTGCGCAAGATCGATTCCAAGTACAAAGACCTGCAGGACAATATCACCGACACCGACATCGTCAAGGAAGAGAGCGTTCGGCAGGCGCAGCTCGAATCGGAGTTGACGACCTGGACTGAGCTCGAGGAGGGCGAATGATGTCCAACGATTTTTTAGTCGAGATACTGCCTGCCGGCGGCGACGAACTGAACGTCTACCTGAGCGCCGCCGAGCCGCCGCTCGACCGCGAGAGCATCAGCCTCCGGCGCATCACCCTCCCGCCCGAAGACCTCGACACCATCCGCCGCGGCGACTCGCCGAAAAATGTCACGGACAAGGTCGCGATAGCCATGAGCGACTGGCTCGTCGGCGGGCAGGTCAAGGGGTATCTGGACACGGCGCTCAAGTCGAAGAGCGGCGACCCGATCCGCCTCGTCTTCAAAGTGGACGAGAAGTTGCTGCCGATGCTGGCCGACCTGCCCTTCGAGCTGCTCAACTTTAATGGCGACTGGTTGGCGCTGCGGCAGGGCGTGGACGCCATCGTCCACCTGTTGCAGAAGGCCCGCACGACCGCGCTGCCGCTGCCGCCCAGCTCGCACAACTGGCCGCTGCGCATCCTGATCGTGCGTTCGAACCCGCGGGAGTTGGGGGGGGCCGTGCCGAAGGCGGCTCCCGTCTGCGGCAACATCATCGCCCTGACCGAGGAGTTGGGGGACAAACTCGTCCAGGTCGACCTGCTCAGCAGCGAGTTCACCGAGCAGTCCAAGCAGGCCGAGACGAATCAGGAGAAGGAGGCCGCGCAGCGGTTTCTGAACCACCTCAAGGCTCGGAACATCGAGGCCGTCGAGCCGGCGACCTGGGAGAAGTTCCAGCGGTGCCTGGAAGACACGTCCTACGACGTGCTGGTCTACCTCGGCCACGGCAACCTCCCCGAGGCGGTCGGAGGCATCCCGCCACTCGGCGAGCTGGAGCTGGAACAGCCGGGCGAGGAGGAGAAGCCGGGCGCGCCGAAGAAGCCGGGCGCGCAGTTCGCCCACGCCATCTCCGCCGACCAATTGAAGAACCATTTGCAGAACTACCCCGTGCCGGTCGTCCTGCTGGCCGGCTGCGTGACGGCCTCGGAGTTCGACACCCTCGACGAGGAGAAGCGCAAGGCGCTGCTCGAAGAGATACCGAGGATGATGCGCGGCAGCCAGGGGGTCGCGCAGGCGCTGGTCAACAGCGAGGCCGGCGTGCAGTGCGCCGTCGGCATGCGCTACAAGCTCGAACGCAACCTCGCCGTCACCTTCCTCAACGCCTTCTTCGACAGCCTCCTGCGGCGCAAGCCCGGCCACGTCGAGGCCGCCATCCGCGCCGGGCGCGAGAAGATGCTCGCGCTCACCGGCGCCTACCCGCCGAGCTGGTCGGCCCCCGTCATTTTCAGGAAGCTCGGCAAGGAGCCGATGTTCGACTTCCTGACTAAGCCGCCGAAGTACGAGCTGACAGAGTTCGACATCCGCGATCAGGAGGCGAGGGAGTCATACTGGGCCGGGCTGGCGGAGTCGCCGGGGATGGTCTTCGCCTCCAAGCTGCTCGACAAGGTCGAGGGCGATCTGCGCAAGCGGGGGCTCGCCGCGGGCGCCGTCTTCGAGGTCTCGCGCCTCGAGACGAAGGTGGGCGCGCCCGAGCTGAAGCTGCTGGTGAGCCTGTCCGGCGCGCTCTCGGTCGAGCAGGCGCGGGTCAAGGTCACGTGCGGCGCCGAGTCGGTGCGCGTCGATAATGTGCGCAGCACGGAGGCCCTGAAGAGCAGCGGCTACGCGCTGCAAGACATGTCCGAGTTCGGCGCGCCGAGCGTCTCCTTCACCCTCAAGTGGACGAAGGGCGGCGCGCCCGAACCCATGCCGACGGTGCCGCTGGTCGAAGTCCGGCTGGAAATAGACCCGGTGGCGGCGGCGACAGTCTACTCTGTCAACCTCGACGTGGAGACGGAGCCGCCGCGGGTCGTCCGCCCCATCGGCAACGCCGTGATCGTGTCGCCCGCCTGAGCGGGCCGCGCCCGGCGGCACGAACCCTCTAGGAGTGGAAAGCGCATGACGATGAGAGAGCAGATCGCGACCGAGCTGCGCCGCCGCGCGCAGCTCCTGACCGGACTCATCTCCGACTGGCAGACGCAGACGGACGAGAACCAGGCGGGCATGGGCATCCACCAGAGTCAGGTGCGCGCCGTCGGCCGCATGTTCGACGCGTTCAAGCAGCGGCAGGACGCGCTCTCCAAGCGGCTCGAACCCGACAGGCTGCCGGCGCTGTCGGACGAGGAGTTCGCGCAGGCGCGCGAGGAGTTCGAGCAGGAGCTGACCGGCTCGCACAGCATCATGTCCACCTTCCGCTACATCTTCGCGCAGCGGCGGGACTCCGAGCAGTCGAAGCGGATTCTGGACGCGGCCGACCTCTTCGCCGCCTACAGCTACCTGCCCTGCATCAAGCTGGCGAACAAGTGGCGCGGCCTGCCCGAGGAGCACTACCGCGAGCCGCCGCTCATCTACCTCAACGCACGGCTCTCGCCCGCGGCCATCACGCGCGAGCACTACTTCGGACTCATCGGGCTCGAACTCTACGGCAGCCTCGAACAGCAGCTCCCGATCTCGGTCATCTCGCTCGCGTTCCACGACGTGGCCGCGCTCTGGACGTTCTGCAGCCTCTACCACGAAGTCGGCCACCTGCTCGACCAGGACGTGGGGCTGCACGACGAGCTGAAGGCCGCGTTGGACGAGCGCCTGCAGGCGAGCGACCGCCGCGAGGTGTGGAGCGAGTGGTGGCTCAGGGAGATGATCGCCGACGTCTTCGGCGTCATGCTGGGCGGGGCGGGCTACGCCCGCGCGCTGATGAGCATGCTTTATAAGACGAACGAGCTGGTCACCGGCCCGACCACCGACGTGCACCCGAGCCCCTACGTGCGCATGTTCCTGGTCGGCGAGCTGCTGCGCGGGATGAAGGAGCAGCCGCTCACAGAGGTCGCCGACCAGATCACGCAGGAGTGGCAGGCCGCCTACGGCAACCCGACGGCGAAGTGGGCTCCCTTCGTCGCGGAATGTGCGGCCGTGGCCGACGTGCTGCTCAACACCAAGCTGAAGGCGCTCGGCGGCGAGCGCGCGCTGCTCGACTTCGTCACACGCCCGAACGAGGCGGATCAGGCCCCCGACAAGGCGGCCGACCACGCCCGCGTCCTCCAGCTCGAAAGGTACCTGCGCATCGACCTGAAGCGTCCCACGCCCGACACCTCCCTGCTGCGGCTCGTCCCGGCGGCCGCGCAACTGGCGGCCGCCAACGTCTCGGCCAACCACACGGCCGTTTACGAGGAGATACAGCAGCGGGCGCTGGAGTTCGCCGAGGCCATCCCGCACAAGGAGTTCCTCGGCGCGGGAGAGGCGCAGGACAAGCACGACGACTTCCTCGACGACTTCCTCGGGCGGCTCAAGTTCGGCTCGCTCGACATCGAGAGGCGGAGCTCACCGACACTCAACTCAGACAAAAAGGAGAATCAGGATGGCTGACAAGCAAGAGGCCGGCGGAACGGCCGAGGGGCAACAGGCGGGCGGCGGCGGCGCGCCGAAGGGGTTCGGCCCCGACCGCGCGAAAGAGGTGCTCGGGCCGCAGGGCGGCGCGAAGCGGGAGGTCTTCCCGCCGCAGACCGTGGACGCGCAACCGATAGTCGGGGGCGAGCCGACGACCGACTTCCCCGACTGCTGCGCGGTCGGGAGCGACGAAGGCTTCTACTGCACGGGGACGCTCATCGCCCCCAACCTCGTCGTCACCGCGAGGCACTGCACGGACGTCACGCGCGTCTTCCTCAAGGGCAGCGACGTCAGCAAGCCGGAGCAGGGCCTGATCGTCGAAGTGCTCAAGGAGGTGGCCCACCCCGAATACGACATCAGGTTCCTCGTGCTGAAGAGCGCCGTGGACGTGAAGCCGCGCCGCGTCGCGCGCGGCTCCGAAGTCGGCAACCCGAAGGAGGCGCTGGCCGTCGGCTTCGGCACCATCGACACCGACGGCGAGATCGGCTACGGCATCAAGCGCAAGGTCAAAGTCCCCATCGCCTCGGTCGGCTGCTCCTCCTCCGCCGACGTGAAGAAGTTCGGGTGCAATCAGGGCAAGGAGGTGGTGGCCGGCCACAAGGGGCTGCTCAAGGACAGTTGCCGCGGCGACAGCGGCGGCCCGCTCTACATCAAGAACTCGCAGGGCAGCTACAGCCTGCTCGGGGCGACCTCGCGCGGGCTCGGCAACACGCAGAACGTCTGCGGCGACGGCGGAATCTACGTCCGCGTGGATCAGTTCCTCGACTGGGTTCACGAGCAGACCGGGATCAAGGTCTAGCCGCCCCCGCCCCGACTAACACGTCGGCCCCGCGTGTCGTTGGTCTCAGGCACGCGGGGCCGACGTGTTTGCGCGCGGGGCGGCGGCGGCCGCCTCAGCTCACTCCCTCACTCTGAAGAAGAAGGGGTCGATGGACGTGTCGACGCGCGTCGTCCCGTCCAGGTCGAAAAGCCTGTGCGTGGTCATGTCGTGGTTCCGCTGGTAGACGAGTTGCCCGCCGGGGGCCTTGGCCGCGGGGAAGTTGTCCGGGTCGGGCGTGTTGTTGGCCGAGAAGATGCCGAAGAAGTCCCTGCCGACGGCGAGCAGGTGCGAGTAGTCGCCGAGGTAGGGCAGCCCCTGCGGGGGCGGGGTGTTGGCCGGGGTGCGGCAGAGGACGAGGTCGTCCCAACTGATGCCGTCGGCGGAGCGGCGCAGGTGCGTCTCCCAGCGGTTGGCGGCGCTCACCTGGAACGGCTGGAAGGGGCCGGTCAACTGCTGGTAGAGGAAGCCGACCCGGCCGGCGCTGTTGATGGCGAGCGCGGGGTTGGTCGCGTTGGTGACTGTCAGCAGGTCGGACGAAGACCAGGTGACGCCGCGGTCGAGCGAGCGGCGGACGTGCAGCGTGTAGTCGTTCTGGCCGACGCGGTCGGCCCAGGCGAGGTAGACGGTCGAGCTCTGGTTCGGGCGCGGGTCGACGGCGATGCTGAGGCTGCTGCCGATCCGCTCCTGCCCGAGGAAGTGTTGGTTGATGAAGGGCACGACCCGGTTGGGGGCGACGATGCGGCCGGCGAACCCGTTGTCCGGGTCGGTGAGCGCGGTGAACGGCGCGGTGCCGCGGCCGAACTGATCGTCGCGGACGACGACGATGTCGCGCCGGACGAGCGTGCCGTCGAACCCGCCCACCCCGAGGAAGTGCATGAACGCGGCGTAGACCGTGCCGTCGGGGTGCACCGCCGCGCGGATCGAGGGGGCGTCCACGCCCGGCGAGCCGTTGCGCGGGTCGATGCGCCTGCTGACGAAGGAGCCGTTGCCGGCCGCGGCGTTGTTCGAGAGGTCGATGGTCGCGGTGCGGCCGTCGTTGGTGTTGAAGTCGTTGTCGCCGACGAAGACCAGGTCGCGCGGCGCGCCGGCGCCGGCGGGCGAGCTTATCGTCTGCAGGTACGGCTGATCCACGTGGTCGCGGCTGCTGAGGACGGTCATCGCGGCCGGGCTGGCGAAGTTGTCCGCGCGCAGGACGTTCAGTCGCAGGACGTTCGGGCCGACGTCGCCGCGCAGGATGGCCGCGTAGAGCTTGTCGGTCGTGCGGCTGAAGCGGAGGGTGATGTCGCCCGTCCCCGTCCTCCCGTTGCCGCCGGGCACGATGGTGTTCAGCGTCCACGTCAGGCCGCCGTCGGTCGAGATGAAGATGGGCGCGTTCGGACTCCCGGCGGGGTCGGGCGTGAAGGCGGAGGCCGCCATGTGCGAGGGGTTGGTGGGGCTCACGTCGAGGTTCGGCTCGCTGTCGTGGTTCGTCTCGAAGCTCAGCTGCCGGGGGATGATGTTGACGATGAGAACCTGCGCGTTCGGGGCCAGAGTCGGGCCGCCGGCCGGCGCCTTCGAGCCTTTCTTGGCCCCGGCCTTCTTCGTCGATTTTTTCGCCGCCTTCTTCGCCGCCTTGCTGGTTGCCATGATTCTGGTCTCTCCTGTTAGAAGATAGCGCCGCCCGCTGGAAAGCCCGCCGCCCGCGCCCTAGTTCTCGCCCGGGTCTTCCGGGGCGCCGAGCACCTCGCGCAGGGCGCTCTCGCGTCCGAAGGGCTGGAAATCTTCCGGGTGGAGCGCCGTGTAGTACTCGCCTTCGGCGGACTCTTCCCCGTGCGAGAGCAGCGCCGCGCGCTCGTGCGGGGCGCCCCCCGACGCGGCCCTGTGCAGGACGAAGAAGCCGCTCTGCCCCGGGCGGAATTTCGGCGCGTCGGCCCACATGCGATCCTTGCTGCTCGGGAAGCGGATGACCACGTCCTTCCTGCCCTGCGGGCCTTTGTGCACGTCGTTGACCTCGACGACCGCCTCCTGCCACATCGGGTCGTGTTCGCTGAGGGGCGGCACGGACGGGGCCGCGGCCAGCGAGCGCGACTCGCCCTGCGGGAGCTGCACGCTCTTGACCGTCCCCGAGCAGACTATGTCGGCGTCGTCCACGCGCGCCCGCGCGTCCCTGAAGGCGAGGCTCCGCACGGGGTCGAGGGTCGCGGCCCTGAGCGCCGCCCCGCCCTTCGGGACGGCGACGTGGCCGAGCGAGGTCACGGCGACGCTCTCGTTCCCGACGAGCCAGCCGTTGGTGTAGAACTGCGCCTGCTGCCCGACCCGCACCCGCTCGCCCTTCTTCAACTGCACGGTGATCTCCTGGCCGGTGCGGTTCTTGTAGAGGGGAGGGGTCTGGATGATCTGATCCACCCTGACGACGACCGTCCGCTCCCGCTCCGACTTCTTGATCTCCGGCATCGTCGCGGCCTTGAGCCTTCTCACCGTGCCGATGAAGACGAACCTCGCCTGCCGCTCCAACTCTTCCGCTTTAGAACTGCCCGCCATACGCTCCTCCTTCGGCGGCCCGCGCGTGGGGCCGCCTCGCTCGCTTCGTTCCGTCCGGCGGCGCGGGCGCGCCGCCCCCGAGAGGCGACGTCTACTGGCTGTGCTGCGACCAGTCGAAGGCCGCCGGCTCCAGCCCCCAGAGGAACCTGAACCATTCGGCCGTGAGGTCATTCCTGCCGAGGTCGCCGAGGCCGAAGTTCTCCTCGACCGTCCGCAGCAGGCTGTAGTGGTTGAACATCTCGCTCTCGACCGTCCCGGGCTTCACCATGTCCCCGAGCAGCACGTGGTAGACGTGGTTGTCGGCGTGCGGCACGCTCTCGTCGAAGGTCACGCAGACGAGCGTCCCTTTGGCGAACTTCGGCTCGTCGAGCAGGGGCGGGAGGAAGCCTTCGAGCCACTGCGCGATGAAGTTGACGCCCCGCAGCGGGTTGTTCGGCTGGAAGTCGTCCGGCGGCGAGTGGCCGTCGTGCTGGATGTTGGGCGTGTACCAGGAGAACTCCGGCAGCTCGCCCTTCTTCACGTCCGCGCGCAGGCGGCGGGCGTTGACGACCTTCTCCATCCGCGCGGGGCTGTTCCGCACGCTGTCGAACGAGACGAAGGGGTTGTGCTTGCGGAAGTAGAGCCTGTTTTTGGAGATGTGCACGGTCTTGTCGCTCTCCGGCATGTCCTCCATGTAGGCCTTCCAGCTCACGCCCTTCGCTTCGAGCAGGTCGACGATGTTGGTGGCGTCGATGTCGTGCTTGTTGTCGTCCGTCACGAAGGGCAGCCCGGCGGTGGCGGCGATGTAGTTCGGCTGCGAGGGGTGTGTGACGCCGAAGTACTTGCTCAGCCTGACGCCGCGGGCCGCGAGCTTCTTCATGAAGGCGTTGTCGAGCACCGCCTGCTCGCTCTTGTTTTCGAGGAAGATGATAAAGATTCGCTCGAAGGCTTTCACCTCTGTTCTCTCCTTCGTCGGGGTCTGAGGACGTGGGCCGCGCCCTCCGACTACATATGTCGCCGGGGCGAATTCTATTTCGGGCGGCCGCCGCGCGGGTCGGAAGCTCTCCCCTCGCCAATAAAAGTGTTGACAACGGCGCGCGTCGGGATTAGGCTTCCGGGCGCTAAGTCAAAGAGTCCCTGCCCCAGTCTCTTGCCCGACCTCTCACGAGGGGACTTCTCTACTCGATAGACAGAACGGGCTGCGCCCGGCGCAGTCACACCTTCTTTGCTCCCGCAGAGTTGTCCGAGAGCGGCGCGCGCGGCCGGAGTGCCGGCGCCCACGGGCGCGTTTCCCTGTACGCCCGGAGGGGCCGGTCATCTCGTCACCCCGAGGTCGTGGCGCTTCGCCTCCCGCCGGCTCTGACGCGTTAGCCCCGCGGGGGCAGGGAACTTCCTTCCAGGGCGAACACACGGGCGATAACTAGAGAAGCGCGCCGCCGTCGTTCACTCACGCCGCGCGCCGACCCGCACCTTCCCACGGGGGCCTCCTGCGCCCCCGCATCGCCAGAGGAGAGACCGAATATGAAAATTCTGAAACTGTCCGCCGTGATGGCCTTCGCCTTGGCGCTCGCGTTCGCGACCGCCTCGCGCTCGCGCGTCCAGAGTCAGGCCGCCACGGAGGCGCCCGCGGCCTTCGACAACGCCCCCGTCCCGGGCTTCTACGCCGGCACGACCGCGCAGCAGCAGGCCGCGTTCGACGCCGACCGCGCCGTCTTCGAAGAGCGCGACGACATCGCCAAGGGGCTCGGCCCCGTCTACAACGCGCAGTCGTGCGCCGAGTGCCACCAGAACCCTGTGACCGGCGGCATCAGCCAGATCACCGAGTTCCGCTGCGGACACCTCGACGCCTTCGGCAACTTCGTCGACTGCCCGGGCGGCTCGCTCATCAACGACCG
The DNA here is from genome assembly GCA_019239425.1 of Acidobacteriota bacterium. Lineage (GTDB taxonomy): Bacteria > Acidobacteriota > Blastocatellia > Pyrinomonadales > Pyrinomonadaceae > QHXN01. The sequence continues at coordinate 15,119 of JAFAZX010000013.1, forward strand.
CGCCATCAACGCGCGCATCCAGGAGCGCCGTCCCTCCAGCGCCGAGAACATCTTCACCTTCCGCACCTCCCTGAACACGCTCGGCGACGGGTTCGTCGAGTCCATCTCGAACACCACGCTCCAGAACATCGCCAACGCGCAGCCCGGCCAGAGCGGCAACCAGATCGCCGGCCTGCTCATCGCCGTCCCCGTGGCCGAGGCCCCGGGGCAGACGCGCGCCGGCCGCTTCGGCTGGAAGGATCAGCAGGCCAGCCTGCTCTCCTTCGCGTCCGACGCGTACCTGAACGAGCAGGGCATCACCAACCGCCTCCTGCTGACGGAGAACACTTCGCTCGGCAACTCGGTCGCGGCCTTCGACCCCGTGCCGGACAACCAGCCGTGCGCGAGCAACCCGAGCGTCAACTGCGGCGAAGACCCGGACGAGGACATCAACGTCTTCGCGCGCTTCATGCGCGCCTCGAAGGCGCCGCCGCGTGACACCTTCGGCCTGAACGCGACCGACGTGGCGGCCGGCGACAGCCTCTTCAACCAGATCGGCTGCGCCATCTGCCACGTGCGCAACATCACGACCGCGCCCGCCGGCACTGTCATCAACGGCGGCGCGTTCACCGTCCCCGCGGCGCTCGGCAACAGGATCATCCACCCGCTCAGCGACTTCCTGCTGCACGACGTGGGCACCGGCGACGGCATCGTGCAGAACGGCGGGCAGCTCTCGGCCAACCAGCTGCGCACGCCGCCGCTCTGGGGCATGCGCACGCGCGGCCGCCTGATGCACGACGGCGAGACGACGAACCGCACCGAGGCCATCCTCCGCCACGCGGGCGAGGCCAACGGCGTCATCAACAACTTCCGCGCGCTCTCGGCCACGCAGCGGAACCAACTCGTCACCTTCCTCCAATCGCTCTGAGGCGGAGGGCGAGACACGTAATCAAGTCGCCGCCGGGGCGGGCGAACAAGAACGCCCGCCCCGGCCCTCCTTATCCTTCCTTGAACTCTTTACCGACGGAGAAGCGAAACGAGATGAGGGCACGAACGTTAACGGTCTCTCTCTGCCTGCTCACGCTCTGCGCGTGCGCCGCCGCGCCCGAGCCCGCGAAGGAGGAGCAGCGCGCCGCCGCGCCGCAGACGAACGCGGCGACGCCGCCGCCGACCACCGCCGCCACGCCTTCGACGGCGACGGCCGCGCCGCCCGCGGCGCAGGAGGCGCGCGCGGCGGTCGAGCGCATCTACAAGGGCGCGGTCGTCTTCGACGGGCGCGCGTCAGACGCGGCGGCGGTCGGCGACTTCAACGGCGACGGTTACGAGGACATCGTCGTCCGCGCGCGCCCCGCCCCGGGACGCCTCGCGGAGGTGAACGACGAGGTCGCGAACTGGATCGTCTCCGACCCGCGCGACGTCACGCCGCCCGACCCGCGCCAGTTCAACCCGCACCAGGGCGTGCAGAGACTCGCCCCGCACGCGCGCCCGCGGGTCGAGGCCGCGGACGCGCTGCTCGTCGTCGTCCACGGCCACAGGGAGGCGGGCTGGCGCAACCCCGAGGCGCAGCAGACCTTCCTCCTCAAAGGCGTGGCCGGCGAAGAGCTGCGGCCCGAACGCCGCGCCGAAGCGCAGGCGGCCGCGCGCGAGCAGCGCCTGCGCCTCGTCGGCGACGTGCTCCACGAAAAACTCGGCGGCGTACAGGGCTTCCTCTACTGGACGGGCGCCGGCTACGGCTGGCTCGGGGAGGGAAGTAGGCAGTAGGCGTTAAGAAGGTTCTGGGTGTTGGGTGCTGGGTGCTGGTTAGGACAATAGGACAAGCTGCCCTGACCCAATACCTAACACCCAGAACCCAGCACCCTCCCTACTGCCTACTGCTTTTCGTAGCGGCGACGCGGAAGAAGGTCTGGCTACAGAAGAAGAGGCCGCGGCGGTCGCGTTCGCGGAGGTCTTCGACCCAGCGCGCGGCTTCGTCGGCGGTGACGACGCCGGCCGCCGCGGCGCTCTCGACGAAGGTGCGGAGGACGAGTTCGTAGAGACTCTCGAACTCGTGGAAGGCGTTGGCGACGGGCGTGACGCGCACGTCCGTTAGCCCGAGCTCCTTACACCAGCGCGGGAGCCGGCGCCCGACCCAGCCGTTCGTCTCCGCGTCGCAGGCGTGGTGCATGATCCTGCGCGTCACCTCCCGGTCGGGCGAGTCGATAGTCCAGGCGTCCATGTCGATGCCGTTGACGACGAGGCGCCCGCCCGGCCGTAGCACGCGCGCCATCTCCGAGAGTACGCGGCGCGGGTCGCCGAGGATTTCGAAGACGCGCAGGGCGTAGGCCGCGTCGAACATGTCGTCGGGGAAGGGCATCGCGTGCGCGTCGCCGAGGACGAACTCGACGGTCGCCGCGAAGTTCGCCGCCCGCGCCCGCGCCTCCTCGACCATCGTCCGGCTCACGTCGAGCCCGACGACGCGCCCCACGCCACCGACCATCGCCGCCAGCGCGCGCACCGCGCCGCCCGTCCCGCAGCCCACGTCGAGGACGTGCTCGCCCTCGACGACGGCCAGCGTGTCGAAGACGCCGCGGTACTGCGCCGGGTCGCCGTCGCGCCCGCCGCGCGCCAAGTCCATCAGGCGGACGTAGTGGCGCGGGTCGGCGTCGCCGTCCACGGACATCCAGCCTTCTTTAGTACCCCTGACAGTCATGAGGATTCGGGGCAGGCGGCGTCGCCGCCTCAGGAGCCGTCGGTCACGGTGAACTTGATGTCGTCCGCGCACTCGGCCAGCTTCTGGTCGTCGTCGTTGTAGGCCTCGATCTCGATGCGGTACTCGCCCTTCGGGAGCGGCTTGTCCGCGGCGAAGGTCGTTTCCTCGACGCGCTGCCCGATGTAGGGCGACGTGACCGTCGGCGTCGTCGGGTAGAGGCTCAGCTTGTAGTAGGCCGCCTCCGGGTACTCCTGCCACTTCAGCTCGAGCCCCTGCCCGCTCACCTTCGAGCCGGCCTTCGGGTTGAGCACCTTGAGGTCGGACTTGAAGAGGTGGGTCGTCCGCACGAAGAGCGTCTGGTCGGCCGTCACCTCGTACTTGGGCGTGGTGAGGCCGCCGAGGCCGGTCGTCGCGAAGACGTAGCCGTTGGTGTCGAAGACGCGCACCGTCAGCCCCTCGTAGGTCGCGGGCGGGACGTTCGTGATGACGTAGTCGCCGTCGGCGTCCGATTTCGCCGCGTAGCTCTTGCCCGAGCAGCCGCCGAAGAACTGGTTGAACTTCTCGCAGAGCTTGACGTCGATGTTCGGCACGGGCTTGCCGTTGTAGAGCACCTTGCCCTGCACGTTGCCGGTGCCGGGCGCCGGCTTGACCTTCTCGACGCCGGTCGCGGGCTCGGCCTTGTCCGAAGAGTTCGAGGCGTTGGCGCTCGCGCGCGAAGCGTTGGCGTTGGCGTTGGCCGCCGTGTTCGACGCGGGCGCGTTCGTCCCGAGCTTGCCGCACGCGAGCGACAGGAGCGCGGCGGCCCCGGCGCAGGCCAGTAGAAGTTTCAAGAGTTTCATGGTCGTCGTTAGCCTCTGATTGATTTAAGGGGCGGTGGCTCCGATGAGAACCCGGAAGACTCGGGCCGCTTACTTGATCGTGAAGCTCACGCGTTGCGCGGCCGTCGCTTTGGCCGCGCGGTCGTCGACGGTGACGCGGAGCGTGTAGCGGCCCGGCGGCAGACCTTCGAGCGGGACTTCGGCCGCGTAGGCGAGCCGCGCGGGGTCTTGCCCTTCGGGCGAGACGCGCGCGGGCGGCGCGGTGAAGATGGCGTTGTTGCCGCGGAAGATCTGCGTCTGCAAGGTCACGTCGGGCGGTGCGGCCGCGCCGCCGCGCGCGTTGTAGACGAACAGGACGTAACGCAAAGCCGACGTGCGGTCGAAGCGACGGTCGACGCTGAACTCGGCGGCGGCGGCCGGCTCCAGCTGCGCGTCGGACTTGGACGCGCCGGCCGCGTCGGTCAGTCGCCGCGCGGCCTCGGCCCGCGTCTCGGCCACGAGCAGGCTGCTCAGCGCGAGCTTGTTCGACTTGAGGTTCGGCACCTCGACCCACTGCGTCGCGCTGCCGATGCGCCCCGTCTTCACGTCGCGCGCCGCGACGCGCACCTGGTGGAGGCCGGGCGTGAGCTTCGCCTGGTAGTTGTAGAAGACGTTCGGCGCGTGCCCGCCCTCGAAGAGCGTCGAGGGGCCGTCGAGCGAGAGGCGGCGGCTGAAGGTCTCCTCCGCCTTGCCCTTCGAGTCGTAGACGACGCCGACCACCTCGACCTCCGCCTTGACCCGCCCGGCCTCGCGCGTGAAGTTGACGGCCGAGCCCTCGACGCGTATCGCCGCCGAGAGCAGGGGGCCGCCCTCCGCCTCAAGGTAGTTGACCGAGAGCGAGGTCGGGAGTCCCGGCTTCGGCGTGAACGAGTTGAGCGCCGCGCGCATCTGCTCCTGCTCGGGGCTGAGCGGCGGCGCGGACGCGGACACCGACGCCTTCACGTTCTTCGGTTCGGACTTCGTTGCCTGCGCGGCCTTCGCCAGTTGCCCCTCCTTCGTGTCCTCGTCGATGTAGCCGTTCTGCAAACGCACCGAAAGCTCGGGCCGCCCCTTCACCTTCACCTCGACGCGGCGGAACTTGTCCTTGCCGCGCAGCTCCGGGTCGGGGCGCCACGCGAGCAGGTAGTAGCGCGAGGCCTCGGCCAGGGACTTCCCGACGTCGGGGCGCATGTCGTTATGGTTTTTGTAGAAGCGGCCGCCGGTTCTTTCGGCGATGTTGGCGAGCGGGTCTTGCATCTCGAAGCGCTCGCCCGACGCGACGCGGAAGGCCGCGCGCGAGGTGCCGGCGGGCATCGCGGCGTCGAGGCCGCGCGCGTCGAAGGTGTAGACGACGGCGTTGGCGCGGGCGGCCGCATCCGTCACGCGCCGCAGGTACTCCGAGGAGTTGGTGTTGGACGGGTCGAGCAGGAAGCCGTCCGAGATGAAGAGGACGATCTTGCGGCCGGGCATCTGCGCCGAGCGGCGCAGCGCCTGTTCGAGCGCGTAGTAGGTCTTGCGTGAGACGAGGGCGGTCATCTGGAGGATGGTGCGGGCGCGCGAGTAGGCCTGAAACGTGGCGTCCTCCTTACTGACGGCCAGGCCCTCGGCCATGATCGCGGAGGCGAACGCGTCCACCACCTCCGGGTCGCGGCGGTCGATGAGCAGCGCCTCGTACTCGGTCATCGGCGGGCGCAGGCGGTCGGTGGCCTCGCGGATTTGGTCGTCGCCGAGGCGCGCCGCGGCCTCGCGCAGGACGGCGCGGTTGTCCGTGAACTGTTGCAGGAAGCCGAGCCGCCCGCTGCTCGAGATGACGGCCGCGTTGTCTTCGTCCGTCAGCTCGTCGTCGACGAAGTGTTTGATGAGGTCGCGCGCGCGCTTGCGGTCTTCGAAGTTGAGGTGCACGTCGTCGGCGAAGATGATGACCGTCCGCCCCGCGGCCGCGGGCGCGGGCGGCGCGACGGCCGCCGCCGGACTCTTCGCCGCGCCGCCGCGCGGGGCGGGCGAGGCAGGTGGCGTCCCGGCGACGCGCTCGAAGAAGGAGACGGGGCGCGGGCTGCCTTCGACCGTCAGCTCGAAGTCCTCCTGCCTGAGCCCGTCCACGAACTTGCCCGACTTGTCGAAGACCATCACGCCGGTCTGGATCAGGTCGGTCTCGACGCGGACGACTTCCTCTTCGTCCTGCGCCGGGGCGTCCGTCTGCGGCTTCGGTTCCTGTTGTTGGGCGCGCGCGAGCAGACAGCCCGCGAGGGCGCACGCGACGACGAGCGAGTTGAGAAAGCGTCTGAGTGTTTGTGGCATAAGCTTCAGAGGGCAGGGCGACGCCCCGCTGAAAACGGCGCAGAGATTATCACGAAAGGCTTGGGGCGCCGAAGCGCTTTTTGTCAGGCGGGGCCGGAGGCGTGCGCGTCGGCGCGGGCGGCCTCGTGCTTGCGCAGGGTGAAGACCGTACCGCTGCCCTCGCGCCGCGACCAGGCGGCCTCGGCCTCGATGAGCGAGGCGCGCGCGCGGATGCCGGCGAGGCCGCGGCCTTTGAGGGCGCGCTTGTTGTCGGCGTCGAAGCCGCGGCCGTCGTCCGAGAGTTTAAGAATGAAGTCGCCCGCGTCGTCGAGGTGGACGCTCAACGAGACGTGTTCGGCGTGGGCGTGGCGGCAGACGTTGCTGACCGCCTCCTGCACGATGCGGTAGACCTGCATCTGCATCCCGGGCGAGAGCGCGAGCCGCTCTTCGAGGTGTTCGTCGCAGACGAAGTCGTACGCGAACCTGCGCCCCGAAGGCTGCTGCGCGCAGGCCGAGGCGACGGCCCATTCGAGCGCGGCGGCGAACCCGACGTTCTCAAGCACCGACGGCGAGAGGTCTTCGCAGATGCGCCGCACCTCCTGCGAGATCGATTCGATCTCCGCGCGCAGGCGCGTCGGGTCGGTGACGGTCGCGGCCCCCGTCGTCGAAGCGATGAGCGCGCCCGCGCCGGTCGCCGCCGGCTGCTGCATCTCGTCGGTGAGTAGGAGCAGCCTGCGCAGGTCTGCGAGCGTCTGGTCGTGCAGGTCGCGCGCGATGCGGCGGCGCTCGGCCTCGGCCTCGCTGGCGAGCTGGAGTCTGGCGGCGGCGAGCTGGTGGTTGGCCTCCTGCAACTCCCCGCGGCTGCGGACGACGCGTCTGTGTTGCAGCAAGGCCCAGACGAGCGCGGCCGAGGCGATGGCGAGCAGCACCGAGAGCGCGACGATGGTGCGCGGGAACGGCGCGCGCGCCACCTCGAAGTTGAGCGTGACCGTGTCGGAAGGGACGAGGTCGATGCTGTAGGCGCGCGCGGTGACGGTGTAGGCGCCGGCCGCGAGCGACTCGGTCTGGAACTGCGAGTCGCGCGAGAGCTTCTGCTTGAGCACCTGCCCCTTCGCGTCGCGCAGCGTGAAGGCGTAGAAGAACTGCTCGGGGAAGGTGCGGCTTGCGGCGGCGGCCACGTCCACGGCGAGTCCGTTCTGCGGGTACTGCAGGCGGAGCGCGCCGCCCTGTAACTCTTCGGGCTGGATGGCGCGCGAGGAGGTGACGCGCACGAGCCGCAGCACGGGCGGGAGGTTCCCCGGCTCGTAGCGCGCGAGGCCGCGCGTCGTGCCGACGAGGAGCGTCGGGTCGGACTCGCCCTGCGCGCGCAGGACGGCGAAGGCGTTGTCGGTCGGGAGTCCCTGCTCCGTCCCGAGGCGCGAGGCGACGGGGCCGAACTCCTCGTCGAACAGCACCCGCAGGAGGCCGACGCCCGCGGTCGCGCACCACGCTTGCGGCGCGCCGCCGCCTTTGGTGGCGATGACGGCGCGCGCGTCGACGCCGCCGACGAGCGCCACGAACCTCTCGTTGGGGCCGAGCACGTAGAGGCCGCGCGAGGTCGCGAGCCAGAGCCAGCCCTCGGAGTAGGAGACGCCCCACACGGTGCTCTGCCCGAGCGGCGCGAGCGCGGGCTCCGACTGCACCGACGTGCCGTCGAAGTAGAAGACGCCCGCGTTGGCCGTCCCGACCCAGAGCCGGCCGCGCGCCTCGTCGGCGTAGAGGCTGACGACGTCGCGGCCGCGCTCGTCCTGCCCCGCGCGCGGCCAGATCAGCTCGCGACGCCCGGGGCCGAGGAAGCGTTCCAGCCCGCGCCCGTAGGACGCGACGTAGACGCCCTCGCGGAAGCGCGCGATGGCGCGCACGCTGCCGCTCAACGCGGGCTCCGCCGCCTTCTTCGCCTGGGCCGCGTCCGCGCCCTTCTCGTCGGTCGCGCCGTCTTTACTCTTGCCCGCGTGCTTGCCGGGTTCAGGCGTCGCCTGTTCGGCGCTCGTGAGCGTCTTCTCGGTTCCGTCAACGCGACTTTCGTCTTCGGTCGGAGGCTGCTCGTCGACTTCGGCCGGCTTCCCCTCCTGTGCGTCCGCGCCGGGCGCCTTCGCCTCGGGCGCGAGGCGCACGGGCGCCTTCGCCTTGAGACCTTCCGCCTGCAGGCCGACGAAGAGTCCCGCGTTCGTGCCGACGAGCAGGAGGCCGCGGCTGTCCTCGGCGACCGAGTAGACGGTCTTGCCCGAGACCTCCGGCACCACGCGCCACGCGCCGCCCGCCGCCTCGTCGCGCGCGAAGAGTCCGCGACTCGTGCCCGCGAGCAGGCGGCCCGAGGCCGTGCGGTAGAGCGCGCGGATGAAGTTCGACTCGGCCTCCTGCGATAACTGCTCGACGCGGACGCCGCGCGGGTCGTAGCGGCAGACGCCGCGCGGCGTGCCGAACCAGACGACGCCCTCGCGGTCAACGAAGACGGCGTTGACCGTGTCGGAGCGCAGGCCGCCCGCGGTGCCCGCGAACGTGAAGCGCTCGACGACGCGCCCGTCCTTCAGGCGGAAGACGCCGCGCGACTCGGTGCCCGCGTACAGCTCTCCGTTCGGCGCCGCGGCGAGCGACGTGACCTTGCCCGTCGCCAACCCCGTGACCTTCGAAGGCCGCAGCGCCGGCTCCGACCTGTCCTTCGAGACCTCGACTTTGAAGAGGCCGCTGTCCGCGTTGGAGGTCTGCGCGCCGAAGAAGAGCGCGCCCGCGGAGTCGCGCGCCAGCGCCTCGACGTAGAATGCGCGGGGCCGCGCCGCGAGCTCCTTCGCCTCGCCGGAGGGCGCGAGCGTCACCAGCCCCCGGCCGCGCGTGCCGACGACGATGGCCTCGCCCACGCGCGCGAGGCTCGAAAGCTCGACCGACTGCGCCTTGCCGGCCGCGACCGTCAGGCGCTCGCCGAACTGGCGCGCCGCCACGGAGGCGCCGTCGAGGCGGCAGTCGAAGACGAGGCCGTCGCCGGTCGAGATGAGGGTGTGCTCCATCTCTTCGGCGGCGATGGCGAGCACGGTCTTGCCGCGGGTCGCCTCGACGCGGCGGAACTCCTGCGAGCCGGGCGGGCGCACGAAGGCCCCGCCGTCGGAGCCGACCCACAGCGCGCCGTCCGGCCCGACGGCGAGCACGCGCACGCGCGGCCCCGCCAGCCCCTCGCTCGTCACGGACTGCACGCGCCGCCCGTCGTAGCGCGCGAGGCCCGCGTCGGTGCCGAACCACATCTGCCCCTCGGCGTCCTGCGCCACCGCGCGCACCTGGTCTGAGGGCAGCCCGTGGAACAAGGTCACCGCGCCCCAGCGGTGCAGGCTCGGGGGCTGCGTCGCGGACTCTTCGGCCGAAGAGGAGGGCAGAAGGCAGTAGGCGGCGGGCAGTAGGCAGAGGAGCAGCGCGACGCCGTTGCGGAGGAGCTTCTGAGGGGCGCGCGCCGTCATCCTTACTTGTTCTCCATCGTCACCCTGTCGGAGATGAAGCGGTAGGTGGAGACGAGTTTGCGGAAGGCGGGCAGCGCGTCGTCGAAATCCTTCTGCGTGCGCGCGTGGAGGACGATGATGACGACGACCTTGCTCTCCTCGACGTAGGCCACCGCCTCGTGGCTGCCGGCGCGGTCGCCGCTGAAGCGTTTGACGAGCACCTTCTCCTTGCCGTTCAAGGGTGGGGCCTCGTCGTCCGCTACCTTCAGCCCCGGCGAGTGCTTGCGGAAGCCGTCCACGTCGCGTTCGACGAACTTCTCAAGCGTGTCGTCGTCGGCCTTGCCCGCGCCGTTGGCGTACATGACCGCCTTCGACTCCTTCCAGGAGGAGCCCTCGGGGTAGAAGACCGCGTGGAGCCCGTTGGGGACGCCGCTCTGGTTGTCGAGCACCCAGCCGTCGGGCGCCTTGATGGCGAAGGCGTGATCCTTGCCGTAGACGATGCCCGCGTTCGCCTCGGGTGCCTTGGGCTTCGCGTCCTGAGCGTGGGCGCCGAGGCCGCAGAGGAGCAGGAGGCAGGCGGCGCGTAAGATTCTTGCTGGCATTGAGGGTTTGACTCCTTTATAAGGCGGAGGAGGTTGGACTTCAGTGGCGCGGTTCGTCCATGAAGCGCTTGCGGTCGCGTTCGATCCAGTGTTCGAGGTCGGTGGCGGCCTTCTCGAGCTCGTCGGAGTTGATGAGGCCGCGGCGCAGCGCCTCGAAGAAGGCGCGCGTGCGCATGTTGTAGGCGAGCTTGTCGTAGGCCTCGTGCGGCGTGCCCTCGGGGATGGAGACGAAGAGCTTTTCGTAGAGCGTGGCGAGGCGGCTCTCGACGCCGCGCAGGGAGAGCGCGCACTTGCGCGCGATGGCCCAGTTCGAGAGGCCGAGCGCGAGGTAGTAGAGCGCCTCGGCCTCGAACTCGGTGAGGAGCGGCCGCTTGAAGGAGTCTTTGAAGGCCGGGTCGATCATGTCGGCGCCGTCTTCGAGCACGGCGGCGACGAAGCGCAGGAAGCGACTCTCGGGGTTGTTCTTGTGGATGAAGCCGTAGGCGGGCTGCGGCTCGACCGAGCGGACGATCTTGCGCAGCTCGTTGATGTAGACCTCGTGCGCGAACTGCGTCCAGAAGATGATGCGCGCCGAGGGGAAGTCGCGCCAGACGGCG
>JAFAZX010000051.1 GCA_019239425.1 Acidobacteriota bacterium
GGCGACGCGGTTGGCCTTGTAGCCGACGTTCATCTCGTGGCGGAACGTCGGCACGCCCGACTCGAAGACGGCCGCGATGTAGTGCGGCTTCTCGTCCGCGAGGAGCTTGCGGAGCATGTTGGTGAAGACGAAGACGGCCTGCGTCACCTGCCCGCGGCTGTTTGTCAGGGGCTCGCTCCGCCCCCCCATCGGCGCGAAGAACGCGCGGAAGATGTGCGAGAACGAGTCAATGAGAAAGACCCGCTCGGTCGGCTCTTTCGGCTTCGATTTTTTCGACGGCATTTGCCCCGATGATAAGGAATTACGGCGGCGGGTGACAAGCTACGGGGCGCGCGCGCTTTCAGGAAGGGGTACGGGAGCGCAGCATCTGGCGGAAAGCCTTGAGCGCGGCGGTGTGCCCGTCGGCCTTGCTCAGTTCGAGATGCTCTGTGATCACTTTGGCCGTGAGAGTCGGAAAGGCGAGACTGTTCTGTATTACCTCGTACGTCTCGCCCGTCAGTTTGTAGAAGCGCGTGCGCTCTCCGTCGTATCGCCAGATTTCGGGTACGCCGAGCGCGGCGTAGATGTGGAACTTGTCGAGCGAGTCGTGGCTCATGTCGATCTCGACGACGACATCCGGCGGCGGGTATTCACGATTCGGGAAGGCACGTCGGCCGATGACGCTCGCAGCGCTCTGTACGTAAAAACAGGTATCCGGCTCAACACCTTTCTTCAAAGCCTTCCGCTTAAACGTTGCTGTCCCCCGCGACTCTAAAGTCAGATTCATTTCATCGGACAGTGTCCGCGCTAATCCGAGAATGAAGTCCTTGTAATCCTCGTGCTCTAACGAAGGACTCACGATAGTCAACCTCCCAGCGTCGTAGCTCAGGCGGTGGCCGGGAAAGTCCCCCATCTGAGACAGAAGGTTCTCGTACTCGTCCCAATCTATGTTGTAGAGTTCGAGCTTGGCGCCGGCGGTTAAGCGCTCGATGAGGTCGAGATAGTTCGTGGTCTGTGTGCTCATGTTGGTTCAGCCTTGGGCCGATGCGGGTCATTATCCTCTCCTCGTTCGGCGGGGGCAAGAGGTTTGTGTGGCGCGGGTGCCACAGGGCGGGCGGGGGTTTGTCGCCCGCGTGCCACAGGACGAAAGTGTTTTGGTGAAAAGTGTGAGGGTTTCGGCGTGCAACGCGGGGGCACGGGCGTTGCTCTTATGTTTGGCGTTCCTTTATGAAGAATGAAAGGTCTGAGACCTCGCCTTGATTAAACAGACGACCATCGCAGCGCCCGTCGAGACGAGCGGGCTGGGGCTGCACACTGCGGTGCCGGTGCACCTGCGCCTGCGCCCCGCGCCGCCCGACACGGGCCACGTCTTCGTCCGCACAGACCTCGACGACTTCGAGATTCCGGCCTCGGTCGAGTGCATCGCGCACTGCTCCTACGCCACGACCTTGATGCGCACGGGCGTCATGCTCTCGACGGTCGAGCACCTTCTGTCGGCGTTGCGGGGCCTCGGCGTGGACAACGCCTACATCGAGATCGACAACCTCGAGCTGCCGATCATGGATGGGTCTTCGGACGACTTCGCGGCGATGATTCTGCGCGCAGGGGTAGTCGAGCAGCCGGCGGCGCGGCGCGCCCTGCGCGTGCGTCACCGGGTGGAGGTGGAGCAGGGCGCGCGCCGCGTCTCGGTCGAGCCGCTCGAAGGGTGGGAGATCGAGTGCATGATCGACTTCGCGCACCCGCTCATCGGCGTGCAGCGGATGACGTTCGACGCGCTCGACCCCGAGGCGTTCCTGCGCGAGATATCCCCGGCGCGCACCTTCGGCTTCACGGAAGAGATCGAGGCGCTGCGGCGCGCGAACCTCATCCGCGGCGGCTCGCTCGACAACGCCATCGTGCTCACGCCCGAAGGGATGCTCAACGAGACGCCGCTCCGCCGCCCGGACGAGTTCGTCCGCCACAAGATACTCGACATCGTCGGCGACCTCGCGCTGCTCGGGATGCCTCTGCTCGGCCTCGTCCGCGCCGAGCGCAGCGGCCACCTCCTCCACGCCGCGCTCATGTCGAAGCTCCTGCGCGACGAGACGGCCTGGGAGATCGTGGACATGCCCGTCGGCGCGCGCGTGGCCGTCGCCAGCTAGAGGGTGCTGGGTGCTGGGTGCTGTGTGTTGGGTAAGACATCAACTCTTACCCAGCACCCAGCACCCAACACCCCTCCCTGTTAATTCGTCTCCGGCGCGACGTAGCGGAGGGCCTGTACGTCCGCGAGCGCCGGGAGCTTTTCGAGCGGCAGGCGGCCGATGACGAGGTCGGTCGATGCCGCGTCGAGTATCAGCTCGAAGCCGAGTTCCTTGAGCTGCTTCAGCACGGCGGGCGACTTGTCAGAGAGCCTTATGCGCAGCTCGGCCTTGCCGCCGCGGACGAACCTCTCCTCCCCTTCGACGGCCGTCCCCTTCCCTTCACCCAACCTCTCGACGACGGACGCGACGAGCGGGTGGAGCTTGGCGACGAACTGTGCCCACTTCTGCTCCTCGGGCGTCGGCGGGGCGGCCGTCGTGGTCGTCCCTGACTCGCCCGCGGGCGTGGCCCCGTTCGTCAAAGCGAAGTTGTAGGTGATGACGCCCGAGACCTTCACCGGCTGCCCCGAGAGCAGCGTCGGTGAGAACTGCGCCTGCCTGGCGGCTTCCACGGCCGCCCGCTGCAGGAGCGGGTGCCCGCTGACGGCCGACGCCGAGGTGACGTGCCCCTGTTCGTCAACCACCACCTGCACCGTAACCGTCCCCTGCGCGCTGGCCGCCTTCGCGACGGGCGGGTAGGCGGGCAGGGGCTTCGCAACGGCCTTGCCGTTCAAGACGCCGCCCGAGATGACCCCGCCGGTCTGCGACGAGGGCGGCACTATGGACGGAGGCGGCGGCGGCGATGCCTCGCTGCTCACAACCACAGGCGCAGAGCCGGCTCCTCCGGCCGACGCATTCCCTATCAGACCGAACGACGACAAATTGGCCACCCGCCTCCGCGGCTGCGCGGCGCGCCCCGTCGCCAACAGCTTCGCCGTAGGCGGGCCGACGGCGTCTTCCGCTTCGTCCGTGCCTTCCGGAGTCTCGACGGGCACCTCGATGCGGCGCGGCTTGCCGCCGTCGGTGACGGTCGTCTCTTCGACGGCGACGAAAGAGGTGAACTGCGTCAGGAGTCTGTACTCAAGCCCCAGCCCCGTCACCTCCTCGCGCAAGTCCGGGCGCATCGAACCCGTCTGCGCGCCCGCGTAATCCTCGCTCATCAAATCTTCCACGCGCCGGCGCGCCCACAGCGTCGCGAGCACGTCGTTGTCCGCCTCCGACTCCGGCAGCTCGACGGGAATCTCCTGTTCGAACGGCCGCCCCGCCATCGTCCCGCGCAGGCGGATGCGGCCGCGCCCGCCGGCCGTGTAGCGCCCGGTCACGATCACGGGGGTCGAGCCGAAGAGGTCTGGGATGCGCCGGGGGTAAACGTCCGCGACCTGGAGGCCGCCCCAGTCAATCGAGATGTCCGTGAGCAGAGGGTTGCGCACGCGCTCGTGGAAGCGGCGCGCGGCGGCCGAGCCGTCGTCGTTGAGCGAGACGTACTCGACCTCGCCGCGCCCCTGCTCGGCCATCTTGTCGAGGAGGAAGCGGTTGACCGAGCCGCCGATGCCGAACGAGAAGACGCGCGCGTTCGGGTGCCTCTGCACCTCGGAGACGATCTCCATGTCGTTGCCGACGTAGCCGTCGGTCATGAAGCAGACGACGCGGACGTGCCCCTGCGCGTCCGAAGGTTCGAGCGCGGCGCGGATGGCCGTCATCATCTCGGTGCCGCCGCCGCCCGCGCGCGATTCGAGGAACTGCTTCGCCTTCGCAAGGTTCTCGCTCGTCGCCTGCACCGGCTCTTCGAAGAGAATGCTCGTGTCGCCGGCGAAGGTGATGAGGTTGAAGGTGTCCTGCGGGTAGAGGTGATCGAGCGCGAGCGCCATCGTCTCCTTCGCCTTCTCGATGGGGAAGCCGCCCATCGACCCCGACGTGTCGAGGACGAAGACCAGCTCCTTCGGCGTCACGTCCTCGGCCGTCACGCGCCGCGGCGGCTGGAGTATTAGGGTGAAGTAGCCGCCGCGCGAGTCTCTGTGCGCGAGCACGGCGTCCTGTATCTTCGCGCCGGCCACGTCGTAGCGCAGGATGAAGTCCTTGTTGGGGATGGCCGCGAGGTCTCTGAGTCTCACGCGCGCGCTCGTCTGCGACGGCCGCTCGACCTCAATCTCGTGCGAAGGCGACCTGAGCACCCCGACGTTGACGCCCGCGTCAATCGAGACCTCGACGGAGATGTCGTGGCCCGCGCGCACCCCCTTCGGCGGCGCGGGCGGCGTGATGCGCGAGGCGTCCGGGACGCGATCCGTGTTCGGGCGTCGCCCGCGCGGAGGCGTGCGCCCAGTCGGCGTGCCGGGGACGTAGCGCGGGCCGACGACCATCGGGAAGACGAACTCGTACGTGCCCGCCTCGTACTTCAGGGTCTCGACGTAGCTGATGACGACCGTCACGCGCTCGCCGGGCATGACGTTGGCGACCGACTGCGTGAAGACGTTCGGCCGCTCCTGGTCGAGCAGGCTCGCCACCTGCCCGGCCGCGCGCGCGGCGCGGTAGACCTCGCCCGCCTCCTCGCGCCGCATGATCCTCCCCTTCACGGTGCGCTCGCCCACCTTCATCGTCATGTCGTCCACGGCCGCGTTCTGCGGCAGGGGGAAGGTGTAGACGGCCTCGATCTTCTCCGCGAAGGGGTTCTCGAACTCCTGCGTCACCGTCACGCGCGCGAGGAAGCCCGCGACGCTCGCGCGCACGTCCGTGTGTTTGAGCGGGCACAGGCCCAGCGCCGCGCCTTTCGCGCCGAAGGCGTTGAGCGAGCCGGGCGTCACGCCCTGCGAACTACTCTGGGCGGACGCTGACGGCGCGGACAGGAGCGCGGAGAGGAGGAACAGGAAAGAGGCGAGTCGTAGCGGTTTGAGACTTTGAAGCATTGACCTTCTCCCGACAGAGGTATGGCTGCGCGACGGACTTTGAACGGCCCGGCGCTGTCCCACTTGCGTGCTTGCGTCCACATAGACACCGCGCGCGGCCGTGGGTTCCTGTCTGTCAGTCGGGGAGGACTATCTCGTAGACGATGCGGAGGCGCAGCTCGCGCCCCGAGACTTCGTGGCGCACGTCCGCGGCGCGCAGGCGCAGCACGTCCGATTGCGTGACGGGGACGCGCGCGCCGAGCTGTTCGGCGCGCAGGATTTCGACGGGGTTGACGCGCTCGTCGATGGCGTCCTGCACGAGTCCCGTCAGGCCGCCGCCGACCAGCGACGTGGGGACGTTCTTCAGCTTCAGATCGCGGACGGTGACGCGCGCCGCGAGCACCTGCCGCTCGCGGTTGAACTCGAGCTGGAACGACGTGTCGGCCCAGCCCTCGAAACGCAGGCAGCCGACGAGGGGCGCTTCGTATGAGCCGCGGAAGGCGACGGGCGCGGTGATGCGCCCGTCCACGAAGCGCACCGCCGTCCGAGTGCCTTCGGCCTCGGGCAGAAGCTGGATGCGGCTCTCGCACTTCTTCCCCTCGCCGCCCTTCGACAGGGGGAAGCTCGGCGGTTCCGGCCTCGAAGCCACCGCCACGAGCAGGGAGTTCAGAAACTCCTCGCTCAACACCACGACCACCTCGCCCGCCGGACTCACGCGCTCCGCGCGCGCCTGCGACGTTGACGAGAACGTCAACGCCAGAATCAAGAGAAGGCAGAAAGCTTTCATCATAAAATAGTAGGCAGTAGGCAGATGGCAGTAGGCAGTTAAGAACCTGAAGTCGAAAACTCTGAATTAACCCTTCAACGCACGTTACGCGGCTCAACTGCCTACTGCCATCTGCCCACTGCCTACTCCCCTTCACAGTCCGCTGCGGACGATGTCGTGGAGGCGCAGGAGGCCGACGCAGCGGCCTTCCCGTTCGACGACGGGGAGGACTGCGATCTGCCTGGGGCGGTCTTCCATCAGCCGGAGGGCCGCGTGCGCGAGGAGGTCGGGCGCGACGACGACGGGCTGGCGCGTCATCAGGCCCTCGGCCGTTAAGCCCGCGAGGTCTTCGAGCCGCACGCGCTGCAGGGCGCGGCGCACGTCGCCGTCCGTGATTATGCCCGCGAGGCGTCCGCCTTCGTCGCACACGTTGACGGCGCCCAAGCCCCCCCGGCCGATGGCCTGCACCACTTCGAGGAGCGCCGCCTGCGTCCCGACCGTCGGGTTCTCTTCGCCGCCGCGCATCAGGTCTGAGACTTTGAGCGTGAGCCGCTTGCCCAGGCGCCCGCCCGGGTGGTTGAGGGCGAAGTCCTCGGGCGTCAGCTGCTTCACCGACATCAGCGTCATCGCTAAGGCGTCGCAGACGGCGAGCGCGACCGTGGTGCTCGTCGTCGGCGCGAGGTTGAGCGGGCACGCCTCCTTGTCGACGGAGGCGTCGAGCGCCACGTCCGCGCGCCTCGCCAGGCTGCTCGCGGTGTTGCCGACGACGGCCAGCAGGGGCGCGCGCCGGTGCTGCACGTACGGCAGAAGCTCAAGCAGCTCGGCCGTCTCGCCGCTGTTGCTGACGAAGAGGCACACGTCGCCTTCGGTGACAAGCCCCATGCCGCCGTGCAGCGCGTCCGAAGGGTGGAGGAAGACGGCCGCCGTGCCCGTGCTCGTCAGGGTGGCCGCGGCCTTCTGCGCGACGTGGCCCGACTTGCCGACGCCGACCGTGACGACCTTGCCGCGGCACGCCGCGAGCAGCTCGACGGCGCGCTCGACCTCCGCGGGCGCGAGGCGCGAGGCCGTGCAGGCGATGGCCTCGGCCTCCATCCGCATGATCTCTAAGACGCGCTCGTGGTGGGTTCTACTCATCGGCTCAAGGCGTCGAGGATACGACGAACCGGTCGGGTACGACAAACGAGGCCGCGCGCGAAAAGTTAACACCCCGTTAACACGCCGTTCATCTCCCGCGGATAGACATCGCGGCGACGTTGTTCTATATTTCGGCTCTCGTTATACAAACCGTCAGACCAGTCGGGCAGGGAGAAATCTGTTCATGGGACGCTTCAGCCTGATTCCGAAGGAGGAGCAGTATTTCGGCCTCTTCCGCCAGATGACCTCGCACATCTACGACGCGGCCAGCAAGCTCGCCGAGATGCTCGCGGGCAACCCGTCCGAGTTCCAGAAGCACCTCGAAAGCATCAAGGCCATCGAGCACCAGTGCGACGAGCTGACGCACTCCATCTCGAAGAAGCTCAACTCCTCCTTCATCACGCCCTTCGACCGCGAAGACATCTACCTGCTCTCGAACGCGCTCGACGACATCGTCGACCTCATCGACGACGCGGCGCGCGCCGTCGTCATGTACAACGTGCGGGAGACGACCGACTACGCGCGCCAGTTCGGCGACGTGATCCAGCGCATGGCCGTCCAGCTCCACGAGGTCGTCTCCACGCTGGAGCGCCCGGCCGGCATCAGCGCTCGCCTCGTCGAGATACACCGCCTGGAGAACGAGGGCGACGACCTCTACCACGAGGCCATCGGCGACCTCTTCCAGGGCACGCCCGACGCCATCCGCGTCATCCGCTGGAAGGACATCTACGACAAGCTCGAAACCGCCGTCGACCGCTGCGAGCAGGCCGCCAACATCATCGAGTCCGTCATCATCAAGCACGCGTGAAAGGAGAAGGATGAAGGCGGAAGGATGAAGGATGAAGTCCAGACCTTATTTACTTCATCCTTCATCCTTCCGCCTTCATCCTTTCGTCAATGACTGCCACCATCACCTTCGTCATCGTCATCGTCCTGATCGCGCTGGTGTTCGACTACATCAACGGGTTCCACGACGCGGCCAACTCGATTGCGACCGTGGTCTCGACGCGCGTGCTCTCGCCCGGGGCGGCGGTCGTGTGGGCGGCCTTCTTCAACTTCGTCGCCTTCCTCGTCCTCGGCGAAGCCGTCGCGAAGACCATCGGGAAGGACATGGTGGACATCAAGGCGATCCCCGCGGACTGGCAGTTGTGGGTGCTGCTGTGCGGCCTCATCGGCGCCATCGCGTGGAACCTCATCACCTGGTACTACGGCATCCCCTCCAGCTCCTCGCACGCGCTCGTCGGCGGCTACGCGGGCGCGGCCGTGGCGGCCTCCGGCTTCGGCGTCATCCTCCCCTCGGGCTGGACGAAGACGGTGCTGTTCATCGTGCTGTCGCCGATCATCGGGGCGCTGCTCGGCTTCTTCATCATGGTGGCGGTGATGTGGATCTTCCGCAACTGGTCGCCGCACCGCGTGGACAAGTTCTTCCGGCGGGGCCAGTTGCTGTCGGCCGCGGCCTTCAGCCTCGGCCACGGCGGCAACGACGCGCAGAAGACGATGGGCATCATCGCGGGCGTGCTCGTCGCCTCGAACCTCGACACGAGCGCGACCAAGGACATCCCGCTCTGGGTCGTGCTCGTCTGCCACGCGGCCATCGGGTTGGGGACTCTCTCGGGCGGGTGGCGCATCGTGAAGACGATGGGGTCGCGCATCACGAAGCTTAAACCCGTGGGCGGCTTCGCGGCCGAGTCCGCCGCGGCGGCCGCCATCATCGGCGTCACCTTCGGCGGCATCCCCGTCTCGACGACGCACACCATCACGGGCGCCATCGTCGGCGTCGGCGCGACGCGGCGCCTCTCGGCCGTCAAGTGGGGCGTGGCCGGGCGCATCGTCTGGGCGTGGATTCTGACGATCCCGCTCGCGGCGCTCATCGCCGCCGCCTCGTTCCTCATCTACCGCGCCGTCGCCTCATTCTTCTAACCCGACGACGCGAGCCACCGCCAGATTTCGTCGAGCAGGAAGAGGAGCTGGTAGCTCCCGATCCAGCCGAGCGTGAAGCCGACGAACGTCGGCAGTTTGCCAGTCCTCTCCGGCGAGCGTTCGAGCGTCACGGCCGCCGGGAAACTCAGTGCCAGGGCCAGCGGCGCCAGCAGGCCGAAGAGCAGGGCGAGCCCCTTACCCAGCACCCACGCCGGCCACCAGCCCGACATCGCCAGCGGCGCGAAGGAGTATCGGAACAGCGAGAGCAGCCCCAGGTACCCCGCGGCGTAGGCAAGCTCCGAACGCTCCCGAGGCACGGCCGTGAGCAGTGAGGTCAGCCGACCGAGGAGGGACGTTCTGCCACGTCGCCTGACGAACACGGCCCCGTCCCCCCGCGCCACAGAAACAAACGCCCCGCACGCGCCGCACACGCGACTCTCTAAAACGACCTCTCGCATAGTGCCCTCTTACACGCCGCGCTGTCGCTTTAGTTCCAGGGCACGGCCTTTGCGCTTACACGCGGCGCGGCGTCTGCGGCGCACGCATCCCGTACAAAGAGACTTTCAGACGACAGGGGAGGAGCACGATGGCAGAACAGCGCGAAGGCGGCGAGAGTTTTCCCAAGAACGAGTCCACCGGCGAGGGCTCGAACTCCGGCAACGCGGGCGAGGGCAAGCCGCGCACCGGCGAGGCGGGCGAGGGCGAGGGCATGTCTCAACCCGACATGGCCGGCCAGGGCACCGGCCAGATCGGCGGCCCGTACGGCGACAGGGAGACGAGCCGTTGAATCGGTTCATTTGTTCATCGGGTCATTGATTCATTTGTTCTTCATTCAATGAATCAATGACCCGATGAACCGATGAATCAATCAATTCACGGGTTGCTGCCGGCGAGCTTTCCTTCCTCCCTGCCCTCCCAGAAGAAGGGCGGGCGGGGCCTCTGCTCCGGGTAGACTTCGTCCATGTTGTCGGCGGAGTAGAGCACGCCGTTCGCCATGACGTAGCGGATGGATTCGGAGTTGCGGATGTCGTCCAGGATGTTCTTGTCGAGGACGACCAAGTCCGCCAGCTTGCCCGGCTCGATGGAGCCGAGGTCGCCGTCGAGGCCGAGGTACTGTGCGCCGCTGAGCGTCGCGCAGCGCAGCGCCTCTAAAGGCGTCAACCCGCCCTGCTGAAGCATCCAGAGTTCCCAGTGCGCGCCTAAGCCCTGCAACTGCCCGTGCGCGCCGAGTTGCGCCTTGCCGCCCGCGCGCACCACGTCCTTCACACTCCTCGCCAGATCGAAGTGGTAGAAGTCGTCTTCGGGCGCCATCGTCCGGCGGCGCGCGCGCGGGTCGATGTGCGCGCGCGGCGTGAAGCGCAGTAGCTTCTGGTTCTCGTAGACGTTCGTATGTTGATACCAGTAGTTCTCGCCCCAGAGCCCGCCGTAGCCGACGATGAGCGTCGGCGTGTACTGCGTGCGGCTCTTGGCGAACAGGGTCACGGCGTCCTTGTAGAGCGGCGCGATGGGGACGGCGTGCTCGATGCCCGTGTGGCCGTCGAGAATCTCGGACATGTTGTGCGCGTAGGTCGAGCCGCCCTCGGGGACGACCATCATTTGCAAGTCGCGCGCGGCCTTGATGATGCGCTGGCGGTTGTCGCGGCGGAGCTGGTTGTAGCTCTTGACGGAGAACGCGCCGACGGCCTTCAGGCGTTCGAGGTGCGCGCGCGCGTCGTCGTAGGAGTTGATGACTGCCTTCTCGGGGTTCTCCGCGCCGTAGAGGACGAAGCCGGTCGAGAAGATGCGCGGGCCGACCATCGCGCCCGCCTTGACCATCTCGGACTGCGCGAAGACGGTCTGGGTCGCGGCCGAGGGGTCGTGCGTCGTCGTCACGCCGTAGGCGAGGTTGGCCCAGTAGGGCCACTGCTTCTCGGGGATGATGTCGAGCGTGTCGTAGGACATGTGCGAGTGCACGTCGATGAGGCCGGGGATGACGGTCTTGCCCGCGAGGTCGATGCGCTTCGCGTCGGCGGGGATGTTGACCTTCGCCCCGACCGCCTTGATGCGGTTGTCCTCGACGAGCACCGTCCCCCTCTCGATCACCTCGTCGCCGCGCATGGTGACGACGCGCGCGTTGGTGAGCGCGACGAGCCCGCGCGGCTTTGCGGGGTCGAAGTCGAAGCCGATGACGGTCTGCCGCGGCGCGGGCGACTTCTCGTCCTTGGCGAGCGTCTTGAGGATGTTGTCGAGCGACTGCTCGTAGAAATTCTCGCCGAGCGTCCACTCGACCGTCCTGCTATCGGCCGACCACGCGAGCCAGTCGCCCGAGGCCGCGGAGACGGGACGGACGGGCACGCCGGTCTCCGTCGAGCTGAGGCGGACGGTCTTGCCGACCTTCGGGAAGGGCGCGACGTAGAGCTTGTGCTGCTCCTTGAAGAAGACCCAGTTGCCGTCGGGCGAAGGGACAATCTCGGTGACGTAGTTCCCTTCGATGTGGCGGCGCGCGTCGTCGCCGTCGAGCTTGACGCTCGAAAGGTACGTGATGAACTTCGCCGGCTCGGTCGGGCCGCCGCCCGCGCCGCCGCCGGCCTCCATGAAGTAGATGCGCTCGCCCTCCTTGTCGAAACTCAAAACGGGCATGCGTGCGTTCGTGCCGCGGCTCTGCAAGTCCATCACGTAGTTGTGGCGCTGGCCGTCCCAGTAGTGAATCTCGAACGTGGACTCGCTCGCCAAGTCCTCTTCGTGGTAGACGCTGCCGCGACCTTTCAAATAAGCGATCTTCGTCCCGTCGGGCGAGAAGACGGGGTTGGCGTACTGGTCGCCGGCGGTCGTAATCCTGCGCGCGTTCGTGCCGTCTGAGTTCGAGACCCAGACCGCGCCCTTCTCCGCGTCGCTCCACGTCACGAAGGTCAACTGCTTCCCGTCCGAACTCAACGAAGGCGAGTACTCAAGATAGTTCGTGTCGAAGAGTCTGCGCGGGGCGGAGTCGCCCTCCTTCACGTAAAGCTTTCCGAGCGCGGAGTAGACGACGCGGCCCGGCCCGCGCTGCGCCCAGCGCAGGAGCCGCGCGCGGTCGTGCTCGGGCGCGACCTTAATCGGGGAACGCACGGCCTCGGTCACCTTCTGCGAGACGTGCGCGCTGAAAGGAATCTGGGTCGCCTTCTTCGTCGCCACGTCCACGCTCAGGAACTTGCCCAGCGCCGTAATCACGATTGACCTGCCGTCGGGCGTCCAGGCGTAGCCGGGGTAGGTGCCGTAGACGGCCCAGGTCTCCTGCTGGTCGTGCGTGAGGCCGTCGTAGACGGGCCACTCGCGCCCCGTGTCTATCTCGCGCAGGAAGAGGACGGTCTTGAGGCCGACGCGGCGGATGAAGGAGAGGTACTTGCCGTCGGGCGAGACGCGCGGGCGGATGGCGCCGCCCGCGCCGCGGACGAAGGTCGAGCGTCTACCTTTTTGCGTGTCGTAGCGGTCGATCCAGTAGATGCTGTCGTAGACGTTCTTGTTGTAGTCGAAGGCCGTGCTCGCGACGAAGTAGACGAAGCGGCCCTGCCTGTCCGCGGCCGGCTCGCCGATGTTGGCCGTCCAGTTCGGGCGCTCGGTCAGTTGCACGCCCTTGCCGCCGCCGTTGACGTGGTACATCCAGATTTCGCCCGCGCCGAGCGAGCGCGTGTCGACGAAGTGCTTGCGCGTGAGGAGGTACTGGCCGTCGGGCGTCCAGTCGGGCGTGTTCAGCAGCCGCTGCGTCTCCTTCGTCACCTGCCGGCGGTTCTTGCCGTCCGCGTCCATGACCCAGATGTTGTCGCCGCCGTCGCGGTCGGAGGTGTAGGCGATGAGCTTCCCGTCGGGCGAGTAGCGCGGCTGCCACTCCCAAGAAGTGCCGCCCAGCAACAACTCTGCCTTGCCGCCCGTGACGGGCATGCGGTAGATGTCGCCGAGCAGGTCGAAGACGATGGTGCGGCCGTCGGGCGACACGTCGCAGCTCATCCAGGTGCCCTCGTCCGTGTCGAACTCGACCGTGGTCGAGGGGCCGTGGTCGCCTTCCACGTCCCACGGCTCGTTCTTCTTCGCCGCCTCCTGCTGGTTCTGCGCGAGGGCGGGGGCGCACGTCGAAAGTATGACGGAGAGGGTCAGGAGGAGCGCTTGCAATCTTCTGGACACAGTTTCACCTCACTCCAGGCGATCTGAATTTTGAGCGGCTTGTACGTTGAGATGGTTCGGCAGGCTCGGCGAGCGTGCACTTACCGTTTTTAGGACTACAGGGAAAGTCGAATACGCCCGGTAGGAGTCGAACCTACGGCCTCTCGCTCCGGAGGCGAGCGCTCTATCCACTGAGCTACGGGCGCAAAATCAAAGCGGGGGTAAAATAACACGACCCGCCCGCCCTTTCCAGCGGGCCGAGACTTTCTCGGCGCAGATCATCACTCCGCCCTTCCCTTTCGTCACTTAGTGGCTGGCAAACGCCCTCACGCCGGTTTATCATCCAAAACACCTGCACTCATCGCAGCATTCGAGGAATCGTTTGGAGGGGACATGCGTAGATTGACTACGGTCGGCCTCGTGCTGACCAGCCTGTTGTTGCAGACGCCCGCGCCGCGCGCGCAGCAGGCGCAAGTGTCGCGCGCCGCGGCCGCGGCCGCCGCCACGCCTTCCGCCTACTTCGCGGCCGAGCGCGCCGCCGCCGAGCGCATCACGGCCGAGGGGATGAAGCAGATTCTCTACACCATCGCCTCGGACGACTTCGCGGGGCGCGACACGCCCTCGCCCGGCCAGGACAAGGCCGCGCAGTTCATCGCCGACCACCTCAAGGAGTGGAAGGTCAAGCCGGCCGGCGACAAAGGCTCATACTTCCAGCGCATCGCGCTGACGAAGACGGAGGTCGACCGCGACCACTCTTCGGCGCAGCTCGGCGAGCACACGTTCCGCATCGGGCAGGACTTCCTGCCCACCGGCCGCGCGAGCGGCGATGCGGAGGCCCCAGTCGTCTACGCGGGCTACGGCTGGGTCATCAAGTCGAAGGGCCTCAACCCGTACGAAGGCGTAGACGTGCGCGACCGCATCGTCGTCGTCTCGGGCGACGGGGTCGCGCCGCCGCCGGGCGTCGCGGCGGGCTCCCTGCGCCCGGGCGACTGGGAGACGCCCGTCAGCTACGCGCAGAAGAACGGCGCGCGCGCGCTCGTCCTCGTCCCGCGCGGCTTCGAGCGGCGCTGGCGCTTCGGCGCGTACCGCATCGCGCAGGCCACCTACTCCGTCCCGCGCCTCGAAGGCGTCGAGGCCGAGGCGGAGGAGGAGCAGCCCGAGACGCCCGCCGCGCCGGGGCTGGTCTCGATCATCCCCTCGCGCGCGATGCTCGAAGCGCTCTTCGCGGGCGAGCAGTTGGACGGCGCCGGCGTCCTGAAGTTCGCGCAGGCGACCGAAGCGGGCGAGCAGCCGAAGGCCTTCGCGCTCAAGCCGGAGAAGCGCCTGCGCGTGAGCCTCAGGCTGTCGGTGACCGAGGCGCACACGCAGAACGTCGTCGGCGTGATCGAAGGCAAGGACTCGAAGCTCAGGAAGGAGTACGTCGCGCTCGGGGCGCACTACGACCACGTGGGCGCGAGCGGCGCTTCGGGGTGCCGGCCCGTCGGGGCGGACTCGATCTGCAACGGCGCGGACGACGACGGGTCGGGGACGACCGCGCTGCTCACGATGGCCGAGGCCTTCTCGAAGGGGCCGCGCCCGAAGCGCTCCATCCTCTTCGTCTGGCACACGGGCGAGGAGAAGGGGCTGTGGGGCTCCGACTACTTCACGCGCTACCCGACGGTGCCGCTCAAGCAGGTCGTCGCGCAGCTCAACATAGACATGATCGGGCGCAGCAAGAAGGCGGGCGACGCGAACCCCGCCAACAAGATGCTGACCGGCCCGGACGAGATTTACGTCATCGGCTCGCGGATGATGAGCACGCAGCTCGCCGACCTGAACGAGGCGGTCAACCGCGAGTACCTGAACCTGAAGTACAACTTCCACTACGACGAGCCGAACGACCCCGAGCAGCTCTACTCGCGCAGCGACCACTACAACTACGCCAAGCGCGGCATCCCGATCATCTTCTACTTCGACGGCGTCCACGAGGACTACCACAAGCCGACGGACAGCCCCGACAAGATCGACTACCAGAAGATGCAGAACGTGGCGCGCACGGTCTTCATCCTGGCGTCGGAGCTGGCGAACGCGCCCGCGCGCCCCGTCGTGGACAAACAACTCCCCTCGGAGCGCCTCAGCCGCTACTGAATTCCGAAGGGGCGCGGGGGCGCGTTTGACATCGCCTCCGCGCCCCGTGTAATTTGATTCCCGCACACGGGCCGGTAGCTCAGTTGGTAGAGCAGCTGACTCTTGATAATGGGAGCCCCGCCGGGAAACGGGCGGGTGAACAGGCGTCAAAATCGGGGAACCCTTCGCGCCCGCGGGCGTTGGTAATCCCGAGCCAAGCCCTGAAGATTTCAGGGAAGGTGTAGAGACTAGACGGCGCCCACCTAACTCCCCCTGGGGACACGGTGAAGGGATAGTCCAGACCACGAACCCGACATATATTATTCGGGGCGGCGAAAGCCGAGGTGGTAAGTAATCAGCGGGTCACAGGTTCGATCCCTGTCCGGCTCATGACTGCGAATGAGGAGACGGGCGCTACGTCAGCGCCCGTCTCCTTTTGTTTGTGACTTTGTCGCCAGCAGTAAAGCTCGGCGCCGCCGCGGCCTTCGGCGAAGACTCTAATCTCGACTCTTTGAAAGTCGCTGCTGTTGCTTGAGGTGGTTGAGAAGTTTTTTGCCGTACTTGCGCAGCACCCTCTCCGTCCGCGTCGCCAGCCGGCTCGATTTCCAGCAGCAAACTATGAGCGGGATGTAACACACGACGAATACCACCAATGACTTCAAGAAACGCGGGGTTGGGCCCTCCGGCTCACAGCCGAAGACGAACGGATCCGTCCGGAAGTACGAACAGAGATCGAGAATCCCCACGCCCAGGGCGACGACGGCCGGGAACCAGAAGAAGAAGCCGCGGGCGAATTTGAGACCTATCCATCTCAGCAGCGTCCTGTCATCTTTCGCGACGGCCGCCTCTAACGAATTCGGGCCGCTGAGCCGGTTAACGTTCGGCATTTGGTCGAAGGTTACGAAGAGGCTGTTAGAGATGATCGTGTGGTAGATGAGCCAGCGTTCCCCGTTCGGGTACGTCGTCGGCGCGCGGCCGGCCGGCGGTGCGTTCGGCGGCCAGTGATTGCCCCCGGGGCCGGGCGAGTCGGTGTCGCGCAGCAGAAAACCGATGGTGTGATTCTCCCGCCTCGCCACGAGGAAGAGCCAGAGCGCGAGGACTAAGAGCACCGTCGTCCCCAGCACGGAAACGTCGTCAACGGAGACGCGAATTCCGAGAAGCGAGACCATCACAGTCCGTGAGGACGACCACTCCTTCATCGCGTGATCCATGAGGGCTTTGTTCCTCTCCTCTATGTTCTTCGTGGGCTCTTCATCGACCAGTTTGGAGAGTTCCTCCCGCGTCTTCTTGTCCTTCTCGATGTCCCTTTTGAAGTCGGGATTGTCTTTCGGACAATTCCGTTCGACGATCCAGTTGTAGTCGTACGACAGGTAAGCGTTGTACGAAGCGATGAGCATCATCACCGAGATGACCGCCATCGCGCCGAGGGTCAGCCGGGTCTGCGTCTGCGCGGCCTTCACGCCTTCGAGGCGCGCGACCACCGACTCGTGCGTCTCCGCGACCCAATCCTGAAGTCTGTTCTCTTTTTGTTGAGGTGTCATGGTTCCTCCGGGCTTGCAAGTAAGGGTTTGAGGTGGCCCCGCCGTGGCTCTCGCGTGGCGGGGCGTGGAGGTGACCGAGGTGCGCGGGAAAGATATTACCGAAGGGGCAGCCTGTCAACATTTCAACTAACCCGCCCTGCCCCTTACCGTCGCTTACCAAAACACCCCCGCGCTGTTATCATCGGGGCATTCCAGGTGTCCCCCGCGTGCGGTAGTTCATAAAAATCTTGAGGAGCTGTGTGCCATGAAGTCTGTCTGGTTTCGGTGTGCCGTGGTGGTGTGCGTGTTGGCGGCGGCGGCGGTGATTGCGGCCTCGACGGGCCGCGCCGTCAGCGGCCAGAACGGCGGGGCGAAGGCGGAGGTGCTGCCGGGGTTCGACCTGGCGAGCATCGACCGGAACGCTTCCGCGTGCCAGGACTTTAACCAGTTCGCGAACGGGAATTGGATCGCCTCGAACCCGATCCCGGCGGCCTACTCGCGCTGGGGGCGCTTCGAGCTGCTGGCGGAGCAGAACAACGAGCAGCTCCACTCCATTCTCGAAGGTCTCACCAAGCAGAAGAACCTGAAGGCGGGGAGCAACGAGCAGAAGCTCGCCGACTTCTACTCGTCCTGCATGGACGAGGCCGCGATTGAGGCCCAGGGGGCGAAGCCCCTGGAGTCGGAGATGGCGCGCATCACCGCCATCAAAGACCTCGGCGGCGTCGAGGAGGAGGTGGCGCGCTTCCACGCGCACCGCATCCCCGCCGTCTTCGGCTTCGGCGCGGCGCAGGACTACAAGGACTCGCGCTCGGTCATCGCGCAGATCGGGCAGGGGGGCTTGGGCCTGCCCGACCGCGACTTCTACACGAACTCCGACGAGCGCTCGCGCAAGATTCGCGAAGAGTACGTCGCGCACGTCGCGCGCACCTTCCAGCTCTTAGGCTCCGACGCCGACCGCGCGGCGGCCGAGGCGCGCACCGTGATGGCCGTCGAGACGCGGCTCGCCGAGAACTCGGCCACGCGCGTGCAGATGCGCAACCCCGAAGCGCGCTACAACCCGAAGACGAAGGCGCAGCTCATCGAGCTGACGCCGCACTTCGACTGGGGCCTCTACTTCCGCAACATCGGCCTGCCCGAGGTCGCCAAGGTCAACGTCAGCCACCCGCCCTTCTTCGAGGGCGTGGACAAGATGCTGACCGACGTTCCGGTCGAGGACTGGAAGACCTACCTGCGCTGGCACCTCGTCAACGCCGCTTCGAGCACGCTCTCGGCGAAGTTCGTCGAGGAGAGCTTCAACTTCAACGGCCGGTTCCTGAACGGCACGCAGGAGCAGCTCCCGCGCTGGAAGCGCTGCGTGGCCTCGACCGACCGCTCGCTGGGCGAGGCGCTGGGCCAGCTCTACATCGACAAGACGTTCACGCCGCGGGCGAAGGCGCGCGCGCAGGAGATGGTCAAGAACCTCGTCGCCGCGCTGCGCGACGACCTGACGACGCTCTCCTGGATGAGCGACACGACGCGCCAGCGCGCCATCGCCAAGCTCGACGCCTTCGTCCGCAAGATCGGCTACCCGGACAAGTGGCGCAGCTACGAGGCCGTGCAGGTCAGCCGCGGCGCCTACTACAACAACGCGGTCTCGGTCGGCGAGTTCGACTTCCGGCGCAACCTCGGCAAGATCGGGAGGCCCGTGGACAAGACCGAGTGGGGCATGACGCCGCCGACCGTCAACGCCTACTACAACGCCTCGATGAACGAGATCGTCTTCCCGGCCGGCATCCTCCAGTCGCCCTTCTTCAGCGAGAAGGCCGACGACGCCTTCAACTACGGCGGCATCGGCGCCGTCATCGGCCACGAGATGACGCACGGCTTC
>JAFAZX010000045.1 GCA_019239425.1 Acidobacteriota bacterium
GTGGTACCCCTCGATGTCTCTACGCTTGAGGTAGTCGAGCAGGCTCCTGCGCTGCGAGACCATCTTGAGCAGCCCCCGCCGCGAGTGGTTGTCCTTCTTGTGAGTCTTGAAATGCTCGGTCAGCTCGTTGATGCGCTGAGTGAGCAGAGCGACCTGCACCTGCGGCGAACCCGTGTCCCCCTCGTGCGTCCTGTACTGGTTGATAATGCTCTCTTTGACTTCCGTTGCTGTCGCCATGACTGTTCTAGATGGCCCTCCCAGACCGCAGTAAGCCTGACCCTATCCTCAGGCAACCGCTAGAGTTAATTTACTAACCGAAAGAATCTAACACGCCCCCGCGCGGGGTGTCCAGCGACCAGCAGGTGCGCCTTCAGGAGTCTTCGTTTGGTCAGGGGCTATGGGCGGAGGGCCGCCGCGTCAGCGGCGCTTGAATGTAGCCCGGCCTTTCAAGGCCGGGGAAAGTGTGGCCTGGATTAGGCGTCGCGTCAGCGACGCCTGAAGGCGGGGAATAGGTCAGGCGTCGCTGACGCGACGCGGCGCGTTTTATTCGACCGCAACCCGGCCTTGAAAGGCCGGGCTACATTCAGACGCCGCTGACGCGGCGAGACGGCGCGCAGGAGTACCTTTCGCTAATGCTTCTTGCCGCGTCGTTGGGAGGCTGCGCGGCGGACGCCTTCGCTCTTGGTCGGGCTCGGGAGCCGGTCGGGCAGGCCTACATCGTCGTCAATCAAAGCCTCGACGTAGACGTTGGCGAGGCGGGCGTACTGCAAGAGGACAAGCAGCGACGGCTCACGCTTTCCGAGTTCGAACTGTGAGACGTAGTGCCGGTAGCCGCGCTCCCCCATACCGAGGCGGTTGAGCATTTCGCCCTGCGACACCCCGAGGGCATCGCGTATCTGAAGAAGCTTTTCGGCGAGGCGCTCGGGCCTTTCGCGTGCGCTGCCCATCAGGATTTTGCTCCTGGCAGCGCACCCATGTACACGCGCCTCTTGCTTCTAGTCACAACAGTGACTAGAATGTGTTTGCGTAACTGGTTCGCCGTGAGTAGAGACCTCTCGTGCTCAACGGCGATGCTCATCTCTCCGAGACTGAGGGTGAGCAGGCACGCATCCGACCCGTTGCCTTATTTTCAAAGACGAGAACGCGCGCATGATAGCAAAGCCGGCCGTCATCCTCTACGTCGAACATAACAAGATGCTGCTTGAGACCGTGCGCGACGTGTTGGAGTTCGCCGGGTGGTATGTTAAGCCGTGCACGAGCGAAGGCTACGCGGTGGCCTACGTCGAGAGCCAACAGCACTTCGACCTGTTACTCTTCGACCACGATTTTCCCAACCTCTCGGGGTTAAAGCTCACCGAACGCGCGCGCCGTCGTCCGAACCGAAGGCGGACGCCCGTCGTCCTCATCTCCCTCGAAGACATCAGTGAAGAGGCACGGGGCGCGGGCGCCGACGCCTTCCTGCGGAAGCCGAATAATCTCATCGAATTGGTGGAGACCATCAGGCGGCTGCTCGACGCCCCTGCTTGACAAGCGCCGGGTTATGGCTACAATCGCCCTCCTAAAATGGGAGCCGGTTTCTTAATTTCGGAGCGACCGAACGCGGCGGCGGGGCGGCTTCTGTGCGCCGCGCTGGCGTGCCTGCTGCCGTTCGCCTTCTGCGCGCAGGCCATCAGCGCCAAGGCGCCCAGCCTCCAGTCCGCCCCGCAGCCGGTCGAAGAGGAGACGCACCACGGGAGCGTAGTCAAAGAGTCCCGCGTCGTCATCTCCTCCAGGCTGAAGGCTCCGCAGCACCGGCCCTTGACGCTCACGTCCGCGGGCGCGCGTCTCGCCTACGCCCCCACGCGCGAGCTGCGCTCAGACCTCGCAAAGCGCTGGGACGCGCACTCCGACCGGAGACGCGGGCCGCCCCCCTCTTCCCTCCTCTCATAAAACCCGAACACGGAAACTGAGCGCCGCCCGAAGTGGCGCGCTCACCCGCTGCCGTTTTTAAGAGACGGGCCGGCGCGGGAGTGTGTCCGCGGCCCCTCGTTCGGGGGGACGCGCGCGCATACGTCCGCGCGGCCGTCAGAGGGAAATAGTTTTGAGCACAAAAGCAGAGACACCGCTTTTTTCTAACCTGGGCGGCGACCTCGCCGCGGGGCTGGTGGTCTTCTTCGTCGCGCTGCCGCTCTGCCTCGGCATCGCCCTGGCGTCGGGGGCGCCGCTCTTCGCGGGCCTCATCGCCGGCATCGTCGGGGGCGTCGTGGTCGGCCTGCTCAGCAAGTCGCACCTGAGCGTGAGCGGCCCGGCCGCGGGCCTGACGGCCATCGTCCTGGGCGCCGTCACAGACCTCGGGGCGTTCGACCTCTTCCTGTGCGCCGTCCTCGTCGCGGGCGTCGTGCAGCTCGCGCTCGGCTTCCTGAAGGCCGGCACCATCGCCAACTACCTGCCCTCGAACGTCATCGAGGGGATGCTCGCCGGCATCGGCGTCATCATCATCCTCAAACAACTCCCGCACGCCGTCGGGTTCGACCGCGACGCCGCGGGCAACTTCTCCTTCCTCGACACCTCGGGCGGCGGCACTTTCGCGCCGCTCGCACAGGCGCTCGACTTCCTCACGCCCGGCGCGGTCGTCGTCGCCCTCGCCTCCGTCCTCATCATGAAGGCATGGGAGAAGGTGCCCGCGCTGAAGAGGCTCAAAGTCCTGCCCGGCCCACTGGTCGCGGTCGTCTGCGGCGTGCTCTTGAACGAGGCCTTCGTCGCCACGGGTTCGAGCCTCGCCGTCACGCGCGAGCACCTCGTCAACCTGCCCGTGAGCGAAGGACTCGCGGGCTTCTTCGGGCAGTTCACGTTGCCGGACTTCGGCGGCTTCGCGAACCAGAAGGTCTGGACTTACGGCCTGACCATCGCCGTCGTCGCCTCCATCGAGACGCTCCTCTGCATCGAGGCCGTGGACACGCTCGACCCGCACAAGCGCTACACGCCGCCGAACCACGAGCTGAAGGCGCAGGGCGTCGGGAACATCCTGAACGGCCTCGTCGGCGGACTCCCCATCACCTCGGTCATCGTGCGCTCTTCGGCGAACGTGAACGCGGGCGCGCAGTCGAAGCTCTCGTGCGTCGCGCACGGCGTTCTGCTCTTAGTCTGCGCGGCGGCGATCCCGGCGGTGCTCAACAAAATCCCGCTGGCCGTGCTCGCGGCCATCCTCATCCTGACGGGCTACAAGCTCGCGAACCCCGCGCTCGTCAAGCGCTGGTGGGCGCGCGGCTGGTATCAGTTCGTGCCGTTCGCCGTGACGGTCTTGGGCGTGGTGCTGACAGACCTCCTCATCGGCGTCGCGCTCGGCCTCGCCGTCAGCGTCGCCTTCATCCTGCGCGAGAACCAGAAGAGCGCCTACTTCTTCCGCCGCGAGAAGTACCAGGAGGGCGACATCATCCACCTGCATCTCGCGCAGGAGGTGACGTTCCTCAACAAGGCGGCCATCAAGCTGACGCTCGAGCACCTCCCGCCCGACGCCTACGTCATCATCGACGCGTCGGAGACCGTCTACATCGACCACGACGTCATGGAGCTGATACGCGAGTTCAAGGCGGTGAAGGCGCCCGAGCGCGCCATCAGGCTCGACCTCGTCGGCTTCCGCGAGAGCTACCGGGTAGGGAACACGCTCGACAGCCGGCACATCCAGATCGAACACACCGAAACCCCCGACGCCCCTCTGCCCCGCCACGCGCGGCTGCGCCACGGGCGGCTGATACGGGATTTGACCAACGAGAGGCTCGGACAGGAAGGAGCATAAGAGATGAGGACACACACCAAAGAGACGCAGTCCACGACCACGCCGCAGGCGGCCCTGCAGTTTTTACGCGAGGGCAACTACCGCTTCGTGAACAACCTGAAGGCGCACCGCGACCTGCTCGAACAGGTGAACGAGACGCGCGACGGGCAGTTCCCCTTCGCGGCCATCCTGAGCTGCATCGACAGCCGCACGGGCGCGGAGCTGATCTTCGACCAGGGGCTCGGCGACATCTTCAGCATCCGCCTCGCCGGCAACGTCGTCAGCGAGGCCGTGCTCGGAAGCATGGAGTTCGCGTGCAAGGTGGCCGGCTCGAAGCTTCTGGTCGTGCTCGGCCACACGAAGTGCGGCGCCATCAAGGGCGCGTGCGACGGCGTCGAGATGGGGAACCTGACGACGCTGCTCAACATGATCCAGCCGTCGGTCTACCTCGAGTCGGCGTCGGCGGAAGGGCGCGGCTGCTCGAACGCGGAGTTCTTAGACCGCGTGACGCACACGCACGTCCGGCGCAGCGTCGAGACCATCGTCGAGCGCAGCACCGTCCTGCGCGAGCTGATCGAAGAGGGCAAGGTCGGCCTCGTCGGCGCCGTCTACGACGTGGAGACCGGCGCCGTCGAGTTCCTCGAAGAGACCTTCATGCTCGGCGAGGTCAAACACTTCTACCTCGACGTGGCCGCCGCCCGCCGCGCCGTTTAAATCAATTTCACCACAGAGACACAGAGGCACAGCTTGAAGCAATAGCTCAACAAGCTGTGCCTCTGTGTCTCTGTGGTGAAATTCCTTCCGCTCCACCTTTCTGCTACCATGCGACCCGTTTTCTACGCACAACAAAACGGGGGCACATTCATGGACGCGAGCGAGGAGAAGGTCGAAGAGAGGGCGCGCGTGCTGGTCGTGGGCGGCGGGTTCGGGGGGCTGTTTACGGCGCTCGAACTGGCCGGGGCGGGCGACGTGACGCTCGTCGCCAACGAGGATCACTTCCTGCACACGCCGCTCCTCTACGAGTACCTGAGCGGCGAGGTCGAGGCGTGGCACATCGCGCCGACCTACCGCGAGCTCATCGGCAAGGCCAAGGTCGACTTCGTACAGGGTGCCGTCACCGACGTCGACTTCGACCGCCGCGAGGTCTCGGTCGCCGGCCGCGTCCGCAAACTCGCATACGACTACCTCGTGCTCGCCGTCGGCGGCATCACGAACTTCTGGGGCATCGAGGGCGCCGAACAGCACGCGCTCCCCTTCCGCAAAATCCGCCACGCCGACGACCTGCGCGAGCGCATGATCGAGACGCTCGACCGCATCCCGCCCGAGGCCGCCCCGCAGGACGCGCGCCGCGCCGCCACCTTCGTCGTGGTGGGCGGCGGCGCCTCCGGCGTCGAACTCGCGACGAAGATGTCCGACCTCCTGCGCGACGCCTTCAAGCGGCGCGGCCTGCGCGGCGAGCCGCGCCTCGTCGTCGTCGAGATGGCGAAGGACATCGTCCCCGGCATGGACGAGGGCATCCGCAAGGTCGTCGTGAACGTGCTCCACGAGAAGCTCGTCGAGGTCTACACCGAGACGCGCGTCGTGCGCGTGCTCCGGGGCGGCGTCGAGATCGAGCACGCGGGCGAGCGCGAGACCATCCCGGCCGCGGGCGTCGTCTGGACGGCGGGCGTGCGCGTCAACCCCCTCGTCGAAAAGCTCGAAGTGGAGAAGACGCAGAAGGGACTCCTCGTCGTCGAGCGCACGCTCCAGTTGCGCGGGCGGCCGGAGGTCTTCGCGCTCGGCGACATCGCCTTCTACCCGCACGTCCCGCCGAGCCTCGCCGGCACCGCGCAGATCGCCTTCCAGCAGGCCAAGCTCGTCGCGCGCAACGTGCAGGAACTCATCGACGGCGGCGCGCCCGCGGCCGGCCACTTCGAAGAGCTGGGCGAGGCCGTCAGCCTCGGCACAGACGACGCCGCGGTCTTGACCGCGGGCCACGTCGTCACCGGCGAGATCGCGCGGCAGGCGCGCTTCGCCCTCTACACGTCGCGGCTGCCGACCTGGCACCACCGCCTCCGCGTCGGCGCCGCCTGGTTCTTCGGCGGCAAGTCGCCCCGCCCGCTCGGGCTGCGCGGCGACATCGTCAAGGGGTGACGGTAGTTGAGCAGTTATAAGGTCAAGGCGGGGAGGTTCGTCGGCGTCATCTCGGACACGCACGGACTCGTGCGGCCGGAAGCGTTGGAGGCCTTGCAGGGGTCGGGGCTGATCATCCACGCGGGCGACGTGGGCGGCCCCGAAGTGTTGGAAGAGCTGGGGCGCGTCGCGCCGGTCTTGGCGGTGCG
Organism: Acidobacteriota bacterium; assembly: GCA_019239425.1. Taxonomy (GTDB): domain Bacteria; phylum Acidobacteriota; class Blastocatellia; order Pyrinomonadales; family Pyrinomonadaceae; genus QHXN01. Next base: position 6,076 of record JAFAZX010000045.1, read on the forward strand.
CGGCAACAACGACCGCGGCGCGTGGGCCGATGCTTTGGCCGAGTACGACGCGTTCGAAGTCAACGGGGCCTTCGTCTACGTCCTGCACGACCTCAAAGAGCTCGACCTCGCGCCCGCGGCCGCGGGCTTCCGCGTCGTCGTCAGCGGCCACTCACACAAGCCTCTGGTCGAAGAGCGGCGCGGCGTCCTCTACCTCAACCCGGGCAGCGCCGGCCCGCGCCGCTTCAAACTCCCCGTCACCGTCGCCCGCCTCAAACTCGACGGCGACGACGCGAGCGCAGAGATAGTCCACCTCTTATAAGAAGGGGCTGGGTGCTGGGTGCTGGGTGCTAGGTGCTGGGTAAAAGCCTGTTCTTCCCCAGCACCTAGAACCCAGCACCCAGCACCTAGATGGTCGCGGCCTCGCAGGAGTCGAGGACGGGGGCTTCCTGTTCGGGCTCGTCCGGGCCGCCTTCGCCGAGGTAGGTGCGGCCGGCGGCGACCGTCTCGAAGTATTCGCCGATGCGGTCGAGCACTTCCGTGACGGTGTGCGAGTGGTAAATGACCTGGCGGAAGCGCGCGCCGCCGTGCAAGCCTTTGGTGAACTGGCCGGCGAGCTGCTTCATGCGGCCGATGGCGGCGAACTCGGGCATGTCCGCGCGCAGCAGGTCGAAGTACTCGATGAGAACCTCGCGCTTGTCGTCGAGCGTCGGCTCGAACGGCTCGCGCCCGGCTGACGCGTCCTCGATCTGCCGGAAGATCCAAGGGTTCGCCATCGCGCCGCGGCCGATGAGGATGCCGTCACAGTTCGTCTCACGCCAGCGCTTGAAGGCGCCCTCGATGTTGACCACGTCGCCGCTGCCGGAGACGGGCACGGACACGACCTCCTTCACCTGCCTGACCAGATCCCAGTCGGCGAGGCCCTTGTAAGCCTGCTCCTTCGTGCGCCCGTGGAGCGCGATGTGTTCGGCGCCGCAAGCTTCGGCCAACTTCGCCACCTCGACCGCGTTGCGGTGGCTGTCGTAGAAGCCCGCGCGAATCTTGACGGTGAGCGGGATGGTGATGGCCTTCTTAATCTCTTTGAGGATCGTCTCCAGCCGCGGCAGGTCTTTCAGAAGTCCCGAGCCGCCGCCGTGCTTGACGACCTTCGGCGCGGGGCAGCCGCAGTTCACGTCGAGGATGTCGGCGCCGACCTCCTGCGCCATCTCGGCGGCCATCGCCATCCGCGCGGGCTGGCCGCCGAAGATTTGGACGGCGAACGGGCGCTCGTAGTCGTGAAAGCGCATCTGCCGTTTCGACTTCGGGTTGTTGCGCGTCAGGCCCTCGACCGAGATGAACTCCGACACCGTCAGCCCGATGCCGCCGCGCCGCTTCAGGAGCGCGCGGAACGGCACGTCCGTCACCCCCGCCATTGGCGACAGAATCAGCGGCGGGTTGATCTCAACGTCTCTAATCTTGAAAGGCTTCATATGGGTGTTGGGGGCTGGGGGCTGGGGGCTGGGTTAAAGCTTACTTCTAACCAGCACCCAACACCCAGCCCCCAGAACCTATTTCCAGAGTTCGACGCCCGTGGCGAGGAAGGTGACCTCGTTCGCGGTGCCGTCGGGGTTCGTCCTTATCTTCGCACCGTCCTCTTTGACGAGGTGCTCGACCGTCTCCTTGCTCAGCGTCTCGACCTTGAGCGTGCCCTCGGCGCGGAAGTTCATCGCGGAGGAGTCCTTCGGCACGGCGAACTTGTGGTCGAAGGTGACGCGGACGCTCTCCTCGCCCTCGGCCTTCGGGCCGATCTCCATCCAGCAGCCCTCGGCCTGGCAGACGCGGCGGACGACGCCTTCGATGACGACCTTCTTGCCGTCGTACTTCTGCGGCTCCTTCAAGGCGTCGGCGAAGGAGACGCGCGCGGTCTCGGCGCCTATCGCCGCGCCGCGGAGGACGCGTCCGGAGGCGGCGTCCGCGGCCGTCTCCTGTTTCTGTTGATGGCCGTGGTGCCCCTCCTGCGCGGCGGCGGCGGCGCAGGCGCAGAGGAGCAGGGCGGCGAAGAATGTTTTCATGAAGGAAATGCGCTATCCTTTCGGGGATTTTCCGGACGCAAGGGATTATAGCAATGCGGCAGAGCCTCATCCAGTGGGTCGGCATCGCGTGGACGATTCTCTACGCGGCACTCGTCGTGTGGCTCTACGCGGCCGCGCCGCAGAGTATCGCCGAGGTGAGGACGCAGGCCCGCGTCGCCGCCGGCACCTACGAAGTCGACCGCGCGCGCTTCGACGCCGGGCGCGAGCTGTTCCTGCGCGAGCAGTACGCGGCGGCCCGCGCCGAGTGGGAGCGCGCAGACCCCGCGCGGCGCGACGCGCGCACGCAGTTCTACGTCGCCTACTCCTTCTACCGTCAGGGCTGGGGGCGCGTCTACAGCGACGACGCGTTATTCAAACAGGGGCTCGAAGCCGTCGACCTCGCCATCGACCTTTCGAGCGCGTCGCCGCTCACGGTCGAAGACGCGGAGCTGAAGATGCACACCGCCGCCGAGCTGAAGGCCGAGCTCGAACGGGGGCTGGAACGCACGGCCGACGACTTCAACCCCTTGAAGGTCTTCCGCGAAAGAAAATAAGAAACGTTAAAGCTGGGAGCGCGGGCACCCTACAGCCCGCATGAGCGCCGCAGGCGCGAAGGTTGTGAGACTTGATGCCTCAACGTCGAGGTAAGGAGGGAGACAGGCAGCGTGCTGGCGCACGCTTGCGGGCAGGGATGCCCGCGCTCCCAGGGAAATGAGCCGGGTTACCAACCGAGCGCTGTTGCGACACCTACTGCTGCCGACCATCTTCCTGACGGTGGCGCTGCTCGGGGGCGTGCGCGTCGCGGCCGACACGAGGGCTCTGCTGTTCGTGCCGCCGCCCTTGGTGACTCTGATTCTGGCGGCGATGCTGGTCGCGCTCTTCGCGCGCGGCGGGGCGCTGAAGGTCGGGCGCTGGCTCTCGGCCGACCTCGGCGCGGCGGAGAACGTCTCGCACGCGCTCACACTCGGCGCGCTCTTCTTCGCCTCGGCGCAGGCGTTCAACTCGGTGCTGCCGGACGCGGGCCTGCCGCGTCTCGTGCTCGCCTCCTTCTTCCTCTGGACGCTCTGGCAGAACCAGTTCGCGCGTTTCGACGCGCGGCGGCTGTTAAGAAGTCTGGCGGCGCTCTTCGGCACGGCCTTCGTCGTCAAGCACCTTCTGCTCGCCTCGTTGGGCGACCCCGAAGGCGGCTGGCTCCGGCGCCTCGCGGCCGCCGCGCTCGAAGGCGTCGCGCTCGGCGGCCCCGCTTACGCCGCCTCGACCGGCTACGTCTCCTTCTTCGCCCTCGCGCTCTACGTCCTCGGCCTCTTCCTCCTCCCGCCCGCGCCCGAACGGGACGTCGATGAAAGTCGCGCGGTCGGACTCGCACGCGACCTCAAACAACTGCCAGCCCGCGAGCGCGCGCTCGTCGTCGAGGAGTTGAGTCGGAAGACAGAGGAAGGGGGCGCGGACTAAAGAAGTCCGTGCCCCCTTCTCTTCCTCCCCTTCGCACAGGAAAATTTACCAGTTGACGACGAGCGCCTGTTCGGCCTCCCAGACGGGGATGTCCTCGCGGATGGCGACGCGGTGGAGCCGCACCTTGTCCGTGAGGAGGCGGCCCGCGCCGAGCGCGACGGCCGCGAGCGGCTCGTCGGCCACGGCGACGTGGAGCCGCAGGTCTTTCTGCAAGCGCTCGGCCATCCCGCCGAGGAGCGCGCCGCCGCCCGTCAGGATGAGGCCCGTCTGGTAGATGTCGGCCGTCACCTCCGGCTTCGACTCCTCAATCGCGCGGCGCGCGCCCGCGATGATCTCGGCGACCACCGGCTCCAGCGCCTCGCGCACCTCTTCGGCCTCGATCTCGACCACCTTCGCCAGCCCGTCGGTCACCTGCTTGCCGACGATCTCCAAACGTCCTTCGCAGTTCTCGCCGACGTTGCCCAATTGCTTCTTAACGTTCTCGGCCGTGCGCTCGCCGATCTGCATCTCGTACTTCGAACGCACGTAGTCGATGATGGCCTGATCCATCGCGTTCCCCGCGGCCGGCAGGGAGTGCGAGGAGACGACCGCGCCCGAGGCGATGATGGCGACGTTGGTCGTGCCGCCGCCGATGTCGACGACGAGGTGCGCGCGCTCGTCCTCCTGGCGCAGCCCCGCGCCGAAGGCCGCGCACAGGCCCTCGTCGACCAGGTCGACCCGCGTGGCCTTCGCGTCGCGCGCGGCGTCGCGCACCGAGCGCTGCTCCAGGGAGGTCGAGGAGCCGGGCACGCCGATGACGACGTGGCTGCGGCGGTGGCCGTTGCCGTTGGCCCGGCTGATGAAGGCCTTGAGCATCTTCTCGACCGCGTCGAAATTCTCGATGGTGCCGCCGCGGACGGGGCGGAAGACCTCCACGTCCTTCGGCTCGCGGCCGAGCATCTTGGCGGCCTCCGCGCCCACTTCGAGCACCTCGCCCGTGTGCCGGTGGATGGCGACGCAGGACGGCTCGTTGAGGACGACGCCGCGGTCGGGCGCGAAGATGAGAGTGTTGACGGTACCGAGGTCGATGGCTAAATCGTCCGTAAAGATACTGCCCAGGATGTTCATAACTCCCCCACTTGTTCTAACGCTTCGCTTGTGGACGTTATACGCCGAGGTCACCTGAGGCTGGGCAAGTCGCGTTCCACTGGGACACACGCCCATATCCGCCGCTTTTCCAAAAACGGCCCCGCGCCCTCGCGTTCCGTTTCCAGACGAACCGGCGGACAGAACCCGCCGACGCCGCGCGGAAGGCGAACGGTAAAAAGACAAGGATGAAGGCGGAAGGATGAAGGATGAAGAACGGGCGGCAGATCAGAAAGATGACACACGTCAGATGTCTGACATTTCATCCTTCCGCCTTCATCCTTCATCCTTCGTCTCGATGTCGCTGACGAGTTCGTAGAGGGAGGGGGCGTCGCCGCGTGAGACCTGCTTGGACTGCGGGAGCGTGAGGACGCGTACCGTGAGGGCGCGGCCGCGGCGTTTGATGCTTATCTCGTCGCCCTCGCGCACCGCGCGCGAGGGGCGCGCCGCGGCGCCGTTGACCGTGACCGCGCCCGCGTCGCACAACTCCTGCGCGACCGTGCGTCGCAGGACGAGTCGGCTCGCGCGCAGGAAGAGGTCGAGACGCATGTTTAGTAAATGGTGAATGGTAAATAATAAGTGGTGAATAGAAAAGGCAAATGGTGAATGGAGGTTTGAGCCTTCCATTCACCATTTACTATTTACCATTCACCAAGCGGTTACTGCTTCTTCCCCTTCTCCTTCTTCTCGGAGGCGGGCTTGGGGGAGGAGTCGGCGGAGGCCGTCTGCTGCTTGTCCTTGTCGAGGATCGGCTGGACGGCGTCCTTGTAGGCGTCGGCCGGCTTGATGTAAGCCTCCTTGCGGAGGTTGCGGAGGTATTTCTCGCGCTCGACCTCGCCGCGCTCCTGCGTCAGCATGCCGCGGACGAAGTTCTCCTTGAAGGAGTCGTCGCGCTCGTTGACCCGCAGGATCATGTAGCCCTCGTCGGTCTTGATGGGGTCGCTGATGCCGCCCGCCTTCAAGTCCTTGACGGCCGCGCCGACCTCCTTCGACAGGTCGGAGACGAGGAACCAGCGGGGCTTGCCGTCCGGCTCGGAGAGCACGCCCTTCGTCTTCTTCGTCGGCTCGTGCTCGGAGTTCTTCTCGACCAGCTCCTCGAAGCTGACGCCGGTGCGCGCGCGCTTGGCGAGGTCGGCGGCCTTGGCCTTGACCTCGTCCTCGCTGCGGCCGGCGAGGCTCAGGAAGACCTCGGAGAGCGTGACGCTGACGAACTTGTCGCGGTTCTTGTCGTAGAAGTCGTGCAGCTCCTTGTCGGTCAGGCCGTAGTAAATCTTCGCGTCCACCTCGCGCTGGAGGACGGCCTGCTTCATGAACTGGCGGCGCAGCGTCTCCTTCACGTCGGCGAGGATCATGCCCTCCTGGCGCATCGCCTCTTCGAGCTGCTCGATGGTCGGGATGTTCGAACCCTTGGCGACGCGCAGCACCTCGCGGTTGACCTCGGACTCGACCTCTTCGGGCAGGTGCGGCATGTCCTTGCCCTTCTGGACGAGGAGCGCCTCGTTGATGAGGTTGAGGATGATCTCGGGCTGCCGCTTCTGTATCTCGGCCTCGGCCTGCTCGGCCGTCAGCCCGCGCTGCTTGACGAGCTGATCCCGGAACTCGTTGTTCTCGCGCTTGAGCTGCGAGAGCATGATGACGTAGTTGTCCACCTGCGCGACCGGTTCGTCGAGCACCGTGGGCGGCGCCTCCTCCTGCGCGCGCGCGGGGGCGGAGGCTGCGACTACGAGCAGCAGGGTCGCGAAGGCGAGGGCAAGACGCGCCGGGATGTTTTTCAAAAGCACTTTCATCACTCCTATATCCGTGACAGTCGAGTGGAGATTCTGAAGTTTAACCACAGAGACACAGAGACACAGCTTTGTCTTTAGCTGTGTTCAAGCTGTGCCTCTGTGACTCTGTGGTTGAATTTCTTCCTTCATTCAATCCGGTCGGGCGAAGTCGCGTATTCTACCCTTCGGCGCGGATGTCGAGCAACACGCGGCGCGCGCGGTCGATGAGGCCGCCGCCTTCGGCCTCGACCTTGAGCACGCCGCTCGGGCTGAAGCTCGCGCCCCCGCCCCCGCCGACCAGGGCCAGCAGCTTGTCGGGCGAGACGCGCGCCGTCTCCTTCAGCTTGAAGGCGAGGCCCGCGGGCGTGCGGTCGATGGAGACGACGCCCGTCTCCTCGGCCGCGCGCCTGAGGCGCGCGTAGGCGAACAGGCGCTCGACCGACTCGGGCGGCCGTCCGTAGCGGTCTTCCAGCTCGCGCCCGATGCCGTCCAGGGCCTCGTCGTCGCGCGCCGAAGCGATGCGCTTGTAAGTCCTGAGCCGCTGCCCCATGTCCGAGATGTAGTCCTCGGGGATCGAGACGTCGACGCCGAGGTTGATCGAGACGGAAGTCTCGTCCTCGACCTGCTCGCCGCGCAGCTCCGAGACGGTTCGCTCGAGCATCTGCGTGTAAAGATCAAAGCCCAGCGCGTCCATGTGACCCGACTGCTCGCCGCCCAGCAGGTTCCCCGCCCCGCGCAGCTCCAAGTCCAGGGCCGCGACGCGGAAGCCCGCGCCCAAGTCCGAGAACTCGCGGATGGCCGCGAGGCGTCGGCGGGCGATGGCGGTCAGCTCCGCCTCGGACGGGATGAGCAGATAGGCGTACGCGCGCCGGTTCGAACGCCCGACGCGCCCCCTCAGTTGGTAAAGCTGAGAAAGGCCGTAGTTGTCGGCACGGTTTATGATGATCGTGTTGGCGCGCGGGATGTCTATCCCGTTCTCGATAATCGTCGTGGCGACCAGCACGTCCGCCTTGAAATCGACGAAGTCGAGCATCACCTGCTCCATCTCCTTCTCGTTCATCTGCCCGTGCGCGACCGTGACGCGCGCCTGCGGCACGAGCCGTTTGACGAGCGCCGCGACGGTGTCGATGGTCTCCACGCGGTTGTGGATGAAGAAGACCTGCCCGCCGCGGCCGAGTTCCAGCTCAATCGCCGACTTGATGACCGACTCGGAGAACTGCACGACCTGCGTCTGGATGGCGAGGCGGTCGCGCGGCGGCGTCTCGATGACGGACATGTCGCGCAGGCCCATCAGAGACATGTTGAGCGTGCGCGGGATGGGCGTCGCGGAGAGCGTGAGCACGTCCACGCGCTTCTTCAACTGCTTGAGTCGCTCCTTGTGCGCGACGCCGAAGCGCTGCTCCTCGTCGACGACGACGAGGCCGAGGTCTCGGAACGCGATGTCTTTCGAGAGGATGCGGTGCGTGCCGATAATCACGTCGATGTCGCCGGACTCGACGCGCCTGACGATCTCCTTCTGCTCCTTGGGCGAGCGGAAGCGCGAAATCAATTCAATCGTGACGGGGAAGGCCGCGAAGCGCGCGCGGAAGGTCTCGTAGTGCTGGTAGGCGAGGACGGTCGTGGGCGCGAGGACGGCGACCTGCTTCGAGTCCATCACGGCCTTGAAGGCGGCGCGCATGGCGACCTCGGTCTTCCCGTAGCCCACGTCGCCGCAGAGGAGCCTGTCCATCGGCGTCGCGTTCTCCATGTCCTTCTTCACGTCTTCGATGGCCGTGTCCTGGTCGGCGGTGGGCACGTACTCGAAGGCGTCCTCGAACTCGCGCTGCCACGGGCTGTCGCCGGAGAAGGCGTAGCCCTGCACCAGCTTCCTCTCCGCGTACAGCTTCAGCAGCTCGTCGGCCATGTCGCGCATCGCGCGCTTGGCCTTGGCCTTCGTCTTCTGCCAGCCGAGTCCGCCGAGACGGTCGAGCGTCGGCTCGTGCCCTTCCGCGGACGAATACCTCTGGACTAAGTCGAGCCGCTCGACCGGCGCGTAGAGCTTCGCGTCGTCGGCGTAGTAGAGCAGCATGAACTCGCCCTTGCGCCCGCCGAGTTCCAAAGTCTGCAAGCCGCCGAAGCGCGCGACGCCGTGGTCGATGTGGACGACGTAGTCGTTGACCTTCAGGTCGCGGAAGTCTGAAAGGAAGGCGGCCGTCTTCGACTTCTTCCGCTTGGCAGACGCGGTGGTCGCGCCGCCCGTGCCCGGCGCGCGCTGCTCGACGGTGTTGCCGCTCGCCTCGTCGAAAAGGTCTGTCTCGACGTGCACCTTGAGGCGCGCGCCCGGCAGCTCGAAGCCGCCCGAGAGACGGCCGACCGTGACGACCGCGGCGTAGTCTTCGGCGTTCGCCCCGCCCTCGCCCGCGAGCGCGACGCGCGCCGAGACGTTGTAGTCCGAGAGCATGTCGGAGACGCGCTCGGCCACGCCCGCCGAGGGCATCGCGAAGAGCGTGAGCGTGTGGCCTTCGGCGCGCGCGTGGCGCACGTCGGCCGAGAGGTCTGGGATGCGCCCGTGGTAGCGCTTCGCGGGGAGCGAGCGCCACTCGACCTCGGGCGCTTGTTCGACGGCCGGGAAGAGGAAGAGCGGCGCGCCGCCCCGGCGCGCGCGCCCGACCTGCGCCGCGGGCTGTTCCGACTCGCCCATGAACCTTTCATCGGTGGCGGCGGCGGCGCGACCCAACGCGCGGAACTCGACGCGCAAGACTTCGCTTAAACCTGCGCGCAGTTCCTCGGGCGTCAGGTAAAGCTCCTCAAGTCTCAAACCTATCTCGCCCGCCGCGTCGTTCTCCGCGTAGCGCGAGGCGACGGTCTCAAAGCTGTTGCCCAAATGCTGCTCGACGCCCGCCGGCTCGTCCACGACGAGCACCGTGTCGCGCAGGTAGTCGAAGACGGAGGCGCCGGACTTGACGACGAGCGAGATGAGCCACTCCCAGCCGGGGAACGTCTCGCCCTCGTCGGCGTAGACCGTCCGGTCTTTGAGCGCGCGCGCGTGCGCCTCGTCGCCCCAGCGGTCGCGCGCGAACTCGGCCCACAGGCGGAAGTCGTCGCGGCCGACCGCGAGCTCGCGCATCGGGACGATTTCGGTCAACTGGAGCTGTTCGACGGAGAGCTGCGTCTCGGGGTTGAACCTTCGGATCGAATCGACCGTGTCGCCGAAGAACTCGACGCGCACGGGGAAGGGCTCGCCCGGCGACCAGACGTCGAGGATGCCCCCGCGCATCGAGAACTCGCCGACCGCGCCCACGGGGTCTTCGCGCACGTAGCCCGAGGCCAGAAGCACCTCGACCAAATCTTCCGGCGGGTAGTCGCCGTCCCGCTTCAGAGACGCGCCCATCTCAAGCAGGCGCGCCGGCTCGACCGTCCTGCGCGCGAGCGCCCTCGAAGAGAGAAGCACGAACCGCCCGCGCCCCTGCGCCAGATTCCACAACGTCAGCGCGCGCCGCTCTAAGGTCTCCGCGTGCGGCGAAGCGCCCGCGTACGGGTCGCCCTCCGAAGCGGGCAGGCTCAGCACGGCCTCACAATCGTCGCCGCCGACGCCGAGCGCCGCGCACCAGAAAGCGAGGTCGCGCTCCCAGGCCTCCATGTCGCGGTTCGCCGCGACCAGCACGGCGAACCGCCGCCCCGTCTCTCTCTGCAAGGCGGCCAGCGCCAGAGCGCGCGCGGGGGCCGAAGTGAGCCCCGCCACCGACACGACGCGCCTCCCGGAGCCCACGGCCGCCGCCAGCCGCCGATACTCCTCCCCCTCCACCACGCGCCGCAAAGCGCCCTGCAAGACCGTGGCTGACTCGACTGATCTACTCATCGCTGATTACTGCTTTGACTCTTTCGATAATGCCTGTGGTGGACGCGCCTTCGACGAAAGGCAGGGCGAGGACTCGGCCGCCCGCGGCTTCGACCTCTTCGCGGCCGTGTATCTCTTCGAGGGCGTAGTCGCCGCCTTTGACGAGCACGTCGGGGAGGAGCTCCGCGATGAGCTTGCGCGGCGAGTCCTCATCGAAGACGGTCACGAAGTCCACCGCGGAGAGCGCCGCGAGCAGCTCGGCCCGCTCGCCTTCGTTCATCAAGGGGCGCCCTTTCCCTTTGAGCGCGCGCACCGAACGGTCGCTGTTGACGGCGACGAGCAGCGCGTCGCCCAACGCCCTGGCCGCCGCCAGGTAACGCGCGTGGCCGACGTGCAGGATGTCGAAGCACCCGTTCGTGAAGACGAGCCGCCGCCCCGCCGCGCGCAGCTCGGCGCGGACGCGCAGCAGCTCCCCCCTTTCGAGAATCACCCTGCCCATCGGTTAGTAAATAGTAAATGGTTAATAGTGAATAGACAAAACTTCGCCCCGGCGATTTACCATTTACTATTCACCATTTACTATTTACCGATGCACCGGCTTCCCGAAGAGATCGTCCCCGACAACGACCAGACGCGCGCGCGCGCAGAGCACCTCGCCCGCATTCAGGAACTCGTCGGCAACGCGTACCCGAACAAGTTCGCGCGCACCGCCCTGACCGAGACGGCCGAGGGCGAGGACACCATTACCTCCGTCGTCTCGGCGTTCCGCAAGTACGAGCCGGAAGTCAAAGAGGGCGAGAAGCCCGCGCCCGAGCAGTTGGAGACGGCCAACGCCGAACTCGGCGAGTTGAGGGTGCGCGTCTCGGGCCGGCTCGCGACGCCGCCGCGCGTGATGGGCAAGGCCGCGTTCGTGCACCTTTCGGACGGGCGCGAGCGCCTGCAAATCTACGTGCGCAGGCAGGAGGCCGTCGCCGTCAGCAACGACTCTCTGCGGCCGGTCGAAGAGGCGGAGAGCGGCTGGAAGCTTTTCCAACTGCTCGACCACGGCGACTTCGTCGGCGTCGAGGGCAAACTGTTCGTGACGAAGACGGGCGAGCTGTCAGTCCACGTCGAGACGATCCAGTTCCTCTCGAAGGCTTTGCTGCCGATGCCCGACAAGCTGCACGGCATCAGCGACCCGGAGATACGCCAGCGCCAGCGCTACGCGGATTTGATTGCTTCGAGCCTGAAGGTTAAGACTGACGAAGAGCCCGGCGACTCTCAAACAGAACTCTCCACCCGCGAGGTCTTCGAGCGCCGCTCGAAGCTCGTCACGGCGATGCGCCGCCATTTGGACGAACACGGCTACGTTGAGGTCGAGACGCCGATGCTCTCCGCGATTGCCTCGGGCGCCGCCGCACGCCCCTTCGTCACGCACCACAACGCGCTCGACATTGATTTATACCTCCGCATCGCGCCCGAACTTTATCTGAAGCGCCTCCTCGTCGGCGGCTTCGAGCGCGTGTATGAGTTGAACCGCAACTTCCGCAATGAAGGCATCTCCACCCGCCACAACCCCGAGTTCACCATGCTCGAATTCTACACGGCCTACAAGGACGTGAACTGGATGATGGACTTCTGCGAGGAGATGCTGCGCACGACAGTTAAGCAGATAACGAATGGTACGACTGTTAACTTTGGGGGAAATGATCTTGAGTTTGGACGCAATTTTGAGCGGCTCTCGATGAAAGAGGCCATAACAAAATATTGGTCGTATGAATTGCGTGAAACTGTCGGCATATCTTTCGATGCCAGGAGGCTAGACTATCCTGATGAGGTACGATTTCTAGCTGACTGGCTCGGTGACTGGTCTTACTTAGACCAATACACGATTCTTCCCGGCTACGACCCTGGAAATGATAAGAGTGGCGTGAACATTAAATTAACTGAGTTGGCTGCCCAATTTAGAGAGAGGGCTGAAAGTTTTAATCCCTCTAATGAGCCTTTACCGGATTCAGGCGGCGATGAAATAGCAAAACGAATTGCCTACATTTTTGAGATGGTAGCTGAGGACAAATTAACTCAGCCGACCTTTATCACGGATTTTCCTAAGTCTATCTCTCCACTCTCGAAAGCTTCTCCCGACGACCCGACCATCGCGGAGCGGTTTGAGCTTTACATCATGGGGATGGAGGTGGCGAACGGGTTCTCGGAGTTGAACGACCCGGCGGAGCAGTTGGAGCGTTTCGAGGAGCAGGCCAGGCAGCGCGAGGGCGGCGACGAGGAGGCGATGCAGACCGACCTCGACTACGTCCGCGCGCTCTCCTACGGCATGCCCCCGGCCGCCGGCATCGGCATCGGCATCGACCGCATGACGATGCTCCTCACGAATCGCCGTTCCATCCGCGACGTGATACTCTTCCCACACATGCGGCCGCGTGCGGCCCAGTTAGAAGACCCGGACGAGCAGACGGACACCCCTTGAGCTGGACGCTTGCCCTTAATAACTCATTCTAAGACCCGTTGACCCAACAAAGGAGTGATGAAGATGTTTCGTAACGTTTCCCTCGTCGCGGCCGCGGTCGCGCTGGCCGCCGTCTTCGCCTACGCGCAGGGCGAGCAGAAGACCGTGAAGGTGACCGGCTACGTCGTCGACAACATGTGCGCCGAGATGCACGGCACCGAGGCGGAGGCGGCCAAGCACCCGAACGGCTGCGCGCTGATGGAGGCCTGCGAGAAGAGCGGCTTCGCCGTCGTCTCGGGCGAAAAGCTGTACAAGCTCGACGCGCAAGGCAACAAGCTGGCCGCCGAGGTTCTCAAGACCAACAAGGCGAAGAAGGGCCTCAAGGTCGACGTCGAGGGCACCATCGACGGCGACACCCTCCACGTCGCGAAACTGGCCGAGGCGAAGTAGGGAAACGGGTGCTGGGTGCTGGGTGCTGGGTGCTGGTTAGAACTAATTCTTTAACCCAGCACCCAGCACCCAGCACCCAGCACCCGTTCATAGTTTCCTGAGCGCCTTCGCCGCGAGCGCGGCGGCGCGCTTCTGCCTTTCGGCCGGCTCGCCGGGGCCGCTGACGCTCACGCGCAAAACCGCTTCCCCCTTCAGAACATAGAGCGTCGAGGTGTCGCGGCTCAAAGTCGCGTAAGCCTCTTCGCCCAGGTTGCGCACGCGCTGCGGGCGCGCCTCCTCCTCTTCGCCCTTCTCCTCCTCCTCGCCGTGGCCGCCTTCCCTCGACTGCCCGGCCGCGCGCTCGCGCTCCAGGGCCTCCTCGCGCTCCCGCTCGCGCTCCTCCTTCAGCTCGCGCTGACGCTCGCGCGCCTCGACGGCCTCCGGGTGGAAGTGCCTGCGCCAGTATTCCTTCAAAGCCCCCGCGTCCCCGCGCACCACTTCGAGGTCGACCGACCTGACGAAGGTCGGCAGGCGGTAGAAGCACTGCGACATCGAGAGCGGCCCCGCGGCGTGCTCGCTCCCCTGCGCGCCGGCCGGCGCCTCGCCCTGCACCTCCTTCAAATCGTCCGGGGTGAGGAGCGCGCACGTCTTACTCTGCGGAACCTCCGCGACCGCCGCGGGCGTCGCCGCCGCGGGCGTGGGCGCCGGCACGTTCGCGTCGCGCACCGGCGAGCCACACGCCGCGAGCAGGCAAAGCAGAAGCGTCAGGGTGACAAGCCGCATCCGACATCTCTCCAAGTTATTCGGGACGGCCGATACTAACATCTCCTTCAGGCCGCGTGTGAGTCTTCGTCCCCTCCGGCCGGGCCGCCGTCGTCGCGGGTCTCGACGTCGAAGTAGTCCCAGAGTTTATCCACCTCGTTCCACTTAGCCACGCACCACAGACCCAGAACCAGTATGTTCAAAAGGAACAAGGCGTCGATGATGACCAGCATCCGCATCCGCCAGGGGCTCAGGTAATCGCCGTAGTGCCGGGTCTTCAGGTCGAACGAGAACTGAATCGCGTAGATGGCGAAGGGCAGGAGGCACAGCAGTTTCGGAACCAGCCGCAGCGAGGCGTTCCGGTTGACCCGCCACCCGCCCGCGTCCGCGTCGTCCGAAGGTCTCGCCTCGTCCTGAAGCTCCAGGCCCGTGTCGATGCGGCGCTTCAGGCCCTTCGTGGTGCTCCGCAGCCAGCCCTTCGCCTTCCGCGAGAATTTGCCGAAAGGGGTCTTCAGCCAGAAAGCCTCCGTCCAGCCCATCGCCGCGTTCGCCCTCTGCCGCCGGTCTTCGAGGTACGGGAAGACGAAGACCTGCTGCGCCGCGAGCACCTCGTAGAACCGGCGGGCGCGGTCGGAGGCGAGGGCGGCCTTGAAGCCGATGCGCATGCCCGCGATCTGATTCCTCAGGCTGAGGCGGAGCATGATCAGGATGATGGAGAGGCTGAGGCCGCCCAAGAGTCCGATGTCGTTGATGTCGAACGCGACGCCGAAGAACGGGGCGCGCACCGTGTACTTCGTATCGACCTCCGAGCGAACCAGCGCGTTGCGAAAATCCTTCAACCCCATCTTCTCGGCGTCACAGACATCCTTCTGCGCGGCGTCCAGTTTCGCCACCTTGTCCTCAATTATTTTACCGGCCGCGTCCTGAGGCTTGAGCTCAGCCAGTTCTTTCTTCAGCTTGGCCTTCTCGCCCTCCAGCCTGTCGTACGGCCAGAACATTTTTTTAATGTCCTCTTCCGTTTTCTGACCGTCACGGCCCAACTCCTCCGCGCAGTATCTGACCAGGTCGGGGTCGTCGTAAACCAGCGGCTCGCACCGGCACAGCAGCGGGAACTTCTCCAACGTGTACTTCGAAGTGGGGTCGCTAAGCGCACCGATCCTCAGCGAAATCCACCCCGTGGGCGCGGAGTTCAAAACGCTGACCAGCAGCAGCACCGAGGCGACGACCATCGCGATGGTGATGAAGCGCGTCCGCCGGGACGCGTCCGTCGCCGTCTCCAGATAGTCCTTGAGGGTCAGGCTCGTGTCGTGCGTCTTTTTGCGGTAAGGCGGCCGGTCGGACAGATCGTCGGGTTCTTCGGCGGAGTCTGGCATCTTCTCCTCCTGGCGCGTCGTGCGTGAGGCCGGCGGGCGTGCGTACCGGCGGCGAGAAGATATGCGCGTGGTGCGGGATTGTCAATATCACGCCGCCGCAACCACAGAGGCACCGCTTGAAGTCATAAGTCTTCATGCGGTGCCTCTATGGTTAAGTCTTAAACTGCGCCTTACTTCATTGCTTCGCCGGCGGCGCCGCCCGCTTCCTTAAATTCTCGACCCGCTCGCGCGCCCAGGCGGGCGGCTCGCCCGTGCGCGAGAGGGCGCGGACGTACGCCTCGGCCGCGGCGAGCGCTTCGTCGTGGCGGCCCTCTTGCTCGCGGATGCGGCTGAGGTCGAGGTAGAACTGCGGGCTCTCTTCGCCGCCCAGCTCGGCGGCGCGCGCGAACGCCTCGCCCGCTTCGGCCAGGCGGCCCATGTGCTCGTAGATGCGCCCGAGGTGGTAGAAGACGAGCGGGTAGCGCCCGCCCTCCCTGCGCACGACCGAAAGCAAGGAGGCGGCCGCCTCCTCGTTGCGCCGCAGGGAGACGAGCGTCAGCCCCAGCTCCATGTTAGCGGGCGCGAGGTAGCCGCCCGCCTCGCGGATCGCGCGGCGGTACTGCTCGACCGCCTGCTCGGGCCGCTCGGCCGCGCGCGCGGCGCGCGCGCTCAGGAGAGAGCCGTAGGCCGGCTGCTCGATCACGAACTTCGCGGGCGACGCCCGGCCTGCGCGCACGCCGCGCAGCAGCGCCGTCGAGTCGGGAAGCCCGGTCTCGGTCTGCTTGCCCGCTTCGACCGTGCGCCCTTCGACACGCGCGGCGGCGTAGACGTTCGCGGCGGCGACGATCTCCCCGCGCGCCAACGTCACCTCGCGCGGCACCTGCGCGCCGCGCTTCGAGGCCCGCGCCTCGAACGCGTCGAGCACGGCGAGCGCCTGCTCCGTGTCGCCGCCTTCGGCGAGCGTGCGCGCCAGCGCCGCGGCCGCGTCCCCGTGATCCGGCCGGAGCCTGAGCGTGCGCCCCCACTCGGCCGCCGCGAGCACGGACTCGCCGCGCAGCGCGTGCAGACGCCCGAGGCTGTAGCTCGCCTCCGCGTACGTGTCGTGCTCAAGCCGCATCGCGGCGCTCAGCGCGCCCTCCGCCTCCTCCCAGCGGCCCAGCCGCGTGAGCACGACGCCGAGGTTGTGCTGCGCGCGCGAGTAGTTGCCGTGCTTCTGCGCGACGGCCTTGCGGTACGCCTCGGCCGCGGCCTCCGACTCGCCCATGCGCGCCAGCGCGTTCCCCGCGTTGTAGAAGAACTGCGGGTCGAACCTCTCTTCCGCAACCAGCTCGCGCGCGAGCGCGGACGCCTCCGCCTTGCCCCCGCCTTCGGCCAAAGTCTCCGCCAGGGACAGGCGCAGCCGCGCGCGCTCCGAAGGGTTCGAAGCCGCCTCGGCCCTCGCGCGCAACGCCTCGACCTCTTCGCCCGAGGCGGCCGGCTCTTCGTTAGCCTCCACGGCCGCGACGCGGCGCACGCGCACGGCCTCGCCATCCTTCTGCGCCGGAGACTCCTGCGCCCACGCGCAGGGCGCACACGCCGCGAGGAGCAGTAACGCCGGAACGGACTTCCAATGCTTTCTCATCCCAAGACCTCCGCCCTCAGCCTTTCAGGGCGACGATTGTCCCGCCGAAGCCAACGGCCCACGCGCGCCGTCCGACCGTGTGGATTCGTTCGAGCGCGTGCGTGGTCACGCGCCCGGCGTCGACCCAGGTGCGCCCGCCGTCCCTCGTGTGCAGCATCGCGCCGCCGCGGCCGACCGCCCACCCCTCCGACTCGTCGAAGAACTTCACGTCGTTGAGGTCGTCGCCGACGCCCGACGCCTGCGGCCGCCAGGTGCGCCCGCCGTCGGCGGTCGCGATGATGACGCCCTCGCCGCCCACGGCCCAACCGCGCTCGCGGGAGCCGAACCAGACGGCGTTGAGCTTGCGCCCGCCGACCTGCCGCGTCTCCGACTCCGACTGCTCCGTCTCGACGTGCGCGGACTCCTGCGGCGGCCGCGCCCCCTCCGCCGGAAGGAAGACCGTGCCGGCGCGCCACGTCGCGCCGCCGTCCGAGGTCTTCAGGACGGTGTAGCCGCCGCCCGAGAGCCAGCCCGTCTGCGCGTCGAGGAACGCGGCGCCGAGCAGAAGGTGTTTGGTCGGCACGCGCTGGCGCACCCAAGACTTGCCGCCATCGCCCGTCACGAAGAGCGCGCCCATCTCGCCGTAGACCCAGCCGTGCTCGCGATCCGCGAAGCGCAGGCCCGCGAGCTTGAGGTCAACGTCCGCGCCGCGCGTCACCTCCACACGCGCCCAGGTCTCGCCGCCGTCCGAAGTCTTCAGGAGGTACGAGACGGACTCGTCCTTCTCCATCGGCTGGAAGATGCTGCGCTCGCAGACGAGCCAGCCCGTCTGCGCGTCCTGAAAGAACACGTCGCGCAGGGCGTCCTCGGTCGGCCGCTTCCGCAGCTCCCACGTCGCGCCCCCGTCGGCGGTCGAGAGCAGAGCGCCCTTGCCCCCCGCGGCCCAGCCCCTCCGCTCGTCCACGAAGAAGACCGCGTGCAGCCACGCGAACGTCCCCGTCTGCTGCCGCTCCCACGCGGCGCTCCGCGAGTAGGCGGTAGGCGGTAGGCAGAAGGCGGTTGAGAACAGCAGGCAGTAGGCAGTAGGCAGTAGGCAGTAGAAGAACCTTCGACGCTCGAACCCTACGGTTGTCATCATCAAGTTCCTTAAAGCGGAAACCTAACTGCCTACTGCCATCTGCCTACTGCCTACTGCTCCTCAGAACCCTCCCGTGAAGATGCGGGCGAAGCTGACGATGGGGGCGAGCTTGAGGACTTCCTGGACGCGCTTCCACTTGTTGCCGGGGACGAAGACCTGGTCGCCGGGGCTGAGGAAGTAGTTGTCGGGCGACTTGCCCTTCTCGATGGCCGACACGTCCACGTAGACCGGCTTGACCATGCGCTCGGCGTCCCAGTGGAGCACGACGATCTTCTTCTTGTCGCCGGTGCCGAGCACGCCGCCCGCCTCGTTGAGCGCTTCGAGCACGCTCAGGCGCCGCGTCATGACGCGGATGCCGGGCTGCGCCACGTCGCCGACCACGCCGTAGCGCATCGACATCGCCTTGTCCAAAGTGACCACGACCTTCGGGTCGATGATGTACTCGTCGAGGTGGCGCGCGATCTCGTCGGCCACCTGCTGGCGCGTCTTGCCGACGACGTGGATGCCGTCGCGGATCATGTAGTAGTCGATGACGCCGTCGGGCGGGATGACGATGCCGCTGCGCGAGTACTTCGGCAGGTCGAAGACGTTGACCGAGATGACGTCCTCGGGGCCGAGCCGGTAGTTCGTCAGGAAGTTGTTGTAGGAGGGTATCTCCTCGGCCTCGGCCTCGCCCTCGCGCTCGCGGCGGTTGGCCTGCACCTCCTCGGGCACGTCCTGCCGCACCTCGCGCCTGTCGTCCGGCTCCAGGCGCTCGCCGGCCTGCGCCTTCGAAGGCGCAGGGGCGGCCTTCTTCTGCTTCTGCGCGAGCGCCGAAGTGGGCGCGAGCGCGGTGAGCGCGAGGAGGAGCGCGGCGGCGACTTTCGGTTGCGACTTCATGACTTAACCTCCGAAAAGGGAAATTAACCACAGAGACACGGAGACACAGCTTCAGCTTTAGCTCTCGACAAGCTGTGCCTCTGTGTCTCTGTGGTTAATCGGATTCCCATAACTCTCAACAAACGACTCAACCCTCACGCCCCGCGGCCGAAGAGGATCGTCTTCACCGTCTCGAACAGGATGACGGCGTCGAGCACGAGGCTCTGGTTCTTGATGTAGTAGAGGTCGTACTGCAGCTTCTGGCGCGCGTCCTCGACCGACGCGCCGTACGGGTACTTGATCTGCGCCCACCCCGTCAGGCCCGGCGGGATGAGGTGGCGCTGCTCGTAGAAGGGTATCTCCTCGGCGAGCTGCTTGACGAAGTGCGGGCGCTCGGGGCGCGGCCCGACGAAGTTCATGTCGCCGCGCAGGATGTTCCAGAACTGCGGGATCTCGTCCACGCGAATCTTGCGGATGACTCTCCCGACGCGCGTCGCGCGCGCGTCGCCCGCCTTGCTCGCCCAGACGGGGCCGTTCGCTTCGGCGTCGGTGCGCATCGAGCGGAACTTGTAGACGCGGAACGCGCGCCCGTTCTTCCCCACGCGCTCCTGCGAGTAGAGGACGGGGCCGGGCGAGTCGAGCTTGATGAGCGCGGCCGTCAGGAGCGCGATGGGCAGGGAGACGACGGCGCCGACGAGCGCCACGCCGCGGTGGAAGAGCGTCCGCAGCACGGCGGACAGACGCGCCTGCCGCGCCCGCGAGGAGAAGATGAGCCACGACGGGCGCATCATGTCCAGCGAGACGCGGCCCGTCAGGCGCTCGTAGAAGCTCGCGCACTCCTCGATGTGCACGTCGCCCGACAGGCTCAGGTCTAGGAGCTGGCGCGTCGGGAACTGCCCGCGCCGCTCGGCCTGCGCGACGACGACGCGGTTGACGCCCTCGCGCCGCGCGATCTCGGCGAGGTCGTCGGTCACGCCGATGACGCGCGGGTTAATCAGACTCTGGCCGACGAGTTCCGGCCGGCTGTCGACGAAGCCGATGATGCGGTAGCCCGCGTCGCGCCTCTCCAGGACTTCGCGCGCGACCTCGACGGCCGACGCGCCCGAGCCGACGATGAGAATCTTCTCGCCCACGCCCGGGTGGCCGAGCAGCCAGTGCGCGCCGACGCGCCACGCGACCATCAGCGCGAGCGCGAGCGGCAGCGCGATGAGCGAGACGCCGCGCCCGATCTTCAGCTCCGGCACCAGGTAGATCGCAATCGCCAGCGCGACCCACGCCAGCCCGAGCGCCTGGACGAGGCGGAGCACCAGCTCGCGCCGGTCGTGCATGACGACGAAGTCGTAGAGGTCGTAGAGGTAGAAGGCGGCGAGGCAGAAGGCCGTGACGACCGCCGCCTTGAGGTAGCCGTACTTCTCGTTCAGCTCGAAGTAGGCGTCGACCCAGCCGAGCCGCAGGTAGGCCGCCGCCACCATCGCGAAGAAGATCAAAAGAGCCTCCGCGATGATGAGCAACAACGTCCTCACGTTCAGGCGCGTCGAAGCCAAACCTTTAAGCCCCCCTCCCTATTCTTCGCCCGCCTCGCCGCGGCGCGAGTAGCGGCGGTAGTAGTAGTTCTGCTCGTTGAGCTGCTCGTCCGAGCCGTTGAGGACGACGCCGAGCAGGCGCTCGCGCGGCAGCGGCTCGAGCAGTTTTTCCAGGGCGGAGTAGCGCGTCTTGCCCGCGCGCGCGACGATGAGCGCGGAGTCGGCGCGGCTGATGAGCACCGTCGCGTCGGTGAAGATGCCGAGCGGCGGCGCGTCGATGATGACGTAGTCGAACATGCGCCGCACCTCCTGCAAGACCGCGAGGAAGCGCGGCCCCGAGAGCAGCTCCGCCACGTCGTCGCGCGCCGAGCCGCCGGGCAGGACGTGCAGGCCCGCGGGTTCGAGCCTGACAATCGCCTCTTCGAGCCGCGCCTCGCCCGCGAGCACCTCCGAAAGCCCCGTCGGCGCGTCGAGGCCGAGGTAGTCGGCCGCGCAGGGGTTGCGCAGGTCGCCGTCGATGAGCAGCGCCCGCACGCCGTCGGTCTGCGCGAGCAGCCAGGAGAGGTTGACGGCCGTCAGGGTCTTGCCCTCCATGATGCCGGCCGAGGTGATGACGAACGCCTGCATCTTCCTGCGCTCGCCCGCGTGGAGCACACGCGTCCTTAAGCTGCGGTAGCGCTCGGCGTGCGAAGAGCGCGGCTGCGTGATGGCGACGAGGTGTGGTTCGACGCGCGCGGCGGAGACGTCCAGGCGGACGAACTCCGGCGTGCGCGCCGAACCGGCAGCGCCCAAAGTTGCCCCAGCAGCACGCGAAGCCTGCCCGGCGGGGAGTGCCGACCCGCCCGGCGCCGACGTCTGCTCATTGGGCGCTGGTGTGTGCGCCGTCTCCGGCGTCTGAAAGTGTCTGGAGGCGTGGAAGAGATATTCGGGGGCGGGCGCGACCTCGTCCGCGGCGGGCGCGTGGCCGTTGCCGTTCGAAGGCTCGGGCCGGACGGCGACCGACTGCTCCTCGCCCGGCTCCGCATCGGCCGGCGTGCCGTTCTGCTCGGCCGCGCGCTTCAGTGCTTCGTAGACTCTGCCCATCACGAATCTCCCTTGCTGTCCCAACTGCGGAAGGCGCGGCCGACGTCGTCCGCGTCCGGCGCGGCCGCGTTCAGCTCGCGCTCGACCTCGCGCTCGTGGCTGACCTGCGCGGCGCGGCCCACGGCCGAAGTGTCCTTGCCCGAGCTGCTCGCCTCGGCCGCCCAGAGCTCCGAGCGCCCGGCGGCGGTGAAGACGCGCGCGGACGAGGCGCGCTCCTCGCCCGACTGCCGGCCGCGCTGCGCGTTCGGCAGCAGGTCGAAGGTCTCCGCGACCTCCTCGACGATGTCGCGATTGATGTGGCGCGCGCCCGCGGCGAAGCCCGCGAGCAGAGAGTTGTCGCAGATGTTGTTGATCTGCCGCGGAATGCCTTCGGAGCAGCGGAAGACCAGGTCGACCGCGGCCTGCGTGAAGATGTCCGTGTGCTCGGCGCCGGCCGCGAGCAGGCGCGAGGCGATGTAGCGCGCGGTCTCCTCGATGTCGGGCAGGGGCTTGATCTCGCAGCGCAGGGCGACGCGCTGCTTGAGTTGGCGCAGCTCCGGCTGGTTCAGCACGTCGCGCAGCTCGGGCTGCCCCGTCAGGACGATCTGCAACTGCTTGGCCGAGTCGGACTCGAAGTTCGACATGAGCCTGATCTCTTCGAGCACGGCGGGCGAGAGGCCGTGCGCCTCGTCGATGACGAGCACGGTGCGCAGGCCGCGCGAGTGGCGCGAGTCTAAGACTTCGCCGAGCCGGAGCAGCAGCTCCGACTTGCTCTCCCAGCGCGGCACGTCGAGGAGCTTCGGGGAGGAGACGTACTGGTAGAACTCCGAGACGGTCATCCGCGGGTTGAAGAGGTACGCGACGAGCACCGTGCGGTCGAGCCGGTGCATCATCCAGCGCAGGATGGTCGTCTTCCCCGTCCCGACCTCGCCCGTGACGACGATGAGGCCCTTCCCGCTCTCGATGCCGTAATGCAGGTTCGCCATCGCCTCCGTGTGCGAAGGCGTGAAGTAGATGAACCGCGGGTCGGGCGTCAGCGCGAAGGGCAGCTCTTTCAGTCCGTAGAAGTCTAAGTACATCTCTCTACCTCCGGGGTGTTGGGGTTTAGGTTTTGGTTTTAACCAATACCCGGAACCCAGAACCCAAAACCTTCCCTTCACCCTCTCGACGTGAACATCTCGATGATGTGCAGGCGGCTGAGGACGAAGGCGAGCGCGGGGGCGCTCACGACCGTGGCGACGACGGCGGCGAGGGCCAGCGCGGCGCGGCGCGCCTTGAGGCGGCGCTCCTCGCGCGCCGTCAACAGCATCGGCAGCGTGACGAGCACGGGCAGCCCCGTGTAGTGCTCGGCGTCCTCGCTCGTCTGGACGGTCAGGAGCCGAGGCACCTCGAAGGCGGCCGCGAGCGCGACGCCACAGCCTAACCCCGCGACCAGCCCGAGCAGCATCAGCAGCGGGCGCTTCGGCGCGACCGGCTGCTGCGGCAAACTCGCCGCGTCGATGACGGTGATCGCCTCGCCCTGCGCCTTCCCGGCCACCTGCGAGGTGATCTCGGCCTTCTTCTGCTGCTCGACCAGTTGGTCGTAGATGGCCTTCTCGCTCTCGTACTCGCGCTGCACGGCCTCCAGCTTGACCTCGGTGTTGGGGACGCTGCTGATCTGCCCGCTGACCGCGGCGATGTCCGACTCGGCGCGGTCGAGCATGGCCTGCTGCCGCTTGACCTCGCCCTGGAGCCGCGCCGCCTCCGACTTGTAGGAGCTGACGCGCGGGTCGAGCCGGTTTTCGAGCCGCTCGCGCGTCTCCTTGACCTTGCGCTTGTGCTCTTCGAGCATGTCGTCGATCTGCGACTGCACGTAGTCGATCTGCTTCTGCACCGCCTTCATCTCGGGCGCGGCCGGCTTGAAGACGAGCGACAGCTCGCCCTTCTGCGCCTCCAGGTCGCCCTTGCGCTTGACCAGCTCGGCGTAGGCGGGCGTGCCCTTCGGGTCCTGCATCTGCGCGACGACGGCCTCGACGTCCTGCTGGTTCGACTTGGTGAGGTCGGTGACGGCGCGGTTGAGGAAGGCTATCTGGTCGTTGAGGCGGCCGACCTCGGAGATGCGCGCCTTCTGCTCTTCGCGCAGGCCGGCGAGCTGGCCGACGAGCGCCTGTGTCGCGCTCGGCAGGCTGTGCACGTTCTGCGTCATGGCCGCGAGGCGCCGGTCGTCGATCTCCTTGAGCTTCGCCTTCTGCTCTTCGACGCGCTCCCTGAAGAAGTCGGCGGTGAGCGTCGCCTCGTCGCCCGCGGCCTTCGACTGCGCGTCCACGTACTTGCGCGCCAGCGCCTCGGTCACGGCCTGCGTCGCGCGCGGTTCCGCCCCGCGGTAGGCGAGGAAGAAGCCGTTGGTGATCTCGTTGCGCGAGGTGTTGAGCGTGATCTTGAGGTCGCGCGTGCGCATCCGGTCGACCAGCTCCTCCATCGAGTCGCCGCGGGCGCGCTCGCGCGCGTAGAGGTCGTAGCGCTCGATGAGCGGCTGGAGCACGCTGCGGCTGGTGACCTCCTGCGTGATGTTGTTGATGCGCAGCGTGAGGTCGCTGTCCGACATCTGCGCGACGCCCTGCGCCATGATGGTCGCCGGCCGCACGGCCAACAGCGTCGTCGACTCGTAGACGTTCGGCAGCCGCCAGACCACGAAGGCCACGGCCACGGCGACCGCCGCGGTCGGCAGGGCGATCAGCCACTTCCTCCGCCAAACAATCCGCGCCAGCTCGGCCGGCGTCCGCTGCCTGAAATCAACGCTCATGGCTCACTCCATTCGCGGTGCTGAGTGTTGGGTGCTGGGTGCTGGGTAAAAGCCTGTTCTAACCAGCACCCAGCACCCAACACCCAGCACCCTCTTAAAGGCTGTCCAGCGTGCGGCGCACTTCGTCCACGGGGGTCGGGGTCGGGGGCTTGACGGGGCGCTGCTGCTCCTTGCCGGCCAGCTCCAGGCACTTCTGGAGCTCGCGCCGGGCGCCGGCCTTGTCGCCGCTCTTGGCGAGCGCGGCGCCGAGGTGCCAGCGGTAGAGGGAGTTGTCGCCGCCGACCTTGACCGCGACCTCGACCGCGCGCTTGAGCTGCTCGACCGAGTCGCGGTAGAGCTCCCGCCGGTAGTAGACCCAGCCCAGCGTGTCGGCGGCGCCGGGGTTGTTGGGGTAGCGGCGCACCACGTCCTGCGCCAGGCGCATCGCCTCCTCGGGGTTGCCCTTCCCGTGCTCGCCGTAGAGCGCCGCGAGGTTGTTGGCCGTGATGGGTTCGTCCGGCCGGATGGAGAGGGCGCGGCGGTAATACTCGGCCGCCGCGTCGAGGTTGTTGCGCCCGTTCTCGATCATCCCGATCATGCGGAAGGCGACGAAGTCGTCCGGCCGCCGCTGCGTGATCCTCTTGTACTCGTCGATGGCGCGGTCGGGCTGCTGCGTGCCGACGTAGATTTCGGCCAGCGCCGTGTAGGCCTGCACGAAGTCGGGGTCGAGCTCGATGGCGCGGCGCAACGCCGCCTCGGCCCGCGCGACGTCGGCGGGCTCGTTCTGATTCGCGCTGCGGTAGGCGTGCCCCAGAAGGTACTGTAGCTGCGCGCTGTTGGGCTGCTCGTTGGCCAACTGTTCGACGCGCGTGCGCGCCTCGCCGAGACGCCCCGCCACCGTCCCGAGGTTGATGAGGCCCATCAGCGCCTGTGGGTTCGTGCGGTCGAGCGCGAGCGCCTGGTCGAGGTGCTGCCAGGCCTCGTCCCACTTCTGCTCGGCGGCGGCCGCGTCCGCGAGGTTGACGTGGGGCACGGGCGAGTTGGGCGAAGCCTGGCGCGCCGCCTCGAAGTCCGCGCGCGCCGCGGCCAGCTGCGCAGGCGTCTGCGCGGCGAGCCGCAGGCTCGCCTTCCCGCGCAGGAGGTACGCGTTCGTCTTCACGTCCGCGAGGAGCTGCGGCGTCACTTCGCCGCTCGGCGCCGCCTCCTTGAGCTTGTTGATCAGGTCGTCGGCCGAGCGCTTCGAGCCGTCGGCGTCGCCCGAGTCGAGGCCGACCTGAATCTGTATGAGCTTGGCCGGGAGGAAGTCCTGGTAGTAGAGCTCGAGGTCTGCGGCGCGGGCGCGCGCCTGCTCGAGCTGCCCGTCGCGGTAGAGCGCGTCGGCCATGAAGAAGAGGCCGAGCTTCGAGCGCGGGTCGCGGTCGAGGACGGTCTTCAGGTCGGCGATGGCGTCCTTGTACTTGCCCGTGTCGATGCGCGAGCGCGCGCGCAGGAAGAGCGCGTCCGGGTCGTTCGGGCTGCGCTTGAGCAGCTCTTCGGCCTGCGCGGCCGCGCCCTGCGTGTCGCCGCGCTGGAGGCTGATCTCGCCGAGGCGGTAGCGGCCGTGCCCGTAGTCCGGGAAGGCCTTGACGATCTCCTGGTAGAGGTTCGCGGCGTCGTCGAAGCGGCCGACCGTCGCGTAGTAGTCCGCGAGCCGCGCCTTGCCCTCGGGCTTGTCCCAGTCGAGCTGCGCCCAGGCCTTGTAAGCCTCCTCGGCGCGGTCGAGGCGGTTGTTGACGAAGTAGTAGCTGGCGAGCACCCAGCGCACGTCGCGGTTCTCCGGGTCGACCTCGACGGCCTTGCGGAACTGCGCCTCGGCGTCGGCGGGGCGGCCCGACTGCGTCAGGAACTTGCCGTACTCGACGTAGGCGAGCGAGGAGCGGTCGTTGAGCGAGATGGCCTGCTGGTAGACGCGCTCGGCGTCGGCGGGGCGGTTGGTCTGGAGGTAGAAGCGCGCGAGGCCCATGTGCGACTCGACGCGCTTGGGGTCGAGCGCGACGGCCTCCTTAATCATCCGCTCGGCCGCCGCGGTGTCGCCTTTGAAGTAGACGACGTTAGCCTGGAGGATGTGGCCGTCGGGGTTGTTCGGCTCGCGCGCCACGATCTGGTTGGCGAGGCCCTCGGCCTCGCCCAAGAACTCGGCGTTCTTCTGCCGCGCGTAGGCGGCGAGGTAGGCGTTGGCGAGGCGCACCCGCGCCGGCACGTTCCCGGCGTCGAGCTTGACCGTGCGCTGAAGCTCTTCGACGTACTCGCTGCCGCGGCCGAGCTGCTCGTAAGCCTGCGCCAGGCCCCAGTGGGCGGCCGCCAGGTTGTCGTCGATCTGGATGGCGTTGCGGAATTCGAGCGAGGCCTCCTGCCAGCGGCGCTCCTTGAGGAAGGCTTCGCCGCGCGCGACGTGTCCGGCCTTCGCTTTCTCTGGGTTGGAGCAGCCTGCGGCGAGCGCGACGATGCAGGCGAGTAGGACGGCGAGCGGCGCCCGGAGGCTCCGGGCGCGGGGGCACTCTTGAAAGTTCATCTGACTGGCACTCCTTGAACGGGTTGACGTCGCCGCGCGACACGCGTCGAAGGCCGGGGCTAGTGGCCTTCGGGCGCGACCCTACGCGCGACTCCGACTCTTCTGACTCGACCGTCCCGGCCTCTTCGTCCTCGGGCGGCGGGCAAAGCCGCTCGGAGGAGTCTTCGTGGCCGTCGGTTTCTGAACGCGCCCTCCGGCGGGGCGTGCCGGCGGGAACGACATGAAAGGGAAACGCCTAAAGCCATCCCCCTTCCCTAAAATGCCCTACCCGACAGCCAAAAGCAAGACTTAAAACAGAACCGCGAGCGGTGGCGGGCGGGTCATAGTTACATGATCTGAGCCGCCTGTCGTGTGACCACCCGCTCGCAACCGCTCGCGGTTCTGTCCCACTAGTCCGGCACGTAGGCCGAGAGGTTCGGGGCGACCTGCGCGGCGAACTGCGCGGCCACCTGCTCCGCCTCGCGCCCGTCCCCGCGGAACGGGACGAGCACGCGCACCATCGCGCCGTCGGAGCGGCGGAGGCGGATGCTGTCGAAGACCGTGTAGACCTTGTCCACGTACTCGCTCGCCACCGCGCGGCCGCGCCCCTGATACCAGTAGAGCAGGAGCATCTTGTCGGGGCCGTGCTCGATGACGTAGCTGTTGGCCTTGAAGGCCGCGCGCCCGTCGGCCGGCTTGACCTCGACCGTCGAGGGCTGGCCGAGCGCCCAGCCCGAGCCGGGCAGGCAGTTGAGGGGGCTGTGGTATGTGGCCCCCGTGCGCTGCGTCAAGTAGTAGCCGACGTAGAGCGAGGCCACGCGCCCGCCCTCGCCCGTGTAGTCGCGCGAGACGTAGTCGTCCGCGCGCAGCACGGCCTCGGTCGCCGCGTCGAAGCGCACGTCGCTCCCGAGTTGGTGCCAGCCGCCGACCGCCGCGGGGAACTCCGCCAAAGCCCTGCGCGGCACGCTGGCCTCGCCCGCCACGGCCCAGTAGTTAACGACCGCCGCGCCCAGAAGGAGCAGCACCAACATCGCCCAGAACTGTGTCGCCTTGCCTCTCATCTCGCTTCCGCCTGCGCCCCTTCCGCCGCCGCCGCCGCTGTCGTTGTCGTCGCCACGGGGACTTCGACCGCCTCCGCCTTGACGCCGCCCTCGCCGCCCGGCCCGCCGCCCCGCGCCGGGTTGAAGCGGTCGAGCAGCCAGCCGAAGGCGAAGAGCAGAAGGAAGGCGACGATGTAGATGACCCAGCCCGAGAACTCGTGGAAGAAGCCGTCGGCGACCTCCGTCCCGTAGAAGCGCGCGAGCACGCCCGTCCCGCTCACGCGCGCCGCGTTGGTGACGATGGCGATGGGCACGGCCGCCAGCACGATGAGCACCGAGCGCGCCCTCCGGAACACTTCGAAGCGCCGCCCGCCCTTGCCGCCCTCGTCCGAAGGGTTCGTGAAGTATGCGAAGACGACGGCCAGCGTGACGAGCGTCATCAGGCTGCGGATGCCGCTGCACGCCTCGACCACTTCGAGCCGCTTGGTCGTCGTCGAGCCCAAGGGGTACAGCTCGATGACGTTCCCCTCACGCAGCACGGGGATGTCGAACATGCGCATGGCCCAGACCGCGCAGCGCGACGCGAAGAGTTGTAAGGGGAAGGCGACCTTGTTGAAGACGATGGTCGGGATGGGGATGGCGAGCAGCAGGAGCAGCAGCGGCACGGAGACCGCGCGCAGCAGACGCCACCCGCGGAAGTAGACGGCCAGCCCCGCCAGGAGCAGGACGAGCGACGTGCGCTGCGTGAACAGCTCGGCCCCGGCCGTCCCGACCCACAGCATCAGGAGCGCCGCCGCGACCGCCGCCGCGCCCGGCCAGACGCGCGGGCGCTCGGGCAGGGCGGCCAGACGGCCGCGCCCCGCCCAGAGGATGTAGCCGATGACGAAGGGGATGAGGAGCCCGTGCGAGTAGTTCTCGTCCTCCCACCAGAAGCGCCCGAGGCGCGCGAGCACGCCCCAGTAGGCGAACGCGACCGCGGCCGCGATGACGAGCGGTCTCCAGACTCTTTGGGGCGAGATGGCTTGGGGCATGCTTGAAAAGCTTTCGGGGTTCCGGCCGGCGGCCCGCGGCGCGCCTGCCGCGTCCAAGCTTACCGCAGCCGCGCGCGGGCGGGCAACAAAATTAAAGGATGAAGTAGGAAGGATGAAGGATGAAGTTGATGCGGAACCGCATCAACCTCGTCCTTCATCCTTCGTCCTCCTGCCCACACCTTGTGCGCTACTGCTGCCTGAAGCGGTCGCGGTACTCGGTGGAGGAGAGGAAGGCTTTGACCATTTCGGCGCGCTGGTAGTCGCCGCCGAACTGTTCGAGCTTCGAGAGCCAGTAGTTGTAGCCGCCGGCGTCGGGGTCGCGGCGCAGGTAGCCGAAGTACTGCATCAGCACAAAGGCCCGGTTCTTCTCAAGCCGCGAGAACTCTTCGTTCTCGATGATCTTCGCCAGCACGTCCGCGCGCTGCGCGCCCGCGTTGAGCGACGCGACGAGCGAGTCGCGCTCCGCGGCCGCGGGGATGACGCCCTCCGAAGCGTAGAGCGCGTCCACGAACTGCGCCGAGGTCAGGCGGTCGTAGCGCGTGCGGAAGTCCGGGCGCAGCACCCAGGCTTGGTAGAAGGCGCGCTGGTTCGCCGCGAGTTTGTCCGCCCAGCCCAGCTCGCCGACGATGACGCCCTTCGCGACCTCCTGCGTGTCTGCGACGAACTCCGCAAACGTGACCTGACGGCCGAGCGAACCCTTGTAGAGCCTGTGGACGAGGTAACCCGTCCCCTTGAACTCGATGGAGAGGAAGTACGCGGCCGAGACGTCGATGCGCATCGCCTCGACGCAGCCGGCGCTGGCGCCGCAGTTCTCGATCTTCGAAGTCCAGTAGGCGCGCCCCGACTCGTCCGGCTCGCGCCCGAGGAAGTCGACGTAGTGCTGGCGGACGAAGTAGCCGGAGTAGTCCACGGGGTTGCTGACGTTGCCGTAGGCCATCAGCACGTCGGCCAGCTCAAGGTAGTCGATGGCCTTCTGGAGCGCCGACTTGGCCTCGGCGAGCTGGCCCTGGTTGGCGTAGTTACCGGCCGAGGCGGCGTACGTGAGCGCGTTCGAGAGCGCGGCCTCCGCGCGCGTGGCCGCGGGGTAGAGCGAGTGCTCGGCCGTCAGGTCTACGTAGGCCTGCTGGATGGCCGCGACGACGGCCGCGACGCGGTCGGTCGGGTTCGTGACGGCCTCGGACGGGGCCAGCGGGGCCGCCGGGACGGTCGTGCCGGCGAGCGCGTTGCTCAAGTCCTGCGCGCCGCGCAGCGCCTCGCGCAGGCTGCGCTTCGACCTGGGCTCGGGTGTCGGCGTCGGCGTCGGCGTCGGGGTCGGGGTCGGGGTCGGGGTCGGCGTGGGAGTGGGCGTCATGACCGGTGTGGGTGTCGGGGTCGGCGTCGCCGCCGGCTGGCCGTTGCCGGCCATCGCGGCTTCGAGCGCGGCGAAGTCGCAGCCCACATCCTTGCCGTCAGTCGCTCGCCCCTTGTAAGGGCTCGCCGCGGCGAGGCGGTAGTTGCCGGCCGGGCTGTCGGTGAAGACCACGTCGGCGAGCGAAGTCGGGTAGAAGTTGTTGGCCGGGTAGCGGTTCTCGGGCGCGCCGGCGATGACGTTCCTCGCCCAGTTGGAGTTGGGGAAGTACACGTTGATGGCGTTCATCCCGACGCCGACGCTGTCGCCGAAGACGCCGTAGTCGTTGTTCAGCGTCAGGTTGTTGGTGAAGGAGAAGGAGGTCATGGGAGTCCCCGTCGCCTTCGTGACGTTGCCGGTCTGTATGACGGTGTTGTGGTCGATGCTGACCTGATCGGCCGCGTTCGCGATCTTGAGGAAGGCACCGTCGCCGCCCCACCGGCCGCCGACGTCGGCGAAGAGGTTGTTCCGGACGGTGATGCGCCGGCCGCGGACTTCCGTCGGGGCGCGGTCGTAGAGCGGGTCTGAGCCGAGGATGTTGAGGGCGGCGGCGGTGCCGCGGACGATGTTGTTCTCGAAGAGCACGTCCTCGACGGCCGCGGAGTCGCCGGAGTCGTTGGGCCTGGGGGTGAAGAGGATGGCGTAGCCGACCTGCGCGTCGACCCAGTTGTGCTCGAAGACGTTGCCGCTGATGACGACGCGGCGGGCGTTCTTCAGCTCGAAGATGTTCTTCACCGTGTAGACGCCCTGCCACTCGGGCGGCTTGTAGAAGTAGTTATTCCTGACCTCGATGTCGGACGGATCCATCCCCCGGTTCTGCGACCAGGCCCCGCCGAACATGATGTTCTCGCCGGCGGCTTCGAGGTAGTTGTTGACGATCTTGAACGGGCCGGGGCCGTTCCAGCCGCCGATGGCCTGCGTCTCGAAGCCCGCGTACTTGATGTTGGAGATGTAAGAGTTGGTGATCTCGGTCTTCCGGGCGTTGAGGGCGACGGCGCGGCGCAGTTGGTAGTCGCCGGGCGCGTGGATGAAGCAGCGGTCGAAGACCAGCTCGGTGGGCTGATTCAGAGGGTTGGTCTCGACGGGGCCGCCGAGGATGAGCAGCGCGTTCTCGGTCACGCCGGGGCGGACGGTGAACTCGACGCCGAGGAAGCGATAGTGGTGCGCGCCCGGGTCGGTGGCGATGGCCCCCTCGTTGTGCCCGAGCGACTCGATCTTGGGCATCAGGGCGCTCTGCGCCGGCGTCACCCTCTGCCCCGCGGGGAGGCTCGCGAGGAGGGAGGACTGGATGGTGACGTAGCCGTCGCCCTGCTTGTTCGGGAGGCGGAAGTTGCCGGGGTAGGTGGCGCCGGCGGCGAGGACGATGGTGTCTCCGGGCTTCGCCTGGTTGATGGCCGCTTGAAGGTCGCCGCCCTCGGCGACGTTGATGGTCGCCGCCCGCGCCGTCGTGCCCGCGGCGCAAAAGCAGAAGAGATTGAAGAGAAAGAGCGCGTAAAGCGACAGAGCGAGACGGGAGGCTACGGGCCGGCGGCCCTCACGAAAAACCCTCATGATGTCCTCACTTCGGTAACCAGACTATCTCGGTCGAGGGGCCGAGACTCTTGGCTTTGCGAGCCCGCATCGCTACGGGGGTGCCTTTAGTCGGTGCGACAAGTGTGGCGGCCGGGGCTAGGAAGCCCGGTCGCAGGCAGGTGGAAAAGACGATTGTCAGCGGATGATTGCTGGAGAAGGATGGCACGTAGAGCGCCGCGCTTCAGGGCGAAGGACGGCGTCTGGCTCTGAGTGTGTGCAATGCTTAAACCGGCAAAATCGGTGAGGGGTGCGAAGGGAGAAAGGAGCTTCAACGTTCGCGGCGAAATGGCGCGGTGGGTGGCTCCGGCAATACACCGGCGGCGTATCCGGCCGGTGTAAAGCAGTCTCCGATCGCCTTCGGCAGCCAGACAATCTCTCGAAGAGTCCGACCGTCAGAAGTTCCTTCGGGCGCCCCTCGTAGATTCACGGCTTTGTGCCCCTGCCTCACAGCAGGTTTACCTTTTCGCTGCAATCGCTTCGCTTTTGAAAGAGCGTGACTGCTTCGTCGTCAGCAGTCAGACAAAGTTTAAGAGTTCAAAACCATGTTGTCAACCGTTTCGTTTTGCCCGACGATTTCCCCAATAATTTCAACGAACTCCGCCGCCACCGCGTCGGCTTCATACCTCCGGCGCACCTCCGGCGCCCCCCAGACACGCCCCCCTTCCGCCCTCTCTGCGCGTACGTGTCCCAGAAAACTCTCCAGGGCCGACCTGGCCGCGCCTGTGTCGGAGGGGTGTGCGACGTGGCCGCCGAGACGACCGATGAGGTCGGCGGCGGCGCCGGGCGGGGTGAGCCCGAGGATCGGGCGGCCCGCGCCGAGGTAGTCGATGAGCTTCGAGGGCAGGAAGACGCTGACCTCGGCCGGCGCGTCGATGACGAGCAGGCCGTCGGCGGCGGCCATCAGGAGCAAACTCTCACGGTACGAGACGGCGGGGCGGAGGTTGAAAAGGCCCTCGGGCAGTTGGTCGCCTCCGGCGCGGCTGACGAGTTCCGGGTCGTGCCGGCCGATGACCTCGAACCTGACGCCGTCGAGAGCGCGCGCGTTCTCGGCCAGCACGGCGGAGAGTGCGCGCACGAGCGGCTCCGGCGAGCGCGTGCCGTAAAAGTTGCCGACGTAGCGGATGACGATTTCGTCCCCGGCACGGTCGTCGGGCGCGGCGCCGTAGAGGCTCGGGTCGAAACATTGCGGCAGGACGCGCGCCCTCTGCCGCAACGCTTCCGGATACTTGGCGAAGACCATCTCGACCGTCTCGCGCGAGGTGAAGACGGTGCGGTCGGCCGCCTCGACGACGGCGCGTTCGAGCGCGAGGTTGAGGCCGCGCGTCCTCCGGTCGTAGTTGCTGAAGGGGTTGTCAACCCAGGGGTCGCTGAAATGCGCGACCCAGGGGAGGCCGTAGTGGCGTTTCAGTTCGAGCCCGACGAGGTGATCTGTGAAGGGCTGCGCGAAGGTGACGAGCGCGTCGGGGCGGAACCGGCTCGACGAGAGGTAGTCGCGCACGGCGCTCGCGGCCAGAGGACGCCACGCGGTGTACTTGTCGGGCGCCACGTTCATGCGCCGCCAGAGCGGTCGGGAGAGATGGTAAGCGACGCGTTTGGCGAGCCGCCTTGAGGACGACTCCTCGAAAGGAACGCGGAGGCAGGCTTCGAGCAGCTCGTCGGCCTCGGGCTCGATGGTCGGGTCTCGGGGCGCGCCGTGTTCGTCGGCGCAGACGAGCACGGTCGGGGCGCGCGCGTACTTGAGCAGGCGCGCGACCTGCATCGAGCGCGGGTAGGCCAGCGGCGGGTAGGCGAAGGAGACGGCGAGAAGTTTCGGCGCGGGGCCGCCGCCGCGGGCGGTCGGCGCGCGTTCGGTCGTCATGCTTGCAGAAGAGCCTATCGGCCGCGCGGCTGTCAAGGGGGCCGAGGGGAATTGGCGTCGGCGAAATGGCCTCTCCGAACAGCCGGCCGCAGACACGAAAAGGTTTGCGCAGACCTCGGCCCCCGTGTGGTATGGTAAATATGAGGCCGCTGCGGCCTCGCGCTTCACGACACAGAGGGGTCTCTCCGAAGGGGTTTCATTAAATGTGCGGAATTGTCGGCGTGGCGGGTGACTTCACGCGCGAGGAGTGCCTGGAGATCGTCCGCAAGATGAACGACCGGATCGCCCACCGCGGGCCGGACGACGAAGGGGTCTGGGCGGAGGACGGCTTCGGCTTCGGCATGCGCCGCCTCTCGATCATCGACCTCGCCGGCGGCCACCAGCCGATGTGGGACGAGAGCGCCGGCCTCGGGGTCGTCTTCAACGGGGAGGTCTACAACTACCGCGAGCTGCGCCGGCGCATGGAGTCCGACGGCGTCGGCCCCTGGGCGACGATGAGCGACACGGAGGTCGTCCTGCGCGGACTCGCGCACGCGGGCGAGGCGGCCATCCAGAGTTGGAACGGGATGTTCGGCGTCGCCGCGTGGGACGCGCGGCGCAAGTCTCTGACGCTCATCCGCGACCGCATGGGCGTCAAGCCGCTCTACTACTTCTACGACGGCCGCACTCTCCTCTTCGCCTCCGAGGTCAAGGCGCTCTTGGCCTCGGGCCTCGTCCCGCGCCGCGTGAACCGGCAGGCCGCGTGGGACTACCTGACCTTCCGCTACGTGCCCGGCTCCGAGTCGATCTGGGAGGGTGTGCGCAAGCTTCAGCCCGGCCACCTCCTCCGCTTCCCGCAGGGCGGCCCGCCCGAAGAGGTCTGCTACTGGCAGACGGACGTCGTCGCCTCTCCTCAGGAAGAGGGGCGCAGCGAAGAGGAGGCCGAGCGCGAGTTCACCTCCCTGCTCCTCGACGCCGTCGAGCTGCGGCTCGTCGCGTCGGACGTGCCCGTCGGCGTCTTCCTGAGCGGCGGACTCGATTCGAGCGCCATCGCCGCCGCGGCGGTCGAGCTGGGCCACAAAGACTTTCACACCTTCACGGTCGGCTTCGAGGAGGGCGGCGAGTTCTCCGAGCTGCGCTTCGCGCGGCAGATGGCCGACCACGTCGGCGCGCGCTTCCACGAGGTCGTCGTCGACCAGCGGCAGTTCCTCGAAATGCTGCCCGAGGTCGTCGTCGGCGCCGACGAGCCTCTGGCCGACCTCACGCTTGTCCCGCTCCTCGCCGTCTCGCGCCTCGCGCGCGAGCACGTCAAGGTCGTCCTCTCCGGCGAGGGCAGCGATGAGGTTCTCGCGGGCTACAACCTCGACGAGTCCGAGCGGATGTGGGCCGGCGTCCGCCGCCTGCAACGCATCCCCCGCCCCGTCCTGACGACGGGCGCGGCCCTCTCGCGTCTCGCCCTGCCCGAGCGATTTCAGCGGCGCGCCGAGCGCCTCTCGACCGTCCCGCTCGCCGAGTGGAACCTGGCCTCGCGGCCTCACATCACGCGCTACTTCGGCCAGCCCGACAAGGAGTCTCTGTGGCCCGGCGTCGCGCTCGAAGACTCCGAGCGCATCCTCGACGCGCAGTACCGCGCGGCGCGCTCGGCCGACCCGCTGCAACAGCTCCTCTCCGTCTACCAGAAGTCGTGGCTCGTCGAAGACCTCCTGATGAAGGCCGACAAGATGAGCATGGCCGCCTCGCTCGAAGCGCGCACGCCGTTCCTCGACTACCGCCTCGTCGAGTGGGCGAACCGCCAGCCGAACCGCGTCAAGGTCAGGCAGACGGGGCTGCGCAAATACCGCACGAAGGAGGTGCTCCGGCGCTTCTGCGCGAAACGCGTCCCCGCCGAAATCCTCACGCGCCCCAAGCAGGGCTTCCCCGTCCCCGCCTACCGCTGGCTGAGGAACGGACTCCAGGGTTGGGCGCAGGACACCCTGCTCGGCCCTTCGAGCCGCACGCGTGAGGTCTTCGACGAAGGGCAGGTGCGCCGGCTGCTCGCAGACTCGCGCGAGGGTTTGGGCGACACGCCGCACCGCGTCTGGATTCTCCTCGTCCTTGAGCTCTGGCTCCGCGCGTGGGACGCGCGGCTCGCGTCGGAGTGAGTGAGTTGAGAAGCGTGCCGAGTTCGTTTGAGGAGAGAGGTGTGATGAGTTCGTCCGCGCGGCGGCGCTTGCGCGGCGCGGCCGTCCTTCTACTTCTGGCGCTCGCCGCCGCTCCGCCGCTCGCGCTCAACGCGGCCTGCGGGGCTAAGGGCGAGCAGCGCCCGCGTCGGGCGGAAGGCACGGCGTCGGGCTCGACCATCACGGTCGCGGCCGGCGAAGACCTTCAGAAGGCGATTGAACGCGCGCGCCCGGGCGACACCATCAACGTCGAGGCGGGGGCCTCCTTCGAAGGCCCCTTCACGCTCACCGACAAGGGGGCCGGCGAGCAGTACATCACGATTCAGTCGTCCGCGGCGACGCGCCTCGCCGCGGGCGCGCGCGTCGGCCCGGCGCAGTCGGCGCTGATGCCGAAGCTCCTGACCGCGGGTCGCGGCGAGCCCGCGCTGCGCACCGCCCCCGGCGCGCACCACTGGCGGCTCGTCGGCCTCGAGATCGCGCAGCGCGACGCGGCCGCGCAGCTCTACGACCTCGTCAAGCTCGGCGACGGCTCCGCCGCGCAGAGCAAGTTGAGCGACGTCCCGCACCACTTCGTCATCGAGCGCTGTTACATCCACGCGGCCCCAGACGGCCAGCTCAAGCGCGGCGTGGCGCTCAACAGCGCCGCCACCGAAATACTCGATAGCTACATCTCAGGCTTCAAGGTTAAGGGACAGGACGCCTCCGCCATCGGCGGCTGGAACGGCCCCGGCCCGTACCGCATCGTTAACAATCACATCGAGTCGGCAGGCGTCACCGTCCACTTCGGCGGCGCGGCCGGCGGCCTGAACGTCGTCCCCTCCGACATCGAGTTCACGCGCAACACCGTCACGCGCCCGCCCGAGTGGCGCGGCGTCTACACGGTGAAGAACCTCTTCGAGCTGAAGAACGCACGCCGCGTCACAGTCTCCGGCAACCTCTTCGAGCACAACTGGGTCGACGCGCAGGCCGGCTACGCCATCCTCTTCACCCCACGCCCCAACGACTCCAACGACGCGGCGTTGGTCGAAGACGTCTCGTTCACGAACAACGTCGTGCGCGGCACCGCCGCCGGCGTCAACGTCATCGGCTCCGACCCCCTCTACGAACGCGCCCCTTCGGAAGTCCGCGGCCGCCGCATCCAGATTCGGAACAACCTCTTCGCCGACGTCGGCGGCCAGTGGGGCGGCGACGGCGTCTTCATCAAACTGGGCGAGGGGGCGGAGTCCGTCACCGTGGATCACAACACCGTCCTGAACACGGGCAACATCACGAAGGCGTCGGGGGCGCCGCTCCGTTCCTTCTCCTTCACGAACAACGTGGTCGCGCACAACGACTACGGCGTCCACGGCGACGACGCGGCCGTCGGCCTCGGCGCCATCAATCGCTACTTCCCCGGCTCCACCTGGTCGCGCAACGCCATCGTCGGGGCACAGCCGCCGACGGGGCCGTTCGCCGACCCCGAGTCGCGCTACCCGCCCGGCAACTTCTTCCCGCGCCGCTGGGACGACGTGAAGATGGTCGACCGCGCGGGCGGCGACTACCGCCTCGCGCCCGACAGTCCCTTCCGCCACCGCGCCGCCGACGGCAAAGACGTGGGCTGCGACTTCGACGAGCTGCTGGAGAAGACCGGCGCGCCCTCGCTCCAGGCTCTCCTGCGCACCGCGAACT
Source organism: Acidobacteriota bacterium (assembly GCA_019239425.1). Taxonomy (GTDB): domain Bacteria; phylum Acidobacteriota; class Blastocatellia; order Pyrinomonadales; family Pyrinomonadaceae; genus QHXN01. The sequence continues at coordinate 43,418 of JAFAZX010000045.1, forward strand.
GACGCGGCCTGCGCCGTCACATTCCCGAAGGGTCAACGAAGAGAAGATGAAACAAGTCCTCCGCAAGGGTCTGAAAGAGATCGTCGTCGGCGAAGTGCCCGACCCGGTCGCCGCCCCGCACCACGTCCTCGTCCGCCCGTTCTACTCGCTCATCAGCAGCGGCACCGAGACGGCCGACATCCACACGCAGAGCCTCGCCTCCGAGGTCGCCGAGAACCCCTCGCACCTCCGCACGGTCTGGGAGGTGATGAAGCAGCAGGGCCCCGTGCGGACGATCAGCGAGGTGCACGCCAAGTTGTTCAAACAGTACGCCGCCCTCGGCTACTCGGGCGCGGGCGTCGTCGTCGCCAGACACCCGACCGTCACAGACCTCGAAGTCGGAGACCGCGTGGCCTACGGCGGCGAGGGCACGGGCCACGGCGAGACGATTCTCGCCGGCCGCAACCTCGTCGTCCGCGTCCCCGGCGAGGTGCCCTTCGAGCAGGCCTGCTTCACCACGCTCGGCAGCATCGCGCTCCACTCGGTGCGCGTCGCCGAATTAGAACTCGGCGACACGGTCGTCGTCCTCGGCCTCGGGCTGGTCGGCCAGCTCGTCGCGCAACTGGCAAGGCTCCACGGCGCGCACGTCATCGCCGTCGACCTCAACGCCAAGCGCGTCGAGCTCGCGCGCCAGCTCGGCGCCGACCACGCGCTCGTCGGCGGCGCGTCGACGGTTCAGGAAGTCTCGGCCCTGACTGCGGGTCGCGGCGCCGACTGCGTCATCGTCGCCGCCGCCTCGAAGTCTTCGGCGCCCGCGCAGCAGGCCGTCAAGCTCTGCCGCGACCGCGGCCGCGTCGTCGTCGTCGGCGCCGTCCCGCTCGACCTCGACCGCAACGAGATGTACGCGAAGGAGCTGAAGCTCTCGCTCTCGCGCGCCTACGGCCCCGGCAGCTACGACGCCGCTTACGAGAAGGGCGGGCAGGACTACCCTCTGCCTTACGTGCGCTGGACGGAGAACCGCAACATGGAAGAGTTCCTCCGCCAGGTCGCGCTGGGCCGCGTGCGCCTCGCGGAACTGGTCACGCACACCTTCCCGCTCGAAGAGGCGGCCGCGGCCTACCAGACGATCATGAATCCGGAGGCGGCGAGCCTCGCCGTCCTCCTGCGCTACCCAGACCCTCTGCCGGCCGGCGAGAACGGCTTCGCGCCGAAGCGGAGAATCGAGACGCCGGGACTCGCGTCGAAAGCGGACGGACTCGGCGTCGCGCTCGTCGGCGCCGGCAACTTCTCGCGCTGGGTGCACCTGCCGAATCTCAAACGTCTGGCGGGCGTGCGCCTCCAGGCCGTCCACTCTTCGAGCGGCGCGCGCGGCAAGAGCTACGCCGAGCGCTTCGGCGCGCGCTACGCCTCCTCCGATTATGAGGAGGTGCTCAAAGACCGGGAGGTCGACGTCGTCATCATCGCCAGCCGCCACGAGCACCACTTCCGGCAGGCGCTCGCCGCCTTACGCGCGGGCAAGCACGTCTTCGTCGAGAAGCCGATGGCCGTCACCGAGGACGAGTGCCGCCAGCTCTATCACGCGGCGCTCGAGACAGGGCGGCAGCTCACGGTCGGCTTCAACCGCCGCTTCGCCCCGCTCTACGCCGAGCAGAAGCGGGCGCTCGCGCGCAGGGTCGGCCCGGCCGTCGCCAACTGCCGCATGAACTCGCCCGGCCTCGTCGGCTCGTTCTGGGCCGCCGACATGGCCTACGGCGGCGCCATCGTCGGCGAGGGCTGCCACTTCACGGACTTGCTCTACTGGCTCCTCGGCTCCGAGATGGTCAGCGTCTCGGCCCAATGCCTCCCCGTCGGCGATAAGGAACCCATTGGCGAGAACAACATGGCCGCCTCCTTCAAGTTCGCTGACGGCTCGATTGCCAACCTGACCTACTGCACCGTCGGCAGCAAGACCTCGGGCGGCGAGCGCGTCGAAGTCTTCGCGGGCGGCGTCGGCGTCGCCGTCGAAGACTTCAAGCGCCTCACTTTGCAGACGGGCGCGCTCAGCACGCGCAAGCTCTGGCGGCCCGAGAAGGGGCACGCCGCGCAGCTCGAACGTTTCTTCGCGGGCATCCAACAGGGCACGCCGCCCGAAGTCTCGGCGCGCGACGGCGCGCGCGCGACTTTGGCCTGCCTAAAGATGATCGAGTCGGCGCGCACGGGGGCGCCGGCCGAGATCGACGTGGACGCCCTGCTCATCTGAGAGGCTCTCTTTGACATGAAGCGGCGGGGCGCTTGGCGTTGGGTGAAGTGGGTCGTTGCGGCCCTCGCCGTCTGGGCGCTCGCCGCGTGGGGCCTGGCGCTCGCGCTTGTGGACGAGGCGGAGTTGGAGCACGCCGACCTCATCGTCGTCCTCGGCGGCTCGGCCGCGTACAGGGAGCGCGCCGAGCACGCCGCGCGACTCTTCCGGGAGGGGCGCGCGCCGCTCGTCCTGCTGACCTTCGACGGCACGCACGCCGGCTGGTCACAGGCCGAGCAGACCAACCCGCCCTTCGTCCGGCTCGCGCGCGAGGAGCTGCTGCGCGGCGGCGTCCCCGAGTCGAGCATCGAGGTGCTGCCCGGTCTGGTGACGGGCACCTACGACGAGGCGGTCAGCGCCTGCGAGTTCGCCGCCCTGCGCGGCGCGCGGTCGGTCTTGGTCGTGACCTCGGCCTACCACTCGCGGCGCGCCCTCTGGACGTTCCGGCGCGCGGCCGGCGGCCGCGGCCTCGCGGTCGGCCTGAGCGCCGCGCCCCCGGGCGGGCAGACGCCCTCGGCCGCGCTCTGGTGGCTGAGCCCCGCCGGCTGGCGGCAGGTCGCGGCCGAGTACCCGAAGCTTGTCTACTACCGCATCGTTCACTGATTCGACGGGAGGAGAGGATGGAGACGTTAATGGAAGAGTCGCGAACCACGGACGAGGGACGGCACCGCGCGGAGGTTTCGAGCGGCGAGCGGTTCGAGTTCGGGAAGAACTGGGCACAGTTCCTGAGCCTCCTCGACGAAAGCCGCATCGAGGAGGCCGTCGCCTCGCTCCGCGAGATGCTCGGAGTGGAGAACTTGCGCGGCCGGAGCTTCCTCGACATCGGCTCGGGCAGCGGCCTCTTCAGCCTCGCCGCCCGCCGCTTGGGCGCGCGCGTCCACTCCTTCGACTACGACCCGCACTCCGTCGCCTGCACGAAGGAGCTGCGCCGCCGCTTCTTCCGCGAAGACCCCGACTGGACGGTCGAGTCCGGCTCGGCGCTCGACGCCGGTTACCTCCGCGGCCTCGGCCCGTTCGACATCGTCTACTCGTGGGGCGTGCTCCACCACACGGGGAGCATGTGGGAGGCTCTTGAGAACGCGCGCCTCCCCGTCGCGCCCGGCGGCCGACTCTTCATCGCCATCTACAACCACACCGGCACGCAGGTCGGGCGCTGGCAGAAGATCAAGAAGACTTACAACAGCCTGCCGCGCATCCTGCGCCCGCCCTTCGCCGCGCTCGCCATCGCGCCCGACGAGCTGAAGTCTGCGCTGCGCGCGCTCGTCACGCTCCGGCCCGGCGCGTACGTCCGCAGCTGGACGCGCTACGGCGGCGGCAACCGGGGGATGAGCCGCTGGCGCGACATCGTCGACTGGGTCGGCGGCTACCCGTACGAGGCGGCGCGCCCCGACGAGATTTTCGAGTTCTACCGCGCGCGCGGCTTCAGGCTCACGAAGATGAAGATGTCGGGCGGACTCGGCTGCAACGACTACGTCTTCGTCCGCGACGGCGACTGAGCGAGGAGCGACAAGGTGGAGCGGAAGGTACTCGGCGTCTTTCACAACCCCTGGCGGGCGGACTACGACCCGCACCGTTCGCTCGGCGAACTCTACCGCCGCGCCGTCTGGCTCAAGGCCAACCCGCGCGACGAGGCGTACATGCGCGCCCTCTTCGAGGAGCGCTACCCGGGCGCCCTCTTCGCCACGACGGCCGGCGACGAGTGGCGGCGCGAGCTGCCCGCGGCCGACACCGTCGTGCTGCTCTACCCCGACTCGAACGGCATCAACTTTTCACAAGTCGAAGACGAGGTGGGGCGTCATAAGAAGACCTGGGCGACCGTGCGCGTCCTCAACGGCCGGCGCAGGGACTTCGTCCTGAGCGGCCGGACGCGACGCGCTTTGCGCCGCCGCCGCTTCGTCGAGCGGACGATGCTCGGCGAGGCGCTCGCCGTCCTCATCTTCGCGGCGGCGACTCCCTTCTTCGTCGTCAGTGATCTGTTGAGGGGGCGGCGATGAGCGAGCAGTCGGAGGAAGGACAGGGCGCGGCGGCCGAGGTCGCCGAGTGGTGGGCCGAGAACCCGATGACCTACGGGGCGGCGCACGGGCAGACCGTCTACGAAGACGGCGCGTACGAGCTGGGCACGCGCGAGTTCTTCGAACGCGTCGACCGCGAGTTCTACAGTTGGAACCAGCCGCTGCACGGCGCGACGCCGTTCGACCGCCTCTTCCCCTACGAGCGCTACCGCGGCCGTCCCGTGCTCGAAGTCGGCTGCGGGATGGGGACGATGGCCTCGAACTGGGCGCGCCACGGCGCGCGCGTGACGGCCGCCGACCTGAACCGGACGGCCATCGAGATGACCCGCCGCCGCTTCGAGCTGTTCGGCCTCGAAGGGCGCGTCCGGCAGGAGGACGCGCGCACCTTATCATTCGCCGACTCGGAGTTCGACTACGCCTACTCGTTCGGCGTGCTCCACCACTCGCCCGACCTCGCGCGTTCAATCGCGGAGCTGATGCGCGTCCTGCGGCCCGGCGGCGGCTTCGGCGTCATGCTCTACAACCGCCGCTCCGTCCTCTACCGCTACAACGTCGAATACCTACAGGGCTTCCTCCACTACGAGAACCAGTTCCTCGGCCCTTTGGAGCTGGCGAGCCGTTACGGCGACGGCGACACCGCCGAGGGCAACCCGCACACCTGGCCCATCACGCGCGAGGAGGCGTTCGACCTCTTCAATCCGTACAGCCGCGACGTGAGCGTCCGCATCCTCGGCACGGAACTCGACAGCATCTTCCGCCAGATGCTCCCCTTCGTCGGCCGCCTCGTCCCGCGCTTCGTCCGCAAGTCCTGGGCACGCCGCTACGGCTGGAGCCTGTGGATCACCGGGACGAAGGACGGCGGCCTATAGCCGAGACGAATCGAACCACAGAGACACAGAGGCACAGCTTGGAGTTCGTCACTCAACAAGCTGTGCCTCTGTGTCTCTGTGGTGAAATCCCTTCCGACCACACTCAACTGCATTTCACATCGTGGCAAGGTGGCGGCGGATGTCGTCGAGGCGGGCCTCCCAGCTCTCCTGGCGGATACGGTCGCTGCGGGCCTCGGTGGGGCCTGGGTCTTTGAGGGCTTCGCGCACCTCTTCGACGAAGGAGTCTTCGTCGCGCGCGATGCGGCAGAGGCCGAGGACTTCGACCTCGGGGATGGCCGTGGAGACGACGGGCAGGCCGGCCGCGAGGTACTCGCGCACCTTGAGCGGGTTGGCGTTCAAGGTCAGCTCGTTGATGCGGAAGGGCATCAGCGCCACGTCGAAGCCCTTGCAGTAGCCGGGCAGCTCCGAGTACTGCTTGCGGCCGAGCAGGTGGACGTTGGGGATTCGTTCGAGCGCGGAGGTGTCGGTCGTCGCCTTGCCCAGCATGACGACGGACGCCTCAGGGAAGGTTCGGGCGACGCGTTCGATGACCTCAAAGTCCACCCAGTCGGCGATGAGTCCGAAGAAGCCGATGACGGGGCGCGGCAGGCGCGCGAGGTCTGCCGGCACCTCGGTCTCGGGGTCGAGCGCGCGGCGGAAGTGCGTGAAGTCGACGCCGTGGCGGACGAGGATGGTGTTCGGGTTGTAAGCGGCCTTCGACTGGTAGAGGCGGTCGGCCGAGACGATGACGAGGTCGGAGCGGCGCAACAGCCCCTCCTCCAATTCGGCCAGAGACTGTGAGGCGACGCCGGAGAACTGCGTGTACTCGTCGACGCAGTAGTAGACGAGCATCTCCTCGCCGAGCGCTCCGGCGATGACCGCCGCCGCCGGGTTGAAGACGAAGTTGAGCGGCCGTTTGAAGTGGAGCTTGCGCATCGCGCGCCGCACCTGCCAGCGCAGGAAGCGGCGGTTGAAGGCGCGCACGGAGGGGCTGCCGTAGGCCGGGACGGCGAGCGGATTGAGGACGAAGATGTTCGGCTCCGGCTCGCTCAAAGGCGTCGCGGCCGCGGCCAGCTTCTTGAAGGCGCGGCTCACGTCGGCCTTCGAGGCGGTCGGGGCGCGGTAGCCGATGGAGTTGACCCACAGCACGCGGTTGTCGCGCGCGAGGATGCGCATCAGGTGAGTCTTCGAGAGGGGGTCGCCGCTCCAGTCGTGGCTGAAGCAGAGGATGTCGCGCCCGCGCAGCTCCTTCGACCAGTCCTTCAAACTCTTCCCCGTCATTGGGCCGTTCACGCCGTCTGCTGTCGTCGTTGTCGTCGTCATCATTCCCGTCGTCCTCCCGCGCGCCGCTCAGACGACGCCCACCGGCTCGAACGGCGCGGCCTCAGGCGCCAGGGGCGCGGGCGCCTCGCCGTCGAAGAACTGGCGCTGCCACATCTCGAAGTTGACGAGCGACCACAGGCGCTCGGCGTGGTCTTCCGTCCCCGACTCGTGGCGCGCGACCAGCTCGCGCACGAACCCGCGCTCGAAGATGCCGCGCGCCGCGGCGCGCGCGCCGAGGACGTACTCTTCGACGAGGTGGCGGAACGGCCCGCGCAGCCACGCCCCCAGGGGGACGGGGAAGCCCATCTTCGGGCGCGTCAGAATCGGCTCCGGCAGCAGGCCGCGCATGGCGCGCCGCAGGACGTACTTGGTCGTCAGGCCCCGCAGCTTCATCCGCGTCGGCATCCGCGCCGCCAGCTCCACCAGCTTGTGGTCGAGGAACGGGACGCGGCTCTCAATCGATGCCTCCATGCTCATCTGATCCTGCTTCATCAGAAGCTCGTGGAGGTATGTCTTCGTGTCGACGTAGAGCAACTGGTCGAGGAGCGAGTCGGCGTCCGACGCGCGCAGGTAGCCGCGGACGCCCGCGTACGGGTCGAGCGCGCCGGCGCGCTCGCGCGCCTCGGGGGTGAGCAGGCGGAGCTGCGCGTCGCGGCGGAAGACGCCGAAGTTGTCGAAGTAGAGGTGCTCGATGTCGGCCGGCAGGCGGACGAAGGTTCGCGCGAGCTTCCGCCCGAGGGAGGCGGGCGCGAGGCGCGAGGCGGCGGCCACGGCCCGGCGCAGCGGCGCGGGCGCGGCGCGCTCGTAGAGCTGCCCGAGCCGTAGGTTGTAGACCGTCTTGTGATAGCGGTAGTAGCCGGCGAGCGTCTCGTCGCTGCCCTCGCCCGTGAGCACGACCTTGACGTGGCGCGCGGCGAGGCGCGAGACGAAGTTGAGCGGGATGCTCGCCGAGTGCGCGACCGGCTCGTCCTCGTGCCAGACGAGGTGTGGCAGCGCGCCGAAGAACTCTTCGGGGCTGACGAGAATCTCGTGGTGGTCGGTGCCGAAGCGGCCGGCGACCATGCGCGCGTATTCGAGCTCGTTGGCCTCGCGCTCGGCGAAGGCGACCGAGAACGTCTTGATCGGCTCGGCGACCATGTCGCTCATGACGGCCGCGATGGCCGAGGAGTCGATGCCGCCGGAGAGGAACATCCCCAGAGGCACGTCGGCCATCAGGCGCAGGCGCACCGCCGTGCGGAACGTCTCGTACCACTCCTCGACGTAGTCCTCGTCGCTGCGCGCGGACTCTCCGCCCTCCTGCTCGGCGTAGCTGATGTCCCAATACTTTTCGACGCGGACGCGGCCGTCGCGCCACAGGAGCGTGTGGCCGGGCGGGAGCCTTCGGACGCCGCGGAAGAGCGTCTCCTCGCCGGAGGGCGCGCGGTTGGCGAGGTAGTCGGGCAGGGCCGCGTAGTTCACCTCGGGCGCGACGGCGCCGGCCGCGAGCAGCGCCTTGATCTCGGAGGCGAAGTAGAAGGAGCCGTCGTCCGCGTGGACGTAGTAGAGCGGCTTGACGCCGAGGCGGTCGCGGGCGACGAAGAGCTCCGAGCGGTTCCTGTCCCAGATGGCGTAGGCGAACATGCCGCGCAGCTTCTCGACGGAGCGCGCCCCGTCCTCCTCGTAGAGGTGGAGGATGGTCTCGGTGTCGCAGTGCGTGCGGTACCGGTGGCCGCGGGCTTCGAGGCCCTCGCGGTAGTCCGCGTGGTTGTAGATTTCGCCGTTGTAGACGATGCGGAGCGAGCCGTCCTCGTTCGTCATCGGCTGGTGGCCGGCGGCCACGTCGACGATGGAGAGGCGGCGGTGGCCGAGGCCGACCTGCCCCTCGACGAAGATGCCGCTGGCGTCCGGCCCGCGGTGCGTGAGCACGTCACGCATGCGCTCGACTACGCCCCGGTCGGCGCGGCGGCCGGAGGCCGCGGAGAAGACTATGCCGTTAATCCCACACATGATGCTTCGTCCGGACTGTGTTCAGTTCGTCAGGTGCTTCCCCGACGGCTTCGACGCGCCACGTGCCCGCTTCGCGGCGGGCGTAGACGCGCGCGGCGCGCGCCTCGGAGGAGAAGAGCGAATGCCCTTCGACGCTCAGGCGGCGGCCGTCAATAAGTATCAACTCTTCGGCCTCGTCGCTGTCGGCGGCGAGACGCACGAGGGCAAGGTCAAAGTCTGTGTCAACGGCGACCGGCCCGTCCAGCACGCCGCCGTTAAAGATTAAAAGGTCGCGGCCGCCCCGCCGCGTGATTTCGAAGGCGCGGACTCCCGCGCTGCCTATCGCGCGGACGCGCGACACCTCCACGCCGGGGCCGCGCGGGACGAGTAGAGTGACGAACTCCTGCGGGCCTGTGCCCTCGGCCGTGTGGACGAAGACGGGGGCGGGCCGGCGCTCTGCGTAGCAGCTTGAGACCCAGCCCTCCTCGCGGCGCCAGCGGCCGCCAACTCCGAAGACGCGAACGTCGAGCCCCGCCCCGCCCTCATTCTCTTCACGCACGAACTCGACGCCGTCTTCGTCCGAGACGAGCGAAGGTGCCGTGTCCGGCGCAAAGTGGAAGTTGAGGTCGTAGCAGTGCGCGCCCGCGGCTTCGGCGCGGTCGCAGACGACCCAGTAGGAGTGCTTGACGAAGAGGACGCGGCGCTCGTGCCGGACGGGGTCGGAGAGGCGCGCGTAGCCGTCGTGTGTGCCGGCGAAGAGGTCGAAACGTCGGTGCGTGTGCCAGGCGACGGCTCGCGCTTGCGCGACGTGGCGCCAGGAGAAGGGGCCGGCGGGCACGGACGACGATTCGCCGTCGACGGTCAAAGTGTTGTGCGCGGCCGAGGAGCGGAAGTAGTCGCGCAGCTCGGCCGAGGCGGTGTAGGTGTATGTGCCGGGGTCGACGAGCAGCGTGCGGCCGCCGGCGGCCAGCTCGAAGGAGAGCACGTCGGCGTGCGCGTGGCCGCAGTTGAGCGTGCCGTGCGGGCCGCAGTCGAGGAACATGTAGTCGGAGTTCCGCCGCCATCCGTCGCGCATGACGTAGTAGCCGCCGTCCCGGAAGGCGCGCGAGGTTTCGGCGGGCGGCGCTGCCTCTAACTCGTCGAAGGCGAGCAGGCCCTCGGGGCCGAGCAGCCAGAGCGTCTCGGGTGCCGCCGCGCCGGCCACGAACTTGTAGTCGCCGCGTCCCAGCAGCGCCGCGCCGTTCGAGAGCGCGGGGCGGAAGTCTGCGGCGGGCCGCTCGTCGAACTTGAGGAGCTTGCCCCCGTCGTCGTCGCCGAAGAGCGGCGTCGTCCCGTCGGGCTTCGTGACGTGCATGAGGTGTTCGAGGAGCGCGTTGAGTGCGCGCCGCAGCTTGTCGAAGCCGCCGCCACCGTTGGCCGCGGCGAGCGCGTAGAGGTGCGTGCAGAAGTCGGCCGTGTAGCGGTGGTAGTAGCTCGACTGCTCGAAGTAGACGCCGTCGGGGCGGACGTGTCGGTCGAGTTCGGCGAGGAGGATGCGCTCGCCCGTCTCGCGCCAGCGCGGTGCGCGCGCGAAGCGCGGGAGGAGCAGGCCGAGGTAGTAGAGGCCGAGCGCCTCGCCCGTGAGGTGCGTGTTCGGGCTGGAGTAAGTCGAGAGGTACGTCTCGACGTGGCGCGCGTGGAGGTAGAGGAGCTTGAGCGCGAGCAGGTAGAACTCTGGCGTGAGGCGCGGCGAGTCGCGGAAGAGTTCGAGCGCCCAGAGCCAGGAGATAGAGCGGAAGGCGAGTTCGAGCGAGCTGAGCCAGTTGGGGCCGAGCTTCGGAGGGTTGGCTTCGGCCCACGCGGTCAGTTGTTCGACGAAGGCTTCCGCGTAACGCTCGTCGCCGGTCGCGCGGTAGGCGCGGCCGAGGGTGACGAAGTGTTGATGCCGGTTCAGCTCCCAGACGAGCTTCTTGTCGCCGGCCGCGCCGGGCGCGACCTCCTCGATGGTGCTCCAGTGCGCGAGCGGCTCGCGCCGCCCGGAGACGGGGTTGAGGAGCCAGTCCACGGGGCGGCCGAAGTCGAGGCCGCGGTGGCCGAGCAGGTCGAGACGCCCTTCCGCCGCCGCGTCGGCGCGCGCGATGAGTTGGGATTCCTCTTCGGGCCAACGGCGGCGGAACTCCGCGGTCGTCGCCTCGAGGTCTTTGAAGGAGGCGAAGAAGTGCGGCGCGTTGCGCGCGCGGAACTCCGCGAGGAGCGCGGACGCATCAAGCGTCTCCCCTTCCCCGTCGAGGAGGCGGAAGAACTCCGCGTCGCCGGGCAGGCGCGCGAGGGCCGACCAGCCGCGGCGCTCGGCCAGCGCGGCGGCCTTCTGCGCGCCGCGCTCGCGCAGCTCGCCGAGGCCGCGCCCCTTCAACTTCCTGATCGTCTCGATAGTCCGGCTCATCTCTCGACGCAACTCACTCCGCGCTCAACGCGCGCCGGCTCGGCTCGCTCCCGACGCGCGCCCGCGCCACCTCATGGTACAGCCTCAGCCACTCGCCCTGCACCAGCGACCAGCTGAACCGGCGGCAGTGCTCGCGCCCGTTGCGCGCGATTGCTCTAACCAGTTCCGGGTCTTCGAGCAGGCGCAGCGCGGCGGCGGCCATCGCCTCGTGGTCGTTGAGCCCGACCATCAGGCACGTCTCCTCGTGGGTCACAATGTAGGGGATGCCGCCCGCGTCGGTCGTCACCACGGGCAGGCCGCAGGCCAGACACTCGACGATGGAGCCGGGCATGTTGTCGAGGTTGGTGGCCGTCAGGTAGACGTCCGCCGCGTCGTACACGTCCGGCATCCGCTCGAAGGGGACGGCCCCGACGAACTCCGTGTTGCGCAGTCCGAGCGTGCGTGCCAGCTCCTCCAGCTCCGGCCGCTGCCAGCCGTCGGCCGCGACCTTGAGGCTGGCTTCCGGGTAGCGCTGCTGGATGAGCGCGAAGGCCCGCAGCACGCAGCCGACGTTGTAGAGCGGTTCGAGCAGACGGCTGGTGAGGAAGACGGGGCGCAGGGGCGCTCGCTCGCGGAAGCGGAAGTGGTCGAGCTCGATGATGTTGTGGATGGCACGCGCGCGCAGACCGAAGCGCGCGAAGACATCCACGAGGTAGCCCGAGGGGACGGCGAAGGCGTCCGCGAGCCGCATCGTCGGCAGCGCCGTGCGCCAGTTGCGCAGGTGGTCTTCGGCCTCGCCGCTGTGGTAGTTGAGGATGGTCTTCTTCCCGTAGAGCTTCCCGACGAGGAGCGCGGGCGCGGCCGAAAGTAGATAAGAGTAGTAGGACGCCGAGTAGACGTGCAGCACGTCACAGCGCGGGGCCGCGAGGAGGAGCTTCGCCCAGTAGAGGAGCGTCGTCAGGACGGTGCGGACGTACTTGACCTCCTGCAGGCGGCCGAGCGGCCCCGGCAGGCGCGGGTTGACCGGGAGGAACGTGACCTCGACCGACGACTCTTCGCGCAGGCGCTCGCGCAGCATCGCCGACTGCCGCGACTGCCCGCCGAGCATGTCGAGGGACGGCGCCGTCATCAACACGCGCACCGGCCGCGCGCCGCCCGCCCCGTTCACTTCAGACTTCTCTCCCACTCCCCTTCACTCCTCCTTGTACGCGGACGGGCGCCCTCACGCGCCGCCGCTGTAAGCCTTCTCGTCCGCGCTCCCGCTCGGCGCGCGCGCCCCTTCGAGCAGCTGCTCGTAGAGCGCATACGTCCGCGCGAGCTGCGCCTCGCACGAAAAGTTTTCCAGCACGCGGCGGCGGCCGGCCTCGCCCATCGCCCTCGCCATCGCGGGCCGTTCGAGCAGGCCTACGACGTACGCGGCCAACGATAGGTCGTCGCCGGGCGGGACGACGAAGCCCGTCTCGCCTTGAACGATTGCCTCGCGCGCGCCGCCCACGTCGGTCGCCACCACGGGGCGGCCCGCGGCCATGTACTCCAGAATCGAGTTCGAAAAACCCTCGGCCCGCGAGCTGAGCACGCACACGTCCGAGGCGTAGAGCAGGCCGGCCACGTCCTTGCAGCGGCCCGTGAAGAACGTCTGCTTTGCGACGCCGAGTTCCTCGGCCAGAGCCTTCATCGGCGCGACCAGTTCCCCCTCGCCGGCGAGGGCGAAGGCCGCCTCGGGCACGGCCCTGACGACCCGCGCGGCGGCGCGCAGAAACGTCGGGTGGTCTTTGACCGCGTGGCGGAGGTTGGCGACGATGGTCACCAGGGGCTTCTCTTCGGGAAGGCCGAACGAGGCCCGCGCCTCGGCGCGCGTGCGGCCGGCGGGCGGCGTGAGGCGCGCGACGTCGAGGCCGTTGTAGATGGTGACGACCTTGGCGCGCGGCACGCCCTCGGCCGAGAGCTGCGCGGCGACGGCCTCGGCGTTGGCGACGACGCGGTGCGCGAGCCGGTAGGCCGCGCGCTCGACCTTCTTCTGCGCGGCGGAGCGCATGCCCTCGGTCTCGCGCCGCGCGGCGACGCGGGCCGGCACGCGCGCTAAGGCCGCGCCGGCCATCCCGAAGACGTTCGTGTAGAAGTCGTGCGTCTGCACGACCTCGATCTCGCGCTCGCGCAGGCGGCGGGCGAAGCGCCACAGTTGTTTGACGAAGTTGAGGTCGTAGAAGCTCGTCAGGCGGTACTCTTCGATCTCGCCGAAGCCGGCGCGCTCGGCCTCTTCGAGCAGCGCGCCGCGGCGTTCGAGGCAGGCCACGTCCACGCGGCAGCGCCCGCCCTCGCGCATCAGGCGCGCGAGCTGCAACGCCTGGCGCTCGGAGCCGCCCTGGTGGAAGCTCCCCGTGAGATGTAAGACCCTCGGCCTCAACGCCACACCGCCTGCCTTTCGACTTTCAGTTCAGACCGCCACCGCGTCGCCGGCCGCGACCTCCGCCGTACCGCCCGGCGCGCGCGCGCCGTCGGCGAAGGTGCGGTGCCAGAGTTCGAGCATGAAGAGCGCCCAGAGCTGCGCCGAGTGGTCGCGCCGGCCGCGCTCGTGCTCGTCGAGCAGGACGGCGACGTAGGCCGAATCGAAGTAGCCGCGCTGGCGCGTGCGCGGCTCGGTCAAGGTCTCGCGGATGCGACTGCGCAGCTCGCGGTTGATCCACTGGTTGATGGGCACGCCGAAACCCTGCTTCGGGCGGTCGAGGATTTCGTCGGGGACGAGGCCGCGCGCCGCGCGCTTGAAGAGGTACTTCGTGACGCCCTCGCGCACCTTAAGAGACGCGGGCAGGCGCGTGACGAACTCGATGAGCTTGTGGTCGAGCAGCGGCGTGCGCGCTTCGAGCGAGACGGCCATGCTCATCCGGTCGACCTTCGTGAGAATGTCGCCGGGCAGGTACGTCTTGCTGTCGACGTAGAGCAGCACGTCGAGCGGCTCGCCCGCGCGGACGCGCGCGGCGTACTCGCGGAAGCGTTCGGCCGGGGCCGCCCAGACGCCGACGCGCTCGCGGAAGTCGCGGGCGTAGAGCGAGGGCTTGTTGAGCGCCGTGAAGAGCGAGACGCTGTCGGCGTAGCGCGCGACCGGGTCGAGCGAGACGTTGTGGAGGAAGTTGCGCCCGCGCGCGCCGTGCGGGAGCCGGCGGCTGAGCGGCCGCATCAGGCCGCGGCGGACGAAGTCGGGCACGCGCTCGAAGGCGCGGCGCCCGGCCTCGACCGCGTAGCGCGTGTAGCCGCCGAACAGCTCGTCGCCGCCGTCGCCCGAGAGCACGACCTTGACGTGCTCTCGCGCGAGCTTCGAGACCATGTAGGTCGGGATGGCGGAGGAGTCGGCGAAGGGCTCGTCGAAGTGCCAGGCCAGCTCGTCAACGACGCCGCAGATGTCCGGGGTGACGACGAACTCGTGGTGGTCGGTCTCGAAGCGCTTCGCGGTCAGGCGCGCGAAGGCCAGCTCGTCGAAGCTGTCCTCGCGGAAGCCGATGGAGAAGGTCTTGACGGGGCTCTGGGTGGCGCGCGCCATGAGTCCGACGACCGCCGAAGAATCGACGCCGCCCGAGAGGAACGCGCCGAGCGGCACGTCCGAGACGAGACGGACGCGGACGGCCTCGGCGAGCAGCTCGCGCAGTTCCGCGAGGCACTCCTCCTCGGGGCGCTCCTCGGCCGCGTGTTCGAAGCCGAAGTCCCAGTACTGCTCGACGCGGAGTCGTCCGTTTGAGAAACGCAGGTGGTGGCCGGGCAGGAGCTTGCGCACGCCGCGGAAGATGCTCAAGGGGTCGGGCACGTAGCCGAAGGAGAGGTAGGCGTCGAGGGCCTCTTCGTCGACTTCGCGCGTGACCGAGGGGTGTTCGAGCAGCGACTTCAGCTCGGAGCCGAAGACGAGCGTGCCCGCGGGCGTGAGCGTGTAGTAGAGCGGCTTCTTGCCGGCGCGGTCGCGGGCGACGAGCAGTTCCCGGCGGCGGCCGTCCCAGACGGCGAAGGCGAACATGCCGCGCAGGTGGCCGACGCAGTCGGCGCCGTACTCCTCGTAGGCGTGGACGATGGTTTCGGTGTCGGAGTCGGTGCGGAAGCGGTGGCCGCGGGCTTCAAGCTCGGGGCGCAGGTCGCGGTAGTTGTAGATTTCGCCGTTGAAGACGACGAAGGTCTCCGGGTCGCAGCCGGCGATGGGCTGGTGGCCGCCGCCGAGGTCGATGATCGAGAGGCGGCGCATGCCGAGCGCGGCCGGGCCGGCGTGCCCGACGCCCTGGTCGTCCGGCCCACGGTGCGCGATAACGCGGCACATGCGGTCGAGCGTTTGCGCGCGCTCGGCGTCGCCGCCCGGCTCAGTTCCGACGAATCCTGCGATGCCGCACATCTCTCTTGCCGACTCCTCTTAAAGTCTTGCTAAAGTCTTACAGGCCGGCCCCCGCGGCCGCGCCGTCACGTTGCACACGCCTGCGCCACGGCGCGAGCAGCCGCCGCGCCGAGTCGCGCTCGTCGGCCGAAGGGACGCCGAGCAAAAGCACGGCCGCCCCGTAGACGAGCACGAAGGCCGAGCCGCACGCGGCCAGAACCCAGAAGGGTCGCATGCCTAAGACGGCGGCGCGCGTGACAGCCGCCCCGCCCGCCGCCAGCGCCGCCGCCAAAGCCAGTTTCCCGACGTCGGCGAGCAGGGGGAAGTCGCGCGCCGTGAAGCCTACGACCTTCGCCGCCCTGTAAGAGATGGCGAGGCGCTCGACGAGTCCGACCGCGACGACGACCGCGATCATCCCTATCAGGCCGAGCCGCGCCGTCCAGAACCAGAAGACGGCGAGCATCAGCGCGGAGAGCATGATCCGCAGGCGCAAAAGGAAGTAGCGCTCGGCCGCGTAGGCGCGCACGATGGGGTCGAACATGATGGCCGCGACGGGGACGATGGTGAGGTTGACGGCGAAGACCGGCCAGCTCTCAAGGTACCTTTCGGTGAAGAGCAGCGCGATGAACTCGCGCCCCGCGACCATCAGGAAGGCGTAGATGGGGAAGTAGACGAAGGCCAGCTTGCGGATCACGCGCGTCGTCAAAAGCAGAATCTCGCGCCGCGCGCCCTGCTTCTGCAGGAGGCTCACGCGCGGGATCATCACCGACGTGACCGACTCGGCCAGAATCCCGATGAGCGGCAGGTCGAAGCAGCCGATGGCGTAGACGGCGAAGGCCGACGGGCCGAACTGGTGCGAGACGAAGTAGCTGTGGAGGTCGGTCTGCGCGATGAAGAGGAGGCCGGCCGCGCCGAAGGGCAGCGCGTAGGAGAGCTGCTCGCGCATCTTCGGCCAGTCCCAGCCGCGCCAGAAAACGGGAAAGCGCCGAGCGAGGTAGGCGAGCAGGACGACCGTCTGCACGACGGAGTGGACGAGCGCCGCGTAGACGAGCGAGCGCACCGTGCCGAAGGCGACGGCCGCGGCGAGCATCGACCCGGCCTTCGTCAAGTTCGCGCCGATGATGAAGAGCGTGGCGAGGTACGTCTCCTGGTTGGCGACCGCCACCGTTTCGAGGAAGGCCGCGAAGACCCAGAAGAGGACGACGGCCCCGATGAGCGGCGACAAGGCTCGCAGCTCCGGCTCGTTGAAGACGGCGCCGAGCAGCCCGGGGAAGAGTACGAGCGCGAGCGCGCCCAAGCCTCCCGCGCAGAGGTTGAAGAGGAGGACGTTGAAGACGACGCGGGCGCGCTCCTCCCGCGACTCGGCGCGCGGCAGGAAGTAGTAGGTGCTCAGCCCGAACCCGAGCGGGAGCAGCCCGAGGGCCGTGCCGACGACGAGGAAGACCTGCTTGTAGAGTCCGTACTCGGCCTGGCTCAGACGCCGCACGAGCAGCAGCGGCAGCGCGAAGCTGAACGCGAAGGAGAGGCACTTGGCGACGAGCAGCCACGAGGCCCGCGCCGTCAGCGACGCGCCCCTCTGCGTCTCGTTTGTCGTCTCCGCCTGTGACATCTTCTCCCCTTGAAGCTTTCTTTAACTGCCCGACTTCGCCGGCTCGCGCGCCGGCTCCCAACTCGCGTAGCGCTCGCCGCGCACGAACTCGTAGAAGGCCAGGACGCAGGCCACGTTGGCGAGCACGAAGTAGGCCGGGAGCGCGAGCAGACGCGCGCGCACGCCCGCCCTCAACAGAAGCCACCCGGCGAGCGCCGCCGCGTAGAAGAGGAGTTGCCCGGCCAGGAGCGCCGCGTAGAGACGCGAGCCGGGCGCGAGCGCCGCCGACGCCGCCAGCAGGCAGATGAGAAAGAGCGGGACGAGGTAGCGCATGACCTTGTGCGAGACGAGCTCGACGGCGTAGAAGCCCGCGCGCAAGGGGTTCAACATCGCGCGGTGGCGCCAGAGGTCTGTCAGCGTCTGGGCGATGATGCGCACGCGCATCCGTAGCTCGCGGCCCGGCCGCCGGTTGGTCTCCTCGGTGCAGACGGCCCTCGGCTCGTAGACGGCGCGCAGGCCCTGCTCGACCATCTTCGTGGCGATGATGAAGTCGCTGCACGCCTCGTGGTAGAGCGGCACGTAGGCCGCGCGGCGGACGGCGTAGAGCGCGCCGGGCGCGCCGATGAGCGAGCAGGCGAGGCTCTCCTGACGGCGCAGGAAGGTCTCGTAGCCCCAGTAGGAGCGCGCGCCCGCGCCCGTCCCCGTCTGCGCCGGGTCGACGTAGACGAGGTGGCCGGCGACGCAGCCGACCGAGGGGTCTGCGAAGTTCGGCGCGAGCGCCCGCAGCACGTCCCTCTGGTAGAGGGTCGTGGCGTCGGAGAAGAGGACGACCTCGCCGCGCGCCAGCTCGACCGCGGCGTTCTGCGCGGCGGTCTTCCCCTGCCGCACGGGCTGACGGTGCAGGCGCACGCCGCGGGCGGCGAACGAGCGGACGATCTCGTCCGTCCGATCCGCCGAGCAGTCGGACGCCACGAGCACGTCGAGCTTCGCGGGGTCGTAGTCGAGCGCCAGCGTGTTCTCCAGCTTGGCCGCGAGGTCGCGCTCCTCGTTGTAGGCGGTGATGAGGACTGTGACCGTCGGCTCGCAGGGGCCGCGCCGCACGGGCCTCGGGCGCAGGCGCGCGACCGCCCACACCAGGACGGGGTAGCCCGCGTAGGCGTAGAGGAGCGCGGCGGCGCTCGCCCAGAAGAGGATTTCCGCGGCTCGGTTCATAAGGTGAGACCGGCGACCGCCGCCGGGGCTTCCCCAGCGTCCGGCGCGTTCGCGCCCTCCTTCTTCTCTGCCTGCCTCAGCCCTTCCTCGCCGAACCTGAGCGCGTAGATGCGGCGCAGGCTGACCGAGTAGGCGACCAGGTAGTAGACGTACCAGAGGTGCGCGACCGAGGCGAAGAAGCTGCACACCATGTAGCCGACGAGGCTCGCCTGCAGGCCGACGGCGAGGTAGTAGAAGGTCGCGCGGTCTTTGGCCCCGAGCGCCTCGCGCTCGATCTCGCGCAGCCGCCTGAGCGGCATGACCATGAAGAGGAAGTAGACGACGAGCGCCGCCAGCCCCATCTCGGAGGCGACCTGCGTGTAGGCGTTGTGCGTGACCTGGTCGTGCGCCCCCTGGTGGTAGAAGCATCCGAGCCCGACGCCCGTCAGCGGGTGGCGCAGCGCCACCACCACCGAGCGCCAGAAGAGCGCCTGCCGCGCCGTCGCCGAGCCGGTCACATCGCCGCCGAACATCGAGGCGAGCCGCATCCCGTAGTCGCCCGGCGCGGCGGCGACGAAAATCAGGAGCGCGACCGCCGCCACTGCGACGACGAAGAGCCGACGCTTCCGGCCGAACTTCCAGGCCATCACGCCGGCGCTGGCGACGAGCCCCAGAAACCCGCCGCGCGAGAAGCTGGCGACGACGCCCGCCGTGAAAAGCGCCGCGCACAGAAGGTAGGCGACCTTCTTCAGCGAGCCGCGGCGCGCGAAGGCGAGCGCGACGGCGAGCGGCACCATCGTGACGAGGTGCAGGGCCAGGTCGTTCGGGTTGCCGAAGAGCCCGCCGAGCATCCCCTTGACCCGCTCGCCCTGGAAATTCAGACGCCCCTGCCAGTAGTCGTTGAGGGCGGAGAAACTCAGCATGACGCTGGCCGCCAGCACCAGCACGAGCAGCCCGCGCAGCCGCCGCTCGGTGCGCATGACGTTCACCGCGACGACGAAGATGAGGACGACCTTCGAGAACTCGACGACGTTGTCCCAAGCCTCGCCGGGGTTGGTGGCCGTCGGCACCGAGAGCAGCGCCGCGACGAGCAGCAGCAGCGCGAGGATGACCTCCGGGGGGCGCGCCGTCAGATTCCCCTCGGTCGCGAACTGGCTGGGTATGTATGCGAGGATCGTGAGGAGGGCCAGCCACTGCGCCCCTTCGTTGAGGGCCGGCATCGAGAACAGCTCGTATGGGCGGAAGAAGACGAAGGTCGTGAAGAGGAAGAGCCCCACGTACGTGAAGAAGTGACTGCGCCCCGCCACCCACCTCTCCGCGTGCAGCTTCGCGGGCCTCACCTTCTTCGACCCGCCGCGCCTGCGCGCGCCCGGCTCGGAGGCGCCGTCGAGGGCGCGCGCGGCCCCTTCCGCGGGCGCGGCCTCGTCCCCCTCGGGCGGCTCGGGCCGGCGCAAGGGTGTGACGGCTTCGTAGTCAGTTAATACCTGGCCGTCCCTCATCGCGACTTCCCCGGGTTCAGCATCTTCGACTAACGCGTTCTAAGATTTGGTAGAGACTCGACGTTGGTCGGTTACTCGCCTTGTTGAAGGTTATCACGGCGGCTCAGGCTTCGAGGAGCGCGTCGAGGATGCGCTCGGCCGCGCGGCCGTCCCATAGGGGCGGCACGCGCGGCGGCTCCTTCTGCCTGTCTTGAGAGAGCGCCGCTTGGGCCTCGGCGACGATCCTCTCGGGGTCTGTGCCGACGACGCGGTTCGTGCCCAGCTCGACCGTCACCGGCCGCTCCGTGTTCTCCCTGAGCGTCAGGCAGGGGATGCCGAGCGCCGTCGTCTCCTCCTGTATCCCGCCCGAGTCCGTGAGCACCAGGCGCGCGCCGCTGTAGAGCCGCAGGAAGTCGAGGTAGCCGAGCGGCTCGGTCAGGCGGAGGCGCCCGCCCTCTTCGGCCGCCTCCAGCAGCCCGAACTCCGCGAGGTTCTTCCGCGTGCGCGGGTGAATCGGGAAGACGACGGGCAGACGGCGGCCGACGCGCGCGAGCGCCGAGAGGATGCCGCGCAGAGTCTCGGGCTCGTCCACGTTCGAAGGGCGGTGCAAAGTGACGACCGCGTAGTCCGCGCCCGCGACCTCAAGCTCTTCGCGCACGCGCGAAGAGGCGGCCCGCTCCAACTGCTTGAAGAGCGAGTCGATCATCACGTTGCCGACGAAGCGTATGCGCTCGGCCGGGACGCCCTCGGCGAGCAGGTTGCGGTCTCCGTCCTCCGAGGGCGTGAGCAGGAGGTCTGCGAGCTGGTCGGTCAGGAGGCGGTTGATCTCCTCGGGCATCGTGCGGTCGCGGCTGCGCAGGCCCGCCTCGACGTGCGCGACCTTGATCCCGAGCTTCGAGCAGACGAGCGCGCAGGCCAGGGTCGAGTTCACGTCGCCGACGACGAGCACCCAGTCGGGCTTCTGCTCGAGGACGACCGGCTCGAACTTCTGCATCACGGCCGCTGTCTGCTGCGCGTGGCTGCCTGAGCCGACGCCGAGGTGCACGTCCGGTTCGGGCAGCCCGAGGTCGCGGAAGAAGGCGTCGCTCATCCGCTCGTCGTAGTGCTGCCCCGTGTGCAGGACGACCGGAGCGAACTCGCGCGCGCGCCGCCGCATCGCCTCCACGATGGGTGCGACCTTCATGAAGTTCGGCCGCGCGCCCACGACGTTGATGACTTTGAGCATGGGGCTGGTAACTTCCCTCACCGAAAGAAAGGGGGCCGCGAGGCCCCGCTT
The DNA here is from genome assembly GCA_019239425.1 of Acidobacteriota bacterium. Lineage (GTDB taxonomy): Bacteria > Acidobacteriota > Blastocatellia > Pyrinomonadales > Pyrinomonadaceae > QHXN01. The sequence continues at coordinate 64,120 of JAFAZX010000045.1, forward strand.
CACTTTGAAACTGGTCTCGCCGAAACCCTCAGACGCCCGCGTTGACCTCCTCGCTGATGAAGAGGTTGACGCGCTCGCGCAGCGCCGTCTCGAACCGCCGCGCCTCCTCGATGCCGCTCAGGGAGAGCGCGCGCAACTGCTGCTCGATGCGGCGGCGGTAGTCCGAGACGAGCGAGTCGGAGACGTTCAGGCGCGCCGCGGCTTCGAGCTGCGTGATGTGCGCCGGGCTCAGGTAACAATACCACAGCACGCCGAGCATGCGGTCGTACTGCTTCGACTTGCCGCGCACGGCCGCGTGCAGGCCGCGCAGGAACTCGTCCACGTAGTTGGCCGCGCCGTCCTCGGACTCGCGCCGCAGGAGCGACTGCTCAGGGTTCTCGCGGCCGTCCACCGGCTCGAAGGCCTTCCCGTCCTCGTCGTCGCCGCCGCCGATGGGCACGAGGTAGATGTCCATCACGGGCAGGCGCGACATGACGAGGCTGCGAAGGCTTCGCACGTCCACCGGCGAGTCGCAGGCTTCGAGGACTGAGACGATCAGGTCTTCGAGGTCGGAGTTGCTGATGATGATCTGCGCGTCGCCCGTGCAGCCGACCATGCGCGTGTCGCGCTGGCGGACGGGGATCATCTGCACGCGCTCTTCGAGTTCGGCCTGCGCCCGCCGCGACTTGTCCGCGCGCCACTCGCGCAGTCCGTAGACGCGGTCAACCAGGCGGCGGTGCGGCTCGTCCTCGCCCGCGCCCGCATCGACGCGGCGGAAGTTGGCCGAAGACTGGATGATGGTCGAGATGCGCCGGGCCAGGCGGTAGCTTTCCGGGTGACGCTTGCGCAACTCGGCCGTCAGGAGGTTCGTCAGCTCGATCTGGCTGATCTCGCACTCGATCTCCGAGTCGGTCATCTCCGAGTCGAGGTAGTGCTGGAAACGCGACTTCGAGAGGAGCGTGACGAAGAGTTCCTGCGTCAGGTCGAGGTAGGCGCTGCCGCGGTCGCCCTCTTCGACGAGGAGGCCGGCGCTGTAGGAGGCGCGCACGAGCGGGTGGTTGACGACGAGGCGTTGCAGCTCCGTCCAGAGGCGCGAGACGTCCGAGCGCCGCAGGGTCTCGACCCACGCCCCGGCTCGGCGCTCGTGGCGCTCGTGCGCCTGGGCGCGCGCATGCCCCTGCGAAGTCGGGGACGTCTCTTCGGTTGACCGCGTCATGGGGTCGTTCAAGTGATGATCTTGGTCGGCAGATGTGGCAGCCATGTTACCGTTTCCGGACGGTTGGGAGCAAGGCCGGAGGTCTCTAGATTAAGTCCGCTGAGGAGGATGGTGGAAGGGCGCGGGGACGAGCGCCGGGGCGTCTCTCTTGCTTCCTCGGGCCATTTCACTTTCTCGGCCGGAGGCGAGACGAAACTATCCGGGGGGACATCTGTGCTCCGCTGGCTCTTGGTTTTGAATGGTTGACCTTACAGGGCGAGCCGCTCCGGTTCGGCCGCAAAGGGGAATGGGCGCGGCCACCGTGAAGGAGTTCAGGACAGACGCCCCGAACACTTTGAGATAGTAACAGCATTCCCGCGACTTGAGCAACACCTTTTTACAAAACGGCCAAGGCGTTGAAAAATCAGGGAGAAAACGGCCGACGGGGCCTCCCGGACGGGGACGAAAGTTTGGAAGTGTGTCGTGATTGGTACTTTAAGTCCGGTGCACGAGAGAAGCGCCCGAGAAGAGGCCCTCGACGGCCGGCCGCGTGGAAGGAGTAGCACGGCCGGCGAAGTTTAAGCATGCCTCAAGCCCCGCAGTAATCCGAGCCGGCGCTTCGGACGCGTGCCGCACCACCGCAACCCTCCGGCGGGCGGCCAACACCAGAGAGACTGCGAGGAGCACTCATGCCTTCTTCAACGACAGCCCGGTTCCGTAAGCTTCGGACTTGCCCGCGCACCGAGACGCTGCTCACCTTCTCGGCCGACGCCGGCGGCGTGGGGCGCGTCGCCGAGCACATGCGGTTCTGCGACTTCTGCGGCGCGGAGGCGCACCTGCTCTCCCGCCACGCGGCGGCGGAGGCGGACGCCCTCCCCTCGGCCGCCGGAGAGATGCCGGCCTCCTTGCGCCGCCTCGCCGAAGACATCCTCGCCGAGCCCTCCTACAACCGCGCACGCTTCGCCGAATCGCTCATGGAGGTCGAGCGCCTGACGCCCGAGACGGTGAGCAGTGAGCAGTGACGGGTAGACAGTAACGAAAGCAATTTCACCACGGAGGCACGGAGGCACAGCTTGTTGAGATAAAGTCTCCAAGCTGTGCCTCCGTGCCTCCGTGGTTAATTTTCCGTCTGCCGTCCGCACCCGCAAACAACAATAGGCCACTTGCTTATCCGGACTGCCGTCTGCCTACTGCCTACTCTCCCCTGCCCCCGTCGTACAGCTCTTCGATGAGGCCGCTGTACTTCTCGTCGATGACGCGGCGTTTGACCTTGAGGGTGGGCGTGAGTTCGCCGCCGTCGATGGAGAAGTCGTCGGGGAGGAGTGCGACGCGGCGGACGCGCTCGTAGTCGTGGAGCGGGCGCGTGAGTTCGGCCACCTCCGCCTGGATGAGCTTGACGGCCGCCGGGTTCCGGCTCCACGCGACGCGCACCGTGTGATCCTCGGCCTGCGGGGTGGGGAGGGCCGAGGCGAGCGCCTCCCAGTCGGGCACGATGAGCGCGGCCGGCTGCTTGCGCCCCGCGCCGACGACCACCACCTGGCTCACGTACTGGCTCTGCTTAATCAGGCTCTCGACCAGCTGCGGCGCGACGTACTTGCCGTTCGAGAGCTTGAACAGCTCCTTCTTCCGGTCGGTGATGTGGAGCCGGCCGCCCTCGTCGAGCCTCCCCACGTCGCCCGTCCTGAACCAGCCGTCCTCCGTGAAGACGGCCGCGGTCTCGGCCTCGTGGCCGTAGTAGCCGCTCATCAGGTTCGGCCCGCGCACGAGGATTTCGCCGTCCGTATCCGTTTTAAGTTCGATGCCCGGGAACGGCAGGCCGACCGAGCCGACGCGGTTGTCCTCGGGGCGGTTGGCCGAGACGATGCAGGTCTCGGTCATGCCGTAGCCCTGCAGGATGACGACGCCCGCGCCGAGGAAAGCATACGAGAGCGCGGGCGAGAGCGGCGCGCCGCCCGAGACGAAGAAGCGCAGGCGGCCGCCCACGCCCTCGCGCCACTTCGAGAAGACGAGCCGCGACGCGACCTCCTGCTGAATCTCGAGGAGCGGCGGCACCTGCTCGCCCCTGTCCTTCAACTCCGCGTAACGCTGCCCGACGCGCAAGGCCCAGTTGAAGAGCTTCGCCTTCCAGCCGCCGTCGGCCGTCCCCTTCTTCACGATCTTGTGGAAGACCTTCTCGAAGAGGCGGGGCACGGCCGTCATGATGGTCGGCCGCACTTCGCGCAGGTACTCGCCGACCACGTCGAACGAGGGCGCGTAGGCGACCGAGACGCCGTTCCGGCAGAAGACGTAGAAGACCACGCGCTCGAAGATGTGCGAGAGCGGCAAGACCGAGAGCGCCACGTCCGTCGAGAGGATCGGGAGCGAGCCCGAGATCGCCAGCACGTTCGAGACGAACGTGCCGTGCGTCAGCATCACGCCCTTCGGCTCGCCCGTCGTCCCGGAGGTGTAGATGATGGTCGCGAGGTCTCCCGGCGCGACGGCGTTCAGCGCGCGGCTGAAGACTTCCGGCTCGGCCTCGTCCAGCTGCGCGCCGGTCTGTTCGAGTTCGAAGAGCGTGAGCGCGCCCTCCATCGCGGAGGCCGCGTCGGTGTCGAAGAAGACGACGCGCTCTAAGGTCTCCACCGGCTCGACGCCGGGCCTCGCGTGGCGGAAGACTTTCTTGCCCGAGACGAAGAGGACGCGCGCGCCGGAGTCTTCGAGGATGTAGCGCACCTGCTCGGGCGCCTGCGTCGTGTAGATGGGGACGTTGACGGCGCCCAGGCTCAGGATGGCGAGGTCTACGACCGACCAGTCGGGCCGGTTCTCCGACAGCAGGGCCACGCGGTCGCCCCGCTTGACCCCGAGCGCCGAGAGCCCCAGCGCGACGGCGCGCACGCGCTGGATGATCGCCTCGCCCGGGATGTGGAGCCACTGCCCCGCCTTCTTCAGACTCAGCGCGTCCGCCTTCGCGTGCCGCGCCAAAGCCTCCAGACACATCCCCGGCACGCTCGCCGGCACGTTCCCGTTGTGTGCGTGTTCACTCATCTGGTGATGAGTGATAAGTGACGAGTGATAAGTGACAAGAGAATACAGCCCGCGGCTTTTCTTATCACTTATCACTCATCACTTATCACTTCCCTTAATTCTCTCGGAGAAGTATTCGACCGTGCGCTTGAGCCCGTCGCGCAGCGGGATGGTCGGCTCCCAACCCAGAAGCTTCTTCGCGCGCGTGATGTCGGGCTGGCGCTGGCGCGGGTCGTCCTGCGGCAGCGGGCGGTAGGAGACTTTCACCTCGATCCCGGCGGCGCGCCCGACCTCCTCCGCAAGTTGCTTCATCGTGAACTCGCCCGGGTTGCCGACGTTCACGGGCTGGTGCACGTCCTCGCCCTCGACGTTCATCAGCCGAATCATGCCCTCGACCAGATCGTCGACGTAACAGAAACTACGCGTCTGCTCGCCCGTCCCGTAGAGGGTCAACTCCTCGCCCCGCAGGGCCTGCACGATGAAGTTCGACACCACCCGCCCGTCGTTCTCCAACATCCGCGGCCCGTACGTGTTGAATATCCTGATGATTCTCGTGTCAACCCTGTTCTGCCGGTGGTAATCCATCATCAACGTCTCGGCCAGACGCTTCCCTTCGTCGTAACATGACCGGGGGCCGATGCAGTTGACGTGGCCCCAGTAGCCCTCCGTTTGAGGATGGATTTCGGGGTCGCCGTAGACTTCGGAGGTCGAGGCCTGGAGGATGCGGGCGCGGACGCGCTTGGCGAGGCCGAGCATGTTGATCGTGCCCATGACGTTGGTCTTGACCGTCTTGACCGGGTTGTACTGGTAGTGGACGGGCGAGGCCGGGCAGGCGAGGTTGTAAATCTGGTCGACTTCTAAAAGTATCGGCTCGATGATGTCATGCCTGACGAGGTCGAAGCGCTTCGAGTCCATCAGGTGGTAGACGTTCTCGCGCCGCCCCGTGAAAAAGTTGTCGAGGCAGATGACGTCGTGCCCTTCGCCCAACAGCCTCTCGCACAGGTGCGAGCCGATGAAGCCCGCGCCCCCAGTCACAAGAATCCGCATCTCTTCTCCCGCTCGTTGATTTTTAGCCGCAAGGTTTTTAAGCCCCGGCATTGTAACAGCGACTCTCAGGCGGCCGCGACCTCTTTTTCCGGCGCGGCGTCGTCCTCGCGCGCGCCCTCGCCCTGCCGCCTTCTGCGGCGGCGGCGCGGGCGGCGCGAGCCCTCGCCGTCCTCCTCGACGCGGCCGTCGGCCGTGGCGAGCGACGCCAGCAGGAGGAACATGAGCGCGTTGGCCGTCGTGTGCAGCGTGAAGTCGAAGAAGCTGTGGACGAGCACGCCCGCGCAGCCGGCCAGAGCGCCCAGGGCCACGCCGCGCCGGAAGCGGTCGCGCGACTGCAGACGCCGGAGCGCCATGCGGAAGAGCAAAAGGACGAACACGGCCCCGAGCACGCCGCCCACCAGCCCCGCGTCGGAAAACGTCTGCAGGTAGTCGTTGTGCGCCTGCTCCGGGCGGTACGCGCCGCTGCCCGGGTCGTAGCGCGTGTAGGCGGTGCCGAACGAGCCGAGCCCCGTCCCGAGCCACGGGTGTTCGCCGATAATCTTGAGCGCGCCGCGCCAGAACTGCGCGCGCCCCGTCGTCGGGTCGGCGCTGTTGACGGTGCCGAGCATGCGGCTCAGAGCGCCCTCGCCGCCGAAGTAGAGCACGCCGACGAAGACGGTCAGCACCATCGCGAAGCCCAGCCCCGTGCGGACGGCCGCGGCGCGCAGGCGGCTCCCGCCCGCCTCCTCCCCGTCCTGCTCGCGGTTCCTCGCCAGCGACGAGACGGCCGCGAGGAACAGCACCTCGCAGACCATGCTGACGAGGCCACCGCGCGAGTTCGTCATCACCAGCGCGATGGCCATCAGCGACGAGGCGAAGGCGTAGAGCAGCATCCGCTCGCGCGCGACCGCCCCGGCGAACATGAGGCCCAAAGGCATCGCCAGCACCAGCTCCATGTAGCCCGCGAAGTGGTGCCGGTTGATGTACGGGCCGAACGGCTCGGCCTGCTTCGGCTCCCTCACCCAGAAGATCGTGCGCGGGTTGACGAAGTGCTGCATCAGGCCGTAGACGGCGAGCAGGAAGCCGAAGATGATGACGAGCCGCGCCAAAAGCTTCAGGCGGCGCGGGCTGTCGACGAAGGCGAGCGCCGCGGCGAAGTAGACCGTGAGCCCGGCGATCTCGAGGAGCGCGACGCGCGTCGCCTGCGGGTCGAGCGTGAGGCCCGCGCCGAGCTGCGCGACCCCGACGGCGAAGAGTGCGACGAGCGGGAGTTGCAGAGGGTTGAGGCTCACACGCAGCACGCGCGTCCGCCAGGCGTCCAGCATCCAGAGGACGAAGACGAGGGCCGCGCTCAACTGGAAGGCGGCGAGCGACCACGCGTGCACGGTGCCGAATGCGAGCGTCGTCGTCACGACCGCCATGCAGAGCAGGAGGATGATGAAGCGGCTCCAGACCGTCCGCGGCAGCTCGCGCGCGGATACGGACGCGAACGCGCCCGGCGGCACGTACGGCGCCGGCAGGTCAGCGTGCGGGCGCCCGGCCGTTGACGCGTTCGAGGCTGAAGTCGTCATACAGAATCTTTCCGTAGATGGGGCAGGTGCCCTCCGCGCAGGCGACGCGGACGATGCGGACGAGCACGGCCTCCGTCTTCGGCCCCGCCGTGAACTCGAAGGAGGCCGGCTGCCAGTTCTGACTCCCCTGCGCCGCGGGCGCCGACGCCGCGACGATGGTCTCCGGCGCGCCCGGCTCCGAGACCATGACGGCCAGTGTGGCCGCGCTCCTGAACTCGTCCGTCTTGACGTAGAAGCTCAGGCGGTAGCGCGCGCCCGGCTCGACCGCGACGACCTGCCCGACGTTGCGGAAGTCCACCTGCGTCGAGGCGCTGAAGGTGACGCGCAGCGCGCGCCTGCCGCCGTGCGCGTTGCGCCCGTCCATCGCGACGAGGCTCCCCGCCTGCTGCGAGACGTTCCAGCCGAAGAGCGCGCGCCCCTTCGCGTCGACGTCCGACTCGAACCCGCCGTCCGTGAACTGCCCCACGGCGAGGCCCGGGACGCCGCCCTCCGAGAGCACCGTGAGAGAGCGCCGGTACTGGCCCTTCGCGAAGAGTGCGCGCGCGAGAGCGTCGGCCGCGACCGACTGCACGCGCCGCACGTCTGGCCCGAGCCCGTCCCAGACCTTCTGCGCGTCTTCGACGCTGCCGCGCCCGGCGAGCACGGCGACCAGCTGCCCGCGCGCCTCGGGCGTCTTGCCCACCGCGTCCGCCACCCGCGCGAGGTCGGGCGCGTAGACCTGCCACGCGAGGTTGAAGACCTGCGGGCGCAGATTCGGGTCGGCGTCCGTGGCGCGGCGCAGCTCCGCGAAAGCCTCCTCGTTGCGCCCCGCGCGCAGCAGGGCGTTGCCGAGGTGCCAGCGCGGCTGCGCGTAGCTCGGGGCCAGCTCGGCGCCGCGGCGCAGCATCCGGATGCCGCCCTCCGCGTCGCCGAGCGCGCCGCGCGCGCGCCCGGCCTCCACCCAGATGAGGTAGTCGTTCGGCGCAAGCTCGGCCGCGCGCTGGTACTCTTCGAGCGCCTGCGGCACGGCCTCGGGGTCGAAGCTGTACTGCTTGAGCCGCGCCAGCATCAGGTGCGTGAAGGGGTCTTGCGGCGCGAGCCGAACCGCGGCCTCCGCCGACTCGAAGGCCGCCGCAGGGTCTTTCGCGAAGGAGGCCGGAGCCGTCTCGGCCATCGTGTTCCCGATGCCCCAGCGCACCCCGGCCCACCCGCAGTAGAGCGCGAGCGCGGCCAGCAGGACGAGCGGCGCGCGCGCCACCACCGGCCGGACGTTGATGAGAACTACTTGGTCAGCCATTAAGCAAGAGAAGACTTCGCTCCCGAGGAGCGAGATGTTTATAGCTCCGCGTATCTATTTTCCGCCGGGGCTCCGGCTCAAAAATAAACCTCCGAACTATAAACGTTGAGTCCCCACGGGACTCCGCACACCCCCTCCGACGCGTCTACAACTCGCACCTCGAATCTTTAAAACTCGTGTCCCACTAACTCGATCTGGATGCGCATGCGGCGGAGAGTGACCTGGGCGTCCTCGCAGTCGCGGCGAATCTCGGCGATGCGTTGGTCGTCGATGCGGGAGCTGGAGATGAGCACCTCCTCGACCTGCTGCTCCGCGCAGATGCGGCGCAGGTGGCCGTTGCCGCCGAAGACGCGCAGGCCGTGAATCATCTTGCCCTTCTTGAAGGGGTCGTCGTCCACGAAGCCGACCGGCGTGTACTGCAGCTCCAGGTTGTTGCGCATCTCGCGCAGGAGCAGCTCGCCCGCGTCGCCCGCGCCGTAGATGAGCACGCGCCGCCCGCCCGCGGCCGGCGCCGGCAGGAGCTGCCGGAAGAGGCGGAACGCGACGCGGCTCCCCGCCAGCATCAGGAAGAAGATCATCGTGTCGAGGACGAAGACCGCGCGCGAGAACTCCTGGAAGCGGAAGGCGAAGAGCAGCACCAGCACGCTCACGGCCGAGCCGGCGGCGACGGCCTTCGCGTAGGTGATCAGGTTGTCGAGGCTGATGTAGCGCCAGATGCCGCGGTAGACGCCCGCCACCAGCATCGCCAACATCTTGACGATGATGAGCAGCGGCACGGTCGAGAGGAAGAGCAGCCACACGCGCTCGCCCAGCTCCGACCCGAAGAGCAGGACGTAGGAGAAGTAATAGGCGAGGATGACGAGCACCACGTCGAGCAGCACCTCGAAAATCCTGCGCTTGTAGGAGAGGTCGACGAGGAACGAGACGAGCGGCTTCTCGCGCGCGGCCTGCACCTCCGCCTCGTCGTAGACCTTGACGCGCGCGAGGTAGACGCCCACCAGCGTCAGCACCACCGCGAACCCGAGCACCATCGCGATGCCGGTGTGGTACTCGAACCTGCGGACGATCATCGCCAGCACGCCCGACGCGCCCGCGAACCCGTAGAGCATCCAGACCGCGCGCCGCTCCGACAGCCCCAGGGCGACGAGCCGGTGCGAGGCGTGGTCGCGCCCGCCCTGCGAGGCGGCGCGCCCCGAGAGCTTGCGCACGACCGTCACGAGCGTCGTGTCGAAGATCGGGATGAAGAGGATGAGGACGGGGACGGCGATGACGACGAGGAAGCTGCGGCCGCGCTCGCCCGAGGCCGAGAGCAGGGCGGAGCTCGCCAGGAAGAAGCCGACGAACATCGAGCCGCAGTCGCCCATGAAGATGGTCGCCGGGTTCGAGTTGTAGACGAGGAAGCCGATGAGCGCCGCCGCGAAGACCGAGAGCACCACGGCCTCGGTCAACTGCCCGTTGTCGGCGAAGCTGGCCGCGATGAAGACGGCCGCGATGGCCGAGATGCCCGCGGCGAGGCCGTCCATGTTGTCGAGCAGGTTGATGGCGTTCGTGATGCCGATGAGCCAGAAGATGGTCACCGCCATCGCCGCCGCCGCGCCCCAGCCCCACGGCAGCACCAGCCCGAAGTAGACGACCCCGCTCGCGCCTAAGACCTGCCCGATCAGCTTTTGGTAAGGCTTGATGTGGAGGAAGTCGTCCACCAGCCCGACGGCGAAGAGCGCCGTGCTCGCGGCCAACACGACCCAGCCCTCGCGCGTGTGCGGGACGAAGAGCAGGTAGGCCAGGAGCACCGAGAGGTAGATGGCGACGCCGCCCATCATCGCCGTCGGCTTCCGGCTCCAGCGGTCGCCGCGCGGCTTGGCGATGACCCCTTTGCGGCGCGCGAAGGCGCGCACCAGAGGCGTCAGCGCCAGCGAGAGGGCGAGCGCCGCCGCGGCCGGCAGGAGGTGGGCAAGGCTGAAAGACATTACTACTAAGGCTTCGGGAGACTGTCTCTCTGGCGTGTTTCAGAACCTCAGACCCTATTAAATGCGTGCCGAGAAATCAAGCCCTCCCGGAAAGCTCCTATCAAGCGGACGCGCCGTCCTGCCTGCCGGAGTAGTACTCGATGACGGACTTGAGGATGTCGTCGAGCGTCACCGTCGGCTTGAAGCCCACGAGCGCCGCGACCTTCGACGTGTCGGGCACACGCCGCGGCATGTCCTCGAACCCCTCCTCGTACGCCTCGTCGTACGGCACCGTCACGATCTCAGACTTCGAACCCGTCAGCTCCTTGACCCGCCGCGCCAGCTCCATGATGCTGACCTCTTCGGAGCTGCCGATGTTGAAGACCTCGCCCACCGACTCCTCCGCGTCCATCAGCGCCACCAGCGCGCCGACCACGTCCTTGACGTAGCCGAAGCAGCGCGTCTGGCTCCCGTCGCCGTAGACCGTCAGGGGCCGCCCCGACAGGGCCTGCTTGACGAAGGTCGGGATGACCATCCCGTACTGCCCCGTCTGCCGCGGCCCGACGGTGTTGAAGAGCCGCACGACCACCGTGGGGAGCTTCTTCTCCCGCCAGTAGGCCAACGCCAGAAATTCGTCGATGGCCTTCGAGCAGGCGTAACTCCAGCGCCCCTTGGTCGTCGCCCCCATCACGAGGTTCCCGTCCTCGCGGAACGGCACCTCCGAGGAGAGCCCGTAGACCTCGGAGGTCGAGGCCACGAGCACCTTCTTCTTCTTCTTGTTCGCCTGAGCCAGGACGACCTCGGTGCCGCGGACGTTCGTCTCGATGGTTCTGACGGGCGACTCGACGATGAGCTTGACGCCGACGGCCGCCGCGAGGTGGAAGACCACGTCGCACTGGTCGATCAGCTCGGCCATCACCGGCTGGTTGTGCACCGAGTCGATGGTGTAGCGGAACTTCGGGTTCCCCTTGAGGTGCGCGATGTTTTCGAATGAGCCCGTCGAGAGGTCGTCAACGCAGAAGACCTCGTCGCCGCGCGAGACGTACAGGTCGGAGAGGTGCGAGCCGATGAAGCCCGCCCCGCCCGTGATCAATACTCGCAAACTTTTCTGTCCCTCCTTCAGAACTTCAGCAGCGCCGACTCGGCCGCCGCCTCACCCGAGCCGCCCGCCAGGCGGCCGTAGAGTCTCTCCACGTCCGAGACCAGGCGCTCGACCGAGTAGTTACGCTCGACGTACTCGCGGCCCCGCTCGCCCAGAGTCTGACGCAAGGCCACGTCGTTAACCACGTGCGCGAGCGCCTCGGCGAAAGCCTCCGGGTCTCCGGGCCTGACTTGAATGCCGCGCTCGCAAATCTGCCAGGGGTGCGGCCGGCGCAACTCCTCCGCGGCGACGCCGCCGAGCAAGTCTACGACGCCGCCGACCGCGGTCGCGACGCAGGCGCGGGCGTTTGCCATCGCCTCGATGAGCGTCAGGGGCGTCCCCTCGTTGCGCGAGGTGAGCGCCACCACGTCGAGCGCCGGGTAGAAGTTTTCGGGGTCGTCCCTGAGTCCCACGAATTTTACATCATCGGAGAGCCCGAGCGCCCACGCGTGCGACTCCAAATCCGCGCGCAGGTGCCCGTCGCCGACGACGACGAAGCGCACGCGCCCCGCGTGCGGCGCGCCGCCCGACGCGCCGCCAGACTCTTGCTCGAACGCGCGCCGCTTCTTGAAGAGCGCGGCGGCTTCGAGAAAGAGCCTGTGGTTCTTGACCTCGGTCAGGCGGCCGACGATGCCGACCAGCACGTCCCCGCCCTCCGCGCCCCACTCGTCTCTTAAGGCGTGGCGGCGGGCCGGCCAGTCTTCGAAGGCGCGCGTGTCGAGGCCGAGCGGGATGACCTCGAACTGTTCGCGCCGGCCGACGCGGAAGCGGCCCTGAATCTCTTCGAGCTGCTGCGGGCTGATGACGACGATGCGGTCGGTGGCGAGCCGCGCCAGGGCCTGTTCGACGAAGAGGAAGAGGCGCGTCTTCCAGCGGCCGTAGTAGCTGTGGAAGATGTGCCCGTGGTACGTGTGCACGAAACGGCACTGCCGCGGCCTCCCCCAAAGGGCCGAAGGCGTCAGCCAGCGGTAGAGCATCCCGGCCGCGCGCCCGACCGTGCCGGCCTTCGCCGTGTGCGTGTGGACGAGGTCGGGGCGCTCGCGCCGGAAGAGCCGGAAGAGCTTCCAGACCGTGACGAAGTCCTTCGGCGAAATCTCGCGGCTCATCTCGGGGATGACGAGCGGCCGCACGCCCAAGGATTCGGCGAAGTAGCCCATGTCGTCCTCGCCCGGCGGCACCACGCCCGCCACCAGCCGCGACTCCACGCCGCGCCCGCGCAACCCCGCCTCCAGCCACGCCACGTGCCGCGCCGGCCCTCCCACGTTCAGCCGCGCGATGATGCGAACGACTTTCATGAGGCAGTAGGCGGTAGGCAGTAGGCAGTAGGCAGTAGGCTCCGCCCTCCGACGAGGGGACATCCGGCAGCCAGCGGGCGGGAAACGTTCTTTATGCTTTTACTGCCTACAGCCATCCGCCTACCGCCCACTCCTCTAATCATCCATCTTATTCGCGCCGGTCTCGGCGACGAGGTTCGAGGCCCGCAGGAGCGATTCGAAAGTGCCGGCGTCCGTCCACCAGCCTTCGAGTTCGTCCCAGGTCATCTCGCCGCGCCCGATGTAGGCGTTGTTCACGTCCGTGATTTCGAGCTCCCCGCGCCCCGAAGGCTTGAGCGTCTTGATGATCTCGAAGACGTCCGAGTCGTACATGTAGACGCCGATGACGGCGTACTCCGACTTCGGCTCCTCCGGCTTCTCCTCGATCCGCACCACCCGGCGGCCGTCGAGTTCGGGGACGCCGAAGCGCTGCGGGTCTTGGACTTTCTTCAAGAGTATCTTCGCCCCGCCGCCCTGGTGGCGGTAAGACCTCACCGCCCGGCAGATGTTCCGCTCGATGATGTTGTCCCCGAGCACGACGCAGACCGGCTGGCCGTCGGCGAACTCCTCGCACAAGGAGAGCGCGGCGGCGATGCCCCCCTCACCTTCCTGATAAGTGTAGTTGAGGTGCCGGAGGCCGAACTCCCTCCCGTTCTTCAGCAGCCGGAGGAAGTCGCCGGCCGAGTTGCCGCCCGTGACGATCATGATGTCGCGGACGCCGGCGTTCACCAGCGTCTCGATGGGGTAGTAGACCATCGGCCGGTCGTAGACCGGCAGCAGATGCTTGTTCGTCACGGCGGTGAGCGGGCGCAGCCGCGTGCCCAACCCCCCGGCCAACACGATGCCTTTCATCCAATCGCCTCAGTCAATGAATCTCTGGAACCAGAGTTCGAGCATCAGGAGCGTCCAGAGCTGGTGCGTGTGGTCGCGCTCGCCGCGCGTGTGCTGCTCGACCATGCGGCGGACGGCCTCGGGGCGGAAGAGCCCGCGCCGGCCCGCGCGCTCCGAGAGCAGTTGCTCGCGCAGGAACGGTTCGAGCTTGCCGCGGAACCAGTGGCCGATGGGGACGCCGAAGCCCATCTTGCCGCGCGTCAGGTTCTCGGACGGCAGGAGCTTCTGCAGCGTCTTCTTCAAAATGTACTTCGTCGTTAAGCCCCGCAGCTTCAAATTCTCCGGCAGCGAAGCGGCGAACTCGATGACGTGGTGGTCGAGGAACGGCGAGCGCGCCTCAAGGGAGTTCGCCATGCTCGCGATGTCCACCTTGACGAGCAGGTCGTTCGGCAGGTATGTCATCGTGTCGGCCAGGAGCGCCGCGTCCACCACGCCTGCGCCGTTCGCGCGCGCGAACCACGGCCGCAGCCACTCGCGCGCGTCGCGCCCGCCGACCTCCTCGCGGAACTCGTCCGTGTACAGCTCGGCCTTCGCGTCGCGCTGCACGACGCTGACCCATTGCAGGTAACGATCCACGGGGGGCAGGCTCGCCGCGCGCAGGAAGCGACGCACCTTGCGCGCGCGCGTCCGCTTCAGCTCCGAGATGGGGAGCAGCTCCAGCGCCTGACGGATGACGCCCTCGCGCAGCACGCCGGGGAGTTTGCGGTAGCGCTCGGAGAGGCGCATCGCCGCGTAGCGCTCGTAGCCCGCGAAGCACTCGTCGCCGCCGTCGCCGTTGAGCGCGACGGTGACGTGCTTGCGCGTCTCGCGCGAGACGTAGTAGGTCGGGATGGCGGATGAGTCGGCGTAAGGCTCGCCGTAGTGTTCGACGAGTGTGGGCAGGACTTCAAGGGCGTCGGGGCGGACGATGAACTCGTGGTGCTCGGCGCCGACGCGCTCGGCGACGCGGCGCGCGTGGTGGAGTTCGGAGAAGTCCTGCTCCTCGAAGCCGATGGAGAAGGTCTTGACGGGGCCGGAACTCTCCTCGGCCATCAGGGCGACGACCGCCGACGAATCGATCCCGCCGGAGAGGAAGGCGCCGAGCGGCACCTCCGACATCAAACGCACGCGGACGGCCTCGCGCAGAAGCGCGAGCGCGCGCTCGCCGGCCTCCTCTTCCGAGAGTTTGACCTTCTTCGAGAAGTCCGGCTCCCAATATCTGCGGGTCTTTATCTCGCCATCTTTCGTGAGCGTGAGCGAGTGGCCCGGCTCCAGCTTGCGTATGTCGCGGTAGGCCGTCTGCGGCGCGGGCACGCACATGAAGCTCAGGTAATCGTCGAGGGCCGCGCGGTCGACCTCGCGGCTCACCGAGGGGTGCTTGAGCAGCGCCGAGAACTCCGAGCCGAAGACGAAAGAGTCGCGCGTCTTCGCGTAGAGCAGGGGCTTCTTGCCGACGCGGTCGCGCGCGAGGAAGAGCTCCCGCCTGCGCTCGTCCCAGACGGCGAAGGCGAACATGCCGCGCAGGTGTCGGGGGCAGTCTTCGCCGTACTCGAGGTAGGCGTGGAGGACGACCTCGGTGTCGCAGTCGGTGTGGAAGCGGTGACCGCGCGCTTCGAGTTCCTTTTTGACCTCGCGGTAGTTGTAGACCTCGCCGTTGTAGACGATGAAGGCCGTGCCCGCCTCGTCGGAGATGGGCTGCTGCCCGCCCTTGAGGTCGATGATGGCGAGCCGGCGCATGGCGAGGCCGACGTGCTCTTTGAGGTACGTGCCGTCCTCGTCCGGCCCGCGGTGGATGATGGCCTGGTTCATGCGCGCGAGCAGCGGCCCCTCGGCCGCGCGCCCGTCGAGGTTGACCATGCCGACGATGCCGCACATTAAAAGTTAATCCTCCCCGAGATGTCCTCGGCGATGCGCTCCAGGTCTTCGCCCTGCCGCTCCTTCCAGCGCGCGTAGACGCGACGGCCCTTGACGGCGTCGGCCGCCGCCTGCCGGCGCAGGCGCAGCTCGCGGTCGCGATCCTCCCGCTTCTCCTTAAAGAGCACCGCGCCGACGGCCACGAAGATGAAGTAGAAGACGAGGATTTGGCTGCGCTGCCGGTAGGCCGTGCCGACGTTCCCTTGAAAGATCGAGTAGGCCAGCGTCAGCATCGTCGTGAAGAGCAGAATCGGCATCGCCTGTCGGAACCTGTGCTTGAGCGTGAACCAGATGCCTATAATCAGCAGAGGGAAGGCCCCCCACCAGACGATCATCTCCGGCAGGGTGATGGACTGCCGCAGGCTGGCGAGCTGCCACGGGAACGGCGCGAAGAGCAGGTAGGCCAGCCCCAAGGGGATGGCGCTGATGGCGCCCGACGTGGTCGAGACGTCCACGTCGCGGCCGAAGCCGGTGTTGGCCGAGTGGGCGAGGTCGGCGCGGCTCCGCTGCACGGCTTCGAGGTTGCCGTACTGCTCGAAGGTCGAGCTCGCCATCCGCGTCACGCCGAAGTAAGTGAGGCCGAGGCCGAGCGCCAGCACGATGGCGAGCGTGCGCGCGATGCTCTGCGAGGTCTGCGGCCGCATGCCGATGAGGAACGCGCCGCCGGCCGCCGCCGCCAGCATGTAGAAGACGTAGAAGCGCAGGGAGAGGACGGCGAAGAGCGAGAAGCCGAGCACGAGCATGTACTTCACGCTCAGGCGCTCGCCGAGCCTGAGCGTCGCCAGCATCGTCAGCGCGAGGATGAAGACGATGGGGCCGTCCTTCAGGGCCTGCGAAGACCAGAGCACGAGGCTCGGGTAGAAGGCGACGGAGAGGGCGGCGAGCTTGGCGACGCGCTGGTTCTGAAAAATCTGCCGCGCGCAGAGGAAGATGAGCGGGGCGGTGGCCGCGCCGAGCACGGCGTTGAAGAACTGCACGGCCAGCATGTTCCGCCCGACGATGGCGTAGATGGAGGCCACGATGTAGAGCATGCCCCAGCCGCTGCCCGACACCCAGACCTGCACGTCCGTGTCGAGCACGCCCTTCTTGAAGCGGTAGGCGTCGAGCACGGCCTGGCCGTAGTAGTCGTAGGTGAAGGCGTCGCCGCCGAAGAACTCCTGCAACTGGAAGCCGTTGATGACGGCCCCGACCGCCATCCGCACGAGCAGACCGCCGACGAAGACTTTGATGAGGAAAGAACGCTGCTCGCCCTCGCCGCGCGACAGCAGCAGGCCGGCGACGTAGGCGCAGGCGGCGCAGAGCACCACGGCCGACGCGCCGCCGGGGATGGTGAGCGCGACCGCGCCCGCGAGGATCACCGCGAGGGCGGCGAGTAGAGCGTTCATAAAACCGAGACCAGTCCAGAATTCCTTCTCAGCAGTATCGGGCTAGTATTCAGCAAAGCGGCGCGCGCCGCAAGCGGCCCCGACTGCCCTCGGCCCCCGGCCTACAGCGTCAGCGCGTCCCGCTCGGGCGTCTGCCCCACGCCCGGGCGGCTCATGTCGAGCGGCGGCCCCAGCGGCGGGCGCGCGAGCCGCCCGAGCCTGATGGCGTCCCGCTCCGCCTGCCGCTTCATGAGCAACTGCCGCTGCGCCTCCTCCCGCTTCTCCTTAAAGAGCACCGCGCCGACGGCCACGAAGATGAAGTAGAAGACGAGGATTTGGCTGCGCTGCCGGTAGGCCGTGCCGACGTTCCCTTGAAAGATCGAGTAGGCCAGCGTCAGCATCGTCGTGAAGAGCAGGATCGGCAGCGCCTGCCTCAGCCTGTGCTTGAGCGTGAACCGGATGCCGATGATGAGCAGCGGGAAAGAGACCCACCAGACGACCATCTCCGGCAGGGTGATCGACTGCCGCAGGCTCGACAACTGCCACGGGAACGGCGCGAGCAGAAGGTAGGCGAGTCCCAGAGGGATGGCGCTGATGGCGCCCGACGTGGTCGAGACGTCCACGTCGTTCCCGAACCCCGTGTTCGCCGACCGCACGAGGTCGGCGCGGCTCCGCTGCACGGCTTCGAGGTCACCGTAGACCTCGAACTGCGCGTCGGCCGTGCGCAGCACGCCGAGGTACGTGAGGCCCAGCCCCAGCACCATCACGATGGCGACCTGCCGCAGGAGGTTCCGCGTCGTCTGCGGCCGCATCCCGACGACGAAGGCCCCGCACACGGCCGCCGCCGTCATGTAGAAGATGTAGAAGCGGAAGCAGAGCAGCCCGTAGAGCGCGAAGAGCATCAGCGCGACGTACTTCGTGCTGAAGCGCTCGCCGAGCTTGAGCGTCGCCAGCATCGTCAGCGCCAGCAGGAAGACAATCGGCCCGTCCTTCAACCCCTGCGCAGACCAGAGCACGAGGCTCGGGAAGAAGGCGACGAAGAGCGTCGCCACCTTCGCCACGCGTAGGTTCTGAAAAATCTGCTGCGCGCAGAGGAAGATGACCGGCGCGGTCGCGGCCCCGACCACGGCGTTGAAGAACTGCACGGCCAGCATGTTCCGCCCGACCACCATGTAGATGGCGCCCACCGTGTAGCCCATGCCCCAGTTGCGGTAGACGTACTGGCCGAGCACGCGGTCGTAGAAGCCGTAGCTCAACTCGCCCGTCCAGAAGCGCGTGTAGAGGATGCCGTGGTAGTCGTAGGTGAAGGCGTCGCCGCCGAAGAACTCCTGCAGGTGGAAGGAGTAGATGAGCCACCCGACGATGACGCGGATGAGCACCGCCCCGGCGAAGACTTGCAGGAGGAAGCGCGCGTGCGTCCTGTGGCGGCTGACGACGGCCCCGACCGCGGTCGAGAGCGCGGCGCAGAAGACGACGGCCGAGGGGCCTTCGGGGGTCAGGAGCGAGACGCCCACGGCCAGCGCGAGCGCCAGGAGGACGAGGAGTGCGTTCATTTGACTTTAGGGCCTCGGGGAGACGCGGCCGGCCGCAGATGTCTGCGGGGCGTTCCGCGACGGGGAACGGACTTTCAAATGTCGTCGGGCAGGTCGGGGCGCGTCTTGTGCTCGACGAGGAAGCGGTCTTCCTCCGAGAGCGGCTTGACGGCGCGCGCGGGCACGCCCGCGATGAGCTGGTGTTCGCCCTCGATGCGGCCCGTCACAACCGAGCCGATGCCGACGATGCAGCGGGATGGTATCACGCCCCCCGGCGCGACGCGAATCTCCGACCCGACGTAGGTCAGCTCGCCGATCTCCACGGGGCGCGTCCGCTGCCGGTTGTGCGTCCACAGGGAAGAGTTGCGCCCGCCCAGGATCGACCGACGGCCGATGGAGACGCGGTCGGTGAAGTCTATCTTGTGGCCGGCGGTCACGATGGCGCCGTCGCCCAGGGAGAAGCGCGGGTCGATGGGGTTGACGACGAGCGGGTCGGGGATGGAGTTGATCTCGTTCATGCGGAGTATCTCCGCGTAGCGCCCGATGGAGACCTCGTCGCCGCCGCGGATGACGTTGAGGTGGCCGATGTGGGCGTGGTCGCCGACCCACAACTTCCCCACCCCGACGAACGCGTTGAGGTGGCCGACGCGCACGTCGTCGGCGATCTCGCACTCGGCCGCGTCGATGAGGCTGAAGCCGAGACTCACGCGCCGCCCGATGCGGTAGCCGAACAGCCGGCGGTAGAGCGGCCGCTTCAAAAGGCCCGGCAGCAAAGCGACCACGGCCAGCGTCGCGAGGCGGAATTTACTGCTTCGGCGTCGGAGCATCCTGTGACTTTAGTTGAGCGCGGCGCGGAAGGCCGCGACGACCTTGGGCGCGTTGGCTTCGAGGCTGAAGCGTTCGCGCGCGACGCGGGCGGCGCGCTCCGCCATCTCGCGCCGCAAGTTCCCTTCGCGGACGAGCAGGGAGAGGTGCTCGACCCACTCCGCGTCCGTGTCGGCGAGGAAGCCGGTGCGGCCGTGCTCGATGACCTCGGGGTTCGAGCCCATCGGCGTGCAGACGGGCGGGATTCCCAAGGCCATGTATTGCGCCGTCTTCATGAAGAACTTGCGCTTGTTCCACTCGTTGACGGGGACGGGGATCATGCCGACCTGCATCCGCCGCAGGTCTTCGACCTCGGTCTCGGCGCTCCACTTCTGCGCGGTGTACTTGACGCCCGGCAGGTCGAACTCCGTCCCGCCGATGAGGTGGACGCCGCAGTCAACCTTCTCTTGCAGCTCGCGCAGCGCGTGCGCGACGACCCGGATGTTCTTGACGGTCGTCGGGCTCCCGCTCCACCCGACCGTGACGCGCTCAAGGTTCTCCGGCTCGGGCTTGTAGACGTAGCGCTCGGTGTCGACTATCGAGGGCACCTGCCAGATGTTCCGGTTGTGCTGCGCGGCGAACTCGCGTATGTGCGAAGAGTTGACGATGACGACCTTCGACATCCTTATGATGTCCGCGATCTTGCCGAAGAATTTCAGGTACGAGAGATAGCCGTTCGAAGGGCTGCGGTAAGGCACGTAGAGCGGGTCGTCGAGCTGGTAGATGATCGGCTTGCGCCGCGCGATGCGCTTCTCCAGAAACGCGGGGCCTAAGAGCGCGGCCTCGCGGTAGACGAAGACGGCGTCGTAGTCGTCCAAGCGCCGCAGGAGCTTCAGGCGGTCGACGTAGCCGCGCGCCATCTCGGCCGCCTTCTCGAAGGTGTGGCCGGGCGCGTAGAGGATTTCGCGCAGCCGCTCCGACTCGAACGGCGCCCAGTGGAGGCGGATGCCCTCGGGCGCGAGCACCTTCTCCCAGAGTTCGATGCTCCCGCGCTGCCCGGGCGCGAAGCCGTAGCGGTTCGGTATCAGGGTCAGGACTTCCATCACTCGAAAGCTTATCTCGCTTCGCCGCCGCGCGCCACACTCGCGCCGCCCGCCTCGACCGCGTTCTCGTCGTGACCGATGCCCGCGCCGAGGCGCGCGTAGATGCGCCGGTACTTCGCGCCGCCGACGCGCTCGATGTCGAAGCGTCGTTCCGCGCTCTCCCGCGCGCGCTCGGCCAGGTCTCCTTCGGCGCGCAGCGCTTCGACCTCCTCGAGCGCGCGCCGGAAAGTCTCGTCGTCGAAGTCGCGGATGACGACGCCGACGCGGTCGCCCTCGATCACCTCGTCCACGTCGCCGACGCCCGAGTTGGTGACGACAGGCAGCCCCGCAGCGAGGTACTCGGCGATCTTCGTCGGCGAAGACGAGAGCTTCGAGTAGCAGGCGCGGATGAAGGAGACGGCCACGTCCGACGCCTTCAGGTACTTCGGCACATCATTCGGCGCGACGCGCCCGACGCGGAAGGAGTCTTCGGGCACGCCCAGCTCGCGCAGGCGCGCGGCGATCTGTTCGGGCGGCGTCTGCGTCATGACGAGCGCGAAGGTCTGCGGGTCTTGCCTGTAGGCCAGCGCCATGAAGCGCGCCGTCTCCTCGGCCATGTACCAGCCGCCGAACGAGCCGACGTAGACGACGACGCGGCGGCCTTCGAGCCCCAGCTCGCGCCGCAGCTCCTCGCGCGGCGTCTCGTCCGCCGCGCGGAAGCGTCTGAAGTCGACGCAGCATGGGATGACCTCGACCGGCCTTCCCTTCTCGTCCGCGCCCGCGCGGCCGGGGAAGAGTATCTCGCGCGCCTTCTCGGTCAGGACGACGAAGGCGTCGGCCGAGTCGAAGAGGAAGCGCTCGACCCGCTTCACGCCGCGGTAGAGCGCGCCGCCCTCGGGCCAGACGCCCGCGTCCGTGTACTCCTCGGGCATGAAGCCGCGGATGTCGAAGAGGACGCGGCCGCCCGCGCGCCGCTTGGCGAGCGCGGCCATCAAAGCGGGGACGTGCCCGCGCGCGTGCAGCACGTCCGCCTCGCCGCGCTTCACCAATTTGGAAGCGAGGCGCGCGCCGACGGCCACGTCGTAGAGCGTCGCGGGCAAGGAAGGTCGCTTGTGGTACGCGCGCCAGTGCCAGCGGATGCCCTCGGCCTCAAGCCGCGCGCGCTCGGCCTCGAGCTGTTCGTCCGTCCAAAGCTCTTTCAGTTTCGGCTCGAAGGTGAGCAGGTTCACACGGACGCCCGCCTCGGCGAGCTTGCGCAGGTAAGGTAAGACTTGCGTCTGCACGAGCGGCTCGCGCAGACCGAAGTAGCACAGGTAGAGGGTTCGTGTCGTCATCGAGAAGGACAAGAGTACCGAACTCGCCGGTGGCAGACAAACGGCCCGGACTCCCTTACCTGTCCGGCGCCGCCTCTGCGCGCACGAACCCGCCGCGCAGGCCCCGCCCCGCGTCGCACAGCCTCACGCCGCCGCGCAGCTCCAGCTCGGCGCACGGCAGCTCCGCCCCCCAGCACTGAGGCCCCCCGACGGGGACGAAGTACCTGAGCCCGTTCTCCTCGCGCGCGGCCGTCGCCACCGCGGGCAGAGGGGGCGGCAGCAGCATGCGCCGGAAGCGGCCCTCCACGCCCGCCCCGACGCGCGTGAACGTCTCGAGCGCCGCGGTCGTCGCGAAGAAGAAGAGCCCGCAGGCCAGGAGCAGCGCGGCGGGCGACGCGCGCCGCCGCCAGAGTCTTTCGCCCAAACCCGCGCCCTCTTCCCTGTCCAGCCCCGACGCCGCGGGCACGAACAGCGCGCCGAAGAGGACGGCCGTGTAGCCCAACCCGAACGTGAGCGCGGGCGCCGCGTAGAGCGTCAGCGCCGAACCCGCGAGCCCCACCGCGAGCGCCCAACCCCGCCCCGCGAACTCCCCTCCCCTCTGGGTCAGGGCCGCGACGACGGCCGCGACCGCCATCGAGACCATCAACAACTCGCCGCCGCGCAGCAGGAGGAAGACGAGCAGACCGGCGCACCCCGCCAACATCACCGACGTGCCCAGCGCGCGAAGCCGCGGCTTCGCGCGCACGAACGCCCCCGCGCACGCGACGAGCAGGCAGAGCGGGATGAGGCCCCAGTTCTTCTGCGTCAGCCCTTTCGTCAACCACGGCGTGACCCAGTTCCAACCGTCGCCCCACGGCGGCGTCCGCCCGTCCCAACGCGCCCAGTCCCTGATGACGTTCGCCAGGCGCTCGGCCTCGCCCGCCCCGACCGACCAGGGCGTCTCGACGCACAGGGCCTTCGCCGGAAAGAAAGGGCACCCCGCCGTGACGAGGCCGTACGCGGCCGTCGGCAGCAGCATGAGCGCGACCGCGGCCCCCGCCTTCAACAGAAGCCGCGGCGAGAGCCACGCGCCCCTCAGGTAGTAGGCCGACGTGATGACGAGCAGCGGCAGGCCGATCAGCTTCACCCCCACGGCGCCCGCGGCCAGGAGCACGGGCAGCAGCCGCGCGTCGGCGGCGTCCCTCCGCTCCTCCAACAGGGAGACGGCCCAGACGACGGCCGCGGCGAGGAAGAAGACCGGCAGGTTGGGGCTGGCCGAAGCCGGCTGCCTCCAGACGAGGGCCGGCGGCAGCACGAACGCGTACGAGAGCAGCAGCAGCCAGTCGGAGCCGCGCCCCGAGCCGGCCGCGCAGCGCCGCGCGCAGACGAGCGCGTGCAGCGTCGCGACGAGCAGGGCGAAGCCGCAGCTCACGGCCGACGCGCGCGTCCCGAAGGGGCCGGCCTCGAACGGCGCCGCCAGCGCGAGCCACGACGAGGCGAACGCGAACCTGACCTGCACGAGCGCAAGCCCCCGCACCGCGCCGTGCTCGGCCAGCCACTTGATGTTCTGGAAGTGGTAGAGCCCCGTGTCGTAGTACGTGACCGGCTGCGAGGCGAACGCGGCGACGCCCGCCGTGAGCGCGAGCAGGCCGAGGGCGAGCCGCAGGCTCAGCATTCGCCTCAGGCGCGCGGCCTCCGCCCGCACGCGGCGCGAGAGCAGGGCCGGGACGCAGAGCGCCGCCGCAACGCCCGCGCCGCACTGCGGCGTGAGCGGCGCGAAGAGCGAGACCGCGAGGAGCGCCTGCGCGAGCACGACGAGGCCGACCCAGGCGGAGAGCGCGGCGCGGTCGCCCGCGCGTTCGAACACCTCGGCGCCGGCCGTGAGTTCCAGCACGGCCGCCCCGCACAGCCAGCAGGCCAGAAGGAGAGGTATCCAGGCGACGACGAAGAGGATCATCTCGATAGTCAGTGTTTGAAGGCCGGCGCCGTCAGCGCCTCAACGCTTCTCGGCCACCAGCAGGACGTTCTTGCCGAGGGGCGGTGGGAGGACTCGCTCGGCGACTTTGACGAGGGGCACGACGCAGCGGTCGTAGAGCTTGACCAGCCCCGGCTCCATCGAGTCGGACTTGAGCAGGCAATACTTGACCCACCACGGCGCGACGCCCGCGAGGTCGAAGTAGACGGACTTCAGGACGCGGAACCCGGCGGCCGCGCACTTCGCTTCGAGCTCCCGCTTTTCGTAGCGGCGCACGTGCGCGACCTTCCGGTCGAAGCCGCCGTAGAGCCAGCGGAAGGCCGGCACGAAGATGAAGACCCGGCCGCCTTCGTCGAGCGCGCCGCGGACGGCCCGCAGCTCGGCCTCGTCGTCGCGGACGTGTTCGAGGACGTTGACGTAGATGATCGAGTCGGGGCGACGGCGGCGCCCGACCTCATCGGCCACCGCGGGGAAGACCTCGCCCAGGGCCTCCACGTCGGCGCGCCCGGCCCACTCGCGCGCGCGCCGCCCGAGCACGGCGAACATCTCGCGCGAGGGCTCGACGAGGGTCAGAGACTCGGGGCCGCGTTCGAGCAGGAGTTCGGAGAAGGAGCCGGTGCCGGCGCCGACCTCGACGAGCCGCGAGCCGAGGTACGGGGCGAAGAGGTCGAGTATCCAGCGGTGGTAGTTGAGGGCGAAGGACATCGACTCCAGGTCGGTGCCCTCGTAAGAGATCTCCGCCACGCCGCTCACGACTCCGTCAGGGCCGCCGCCTCGACGGCTTTGTCCGCCGCCGGCGCGTGCGCGGCGCGGCCGCCCAGCTCCGGCAGCCTCTCGAAAGAGGCGGCGGTGCCGCAGAAGAGGTTGAAGCGGGCGATGAGCCAGAGCGCCTGCAACCCGTCCGTGAAGCCGACCTTCTTCCCCTCGTCGTAGGTGCGGCCGTAGTAGCTGATGGGCACCTCGTAGACGGCGCACCGCAGCTTCGACATCTTCGCCGTCACCTCGACCTCGAAGCCGAAGCCCGAGGAGGTGATGCGCATCTGCCGGATGATGTCGCCGCGGAAAGCCTTGTAGCCCGTCTCCACGTCCGTCAGGTTGATGTTGGTCAGGAGGTTCGAGAGGAAGGTCAGGCCCTTGTTGGCGAGGTAGTGGTAGAAGTAGAGCACGCGCGCCGCGCGCCTGACGAGGAAGCGCGAGCCGTAGACGACGTCCGCGCGCCCTTCGAGGATGGGCCTGATGACCTCGGGAATCTCCTGCGGGTCGTATTCGAGGTCGGCGTCCTGCACGATGACGATCTCGCCGCGGGTCTCGGCGAAGCCGGTCTTGAGCGCCTCGGTCTTGCCGCGGTTCCGCTCGTGGCGCGCGACGCGGACGCGCGCGTCCGCGTCGGCCAGCGAGCGCGCCACCGCTCCCGTGCGGTCGTCGGAGCAGTCGTCTACGACGATGACTTCCAGCAGGTGTTCGAGCTTCAAGACCTTGCGCACGACGTCGGCCAGCGTCGACTCCTCGTTGTACGCGGGGACGACGACCGACAGGCACGGACAGGGGGCGTTCGTCTTACTCATCTTCGTGTGGTGCGGCTGACTGACAGACTGACCTGGAACCAGTCGGGTGCCGCATAATATGTGCGAAAGCGGACGGGAGCGTCAAGCCACGGTGCCCTGCTCGGCCGTCGCCGCGTCGGCGCGCGTCAGGAGCGCCCGCGCCCAGCCGACGAAGGTCGCGAGGTCTATCGTCAGAATCAGCAGCGCCACGCACGCGAGCTGCGCGGGGTTGAGCGCCCAAAGGAGTCCGCGCCCATCCCTGTGTCGCCACACGCTCTTGCCCGCGCGCGCGGCGAGGCCGAGCAAAGGCACCGCCAACCACCAAACGCTGTGGAGCGCGGCGAGCGCGAAGAAGGGGGCGGCGAGCGCGTACTGCCGCGCGACGCCGTAGTGCCAGAAGCGTTGGCGGCCGGCCCAAACGTTGTGTTTGGAATAGAGCGCGAACTTGCGGAAGGTGAGCGCGAGCGTCGGCTGCAACTGCCACCAGACGGTCGCCCCGGGCGCCCAGCGCGTCCGCGCGCCGAGGGCCGCGACGCGCTCCATGAAGATTAAGTCCTCCGCGGCGCGCAAATCCGGGAAGCCGCCCGCGCGCCGCCAGACCTCGCGGCGTATGAGCGTCGAGGCGATGCTCGGGCCGCGCAACGTCTCACCATCACGCACGACCTTCGGCGGCACGTACGCGACCGCCGCGCAGCGCTCGAAGAACGTCCGCGTCAAAGGCTCGAAGTTGCCGTAGACCACGTCCGTCTCGGGCTCCTCCGAGACCTTCTCGGCCAGGCGCTCAAGCCACTCCGCCTCTAAACCGATGCCCGCGTCCGTGAAGGCTACCCACGGATAACGAGCCTCACCCGCGCCGACGTTGCGGCCGCGGCCGGGCGAGGCCGGGCCGGCCTCCACGACGCGGAACCTCTCGTCGCCCGCGAACAGCTCGCGCGCGAGCGCGACGGTGCGGTCGTTCGAGCCGCCGTCCACGAGGATGACCTCGTCGGGCTGCCGCGTCTGCGCGCGGACGGAGGAGACGAGCCGCGCGAGCGACAGCTCCTCGTCGCGGACGGGGACGACCAGAGAGATTTGCAGGGGTGAGTTTGAAATTTCAAATCTCAAATCTGAAATTGCTTCCGACCTCTGCGGCTAGGCCCTTCGGAGCGCGGAGCGCGTGCGGCGGTAAAGTTCGCGCCCTTCGCGATAGGCGCGCCGCTCGCCCGAAAGGCAGTAGAGGAACTTGTGCATCATGCCGGGGTCGAGCAGCGCGCCCGGGTGCGCGCGCAGAGCCCTCAACGCCGCGCGCGCCGCGCCCGCGCGGTCGCCGCCCTTGATGTAGTAGCCGCCGCTCGTGAAGTACATGTTGGCGGTCGCGCGCGACTGCTCGCGCCGGATGTCGGCGGGCACGTCCGGGAGTGCGAAGTAGTTGCGGTACATCACCTCCAGCTCGGGCGCGGCGCGCGCCGCCTGCGCGACCGTTTTCGACTCCGGGTGCAGGCGGTAGGTCGAGAGCAGCTCGGGCGTGTACTCGATCTTGTGGCGGACGCCCGCGCGGAGGAAGAAGTCCCAGTCCATGAAGTAGTAGTAGTGCGGGTCCAGGAGCCCCGTGTCGTCCACGACCGCCCGGCGGATGAAGGCCGAGGGCTGCGGGATGGGGTTCTCGCAGACGAGGACGAACTCTCGGTAGTCGAACCCTTCGCGCGCCTTGCTGCGCTCGATGGGGGAGCCGTCCGGCTCGGTGAAGAGCGTGTCGCCGAAGACGATGCCGCAGTCGGGGTGACTCTTCAGGTACTCGACGGCCTTCGTGACGGCGCCCGGCAAGAGCGTGTCGTCGGAGTTGAGCCAAGTCAGAATCTCGCCCTTTGAGCGCTGCCAGCCCTTGTTGATGGTGGGCGTCTGGCCCATGTTGGGCTGGCTCTCCCACTCGACGCGGCCGGTGTACTCTTCGAGCACCTTGCGCGTGTCGTCGGTCGAGCCGTCGTCGATGACGATGTGCTCGATGGAGGGGTAGTCCTGCGCGAGCACGCTGTCGAGCGTATCGCGCAGGAAGGCCGACTGGTTGTAGGTCGGGGTGACGATGGTGACGAGCGGGTACTCTTCGCCCCTCGCTTGTTCGGTATTGCTCATAAGGTGTCGACAGGCGGCTTCCCCGCCCCGGTCTTTAAGCGGCGTAATATAGCACAGCGCCACCGGCCACACGGAACCGCGAGCGGGTCTCTGGAAGGATGAAGGCGGAAGGATGAAGCATGAAGTAAATGCGGTCAGCTCTCCCTCCCGCCTTCATCCTTTCGAACACCCGCTCGCTCCCGCTCGCGGTTCTGTTCGCCTTAATGCTATGCTCTGCGTTCGCCACAAAGCATATAGAAGTTGAGAGGGCTTACCTGAATGTCTGTCGCCATCGTCACCGGCTCGTCGGGGCTCATCGGGAGCGAGACGGCCAAGTTCCTCGACGCGCGCGGCCTGCACGTCGTCGGCATCGACAACGACATGCGCCGCTACTTCTTCGGCCCGGACGCCTCGACCGACTGGAACACGCGCCAACTCCAGGGCACGCTCAAGAACTTCGAGCACCACGCCGCGGACGTGCGCGACCACGAAGCGATTAACAAGATTTTCGAGCGCTTCGGGCGCGACGTCTCGCTCGTCGTCCACACCGCCGCGCAGCCCTCGCACGACTGGGCCGCGCGCGAGCCGTTCACCGACTTCACCGTCAACGCCAACGGCACGCTCGTCATGCTCGAGGCCGCGCGCAAGGCTTGCCCCGAGGCCGTCTTCGTCTTCACCTCGACGAACAAGGTCTACGGCGACACGCCGAACGCGCTGCCCCTAGTCGAGACCGAGACGCGCTGGGAGGTCGAGCCCTCCCACCCCTTCGCCGAGCACGGCATCGACGAGACGATGACAATCGACCAGTCGAAGCACAGCCTCTTCGGCGCGTCGAAGGTGGCGGCCGACGTGCTCGCCCAGGAGTACGGGCGCTACTTCGGGATGCGGACGGCGACGTTCCGCGGTGGGTGCCTGACGGGGCCGGCGCACTCGGGGGCGGAGCTGCACGGCTTCCTCGCGTACCTGGTGAAGTGCGTCGTGACGGGGCGGCCGTACACCATCTACGGCTACAAGGGCAAGCAGGTGCGCGACAACATACACTCGTACGACCTGGTCAACGCCTTCTGGCACTTCTTCCAGAATCCGAAGGGGGACGGGGCGGTCTACAACATGGGCGGGTCGCGCCACAGCAACTGCTCGATGCTCGAAGCCATCCGGATGGCGGAGGAGCTGACGGGGCGGGGGCTGAACTACACGCTCTCGGACGAGGCGCGCTCGGGCGACCACATCTGGTGGGTCTCGGACGTGCGCCGCTTCCGCCGGGACTACCCCGAGTGGGAGTACGCTTACGACATGCGCAGGATCATGGAAGAGATCGTCGCGGCCACCAGGGAGCGCGCACAGGTTCACGCCGGCTGAGGGCTTCACACAAAGATTAACCACAGAGACACAGAGGCACAGCTTTGAAGTCATAAGTCTTCAAGCTGTGCCTCTGTGTCTCTGTGGTTAATTCTCTCCTACGACACGTCGCGGCGGACGAAGATGCTGTCGGCCTGCACGACGCGGCCGTCCGCGGGGCTGACCATCTGCTCCATGTTCCCCTGAAAGTCGAAGCCGAGGCCGCGCATCGTCGCGTTGATCTCGTCGAAGAGCGGCTGCCCCTCGTAGAGCCTCCGGAAAGAGGTCTCCATGATGACCGCCACCGCCCGCCGCACGGTCTCGGCCCCGCCCGCCAGCACGTTCGCCTCGTAGCCCTGCACGTCGATCTTCAAAAGGATGTTGTCGCGCAGCGGCAGCTCCGCCGCCACCGCGTCGAGCGGCCGCACGGCGACCGTGAGCGGCTGCCCCTCCTGCCCGCCCTCGCTCTCGGGGAAGGCCTCCTCGTGCAGCTTCGTCATCTTGAGGAACGAGGAGGAGGGCGAGTGCTTCGCCCTCCGGAATTCGAGCGTGCCCTCCTCGCGCCCGAGCGCGCAGTTGAAGGGGTGGAAGTCCGAACCCGGCGGCAGCGCCGTCTTCAAGACTTCGAAACAGTCGGGCAGGGGCTCGAACGAGTAGACGGCCGCGCCGGGGAAGACCTCGTGCGCGAGCCTGGCGAACTGGCCCGTGTTCGCGCCCACGTCGAGGACGGTCTTGATCCCCGCCTCGAGCAGCCACGGCCTCCGCAGGTTGCGGTAGTGTTCGAAGTCGATGCCGCGCCGCCTCAGGCCGACGGCCTCGGGGTGGCGGGCCATGATGAGCCCGCGGTAGACGAGCGCGCTGATGTCTCCCAGCTTCATGTGTCGGGTGTCTAGTAGTCTCCGCGGCCGGCCGCGGCGAGCACGCGCCGCTTCAGCTTGCGCAGCCAGAAAGGGTAGGCCGAGCGGCAGGCGGGCATGATTGGGAAGTCCGGCCGCGAGCGCGGGCCGCGGGCCTCGTTTATCGCGCGCGCCTCCGCGAAGCAGCGCACGTACGCGTCGGCCATGCGCCCGATGGTGTACGGCTGGCTCGCCTCCCACGCGGCGGCCCGCAAAGACGCGAGCAGCCGACGGTCGCGCGCGAGTTGTTCCAGACGTTCGGCGAACTGCCCCGTGTCGCCCACGGGGACGACGAAGCCGTTGCGCCCGTCAACGACCAGCTCGCCCGTGCCGCTTTTGATGCCGGTGACGACGGGCGCGAGCGCGTGACCTAGAGCTTCGAGGAGCGCCACCGACAGCCCCTCATAATCGGACATCAGAAGGAACACGTCCAGTTCCGACAGACGCCGCTTCACCTCGGCCGGCGCGAGCCAGCCCCAGAACTTCACGCGCGACGCGGCCCCGCGCCGCGCCAGCTCCGCTTCGAGCGCCGCGCGCGCCGCGCCCTCGCCGACGACGTGCAGCTCGAAGTCCACGCCGCGCCGCACGAGTTCCGCGGCGAGCGGCGCCATCTCGAGCACGCGCTTCTGCTCCTGCACGAGCCTCCCGACGTAGCCGACGCGGAGCGGGCCGCCCTTCAGGGAGGACTCCGCGCGCGCGCGCGCCTCCTCCTCGGCGAGCGGCTCGACGCCGTAAGGGACGCGCCGCGCGCGCTCGGGCGGGATGCCGCACTCTTCGATTGTCCGGCGGTGTATCTCCCGGCTCACGCTGACGGCGCAGTCTATGAATTCGCCGTAGTGCCTCAAGGGCTCGTAGTACGCGCCCACGTCGTTGTGCGCGATGGAGAGCGTCGGGATCGACGAGTCGAGCAGAGGCAGCGCGAGCCAGCCCGCGTCGGGCGAGGTCGAGATGACGTACGCGTCGGGCCGCAGGTCGTTCACCCACTCGGCGAGTCTCCCCGCGCTCTCCTCGGGCAGGGCGGACGCGGGCCAGAGGTGCTCTTCGACCTCGCCGCCCGCCTCGCGCAGGGCGCGCACGATTGCCTGCTCCGGCCCCGTCCGCGTCACGAAAGAGACCTGCCAGCCGCGCGCGACCAGCGGCGCGCAGACGTCCGCCAGAAACGTGTGCGCGCCGCCCGTCGGCGGCGTCGTCATGGTCGTGTCTACGATGACTACTCGCATGTGGATAGTAGGCAGTAGGCAGTAGGCAGTAGGCAGTTAAAACCTTTAATGTCGGAAGCTCTTAATTAACCTTTCAACGTTCTTAACGCGAAGCGACTGCCTACTGCCATCTGCCTACTGCCTACTGTTCCCGCGCAGGACGTCGGCCAGGGAGCCCGTGAAGGAGGTCTTGACGGCGTGCTTCAACTGCTCGCCGCTGGCGAAAGGCGCGAGCAGCGCGCAGGCGAGCCACTTGACGCGGGGCCGCGCGCGGCGGTCGAGCGCGGCGGCCCGGAGGAGCTGCCGCGTCGCCTTCAGGCGCTCGCCGTGCATCGACTCTTCGACGCCGAGCAGCCCCTCGCACTCCGCGATGAGGTGCCGGTTCAGCTCCAAATCTTTCGGCTCCTTCAGAGTGCGCTCGGCCCAGGCCCGGCGCATCTTGAGCGTCGCCCTCAGCATCCGCCGCCCGTCGAGGCTCGCGCTCAAGGGGTGCGCCCTCACCAGCGCGCGCACGCCCTCCGCGTCCTCGTAACGGAAGTTGAAGCCGGCGACGGCGCAGCGCGCCCAGTAGTCCCAGTCCTCGACGGGCGTGATGTCGGGGTCGAACTCGCCGACCGCCTCGACGACGCGGCGGCGGACGAGCGGCGCGTTCACCACCATGATGTTGTTCCGCAGCAGCGGCTCTATCAGCACGCGGCCGCGGCCCGAGACCTCCGGCATCCACGGCCGCCCGTCGTCCCAGACCGAGTAGACGCGCGAGATTCCGAGCCCCGCCCCCTCGGCGTCGAAGTAGCGGACGTTGCCGTAGACAATGTCGACGTCCGCGTGCGCCTCGAGGAACTCGACCTGCCGCTCAAGCTTGCTCGTCTCAAGCAGGTCGTCGGCGTCGAGGAACTGGAAGTATGCGCCCGACGAGTGGCGCATCCCGTTGTTGCGCGCCGCGCCCTGCCGCGCGTTCTCCTGCCAGACGTAGCGCACGCGCGAATCTTTGGCGGCGTAAGCCTCGACGACCGCGCGCGTCTCGTCCCGCGAGCCGTCGTCCACGACGACGCACTCCCAATGCTCGTACGTCTGCGCCGCGAGGCTTTCGAGCGTCTCGCGGATGAGGTGCCCGTAGTTGTACGACGGGACGACGACGCTGACGAGCGGCTGAGACTGACTGGAACCCATACCTCTTCGGGAATTTGAAATCTCAAATTTAAAATTTCAAATTGCTCAGGTGCCACTCGGCGCGGTAGAGAACCTCGCGGCTGATGTAGTTGTAGCGGCGCGGGGCGAGGTGCAGCAGGAGCCTCTGGAGCGCCGTCACGGGCGCGCCCCCGTCCCACGCGTAGAAGTCTTGCATCCGCCGCCGCGCGTCCTCGAAGCGGCCTTCCGAGACGAGCGAAGAGATGAGGTCGCGGTAGAGCCCCCTCACACGTCGCTTGACGAGCGCGGAGTCTAACGCCGTGTCGGGGGCGTGCTTCAAAACTACGGCGAGCATCGGCGCGAGGAGCTTGCTCGCCGTGTGCGTCGTCGAGGCGGCGTGGCGGCGGTAGCGCATCAGCTTCTCCGTCATCCCGTAGAAGCTCGCACCATTGCGCGCGAGCCGCAGCCAGAGGTCGTAGTCCTCGCTGTTCTGGTACGCGCGGTCTTCGTCGAAGAGCCCGACGGCGTCGAGCGCCGCGCGCTTCACCAAAACCGAGAGCGTGCCGATGCGGTTCGACTCGAAGAGCGTGCGGAACATCTCCGTGCCGCGCGCCTCGCCCGGCAGGACGTGGAAGCGCTCTTCGGGCGACACGTCGCCCTCTTCCGAGAAGATGTAGCCGTCCGTGTAGACGAGGTCAACGCCCGTCTCTTCCATCAGGGGGATCTGCGCCGCGAGCTTCTCGGGCAGCCAGAGGTCGTCCGCGTCGAGGAAGGCGACGAGTTCGCCCTTCGCCTCGCGCAAGCCCGTGTTCCTCGCCGCCGCCTGCCCGCCGTTCGGCCTGCGGACGCAGCGCACGCGCGCGTCCCCGTCGGCGAAGCGCCGCACGACCTCGCCCGTTTCGTCCGCCGAGCCGTCGTCCACGACGACCAGTTCCCAGTCCTGAAAGGTCTGCGCCCGGACGGACTCCATCGACTCCGCGATGTAGCGCGCGGAGTTGTAGGCGGGCATGATGACGCTGACGAGGTGTGACACGTCCGGCGCTTCAGCGGAGACTCTTCCGGCCGCGCAGGTAGCCCCACAGGAACGCGGGGTACCTCAACTGGTCTAAGAGTGAGAAGAAGAGCGCCTTGCGCAGGCCGTGCTGCGGGCGGTAGGCGAGACTCTGCCGGAGCATCGTGCGCACGGCCACAAGCCGCCTGACCATCTCCTTCCGCACGTCGCCCGACAGGCGGTGTTCGGGCCAGAGCGTCGCGAAGATGAAACGCCCCTCGCCGTAGGTGGCCATCGTCTTCAGGAAGCTCTTGACGGTCTGCTTGTGATGGTGCAACACCACGGCGTCCTCGACGGCCTTGAGCACGTAGCCCAACTTCCTGATCTTCGCGCCCAGCTCCGGCTCCTCGCCGCCGGGCTTGCGGAACGTCTCGTCGAACAGCCCGGCTTCGAGGAGCGCCCCGCGCCGGAAGCAGGCGTTGCCCGTCGCGAGGTAGCTGATGGTTCCGTCCTCGCCCCGGCCCGGGTCGAAGAGGCCGATGAGGTCTACGTACTCGCTCAGAGGCCCCTCGTCCGCCCGCCTGATGACGCCGCCGACGCCGGCCACCTCCGGGGCGTCAAAACCCCTGAGCAGGTGTTCGAGCCACCCCACGTCCGGCAGGCAGTCCCCGTCGGTGAAGGCGACGAAGTCGCCGGTGGCCGCGCGGGCGCCGCTGTTCCGCGCCGAGGCCGGCCCGCCGTTCGGCTTCGAGATGACGCGGACGCCCTCCCCGAAAACCTTTAAGACCTCCGCCGTCCCGTCGGTCGAGCCGTCGTCGACGACGATGATCTCGTGCGGCCGGTGGCTCTGCCGCAGGAGACATTCGACGGTCGCGCGGATGGTCCGGCTCCCGTTATAGACCGGGATGACGACCGAGACCTTTGCTTCGCTCTTTGGCTGGGTCAAGCTGGTGGCCACGTCCTTCGAGAAACATCCGGCCGACGAAAACGGCGGCTCAGGAGAGGTGCGGGCGCAGGCGTTCCAGAAAATGGCCGACGAACTCCTGCTTACTAAATGAGAGGGCGCGGGCGCGCGCCGCCGCCGCCATCCGCGTGCGCAACTCCTCGTCGCGGGCCAGCAACATCGTATACTCCTTCAGCTCCTCCAGCGTGTTCCAGAGGAAGCCGTTGACCCCGTGCTGCACGATCTCGGGCTGGCCGCCCTTGTTGATGACGACGGGCACGCACCCGGCCGCCATCGCCTCGACGGTGACGATGCCGTAGTGCTCGGCCAGCTCCGGGTGCAGTCGGTCGTCCTCGCCGTAGCCGGCGGCGTGCCAGAAGACGGCGGACTCCTCGTAGAGCCGCTTCAACTTGGGCGTCTCGAGGTTGGCCAACACCTGCGCGCCCCGCCCCGCCCCCATCAGCCGGACGTGCTCGAAGTAGGCTCGATCCTCGGGCGCGCCGCCGAGCCCCCCGACGCAGAAGTACTCCCACCCCTCCGACTGCGCGCAGCCCATCTGGCGGAAGGCGCCGACCAGCTCCAGTTGCTTCTTGGTGTGCCCGACGCCCGTAAAGCGGCCCACGCTCAGAATCCTTCTGGCCTTGGGGGCGGCGTCGTAGTCGACGTTCGACGGCGGGTAGATCACCTCGGAATCAATCCCCCACCAGCGCTTCGACCAGACCTGCGTGTAGCGCGAGATGGAGACCTTCAGCTGGTAGGTGTCGAACCGCTTCCGCCACTCCCAGTCGTAATAGACGCGCCTGACGCTCTTGCGCAGCAGCGAGTCGCCGAGCGACGCGGGCTCGTTCCAGGGCCACGTCTCGGCACGGTCGAAGAAGGGGAAGGTCACGACGAGCACGCCCGTGCGCGCGTGGCAGAACGGCGGGGTGTCGAACGTGAAGTTGATGAACAGGTCGTAGGGCTCGCTCAACTCCGCCTGCCACCGCTTCGCCTCTTGAAAACGTCGCCAAAGGTTGGAGCCGCCCACCCGCGCCGGCTCGGCCGGCTCGAAGTAACGCACCCCGACCCCGCCCAAATCGAGGCCCGAATTATTCGCCAACTGCTCCGCCGTCAGGCCGGGGCGGTGGTGCACGAAGTCGACCTCGTGTGTCTCGGCCAGCGCCTCGGCCAGCACGGCCGCCGCGTACTCGCAACCGCCGATGCTGCTGCCGGCAGGGCGATTATAGACACAGATCTTCATAGACTACCGGGCCCGGCCGGAGGCCGACTCCAGGTCTGACCGAACCATCTCGCCGACCAGCGCTTCGAAGGTGTAACTCGGGCTCCAGCCGAGCACCCGGCGGGCCTTCGCGGAGTCGCCCACCAGCAGGTCGACCTCCGCGGGCCGTATGAGGTGCTCGTCCACCTTCACGTGTTCGCGGTAGTCGAGCCCGAGTGCGGCGAAGGCCAGCTCGCAGAACTCGCGCACCGAGTGGGTCTCGCCCGTGGCCACCACGTAGTCGTCCGGCTCCGGCTGCTGCAGCATCAGGTGCATGGCCACGACGTAGTCCTTCGCGTGCCCCCAGTCGCGCTTGGCGTCGAGGTTCCCCAGCCGCAACTCCGAGGCCAGCCCGAGCTTGATCCTCGCCGCCGTCGAGGTGATCTTGCGGGTCACGAACTCGAACCCGCGGCGCGGCCCCTCGTGGTTGAAGAGGATGCCGCTGCAGCAGAACATGCCGTACGCCTCGCGGTAGTTGCGCGTCAGGTCGAAGCCCGCCACCTTGCTGATGCCGTAAGGGCTGCGCGGGTGGAACGGGGTGGTCTCCTTCTGCGGCACCTCGCGCACCTTGCCGAACATCTCGCTGGAGCCCGCGAAGTAGAACCGGCAGCCCGGCTGCAACTCGCGCAGGGCGGCCAGCATGTAGTGCGTGCCGTTGATGTTGGTCGCCATCGTCGAGAAGCCGTCGGCGAAACTCTCGGCGACGAAACTCTGCGCGGCGAGGTGGTAGCACTCGTCGAAGGGGACGCGGCTCACGACGCTGAAGACCGACGGGTACGACTCCAAGCTCGCCGCGTGCAGCGTGACGCGGTCGAGCAGGTGGGAGATGCGGGTGAAGCGCCGCTCGGGGTTTTCGAGCGCGACGCGGCGGACGAGCCCGTGCACCTCGTAGCCCTGAGAGAGAAGGTGCTCGGCCAGATAAGACCCGTCCTGGCCCGTGATGCCCGTGATTAAAGCCTTCTTCAAACTCCCCCCCCGTCCTCACGAAGTCTGCCCGGGTCGAGTCCCGGGCAGGTGCGATCCCTCTCGTTGATGGTCACGCGCTCGGTCTCCGGCCAGCGGATACCGAGCGCCGGGTCGTCCCAGCGCAGCCCCTCGGCGTACTCCGGCGCGTAGAAGTCCGACGCGAGGTAGAAGACCTCGGTCGAGTCTTCCAACGTCTGGTAGCCGTGCGCGAAGCCCTCGGGGACGTAGATCATCCGCCGGTTCGCGGCCGTCAGCTCGACCGCCTCCCAGCGCCCGAAGGTCTCGGAGCCGGGGCGCACGTCCACGACCACATCGTAGACGGCCCCGGCCGTGCAGCGCACGAGCTTGGCCTGCGCGCGCGGGGGGCGCTGGTAGTGCAGCCCGCGCACGGTGTGGCGCCGCGCGTTGTAGGAGATGATGGCCTCGACGAGCGGGCGGGCGACGCCGAGGGCCGCGAACTCGGGCTCCGAGTAGGCGCGCCCGAGGAAGCCGCGCTCGTCCTCGAACCTCTCCGGGTCGATGACGTAGGCCCCGCCCGCGCCGAGCGGTGTGAACTTGATTGCCAACTTACGAACCTCGCGCCGAAAAGAACTGGCAGTCTACCACACCGCCGCCGCGCGCCTGAGCCGGCCCGGGCCAAGAAAGTTAATCGTTAATCTGCTTCGCCAACCGCTCGACGACCCACCACTGCGCGTGCGGGTAGTTCCTCGTCCGCTCGCGCACGCGCGAAGGCGCGCGCGGTTCCCTATCTTTGGCCCTGGCCCAGGCCTCCTCGTACGCGGCCAGGGTAATCCGCGCCGTCTGCTCCCAGGTGAAGCGGCCCGCGCGCTCAAGCCCCTTCCGCCTCATCTCCGCGCGGAGTCCGCCGTCCGTGAGCGCGCGGTGCATCGTCGCGGCCATCTCGTTCACCTTGTAGGGGTCGAAGAGGAGGCCGGCGTCGCCGACCACCTCGGGCAGCGACGAAGCGGAAGAGGAGACGACCGGCGTGCCGCAGGCCATCGCTTCGAGCGGCGGCAGGCCGAAGCCCTCGTAGAGCGAGGGGAACGCGAACAGGTCGGCTCCGCCGAGCAGGTACGGCAAGTCCTCGAACGGCACGTACCCGAGCCACTTCACGTCCTCCTCCATGCGCAGCGCGCGGACGGCCTCGAAGATGGGCTCGCTCAGGTGGAACGCCCCGCCGGCCAGGACCAACTGGTGCCCGAGCGCGGGCTCCTCCTGCCTGAGCACGTGGAAGGCTTCGACCAGCCGCGCCAGATTCTTCCGCGCGCCGACGAGCCCGGTGTAGATGACATACGGCCGCCGCCCCAGCCCGTGTCTTTCGAGCACCTCGCGCAGGCGCTCCGGGTCGAGGTCGGGCCTGTACTGCTCGTGCGCGGCCAGCGGCGCGACGTGGATGCGTTCGGCCTCGAGGCCCAGAGTCTCGACCGCGTCCTGCTTCGTGTGCTCGGAGTAGGTGAGGATGACGTCCATCTCGCGCGCCCGCTCGAAGCTCTCCTCGGCCCACTCGTCCGAGCCCTGACAGTAGTGCGGGAAGTGACGCGGGATGAGGTCGCTCAGCGTCATCACGTTGGCCTTCGCGTTCGGGGGGAAGACGAGCCCGGCCGGGTGGTGGAACACGTCCACCTCTTCGGGGGCGGGCGGAGTGCGGAGCCGCGCGGCGACGCGCGAGAGGTAGTAGGAGGGGCGCGAGTCGGGGTAGAGCATTTTCCGCCAGAGCGGCAGGAGGAGCTTGCGGTCTATGCGCCGGCCCAAAGTCGTCTCGCCCCCGCGGCCGCCCGAGAGGAGCAACGGCGGCTGCTCGTCCCAGACGTAGCGCACCTCCGCGTTCGGGAGCGAGGCGACGAGGCGGCGCACCTGCTCCGGCTCCTCCACGTCGGGGTTCCCGTACAGGAACGGCCTTACTTCGTGCGGGTGCTCAAGGCGGCTCAGCCCGTGCAGAAGGTTCCAGAGGTAGGTGTAGATGCCGGTCTGCGAGAGACGGCACATGTGTATGTCGACCCCGATCCGCATTACCTCTGGCCCAGACGCCCGCGCAGGGCCGAGCGCAGCCCCACGCGGTAGAAGTTGCGCCGCGACTTCAGGGCGAAGGCCGCCTTGCGGAAGTAGTGCGAGGCGAACGACCCCAGAACGGCGGGCGCGGCCAGAGGGGTCTCGGCGACGGCCTTCCGGTACTCGCCGCGGGCGAGGCCCGTCCAGAGCTCGTTGCCGCGCCGGTAGAAGGTGTCGGCGATCTGCTTCCGCGACATGGCGCGCGCCATCGCGGAGTCCGGGCTGGCCGAAAGCTCCTCGGGCCTCAGGTCGTCGAGCCAGGCGCGGTAGAACCCTTGCGCCTCGGCGACGAAGGTCGGGCGGTACGAGTCGCGCGTCCCGTGCTCGCGCACGGACGTGAGCTTCCCCGGCACGCGCACGAACGGGAACTCGCGCGCGAGGCGTATGAGCATGTCCGCGTCCTGCGTGTGCCGCTTCTTCACGTCGTAGGGGCCGACCCTTTCGAAGCAGCTCAGGTCGCACATGAGCGAGTAGGCGGCGAAGGAGACCGGCTCGCCCAACAGGATCGCACGCACCACCTCGCGCCTCGGGGGCAGGGGCAGCTCCTTCTCGTCGAAGACCTTCCCCTCCCCGTCGATCCACTTGATGTCCGTGTAGCAGACGCCGGGGCCGCCCGAACTTTCGAGCGCGCGCAACTGCTTCTCAAGCTTCTCCGGCGCGTAGAGGTCGTCGTGCGAGAGCCAGGCGAAGTAGCGCCCCCGTGCCTCCCGGATGCCTCGGTTGACGGCCGCCGCCACGCCCGCGTTCTCCTGCCTGACGTAGCGGACCGGGTCGCCGTAGCTTTGAGCTATCTCGGGCGTGGAGTCCTTCGAACCGTCGTCCACGACGACGACCTCGAAGTCCCGGAACGTCTGGGCGAGCACGCTCTCGACGGCCGAGCGGAGGTAGTTCTCGCCGTTGTAGACGGGCATGATGACGCTGACGGTCGGATTGCTCATCGAAAGAATTCACCACAGAGACACAGAGGCACAGCTCTGGCTTTAGCTGTGCTCAAGCTGTGCCTCTGTGTCTCTGTGGTTAACTGCCTTTACCTTCACTCAAGTGAAACTGCTTTATCAGGCCAATTCGGTCTTGGCCCAGTCCATGTACTCCGCGAGGCCCTCGTCCATCCCGACGGTCGGCTCGTAGCCGAGCGCGGCGCGCGCCGCGCTGATGTCGGCGCGGCTGTCGCGCACCTCGCCTTTGCGCGGCGGGGCGTAGACGACCTCCACGTCGAGGCCCGAGGCCGCGCGCAGCATCCCGGTCAGTCGGTTGACGGTGGTCGAGACGCCCGACGCGACGTTGAAGGCGCCCGAGACGCCTTGCGCCCGCGCCGCCAGGAGGTTCGCGCGCGCCACGTCCTTGACGTTGACGAAGTCGCGCGTCTGCTCGCCGTCGCCGTAGACGGTCAGAGGCTCGCCGCGCAGCATGCGGTGGGCGAAGATGGGGATGACGTTGCCGTAAGCGTCGTAGCGCTGGTTGACGCCGTAGACGTTGAAGTAGCGCAGGCAGACGGCTTCGAGCTCGTCGTAGAGCCGCGAGTAGGCGAGGCACAGCTTCTCGGCCGCGAGCTTGCTGACGCCGTAGGGCGAGTCGGGTTCGGCCGGGTGCTCCTCGTCAATCGGGAGTCGGCGCAGCTCGCCGAAGATGGCGGCCGACGAGGAGCAGACGACTTTGCGCACGCCCGCGCGCCGCGCCGCTTCGAGCACGCGGATGGTGCCGAGGACGTTGACCTCGGAATCGTCAACCGGGTTCTCGATGGAGCGGACGTTGCCGACCGACGCCGCGAGGTGGAAGACGACCTCCGCGCCTTCGGCCGCGCGCGCGACCTCCCGTTCGTCGCGCACGTCGGCCTCGATGAGCCCGACCCGCGGGAACGGTTCGAGGTTCTTGCGGTAGCCGGAGAAGAGGTTGTCGAGCACGACCACGTCGAACCCCTCCCCGACCAGAAGCTTCACGACGTTCGAGCCGATGAAGCCGGCCCCGCCCGTCACCAGTGCTTTGCTCATGCTTTAATTCGCCGCCCCGCCGGCCTTGTTCGGCAGGTTGTAGACGCCGCGCATCCAGTCGGCGGTGATGCGCATGCCCTCCTCCAAGCCGTAGGAGTTCTTGTGGTTGAGGTCGCGCACCGCCTTCGAGATGTCCACCTTCTTGATCTTCGTCGTCAGAATCTCCGACTCGCGGAACTCCACCAGCTTCGGGTCGGCCCCCGTCACCTTCAAGACCACCTCGGCCAGCTCCTCGATGGAGTGGTGGCTCACCCCCCCGATGTTGTAGGTCTCGCCCGGCTTAAAGTTCTCCGAGATGTTGGCCGCCGTCCTCACCGTGTCGGCCAGGTAGGTCGAGGTGCGGTGGTGGCCGCGGAAGACCGTGAACGGCTGATCCGTCAAAGCGCAGTAGAGGAACCGGCAGTTGACAGACCGGTAGGGGCTGTAATATTCCCCCGGCCCGTAGGTGTTGAAGAGCCGCACCACGACCGACTCGGTGCCGTACTGGATGGCCGAGTTGCGCACCTGCATCTCGTTGACCCACTTCGTCATCGCGTAGTCGTTCATCTGCTTGATCTCGTACTCGTCCATCACCGCCTCGGCCATCAGCTCCGGCCAGTCGCCGTAAACTTCGGAGGAGGAGAAGTGGACGAGCCGGAACTTCAGGCGCTCCTGCAGCCGGATGATGTTCTTGGTGCCGACGGCGTTCGAGCGCCACAGGGTCTCGTAGAAGTCCTCGCCGTTCCAGCGGCCGAACTCCGCCGCGCAGTGGTAGACGTAGTCGAACGGCCCCATCCGCTCGAAGACCCGCTCGACCTGGCGGAACTCGCCCACGTCGCAGCGCGCGTAGAGCGGCCGCTCCAAGTCCGTCCGCAGGGAGAAGCCGACCTCGTCGTGCTGGTGCGAGATGTCGCACGAGATGACGTGGTGGCCGCGCCCGCGCAGCTCCTTGACCAGGCCCGCCCCGACCGTCCCCACACCGCCAGTTACCAGGATGTTCATCCGCTACCTCCGATAAAGCTCCGCTTGTTTAAAAGTTCTCCGAGCTTAGGTGAGTTTCACTTGTATTTTAGCCGCGCCATTGTACAGGGACGCGGCGGCTCCTCAAAACGCGGTCAACCGCCGCCGCGCATGCCGACGCCGAGCAGCGTCTCGAACCGCGCACGCGCGTGCGGCAGGTCGAAGTCGTCGCGCGCACGCCCCCACGCGTTCGCCACCAGACGTTCGCGCAAAGCCGAGTCCGTCAGCAGGCGTTCGAGCGCGCGCGCCAACTCCGCCGGGTCGTCCTTGTCTACGACCAGCCCGCATTCGTACGTGCGGAAGTACCACGAGACGAAGGAGTCTGCCGGCGCGTGCACAAGTATCGGCCGGCGCGCGGAAAGATACTCGCCGATCTTGCCGGGCGCGGCCGTCCTAATGATGTCCGGGTAGGGCGAGCGGAACGCGAGCGGGAGCATGAGCACGTCGGCATGACCCTGCACCTCGGGCATGGCCGAGACCGGCTCGTGCTCGTGCAGCACGACGCGCCCGCCGCCGACGCCCTGGCCTTCGAGCGCCGAGCGCGGCTGCGGCGTGTAGAGGTGCAGCCGAACACCGTCGCGCCCGAGCGAGTCGAAGGCGGCCAGCAGGTTCGCGAGCGCGTCGGCCTGCAGGGGGCCGACGGCCCCTGTGTAGACGACGCGCCCGCCGCCCTCCTCGCCCGACCCCGCGTGTTCAGCCCCCTCGTAGGCCGACACGTCGCACGTGTTGCGGACGATGGCGGCGCGGACGCCGTACCTCTGCTCGACCTCCTTCTGCATGAACTCGTTCGGCACGATGACCGCGTGCGCGCCGCGCATCACCAGGGGCTCGAAGCGCTGGAGGAAGGTGTCGCCGAGCACGAACTTGACCATGTGCGAATACTGGTCGAGCAGGTAGGCGTAGAAGCGCGCGCCGACCATGCGCGCGGCGAGGTAGCCGCCGGGGAAGTCGAAAATCTCGTTGCCGCCCGTGCAGACCACGACGCGGTCGCAGC
This sequence comes from Acidobacteriota bacterium, assembly GCA_019239425.1. GTDB lineage: Bacteria > Acidobacteriota > Blastocatellia > Pyrinomonadales > Pyrinomonadaceae > QHXN01. The sequence goes on from JAFAZX010000045.1 coordinate 105,784, forward strand.
GCTCGCGGCGCAGGATGCGCGCGATGTGGCGCGCGCGAACGAGCACGCCGAGCACGAGGTTGGCCCGCTCGCGCAGGTCTTTGAGGCCGAAGCGGTGGCCGCGCTGAATCTGGTAGGGCGGCGGCAGGTAGTAGTAGCGGCCCGGCAGCCTTTCGGAGTAGTCGGGCGCGTCACCCGAAGTGTAGTCCCTCGAAGAGAGGAGGCAGTAGCTTTCGGGGTCGAGGTCTCGGAGCAGCCTCTGGATGATCGCCGCGTGCGCCGTCTCGGAGGGCGGCAGCACGTTCGAGATGAGCGCGAACCTCATCCCAGGCCCCCGGCGGCCCACGGCGGCCGCGGCAGGCCGTGGCCGTAGCCGAGCACCAACTTCGCCACCGTCCGGCTCACGCCGCGCGCGAGGTACTCGGGCGGCACGGCCCAGTCGGCCTCCGCGTCGAGCACCGTGCGCACGCAGCGCAGCACGTCCTCGGGTGCGGCGCCCGAGAGCATGTTGCTCCCGCACTCCAGGGTCTCTGGCCGCTCGGTCACGTCGCGGATGGTGACGTTGGCGACGCGGAAGACGCAGCACTCCTCCTGCACCGTGCCCGAGTCGGAGAGCACGCAGAAGGCGTTCTTCTCCAGCGCGACGAAGTCGAAGAGTCCGAACGGCGGCTGGAACTGAATCCCGTCGCGCCCCGAAGGGTCTACGCCGAAGCGCTCCATCAGGGCGCGCGTGCGCGGGTGCGTGCTGACGACGACGGGCAGCCCGTACTCGCGCCGCAACGCTTCGAGCGACGCGACGAGCGAGCGCAGGCGCTGCTCCACGTCCACGTTCTCCGCGCGGTGCATCGTGACAAGGAAGTACTTCCCCCGTTCGAGGCCGAGGCGCGCGAGCACGTCCGACTTCTCGATCTCGGGGCCGTAGTGCTCGATGACTTCGAGGATGGGGTTGCCGGTGACGTAGACGCGCCGGCCCTCGACGCCTTCGCGCAGGAGGTTGTGGCGGCTGCGCTCGGTGTAGGGCATGAGCACGTCGCTGCTGTGGTCGACGACGCGGCGGTTGACCTCCTCGGGCACGCGGTCGTCGTAGCAGCGGTTGCCGGCCTCCATGTGGAAGACGGGGACGCCGAGCCTTTTGGCGACGACGGCCGCGAGCGCGCTGTTCGTGTCGCCGAGGATGAGGAGGCGGTCGGGCCGCTCCTCGCGCATCACGCGTTCGGAGAGCGCGACGATCTGCCCGATCTGCTCGCCGAAGGTCTCACCCCGCGCGCCGAGGTAGTGGTCGGGGCGGCGCACGCCGAGCTGTTCGAAGAAGAGGTCGGAGAGCGAGGGGTCGAAGTTCTGCCCCGTGTGGACGAGCACGTGCGCGTCGGCCAGACGGTCGAGGCCCTCGATGACGCGGCTGAGGCGGATGATCTCGGGCCGCGTGCCCAGCACGGTCATGATCTTCATGCGAGCATGTCTTCCTCGTAGACGAAGCGGTCGCCGACCAGCAGCTCGTGGCGCTTGAGGAGGTCGGCGACCTGTTCGCCCGACATCAGGTCGTCGGCCGAGCTGTACTCGTGCCCCAAAGGCTCGCCCGCCTCGTCGCCTTCGAGCAGCTCGGGCAGCATCGGCCGGATGCAGTAGTATTCGCCGCGCTCGACCGTGCGGTAAGCCTCCTCCTCCGAAACCAGAATCTCGTGCACCTTCTCGCCGGGGCGGATGCCCGTCACCTGCGTCTCGATCTTGCGCTCGCCGATGAGCGCGGCGGCGATGTCGGTGACCCGCGCCGAAGGGACGCGCGGGATGTATGTCTCGCCGCGCCTTGCACCGCGCACGGCCGCGAAGACGGTGTCCACGGCCTGTTCGAGACTTAAGAGGAAGCGCGTCATGTCGGTCGTCGTGATGGTGACGGGGCCGCCGCGCTTGATCTGCTCGTGGAAGAGCGGGATGACCGAGCCGCGCGAGGCCAGCACGTTCCCGTAGCGGACGCAGACGAAGCGCGTGTCCCCGCCGCCGTCGAGGTTGGCGCGGACGAAGAGCCGCTCCTGCAAAGCCTTCGTCATGCCCATCACGTTGACGGGCTTGCAGGCCTTGTCGGTCGAGACGCCGACGACCGTCTCGACGGGGATGCGCTGCTCGCGCACCGCCCGGATGATGTTCTCGGCCCCGACGATGTTCGTCTGCACGGCCTCGAACGGGAAGTACTCGCACGACGGCACCTGCTTCAGGGCCGCGGCGTTGAAGACCACGTCCGAATCGCGCAGGGCGGTCGAGACGCTGTGCGGGTCGCGCACGTCGCCGATGCGGAAGCGCAGGAGGCGTTCGAAGTTGTGGTAGATGACCTCGTCGGTGGCGGTGCGCTTGTGCTGGAAGGCGAGCCGCATCTGGTGCTGCTTGGCCTCGTCGCGCGAGAAGACCGTGATCTGTGAGGGCAGCCCCATCTCGCCGCCGAGCAGACGCCTGACCAGCACCTTGCCCAAAGAGCCCGTCCCGCCCGTCACCAACACACGCTTATCTTTCAGAACCATAAGACCTCTCTCTAGCGGCCCGCGCGGCCGCGAATCTCTTCGTAGGGCGTCGCGTCGTCGCGCATCCGCCGAATCATCTCGGGCCAGGAGGGCGCGCCGAAGCCGGTCGCCTCGCGGAAGCGCGCGGCGTCGAGGCTCCGGTCGCAGACGAAGGTCTCGTCCGCTTCGATCTCGACGTTCAGCCCGTAGACCTCTCTGATTAAGGAGAGCAGCTCGAACTTATTTACCGGCTCGGCCGCGGCGTGCCAGACGCCGCTCAGGGACGCGTGGTTTTCGACGACGTCCGCGAGCAGTTCGGCGAGCGCCTTCGTCGTGAAGCCGCTGAAGACCGCGCGCCGGAAGCCGCGCACCCGCCCGCCCTCCTGCGACAGGAACCACTCCAACAGGCCGTGGGCGCCCGAAAGCTCGCGCCCGATCATCGAAGTGCGAATCGTCAGAGCGCCCTCGCCCTCGACCTCGCCGAGCAGCTTCGAGCGGCCGTACAAGTCCTCCGCGTCCGGCCTGTCACCTTCCGAGTAGTTCCCCGCGCGGCCTGAGAAGACGCAGTCGGTGCTCAGGTGAATCAGCCTCGCGCCCGCGGCCCGCGCGAGTTGCGCCAGCCTGTGCGGGAAGAGCGAGTTGACCGCGACGCTCGTGACCGCGTCTTTGGCCGCCGCGTCCTGCTTGACGACGCCGACGCAGTTGACGACCGCACGGGGCCGCGCCACGGCGAAGGCGCGCGTCACCGAGTCGAAGTCCTGCGCCGAGACGCCGCCGATGGAGCGCGCGGCGTCGAAGAGTCCGGCGCGCGCGTACGACGCGGGCGCGCCGCGGAAGGTCACGTAGGCGTCGAAGCGCGGCGCGAAGGTCTGCCAGACCTTGTGCCCGAGCATCCCCGAGCCGCCGAGGACTAACACCCTCATCGCGCCCCCGGCGCGGCGGCCGCGCCTCCGCCTTCGACGTGCTGCTTGGCGCGACCCGCAGGCCCCTTCCGCCCCGTCACGCGCAGAAGCCCGCGCCACGCCGACTGGAACCCGCGGTGCACAGCCGGCGGCATCCCCTGTTCGAGCGCCAGCTTGAAGTGCTCCCACGCGGTCGCGCCCTCCATCACGAAGTAGCGCCGCGACGCCTCCGGCCCTAGGTTACGCAAGGCCCAGAGCTGCGGCATCGGCTCTTCCATGAGGTGGTCGTGCTCGTCCTCGACGATGAAGTCGGGCGAGATGATGAACTCCCAGCCTTCGGGGAAGTCTTCGGGCTGCCAGCCCGAGCGGTGCGACTGCCAGTAGGCGCCGTCCATGCCCCAGCGGTCGGGCACCGTCGGGTCTTCGTAGTGCTGGTGGTAGAAGCCGCAGGGGGTGCCGACGACGACCTGCTTGCGCGCGACGCGCTCGGCCTCGCGGAGCATGCGCAGCCCGTCCTCCTTCTCGAGGTGCTCGATGAATTCGAGGGCGAAGACCGTGTCCACGGACTTGTCGGGGAGGAGGGGCACGACCGTGTCCCAGGTCGCGTTGAGGAAGACGTAGCGCGGGTCGTCGCCCACCTCGCGCTTGACGCGCTCGATGTAAGGGCGGTGCGCGTCCACGCAGATGTGGACGTAAGGCTTCTTGACGAAGGTCTGCGGGACGATGCCTGGCCCGAGGTCGAGCACGACCTCCACGTCCTCGATCCGAGAGGCCACGGTCTCCATGGCCTCGTCCCTCCCGACGTAAGTCACACCCATAGCTTTCTTCCTTGCCGACGAACTCCCCGCACGATGTCTCTGGATTAACTGACGGGCCTGGCCGCGGCCCCGACGTGCTGCGTCTCCCACTCCAGGGCCGGGCGGATGACCCCGGCCCAGCCGCCGAAGTAGTCTGCGCGCGCCGCGGCCGTGTCGTGAATCTCAAACTCTACAACATAATCTTCGCGATGCGAAACCGCGTAGTTGTTCGCCCAGACGAGCACCGAGACGTCGAAGCGGCCGTCGGGCAGAAGGTTCCCCGGCACGCGGCAGGCGCTCTTGAAGACGCCCTCGGGGAAGGCGCGCCCGTGCCAGTTCGGCTCGCGGTTGCTGAGCGTGCTGAAGACGTGCACGCCCTCGCTGTTGAAGACGAGCACGGTCGCGCCCAGGCTTGAGCCGGGCGCGAGGTTCTCGTACTCGACCTCGATGGAGAAGGGTTCGTCGGAACTCAGCTCGCTCGACACATCTCCGACCGCGTTGCGCACGCGCACGGCGCGCAGGCGGAAGGGGTCTGCGCCCGGCGCCTGACGGGGGTCGCCCCAGAGTATCTCGGCGCGGCTGACGCGCCCCGCCCCGAGGTAGCTGTTGACGACGCGCGCGGGCGGCCCCTCGGCCTCGATGCCGCCCTGGTGGAGCAGGATGGCGCGGTCGCACATGGCCTTGACCGCGACCATGTTGTGGCTGACGAAGAGCACGGTGCGCCCCTGCTGCGCGACGCTGCTGATCTTGCCGAGGCACTTCTTCTGGAAGGACACGTCGCCGACCGCGAGCACCTCGTCGATGATGAGAATCTCGGGCTCTAAGTGCGCGGCGACGGCGAAGGCGAGCCGGACGTACATCCCCGAGGAGTAGCGCTTGACGGGCGTGTCGATGAACTTGTCGATCTCGGAGAAGGCGACGATCTCGTCGAACTTGCGCTTAATCTCGGCGCGGCGCATGCCGAGGATGGCGCCGTTGAGGAAGACGTTCTCGCGCCCCGTCAGCTCGGGGTGGAAGCCCGTGCCGACTTCGAGCAGGCTCGCGACCCGCGCGTAGAGCGCGACGCGCCCCTCGGTCGGCTCCGTGATGCGCGAGAGTACTTTCAGGAGCGTGGACTTGCCCGCCCCGTTGCGGCCGACGAGCCCGAGCACCTCGCCCTGCGCGACCTCGAAGCTCACGCCCTTCAAGGCCCAGAAGGTGTCGCCCTCGCCCCCGCCGCCGCGGCGGCGGAAGGGCGCGCGCAAGGTGCCGGCCACGGCCTCGCGCAGGGAGTCGTAGGCGGCCGCGCGCCGGCCGACGCGGTACTGCTTGCCCAGGTCTTCGACCTTGATGATGGCGCTCATCCCTCGAACCTCAGACGATGTCGGCGAAGCTGCTCTCCATCCGCCGGAAGACGAAGGCGGCGTAGAGGAGGAGCGCGGCGGTGACGGCCGCCGAGATGGCGAGCGCCGGCACGTCGAACGGCCGCTGGCCGAAGAGCGCGGCGCGGAACCCCTCGACGATGCCCGTCATCGGGTTGAGCGCGAGCAGCCAGCGCCAGTTCTCCGGGACGAGGCTCGTCGGGTAGATGATGGGCGAGCCGAAGAACCAGACCTGCAGGAGGAAAGGCAGCGCCACCCTGACGTCGCGGTACTTGACGTTGAGCGCGGAGGTCAGCGTGCCGAAGGCGAGCGCGAGCAGCCCGAGCAGCCCGAGCAGCAGAGGCAGGGCGAGCAGCCCCAGGCCCGGCCTGACGCCGTAGTAGAACATCAGCGCGAACAGAATCGCGAAGGTGAAGACGAGGTCGACGGCCGCCGCCGCGACCGCCGCCATCGGGACGAGCAGGCGCGGGAAGTAGACCTTCGTCACGAGGTTCGCGCTCCCCACCAGGCTGTTGCCGCTCATCGTCGTCGCCGTCGAGAAGAAAGACCAGGGCACAAGTCCCGCGAAGGCGAAGAGCGGGTAGGGGATGTCGTCCGAGGGCATCCGCCCGAGCCTCCCGAAGAAGAGCGAGAAGATGAGCATCATGCAGAGCGGCTGGAGCGCGACCCAGGCCGCGCCGAGCGCCGTCTGCTTGTAGCGCACCTTCACGTCGCGCCACGCGAGGAAGTAGAGCAGCTCGTGGTAGGCCCACAGCTCGCGCGGGCTGACGGGGAGGGCGGGCCGGCGCGGCTCGATTACGACCAGCGGCTCGGCCGGGAGGGGCGGCGCCCCTCGGCCGTGCCTTGCAGTCTGTGTCGTCTCGGGGGTCTGTGCGGCGGCTGGTGGTAACGCCTCTGCCTTTTCAGCGGGAGTAAAACTCATCAAGTTCGAAGGTTCTAACGGGACGCACTCGGTTGTAAGCGAATAAGGGCGGTAGTGTAGTCGCGCGCCGCGAGGGCCGTCAAGCAACGTCGCCGGCCGCGCCCCGGCGCACAAACGAAACTCTCCGGGCGACGCCGTCGTGCGGCGCCTGCCCGGAGAGTCTTCTAGGTCGGCTTGGACGCGCCCGGCTACTGCTGGAGCACGTCGGTCAGCGCGGGGAAGTTCTCGCCCGCAGTGTTGCCGAAGATGCGGTTGTTGTTGTAGGTGGCGATGGTGCCGCCGTTGAAGTTGAGCGCGTTGGCGTTGCCCGTCATGTGCACGTTGCTCAGGCGGATGGCGCTCTGCGCGTTGGGCTGGACGCCGACCGAGTTGTAGTTGACCTGGCAGTTCTCCAGGTCGATGACGGTGGCGCCGCCGGCGGCCGTCGAGACGATGACGCCCGCGGCGCTCACGTTCGCGTTGTTGAGCGAGATCACCGAGTTCGAGACCGCCATGTTGGCGCGGCCCGACACGCTGATGCCGTTGGTGTTGCGCGTGAAGCTGCTGTTGTCGACCACGACGGCGTGCGGCGTCGCGGGGGTGCCCGACACGCTGATGCCGTTGCCGACCTCGGTGACGGTCGTGTTCTCGACGATCAGGCGCGAGGCCGTGCCCGAATTCAGCAGAATGCCCGCGCCCGAGAAGTTCCTGATGGTGCAGTTCTCGACGTGGACGGTCGCGCCCGACGTGAAGTTGACGCCGTTGACGCCGAGCGTCGTGCCCGCGCCGTTGATCGATAGGTTCCGCAGGCGGACGACGATGGTGTTGGGCGACCCCGACGCGCTGTCGTTGACGTTGACGCCGTTAACGCCAGAGGCCAGGATCGAGCCGAAGCCCGCACCCGTCGTGCCGTCGATCAGGATCGACTTGGTGAGGGTGACCGCGCCGAACCCGCCCGGGTCGAGGGCGTCAATCTCGCCGCCGGAGGCGGTCTTCGAGATGGCGCCGGCGAACGTCTTGCAGGGGGCGGTGCGGCTGCACGGGTTCACGTCGTCGCCGACGCCCGACACCCAGGTGCGCGTCGCCTGCGCCTGGGCGGCCGAGCTGACGAGCAGGGTGAAAACCAGCGCGGCAAAAATGTTGAGAGTCAGACGAACCTTAGTCATGCGAAATTCTCCTTTATGGTTGGGCGCTATTGCGCTGATGACCTCAATGACCGGCTCATTGCCTATCACTTCTACCTTAGAGACTGCCGGAATCGTGATGACCGCGGGGCCGAGTGACTATAACCCACAGTCGGCCGCCGTGTCGTTAGTGATCGTCCAGGTGGAGTCGCTCGCGGCGGAGACGACGCCGTAAGAGAAACAGCCGTTGCCGTCCTCCGCGACGAGCTTGACCTGCGCCTGATCCCAGGAGACGTTGTTGACGGTGTACGTCCCGCCCGAAGCGATGGTCGCTTCGCCGAGCTGGTTCGGCCCCCAGTCGTCCTGGTCTTGGTGCGACAAGTAGATGTGGGTGATCGTGCGCCCCGAGTTGTTCGCGATGGTAATGGAGGCCGTGCGCGCCCGCGCGCCAGCCAGGAGCGGCAGCGCCGCGAGGACGCAGAGGGCCACGCAGAGCGTGAAGAATCCTGGAGCTTTGCCGTGCTTGCTTGACTGTAAACTTCTCATCTCATAACTCCTGATTCGGCGTGGGCGCGCCCCGCGAGGTGTCGGAGCGCACGCAAAGGTTGAACGTGGGCGTGCCTCTTCTCGGCCGGCCCGCCCGGCAAAGTCATGGCGGCGGGCGCGGCGGGCGGCAGTCCGGGTGCTGGTTCCGAACCGCCGCGCGCCGCGGCCCGCCGCGGCCGCTTTACGGGCAGCTCCCGTTAACCGTGTAGTGCACGCCGCTGTTCACGGGCGTCTCGCCCGGGTTATGCGGCACGACGATGGTGGCCGTGGTGCGTCCGACGTTGCCGGACGCGTCGGTCACCTTGAACGTGACGGTGTAGACGCGGCCGTTGCCGCCGCCGTCGCGCTCGGCACGCACCTGGAACGACTTGCAGTCGGCGCCAATCACGATGTCGTTCGTCGTGTTGCCGTCGCCGTTGCCGTTCTCGATCTCGTCGCTCGTCACCTTCTCGATGACCACGCTTGAGACGCCGAGTGTCGTGTTGCAGCTGTCGCTGACGCCCGTGACGAAGTCCGTTAAGGCGAACGTCTTGTACTTGTGGTTAGCCGGCCACAGCGAGGGCGTCAGGCCGTTGACCGTGATGGTCGGGGCGATGGTGTCCACGACGGTCACGGTGCGCGTCTTCGGCGTCGCGGCGTTGCCGACGGCGTCCGTCGCGTTGTAGGTCAGCGTGTAGGTGCCGGGGGTGTTCACACCCACCGAGCCCGAGACGGTCAGGTTCGCCGTGCCACAGTTGTCCGTGGCGGTGGCGCCCGGGTCTGTGAACGACGTGTGGCACTCGACCGTCACCGCGGCGGCGCCGTTGAGCGTGATGACCGGCGGCGTCGGGTCGGCGACCGTGATGGTCTGGACGGCCGAGGCCGAGTTGCCGCGCGCGTCGGTGGCGGTGAACGTGCGCGTGATGACGCGCGGGTTCGCGGCCGAGCCGACGCCGGTGGCCGACTCGTTCACCGACACGTTGACCGCGCCGCAGTTCTCGAACGGCGGGCCGCTGAAGACGAGGTCGCCGCTGGCGTCGCGCACGAACTGGCCGTCGGGGCCGACGACGGGGCCTTTGGCCTGCGACGTGCTGGCCGCCGGGACTTCGCTCAGGCAGGTGTAGGTGGCGTCGGGCGGCGCCGCGATGATCGGCGGCGTGTCGTCAACCACGGTCACGACCTGCGTGTCGGAGGCAGTCAGGCCCTTTCCGTTAGTGGCCGTGTAGGTCAGCGTGTAGGTGCCGGGGGCGAAGGCGTTGCCCGCCGGGGCGCCCGTAATCGTGACCGTCACCGCGCACTCGTCGTCGTTGAACACGGGCTGGCCCAGTTCGTCGTCGAGCACGACGGTGCAGCCGGGATTGATGGCGCCCGTCCCGACCGTGACGTCGTCCGGGGCCGTGATGGTCGGCGGCGTGGTGTCGCTGCCGCAGGTGTTCGGGCTGACCGTGATCCGCTGCGTGCAGCTCACCGTGCGGCCGTCGGCGTCGGTGACCGTCCAGGTGATGCCGGTGATGCCCACCGGGTACGGGTCGGTCAGCGGAATCTCCTGCGCCGGGCTGACGAGGTTGCCCTGATCGTCGTAGACGGCCGGGATGCTGTCGCTGCGCACGCCGTGCACCGTGGCCGCGCTGGAGGCGGTGAAGGTGGGCGTGCCGACCGACACCGTCTCGCTGCCGTTATTGTCGGTGTCGATGGCGGTCTTGTCGGCCGGGCACGAGATGGTCGGCGCCGCCGTGCCGACGACCTTGACGGTGAAGGTGCAGCTGTCGCCCGCCGCGCCGTTGTCGCCCGAAGCGGACGAGGTGACCGTGGTCGTGCCGACCGGGAAGAAGGTGCCGGAGGCCGGCGAGTTGCTGACCGCGCCGCAGTCGCCCGAGACCGAGGCGGACGAGAAGGTGACGAACGCGCCGAAGTTGCCGCCGACGGTCGTGTTCGCGGTGGCGACGACGTTCGCCGGGCAGGTCAGGTTACAGGCCGTGGGCGGCGCGACCGTGGAGACCACGGCGGCGGCGCTGGCCGAGGTCTCGCTCGACGAGCGCTGGGCGGTCGAGGTGGTCGCGCTCGAGCTGCTGACGATCAGGCTCCCGGCCGGGGCGGCGCCGCTCACGTCGTAGGTCAGCGTGAAGGCGACGCGGGTGCCCGCCGGGAGGCTGTCGGCCGAGCAGGTCGTCGTGCCGCTGCTGGTGTTGCAGGTGAAGCCCGAGCCCGTCCCGGCCGAGGCGGAGACGAAGCTCGCGTTCGCCGGCTCAGACGTCGTGAAGACCACGTCCGCCGCGTCGTCCGGCCCGCGGTTGGAGAGGTAGGCGCGGAAGGTGATGTTCGAGCCGGGCGCGACTTCGGTCACGCTCGCGGCCTCGCCCAGCAGGAGGTCGGCGACCTGGCTCGCCGGGTCTTTGACCGTGAACTCGGACCTGATGACGGGCGAGCCGTCGTTCTTCACGGAGACGGCCTGCCACGTCCCGCGGTTGTCCACCGTGTCGAGGCCGATGAGCGTGGTGGCCGACGTCGGGATGGTGAACGACAGCGTCGCGGTCGAGCCGTTGCCGGGGACGCTGACCTTGTCCCTGACGAAGCCGTCCGGCCCCACGATGACGAGGCGGCGGAGGAGCTGCGTCGCGCGGACGCCGGTCGGCGCGCCCGTCACCTTGGCGCAGACGGCGTCGCCGAGGTTGAAGCTCGTCTTGGGCGTCGTGCAATCAGACGCGTAGGTGGCGACGGACTCGGCCGCCTGAAACAGCGGAGCAGCCGCGAGAGGCTGGAAGCGAGCGGCCGAGGGGGCCGTGCTCTTCGCGGAGGAGCGTCGTGCGTAAGAAGCGGATGCGGCGGAGATGAGGGGTACGGAGAGGACGGCTACCAGCAGGATTAAAAATCTGGCGCGCGTAATCGCTTTCATTAGACGACACGAAACCGTATCGGGGGGAACAGGCTTTCTCATTGTTGCTATTTCTCCTTGCAGACGAGATACCCGAAGGTGTGGGACGGAACGGCTCGCGGCTCTCAGGCTTATGCGGGTCGGTAGATGGCTATGTGCACGTACGCAAGCTCGTCAGAAGACATCAGGAGTTCTGCATCATCGAAGCCGGGCAGTGGCTTCAAGGGTTCGGTGAACGCCGGCGAGGGCGAAGGTTGTCGGGAGTTGGCAGGGCAGCCGTTGGCTTGACGTATGACATCCTGCTTGAGCTATAGGCCCCTGGATTCTTCGGGAATTGTTATTGAAAGTGGAGACGTCGGGAGAGTCACAACCTTGTCAAGAGACACCGAAGAATGGGCACGAAGAAGAGTTAAAGCCTCCAGGCCGGCGTCGCCAGCCCGCGACGAAGTTTATTTGGAAGGGCCGCACCCCGTTAGAAGCGCGAAGGTATTTATGCTAAATTCGCCGAGTTGTCAACAGCTAAATTGACCGCGCCCTTTGAATGATCGCTAAGTTGGTACTATTGTGCGGCGGGGCGCGCCTTGCAAATTTATTTCTGCCCGCGGCCCGACGTCTCTTCGCGCCCTGAACTAAAGACCGTCGTTCGGTGACACGCGGGGCGGGCGTACGTTTCCGGCCCCTGCGCGCGTCGAGACCGTCTCCGACGGTGCACGAACCGTGACCGCCCGAATGGAACAGGCAAGAACTTTTTTCGTGACGGGCGGGGCGGGCTTCATCGGCTCGTGCTTCGTCCGTTTAGTTCTCGCAGAGATGCCCGCCGCCCGCGTCGTGAACTTCGACGCGCTGACCTACGCCGGCAACCTCGACAACCTCGAAGGGGTCGAAGAGGCCCGCCACCGCTTCGTCCGCGGTGACGTCTGCGACCCGGAGGCCGTCCTCTCTTCACTCGACGGGGGGACGGACTTCCTCGTCAACTTCGCCGCCGAGTCGCACGTCGACCGCAGCATCCACTCGGCCGCCGAGTTCGTCCGCACCAACGTGCTGGGGACGCAGGTGCTCCTCGACGCCGCGCGCGCGCGCGAGGTCGGCCGCTTCGTCCAGGTCAGCACCGACGAGGTGATGGGGAGCCTCCCCGAGCGCGACGACGCCTTCTTCGACGAGGAGTCGCCGTTTGCGCCCAACAGCCCTTACGCGGCCTCGAAGGCGGCGGCCGAGCACCTCGCGCGCGCCGCGCACCACACGCACCAGATGGACGTGGTCACGACGCGCTGCGGCAACAACTACGGCCCGCGCCAGTTCCCCGAGAAGTTCCTGCCGCTCCTGCTCGCCAACGCGCGCGGCGACGAACCCGTCCCCGTCTACGGCGACGGCCGCAACGTGAGGGACTGGATTTACGTCGAAGACCACTGCCGCGCGGTGCTGGCCGCGGCGCTCAAAGGCAAGGCCGGCGAGGCCTACAACGTAGGCGCCCGCAACGCGCGGCAGAACATCGAGGTCGCGGAGTCTGTGCTCGACCTGCTGGGCAAGCCGCGGGGCTTGCTCAAGTTCGTGAAGGACAGGCCGGGCCACGACCGCCGCTACGCCATCGACCCGGCGAAGGCGGAGAGGGAACTCGGCTGGCGGCCCCGGGAGAGTTGGGAGTCGGGGCTGCGGAAAACGATCCGCTGGTACGAGGAGAACGGGGAGTGGGTCGAGCGCGCACGGAGCGGCGCGTACCGCGACTACTACCGCAAACAGTACGGCGAATAGGCGCGCCCGCTTGCGTCCCGGCGCCACGGCTGTTAAAGGTTCTAACGTCTCCTGACTTCCGTCTCTTGATTACTGATTTATGCGTGTCATCATCACGGGCGCGGCCGGCCTGGTCGGCTCCGCGCTGACCCAACACTGCCGCGCGCGCGGCGACGAGGTCTTCGCCTTCGACCGCGAAGGGCTCGACATCACCGACGAGCGCGCCGTGCGCGAGACTTTCAAAAGCCTCCACCCCGACGCAGCCGTCAACTGCGCCGCCTGGACGGACGTCGACAGCTGCGAGCTCGACCCGCAGCGCGCCTTCCTCGTCAACTCGCAGGGCGTCGAGGCGCTGGCGACGGCCGCGCGCCTCTCCGCCGCCTCCTTTGTCACCGTCTCGACCGACTACGTCTTCGACGGGCGCAGGGAGAATCACTTCTACACGCAGCGCGACGAGCCGCACCCCTTGAGCGCCTACGGCGCGGCGAAGCTCGAAGGCGAGCGGCGCGCGCAGGCGGCCTGCGCGCGCACCTCCGTCGTGCGCACGGGCTGGCTCTTCGGACAGGGCGGCAAGAACTTCCTCGCCACGGTCGTCGAGCGCGCGCGCCGCGGCGAAGCCTTGCGCGCCATCTCGGACTCCTACGGCACGCCGACCTACGCGCCCGACCTCGCCGCGCGCCTGCGCGAGCTGGCCGAGCTAGACCTGCCCGGCATCTACCACGTCGTCAACGCGGGCGAGGGCGCGAGCTACGAGGGCTTCGCCCGCGCGGCAATCGAGGTTGCGGATATCAGCGACGTGCGGATCGAGACGGTCACCGCCGACGCGCTCCCCCGCCCCGCGCCCCGCCCGCGCAACTCGCGCCTGCGCTGCCTCATCTCAGAGGCCATCGGCCTCCGCCCCCTGCGCGACTGGCGCGAGGCGCTCGCGGAATTTAGTAGCCGGTAGGCAGATGGCGGTAGGCAGTTAAGGCAATAAAACTTGAGAATATTTTTGTTTCGACTCCGGCGGCCTGACGCAGAACAACGACCGAGTTCCGCGACCGGCTAACAGCCTACAGCCTACCGCCTACTGCCTACTGTCCCGGTTTGCCTCGGCGCGGGTCTCTGTTATCATTACGCGGCCGGAAATTACCCGCTGCGTTGGGGTTGTGGTCAGCCACGCCCCGCGAACCCTTGTAGAGAGATAGAAGAATTATGATGTCGCAAGAGAACCGCCTGATGCCGCTCACGTCTGAGTCGCTCGACCGCCCGCTGCGCGACCTCGCCGCGCCGACCGTGGTGGCCCCGGCCGCCGCCGTCTCGGCCAACGAGCCGGCGCACCTGCGCGAATACCTCGCCGTCGTGCTCAAGCGCAAGTGGCTCATCCTCAGCCTGATCGTCGTCGTCACCTCGCTCGTCTCGATCCAGATGTACCGGACGCCCTCGGTCTACGAGGCGGCCACGCAGATTCAGATCGAGCAGAAGCCGCGCAACGTGCTGACGACCAACCGCGGCGGCGAGTCGGTGCTCATCCGCGGCAACGACCCCAACTACTGGAACACGCAGCTCCAGAAGCTCAAGACGCAGCGCCTGGCCCGCCAGGTCATCATGCGGCTCGACCTCCAGAACAACCCGAACTTCCTCGAGCCCGCGCACCGCGGCACCGGCATCATCGCCGGCCTGCGCAAAGCCTTCTCGGGCGGCAAGGCCGCGGAGAAGGTCGAGGCGCAGCAGGACGCCTCGACGTCCGTCCCCGTCGTCGACGACATCGAGCTTAACCCCGACCAGCTCACGCCCGAGCAGGCCAAGAAGCTCGAACCCTACGAAGACGCGCTGCGCGAGAACCTGAGCGTCGACCCCATCGACCGCACCAACCTCGTCAACATCCACTTCGTGCACACCGAGCCGAAGATCGCCGCCGACGTGGCCAACACCCTGGCGACCATCTTCCGCGAGAACGACATCCGCGCCGAGACCTCGGGGTCGCAGAAGGCCGAGGACGTGCTCGCCAACCAGATCATCGAGCTCCAGTCGCGCATCCAGGCCAACGAGCAGAAGCGGATCAACTACAAACAGATTAACAACATCCCGCTCACCGACAAGCAGGGCGCGGACTTCGTCGCGCTGCGCCTGAGCACCTACAGCTCGCAGCTGCAGGCGGCCGAGGCCGAGCGCAAGGACGCCGAGGCCTCCTACCTCGCGGCCCTCAACACGCGCGAGAAGGCGGGCGTCTGGTCGATCCCGGCGGTGGTCAGTAACGACAGCATCCAGAAGCTGCGCGGGCGCATCAGCGAGCTCGAGGAGAAGAAGGCCGCGCTCCGCGTCAACTACACCGAGGAGTGGCCCGAAGTCATCAAGCTCAACGAGCAGATCAAGGAACTCAAGATACAGCTCGACCGGGCTCCCGAAGAGGTCTTCAACGGCATGAAGACCCGCTTCGAGGCCGCGAAGAAGAAGGAGGCCGACCTGCGCGGCGCCTACTTCGCCGAGAAGGGGCAGGCCAACCGGCAGGGCATCGCCGCGACCGGCCTCACCGACCTCGACCAGGCCATCACGACCGACCGCCAGAACCTGAACCTCTACCAGCAGCGCCTGAACGAGATTCGCGTGACGAAGGGCGACTCCTCGACCGGCAACGTCTCGATGGTCGAGGAGGCGCGCGTGCCCGGCGAGCCCATCGGCCCGCCGCGGATGCGCAACATCCTCGTCGCGCTGATGCTCTCGCTCGGCGTCGGCATCGGCCTCGCCTTCCTGCTCGACTACCTCGACGACACCTTGAAGTCGGTCGAGGACGTTGACCGCCACATCCACCTGCCGACGCTGGCGATCATCCCCGCCCCGCGCGAGACGCGCCGGCTCCTCGGCCGCAACGCGCCGGAGCCGGAGCACGGCGCGACCACCGCGCTCGCGCTCGTCTCCGACGTGCGCTCGCCGGTCGCCGAGGCGTACCGCCACCTGCGCACGTCGCTCCTGCTCTCCTCGGCGGGCCAGCCGCCGAAGACCGTGCTCGTCACTTCGAGCCAGCCCTCGGAGGGCAAGACCACGACGGCCGTCAACATCGCCACGATGCTCGCGCAGACCGGCGCCGACGTGCTCGTCCTCGACTGCGACCTGCGCCGGCCGCGCGTCCACGCGCACTTCGGCCTGCCGAACGCGAAGGGCGTGACGAACTACCTCTCGGGCGAGTCGAACATCTCGGAGCTGGTGCAGACCTACGACAAGCTGCCCAACCTGAAGGTCATCTCCTCGGGGCCGGTGCCGCCGAACGCGGCCGAGCTTCTCGGCTCGGACGAGATGCGGAAGCTACTCTACGTGCTCGCGGAGAACTTCACGCACATCATCATCGACTCTCCGCCGGCCATCTCGTTCACCGACGCGTCGATCCTCTCGACGATGGTGGACGGCGTGATGCTGGTCGTCCACGGCGGCCGCTCCTCGCGCGCGGTCGTGCGCCGCGCCAAGCAGCAGTTGCAGGACGTGGGCGCGCACCTCTTCGGCATCGTCCTCAACAACGTGAAGCTCGAAGGGACGGACTACTACTACTACTCGGGCTACTACTCGGGCTACTACTCGACCGACGAGGACGCGGTGCCCGAGGGCGCCGAGGCCGCCGGCGCGAACGGCAACGGCGGGGCGCGTTGATGGCCCCGGAGTTCTCACGCGTCGCGCCCGACGTCGAACTCGGGCGCGACGTGAAGCTCTACGCCTTCGTCAACCTCTACGGCTGCCGCGTCGGCGACGAGACGCGCGTCGGCACCTTCGTCGAGATACAGAAGGGCGCGACCGTCGGGGCGCGCTGCAAGATTTCGAGCCACACCTTCATCTGCGAGGGCGTGACGATTGAGGACGAGGTCTTCGTCGGCCACGGCGTGATGTTCACCAACGACCGCCGGCCCCGCGCGACGCGCCCCGACGGCACGCCGCAGACCGAGGAGGACTGGAAGCTCGAAGCGACAGTCGTCCGCCGCGGCGCCTCCATCGGCAGCAACGCCACCATCCTCTGCGGCCTCGAGATCGGCGAGCGCGCCGTCGTCGGCGCCGGCGCCGTCGTCACACGCAGCGTCCCCGCGGGCGCCGTCGTCGCCGGCAACCCGGCACGAATAATTAAAAGCGGTGCTGGGTGCTAGGTGCTGGGTGCTGGGTAAGACAAGTTGCTTTTACCCAGCACCCAGCACCTAGCACCCAGCACCTTTTCACATATGCCAGTCCCATTCGTAGACCTACAGGCGCAGTACCGCTCGATCAAGGCCGAGGTTGACGAGGCCGTGCAGAGGGTGCTCGACACTTCGGCCTTCATTTTGGGCCGCGAGGTCGAGGCGTTCGAGCGCGCGTTCGCGGAGTACGTCGGAGCCAGTGAGTGCGTGGGCGTGTCGAACGGCACGGCGGCCATCCAGCTCGCCCTGCAGGCGTGCGGCGTGGGCGCGGGCGACGAAGTCCTAGTCCCTGCCAACACCTTCTTCGCCACGGCCGAGGCCGTCTCGACCGCGGGCGCCACGCCCGTCTTCGTCGACTGCGGCCCCTCCACGTACAACCTCGACGCGGCGAAGATTGATGAGGTCGTCACGGAACGGACGCGCGCCGTCATCCCCGTCCACCTCTACGGCCAGCCCGCGGATTTGGACGCCGTGTTCGAGGTCGCGAAACGTCACGACCTTCTCGTCATCGAGGACGCGGCGCAGGCGCACGGCGCGCGCTACAAGGGCTCGCGCGTGGGCGCCCGCGGCGTCGCCGGCTGCTTCAGCTTCTACCCCGGCAAGAACCTCGGCGCGTACGGCGAGGGCGGCGCGGTCGTCACGAACGACGCCGAGGTCGCGCGCCGCCTCAGGATGCTGCGCGACCACGGCTCCGAGCAGAAGTACAGGCACGAGTTGGTCGGCTACAACATGCGGCTCGAAGGCATCCAGGGCGCGGTGCTGGGCGTCAAGCTCAAGTACCTCGACGATTGGAACGCGCTCCGCCGCCGGCACGCCGCGCGCTACCGCGAGCTGCTCGCGCCGCTCGAAGAGTCCGGGGCGCTCGTCCTGCCCGTTGAGGCCGACTACGCCGAGCACGTCTACCACCTCTTCGTCGTCCAGACGGACGCGCGCGAACAGCTCCAGCGCTACCTTTCGGCGGCGGGCGTGCAGACAGGCATACACTACCCCGTGCCCGTCCACCTGCAACCGGCCTATGCCGCGCTCGGGCACAGGGAGGGTGACTTCCCCCGCGCCGAGTCGCAGGCGCGGCGCGTGCTCTCGCTCCCGATGTTCGCGGAGCTGACCGAACACCAGCTCAAGTACGTCGCCGACGCCCTCGCCGACTTCTACGCCGAGGCGTCGGCCGCCGCCGGTTGAAGCGGCGCCCGCTCGGCGTTTATTGTAGGTCTCGACCATGACCATTTCCGTCGGTGTCGTCGGCTGCGGCTACTGGGGGCCGAACCTGATTCGCAACTTCGCCGAGAACGAGGGGGCGGCGCTGCGCTGGGTCTGCGACAAGGACGCGCGCCACCTCTCGAAAGTCGCGCGCCGCTACACGGCCGCCAAAGCCTCGCACGACTACAACGAACTCCTCTCCGACCCGCGCCTCGACGCCGTCGTCATCGCCACGCCCGTCTCGACGCACTACGACTTCGCCCGCCGCGCCCTGGAAGCCGGCAAGCACGTCCTCGTCGAGAAGCCCTTCACGGCGAGCGCGCGCGAGGCCGAAGAGCTGATCGCGCTCGCCGAAAAGCGCGGCCTCACGCTGATGGTCGACCACACCTTCATCTACACGGGCGCGGTCAGGAAGATTAAGGAGGCGGTGGACTCGGGCGACCTCGGCGACCTGCTCTACTTCGACTCGGTGCGCGTCAACCTCGGCCTCTTCCAGCGCGACATCAACGTCGTCTGGGACCTGGCGCCGCACGACTTCTCCATCATGGACTACGTGGTCGGGCGCGAGCCGACGGCGCTCCTCGCCACGGGGAGCAGCCACATCGAGCCGGGCATCGAGAACATCGCCTACGTCCAGCTCCGCTTCGGCGACTCGCTCATCGCCAACTTCCACTTCAACTGGCTCTCGCCCGTGAAGATTCGCCGGACGCTCATCGCGGGCAGCCGGCGCATGATCGTCTACGACGACATCGAGCCGACCGAGAAGGTGCGCGTCTACGACAAGGGCGTCACGCGCAACGCGGACGCCGTCGAAGAGGAGGAGGCGTACAAGACCCTGGTCAGCTACCGCACCGGCGACGTCTGGGTGCCGAAGCTCGACCCGACCGAGGCGCTCCACTACGTCTGCGCCGAGTTCCTCGCGGCAATCCGCGACGCGCGCCCCTCGGCTTCGGACGGCCGCGCCGGCCTCCGCGTCGTCCGCCTCCTCGAAGCCGCGCAGGCATCAATCAACGACGGCGGGCGCTGGATTAAACTGTGAAGGTGTTGGGTGCTGGGTTTTAGGTCTTGGGGAAGAACCGGGTTTTCACCCAACACCTAAAACCCAACACCCAACACCCTTTTATCGACGAAGATGCAAGTCCCCTTACTCGACCTGAAGCAGCAGCACGCGGCGCTGCGCGACGAGTTGAGCGCGGCCCTCGTGCGCGTGCTCGACTCGCAGCAGTTCATTATGGGCGAGGACGTGCGGCTGCTCGAGGCGGAGCTGGCGCGCTACACGCGTGCGCGCTATGCGGTCGGTTGCGGGTCGGGTTCGGATGCGCTGCTGCTGGCGCTGCTGGCGCTCGACGTGAGAGAAGGAAGCGAAGTTGTCACGACGCCCTTCACCTTCTTCGCCACCGCGGGCGCGGTCGTGCGCGCGGGCGCGCGCCCCGTCTTCGTCGACATCGAACCGCGCACCTATAACCTCGACGCGTCGAAGCTCGACGAGATCATCACGGGACGGACGCGCGCCGTCATCCCCGTCCACCTCTACGGCCAGATGGCCGAGCTGGACGGGATGCTGGGCGTCGCCCGAGACAGGGGCGTGCGCGTCATCGAAGACGCGGCGCAGGCCATCGGCGCGGAGGACGCGGAGGGGCGCTCGGCCGGCGCGGTCGGAGACGCGGGCTGCTTCAGCTTCTACCCGACGAAGAACCTCGGCGCGGCCGGCGAGGCGGGGCTGGTGACGACGAACGACGAGGAGACGGCCGAACGCCTCCGCCGCCTGCGCGTCCACGGCGGCGCGACCGAGTACCACCACGACGAGGTCGGCTTCAACAGCCGCCTCGACACCTTCCAGGCCGCCGTCCTGCGCGTCAAGCTCCCGCACCTCGACGCCTGGTCGGACGCGCGCCGCGAGCGCGCCGCCGTCTACACGCGCTTACTCGACGAGGCCGGACTCGCGGACGTGGTCACTCCCCCGTTCGTCAGCGAAGGCGCGCGCCACATCTTCCACCAGTACGTCGTCCGCGTCCCCGAAGCGCGCCGCGACGCGCTGCTCGAACACCTCAAGGCCCACGGCGTCGGGACGAAGGTCTACTACCCCGTCCCGCTCCACCTGCAACCGTGCTTCGCCGACCTCGGATACAAAGAGGGCGACTTCCCCGAGTCCGAGCGCGCCGCACGCTCCACGCTCGCGCTCCCGATGTTCCCGGAGTTGACCGGCGAGCAACAGGAGTACGTCGTCGAGACGCTCCGCCACTTCTTCCTCTGAGACCACGATGAGAATCAGGCTGACGACGCTGCTGCTCGCGCTCTCGACCCTTCTGCTCTCTCCCGCCGCGGCCGCGGCGCAGGTGAACCGGCGCGCGCTGGCCGAGCGCGTGCGCGCGGAGTTTCTGCACGCGTGGCGCGGGTACGAGCGTTACGCGTGGGGGCACGACGAGCTGAAGCCCCTCTCGAAGACGGCGCGCGACTGGTACGGCGAGCCGCTCTACATGACGCAGGTGGACGCGCTCGACACGCTCATCCTGTTGGGCTTCCACGAAGAGGCGAAGCGCGACCGCGAGTTCGTCATCGGGCACCTCGACTTCGACAAAGACATCTACGTCCAGAACTTCGAGATCACCATCCGCCACCTCGGCGGACTCCTCTCGGCCTATCAGCTGACGAACGACCGGCGGCTCCTGCGTCTCGCCGAAGACCTGGGCAAACGCCTCCTGCCCGCCTTCGACTCGCCGACGGGCATCCCCTACCGCTTCGTCAACCTGCGCACCGGCAAGACGCGCGGCGAGGTGACGAACCCGGCCGAGGCCGGCACGCTCCTGATCGAGTTCGGCACGCTCTCGAAGCTCACCGGCAACCCGGTCTTCTACGACAAGGCGAAGCGCGCGCTGGTCGAGACGTACAGACGCCGCTCCTCCATCGGCCTCGTCGGCAGCCGCATCAACGTCGAGACCGGCGAGTGGGCCGGCAAGACCTCGCACATCGGCGGCGGGATAGACTCATACTACGAATACCTGCTCAAGTGCTGGCGACTCTTCGGCGACGAAGACTGCCGCCGCATGTGGCTCGAATCGGTCGCGGCCGTCAACAAGCACCTGGCCGACGAGGAGGGCGGCGAACTCTGGTACGGCCAGGCGGACATGCAGACCGGCCGCCGCACCGCGACCGGCTATGGCGCGCTCGACGCCTTCTTCCCCGCCGTCCTCGCGCTCGCCGGCGACACCGCCCGCGCCCGCCGCCTGCAGGCCTCCTCGATGAAGATGTGGCGCGCGAACGGCGTCGAGCCCGAGCGGCTCGACTACCGCACGATGAAGGTCACGAGCGCGGGCTACCCCCTACGCCCCGAGATCGTCGAGTCGGCCTACTACCTCCGACACCTCACACGCGACCCGCGCTACCTCGGCGAAGGCGCGGAGATGTTCGAAGACTTCGTCCGCCACTGCAAGACCGAGGCCGCTTACGCCGCCCTCAAGAACGTCGAGACCAAAGAGCAGGAGGACAACATGGAGAGCTTCCTCTTCGCCGAGACCTTCAAATACTTCTACCTCCTCTTCGCCCCGCCGAAGGCCCTCGACTTCGACCGCGTCACCTTCAACACCGAAGCCCACCCGATTAGGAGGACGTGGCAGAAGCCCGACCGTGAGGGAGGGCGCGTGTCTACCGTCAAAGCCAACTGAGTGAGTTGAGACGCCCTCCCTCACGGTCGGGCTTCTGCCTTTGCCCGCCGCCCACGGGCCGGTTATTCTCGCGGGATGAATAAGGCCGCGCGTGAAATCGTCCACATCCTGCTCGTCGTGCTCGGAATCTTCTCGGCGGCGTTCGGGCTGAAAGGCTTCTTGCTGTCGAGCCGCTTCATCGACGGCGGGGTGACGGGCGTCTCGATGCTCCTCTCGGACGTGACGGGGCAGCCGCTCGCGCTCTTCCTCCCGCTCATCAACCTGCCCTTCATCGCGCTCGGGTACAAGCAGGTCGGCGCGCGCTTCGCCTTCAAGAGCGCGGCGGCCATCGCGGGCCTCTCCGCCTGCCTCGCCCTCGTCCCCTTCCCCGACGTGACGCCCGACAAGCTCCTGACGTCCGTCTTCGGCGGCTTCTTCATCGGCGCCGGCATCGGCCTCGCCATCCGCGGCGGCGCTGTGCTGGACGGCACAGAGGTCGCGGCGCTGCTCGTCAGCCGGCGCAGCTCCCTCCTGCGCGTCGGCGACGTGATTCTTATTCTTAACGTCTTCATCTTCTCGGCCGCGGCCTTCTTCCTCGGCGTCGAGTCGGCGCTCTACTCCATCCTCACCTACTTCGCCGCCTCGCGCACCATCGACTTCCTGCTCCACGGCATCGAAGAGCAGACGGCCGTCCTCGTCGTCTCGGAGCAGAGCGAGGAGATACGCCAGGCCGTCATCCGAGACCTCGGGCGCGGCGTGACGGTCTACAAGGGGCGCCGCGGCTGGACGGACGCCGAGCAGGACATCCTCTTCTGCGTCGTCACGCGCCTTGAGATCGGCCGCCTCCGCGCGCTCGTCGAGGAGTACGACCGCTCGGCCTTCGTCGTCGTCCACCCGCTCTCCGACGTCTACGGCGGCGTCGTCAAAAGGGGCGCGCTCCACTGAAAGGCGCCGCGGCGGAACGGGTGCGAACCGCGCGGCGCGGCTGTGCGTAGAGTGTTTTTATCAAGAAGGAGGTCGCGCGTATGTTCTGTCCCGCCTGCGGGCTGAAGGAAGACCGCCTCGTCCAGTTCTGCCGCGCGTGCGGCGCAGACCTGCGCGCCGTGCGCGACTCGCTCGAACAGAAGGAGACGCCCGACCCCTCCCTGGCCGCCGCGCGCGAGGAGCTGACGCGCGCCATCGCCTCGAAGATCAAGGACGGGCAGTGGTGGCAGGTCGGCGCGCTCTCGCCCGAGGTCGAGAAGCTCTTCGAGTCGCCGCGCGAGCGGCGCGAGCGCCTGCGCCGCCAGGACGAGGAGCGGCGACTCTCGCGCCTGCGCGCGGGCACCAACACCGCGGCCGCGGGACTCGGCCTCGTCATCCTCTTCGGCCTCCTCTGGGTGCTCGACGAAAGGGCCGTCCTCCTCATGGGGCCGAGCGCGCTCGTCTTCTTCATCGGCCTCGGCCTCATCGTCAACGGCCTCTTCTTCACCCTCCCGCGCGAGCCGCGCCGCGACAAGGCGGGCCAGCGCCGCCAAATCCCCCCCGACGTCTCCACCAGCGAACTCGACGCCCCGCGCGGCGAACTCCCCGACGCCTCCGCCTTCGTCCCCGCCTCCGTCACCGAACAGACGACCCAACACCTCCACGCCGCCCCCCTCAAGCCCCCGCGCCGCGGCTGAAGACCGAGACGTTTACTGTGAGCCATTAACGCTTTCGACCGTCTCCGCCGCGTGCTATTATTTCGACCGTCTGCCGAACCGCCACCGGAGACCTGACCAGCCATGCGCAATAAGAAGTCCGCCACACGAGCAACCAACGAGGCAGCGCCCGACCAGAAAAACGGGGTGCGCAGCATCACCATTGCCGAGGCGCGCCGCATGGCCTTCGAGGCGAGTGAGAAGATTCGGCAAGCGCAAATCTCCTACGCCGAGGAGGAGGCGAAGCGCTCGTACGATTACAGAGTTGAGGAATGATCTACGACTTCCCCGAAACGTCCTCACCCATCGGCCAGGGCGACATCTTCTTCGGCGTCCCCATCCTAGACCTCACCGACGAAGAGCTACCGACTGTAGACGACGAGGGCAACGCTCAGGCGTTGCCGTGGGAGACATTCGCTGCGACCGGCAAGGATGTCAGCGCGATTATCACCGTCCGCCCGACCATCGCCATCGTCGGCACCCAGGAGTGCGACGCCCTCCGCGCACCGAACATCACGCTCTTCGAAGTCCGCCCCTTCCGCGACGTTGAGCGGAAGAGCAAGGACACGAGCAAGCCCGCGAAGTGGGTTCCCATCATCACCCAGCACGCCCGCATCAACCAGAAGTGGTTCTACCTCCCTGCGGACGAACGCATATGCTTTAGCGATAAGATGGGCGCGGACTTTCTCACCCCCATCCGCGTCCCCAGACTGACGCTCGAACGCCTTATCGCCTTCCGCAAAGGCCGCCTCAACGAAGTCGCCAAACAGCACTTCCGCGAACGCCTCGCCGAATTCTTCCGCCGCTACGCCTATGACGAATGGTATCCGCTCACGCGCGAAGAACTTTCTGAATATCAGAAAACTCACCCTGACGCCGAGCCGTTCCCTTGGCAGTGTGAAGATTGGATTTCCAAATACGGAGGTGGGGACGGCGGGTCAGACTACGTAGTAGATCAGGACGAAGCGGTTGCCGAATTGAAAGAAGTGCTTTTCCGGATACGTACAGAGTCTGAATCACTAACGGCTAAATTTACCCAACACACTACATCTTTACAGAAACCGGATAACGACCTTGATAAAGTTGCCGCACTACTGGCGTCTGACATGAACAACTTTTCAACGCAGGTAGGTGGCGTACTGCCAAAGTTTGCTGAAACTATTGAACGATTGGAAAGAAGCCACTCCGCCTATGTTTCATCCGCCGGGACTGATTCCAACCGAGACGTTGAGGAAATTTCAGATTTGCGTAAGTACCTGTCAGAGATGCTGAGATTACTAAAGCCTGCGAAAGAGACTGTAATAGAAAGAAGAAATTTCACCCTACATGTAAAGGATATAAATATAAACGAAGTATTAAACAATGCTGCCAACCAGCAATCGCAAGTCCTTCATGGCGTAATTTCTAACATGGAAGAATTGGAGTCATTTGCTCTAAAGATGTTTTCCTTATAAACGAGAAATTTGGGGGGTCGTCAACCTCAGAAGATAACGCCGAGTAGGAAATCAGAGAAAGTGCTTAGCACCTATGAAAGATAAAACACCAGCGCTTGACGCCCTGACGGGGACGGTGAAGGGGCCGGGCGAGCGGCCGCACGAGTATCTGTTCATCACGGCCGACAACGCGCGTGCGCGCATCGGGGAGTTCGTCTATTACGCGGCGCGCGACGGGCAGGCGGAGCGGCGCATCATCGGCAACGTCACCGAGCGCCGGCTGGTGCGGAATCTGCCCGACACCTTCCTCTCCGACCCCGAGACGCCGCCGTCGGTCGTCTCTTCGCTCATCGGTTTGGACGGCGAGGGCTGCGAGCTGTACGAGATTACGGTCGAGACCATCGGCTACTTCCACCCCTCCTTAGGCGACTTCGTCAACCCGCGCATCCCGCCGCGCCCCGGTGACCCTGTCTTCCTCGCCTCATCCGAGACGCTCGCCCAGTGCCTTTCGCCGAAGCGCGCGGGCGAGGTCGGCTCGGCGCACGTCGGGAGCCTTTTGACGCGCGAGGCAGGTGAGGTGCCCGTCGTGCTCTCCATCAAGGACGTGGTCTCGACGCACCTCGCCATCCTCGCCTCGACGGGGTCGGGCAAGTCCTACACGGCGGGCGTGCTAGTCGAGGAGTTGATGCGGCCTTACAACCGCGCCGCCGTCCTCATCGTAGACCCGCACGGCGAATACGACACCCTGCGCTCTATCGAGGAAGACCCGCGCTTCGGCGAAGGCGCCGACGGCTATCGGCCCGAGGTCAAGGTCTATACGCACGAGCGCGTCAAGGTGCGCTTCTCCTCCCTGACCGAGGCGGACGTGAAGTACCTCCTGCCCGAAGGCACTTCGGAGAAGATGCTCCACTTTCTCTCGCAGGCGTTCCGCCAACTGACGGCGACGCGGCGCGGCGAGCTCTGGGGCTACCACGATTTGCGCGACGAGGTGAAGGCGCAGAAGTACGAAGGCTCCGACCGCGGCGATTCCGGCAACGCCAGCTCCATCGAGGGCCTGCTGTGGCGTTTGGACTCGCGCTTCGACAAGCCCAACTCGATCTTCTCAGACCACGAGCACATCGCGCTCGCCGAGATGTTCAAGCCCGGCCGCTGCACCGTGCTGCAACTCTCCGACATCGAGCAGAACGAGCAGCAGGTCGTCGTCGCCACGCTGCTGCGCCGCGTCAACAAGGCGCGCATGGCGACCGTCCGCGGCGAGGCGCAGGAGGGGACGGACAGTCACCTCCCCTACCCCGTCTTCACGCTCCTCGAAGAGGCGCACCGCTTCGCGCCCGCGGGGCAGACCGTGGTCTCGACGA
The DNA here is from genome assembly GCA_019239425.1 of Acidobacteriota bacterium. Classification (GTDB taxonomy): domain Bacteria; phylum Acidobacteriota; class Blastocatellia; order Pyrinomonadales; family Pyrinomonadaceae; genus QHXN01. The sequence goes on from JAFAZX010000045.1 coordinate 131,903, forward strand.
ACATCCTCAAACAGATTCTCTCCGAGGGGCGCAAGTTCGGCGTCGGCATCGGGCTCATCACGCAAAGGCCCGGCAAGCTCGACCAGGACGTGCTCTCGCAGTGCATGACGCAGGTCATCATGCGCATCGTCAACCCCGTCGACCAGGACACCGTCGCCAAGTCGGTCGAAGGGGCGGGGCGCCAGCTCTTAGACGAACTGCCCGCTTTGACGAAAGGCCAGGCCGTCATCTCCGGCGTCGGCGTCAACACCCCCGTCATGTGCCGCGTCCGCGAAAGGATTACGAAGCACGGCGGCGAGACCTTCGACGCCCCCACCGAATGGGCGCGCTGGCACTCGACGGAAGAGCGCGAACACCGAGACCAGGACGCGGCCGTCCTCGCCGCCCCACCCCAAAAGACCAAAAAGCCCGAACGCGTCCGCGGCTTCCAAATCTAATGAGCGCCCATGCCAGCCTCACCCTCAACCAAAGTATCCATTGCCGCGGCTTTCGTTTGCGACTGTGATAAGCGGGTACGTACTGCTTGTAAAGGATTTCCTTTCTTCAAGGAACATGAGGGCAAGCAGTATTGCGTTCTTCATTATCCCGGCAAGGAGAAAACCCTAGCCTTCAAGGAGGCATTGGATAAAAAGATTAAGGCCGAAGAATTTAATTTCAGTGGGGTCTGGTTCCCTGACGCATTAGATCTTTCCTCTGCCAAGTTCAGCGCAGGGGCGTGCTTTAAATACGCCACATTTAGTGAAAAGGCGGATTTTAGCCGCGTAGAGTTCGGCGCACAGGCAGACTTCAGCCGCACCACGTTTAGGGCGGAGGCGCATTTTAAACACACTACATTCAGCGCAAAGGCTGACTTCCATGGCATCGTGTTCACCATGGAAGCAGTTTTCTTTACCGCTGTGTTTATGGCGGAGGTGGACTTCAACCGCGCCGTGTTCAGCACAGAGGCAGACTTCCGATTGGCTACGTTCAGTTCAGAGGCGAACTTTCGTACCGCCACTTTTAAGGATTACGTTAGATTTGCGGGGGGCAGTAAGCATGAGGTCTTTGGGGACAATTCATCTTTAAACCTTCAGTTCGCCAGGTTTGAAAAACCAGAGCGCGTCTCTTTTCACACGGTCAAGCTCCGCCCCCATTGGTTCGTGAACGTGGATCCGCGCAAGTTTGAGTTCACGTCCGTTGGCTGGCACTGGTACAACCACCACTGGTACAACCTCAAAATCAGGGGGAAGCTCAAACGCCAGTTACGCGAGAAAGCCATACCGTCATACATACTACTGGCGGTCGCCTGCCGGAGACTTGCGGTCAATGCCGAAGAGAACAACCTCTACTGGAGAGCATCGAGCTTTCGCTATCTGGCGATGAACGTGGAGCGGCTAGACACGGGGCGCGGGTTCGCGTTCTGGAAGGTGGACTGGTGGTACTGGCTGGCGAGCGGCTTCGGCGAGCGCGCCGGGAGAGCGTTCTCGGTGTTGATAGGAGTTTTGGTGCTTTTCGCTGCGCTCTACGTCGGGCTTGGTTATCCAAACTGGGGAACGAGAGTCGCGCCAGAGAAAGCGGCGGCTGCGGCCCCGCTTAAAGAGGTGACTGCCTGGCAGCAGTGGTCGAGTGCGCTTGTGTACAGCGCGGGCGTGATGACTTTGCAGAAGCCGGAGCCAAAGCCGGCGACGAATGCGGCGCAGGCGGTCGTAATGTTAGAGACTGTCCTCGGGCCGGTGCAGGCGGCGCTGCTGGCTCTGGCCATCCGGCGGAAGTTCATGCGGTGAAGCCTGACGCCGGAAGTGTGCGCAAGGGGATTGACTTAGTACGGGAATTTGGAATATCGTCCCGTGCCACAGGCAAGGAGGCTGGGCCGCAGTAGAGTTGTAGACGAGCCCTCGTCTCTTAGAACCCGCCCGGCCGCGTCTTTTCCTACAAGTCGGAACGCACACCTTTCTAGAGGAGGGACTGTCCCAATGCTCCACGCACGCACGCGCACCCCGGCGCTCTTCTCGGCCTTCGCGCTCCTCCTGCTGCTCACGCCCGCGCTCCTCCCGACGGCGCGCGCGCAGAAGCCCGCCGCCGCACCACGCGCCGACCAGGCCAGGGAGGAGCCGCCCTTCCACGACTACAAGGGCGTCCGCATCGGCATGTCGGCCGAGGAGACGCGCAAGCTCCTCGGCAGCCCGACCGACAAGGACGACAAGCAGGACGTCTACATGTTCGGCGAGGCCGAGTCCTGCCAGGTCTACTACGACGCGACCAAGAAGGTCTCGGCCCTCTCGGTCACCTACTTCAGCGCCAAGGCCGTCCCCGCCCCCAAGACCGTCCTCGGCGAAGAGCCCGAGGCCCGGCAGGACGGCTCCCTCTACAAACTCATCCGCTTCCCCAAGGCCGGGTTCTGGGTCTCCTACACGCGCACCTCCGGCGAAGCGCCGATGACCATCATCGCCATGCAGAAGATCGAGCAGTAGCGCCGCGCCCACACGCCTTCTGACGACGCGCCCGCGGGCCGCAGCTTCGCGCCCGGCGGGCGCGTTGTTGCTTTTGTCACGCCGGGTGCTAAGATAAGTCCGACTTTAAAAACGCCCCCATCAAAAGCAGCGCCTTCGGCCCGACCCCTTCCCACGCGGGGGCCCGGGCGGCGGCGCATAAGGACGAGGACTTTACATGGCGGACCAGAACGATTCGGCGCGGGCGGGAGACCCTCGCATCGCGACCCTCCTCGCCACGCGCCGCGACGAGATTCTCAACCTCTGGATCAAGGAGCGGCTTGAGGCCGACGAGTTCCGCGACGAGCTGATCTCGAAGAAAGACCTGCGCACGCAGTCGCGCCAGGTCATCGACATGCTCCTGCAGGGCATCCAGGACTCGGCGGGCGGCGACTTCGAGCACCCGGCCTTCGACGACCTGCGCCACTACCTCAACGAAATCTCCCACATGCGCGCCGTCAAGGGCTACACGCCCATGGAGAACGCGACCTACATCCTCTCTCTGCGCAACGTCGTCAGCCCGCTCCTCGCCGAGGAGCTCGAAGGCGACGCCGCGTCGCTCGTCCCCGAGATGAACTACTTCACGCGCCTGCTCGACAAGCTCGGGCTCGTGATGGTCGAGAACTTCATCCGCTCGCGCGAGGAGATCATCCGCCAGCAGCGCGCCGACATGCTCGAACTCTCGACGCCGGTCATCAAGGTCTGGGACAAGATACTCACGCTCCCCATCATCGGCACCCTCGACTCGCGCCGCGCGCAGATGATGATGGAGGCGCTCCTGCAAAAGGTCGTCGAGACCGGCAGCACAATCGCCATCCTCGACATCACGGGTGTGCGGACGATGGACACGCTCGTCGCCAACCACCTCATCAAGACCGTCACGGCCGCGCGCCTGATGGGCGCCCGCTGCATCCTCACCGGCGTCTCGCCCGCCATCGCGCAGACGATGGTGCAGCTCGGCATCGACCTGACCCAGATCACCACCCGCGCGCAGATGTCCGACGGCATCAAGCTGGCGCTGGAGATGATCGGCCGCACGGTCGTCCCCACCCGCGCGCTCGCCAAGCTCCAGAACGGCACCAACGGCGACGGCCTGCAGAAGACCGTCAAGCAGACCGAGCAGATCATCACTTCGGGCGTCGAGAAGAAACAGGAGGGGTGAATGGGTGCTGGGTGCTGGGTGCTGGGTGCTGGGTTGAAAACCCGCTGTTCTTCACCCAGCACCCAGCACCCAGCACCCAGCACCATAAAGAATGGACGGACAACAGCGAATCCCCATCCTCAAGGTCGGCCGGGTCTTGATCGTGCCGATCCAGGTGGACATGGACGACCAGACGGTCATCCACTTGCAGGAGAGGATACTTTCCGAGCTGGAGCGGACGGGCGCGCGCGGCGTGCTCATCGACATCTCGCTGCTGGAGATGGTCGACTCCTTCATCGGGCGCGTGCTCTCGGACATCGCGGCGATGGCGCGCATCATGGACGCGCGGACGGTCGTCGTCGGGATGCAGCCGGCCGTCGCCATCACGCTCGTCGAGCTGGGGCTGGAGCTGCGCGGCGTGGACACGGTGCTGAACGTGGACGAGGGCATCCGGCTCCTGCGGAGCGAGTTCGGCATCGACGAGGACGAGGAAGACGCGGACTTCGCCGGGGGGGCCGGAGCCTTTGCAGAGCAGGTCAATCGCCCTTGAGTCCGAGCACGACATCGCCGTCGCGCGCGGCGAGGTGCGGAGCTTAGCCGCCGGCCTCGGCTTCCGCATCATCGACCAGACGCGGCTCGCGACCGTCTGCTCGGAGCTGGCGCGCAACGTCGTCAAGTACGCCAAGCGCGGCCGCATGATCGCGCAGCCCCTGGACGCCGCGCAGGGGCGGCCGGGCCTGCGCCTCATCTTCGAGGACACGGGCCCCGGCATCCCCGACATCGGCGCCGCCATGCGCGACGGCTTCTCCACGGGCCGGGGCCTCGGCAAAGGACTCCCCGGCTCTAAAAGATTGGTAGACGTTTTCGAGATTGAATCGAAGGTCGGCGTCGGCACTCGCGTGACGGTCGTCCGCTGGCTGTAGGGGAGGGTGCCGGGTGCCGGGTGCTAGGTGCTGGGTAAAGACCTGAAGCTTTTATCCAGCACCCAGCACCCGGCACCCAGCACCCGTATTAGCATGAGAGTCTTCAACACGCAGGAGATCAAGGAGGAGCCACAGGTCGGCGCGGCGCGGCGCGGCGTGCGGCGGTTCGCGGCGGGGCTGGGGTTCTCGGAAAACCAGCTGGCCGAGCTGGACATCGTCGTGCAGGAGATCGGCACGAACGCCGTCCGCTACGCGACGGGCGGCGGCTGCCTCCACTGGGCCGAGACGCTGGGCGACGAGCCGGGGCTTGAGCTGTTCTACGCGGACAAGGGGCCGGGCGTCTACGACCTCGAGAGGGCTTTGCGCGACGGCGTCTCTTCGGGCGGGAGCCTGGGGACGGGCTTCGGCGCGATGCGGCGGCTGCTCGACGAGTTCGACGCCTACTCGACCGTCAAGGGCACGACGCGCAAGCTCGACACCCAGCGCCGTTCGACCTACGGCACGGCGCTGCTCGGGCGCAAGTGGGTCGAGCCCCTGACGACCGAGGAGCAGCGGGAGCGAGCGCGCCGCGTGTCGCGGCGCATCGGCGTGTGGAGCCGCCCGCGCCCCGGCGAGGAGACCAACGGCGACGCCTACTTCATCAAGGAGCACGACGGCGAGACTCTGCTCGCGGTCGTGGACGGGCTCGGGCACGGGCGCGGCGCGCGCGAGGCGGCGCAGGCCGCGCTCGACACGCTCGAGCAGTGGGAGGGCGAGCCGCTCGACGAGCTGATTCTCTCCACCCACGACGCCCTGCGCGTGACGCGCGGCGCCGTGATGGGCGCGGTCGCCCTCGACCGCGCGCGCGGGACTTTCACCTACGCGGGCGTCGGCAACGTGGAGGTGCGCGTGCTCGGCGCGTCCGACCCCGCGCGGCCCATCCCCTCGAACGGCACGCTCGGCGCGCGGCTCTCGCAGGTGCGCGTCTGGCCGCACCGCTGGCAGGAGGGCACCACCCTCGTCATCGCCTCCGACGGCATCAGCGCCACCTGGGACGCCCACAGCTACCCCGGCCTCCTGACCAAAAGCCCCCAACTCCTCGCCGGAGTCCTGCTGCGCGACTTCTGCCGCAACTCCGACGACGCCACCGTGCTTGTTTATCGGTAAGGCGGAAGCCCGACCGTGAGGGAGGGCGTCCGCCTTCCGTCAAGTCTCAGGCGGTGGAGACCTACGCCCTCCCTCACGGTCGGGCTTCCGCCTTTGAACTTTGACCTCTTGAACCTTAAACTTGAAACTCCTATGCAAGGCATCACCTCGACACGGCTCGGCGACATCTACGTGCGGCGCGAGGCCGACATCGTGAAGGTGCGCGAGCGCGTCCGGCGGCTCGCGCGCGAGATGGGTTTCGACTCGACGACGCAGATCAAGGTCACGACGGCCGTCTCGGAACTCACGCGCAACATCTACGAGTACGCGCGCTCGGGCGCCATCACCCTCTCGCTCGCCACGCGCGGCGCGGCCGCCGCCGGCCTGATGATTACGGCGCGCGACGACGGCCCCGGCATCGACGAGGCCAAGCTCCGCTCCATCGTCCGCGGCACCTACCGCTCGACCTCCGGCCTCGGCGTCGGACTCATCGGCACGCGCCGCCTGATGGACGATTTCGACATCCAGTCTAAAGAGGGCGAGGGCACGCGCGTCTCCGTCGTCAAGTGGCTCCCGCCGCAGGAGGCCGAAGAGGCGCGCGGCCGCGCCGACTACCTCCGCGACTTCCTCAACACCGAGGAGGACGACTCGGCGCTCGAAGAGCTGGCGCGCCAGAACCGAGACCTCGTGCAGGTCTTGGGCGAGCTCGAAGAGAAGCGCGAGCAGATGGAGCGCCTCAACGCCAGGCTCGAAGAGTCGAACCGCGAGCTGAACCAGGCCAACGCGCAGCTGCGCGAGGTCTCCGCGATGAAGGAGGAGTTCCTCGCGCTCACCACCCACGACCTGCGCTCGCCCCTGACGGTCATCAGCGGCGTCATCAACTTCTTCACCTCGGGCCGCCTCGGCGACATGACGCCCGAGCAGAAGAACATGGTCGCGATGATGGAGCGCAACACGCAGAACCTCATCGAGCTGGTCAACGACCTCCTCGACGCCTCCAAGCTCGAATCGGGCACGATGCGGCTCGACCTCTCGACCATCGAGCTGCGCGGCCTCATCGGCGAGCTGCGCCAGCAGATGCAGCCGCTCGCGGCCGAGAAGGAGATCGCGCTCGAGGTGGACGTGCCCGAGGAACTGCCCACGCTGCGCGCCGACCGCGCCAAGCTCCGCCGCGTGCTCGTCAACCTCGTCTCGAACGCGCTGAAGTTCACGCCGCGCGGCGGCCGCGTCGGCCTGAGCGCCGCGCCCGAGGGGCCGCAGGTGCGCGTCTCGGTCTCCGACACGGGCGTCGGCATCCCCGAAGACGACCTCCGCGACATCTTCGACAAGTACGCGCAGGCGCGCTCGCGCGCCACGCGCAGCGAGAAGGGCACCGGCCTCGGCCTCTACATCACGCGCCAGCTCGTCGAACTCCACGGCGGCAAGATCAGCGTCCAGTCCGAGGTCGGCAAAGGCTCGACGTTCTCGTTCACAATCCCAACAGCAGGGGGTGCTGGGTGCTAGGTGCTGGGTGCTGGGTTAAGACAGCTTGCCTTTAACCCAGCAACCAGCACCTAGCACCCAGCACCCATTCACCTATGCACTACCACTTAATCGGAATCTGCGGGACGGCGATGGCCAGTCTCGCCGCGATGCTGCAGGCGCGCGGCCACAGGGTGACGGGGTCGGACGAGAACGTCTACCCGCCGATGTCCACGATGCTCGAATCCCTGGGCATCCCCGTCATGCAGGGGTATCGGCCCGAGCACCTCTCCACGCCCGCGCCCGACTGCGTCGTGATCGGCAACGCGATGTCGCGCGGGAATCCGGAGGTGGAGGAGACTCTGAACCGCCGGCTCGTCTACCGCTCGCAGGCCGAGGTCGTGAAGGAGGAGTTCATCCGCGGCCGCCGCTCGCTCGTCGTCGCCGGCACGCACGGCAAGACGACGACGACGAGCATCGCGACGTGGGTCATGGAGCGCGGGGGCCTCAACCCTTCGTTCCTCGTCGGCGGCGTCGTGCAGAACTTCGGCGCGAGCTCCCGCGTGACCGACAGTGAATACTTCGTCATCGAGGGCGACGAGTACGACACGGCCTACTTCGACAAGGGGCCGAAGTTCATGCATTACCTCCCCGAGCTCGCGATTGTCGGCAACATCGAGTTCGACCACGCCGACATCTACAAGGACCTCGACGCCGTCAAGCTCGCCTTCCGCCGCCTGATGAACCTCGTCCCGGGCCGGGGCCGCCTCATCGCCGGCTGGGACAGCCCGGCCGTCCGCGACGTGGTCGCGCAGTTCGGCGACCGCCTGCACACCCGACTCGAGACCTTCGGCACGGGCGCGGACGCGCGCTGGCGGGCCTCGGACGTCGACTACTCGGGCGCGCTCACGCGCTTCCGCGTCCTGCGCGAGGGCGAGCCGTGGGGCGAGTTCGAGATGCCGCTCATCGGCGACTTCAACGTCCTCAACTGCCTCTCGGTCATCATCGCCGCCGACGCGTGGGGCATTCCCAAAGAGACCATCGACGACGCGCTCAAGACCTTCCAAAGCGTCAAGCGGCGGATGCAGGTGCGGGGCGAGGAGCGCGGCGTCACCGTCATCGACGACTTCGCGCACCACCCGACGGCCGTCCGCGAGACCTTGCGCGCGCTCGGCGAGAAGTACAAGGGCCGCCGCCTCTTCGCCGTCTTCGAGCCGCGCTCGGCCACCTCGCGCCTCGCGGTCTTCCAGGGCGAGTACGCCGCCGCCTTCGACCGCGCAGACTACGTCGTCATCTCCTCGGTCTTCGCGCGCGAGAAGGGCAGCGCCTACGGCCGCCTCCTCGACACGGACGAGCTGATCGCGGACATCAGCGCGCGCCGCGAACGGCCCGCCCTCTGCCTCGACGGCGCCGACCCGATAGTCGAACACCTCGCGCCGCTCTTAAAAGAGGGCGACGTCATCGCCGTCATGTCCAACGGCGGCTTCGGCGGCATCCATGAGAAACTCCTTCAGGCGCTCAAGAGCGCCTGACCGCTTCCTTCACATTTTCAATAAACATTCGCGACGCTGGCGAAGATTAGAGTTAATACAAGAGGGTGCGGCGCGCCCTATTGACGACGGCGCGCCGCACCCTGCCATGAGAGAGTTTTCGATGTTCGAGCAGGCCGTGGCCTTCGCGGGCGAGACGGTCGAAGACCTCGGCACGGTCACGCACGTCTCGCGGCGCGACTTCGACGAGCGCCCGACCTTCCGCTTCCGCGCGCAGGTGCCGGCCCTCGAATACCTCTCCCTGCTCATCGAGAACGCCGTCCTGCTGCGCACGCACCGCGGCGGGAGACTCTACGCCGGCTTCGAAAGACTCTCGCGGATGGAGCCGGTCGTCGACCGCTACATGCGCATCGCCGACGTGTCGGAGCGCGTCTACGTCTTCGGCGAGCCAGACTGGACGCCGCCGCGCCACCCGAACATGCGCGTCATCGAATTGTCGGACGCGTCCCGCCTCGCGCGCGAGTGGTTCGTCGTCGCGGACTCGCCCGCCCTGCGCGTCGCGCTCGTCGGCCTCGACGAAGAAGGCATGGACGCCCGCGGCGTCCCCGAAGAGCGCACCCTCTCCGCCCTCAAGACGCACGACCCGGCCATCGTCCGCCGCCTGGCCTCCGCCGCCGAGGGCCTCATCGACAAGTCGCTCGGCAACTGACATTCGTGCTAAATTGGCACCCGCCGAAATATAAAGAAGGTGTTGGGTGTTAGGTGCTGGGTGTTGGGTTAAGGCGTGTTGTTTTAACCCAACACCCAGCACCTAACACCCAACACCCTGTACTCCTTCGCCCTATGTCGATACTCGAACGCATACGTCAGCGCGCGGCGGCCGACCCGCAGCACATCGTCCTGCCGGAAGGCGAAGACCCGCGCACGGTCGTCGCCGCCTCGATAGTCGCGCGCGAACGTATCGCGCGCGTGACCGTGCTCGGCGACGAGGAGAAGGTGCGCGCGCACGCGCGCGCGGCCGGCGCAGACCTCGGCGGCGTGAACGTCCTCGACCACACGAAGGCCTCCGACTTCGAGCGCGTCGCCGCCCTTTACCACGAGCTGCGCAGGGCGAAGGGCATGATGCCCGACGAGGCGCGCATCGCCGTGCGCGACCCGCTCTACTACGGCAACCTGCTCGTGCGCGAGGGCAAGGCCGACGGCTCGGTCGCGGGCGCGACGAACACGACCGCGCACACCGTCCGCGCCGCCCTCCAGTGCATCGGCATCCGGCCGGGCTTTAAGATCGTCAGCAGCTTCTTCGTGATGGTTCTGCCCGACCCCGCGTTCGGCGCGAACGGCGCGCTCATCTACGCCGACTGCGGCGTCGTCATCGAGCCCTCGGCCGCAGAGCTGGCCGAGATCGCCATCGCCTCGGCCGACTCCTGCCGCGCGCTCCTGGAGGCCGAGCCGCGCGTCGCCATGCTCTCCTTCTCGACCAAGGGCAGCGCCAGGCACCAACTCGTTGACAAGGTCGTCGAGGCGACGCGCACGGTGCGCGCGCGCCAGCCCGAGTTGGAAGTAGACGGCGAGTTGCAGGCCGACGCGGCGCTCGTCCCCCGAGTCGGCGAATCCAAAGCGCCCGGCTCAAGCGTCGCGGGCCGCGCCAACGTGCTCATCTTCCCAGACCTGCAGGCGGGCAACATCGCCTACAAGCTGACCGAAAGGCTCGGCGGCGCGACCGCCATCGGCCCCGTCCTTCAGGGACTCGACAGGCCCGCCAACGACCTCTCCCGCGGCTGCAAGGCCGAAGACATCGTGGATGCCGTCGCCATCACCGCCGTGCAGGCACAGGCGCGAAAGAAAGGATGAAGGATGAAGGCGGAAGGATGAAGTTGATGCGGTCTGCTGTCACTTCATCCTTCATCCCTCCGCCTTCATCCTTCCGAAGAGTCATGTCAGACGAACCTCAAAAACATCTCTACCGGTTGCCGCGGAGAAGGCGCGGGCCGCAGACGTTCAGGCTGGGCGACACGGTGCGCGTGCTGTCGGGGCCGTTCGCCTCGTTCCCCGCCAGGATCGAGGGCATCAACCAGGCGAAGCGTCTGCTGAAGGTGCGCGTCGAAATCTTCGGCCGCGTGACGGACTTGAAACTCGACTACGCCGACGTCGAAACCGTTTCGTTCAAATGAGCTTCGAACTGTTCGCGACGCGGAAGCCCGTCGTCGGCGTCATACACGTCGGCGCGCTGCCGGGCACGCCCGCCGCTTCGCTCAACGTCGAAGGGCTAACGGAACTCGCCGTGCGTGAGGCGGCCCTCTACCGCGACGGCGGCGTGGACGGCCTGATGGTCGAGAACATGCACGACGTGCCGTACCTGCGCGGCGCGGTCGGCCCCGAAGTCGTGGCGGCGATGGCCGTCCTGGCGCGCGCGGTGAAGTCGGAGGCGGGCCTGCCCGTCGGCGTGCAGATTCTCGCGGGCGCCAACGTCGAGGCGCTGGCGGTCGCGCACGCCGCGGGGCTCGACTACGTGCGGGTCGAGGCCTACGCCTTCGCGCACGTCGCGGACGAAGGTCTGATTCAGTCTTCGGCGGCGGAGCTTCTGCGCTTCCGCCGCAAGATCGGCGCCGAGCGCGTGCGCGTCTGGGCCGACGTGAAGAAGAAGCACTCGGCGCACGCCATCACGTCCGACGTTTCCCTGGGCGAGACGTGCGCGGCGGTCGAGTTCATGCGCGGCGACGCCGTCATCGTCTCGGGTTCGGCCACGGGCGAGGCGCCGCGCGCGGCGGACGTGCGGGAGGCGAAGGGGCACTGCCGCATCCCCGTCGTCCTCGGCTCGGGCGTCACGCCCGAGAACGTCTCGGAGTTCTACGACGCGGCCGACGGCTTCATCGTCGGCTCCTACTTCAAGGAGCAGGGGCTCTGGTCGAACACGGTCGAGCCCGCGCGCGTCCGCCGCCTGGTCGAGGCCGTGCGCGACCTCGGCGGGAAACGTCACAGCGTTTCCGGAGCATCAGAACCGGCGGGTACAAATTTTAAGTGACGACGGGGAGTCGTGATGCCTTTACGCCGCCTGCCGAACCTGCCCTTGAGCGCGCTCTTCGTGCTCCTGCTCGCCGCGCCCCTGTGCGCGCAGAGCGGGGTGCGCCCGCGCCCGACGCCGAAGCCCGTTGACGACGACGACGTGACCGAGAGCGTCTACACCGAGGAGGTGCGCATCCCCGTCTTCGCCTTCGACGAGAAGGGGAACTTCGACGGCACGCTCGCGGTGGACGACGTGCTCGTCGTCGAGGACGACGTGCCGCAGCAGGTCAAGAGCGTGCGGCGCACGCCCGCCTCGGTCGTGCTCCTGCTCGGCACCGGCTGGGACTTAGACCCGGCCGTGCGCTCCAACACGACGCGCGACGTGGCGCTCGCCCTCATCCGCAACCTGCGCGAGGGCGACAGCGTCGCCGTCGTCCAGTACAACAGCAAGGTGGACACCCTGCAGGGCTGGACGGGCGACAAGGTCGAGGCCGCGCGCTCCGTGCGCACGCAGCTCGTCTCGGGCGAGGGTTCGAACCTTTCGCGCGGCCTGAGGCGCGCCGTCGAGCTGCTCTCGGAGCGGCCCGTCGGCAACCGGCACCTCGTCATCGTCGGCGACGGCATCGACACGGCCAGCTCGCGCGACTACGACGAGGCGCGGCGGCGGCTGGTCGCCTCGCAGGCGACGCTGCACGTCATCAGCTACAACGAGGTGGCGCGCGAGCAGTTGAAGCGGCCGTGGTGGAAGGCCCCGCCCGAGCGGCCGGGCGCCACACAGACGGCCGCAGACCAGGCGACCGTCGGCATCGACCCGACGCGCCCGCCCGGCATGCGCGGCCCCGGCATCAACCCGCACGACGTGAACTCGGGCGTCACCTTCGACCCGGCGCTCAAGCGCCGCCGCGAGGAGGCCAAGCGCGAGATGGAGCGCGGACAGGCGCGCCTTAAAACTCTGACCGAAGAGACGGGCGGCCGCCTGCGCGAGCCGGACACGGAGGAGAACATGGGCGTCGAGGCGGCCTCGGTCGCGCGCGAGATAGACTCGCAGTACGTCGTCACCTACAGCCCCAAGCGCCCCCTGCGCAGGGCCACGGCCAGCGAGTACCGGCACATCCACGTCGGCGCGCGCCGCCAGGGCCTCACCCTCCGCGCACGCGCCGGCTACGTCGTCGGCACCATGCGCCAGCCGGAAGGCGGGAAGGCGAAAGAATAAGGCAGAAGCCCGACCGTGAGGGAGGGCGTCGGTCAAACGCAGAAGGAGGGATGATGAGAGACCGCGTGTCTCTCATCATCCCTCCTTCCTATGTCAGCTATACGCCCTCCCTCACGGTCGGGCTTCTGCCTGCTTTCAGTTGACCATCGCGCCGCTGCGGGCGTAGAGGTTCTGTGCGACCTGTTCGACGCGGCGGGCGGTGCGGGCCGTCTCGCGCGCGCCGAGCGAGCGGCGGCGGATGTCGGCCCACTCCTCGGCCGGGACGCGGCGGAAGGCCTCGACGACGTTCGGGTCGAACTGGCGGCCGGCGTACGTCTCAAGCTCCGCGAGCGCGTCCTCGTAGGGGCGCCCGGCGCGGTAGACGCGGTCGGAGGTGATGGCGTCGAAGGCGTCGGCCACGGCGAAGATGCGCGCGTTGAGGTCTATCTCCTCGCCGCGCAGGCCGAGGGGGTAGCCGCTGCCGTCCCACTTCTCGTGGTGCTGCGCGACGACCTTGGCCGCCCCTTCCAGAAACTCGATCCCGCGCAGAATCTTCTGCCCGTGCAGGGGGTGTTCGCGCATGCGCACCCACTCCTCCTCGGTCAGCTTCGCGGGCTTGCGCAGGATGGCGTCGGGCACGCCGATCTTCCCGATGTCGTGGAGCAAAGAGCCGAACTCCAGCGACCGCATCTGCTCCGCGTCCAGATTCAACTCGCGGCCGAGGCGCAGCGAGAAGTTGACGACGCGCTCCGAGTGGCCGTGCGTCTCGAGGTCGCGCGTCTCGAGCGCCGCGGTCAGGCCCTTGAGCGTCGTGCGGTAGGCGTCGCCGAGCGAGCGCAGCGCGCCGTCGAGCTCCTCCGTCCGCTGCGCCACCATCTCTTCGAGGTACGTCTCGTAGCGCCGCTTCTCGGCGCGCAGGAAGTGGTGTTCGAGCGCGCGGCTCACGGCCGCCTCGACGTGGTGCAGGTCGAACGGCTTCATCACGTAGTCGAAGGCGCCCGCGCGCAGGGCGTTGATGGCGCTCTCGACCGTCTGCACGCCGCTGATCATGATGACGACCGTGTCGGGCGCAAGCTCTTTCACGCGCGGGATCAGTTCGAGCCCGCTCATGCCGCCCATCATGATGTCGCTGATGACGAGGTCGTAGCCGGCGTCGCGCAGACGTTCGAGCGCCTCCTCGGCCGACCCGACCGCCTCGCAGCCGTAGAGCGGGCTCAGCAGGTCGCACAGGACGTGCCTGATCTCAGGCTCGTCGTCGGCGACGAGGATGCGCGCCCTTGTGCCCAGAGTCTTAGACATAGACGTACGTCTCCGCAAAACGAACGGGTAACCATCGGGTGAAACTTCGAGGAGGGAGAGGGCCTTACCCCGCCACGCCCCAACGCGTGGCGGTATCGCCGAAGAGGCAACTCATATTAGCGCGCGTGGGTGAGTTTAGACAAGCGGTTATCTGTTTGCTATCTCACCCGGCCCCGGCGCGGGGGGGCGGGAACCGGGCGGGTCAGTAGTAGACGATCTCGCGGAACTCGGCCCAGTAGGGCACCGGCTGCTCCGAGCCTGCCGGCCTGATGAGTAAGGTCTTGCGCGTCCAGTTCCCCTGCTCGTCGTACGCGAACTCGGCCGAGGGCGCGCCGCTCAAAGTCCGCGGCTGCCCGCCCTTGTCATACCAGCGGAGTTCCCTGTTCTTGACCGAGCCGTCGGCGTTCAGCTCGACTGCGCCGGCGTCGTCCCCCTTCCCTTCGGGGCCGTAGAGCAGCCGCTGCTTCAGCGCGCCGCGCGCGTCGTAGGTGGCGACCTCCTTCGTCCCCTTCTCGTCGTCGTACGTGTAGACGACGCGGCCCGGCTCGGGCGCGTGCGTGACGCGGACGTTCGGGACGGCGTTGAACTCGCGCGTCTCCTGCTCCTTCACGCGCCCCTTCGCGTCGTACTTGTAGAAGAACCTGTACCTCAAAGTCTGCCCCTGGTACTGCGCCGTCTCGGCGAGGCGCCCTTCCGCGTCGTAGACGCTGGCCTTCCTCCACACGACCGCGTCCGCGGCGTTGTAGGAGGTCTCCGTGAGCAGTTGGCCGCGCGCGTCGTACGTGTAGGCGAGACGGCCGGCGCGCTGGCCCTGCCAGGTGTAGAAGGCCTCCTCGGTCTTGTTGCCCGCGGCGTCGTAGGCGTAGGTGAACCTCTGGGCTAGGGTTCCGTCGGAGTCGTAGACGTTGTACTCGACCCTCCTCCCGGCCTCGTCGAACTTGTAGGCGTGACGGCGCGGCTTCTTGAGGTTCGTATCCACGAGGCTCGCGTACTCTTCGTAGCCGGTGTTCCTCCCGGCCTCGTCGAACGTGTAGGCGACCCGCGAGGAGGGCGACCCGCCCTGGTCGTAAGAGACCTCCTCCGTCTTGTTCCCGCGCTCGTCGAAGCTCGTCCTGCGCATGATGAGGCGCACGCCCTCCGCGCTCCCGCCCTCGCCGAGCGTGTACTCGACCCGCCCGACCTCCACGTACTTCACGCGCCCGGCGAGGCCCGCCCGCTCCGCGTCGCTCTTAACCCGCGCGGCCTCCTGCGCCCGCGCGCCGCCCGGCGACAAAACCAACAGCAACAAGACGAGGCTCAAAGACTTCATACGCACACCCCTCCGTCAACTAAACCGACCCCCGCATCATACAACGCCCGCTCCCTTTCGCGGACTCGGCCGGTTGACTCGCCCGCGCTCGAACACCTATCATCCGTCCCAAGCCGGGGTGGTGGAATCGGTAGACACGCGGGTCTCAAAAACCCGTGGCCGCAAGGCCGTGACGGTTCGAGTCCGTCCCTCGGTACTTAATTCCTTTTATTCCTCCCCGCGAATGTGTCGGTCTGGGAGTGACAGTTCGGGCACAGGAGCCTGAGATTCTCAATCCTGTGGTCGAATTTGTCTCCGTTGATGTGGTCTAGCTGTAAGGCAATCGGCCTCCCCTTCCAATCGGTCAAGCCGCAGTCTTCCTCGTCACACCTAGCCTCCAAGAGACCTTCCCGCAGCAAGCGGATCTTCAACCGCGCGATATTCGTGTATGAAGAGTCTTTAATTAAAATCGCGGACAGCGGGATTGACCTGTACCGGTTATAACTCGGGCCGGTGCTGAAGCCGTATTCAATCATGTGGTCGGTGGGCAAGCTCAACTCTCGCGCCGCCGTCTTCAAAACGACGTAGCCGCCGCCGCTACGGTTACGTCCCAACTTCTTCGCGACCTCACCGACCGTCTTACTGGTAAGCCAGGCCTGAACAAACTCCTCCCGCGTGTACGACCTTTTCTTCCAGTCAGCTTTCCTCATCGTTGCCACCAGGTTTTGTCGGGTAAGGATGAAGACGTGCCCTGGCGGGGGCGTGACTTGAACGCGGAGGCCCCGAGACTTCAGAACTAGCTCGGGGCGGCGGTGCCGGCGAGGTTGGCGACCGTCTTGACGAGGGCGTCGGGGGCGACGGGTTTGGGGAGGTGCGCCTGGAAGCCGGAGCGGAGGGCGCGCGCGCGGTCTGCTTCGCCGGCGTAGGCCGTGAGGGCGACGGCCGGGGTGTGTCCGCCGCGCTCGGGCGGAAACGCGCGGACGCGGCGGAGGAGTTCGTAGCCGTCCGCCCCGGGCATCCCTATGTCCGCGACGAGCACATCGGGGCGGAAGCGCTCGAGGGCTTCGAGCGCCGCGGCGGTCGAAGCGGCGCCCGCGGCCTCCGCGCCCGCGCGCCGCAGGAAGAGCAAGAGCATCTCAAGCGTGTCCGCGTCGTCGTCCACCGCGAGCACGCGCATGCCGACGAGCGGCGGCAGGGCCTCCTCCTTCAGCCCCGCGGGCGACGCTTGAGAGTCGCCGGGCGCGGACTTCCCTCCGGCTTGTGCGGCGGTGGGTTCGTTGCGCGACGCGGCCGGCTCGGCCTCGACGGCGGGCAGCGGGAGGTCGACGGTGAAGGTCGCGCCCAACCCTTCCCCCGCGCTGTAGGCGTGAACGGAGCCGCCGTGCGCTTCGACGAGGTGGCGCACGATGGACAGCCCCAGTCCGAGCCCGCCGTGCTGCCGCGTCGTGCCCATGTCGGCCTGGCGGAAGCGGTCGAAGGCGTAGGGGAGGAACTCGGGCAGGATGCCCTGCCCCGTGTCGCTCACCTCGACGCGGACGTGCGTGAGGAGCCGCTCGACGCTGGCGCGCACCTCGCCGCCCGCGGGCGTGAACTTGACGGCGTTGGCGAGCAGGTTCCAGACGACCTGTTGGAGCCGCGCCGCGTCGCCCGTGACCGCGGCCTCGGGGTCGAACGACGAGCGCAGCCGCAGGCCCTTCGCCTCGGCCGTGGGCGCGATGGTGTCGAGCGCGGCCTGCACGACCGGCGTCAGCTCGACCAGCTCCGACTCGAGCCGCAGCTTGCCCGTGATGATGCGCGACACGTCGAGGATGTCTTCGACGATCTGCTGCTGCTGGCGCGCGTTGCGCTGGATGACGGTGACGGCGTGGCGCGACATCTTCTGGTCGAGGCCGTCGGTTTCGAGCATGTGCGCCCAGCCGAGGATGGCGGTCAAAGGCGTCCGCAGCTCGTGCGAGACGGTGGCGAGGAACTCGTCCTTCAGGCGGTTCGCCTTCTCCGCCTCCGCGCGCAGACTCTTCTCGCGTTCGAGCATCTGGTCGCGCTCGGCCTCGGCGCGCTTGCGCTCGGTCACGTCCTCGATGACGGTGAGCGCGCAGGGGTCGCCGCCGATCTCGATCTGCTCGGCCGAGAGCAAGCCGACCAGCTCACGGCCGTCCTTCATGCGGAAGCGGTACTCCACGTCGCGTAGGCGACCGTGCTTCGCGACCGCGGCCAGCTCGGCCTCGCGGTCTGCGGGTTCGGCCCAGAGCCCCAGCTCGAGGGTCGTGCGGCCGACCGTCTCCTCGCGCGTGTAGCCCGACAGGCGCGTGAAGGTCTCGTTGACTTCGAGCAGCCGGCCCGTCTTCAGGGACGTGATGGTGAGGGCGAGCGGGCTCGAGGCGAAGGCTTTGGCGAAGCGCTCCTCGGACTCGCGCAGTCGCTGCTCGGCCTGCTTGCGCTCCGTGATGTCGAGGATGGCGCTGACGAAGCCCGTGACGCGCCCGCCCTCGTCGAACTCGGGCGCGTAGGCGACCCACATGTGGTGTGTGCCGATCTGCGCGTAGGGCAGCTCCGTCTCGAACGCGACGCGCTCGCCGCGCAGCACCGTCTCGACGTAAGGCTCGATGGCGGCGGAAGCCTCCTCGCCCAAAATCTCTCTGTACGGGCGGCCGACCAGTTGCGCGGGGCGCAGGCCGAAGCGCTGGGCGTAAGGCTCGTTGACGAACTTGTAGCGGCCTTCGGCGTCGCAGTAGGTGATGAGGATGGGCGCGTGGTCTGCGACGAGCTGGAGGCGCGCCTCCGATTCGCGCAGGTTCCGGAGCAGGCCCTCCTGCGCGCGCCGCGACGACTCGGCCTCGGCCCGCGCGGCCGTGGCGCGTTCGAGCTGCTCGTCGCGCTCGCGCTCGTGCTGCGCGAGCAGCGCGGCCGAGTGCCCGAGAGCGCGCCCGAGCTGCGCCACCTCCTTGACGTTCGAGGTGAGCGGCGCGGGGCGCTCGCCGCGCGACATCGTCTCGGCCGCGGCGGCCGCGGCCAGCAGGCCCCGCCGCACGTAGCGCGAGATGAGGAAGGCGCCCAGGGTGCTCAGCGCGAGCAGCGCGAGGCCCAGCCCGAGGACGGCGATGGTCTTGCTGCGCGCCGAAGACTCGGCCACCCCGGCGGGCACCGCGACGGCCGCCGTCCAGCCCGAGAGCGGCTCGCGGCTGTAGGCGACGTAGACGCTCGTCCCGTCCCGCGTCTCGCCGTAGAAGAGCCCCTCGTCCGCCTCGCGCATGCGCCGGAGGAACTCCGCCTTGACCGGCGTGCCGACGAAGCGCTCCTGCTCCTGGCTGCGCGCGACGATTACGCCCTGTTGGTCGACGACGACTCGCGCCCACTCCTCGCCCGGCGGGCCGCGCAGGCCGACGACACTCGCCAGCGCGTCGGGCGTGATGACGGCCGACAGCACGTAGCGCACCTCGCCGCCGCGCTGCACCGGCACGCGCACCGCGAAGGCGAACCCCGGCCGCCGCTTCCCGGCAATGAGCCCGCCGACGGCCGCCCGCTTCTGCTCGACGGCGCGCCGCAGGCTGTCCGCTTCGAGCACGGTCGGCAGGGGCGTGCCCCACTCCATGTCCGTGTTCGACATCTGCCGCCCGTCCGGCGTCAAAAGGATTAAGTCCTGCCACGCCGGCTGCGTCTTGAGCACGCGCTGCGACTCGGCGTGGAACGCACGGAGGTCTTCGGAGTCGAGCTGTTCCGACTCGGCGAGCGCGCTCAAAGTTCTGATGGTGGACTGGAGTTCGCGGTCGAGCGAGAGCGAGAGGTCGTGCGCCGACCTGAGCAGGCGGCGGTCGGTCGCGGCGCGCTCGCTCTCCGCCAAGCGGTAGACGACCACGGCGGCGAAGACGACCATCGGCAGAAGCGCGCCGACGACGAGCAGCACCAGGTGCCACCTCAGCGCCAGCGCTCGCCGCGCCCGCGGTGCGGGCGGCGCGGCAGCCCCCTTGTCGTCGATGTCGGCGGTCACAGCTTCATTTACTGCGGGTCAGACCTGCGCGCGGGAAAGACGTTTGCGGCGCACGGCTTTGGGTGGCATCATCACATTTCCCGTGGCTCACTTCAAGCGTATTCGGAGGCGAAAGGTGGACACTGATTCGACCAAACTCCCCGCGGGCGGCGCGGGCGCCGTCGAGGCCGTCGTCCTCACGCGCGCGCGCGAGCTGGTCGAGGGCTTCAAAGTCAGGCGCGTGCTCCCTTCAGTTAAGAGGCGCATGGTCGGCCCCTTCATCTTCCTCGACCAGATGGGGCCGGAGATTCTCGGCGCCGGCCGCGGACTCGACGTGGCCCCGCACCCGCACATCGGACTCGCCACCGTCACCTACCTTTTTGGAGGCGAACTCCTCCACCGCGACAGCCTCGGCACCGTCCGAACCATACGCCCCGGCGAGGTCAACTGGATGACCGCGGGCGCGGGCATCGCTCACTCCGAGCGCACGCCGCCCGGGCTGAGGGGCGCGGGGTCGGAACTCTTCGGCATACAGTCCTGGGTGGCGCTGCCTTTGAGGGACGAAGAGTCCGAGCCCGAGTTCGCCCATCACGAGGCGTCGGAGCTGCCCGTCGTCGAGGGCGAGGGGAAACGCGTGCGGCTCATCGCCGGCTCGCTCTACGGCGCGCGCTCGCCCGTGAAGACTCTGTCGGAGATGTTCTACGCCGACGCGACGCTCGCGCCCGGCTCGGTGCTCCCTTTATCAACCGAACATGAGGAGCGCGCGGTCTACGTCGTCGAGGGCGCAATCGAAGTCACCCCCGAGCGCGAAGCGTTTGCGGCCGGCCAACTGCTGCTGTTGAGACCGGGCGCGGAGGTCTTGCTGCGCGCCGCGTCCGGCGAGGCCGCGCGCCTGATGCTCCTCGGCGGCGCGCCGCTCGAAGGCAAGCGCCACATCTGGTGGAACTTCGTCTCCAGCTCGCCCGAGCGCATCGAGCAGGCCAAAGAGGACTGGCGCGAAGGCCGCTTCGCTCCCGTCCCCGAAGAGACCGAGCGCATCCCCCTGCCGCAGTCCGGCCCCGCGGTCGTCCGCTACCCTTAGCTTAACGCAAGACCACAATCGACGTGACCGGGTGCAGTTCCCAGGCGGTCGCGCGCCAGTTGCCCCGCGCGCCCGGCGCGGTCTGCTCCGACTCGTCCGCGTGCTCCCGGTCGAAGAGCAGCCAGCCCTCGAAGCGACAGCGTCTGCCTACAAGCTCGTTACGGAGTGTGGCCGCCCTCCAGTCCAATCCCCTTTCAACAGCCCAGCGCTGCGCGCGCGGCGTGACCTCGACGACCACCCACTCTTTGCGCGGCGCTTCGGGGCGCGGCGCGACGTGTATGTGCACGTCGCGGTCGTCGAAGGAATAGCAGTTGGCCGCCTCGATCCCGCCCTCGGTCACCTCGACCACGTAGCCTTCAATCCTCCCGGCCCTCGACTCCGACCAGCGCCCCCTGTCATCGCCAGGCCGTAACAACGCTTCGAGCGAAACGTTCTCGTCGAAGTCCTGCGGCCCCGGCGGAGGCGGCATGCGGTTCTTCAGCCGCGCGAACTCGCGCCCGCCCGGCGTGACGGCCGCGCCCCCCGCCGGGCATATCTGCCCGCGACCGCGCACGAGGAAGACCGCCGCCAGCAACAGCAGCGGCAACGCGATCACGCCGACGACGATGAAGGACGCGTAACGTCTCAACCGACTTACCACTTCGGCCGCCCGCTTCGGGTCGTCATTCAAGGCCGGTAGTCGTAATGCCAGGGCTCGCGCGGCGACGCGAGCGGCCCCGCGAACTTCGTGCTCGCGCGCGTGACGGCCGCGCGCACCTTCTCCGTCCAGCCAGAGCTGTCCCACTCGCCCGGCGACGAAGGGCCTGCGATTAACTGTGTGCCGCGCATCACCTGAAAGTCGAACGCGCGCGACTGCCCGTGCGGCGAGAGTCCGGGCACGGCCAAAGTCGGCGTCGCGCTCGTCGTCGCGCCGCGCAGGAAGCGCTCGAACCTTTGCACATCAGACGCGGCCGGCGCGTCAGGGTAAGAAGGAGCGGCGAGCTGCTCGCGCGCACGACCGAGCAGCTCCTCGCCCGCGCGCCCGACCGAGTCGTTCTCGTTCCACTTGCTCAACTGCTCGTCGAGACTCCGCACCTGCGTGTTGACCCGCAGCGTGTAGCCCGGGTTCGCCGACTCGAACTCGCGCCTGACCTTGTCGATCTCGGCCAAAGCCGCCGCGTACTCTGGAGACTTCTCGTAGCTCTCGATGCGCTCGCGCGACCAGGCCCAACGCGAGGCCGCCTCACGCCCCGCGCGCAGGTAGCCGCGCAGCGCCAGAAGCCTCCGCGCCTCCCCTTCGACACGCCCCATTGCTTCGCGCTGCTCCGGCGCGAGGTTCAGCGCCGACGCACTCATGTAACCCTCAAGCTTACTACCGCCCGCCTCGTCCGCCGCGGGCGTTGAAGGAGAGGCCGTCGGACTCGGGCTACCCTCTGGAGTCGGACTCGCCTCGGTCTTCGCGCGATTCTCGTTAACGGCCGTGTTCGTCGGGGGCTGAACCAGACAGCCTCCGCAGACGAGCGGAGCAAGGACAAGCGCACGTGCGAGTTTTCCCAGCAGCATCAATGTCCTCCCTCATGCGTTTAACACACACACCGTGTTCAGACATTCTAACCTAAACTTTCTTAACGATTTGTCCCGAATTTTTACGGTCAAATAGATAGTTAAAATTGTTCAACTGTGTGTTGACAATTTAGAACCATTTGTTAAAATCCGCCCCACCAGAACCCCCATTCTGGGCAGAGCGTGTTTTTGCCCCAGTCGCTTGAGCCCCGACCAAGACGACCTGTTAGGCCAATCCTCAAAGTTGATGTCTATTTTTCAACGGGCCTGCCACGGCCTCCGTCTGTCTCAAGGAAGAAGTACATGCGCCGCATTGTCGTCTGGCTCTCCCTAATGCTGGGCCTTGCTCCGTTCGCGTCCCTGCCGCTGGCGCCGCGCTCCCGCGCGCAGTTGCTCGACGGTGTCACCCAAACTCTGACTCAGACCGTCAACCAGACTCTCAACCCCGGCCGCAAAGTCTCGGCCGAGATCGTCCGCAAGGTCAACAACGGCCAGGGCGCCGAACGCGTCCGCGTCATCGTCCGCCCGCGCGGCGACTGGACGGGAGACCTCGACACGGCGCTCCTCCTGAACGGCGGGAGCGACGTGCGCCAGTTTCAGAATTTCGACTTCCGCGCCGTCAACCTGCCGGCCGGCGCCGCCGCCGCGCTCGCGCAGCGGACGGACGTGGGCTACGTCGCCATCAACAAGGAGCTGCGCACGCTCGGCCACGTCTCCGTGACGACGGGCGCCGACGCGGTGCGCACGACCGCGGGGACGACCACCTCCGGCCTCGACGGCACAGGCATCGGCATCGCCGTCATAGACTCGGGCATCGACACCGCGCACAAGGCTTTCCTCGACAAGTCCAACGGCCTGCGCGTGGTCGCGAGCGTAGACTTCACGGGCGAGAACCGGACGGACGACCCTTACGGCCACGGCACTCACGTCGCCTCCATCGTCGCGGGCAACGGCCGCATCTCGAACGCGGCCTACACGGGCGTCGCGCCGAACGCGAACATCGTCAACCTGCGCGTGCTCAACTCGCAGGGCGCGGGGACGACCGCGTACCTCCTGCGCGCGCTCGACTGGGTCTTGACGAACCGCGCGCGTTACAACATCCGCGTCGTCAACCTCTCCCTGGGGATGCCGGCCGTGGAGTCGTACCGCGACGACCCGGCGTGCCAGGCCGTGCGCAGGGTCGTCGACGCGGGCGTCGTCGTCGTCGCGGCCGCGGGCAACAACGGAAAGGACTCCGCGGGGAACAAGGTCTACGGCCGCATCCATAGCCCTGGCAACGAGCCCTCGGCCGTGACGGTCGGCGCGGCGAACACCTTCGGCTCGGATGCGCGCTCGGACGACGGAGTCGCCTCCTACAGCTCGCGCGGGCCGACGCGCAGCTACCGCACGGACGCCTACGGCGTGAGGCACTACGACAACTTGATTAAGCCCGACCTCGTCGCGCCCGGCAACAAGATCATCGACGCGGCGGCGGCGAACAACCAGCTGCTCGCGCAGCACCCCGAGCTGGACGCGGGCGTGAGCCCCGTCGACAACCGCCGGCAGATGTTCCTCAACGGGACTTCGATGGCGACGCCGGTCGTCTCGGGCGCGGCGGCCCTGCTGCTCCAGGCCAACCCTTCTTTGACGCCCAACCTCGTCAAGGCCCTTCTCATGTACACGTCGCAGCCGCTCGCCGGCTTCAACTACTTCGAGCAGGGCGCGGGCGAGTTGAACGTCGAGGGCGCCGTCCGCCTGGCGAAGCTCGTCCGCACAGACCTCTCCGCTTCGACGCCGCTCGGCGACCCGATGCTCTTGGGCGCGCCGCCCGCGCCGCAGACGACCATCGCCGGCCAGACGTTCCAATGGTCGCGCGGCCTCATCCTCAACTACAACTACGTGACGGGCGTCGAGCTCATCACCCGTTACCAGAAGGTCTACGCGCTCGGCGCGCTGCTCGGGAGCGGCGTCATCACGGGCGACGGCGTGATTACGGGCGACGGCGTCATCACCGGCGACCGGACGATGATCACCGACGGCGTCATCACGGGCGACCAGGTCATGACGAGCGCCGGCGTCATCACGGGCGACGGGGCGGTCTTCCTCCCCTCGTCGTCGCTGCTGCTCGAAGGGTGCACGCGCCTGCACGACGGCGACCTGGCGGGCGACGGGGTCATCACCGGCGACGGCGTCATCACGGGCGACGGCGTTATCACCGGCGACCTCTACATGCAGGCGCAGTCGGCGACGCTCGGAGGCGACGCGACCGAGACGATGGAGGCCGCCGTCGACGACGGCGTCGACTGCCTCGACTACTGAGTTTGATTCGAGCGGCCTCACCGTTCTGCGAGACCTCACAGTTGAGAGACCTCACTGGCGCCCCTCTCCCCGTACGTGGCGCGCGCACAGCCGCGCCGGCCGAAGCCGAAGCACTTAGAGACAAGTCAGGAGGAGCTGTGGAGGACGGAAGGAATCCCGCAAGGAATCCCGCACGGCCGTTCATGTGGGCCGTCATCGCGCTTGGGTCGGGGGCGGTAGTCCTCTCCGCCGCGTCTCTGCCGCTGGCGCGGCTCGACGCGCGCTTCCTGCTTCTGGCGCTGCTGGTCTGCGTCGGCTCGCACGGGGCGGTGCGCATCCCGCGCGTGAGCGGGCGCATCACGGTCTCGGACACGCTCGTCTTCCTCACGCTGCTGCTCTACGGCGGCCCGGCGGCCGTCATGCTCTCGGCGCTCGAAGGCGTCTACGCCTCTTTGCGCATCAGCCGCAAGCCGATCACCATCCTCTTCAACGCGGCGGTGCTCGCGCTCTCGACCTTCCTGACGGCGACGGCCCTGCGCGTGTTCTTCGGGACGGCCGACCTCGCGAGCGACGTCTACACGCCCGCGGCGCTCGGCTCCGTCTTCGTGATGGCCTTCGCGCAGTACGCGGCCAACACCGGCCTCATCGCCGTCGAGAAGTCCCTGAAGCTCGGCGAGCGCTTCTGGCCGACCTGGAAGACCTACTACCTCTGGACTTCCGTGACATATCTGGCGGGCGCCTCGACGGCGGGCGTGACGGCGCGGCTCGTGCAGGCGGTCGGCCTCTCGGCGGTCTTAGCGACGCTGCCCATCATCGTCATCATCTACTTCACCTACCGCACCTACCTCAAGAACATCGAGGTCTCGGAGGCGCACGTCGAGGAGCTTTCGCGCTACCTGCGCGAGCTGAAGATGTCGGAGGCCGAGCGCGAGAAGATTCTGCTGCGCGAGCAGGCCGCGCGCGCCGAGGCCGAGGCCGCGAACCGCCTGAAGGACGAGTTCCTCTCGACACTCTCGCACGAGCTGAGGACGCCGCTCACCTCTATCATCGGCTGGACGAACCTGATGCGCGGCGGGAAGGTCAAGGGCGAGGTGCAGGCGCAGGCTTTGGAGACCATCGAGCGCAACGCCAAGATTCAGTCGCGGCTCATCGACGACCTGCTCGACCTCTCGCGCATCATCTCGGGCAAGCTCCTGCTTGAGACGCGCGAGGTCGGCCTCGACACGGTCGTCTCGAACTCCATCGAGGTCGTCCGCCCCGCGGCCAACGCGAAGGGCATCCAGCTCACGTACGAGTGCGAGCCGGGCGGGAAGACCGTCGCGGGCGACTCGGCGCGTCTGCAACAGGTGGCTTGGAACCTGCTCTCGAACGCGGTCAAGTTCACGCCCGAGGGCGGACGCGTGAGCGTGCGCCTCGCGCGCGAGGGGGCGAGGGTCAAACTCTCCGTGAGCGACACGGGGCGCGGCATCCCCGCGGAGTTCCTGCCGCACGTCTTCGACCGCTTCCGACAGGCCGACAGCGCGACGACGCGGCAGCACGGCGGGCTGGGGCTGGGGCTCGCCATCGTCCGCCACCTGGCCGAGCTGCACGGCGGCGAGGTGAGGGCCGAGAGCGCGGGCGAGGATCAAGGCTCGACCTTCTCAGTCGCCTTCCCCCTGGCGCAGACGGCCGCGCCCTGTTCGTGTCAACAGCCCGAGTTGGAAGGTGCCCTGCCTTTAAACAGGGCCGAAGGGCTGGCGGGCGTCCGCGTGCTCGTCGTGGACGACGAGCAGGACACGCGCAGCCTCATCAGCACGGTCATCGCGCAGACGGGCGCAGAGGTGACGGCCTGCGCGTCGGCGGGCGAGGCCCTGGAGAAGCTGAAGACGTGGCGGCCGCACATCCTCATGAGCGACATCGGCATGCCGGGCGAGGACGGCTACGCCCTCATCCAGAAGGTGCGCGCGCTCCCGCCCGACTGCGGCGGCCGCACGCCCGCGGCCGCGCTCACCGCTTACGCCCGCGACGAAGACCGCGGCCGCGCGCTCGCCGCCGGCTACCAGCTCCACATCGCCAAGCCCTTCAACCCACACGAACTGCTCGCCGCCGTCTCGGACTTGCAATCGTATGTTGTCGCAGTTTAGTCGGGCTTAGTCAGAAAGAATTAACCACAGAGACACAGAGGCACAGCCTGGGGCAATTAGGCCCCAGGCTGTGCCTCTGTGTCTCTGTGGTTAATTTCTGAGAAACGCTTTAGGCTGACTCACCTTTAATGGAGGCAACGTCGATGACGAAGCGGTAGCGCACGTCGCCTTTGACTGTGCGGTCGTAGGCTTCGCCGATGCGCTGGATGGGGATCAGCTCGACGTCGGACGAGATGCCCTTCTCGGCGCAGTAGTCGAGCATCTCCTGCGTCTCGCGGATGCCGCCGATCATCGAGCCGGCGAGCGAGCGGCCGTTGGTGATGAGCGAGAAGGCCGCGACCTCCAGGGGCTTCTCCGGCGCGCCGACGAGCGCGAGCGCGCCCTCGCGCCGCAGGAGGTTGAGATACAGGTTGATGTCGTGCGGCGCGGAGACGCAGTCGAGCACGAAGTCGTACTTGCCCTGGAGCGCGTCGGCCCAGCCCGGCTGGCGCGTGACGACGAAGTCGTGCGCGCCTAAGTTTCGCGCGTCCTGCTCCTTGCTTGGTGAGGTGCTGAAGACCGTCACGCGTGCGCCCATCGAGGCGGCGAGCTTCACGCCCATGTGCCCCAGCCCGCCGAGGCCGACGACGCCGACCCTCTGCCCTTCACTCACCTTGAAGCGGCGCAGCGGCGAGTAGGTCGTGATGCCCGCGCAGAGGAGCGGGGCGGCGTTCGGGAGCGGCAGCCCCTCGGGGATGCGCAGCGCGTACTCTTCGTCAATAACAATCTTCGTCGAGTAGCCGCCGTAGGTGGGCGTCTTCTCGTCCTTCTCGGTGCCGTTGTAGGTCGAGACGAGGTGGTTCTCGCAGTACTGCTCCTCGCCCTCGCGGCAGTTGCGACACGCGCGGCACGAATCGACGAAGCAGCCCACGCCCGCGTGGTCGCCCTCTTTGAACTTCGAGACCTCACTCCCCACGCGCGAGACGCGGCCGACGATCTCGTGGCCGGGCACCATCGGGTAGATGGAGCCGCCCCACTCGTCGCGCACCTGGTGGATGTCGGAGTGGCAGACGCCGCAGTACTGTATTTCGATAAGTATGTCGCGCGGCCCCACGTCGCGCCTCTGGAAAGAGAATGGCTCAAGCTCCGCACTCGCGCCCGGCGCGGCGTATCCTTCGGTTTTAATCATGGTCGCATTCTACCCCTTCGACTCTCGCGGTTCTTCGCGGGAGTGTGGCGCGCGCCTCACGACACCTTGACGGCCGCCGCCAGCTCGAAGGAGCGCAAGCGCGCAGACTGTTCGTAGATTTGCGAGGTCAGCATCAGCTCGTCGGCGCGCGTCAGCTCGGCGAAGGCTTCGAGCCCGGCGCGCACCTTCTCGGGCGAGCCGACGACCGAGTAGCGGAGCGCGTGCTCGACGCCGGCCAGCTCCAGCTCCGACGCGAAGCCTTCGAGCGTCTCGACCGGCGGCGGGAGCTTGCCGGGGCGGCCGCGGCGCAGGTTGATGAAAGCCTGCTGGACGGAGGTGAAGAGGCGGCGCGCCTCCGCGTCCGTCTCGGCCGCGAAGACGTTGAGGCAGGCCAGCGCGTACGGCTCCTTCAAGTCTTCGGAGGCGCGGAAGTTCTCCCGGTAGAGTTCGAGCGCGTGCAGGAGGTAGTCGGGCGCGAAGTGCGAGGCGAAGGCGAAGGGCAGCCCCAGCTCGGCCGCGAGGCGCGCGCTGTAGAGGCTCGACCCCAGGAGCCAGAGCGGCACGCGCAAGCCCTCGCCCGGCACCGCGCGGACGAGCTGCCCCGCGCGCGATGGGGCGAAGTACGCGCGCAGCTCGGCCACGTCGCGCGGGAAGTCCTCCTCGGCGGTCGCGTGGTTGCGGCGCAGCGCGCGCATCGTGAGCTGGTCTGTGCCGGGCGCGCGGCCCAAGCCGAGGTCGATGCGGCCGGGGTGGAGCGTCGCGAGCGTGCCGAACTGTTCGGCGACGACGAGCGGCGAGTGGTTCGGCAGCATCACGCCGCCGGAGCCGACGCGGATCGTCTGCGTGCCGGCGGCGACGTGGCCGATGAGGAGGGCGGTCGCGGAGCTGGCGATGCCGCGCATGTTGTGGTGCTCGGCCAGCCAGAAGCGCCTGTAGCCGAGCGCCTCGACGTGCCTCGCCAGCTCCAACGTGTTGCGGAACGAGTCGGCCACGTCCGAGCCCTCGGGTACCGGCGCGAGGTCGAGGACGGAGAAAGGGATTTTGCTTAAGTCTGTCATCTGCTCTTAGTCTCTAAAAACCTTAACCACAGAGACACAGAGACGTAGCTTAAAGGCAAGAAGCTGTGTCTCTGTGTCTCTGTGGTTGAAAATTTCTTTCGCTAAACGAGCGTCACTTCGTCGTCCACGCCGACGCGCCCCGCCGACTCGACGTTAGCGTACACACCGAAGTTCTGCCCGACCTTCACTATCGTGCGCAGCACGCGCGGGTCTTTCGGGAGGTCGGCCTGCGCCTGGATGGTCATGCTGCAACGCGGCGTCGGCATCTCGCACTTGAGTCTCAGTTCGCCGACGCGCAGAGTGCGCCCGCCCCAGTTCGACTCGACCAGGCCTTCGACGCCCTCCGCCGTTTCGATGAGAAAGTTCGGGCGGAAGCGTCGAGCGTCCCAGGTCGCTTCGGGTTCGAGGCGCGCGAGTGCCGCGAGCGAGGCGGTCGTGAGCAGGTGGACGGGGAAGGCGTCGAAGTAAGTGCCGGGCGGCGAGGTGAACTCGAAGATTTCGGCGGGCAGGAGCGAGAGGTCGGGCAGGGGCTCGCCCGGGAGGCGTCCGAAGTCCTCGCGCAGCTCCTTGTCCTTCCCCGCGAGGCGCATGGCGCCGATGGCGAGTTTGCGGAAGCCGCGCGAGCGGCTCAGGAAGCCGACGACGCGCGCGGCCGGTATCGCGCGCCGGTAGTGCGCGAGGTCGCTCGCGGGTTGTACGGGCCAGAGCGTGACCTTGCGCCCGACCAGGTCAGACAGCAGTCCGTCTATCTTCGGGTCGTCCGTCGCGGTCTCGGTGCCGTCGGGGAGTTCGATGTCGGCGTGCGGCGACTCGCCCTCGGCCGCCGGCTCTTCCCTGTAACGTGCGGAGCAGCGCATGAGCGCCGGACTCATCTTCGCGCCGCGAATCTCGCCCGCCGCCTCGTCGCGCAGAGCCCACCCGCGGTCGCCCCACAGCCCGCGCGCGCCGACCGGCGCCACTTCGAGCCGCTCGCCGGCCATCGACTTCAGGGGGTAGCGCCAGACCTCTCTGACCTTCCCGACGAACATTGTTCAGACCCTCAGGTTGTCGGCGCGCCAATGCTTGATAGCGCGCTTGATCTCGCCCGGCTTCGTGAGCCGGCCTTCGAGCACCTCGCGGACGAGACCCTCAAGCTCCTCGTCCGAGGCGAAGCGAAGGGCCACGGTCTGCGCGGGCGTGAGCGAGGCGGCGCGGCGCGCGAGTTCTTCGGGCAGGAGCTGGTAGTAGCGCAGACTCTCTTCGAGGCGGATGACCCTGTCCTGCACCCTGAGCGGGTTCACGCGGACGAGCCCCGTCAGCGCGAGCAGCGCGAGCGAGACGACGAGCCACCAGCCGCGGTCGAGGCCCGGCTCGCGCACGAGCTGGACGACGGACACGACGACGTTCGTCAGCATGACGGGGGCCACGAAGAAGTGGAAGGGCGCGTGCCAGCGCGTGTGGTTCTCGTAGGACTGCGGGGCGTCTGCCACGTTCGTCTCTCCTCTACAGGTTCGTCGGCACGGGGGGCGTCGCCACGGCCTTCGGCGGCTCGGGCGTGAAGTCCTCGCCGGGGTTGATGAACTGGTTGCGCTCGAAGCGGTACTGCTTGTCGTAGAGCTGCCGGTAGCGGCCGCCCGCGGCGAGCAGTTCCTCGTGCGTGCCGCGCTCGACGATCTCGCCCCCTTCGAGGACGAGTATCTGGTCGGCGCTGCGGATGGTCGAGAGCCTGTGCGCGATGACGAAGGTCGTGCGCCCGCGCCTGAGCGTCTGCAACCCGTCCTGGATGTAGGCCTCGCTCTCGCTGTCGAGGCTCGACGTCGCCTCGTCGAGGATGAGTATCTTCGGCCCGGCGAGGATGGCGCGCGCGATGGCGACGCGCTGCCGCTGCCCGCCCGAGAGCTTGACGCCGCGCTCGCCGACGACCGTGTCGTAGCCTTCGGCGAAGCCCTTCACGAACTCGTCGCAGTGCGCGACGCGCGCGGCCGATTCGATCTCTTCGCGCGTGGCGTGCGGGTTCGAGAAGCCGATGTTGTCGGCGATGGTGCCGTCGAAGAGGAAGTTGTCCTGCAAGACCGCGCCGAGGTGCGCCCGGTAGTCGCGCAGGCGGACGTCCGAGAGGTCTTGGCCGTCGACCAGCACGCGGCCCCTTAGCGGGCGGTTGAAGGCCATCACGAGTCCGATGAGCGTGCTCTTGCCCGAACCCGAGGAGCCGACGAGCGCGGTCGTCGTCCCCGCGGGCGCGCGGAAGCTGACGCCGCGCAGGACGGGCACGCCCTTCTCGTACTCGAAGGTCACGTCGTCGAACTCGATCTCCCCTCGGACATCCCCGAGAGGCGCGCGCGCCGCCTCGCCCTCGTCCTCGGTCGCGACCCCTTTGATCTCGCGGATGCGGTCGAGGCCGGCGAAGGCCTCCGTGATCTGCGTCCCGATGGAGGCGATCTCGACGAGCGGCGCGGCGACGAGCGCCGTGAAGAAGATGTACATGAGCAGGTCGCCGAGCGTCATCTGGCCCGAGAGCACCGCGCGCCCGCCGACCACGGTGAGGATGACGCCGATGCCGCCGACGATGACGGTCGAGGAGGCCGTGACGGCCGAGACGCCCGTCATCGAGCGCGCCACGTTGCGGAGCAGGCGGTGCGCGCCGCGCGCGAACGTCAGAGTCTCGCGCCGCTCGGCCGAGTAGGCCTTGACGATGCGGATGCCGCCCAAGGATTCGGTCAGGCGGCCCGTCACCTCGGCGTGTATCTGCCCGCGCTCGCGGAAGAGCGGCCGCAGGCGCGAGAAGGCCACGGACATCACCGCCCCGAAGGCCGCGAGCGCGAAGATGGTGATGAAGGTCAGACGCCAGTTCAGGTAGAAGAGCACGACGAGCGCGAGGATCGACGTGACCAGCCCGCCGATGAGCTGCACCAGCCCCGTCCCGACGAGGTTGCGGATGCCCTCGGCGTCGGTCATCACGCGCGAGATGAGGACGCCGGTCTGCGTCGAGTCGAAGTAGTTCACGGGCAGCCGCGCGACGTGCGCCTGCACGCTCTTGCGCATCTCGGTGATGGCGCGCTGCGCCGCGACGCCGAGCACGCGCGAGAGCGTGAAGGAGGTGACGGCCTGCACCACGGTCGCCGCGCCCGCCGCGAGCGCGATGGTCGTCAAAAGCTCGCCCCTGTGCTTGATGATGACCTCGTCGACCAGGTACTTCGAGCTGGCCGGCAGCACCAGGCCCACCAGGCGGTTGACGATCATCAAGACCATCCCCAACGCCAACCGCCACCGGTGCGCCCACACCAACTCCCTCGCGTCGCGCCAGGCCTGCGACGGCGAGAACTTCTTTTTCTTCTTCTTCTCTTCGGCCATCTCTAAGACTTCGCGAGCAGCTTGCCGACCTCGCGCCACGTGATGAGTTTGACGTTCTGCTCCTTGAGCAGACGGCGGAACTGTTCGCCCGTAACGAAGTCGAAGTCGCGCTGGCGCCAGGCGGCTCCCCAGTTCGGGTGGTCGAGCGTGACGGCGCGCATCTCCGCGTCGTCGTAGGCGAGGTGGACGATCAGCTCCGTCACCCCCGGCTTCAGGCTCTTCACCACGTCCGTATAAAAATCGGCCCAGCGCTCGGGGCGAACCGAGGGGTCTGCGCTGACGATGTGATCGACGACGAGGCCGTCGGGGCCGAGCGCGGCGGGGAGGAAGGGCGCCTCGCCGAACCACTCGCGCGAGACCATCACGGGCAGACGCTCTTCGCGCGCCACGCGCAGGAGCATCTCGAAGAGCGGGCGCGTCGTGTAGAGCGTGCGCATGTGCGAGTCGAGGTGCGTCGGGCTGATGCCGAAGGCGCGCGCCCGCGCGATCTGTGCGCGCACCTCGGCCTCGGCCTCGGGCACGGCGACGTGCGCGGCGGCCACGTCCTCGCTCGGGTAGAGGTAGCCGTCCGGCGCGTAGAGCGTGGGAGCGCGGTCTTTGGAAAGCACCGCGCCCCAGCGGTAGGTCTTCCACTCGCTCGTGAGCGTCAGGTGAAGGCCGAGGTCGGCGTCCGGGTGCTGGCGCGCGTAGTCGGCCACCTCCGGCAGCCACGCGCACGGCACCATGATGCTCGCGGAGTTGACGAGGCCGCTCTCGAAAGCCTTGAACGTCGCCGCGTTGACCGAGTGCGCGACGGCGACGTCGTCGGCGTGGACGATGAGGAGCTTCGCGTCCGGAGGGTAGCCGAGCCGCGCGGCGAGAGACTTAACCTCGCCTGTCGTCTGCGCCGCCGCGAGTCCCGCGCAGGCGTGGGCCAGCGCGAACGCGAAGATGAAGGTCGAAAACCTCGCTCTCATAATCACCCTTCCGGACTACTCCCCGCCGTCCTTCTTCAGCTTGAGCACGACGGAGTTGAT
Organism: Acidobacteriota bacterium; assembly: GCA_019239425.1. Classification (GTDB taxonomy): domain Bacteria; phylum Acidobacteriota; class Blastocatellia; order Pyrinomonadales; family Pyrinomonadaceae; genus QHXN01. The sequence goes on from JAFAZX010000045.1 coordinate 164,852, forward strand.
GCAGTAGCGCAGCCCCGTCGGGCGCGGGCCGTCGTCGAAGACGTGGCCGAGGTGCGAGTCGCAGGTGCCGCAGAGCACTTCGGTGCGCACCATGCCGTGGCTCGTGTCGAGCTGCGTGCGGACGTTGTCGCCCTCCTTCGGCTCGTAGAAGCTGGGCCAGCCGCAGCCCGAGTCGAACTTCGCATCGGAAGTGAAAAGCTCCGCGCCGCAGGCCGCGCAGAGGTATGTGCCCGCGTCCCCGTTCCGGTAGTACTCGCCGGTGAACGGGCGCTCCGTCCCCTTCTCGCGCGCGACGCGGTACTGCTCGGGCGTGAGCAGCCCGCGCCACTCCTCTTCCGTCTTGACTACTTTCTCTTTCAACCCGTCTTTCCTTTCCCGCGCCCCTTGCGCGGCCTTGTCGGTTTGGGCGCGGGCTTCGTCGGCGGCACCGCGCCCGCGTCCTGTTTCGCCGCCGCGCCCGTGTCCACGATGCTGAGCGTGGACGGGCCGCCGCGGTCGATGCGCACGACGACGCTGAAGCCGCGGCAGTCGAGCACGCGCGAAAGCTTCTCGGCGTCCGATGCCGGCTCGCCCCAGGCGTCCGGTGGGACGGCGAGCCGCCGCGAAGCTTCGGCCGAGAACTCCATCACCTGGCGCCACGGCACCGGCTGTCGGTAACGCACGTCGATGCGGTGGAGCGTGCCGCCGATGAAGGTGAGCAGCAGCTCGTTCACGTCGCCGAACTGCTCCCGGCGCACGCCCAGCTCCAGCCCGCCGAGCGAGACGACGAAAGGCTTCGAAGCGCCGGCCGGCACCCGCGCGCCCTTCTGTAGCTCGTCCGCGCCGGGGAACATCTGCGCCAGGTCGGAGACCTTCATGCCGAGCATCACGCCGCCGTAGTCGGGCGCGACGGCGCGCTCAAGTTTGCAAGGCTCCTGCGCGCGCGCTGAAGCGGCGCAGCAGAGCGCGGCCGCGGCGGCGAGGAGGATGTTCGCGAGTTGTCTCTTCATCTGTCGAGAGGCGCGCGGCTAATCCTTGATCTGGTCGGGGAACTCCGAGAGGTCTATCTCTTCTTCGCCGCCGACGGCCTTCGAGCCGGCGGAGGTGATGATGGAGGGGAGCGGCTTCTCGACCCGCCCGTGCCGGAGCAGGCGCGCGACCTCCGTGTGCCCCTTGCGCTCGGCGATCATGAGCGCCGTCCAGCCGGTCGCGTTCTGCGCGTCCGGGTAGGCGCCGCGGCGGAGCAGCGCCGCGACGACCGGCGGGTGGTTGTTGAGCGAGGCGATCATCAGCGCCGTCCACTCGTCGCGCAGCAGCGCGTTCGGGTCGACGCCCGAGTCGAGCAGCTCGTTGAGCTTGGCGAGGTCGCCGTCGCGCGCGGCGAGGAAGAGGCGCGCGTGGCGGAGCAGCGCGGCGAGCCCGGCGTGGCCGCGGGCTTCGGCGAGGTCAGCGGCCGACTTGTTGTTGCGGTTGCGGGCGTCCACGTCCGCGCCGGAGTCGATGAGCTCCTCGGCGATTGGCTGGTGGCCGGCGCTGGCGGCGTACATCAGGGCGGTCTGGCCGAAGGCGTCGCGGGCGTTCGCGTCGGCGCCGTCGCGCAGAAGCTGTTCGACGCGCGGGAGGTCGCCGCGCGAGGCGGCGATCATCAGGTCGTTGATGCCGTTGTTGTTCTCGTGGCCGGGGGCGCTCATCCTGGGACGGCAATTGTAACACCCCGTCGGAGGAGTTCACCACAGAGACACGGAGACGCGGCTTTGAAGTTATCACTCAACAGGCTGTGCCTCCGTGTCTCTGTGGTAAATCTTCTGCACTTTACTCACGCGATGCGTCCACGTAACATGCGGTGCGCACGCCGCCAGAGGAAACAAACCGCAGACAGCTTACGGAGGAGACCATGCACCTCGTTGGCAAGCCCGCCGACCGCCGACTCTTCTGCGCCCTCTTGCTCGCGCTCGCCTGCGTCCTACAGGCAAACGCGCAGCAGAAGGCCGACGAATCTTACGCGGCCAGGATTAGAGAGTACACGACCGAGAAGTACTTCCTGACCGAACTCGTAGACCACCTGCCATCGGACGCCCGCGTGCCCTCGCCCGACAAGGTGCTCGGCTACGTCGTCGGCACGCCGGGGAAGCTCACGCACACGAAAGACCTCTACCGATACTACCGGGAGCTGGAGCGGACGAGCCCGCGCGTCAAAGTCTTCACCGCGCCCGAGAAGAGTGAGGAGGGGCGCGAGCAACTGCTCGTCGCGGTCGGCGACGAGGCGGCCATCGCACGCCTCAACCGCTACAAGGAGATTACGGCCCGCCTCGCAGACCCGCGCGGCCTCTCGGACGCGGAGGCGCAGAAACTGATCGGCGAAGGCAAAGTCTTCTACTGGGCCTCCGGCTCGATCCACTCGCCCGAGACCGGCTCGCCCGAGATGCTGATGGAGCTGGCCTACCGCCTCGCGGTCGAGGAGTCGCCTTTCATCAAAGACATCAGGAAGAACGTCGTCGTCCTCATCACCCCCGTCTTAGAGGTTGACGGCCGCGACACGATGGTCGACCTCTACAACTACCGCACGGCCAACCCGAACAGGTCGGTGCCGCCGCTCGTCTACTGGGGCAAGTACGTCGCGCACGACAACAACCGCGACGGCCTGGGGATGGCGCTCGCGCTCACGCGCAACATGATGAAGACGTTCCTCGAATGGCACCCGGCGATCCTGCACGACCTGCACGAGTCCGTGCCCTTCCTCTACACCTCGACGGGGACGGGGCCGTACAACGCCTGGCTCGACCCGATTGTGGTGGACGAGTGGCAGCTCCTCGCCTACCACGAGATCGAGGAGATGACGAAGCGCGGCGTGCCCGGCGTGTGGACGCACGGCTTCTACGACGGCTGGGCGCCGAACTACATGTTCTACGTCGCCAACGGCCACAACGCCGTCGGGCGCTTCTACGAGACGTTCGGCAACGGCGGCGCGGACACGATGGACAGGACGGTGACGGCGCAGGCGCAACGCGACTGGTACAGGCCGAACCCGCCGCTCCCGCGCGTGAAGTGGTCGATGCGCAACAACGTCAACATGCAGCAGTCGGCGATCCTCTTCGCCATGCACTTCGTCTCCGACAACAAGGAGCGCTTCCTGAACAATTTTTACCTGAAGGGCAAGCGCTCGGTGGCGAAGGCTTCGAACGAGGGGCCGGCGGCCTACGTCATCCCGGCCGACGACCCGCGACCCGTAGAGGCCGCCGACACCGTCAACCTTCTGCGCCTGATGGGCGTCGAGGTGCACAAGGCTGTGGGTGACTTCGCGGTCGGCGAGCAGAAGTTCCTGGCCGGCTCCTACGTCGTGCGGATGGATCAGCCCTACTCGCGCATGGCCGACATGCTGCTCGACACGCAGTTCTACAACGTTAAAGACCCGACGCCCTACGACGACACCGGCTGGACGCTCGGCGCGATGCGCAACGTGAAGACCGTGCGCGTGACCGACCGCTCCGTCCTGCAAGTGCCGATGACCTTACTCAGTGCCGACGCGGCGGTGCGCGGGCGCGTCGTGGGGACGGGCACGAGCTTCGTCATCAACCACAACACGGACAACACGCTCGCCACGCTCCGTTTCAGATTAAGCGACGTGAAGATGTCCGCCGCCGAAGAGTCTTTCAAGCTCGGAGACAGGCAGTTCAACGCCGGCTCCTTCATCATCAAGAGCGACGGCAACCCTTCCGATGTGCGTCAGAGGCTGGAGGCGGCCGTGACGGAGCTGGGGCTGACGGCCTACGCGTCCGCGCAGACGCCGGCGGTGAAGACGCACGAGATGCCCGTCCCGCGCATCGCCATCGTGCATAGCTGGATCAACACGCAGAACGAGGGCTGGTATCGAATCGAGTTCGACCGTTACCGTGTCCCTTACACGTACGTCTCCGACCAGGTCTTGCGCACGACGCCCGACCTGCGCTCACGCTTCGACGTGATCATCTACCCGCCGGTCGGCGGCTCCGCGCAGCAGGTCGTGCAGGGCCTGCCGATGCGCGGAGACCCCATACCCTGGAAGCAGTCCGAGCTGACGCCGAACTTCGGCACGTCGCCCGACCAGACCGAAGACATGCGCGGCGGGATGGGGCTCGTGGGCTTAAGCAACCTCCAGAGGTTCGTCGAGGAGGGCGGGCTGTTCGTCGCGGTGACGAGCAACGTGCGCATCCCCATCGACTACGGCCTCGTCTCGGGCGTCGCCGTGCGCGACACGCAGCAGCTACAGGCGCGCGGCTCCATCTACAACGCGACCTTCGCGGATCGCAGGAGTCCCATCGCCTACGGCTACGGCGAGACGCTGCCCGTCTACTTCAACCAGTCGCCCGTCCTGCAAGTCGCGGCGGGAGGCGGCGGTGGTGGGGGAGGCGGCGAGGGCGGGCCGCCCGCGGGCGGCGCGGCAGGACGCCCTTCGGGCCGCGGGACTCTGAACGACCCGGACATCGTGCAGGCGATGCCGCAGGCCGCGCCCACGCCGCGGCGCACGCCCGGGCGTCCGGGCGAGGAGCAGTTGAACGACGAGCAGAGGCAGCAGCAGCGGAGTCCCTTCTACACGCCGCCCGCGCAGAGGCCCCGCGTCGTGCTGCGCTTCGCGTCGGACGAGAAGAACCTTCTGTTGAGCGGGATGCTCGCGGGCGGGTCTGAGCTCGCCAACGCGCCGGCCGTCGTGGACGTGCCCGTCGGCCGCGGCCACGTCCTGCTCTTCGCCAACAACCCCATGTGGCGGCACCAGACACAGGGCAGCTTCTTCCTCCTCTTCAACGCCGCGCTCAACTACGACTCGCTGGGCGTCGGCCGCGCGCCCGAAGCCCCGCCCGCCCGCACGACGACGGACGAAGACGTGCAGCATTGAGGTGCGGTCGGTAGCCGTTCAGTCGGAGGGCGATCTATTTCGGGGCGGCGGGCATGTTGAAGACGGCGTCGTCGACCGCCCCGGAATGCTTGATCTCCGTGAACCTGCGCGTCGAGGGCGAGAACGCGTCGACGTCCGACGTGCGGAGCGTGAAGGGCAGTTTGACCCCGTCCACTTCACGGTAGTCCTCGAAGTCGACCTGCTCGGCGAGGGGCGCAATCATCGTGCTCGTGTTGGTGGTCTGCCGCAGGAGCAGTCCCGTCTGCGTGTCGAAGAAATATAACTTGGTCGTCTTCGGATCGACCGTGAGGGCGACCACGTAAGTCTCACGGTCGCCGATCTTCTCCGTGCCGATGACCCTCAGCTGCGCCGGCGGCTCCGTGACCTTGACGGCGTCATAGAGGGCGGCGGCGCTCCGCAACCGGGCCAGTTCCTCTGCGCTGGCCCGCCTCGAGTCGTTGTTGTTTCTGATCCAGCCGACCGCCCCGTTAAGGCCGTGCGCGGTGACGCCCTGCGGCGTCTTCATCGTGCGCAGGTACTTGTCGGGCGCTTTGACCACCACCTCGATTTCGGATGTCGCGATCTCGATTTTGCCCTTGCTGCCCACGCGCCTTTCGAGCGTGCCCTTCAAAAGGGTCGCGCCAAACTTCGACGCCGCGTCCCGGCCCCCGACCGCCGCGACGTACCTGCTCAGGATTTGCTCCGCGGTGGGCAGCGCGCCCCCCTTCCCGGCCGCCTCCGTGCTCGTGAAGGCGAGAGGGGGCAGGGGCACCGCCCGCGCCACGTCGGTGCTCCCGCGGTGGCAGGAGTAGCAGGTCACGGCCTGGCCGCCGCCGAAGGTCGCCCGGTTGACGTCCAGCACCATCCTCATCATCTCTCGCGCGCGCACCTTCTGGGGCTTGTCGTCACTCTCCCACGTCCAGCCCTTGTCGAGGTCTGTCCCCTGCTTCACGTGGCAGTAGTCGCAGTGGACGCCGAGCGAATCCCTGATGAACCACATCACGGGGTAGAGCTGTGACGACGGCAGCCCTTTGAGCACCTGTATGTTCTTGAACGTCTGCTCGGCGGGTTTGTCGGGAGGACTGCCTTGCGACTTAACGTTAACGGCCGCCGTCTGAAGCGCGAAGAGGAGCCACATGACACAGACTACGGAGCCGATTCTTCTTCTCTTCATACGATGCCTCCGGTCGCTTCTACTTCACCGTGACGGGGATGGTCTGTGAGCCGCAGGAGGTTGAGAAGTTGACGGTGTAGAGGCCGGGGCGGTTGCTGGTCGACTTGACCGCGTACCTCACCCAGCCGTTCGCGGCCTGGCCTTCGCGCACGACCGCGATGTCGGCCCAGCTCTGGGTGGAGACCGTAACGGGGCCGGTCTCGCCCGGCCCGCCGACGACGAGGAAGGCCGCGCCGCCGCTGCGCATGTTGAGCGCGCCCGCGCTCGCGTTGAGCGCGCAGGGCGCAGAGGGCCGCGCCGATTCTCCCTCCTCCGACTCCTCACTCTCCCGTGTCACGAACGAGGCGACGAGGCGCGCTTGCGACTTCGACCGGGCAGTCGCTTCACGCGCGGCGGGAGTCGCGGCGGGTCTCAACGCGCGGCTCTCGGCCGAGGCCGTCGGGGACTCCCGCGCGGGTGCCTTCACGTCCGCCGTCCCGGCCGAGGCTTGTGCGCTCTTCGCCTCGGCCGCGGGCGAGGCCGAGGCGAAGAGCGCGGCGGGCTGCACGCGCGGCGAAGCGGGCGCGGCGCGGCGGGCCGCGGCGGACGAGGCCAGCAGCGAGTTGATCCAGAAGCCGCAGGCGACGCCGAGCGCCACCGCGACCGTCACGGCGCAGACGAGCGTGGCGACCTCCGAGCGCGTCCTCGGGGCCGCGCCGGCGGCCGGCGCCGTCACGTACACGTCGGAAACCTTCCGGGCCGGTTTATCTACGTCGCCCATATTCTTTAGCCCTCCAGAAGTCCGCCGCGGAAGAGCGCGCGGCCGCAGTACCGGCGGGGCGGGTCGGCCGCGTAAGGGTAGAACTCCACCATGAAGAAGACGAACTGTTCGGTCGGGGCTTCGGCTCCCGGCGCTCTTCCGGCGTGGGACTGCGGCGCGGATTTTACACTGACGAATTCTCCGCGCCGAAAAAATTTTCGCCGGGTGAACACTAGTCGCGCCCGACACCGAGCGCGTCGGCGACGCGGTTGATGTAGTTGAACCAGGAGGCGATGAGTGTGATCTGTAGTATCGCCTTGTCTTCGAAGCCGGCGGCCCGAAGCTTCGTGTGGTGTTCGGGCGTGACGCGGGTGGCGTCGCGCGTGAGCTGCGCGACGTAGTCGAGCATGACGCGGTCCTGGTCTGAGACCGGCGCGGTGGTGTAGTCGTCCTGTATGGCCCGGACGAGCTCTTCGTCGAGTGTGACGCGACGCAGAAACTCTGCGTGAGACTCGATTCAATAGTGACAGCGGTTGAGGGCCGAGACGACCGTGGCGATCATCTCGTGCTGCTCGCGCCTGAGCGGAAGCTCCGGCGACATCAGCACGCCGAAGGTCGAGAAGGCGTGGTAGAGCGCGTCGGGCAGAAGGCTGTGCGAGGCCACTATCCCTGAAGACCCGCCGTCGGGCGTCGGGTGGACGGGCGTCGCGTACTCCTCGGGGTAGAGGCCGCGCTGCGCCTCCATCGCCTTGCGCAGTTTCTCGTCGGCCTCTTCGAAGGGCACGGTCTTAATCCAGGTCATCTCTGAACTCACTCCTCCCGCGGAAGACAAGATAATAGACGGGCAGTCCGAGCGCCACCACGACGAGCCCCGCGAACGCCTGAAGGGGGCTTCCCGCCGCGAGCAGGAACAGAAGCGCCGCGCTCAGGACTAGATAGACTACCGGCGTTAAGGGGTAGAGCGGCGTCATGTACGCGGCCGCCCCGCCGCGGCGGCGCAGCACGAACAGCCCGGCCACGCTCAAGGTGACGAAGAGCACGACGGCGAACATGAAGTACGAGATGATCTCGTCGAACGTCCCCCACAGCACGAGCAGCGAGGCCAGCGCCGCCTGCATGACGACGGCACGCGTGGGCGCGCCCGTGCGCGGGTTGAGCCTCGCCGCCGCGGGCAGGAACAGGCGGTCGCGCGCCATCGCGAAGTAGACGCGCGGCGCGGACATCGTGTAGGCGGCGAGGCTCCCGTAGACCGCGACGACCACGACGCACGTGAAGAAGAGCGCGCCCGCGCGGCCGAAGAGCGCCTCGCCCGCCTGCGCCGCGAACGCCTCGCCCGAGGTCACGCGCTCCGGCGCGACCAGGTAGACGAAGGCCGCGCTCGTCAGCACGTAGACCGCGGTCACGGCCAGCACTCCGGCGACGAGCGCGAGCGGTAACGTCTTCTTCGGGTCTCGCACCTCGCCGCCGAGCTTGCTCAAATCCCACCAGCCGCCGAACGAGAAGAAGGCCGAGACGAACCCGCCCGCGAGCGCGCCGCCGAGCGCGGGCGAGCCGGCGCGTCTCTCGACGAAAGGCGCGAAGTGCGACCAGTCTCCCAGGCCGCGGGCGAAGCCCCACGCGAGGATGAAGAGCAGCAGCGCGAGCTTCAACACCGTCAGCCAGCGCACGACCCAACCGCCGAGTTTCACGCCGCCCGCGTTGACCGCCGCGACCGCGAGCACGGACGCCAGGGCCAGAGCCTTCACGCCCGCGGGCGGGAGCGCCGCCGCGTAGCCCACGTATGAGGCCGCGCCGACGGCGAGCGCCGCCGTCAGCCCCGGGTCCAGGACGAGGAAGACCATCCACCCGTAGAGGAACGCGAGCGGCCTCCCGTAAGCTTCGCGCAGGTAGACGTAGCCGCCGCCCGCCGCTGGGAAACGCGCCGCCAGCTCGCCGTAACAGAGCGCGCCCGACAGGGCCATCAGCCCCGACAGCAGCCACACCGACAGCACCAGCAGCGGCGACCCCAGAGACTTCGCCATCGCCGCGGGCGTCAGGAAGATGCCGACGCCCACGACCTCGCCGACCACGACCGCCGCCGCCGTCGCGAGTCCTATCTGCCGCTTCAGTTCAGCCATAAAGAAGTGATGAATGATGAGTGATGAATATGACCTCGTCATCATATTCATCATTCATCACTCATCATTCATCATTTGCCTCAGAACGTCACGCGCGCGGCGAACTGGAAGGCGCGGGGGCCGCCGGAGCCGAAGACGCCGCCGGCCGTCGTGACGGGGCGGCCGAAGGAGCCGGAGCGTAAGTAGCCGGCGCTCGCAGGGTCGTTGCTGTCGCGCGCGAGCACGTTCGAGAAGCCCGAGTAGTTGACGTTCGAGACGCCGAGCACGTTCGTCACGTTGAAGAGGTTGAAGACCTCCGCGATGGGCTCGACCGTCACGCCCTCGCCGAGCTTGAAGGGGCGCGAGACGCGCAGGTCGAACGAGTTGAACGAGTCGCTGAAGCGCGCGTCGTCCCTGACCAGGGGCAGGCGCTGCGTCGGGTCACTGATAGAAGCGTTGAGCCGCGCGAGGTACGCGTTCAGCTCCGCGCCCGTCCTGAAGAGGCGGCCGCCCGCGTTGCGCTGAAGTCCGGGCACGCGCGCCGAGCCGTCGGGCAGGAGGATGTCCATCGGCACGCCCGAGGCCACCGTCCAGAGCGGCGCGAGGCGCAGGCCCGCGGGCGCGTCGAAGACGCCCGCGAAGGCGAAGCGGTGGCGCTGGTCGTTCGGCGTGGGGCCGTATTCGAGCTGGAGGTTGTTCGGGTCGCTTGGCCCGTTCGAGAAAGGTATCTGGTCGTCGTTCGCGTAGTTGAAAGACTTCGAGAGCGTGTAGGAGGCGCGGAGGCGGAAGCGCGAGTGGCGCCCGTCGAAGCTGACGAGCAGGCCGTCATACTTCGTCTTCACGCTCGACTCGATGTTCTTGACGAGGTCGGGGCCGCCGACGACGGGGTTGAAGACCTGCCCCGTCGTGCGGCCGATGATGAAGTGCGTGCCGAAGTTGTGCAGGTAGTCCGCGCGCACGGCGAAGTAGGCGCCGAGCTGGCGCTGCACGCCGAGGTTGAACTGCTGGACGGTCGGGTTCTGGAGTCCGTTGTCGATGATGTTGATGCCGCCCGCGCCCGCGCCGGGCAGGGGGAAGCCGGCGAACGGGTTCGCGAGCGTCGGGGCGGGCGGCGGGAAACGGCCGCACGCGGGGTTGAAGAGGCACTCGGGCGCGATGAAGAAGACGTTGCCGGCCCGCACCTCGATGGGCAGCGCGCGGCCGTCGAGTCCGCGCTCCAACGACTGCACTTCGAGCGTCACGCGGTCGTAGTAGATGCCGTAGCCGCCGTGGACGGAAGTCGCCTGGTCTGCCGTCGACCAGTTGAAGCCGACGCGCGGCGCGAAGTTGTTCCGGTCGGCCCTGCGGTCTCCGCGCAGGAACGGCCGCACGAGCGGGTTGATGCCGTCGGGGTAGCGGCTGACGTTCTTCACGTCCGTGTCCAGCTCGTAGCGCAGGCCGAGGTTGAGCGTGAGCGTCGGCCGCACCTTCCAGTCGTCCTGCACGTAGGCGGCGAGGTGCGTATTGTCCGCGTCGGGAATCGTGAGCGGGCGCGCCGGGAAGGCGCTGCGGAGCGTGACGGCGAAGAGCAGGTCGTTGTCGTCCACGCGGCCGTCGCCGTTGCGGTCGAAGTCGGGGAAGTCTTCGATGAGTTCGACGCGACCCTGCCGGAAGACGCCGAGGTCGAAGTCGGCGAGCACGCGCTGCACCTCGCCGCCGAAGTTGAGCGTGTGGTTGCCGAGGTAGTGCGAGAAGTTGTCCGAGAACTGGAAGCGCTTCTGCTTCGTCGCCTGCGGCACGCGGAACGACGCGCCGTCCTGTATGGACGGGAAGGTGAGCTGCGGCCCCGTGGTGACGGGCGCGGTCGTGTTCGAGAAGGTGCTGTAGCTGAAGAGGAACTCGTTGAGGCTGTAGGGCGAGAGGATGTGCACGTAGTCGGCGACGAGCGAGTGCGTGCGGTTGCGGCTCGACTGCCGCTGTGAGGCCGAGCCGATGGAGCGGACGAGCGTGCTGGCCGAGACGTCCTCCTCGCGCTGGACGGAGTAGCGCAGCTTGAGGCTGTCGCGGTCGGTCGGCACCCAGTCGAAGCGGTCGGTCGAGAGCAGGTCGTCGAGCGGGGCGTCGGCGAACGAGCGCGTGATGGTGCGGCGGGCCGTGTCGCGCGCGCCGACGAGCACCGCGCCGTCCTGGTTGCGGTATTCGAGCGAGCCGAAGAACCACGCGTGGTCTCTCTTCACCGGGCCGCCGAGCGTGAACGAATACTGCTCGCGGTCGAAGGGCGGGTCGTCGCCCAGCGCGCGGTCGAAGGTGGCGGGCAGACCTTGAAAGAGGCTCCCGCGGAAGAAGGCCGCGGCCGAGCCGTGCAGCGCGTTCGTCCCGCTCTTGGTCGCGATGTTGACGAGGCCGGAGCCGGTGCGGCCCGTGCGCGCGTCGAAGCGGTTGGTCGCGATCTGGAACTCCTGCACGGCGTCCTGCGAGACGTTCTGCACGGCGCCGCCGACCACGTCGTCGTTCGTGTCGGCGCCGTCCACGGTGACGCTGCCGCCGCGGCCGAACTGCCCGGCCGAGGAGATGACGACCGTGTTCGTCTTCGTCGGGTCGAAGTTCGGCGCGGGCGCGTTGCCGGGCGTGAGCAGTGCGAGTTCGAGGAAGTTGCGGCCGTTGAGAGGGAGGTTCTCGATCTCGCGCTCGGTGATGACGCGGTCGACCTTCGAGGTCTCCGTGTCGATGGGCGGGGTGAGGTCTACGCCGCAGTCGACGCAGACGATCTCGGTCTTGACCGACAACTGGAGCGTCAGGTCGAGCGCCACGCTCTGCCCGACCCGCAACGTCGCGCCCTTCTTCAAAACGTCGAAGCCCTGCGCCTCGGCCTGCACCTCGTAGTCGCCGGGCGCGAGGCCGGTGAACGCGTAGACGCCGTTCTCGTTAGTGGACGTCTGTCGCGCGGCGCCGGTGGCGAGGTTGGTCGCGCGGACGCTGACGCCGGGGACGACCGCGCCCTGGGGGTCGGTGACGACGCCGCGCAGGGTCGCCGAAGCGGACTGCTGCCGCGCCGCGGCCGGGTGTGCGAAGAGCACGAGCGCCGCGCAGAGGGCCGCGGCCGCCCGCAGTGTCTTTCTTCTCATGGGGGTTTCGCCTGTTCTCGGGACGAAAAGCGTGGTGGAGCGTGACCGCCTATTACTTACACAACTCCGATGCCCTGTCATGGGCGCAAGGTTGGAGGCGCGAGCCAGCCTTTAGTTTGAGCAAAGAAGTAGGCAGTAGGCAGTTGAAGGCAAGAAGTCTTCAACTGCCATCTGCCTACTGCCTACTTCATTTAGTTCTAATCCGTCACGCGGTATTCGAGGAGGAAGCGGCCGATCTGGATGTTGGCGCGGCCGCCCGCGGGCGGGTTGACGAGGAGCGAGCGGACGCCCGTGCCCTTGCGCGTGCTGCGGCGCGCCTCGGCGTCGCCGACGTGTTCGCCCGTCGCGGCGCGGTAGAAGCTGACGCGGATCGTGTCGTCCGACGCGCGCGTGTAGCCGAAGACGTACTCCCCGGCCGGCAGCTCCAAGTCGCCCACGCGCAGAGGCACCTGCGTCAGAAAGAAGTGGGAGTACTTGCCCTCGGCCGAGTAGCCGGCCGTAATCATCACGACGCCCGCGATGAAGCGCCCGCGCCCGTCCACGACGCCCGAGGCGGTGCGCGCCTCGGTCTCGATGTTCTCCTTGACGACCGGCGCGCGCGCGGGGATGACGCGGCGCAGCTCGTCGGGCGTGGCCGCCCTCCAGCGCGCGGGCGCGGCCGCCGCCGAGACGGCCGCGAGGGTTAAAGCCGCGACGGCGGCTAAGAGTTTCGCGTTCCTCATTCGGCTCCTCCGATGAATGCCCGCGGGACTCATCTTCCGTTATAATCCGGCGCAAAGTCCGAAGAGCGAATATAGTCCGAGCCCTTCGTCAACGATGCGCCTAAAGTCCCGCCGCGCCAAGTGTAGCGCACTCCCACTCAAGTTGCTCATCCCGGCGCTGCTCATCTGCGCGGGGGCCGCGGGCGGGCTCGACCCGGAGCGCCGCGGCGAGGAGTTCGCGCGCCGCGCGTGGCAGACCGACAGCGGGCTGCCGCAGAACACCGTCCACTCCATCACGCAGACCGCCGACGGCTACGTCTGGGTCGCGACCGAAGAGGGCCTCGCGCGCTTCGACGGACTCATCTTCAAAATCTTCGACCGGCAGAACACGCCCGCGCTCAAGAGCAACGACGTGCGCGCGCTGCTCGCCGCGGGGCACGCGGGCGACCTCTGGGTCTGCACGTCGGCCGGCGTCGCGCGCCTCGCGGACGGCGAGTGGCGGACGTTCACGACCGCCGACGGCCTCGCGAGTGACGACGTGGCCGCGGCTTACGAAGACCGCGCGGGCACCGTCTGGTTCGCGACCTCCGCGGGGTTGAGCCGCTACGCCGACGGAAGGTTCACGAACTTCACGAAGAAGGACGGGCTCGAAGGCGGCGGCGTCCTCGCCGTCGCGGAGGACGCGGAGGGGAACATCTGGGCCGGCACGGACGAGGGGCTTTCGCGCTTCCGCGAAGGCGTCTTCAACACGGAGACGACGGGCGACGGCTCGGCGCGCGCGGTCACGGCCATCGCGCGCGCGGACGACGGGACGCTGTGGCTCGGCTCGCCCTCCGGCCTCTCCTGCCTGCACCGCGACGGCCGCGTCCAGACCTTCACCAGCGCCGACGGCCTGCCCAACGAACGCATCACGTCTTTGCGCGCGGGCTCGGGCGGAAGCCTCTGGGTCGGCACGGCCGCGGGGCTGGCGCGCTGGCGCGGCGGGCGCTTCGAGACCTTCAAGGGCGAAGACGACGGACTCGCCGGCGGCATCATCCTCTCCATCTTCGAGGACGCCGAAGGGAGCCTCTGGGTCGGCACCGAGTCCGAGGGGTTGACGCAGCTCAAGGACAGGAAGTTCACGACCTACACGACGCGCGAGGGCTTGCCGAGCGACCTCGTCAAATCAATTTACGAAGACCGGCAGGGCGGCGTGTGGGTCGGAACCTACGGCGGCGGTTTGAGTCTCCTGAAGGACGGGCGCTTCAAGACCTACACGACCGACGACGGCCTCGCGAGCAACATCGTGCTCTCGCTCGCCGAGGGCGCGGACGGCGCGCTGTGGGCCGGCACGCCCGACGGACTTTCGCGCCTGCGCGACGGGAAGTTCACGACCTACACTTCGGCCGAAGGTCTGCCGAACGACTTCGTCCGCTCCATCTACGCAGACCGCGCGGGCGCGCTCTGGGTGGGCACGCGCGGCGGGCTGGCGCGCATGAAGGACGAAGGGTTCGAAATCTTCACGACCGAGCAGGGCCTGCCCGACGACTTCGTCGGCACCATCTACGAAGACCCGAAGGGCGTGCTCTGGGTCGGCACGCTCGGCGGCCTGAGCCGCTTCGAGGCGGGGCGCTTCAAGACCTACACGACGCGCGACGGCCTTTCGGATAACGTCGTCATCTCCATCCACGGCGACGCCGAGGGGCGCCTCTGGATCGGCACCAACGGCGGCGGGCTGAACCTTTTCAAGGACGGCCGCTTCAACTCCTTCACGACGCGCGACGGGCTGCCGAACGACACCATCTACCGCGTGCTCGAAGACGGGCACGGCCGGCTTTGGATGAGCTGCAACAAGGGCGTGTTCCGCCTCGACAAGTCGGAGCTGGAGGAGTTCGCCGCGGGGCGGACGCGCGCGCTCAACCCCGTCGTCTACGGCACGGCCGACGGCATGGGCACGCGCGAGTGCAGCGGCGGCGGCCACCCTTCGGCCTGGCGCGACCACGCGGGCCGCCTGTGGTTCTCGACCATCAAGGGCGTCGCCACCATCGACCCCGAGCACATGCCGACGAACACGACGCCGCCCCCCGCCGTCGTCGAACAGGTGAAGGTCGACGGCGAGACGGTCGCGGCTTCGCCCGATTTGAAACTGCCGCCCGGCCGGAGCCGCTTCGAGTTCTACTACGCGGGCCTGAGCTTCGTCGCGCCGGAGAAGGTGCGCTACCGCTACAAGCTCGAAGGGTTCGACCGGGACTGGGTCGAGGGCGGCGACCGGCGCGTGGCCTACTACACGAACCTCGGGCCGGGCGACTACCGCTTTCTGGTCGTCGCCTGCAACAACGACGGCGTCTGGTCGAGCCAAGCCGCCACGTTCGGCTTCCAACTGAGGCCGCACTTCTACCGCACCTACTGGTTCTACGCGCTGGTGCTCCTGGGCGCGGGACTCGTCGGCTGGCAGCTCTACGCGCTGCGCCTGCGGCAGGTGCGCGAGCGCTACGGCGTCGTCTTACAGGAGCGCAACCGCATCGCGCGCGAGATACACGACAACCTCGCGCAGGAGATACTCGGCATCTCCGTCCAGCTTGAGATCGTCGCGCGCACGATGGCGAGCGCGCCCGAGGTCGCGCGCAAGCACCTCGACCGCGCGCGCGGGCTCGTCCGCAGCAGCGTCGCGGAGGCGCGCAGGTACGTGTGGGATTTAAGGTCGCAGTCTCTGGACGAGCGCGACCTGCCGGCGGCGCTCGCCGAGATGACGCGACGCCTGACGGCCGAGAGCGGCGTGCAGACGCAGTTCTCGGTCGGCGGCACGTTCCGCCCGCTCGCGCCGCAGGTCGAGAACAACCTCCTGCGCATCGGGCAGGAGGCGGTCGGCAACGCCGTCCGCCACGCGCAGGCGAAGAACGTCTCCGTCAGTCTCGACTTCGGCGCGCGCGAGGTGCGCTTGGAAGTCAAAGACGACGGGCGCGGCTTCGACGCCGACGCCGACGACGGGGGCCGCGGCGGGCACTTCGGACTCGTCGGCATGCGCGAGCGCGCCGAGCAGATGGGCGGCACAACGTCCGTCAGCAGCACGCCCGGCGCGGGCACGGAGGTCGTCGTGCGCGTGCCTATTGAGGCCTGAGCGTATAATCTATCCCGCGATGAGCAACGAGAAGATACGCATAGTCGTGGTGGACGACCAGGCGGTGGTGCGGCAGGGCTTCGTCGCGCTCATCAACACCGTCCCCGACATGGAGGTCATCGCCGAGGGCACGGACGGCAGGCAGGCGGTCGAGCTTTACCGCAAGCTCAGACCCGACGTGCTGCTCACAGACCTGCGCATGCCTTCGATGTCCGGCGTCGAGGCCATCGCCGCCATCCGGCGCGAGTTCCCCGGCGCGCGCGTCATCGTGCTGACGACCTTCGACGGCGACGAGGACATCTACCGCTCCCTGCAGGCCGGCGCGCAGGGGTATCTCCTCAAGGACATGTTCTTCGAGGAACTGGAAAGCGCCATCCGCACCGTCCACGCGGGCGGCCGGCGCATCCCGGGCGTGGTGGCCGAGCGTTTGGCGGAGCGCGTCGGCGGGTCGGACTTAACGGGGCGCGAGTTGGAAGTCCTCGGGCAGATAGTCGGGGGCCGAAGCAACAAGGAGATCGCCGCCGCGCTCGACATCAGCGAGGCCACCGTCAAGAGCCACGTCAACAACATCCTCAGCAAGCTCGGCGTGGCCGACCGCACGCAGGCCGCGACGACGGCCATCCGGCGCGGCCTCGTCCGCCTCCCCGACGACCCGCGCGGCTCCAACTAAAGTTGGAGACATCGCACCATCTTCATTCCGATGACACGCCGAGGGGCCGTCTGGTACTTTTAAGTCCCCTGAATTGATACCCAGCCTGGGGCGCGAGTGAGCCGGCGGCCATCCCGCCACGACCTGTTGCTGACCGACCTAACAACGGCAACCGGCCCACCAAGACCAAGCGCCCCGGCTGGGCTTCCCTTTTTAGGGCCACACTCCCGCAGGGAAACGCCGCCGCCCGCCCGTTCATCAAATTCCCGTCTGATTCCCGTATTTAAGGAGACTCTTACTCTCATGGCTTATCGAGACTACTCGGATTCGAACCGACGGGTCGGCGGGTTTCTGCTCGCGGCCGCCCTGGCGGTCGCGACCTTCGGCGGCGTCGCGGCGGGCGCGGCCGGCGCGGGCGCTCCCGCGGAGCCGGCGGCGGCGCAGCAGATTCAGAACTCTTACGCCGACGTGCTCGCGCGCGTCACGCCGGCCGTCGTCACCGTCCGCGCCTCGCGCCACACGCGCGCGGCCCAGCAGCTTCCTTTCATGGACGACCCGGCGCTCCGCGAGTTGTTCGGCGACCGCTTCCGCCAGCAGCAGCCGCGCGGCGAGGAGCGCGTCGAGCGCGGCCTCGGCTCCGGCGTCGTCGTCACGGCCGACGGCTTCATCCTGACCAACCACCACGTGGTTGACGGCGCCGAGGAGATCAAGGTTGAACTCAACGACGGCCGGACGCTCACAGGCAAGGTCGTCGGCTCCGACGCGCCCTCAGACCTCGCAGTGATTAAGGTCGATGCGACGGGCCTGCCCGTCCTGCCGCTCGGCGACTCGGACAAGGTGCGGGTCGGCGACGTGGCGCTCGCCGTCGGCAACCCCCTCGGCATCGGCCAGACCGTGACGATGGGCATCGTCTCGGCCAAGGGCCGCCAGACGGGTCTGAGCGACGGCAGCTTCGAGGACTTCATCCAGACCGACGCGCCGATCAACCGCGGCAACTCGGGCGGCGCGCTCGTCAACACGCAGGGCGAGCTGATCGGCATCAACTCGCAGATACTCTCGCCCTCGGGCGGCAGCATCGGCATCGGGTTCGCCATCCCGGCCAACATGGCGAAGGACGTGATGGGGCAGTTGGTGGCGACGGGCAAGGTGCGGCGCGGCATGCTCGGCGTCAACATCCAGAACGTGACGGCCGACCTCGCCTCCAGCCTCGGGCTGAACCAGGCGCGCGGCGCGCTCGTCAGCGGCGTGTCGGCCGGCGGCCCGGCCGACCGCGCGGGCCTCAAGCGCGGCGACGTGATTACGGCCTTCAACGGCGCGCCCGTCACGGACAACAACACCCTGCGCAACGCCGTCGCGCGCACGCGCCCCGGCACCGCGGCCACCGTCACCGTCATGCGCGACAACCGCGAGCAGCAGTTCAGCGTCACGCTCGCGGAACTGCCCGTCGAGACCGCGCGCGACGACTCGCGCGAAGAGCCGGCCGGCCCGCGCGAGGACACCGGCGGCCTCGGCCTGAGGGTTCAGCCTTTGAGCCCGGCCCTCACGCAGCGCTTCAACCTGAAGGACGCGACGCGGGGCCTCGTCGTGACGGACGTGGCCGAGGCGGGGGCCGGGGCCGAGGCGGGCCTGCAGGAGGGCGACGTGATCGAGGAGGTCAACCGCCGGCCCGTCAGCAACGTGGCCGAGTTGCAGGCGGCGCTCAAGGGCTCGGGCGAACGCCCGGCGCTCATGCTCGTCAACCGCGGCGGCGCGAGCCTCTTCGTCCCCGTCCGCCCGCGCGCGCAGGCGCCCGCGCGCTAAAGACGCGGCACGACCCTTAACCAAGACACGCCCCGGCGCGGATTCAATTCCGCGCCGGGGCGTTTTCTTGTTTTCCCCTTTCCGCGGCCGGCGTGTTAATCTCGCCGCCGTGTCCGGACTCTTCCCCGGGTCGCCCTCTTGACCCTCGCGCGCGAAAGGAACCCACGATGCGTAAACGAACCGCCCCGCTCCTCCCTCTCCTGCTCGCCGCCCTACTCGCGCAACAGCAGACCACGCCCGCACAACAGACGCAGCAGACGACGCCCGCGCCTCAGCCCGCCGCACAGCAGCCGCAGGCGACGCCGGGACAGGAAGACGCCGACAACGACGACGAGGTCGTGCGCATCACGACCAACCTCGTGCAGGTGGACGCCGTCGTTACCGACCGCGACGGCAAGCAGGTAACGAACCTCTCGGCCGAAGACTTCGAGGTCGTCGAGAACGGCAGCGCGCGGCAGATCACGAACTTCTCTTACGTCAGGATCGGGAAACCCTTGAGCGCCCCGGCCGAGGCGCCGGCCAGGCGCGACCGCGACGCGAAGGGCGCGCCGCCCGTACCGCCCGCGCGGCTGCGCCCCGAGCAGGTCAGGCGCACCTTCGCGCTTGTCCTCGACGACCTCTCGATGACGGCCGAGAGCACCTACTACGCGCGCCGCGCCGTAAAGAAGTACATCGACGAGCAGATCGAGCCGGGCGACATGGTCGCCGTCATCCGCACCAGCGCGAGCATCGGCGCGCTCCAGCAGTTCACCAACGACCGGCAGCAGCTCTACCGCGCCGTCGAGCGCATCCGCTGGTCGCCAAGGCGCGGCGGCGCGGCCACGGCGCTCGAGCGGACGCTCGAGTCAAGCAACCCGGCGAGCGTCCCCGGCGGCGTGGACGACATGCGCTCGCAGGATAAGGACTACGACGAGTACCGGCAGGAGCGCTTCACCGTCGGCACGATGGGCTCGCTGCAATTCGTCGTGCGCGGCCTGCGCGAGATGCCGGGCCGCAAGGCCGTCATCCTCTTCTCCGACGGCTTCCCCCTGCGCGACTCGAAGGGCGACGCGACGCGCTACACGACCGCGCTCGAACGCCTCATCGACCTTGCCAACCGCTCCTCGGTCGTCTTCTACGGCATCGACGCGCGCGGCCTCCAGCCCATCGGCCCCTTCGCCTCCGACAACACCGCGGGCAGTCCCGCCGGCACGGGCCTGCCCGGCGGCATCCCGACGCACCAGATGGGGTCTCTCCTGAGCGCGCGCAGCGGGCAGCTCTTCGCGACGCAGGAAGGTCTCATCCGGCTCTCGGAGGCGACCGGCGGCGTCGCGCGCATCAACCACAACAACCTCGGCCGCGGCATCCAGCGCGCGCTCGACGACATGAGCGGCTACTACCTCATCGGCTACCGCCCCGACGAGTCGGCCTTCGACCCGCAGACGGGGCGCGTGCGCTTCAACAGCCTGAAGGTCAACGTGAAGGGGCACCCCGAGCTGACCGTCCGCTCGCGCACCGGCTACATCGGGCACCCCGAGTCCGAGTCGCAGCCCAGGCCGCAGACGCGCGAGGGGCAGCTGATGGCCGCGCTCATCTCGCCCTTCGGCGCGGCGGGCGTCAACGTGCGGCTCACCTCCTTCTTCATCAACGCGCCGGGCGGCGGCCCCGTCGTCCGCTCGATGCTGCTCATCGACCCGCGCACGCTCACCTTCGAGCGCCAGCCCGACGGCCAGCAGGCGACGAAGCTCGACATCGTCGCCGTCACCTACGGCGAGGACGGACGCATCGTCGACCAGATGAACCGCGTCGAGACCATCCGCGTCCCCGAGGGCTCGCTCGAACTCTTCAAGAAGGAGGGCATGGTCTACGACCTCAACGTGCCGGTGCGGAGGCCGGGCGCCTACCAGCTCCGCATCGCGGTGCGCGACACGGCGAGCGAGCGCACCGGCTCGGCCAGCCAGTACGTCGAGGTGCCCGACCTGTCGAAGAAGCGCCTCGCCCTCTCGGGCATCGTCGTCGCCTCGCCCGCGCCCCAGGCGGCGGCGCAGGTCGTGCCGGCCGCGCTCACCGAACAGGAGGCCGCCCCGGCGACGCGCCGCTTCCGCCGCGGGGCGCTGCTCGACTACGGCTTCGTCATCTACAACGCGAAGGCGGATAAGGCGACGGGGCGGCCGCAGCTGACGATTCAGGCGCGGCTCTTCCGCGAGGGGCAGCCGGTCTACGAAGGCCAGCCGCAGCCGTTCGACGCGGCGCAGCAGACGGGACTCGCGCGCATTGAGGCCGCGGGCCGCCTCCAACTCGGCGCCGCGCTCGAGCCCGGCGAGTACGTCCTCCAGCTCGTCGTCACCGACGCCCTCGCCGGCAAGTCCAACGCCGTCACGACGCAGTGGATAGATTTCGAGTTAGTGAACTGAGTTAGAATTTCACCACAGAGACACAGAGGCACAGCTTAGAGTTCATAACTCAACGCGCTGTGCCTCTGTGTCTCTGTGGTGAAAATTTCTTTAGAGCAGGTTCTCGTGGCCGGACTGTTGGGCGAGCGTGTGGAGTTCCTTGAGGCGCTCGGCCTGGTCGCGGCGTGCGACGAGGAGGCAGTCGCCGGCGTCCACGATGACGAGGTCTGAGACGCCGAGCGTGAAGACCGGCCGGCCCGCGGCGGCGTGGACGAGGCAGCCCTCCGTGTCGAGCGGGACGACTTCGCCGCGCAGCACGTTCGCGCCCTCGCCCTCCGCGCCGAGTTCGTAGACGGCGGCCCAAGTCCCCACGTCGCTCCAGCCCGGGTCTGTGACGACCGTGGCGAGGCCCTCGGCCTTCTCGAAGACCGCCGTGTCTATGGGGTCGCGGTCGAGGCCTTCGAAAGCCTCCTCCATCGCCTCGGCCTCTCGCGGCGTGCCCAGGTGCGGCTCCACCTTCAAGAGCGCCTCGTGGTGCGCGGGCTTGTGCCGGCGTATCAGTTCGAGCAGGCGCGAGGCGACCCACGCGCTCATCCCCGGGTTCCAGTAGTACGAGCCGTCCTCGACGAAGGCGCGCGCGCGCGGGGCGTCCGGCTTCTCCGCGAAGCCCGCGATTGCGTACGCGTCTTCAAACCCTTCCAAGGCGTCGCCCGCGTGGATGTAGCCGTAGCCCGTGGCCGGGTGCGTGGGGCGCACGCCGACGATGACGCCCGCCGTCTCGCGCGCCACGCGCGCCGAAGCCTTGAGCGCGCGGCGGAACGCCTCGCCGTCGCGGAAGTAGGAGTCGGCCCAGCCGACGAAGATGACGGCGTCCGGGTCTTGCCTCGCGACGTGCAGAGCGCCGAGGCCGACCGCGAGGTTCGTCCCCAGCGGGAAAGGCTCGCCGACGATCTGTCGGGGCGGCACCTCCGGCAGCTCGGCGCGGGTCTGTTCGACGTGGTGCGCGCCCGTGACGACCCACACGTCGCGCGCTTCGATGACGGGCAGCACGCGCTCGACCGTCTGCCGCATCAACGACGCGTTGCCCGCGAGCGCGTGGAACTGCTTCGGGCTGCCCGCGCGCGACAGGGGCCACAGCCGCGTGCCCGCGCCGCCCGCGATGAAGACCGCCTTCAAACCTTGACCCATCTGACCGAACGCTCCTCCCGTCAAGAAGTAGGCAGTACGCCCCGTGTAAAGGACGTTGAGAGATAAAACTAAATCGTGCAGTAAGGGTTCCTAACTGCCTACTGCCATCTGCCTACTTACTCTAGCCTTCTCAACCCGAACGCGTCGAGCCACACCGCGCCGAAGGCCGGGCACGGCGAGGTCGCGCACGACTTCCGCTTCAGCGCCACGCGCACGGCGCCCGCGGGCGGGGCCGTGAACTCGAGCGCGAACCCCTGCCAGCCGTCCGTGGACGCGGGGAGCACGGCCGTCTCCGCCAACGCCTCGCCCGACTTCGCCGCGGAGACGACCTGCACGAACGGCGGCCCGCCCGTCACGACCTCCTTCGTGCGCGCAAAGAACGTGAGGCGGTAGCGCGCGCCCGGCTCGACCGCGAGCAGGCGCGAGACGGGAGTTTGCGAAGGCTCGGAGTTGCCCGCGTACTCGACCTTCAAACTGAGCGCCCCCTCGCGCGGCTCGGCGGCGTCGAGCGAGAGCCTGACGTTCTGCACGTTCGTCGCGAAGCGCCAGCCGAAGCCCTCTTCGTCCGTGTGCGCGCCCTCCTCGAACCCGCCGTCTTCGAGCGGGCCGCCGCCGGCCCGCCCCACGGCCCAGACGCCGTACGCGTCCGCGAAGCGTTCCGCCGCGAGCAGGTCTTTGACCAACCTCTTTCGCGCCTCTTCGTTAAGCCGCAGGCCGGACTCGCGCAGCGCCTTCAGGCCCTCGTCCGCCTCGCCCTCTTTAATCAGGAAGCTCACGACGGCGAGCGTCTCGTCGTCCGTGCGCGGGCCGGCGTCGAGCACGAACGCGCGCGGCTCGCGGCCCGAGACGGGCCAGAGCGTCTGTATGAGATTCGGGTAGAGGCGCGGTTCGCTCTCGGCCGCGCGCCTGAGTTCGCGCACAGCCTCTTCGCGTGCGCCCGCGCGCAGCAGGGCGTTCCCCAACTGCCAGCGCGGCCTCGCGTAGAAGGGCGCGAGCGCGACCGCCTTTCGGAAGGATTCGAGCGCGCCCCTGGTGTCGCCCGTCTCCTCGCGCGACTTGCCCAGCTCGACCCACAGGACGTAGTCGCGCGGGCGCAACCGCAGAGCCTCTTCGTACGCCGAGGCCGCGCCCGCATAGTCGCCCGTGTCGGCCAGGGCATTCCCGCGCGCGTAGTGAGCCTCGGGGTCGGAAGGCGCGAGCGCGACCGAAGCGTCGGCCGCCTCCTTCGATCTGATTCTCCCCGCGTAGTCCGAGACCATGCGCGAAGCTCCCGCGCGCGCGGCCGTCCACGCGCACCAGAGGAAGAACGCCGCGCAGACGAGCGCAACGCTCGCGCGCAGCGGGGCCGAAAGATGACGCGCGTTCTGTGTGGAGCGTTCGGCGGGCAAGTCAGACTCGTCTGAAAAAGGTTGTGCCCTCAGAAGTCAAAATTCTGAGGGCACGGGAAGCCGGAGGAGAGACACCGTACGGCGCTCAGTCGAACTCTAGTCGCGGCACTCGTCGTTGCGCCCGCGCGGCGTGCCGGGGCTCGGGTTCGGGCCGCGGCGGCAGGGGGCGACGATGGCGGCGGTGGTGATGATGCCCGCGGCGCTGATGAAGCCGATGGTGCCGGCCGTGCCGAGACCGAAGAGGCCGCCCTCGGCCGCGGCCGCCGTCGTGGCCGCCGTCGCCGTGCCGCCCGCGGCACCCGCGCCGGCCGCCGCCGCCGCGCCCTGCCCGACGACAGGCGTCGCGCCCGGCGTCGTCGAGGAGCAGACATCGATGGTGCCGCCCTGGTCGCCCTCAGTCTTCTGAGTCGAGCCGCCCGACTCCACGCTGCCCGCGTTGCCGCGGTTGGCCGTCACGATGACGCAGCCCGAGACAAGCACGACGTCGACCTTCCCGTTCTCGAACGTGAGCGTCAGGTTCGTGTTCGGCGCGATGTCCACGCGGCCGATGCCCGGCAGGTTGACCGTGGCGCCGACGCCCGCGGGCGTCTGAATCGACTGGCCCGAGAAGATAGTCTCGCCCGACTTGGCGCTGTTGCCGTTGACCGTGACGGCGTTGTTGCCGCGCGTCGTCAGACGCCCCTGCGCTCCGCCCTGCACGCCGGTCGCCTTCGCGATGAGGCGCGCCGAGGCCGCCCGCACGAGTTCCGCGCCCAGGCAGACGTGTGTGACGGCCAGCGCGAGGCTGAGGGCGGTCGCCTTTACGATCTTGCTCTTGAGAGTGCTCATGACCTTTGTCCTGCCGAGGGTTCTAAAACTTTCGCGCCCGCGGGCCGTCAAGTACACGACGCCCGAGGTTAAGACGCATTGAGTCTATTCCGTCGCAACGGGCACGGTCAATACTTATAAGGGCTAGTTTTTTGGCCGTTTAAAGGGATCGCGGCCGCCGCCACGGCCGCGAGCGCCAGTGCCGCGAAGGCGTTCGAGGGGACGTGGAGCCCGAACTCGACGAGGCTGTGGACGGCGACCCCGCACAGCCCCGCCAGCGCCCCCAGGCAGGCCGCGCGCGCCGACGCGCTCCCCGCGCGCAGGCGCGGCGCCGAACGCCTGACGAGCAGCAGGAGGAAGGCCAGTACCAGGCCCGCGCCCAGCAGCCCGCCCGAGGCGAGCACTTCGAGGTAATCGTTGTGCGCCTGCTGCGGGACGAGTCCGCCTGAGCCTTCGTGCTGTTCGCTGACGGCGACCCAGTAGCCGCCGAAGCCGACGCCCGCGAGCGGGTGCGTTGTGAACGTCTTCCAGGTCGCCGCCCAGATGTCCCTGCGCCCCGAGTGCGTCGCGTCGGCGGTCGCCCCCGCAGTCACCTCCTCGCCGACCGAAGCCACGCGGTCGGCCACGGCGTCCCCGCCGAGCCAGACCATCCCGACGACTATCGTCGAGAGCAGCGCGAAGACGAGACCCGCGCGCGCAGCCTTCGAGCCCGCGATTCGGTCGAGCGCCGAGTTCGCGCCGCGCGCGCGCGTCACGCCGAAGGTCGCGCCGAGGAAGATGACCTGGCAGAACATCGCGAGGAGGCCGCCGCGCGAGTTCGAGAGCACGAGCGCCGCCCAGATGGGAAGCGCGAGCGCGAGCGGCACGAGCGCCTTCGCGCGCGCCACGCCGCGCCCCGCGACCAGCCCGAGCAGCGCGCCCAAAGCCATCTCGGCGAGATAGGCGAAGTGGTTCTTGTTGATGAACTGCGCGTAGCCCGTGTTCGGCCGCAAAGCTTCGAGCAGGAAGCCCTCCGCGCCGCGCTGCGCCGTCTGCCGCACGATGCCGAAGAGCGCCGACGCCAGGCCCGCCAAGACCACCGCGTAGAGCAAAGCCCGCAGCCGCCGTTCGGTGTCGGCGTAACGTAAGAGAAGAGCTAGATAGGTCGTGTAGGTGAAGAACAGGAGCGCGACGAGACGCGTCTCGTAGGGGTCGTAGCTGACGGCGCCGCCGCCGAGTTCGAGCGACTGCAAGAGAGCGTACGCCGCGAGCGCGACGCCGGGCAGCGCGAGCGCGTGCGCGCGCGACACCCAACGCCCCGCGAGCGCGCCCTCCAGCGCCCAGAGCGCCGCGAGCAGGAAGACCGACACCTCGAAAAGCGCCGTCCATAACGGCTCGACCGAGCCGTAGGGGACGGACGAGAGCGGCACGACGGCGACGAGTCCCGCGAAGATGAACGCGGAGAGACCCCTCGCAAGCAGGCCAGCGCGGTCAACGTCGCCAGCCGCGCGCGAAACGTTCGTCAAGGCTAACTTCCTTCCCTCGCCTTTGAGGTATCATGTGGACAGCACCGGGGCTCGCGAACTTATAACACACTCACGGAGGCGAGGAGTCAATGCAGGTCGAAGGTCTGACGATACGGCGCGCCGAGCCCGACGACTACACGGCGCTCTACGAGATGTTCTACAGCCCGAAGCTCTACGCGAACACCTTGCAGCTCCCTTACCCTTCGCACGAGCTGTGGCGGCGGAGGGTCGCGGAGCCCGGCGAGGGCGTGCACAACCTCGTCGCCGTCGTCGGCGAGCGCGTCGTCGGGATGTTCAGCCTGCACGCCTTCCAGAGGCCGCGCCGGCAGCACGCGGGCGAAATCGGGATGAGCGTGCACGACGACTGGCACGGCAAGGGCGTCGGCTCCGCCCTGATGAGGGCCGGCATTGACCTCGCGGACAACTGGCTCAACCTCACGCGCCTTGAGCTGGAGGTCTACACCGACAACGAGCCGGCCATCCGCCTCTACGAGCGCTTCGGCTTCGAGCGCGAGGGCCTCCTGCGCCAGCACGCCTACCGCGACGGACGCTACGCGGACTCCTACTTCATGGCCCGCCTGCGCGCGCCCGCCCAAGTTACGACATAACGATCTAACGATGACGACGGAGGAGGACTACTAGTGCCGCGTGAAGTGTCGGACGGGGAGGGCGTGACGTGGACGTGCGCGCAGGCTTACGGCGGACTGTCTGAAGGTGATGAGAATGCGGAGGCCGCGCGCGTGGAGGGCGATCTGTTCGAAGTCGTCTGCACGCCGAGCGGCGGGGCGCAGACCGTGCGGCTGAAGCTTGAGGGCGGGTGGGGAGATAACTTATCCGACGAAGAGTTGTTAAAGAAGATAGAGGCCGCGCGGCGGGCGGGGTGAGGCCGCGCCGCCCGACGTTTACGGCAAAGGCTTGCCGCCGGTGACGCCGATGACCTCGCCGCAGACGTAAGAAGACTCCTGCGAGGCGAGGAAGACGAAGACCGGGGCGAGTTCGGCGGGCTGGCCCGGGCGCTCGGCGGGCGTGTCCTTGCCGAACTCCTCGTACTTCTCGTGCGGCATCGTCGCCGTGATGAGCGGCGTCCAGACGGGGCCGGGCGCGACGACGTTGACGCGCACGCCGCTCTTCATCGCCTCGGAGGCGAGCGCCTTCGAGAAGGTGACGATGGCGCCCTTCGTCGCCGCGTAGGCCAGCAGCTCGGCCGAGGGCTGGTAGGCCTGAATCGAGGCCGTGTTGATGATGCTCCCGCCCTCCTTCATGTGCGGCAGCGCCGCCTTACACAGGAAGAACGTCGCGTAGACGTTCGTGCGGAAGGTGCGGTCGAACTCGTCGGTGCTTATCTCCTGAATCCCGCCGCGCACCATCTGGAAGGCGGCGTTGTTGACCAGAACGTCCAGCCGCCCGAACTCTTCGACCGCGCGCCCGACGACGCGCCGGCAGTGCGCCTCCTCCCTGATGTCTCCGGCCACGCGGACGCAGCGGCGGCCCGCCGCCTCCACCTCGCGCGCCGTCTCAAGCGCGTCCGGCTCCTCCTCTTCCAGATAAGCGATGAGCACGTCGGCGCCCTCGCGCGCGAAGGCGACGGCCACGGCGCGGCCGATGCCGCTGTCGCCGCCGGTGACGACGGCGGCCCTGCCTTCGAGCCGGCCGTGCCCCCGGTAGGTGTCGGCGCCGTAGTCGGGGCGCGGCTTCATCTCTGATTCGAGTCCGGGCGGCTCCTGCGGCTGCTCCTCGAAGGGCGGCTTCGGCCCCTGCTCTTTCGGGTCTTCGCTCATCTTCTTCCCCCTTGATGTAACTTGAAGTCATCTTCGGGTAAGGATACGACGCCTTCCGTCCACTGCCGCACAGCCGGGCTAATCGTGAAGTAAATGTAAGAGTCTCGCGAGGAAATAAGAGAGGCCCGCCCCACCAGCTGCTGCCGGTGGGTCGGGCCTCTGGTTCGGGCCTTCCTTACTCGAACTTGAGGAAGAACTCGACGTTGCGGCTGAAGGAGACGTTGGCGCCGAGGCCGAGGATGGTCACGGCGCCGCCGGGGAGCACGAGTGGGGCGGGCGCCCGCCTCCCGCGTGGGCTGGGGGAACGCTTCTGCATCTGTTCTTCCTCCGGTCGGGTTGTCTGTGTAGAGCTTTCGAGACGGGCCGGCCGACGGGCGTGAGTCGCGGCCCGTGCGGTCGGGAAAGACTCGGTTCGACGAAGGGCGCGCTCAGGCGCTCGGGGTCGTGCCGGCGGGGTCGTGCCAGCCGCCGATGTCCGCGGTCAACTCGTCGGCCTCGCGCGGCCCCCAGGTGCCGGGCTCGTACTCGTGGACGGGCGTCGCGTCGCCGAGCACGGGGTCGACGACGCGCCACGAGGCCTCGACCGAGTCCTCGCGCGTGAAGAGCGAGGAGTCGCCCTTCATCGCGTCGCGCAGCAGGCGCTCGTAGGGCGGCGTGTCGTCGCCGGGGTCTTCGTGCGCCACCAGCTCGATGTCCTCGCCGGCCATCACCTCGCCCTCGACCTTCGTGCGCGCGCCCAAAGAGATGACGATCTCGGGGCTCAGGCGGAAGCGGAAGTAGTTCGAGTGCGGCGAGACGACCTCGCCGAACATCGACATCGGCGGGCGCTTCATCGTGACGAGCACCTCGGTCGTCGTCACGGGCATGCGCTTGCCCGCGCGGATGACGAAGGGCACGCCCGCCCAGCGCCAGTTGTCCACGTGCAGGCGCACGGCGGCGAACGTCTCTACCTGCGAGCGGTGCTGGACGCCCGGCTCCTCGCGGTAGCCACGGAACTGCCCGCGCACGACCGACTGCTTGTCGAGCGGGCGCATCGCGCGCAGAGCGGCGATCTTGCAGTCGCGCACGGCCTCGGTCTCGTAAGAGGAGGGCGGCTCCATCGCCAGGAGCACAGCGACCTGGAGCAGGTGGTTCTGCACCACGTCGCGGATGGCGCCGACCTCGTCGTAGAACTTCCCGCGCCCCTCGACGCCGAACGCCTCGGCCATCGTGATCTGCACACTCTCGACGTAGTGGCAGTTCCAGACCGGCTCCAGGAACGAGTTGGCGAAGCGGAAGTAGAGGAGGTTCTGGACGGGCTCCTTGCCGAGGTAGTGGTCGATGCGGTAGACGGCGTGCTCGGGGAAGAACTGGTGGATGGCGTGGTCGAGTTCCTGGGCGGAGGCGAGGTCGCGCCCGAAGGGCTTCTCGACGACGATGCGCCCGCCGGCCTCCCCTGCGCAACCCGACTTGGCGAGACCTTCGGCCACGGTCGCGAACAGGCTCGGCGGGATGGCGAGGTAGTGGAGCGGGCGCTGCGCGTCGCCCAGCTCCTTCCGCAGCTGCTCGAAGGTCGCCGGGTCGCGGTAGTCGCCGTCCACGTAGCGGAGGTTCGCGGCGAGCTTGGCGAAGGCCTCCTCGTCCACGCCGCCGTGCTCCTCGAGGCTCTTGCGGGCGCGCTCCTTCAACTGCTCCAGCGTCCAGCCCGACTTCGCCACGCCGACGACCGGCATGTCCAGCTTGCCGCGCCTGGTGAGCGCCTGCAGCGCCGGGAAGACCTGCTTGTAGGCGAGGTCGCCCGTCGCCCCGAAGAAGGCGAACGCGTCTGAGTATTCAGCCAAGGCCCCGTCCCCCTAAGACAATTAACCACAGAGACACAGCTTTAACTTTAGCTGTGCTCAAGCTGTGCCTCTGTGTCTCTGTGGTTCAATTCTTCCTTACTATATCTCAATCTTCGAGAAGCGCCACGCGCCGACGCCGAGCAGCAGGACGGCGACGAAGGCGAGCGCGCCGAAGTCCCAACTGATGCCGAAGTGTGTGATGCCGCTGAGCGCGCCGCGCACGCCGTCCACGCCGTAGGTGAGCGGGTCGACGCGCGTCAGCACCGCGAGCGCCTTCGGCAGGTTCGCCAAAGGGTAGAGCGCGCCCGAGAGGAAGAAGATCGGCATCACCATGAAGTTCATCACGAGCTGGAAGCCCTGCATGTCCTTCAGGGTCGAGCCGATGGCCGTCCCCAGCGCCGCGAAGACGACGGCCGTCAAGACCAGCACGCCCAGCGCCGCCGGCAGCGCCCACACGCTCACGGGGCGGAAGCCCGCGACGAGGCTCACGGCGAAGATGAGCAGCCCCTGAAACGTCGCGACGGTCGCGCCGCCGAGCGTCCGGCCCGCCATGATCCACAGGCGCGGGACGGGCGCGACTAACGTCTCTTTCAGAAACCCGAACTGCCTGTCCCACAGCAGCGCGATCCCCCCGAACATCGAAGAGAAGAGCACGGTCATCCCGATCACGCCCGGCGCCATGAACTGCAAATAACTTCCCTCGCCCGCCCTCTGAAAGACCGGGCCGAGTCCGAAGCCGAGCACGCCGAGGTACATGATGGGCGAGCCGAGCGAGGCGACGATCTGCGTGCGCGAGCGCAGGTACTTCTTCACCTCGCGCAGCCAGAGGATGTAGACCACTCTCATTTTTGTCTGCCGCTCCACATCCGCGCCATCTGCCGCATCGCGTCGGCGGAGCCCGCGGTCTCGTCCCGGATGGTCGTGCCCGTCAGCGCGAGGAACGCGCCCTCAAGCGAGTCGGTCTGCGTCCGCTCCTTCAGCTCCGCGGGCGACCCCGTCGCCACGATGCGCCCGTGGTCGATGACGCTGATGCGGTCGGCCACGCGCTCGGCCTCGTCCATGTAGTGCGTCGTGAGGAAGACCGTCACCTGATCCGACACGTTCAGCTTCTTGACGTGCGTCCACATCTGGTTGCGGCTCTGCGGGTCGAGGCCCAGAGTCGGCTCGTCCAGGAAGAGCACCTTCGGCGTGTGCAGCAGCCCGCGCGCGATCTCCAGGCGGCGGCGCATGCCGCCCGAGAAGGTCTTCACCAAAGCGTCGCGCCTCTCCCACAGCTCGAAGAGCTTGAGCAGCTCCTCGGCCCGCTCGCGCCTGACCTTGCGCGGCACGCCGTAGAGGACGCCGTGTATCTCCATGTTCTCCCAGGCCGTCAGCTCCTGGTCGAGGCTCGGGTCCTGGAAGACGACGCCGAAGCGCTTCCGCACCTCGTCGCGCTTCGCCACGGGGTCGAGGCCGTCCAGCTCGACGCGGCCGCTCGTCGGCCGGAGCAGCGTGGTGAGCATCTTGATGGTCGTCGTCTTCCCCGCCCCGTTCGGCCCGAGGAAGGCGAAGACCTCGCCGCGCCGCACCTCGAACGACACGTCGTCCACGGCCGTCAGCTCGCCGAACCGCTTCACAAGGTTCTCGACTTTAATCACCCCGCACACCTCCGTCCGCAAATGTCCGCGCCGGGCACCGTATGTTGCCCCAACCCGGCGGAACCGACAAGCGCCGCGCGCGGGCTGAGGTATAGTAAACGCGAACGTGAAGAAGTCGAGGGCACGAGGGATGGACTTGAGTGAGATGGCCTTCGCGACGATGACGTGGGCGCGCGACGCCGAAGAAGAGCGTCTGCTGCGCGAGTCCCTGCCGTTGTTGGCGAACTTGGGCGCGCCGGTCTTCGTCGCCGACGGCGGGTCAGGTGAGCAATTTCTAAACTTCATCCGCGGCCTCCCGACCTTGAACGTGAT
This sequence comes from Acidobacteriota bacterium, assembly GCA_019239425.1. Classification (GTDB taxonomy): domain Bacteria; phylum Acidobacteriota; class Blastocatellia; order Pyrinomonadales; family Pyrinomonadaceae; genus QHXN01. The sequence continues at coordinate 195,868 of JAFAZX010000045.1, forward strand.
CGAGACGGGCAGGCCCGGCGTCTGGCATCAGGCGTGTACGAGCATCGAGGCGGCGTTCGGAGCGTCGGGCGCAAAGTTCATCCTCTACACGGAGTCGGACAAGCGCGACTTCTTCCGCGAAGACTTGCGCGAGTTCGTCGCGGAGGCGCCGGCCGGCGGCGACGTGGGCGTGGTGCTGGCCTCGCGTTCGCCCGAGAGCTTCAGAACCTTCCCGGAGTTTCAGCGCCACACGGAGACGACCGTCAACCGCTGCTGCACGGAGGTGCTCGGGCTCGAAGCGGACTTCACCTACGGCCCTTTCATCCTCAACCGCGCGCTCGTCCCTCACGTTGCAAAGGCGCAGAGTGATTTCGGCTGGGGCTGGCGCCCTTACGCCTTCGCGACGGCTCGAAGGCTCGGCTACGGCCTCCGGCACGTCGAGCGACACCTGCCCTGTCCTCTGGAACAACGCGAGGACGACGCGGCCGAGCGGCTCTACCGCATGCGGCAGTTGGCGCAGAACGTGCAAGGGCTGCTCGGCGCGCTCGCGGGCGTTAGAGGATGTTGACGGCGCGCGCGGCGAGCAGCGCGAGCACCGTGAGCGAGATGAGCGACTGGAGCATCATCAGCATCTTGGCCCAGCGCTGGAGCACGGGCGCGTCGGTCGGCGAGAACGCGGTGCTCGTGTTGAAGGCGAGGAAGAGGTAGTCGACGAAGTTGGGCGACCAGCGCTCGTCGTCTTCGTCGGGCTGCGACTGGAGCGTCATCTGCGGGAAGAGGAAGGCGCCTTCGAGGTGGTCCGGGCGCGAGTCGCGGCCGTGCGGCCCGCCCGCGTCGAGCCGCCAGTACCAGAGCGCGAAGACGAGCACGTTCGAGAACCAGAGCGAGGCGGCCGAGAGCAGGAGCCGGGTCGGCGACTCCCTGTGCGCGGGCAGCTCCTCGATGAGGAGCGCGACCGAGGCGATGAGGCAGGCCGTCACCGCGCCGTTGACCGTGAAGCCGAAGAAGCGGTTGAGGAACTGGTGGCCGTGGACGTGCGTGACGACGGCCGGGACGAGCAGCCCGAAGACGACGCCGGGGAAGAGCCAGCGCGGCCCGAGGATGAGGTAGCGCGGCAGCGCCGCGTAGATGCCGCCGACGGAGACGACGGCGACCAGCGCCGGCCAGCGCGGCTCCGGCTCCCACGAGTGCGGCCAGCGCCGCGCACGGTTGCTCATCTGCTCCTCCTCGGCCGGCTAGTATACCAGTCTCGTTCGGGCGAACATCGCGAAGGATTTAACCACAGAGACACGGAGACACAGCTTTGAACATATCGCTCAACAAGCTGTGCCTCCGTGTCTCTGTGGTGAATTATTGCTTGCGGCGGCCGGGCTCAGCCTTCGATGTACTCGGGCCAGTCTTCGGCGCGGCCGCGGACGCCCGCCTCCGCCGACTCGCTGACCTTGAGGTCGGCGATGCGCTTCAGCATCTCGATGCTCCAGTGGTCGGAGCGGTCGCGGAGCGCGGCCAGTTGCAGCAGGAGCGCCGCCAGCACGGGGTCGTCGTCGCGCGCCGCCTCCTCAGACCAGGTCGTCAGGACGTCTTTGTCTACCATCCTCGCCTCCTCGCCGCACGCTTGCAGTAGGTCTCGGCCTTGCCCAGAACAGACAGGCTTAATGCGGGCCGGCTTCCACCCGCGGCGTTCGCGTCAGTTGCAGGTGGTGACCGGGTTGGGGCACTGGTCTTCGGGCTGGAGCCAGCCCGCGAGGTTCTTGTACTTGACGCGCACCCAGTCGCCGGAGCAGCCCGCGAGCTTCGCCTCGTCCTCGGACGGGATGGTTCCTAAGACGCTCCCCTTCCGCGCCGCGGCGTAGACTTTGACGCCCTTCGTGCCGTAGCCGCGCGTCCCGGTGCCGAGCATGTTGCCGGAGACCCAGCCCTTCTTGTCGAAGACGACCGTGCCGTCGATGTTCTCCGCGTGGTCGAGCTGCACCCACCCGTTCGGGTTCGACGCGACGAGGTGGACGATTGTCCCGTCCCCGTCGAGGGGGATAACGGCCAGGACCTTGCCCGTCACGCCCGGCGCGTCGCGGACGTTCAGGCCCTTCGGGTCTTTGTCTATGACGTAAGCCCTGACGTCACACCGGGCGGCCGGCGGCGCGGCCGCGCGGGTGAAAGCCTGCGGGGCGGGAGAGAGGGCCGCGAGCGCGGCCAGGCAGGTCGCGAAGAAGATTCGGTTTCTCATGACGGCCGAAGAATGTACGCCAGTCCGGGCCGGAAAGCCATAGGCACCCTAAAAAATTTAAATTTGACGCCCCCGGCCCGCGCACATAGAATCACGCGTCCCTTTGCCGGGAGCGCGGGCATCCCTGCCCGCAAGCGCGCTGACGGTCTTTCTCTTTAACTCGATGTTGAGTCTTGAAGTCTCATGGCTTTCGCGCCTGCGGCGCTCAGGCGGGCTGTAGGGTGCCCGCGCTCCCAGCTTTAAGGGCACATTTGCCCCCGAGACGTTTGAAGATGACGCGTCCCCTCCTGCTTTGCCTCTTCGCCGTGCTCCTGCTCGCGCCCGCGGCTTCGGCTAAGGAACCGCCCCCGCGCGGCTGCTCGGTCGGAGACAACGCCGCGCCCCTGAGCCAGTGGCGCTGGGCGCCGCGCTCGCGCGTAACGGTCTACGCCCTGCGCGGGCAGTTCAACGCGAAGGAGTCGGAGCGCCTCGCCGCGGCCGTGAGGAAGTGGGACATCGCGCTTCGTCAGAGCCTCTCGGGGATACGCCTCAAGGCGGGCGGCGAGACCGACGCGTGGGTGCCGCGCGCGGGCGAGATCATCGTCATCCGCGACCGCGTGAAGGTTGACGGCAACCACGTCGGCGAGTTCCGCAGCGTCCTGCGCGACGGGCGCGGCTACGTCACCGCGGCCGTCATCGCGCTCGACCGCTCCATCGACGACCTGCGCAACATCTCCTCGCTCCTCTCGCACGAGCTCGGCCACGGCTTCGGCCTCTGGGACTGCGAGACCTGCGCGAAGCGCTCGACCGTCATGAACGGCTTCAAGTTCCCCGGCCGCAACGTGGCCGAGGCGCCGAGCCTCTGCGACATCCTACAGGTCGGCGCCGCCTACGCCTCGCCTCCGCCCGCGGGCGTCGCCCCGCCGCCCGCGGCCGCCGTCGCGGAGACGTCCGCCGTAGACGCTTTCGTCGAAGAGGCCGAAGGGCCGGAGCCGCCCGGCGCGGCCGAGGCGGTCGCGGGCTACCTGCGCGCCGAAGCCGCGGCGCGCGAGGAGCTGAAGGGCTACACATTTCTGCGCGACGTGCTCATCCAGACGGTGGACGAGAAGGGCGAGGTCTCCGGCGAGTACCGTCGCCTCTCGCGCCTCGTCTTCGACGACACGGGCGGGCGCGTCGAGCGCGTCATCTCCTTCCCGAAGCCGACGCTCAAGAACCTCAACATCACCGCCGAAGACCTCGCAGACCTCTCCGGCCTCCAGCCCTTCGGCCCAGACCTCTCGGAGGGCGGCCGCTACCGCATCAGTTATAAGGGCGAAATCGAAGAAGGCGGGGAGCGACTTCAGGTGCTCCGCTTCCGGCCGGCGGGCGCGGGCGGGCGGGCCTTCCGCGGAGAGGTCTTCGTCCGCGCCTCCGACCACCGCGTCGTGCGCGTGCGCGGCAAGTCTCTGCCCGACGGCGAGCAGCGCTTCCCCGCCTTCGAGACGCGGCGCGAGCGCGTGGACGGCACGCACCTCTTCCCCGCCTACACCTCCGCCGACGACCTGCTCGTCTTCCCGCAGCGCCGCGTCCGCATGCGCATGACCGTGCGCTACACGGACTACCGTCGCTTTCTCGGCAAGGTGAGCGTGGTCGAAGAGGGCGAGCCGGGAAGTCAGAACTGAAGGTTAGTCGGGCTCCATCAACTCGATGCGGTTCCCGAAGGGGTCGCTGACGTAGACGCGTTGGTAGCCTTCGAGCGGCTCGTCCGAGACGACCTCGTAGCCCGCGGCGCGACACTTCTCGGCGAGTTCGCCGATGCCTTCGACGAGCAGCGCCGGGTGCGCCTTCTTCGCCGCGCGGAAATCCTTCTCGACCCCGAGGTGAATCTTGAGCGCGCCCTCTTCGAACCACAGGCCGCCGCGCACGGCGAGGTGCGGCGGCTTCGGCACCTCTCTAATCCCGAGGACGCCGCCGTAGAAGGAGCGCGCCCTCTCTTCTTCGCCCGCCGGCATCGCGAGTTGTACGTGGTCAACCGCTAAGACTTTCATCCGTCCCCCTCCCGATGTGACTCATTTGTCTTTCTGCACTTTGACGCGGCGCACCTGCGTCCTGTCCGGCAGGCTGTAGAATCCGCCTTCGAGTGTGTCGCCTTTGACGACGAACTCCAGACTGACGTGCACCCGGCTGTTCTTGAACTCGCCCGTGATCGTCTGCTTCCGCGCGTCGTAGACGAAGTCGATGACGCCCATCGTCTCGGGCTTGCCGTTCACGAGCTTGTCCGCCGTGACGGTCACGGTGTCCGACTTGCCCTCGGCCACGACGACGCGGTAAATGACCTGCTCGTCCTTACAGGCCGGGAACTTCTCCCGGTTGACGCAGACCGACTCGCCCGACCAGTTGCCGACCAGCCTGGAGATGTCGTCGCCCTGCGCGGCCGTCGCACGCGTAAGGCAGAGTCCGCACAGGACGAGACAGAAGAGCGACACGCCGACTCGCTTCATAGTTGCCACCTCACTTTTTCAACAGCAGGAAACGTGGCGGCGGCCCCTGCACCTGCTCGGCTTCGAAGAAGGCGAGCGACTCGGGGGCGCAGATGAGAACCGACGGGAAGCCGAAGCCGAGCGTCGCCGCGACGGCTTCTTCGAGGGCGACGTGCTTCCCGTCAACGTCGTCGTTGCTCGATATCACCTGGCAAGTCTTGCCCGCGCCCAACTGTCTGAGGTGCCCGACCACGCCTTCGGGGTTGTGCCCCAGGTCGGGGAAGGGCTGCATGAAACGTTCGTCGAACACGCCCACGTAGTCGTGGCAGATGCGGTTGAGGAATCGCCAGCGCTTCGCCGCGGAGTCGAGTTCGAAGAGGGCGCGCTCCCGCTTGTTCTTCCAGACGAAGGCGTTGACGAAGGCTGCTTCAATCGGGTTCATCGGGTCGCGGTCGGAAGAGTCTTAAGGACGAACGAGTGCCCTGCGACGTCTGTGCTCCCACAGCTTCGGGAGCACGATGGCGAGTTGGCCGCACACGTAGAGCACGGCCACGGCCGCGACCCCGAGCTTGTTGCCGGCCCACAGCCGCTCGATTAAGGAGAGCGCCCCGGCGTCAGACGTGGTCAGACGCTCGGCCACCCAGTAGTCGTAGAAGGTCAACGCGCCGAGGCACGCGCTCGCGGCGAAGTCCGACCTCGCGCCCGCCAGCAGGAAGCCGAGCGCCGGCCAGAAGAGGAAGCCGACGCCGACCGGGTAGACGCCGAGCGCGCCCAAGACCTCCCAGCGCATCGGGTCTGGCGCGACGGGCCAGCACAGAAGCGTGAGGGCCGCCGAGAAGACGAACCCGACCTTCGCGAACTCAACCTGCTCTTCGCTCAAAGCACCGCCCGCCTTTCACTCCCCTCGGTCGGGCCGTCACGACCCGCCCCGCCCCAATTCTGCCACCGGCACGCGCCCCGCCGTCAACTCCGGCGGCCTCCCCTTCTCAAATACGCGGGTGCCGCCCCGGGCCGTTTGCGAAACCCTGCGGCAGCCTATAGCATATTCGTTTATTTCTCGGGCGGGATTTCTGCCCTGTGTTCGCAAACATGGAGACAGCCTGATGATCGGATTCGGCAAGAGAATTTCCTACGCCACCCGCTGCTTCTTCTCGGTACTCTCGCGCGGCGAGGTGCCCGAAGACATCGTCCCCGAGGTGGTCAAGACCGCGGCGCCCGCGCCGGAGGCGAAGACGCTTCCCGCCGAGCGCGTCGAAGTGAAGCCCGCCGAGGAGTCGCCCGACCGCGCCGTGCAGTTGCTCGCGCTCTTGCAGCGCGAGGGCCGCCTCGTGGACTTCTTCAGCGAGGACATCGCGCCCTACCAGGACGCGCAGGTCGGCGCGGCCGTGCGCGAGCTGCACGCCAACTGCCGCAAGGCTCTGGCGCAGTACGTCACGCTCGAGCCCGTCATCGACGGCGAAGAGGACAGGCCCGTCACGGTCGAAGAGGGTTTTGACCCGGCGTCCGTCAAGCTCGTCGGCAACGTCGCGGGCCGCCCGCCGCTGCGGGGCCTGCTCCGCCACCGCGGCTGGCGCGTGACCGAGATCAACCTGCCCACGCTGCCGCCCAAGGGCGCCGGCCGCGCCGTCGTCGCCCCGGCCGAAGTGGAAATTCAGTAGGTGCTGGGTGCTGGGTGCTGGGTGCTGGTTAGAACCAAGTTTTTAACCAGCACCCAGCACCCAACACCCAGCACCCTTTCAAGAGGTGCAATCTTTTGGACACACGTTTCATCGTCGGAATTGATTTGGGCACGACCAACTCTGCGCTGGCGCGGTTCGACACGGCCGCGCCGGAGGAGGAGGCCCGCATCGAGGTCGAGCCCGTCCCGCAGTTGACCAACCCGAACGAGGTCGAGGAGCGGACGCTCCTGCCCTCTTTCCTCTACGTGCCGGGCGAGCTGGATTTTCCGAAGGGCGCTCTGGCGCTGCCGTGGGAGCGCGAGCCGCAGGTCTTCGCGGGCGAGCTGGCGCGCAAGCGCGGTGCCGAGAACCCTTCGCGCCTCGTCGCGTCGGCCAAGTCGTGGCTCTCGTACGCGGCCGTCGACCGCACGTCGGCCATCCTGCCGTGGGGCGCGCCCGAGGAGGTGCGCAAGCTCTCGCCGGTCGAGGCTTCGGCCGAGTACCTGCGCCACCTGCGCAACTCCTGGGACGCGCGTGTCAACGCGAAGAAGAACCCGGAGCTGGCGCTCGGCGCACAGCAAGTCCTGCTGACCGTGCCCGCCTCCTTCGACGAAGAGGCGCGGGAATTGACCTTGCGCGCGGCACGCGAGGCGGGACTCTCGAACGTCACGCTGCTCGAAGAGCCGCAGGCCGCCTTCTACGCGTGGATCGACGCGCAGGGCGAGGCCTGGCGCAAGCGCGTGAAGGTCGGCGACCTCATCCTCGTCTGCGACGTGGGCGGCGGCACGACCGACTTCAGCCTCATCACCGTCTCCGAAGAGGAGGGCGCGCTCACGCTCAAGCGCGTGGCCGTCGGCGAACACATCCTGCTCGGCGGCGACAACATGGACTTGGCTTTGGCCCGACTCCTCCAGCAGCGTCTCGAAGAGGAGGGCCACCGCGTAGACACCTGGCAGTTGCAGGGACTCTGGCACCAGTGCCGCCTCGCGAAAGAGAAGCTGTTCGCCGAGCCGAAGAGTCAGAAGCAGCCGGTGACACTCCTGGGCAAAGGCTCGAAGCTCGTCGGCGGCACCATCAAGACGGAGCTGCGCCGCGAAGACCTTGAGCGCGTCCTCGCCGACGGCTTCTTCCCCTCGGTCGGCCGCGACGAGCTGCCCGCGCGCCAACGTCGCATCGGCTTTCAGGAACTCGGCCTGCCTTACGCGGCCGACCCGGCCGTCACCAAGCACCTCGCGCGCTTCCTCGCGCAGCAGGCGGCCGGCGCTGAGCCGGACAACATCCGTCGCGGCCCGAGCGGCTTCGCCTGCCCGACGCACGTCCTCTTCAACGGCGGCGTGATGAAGGCCGGCGTCCTGCGCGGGCGCGTCGTCGAAGTCATCAACAGCTGGCTTCAGGCGGAAGGCTTCGAGCCGCTCGGCGTGCTGGACGCGCCCGACCTCGACCACGCGGTCGCGCGCGGCGCGGCCTACTACGGACGCGCCAAGCGCGGGCGCGGCGTGCGCATCCGCAGCGGCGCGCCGCGCACCTACTACATCGGCATCGAGAGCGCCATGCCGGCCGTGCCCGGCCTGCCCGCCCCGCTCAAGGCGCTCTGCGTCGTGCCCTTCGGCATGGAGGAGGGCACCGAGGCCGCCATCCCGAACCGCGAGTTCGGCCTCGTCGTCGGAGAGCCGGCCGAGTTCCGCTTCCTCAGCTCCACGGTGCGCAAGGCCGACGAGATCGGCAGCCTCGTCGAAGACTGGGGCGAAGAGATAGAGGAGCTGAGTCCGCTCGAAGTCACGCTCAAGCTCGAAGGCAGGGAGGACACGGTCTTGCCCGTCCGCCTTGAGACGCGCGTGACCGAGGTCGGCACGCTCGAAGTCTGGTGCGTCGCGCGCGACGGCTCGCAGCGCTGGAAGCTCGAATTCAACATCAGGGAGCAGGACGAGGGTTAAATCAGTCGCGCGTGTATCGGTGAGGATTTCACCACAGAGACACAGAGACACAGCTTCTTGAGCAATTCCGCATCAAGCTGTGTCTCTGCGTCTCTGTGGTGAAATCATTCCCGGCTATAACAACAGATGGAAGTTTCAAGCCGTTTCCTCATCGGCATCGACCTCGGCACGACGAACTCGGCCGTCGCCTACGTGGACACGGAGGAGAGGCCGGCGCGCGGCGCGCCGCCGCCCGTCCGCGTCTTCGAGGTGCCGCAGCTCGTCGGCGAAGGCGAGGTGCGCGCGCTCCCGTCCCTCCCCTCGTTCATCTACTTCACGGACGAGGCGGAGGACTCGGCGCCCGGCCTCCGCCTGCCGTGGGAGGAGGATGTGACGGGCGGCGCCCTGGTCGGCGTGATCGCGCGCGAGCGCGGGGCGCTCGTGCCGAGCCGGCAGGTCGTCTCGGCCAAGTCTTGGCTCAGCCTCTCGTCCGTGGATCGCACGGACGCCTTCCTCCCGTGGGACGCCGAAGCGGGCGACAAGGTCTGCTCGCCCGTCGCGGCCTCCGCCTTCTACCTCACGTACCTGCGCGACGCCTGGAACCATTCGAAGGCGAGGGATGAGAACGGCAGGGTTGTAGACGAACTCAGGTTCGAACGTCAGCAGATAGTCCTGACCGTGCCCGCCTCCTTCGACGAAGAGGCGCGGGAGCTGACCGTCGCCGCCGCGCGCGAGGCGGGCTTCGAAAATCTGACGCTGTTAGAAGAGCCGCTCGCGGCCTTCTACGCGTGGCTCGCGGCGCAGAAGGGCGGACTCAAACGTCAACTGAAGGACGGGCAGCTCGTCCTCGTCTGCGACGTGGGCGGCGGCACGACCGACTTCAGTCTGATTCGCGTGCGCGTCGAAGAGGGCGAGGTGCGCTTCGAGCGGACGGCCATCGGCGAACACCTTCTGCTCGGCGGCGACAACGTAGACCTCGCGCTCGCGCGCCTCGTCGTCGAGAAGCTCGGCCGGCCGCGCCTCTCGCTCACACAGCAGAACGCTCTGCGCCGCCAGTGCTGCGCGGCCAAAGAGACTTTGCTCGGCGACGAGGCGAAAGAGAGTGCGCCCGTCACGGTGCTCGGCGGCGGGCGCTCGGTCGTGGGCGGCGCGCTCTCCACGCAGCTCACGCGCGCGGAGGTCGAAGAGGTCTTGGCCGGGGGCTTCCTGCCCGCGAGCGCGCCTGACGATTTGCCCGCGTCCGAGCGTCGCGCCGGACTGCGCGAGCTGGGTCTGCCTTACGCGAGCGACCCGGCGATTACGAAACACCTCGCCGCCTTCCTGACGCAGGCGGCGCTCGCGATGAATGCCGCCGGGGCCGGGACGACTGAAACGATGGCGCGCCCCGACGCCGTGCTCTTCAACGGCGGCTTCTTCCACCCCGCGCTCGCGCGCGAGCGTATCGTCGAAACCATCGCCGAATGGTTCCCGCAGGCGGGCAAGCGCTGGCGGCCGAAGGTGCTGCTGGGCGAGACGCCCGAGACGGCCGTCGCCGTCGGCGCGGCCTACTACGCGCGCGTGCGGCGCATGGGCGGCGTGCGCGTGAGTGGCGGGAGCGCGCGCGGCTACTACATCGGCGTCCAGCAGGCCGCGCCGCATCACGACCGACTGACCGCCGTCTGCGTCCTGCCGCGCGGGACGGAGGAGGGCACGCGGCTCGAACTCGGCCGCGAATTGACGGCGCTCACCAACCGGCCCGTCGCCTTCACGCTCTACAGCACGACGACGCGGCAGGACGCTCTGGAAGAGGTCGTTCGCTTCGCGGATGGCGAGCTGCACCGCCACGCGCCGCTCGTCACCGTGCTGCGCTACGGCAAGCGCTCGCGCCACATCGAACTCGAAGTGCGTCTGACCGCGCACTTCACAGAGGTCGGCACGCTCGAACTCTGGTGCGAGGCGCCGAAGACCGGCCACCGCTGGCGGCTTCAGTTTCAGTTGAGGGGCGCGGAGGCTTTGGAAGAATCGGTCGAAGCCGACGAGTCGGAAGCTCAGGAGGACGAGGCCCCGCGCATCGTCATTCCGGACGAGTCGGTCGCCGAGGCCGGGAAGCTACTCCGCGCGGTCTTCGGCGGCCCGCGCGACGCGCTTGAGGGCGAGACGCTCTCGCCCGAGGCCCTGCCCGGCCGCCTCGAAGCCGCGCTGGGTTATCGCAAAGACTCGTGGCCGACCGAAGTCATCCGCAAGCTCTGCGACGTGCTGGCCGACCTCTCCGCCGGCCGCAAGAAGGGGCGCAACTACGAGGCGCGCTGGCTCAACCTCTTCGGCTTCTGCCTGCGCCCGGGCTTCGGCGCGCCCCTCGACGAATGGCGCGTCACGCGCGCGCGCAAGGTCTACCACGAGGGACTTGTGTTCGAGCGCGACGTGCAGTGCCAGGTCGAGTGGATGATCCTCTGGCAGCGCGTGGCGGGCGGACTGAACGCGGGCCAGCAGCTCGAAATCTACGAGCGCCACAAGTCAACACTCGGCGTCGGCAAGAAGCTGAAGGGGCGTCTCAACCGGCAGGTCGAGCGCGAAGGGCTGCTCATGCTCGCGAGCCTCGAACAACTGCCCGCGGCGCTGCGCGTCGAACTCGGCGCGGAGATACTCGCGCGCGTCGAGGAGGAGCCGACCAACAAGAGTTTCACCTGGGCGCTCGGCCGCCTCGGCGCGCGCGTCCCCTTCTACGGCCCGCTCAACTGCGTCGTGCCCGCCGCGGCCGCCGCCGCGTGGGCCGCGGCACTCCTCGAACTGCCTGAGTTGAGTTCCCACGTCTTCACGGCCGTCTCGCAACTCGCCGCGCGCACCGACGACCCCTTGCGCGACGTCGACGACAACTTCCGGGCCGTGGCCGTCCGACGACTCGAAGCGGTCGGCGCGAGCGAAGAGGCGATTGAGCCTTTACGCCATTACGTCCCGCGCACGCGCGCCGCCGCCGTGAGCCTCTTCGGCGAATCGCTGCCCGAGGGCCTGCGCCTCACGGGCTGAACAGGTATGAGACCCCGCGTGTCGAGACTCATCAACAGCACCGCCCCCATCCGCGTCTGCGACAACGGCGGCTGGACGGACACCTGGTTCGCGCGGCACGGCAAGGTCTTCCAGATAGCCGTTCGCCCGCACGTCGAAGTCCAACTGGAAGTCTCAAGGCGCGACGGCGACAAACCTCAAATCATCGTCAACGCCGAGAACCTCGAAGAGTCGCGCGGCGACTCTCTGATCGAGGCCGTCATCGAACGCGCGCGCGTGCCCGAAGACCTCGCCGTCAAGGTCAACATCTTCTCCGAAGCGCCCGTCGGCGCCTCGACCGGCACGTCGGCCTCCGTGTCGGTCGCGCTCCTCGGCGCCCTCGACCGCCTCACGCCCGGCCGCGCGACGCCGCACGAGCTCGCCTACCTCGCGCACGCGGTCGAGACCGAAGCGCTCGGACGACAGTCGGGCATTCAAGACCAGCTCTGCGCGGCCCACGGCGGCGTCAACTACATCGAGATCGACAGCTACCCGCACGCGCGCGTCCTCCCCGTCGAAGTCTCCGACGAACTGCTCTGGGAGCTTGAGCGCCGCCTCTCGCTCGTCTACCTCGGCAAGGCCCACAGCTCTTCGGGCGTGCACGAGAAGGTCATCCGCGAGCTGTCGGACTCCGGCCCCGACTGCGCACAACTCGAAGACCTCCGCCGCGCGGCCGAAGCTTCGAGGGACGCGCTCCTGTCCGGCGACTTCGACGCGCTCGGCCGCGCGATGACCGAGAACACCGAAGCTCAAAGTCGTCTCCACCCGGACGTCGTCGGCCGCGACGCCGCACGCGTCATTGACATCGCCCGCCGCCACGGCGCACGGGGCTGGAAGCTCAACGGCGCGGGCGGCGAGGGCGGCTCCGTGACCATCCTCGGCGGCACCTCTTCCCGCCAAACGCGAATGATGCTTCGAGAGGTCGAAGCGGCCGACCCGCTCTTCCGCCGCGTCCCCATCAGCTTCAGCCCCCACGGCCTCCGCGTGTGGGAGCGCGAGCCCGAGGGCGGCTGACACGGAGCGGGGACGGCGCGGCACGTCCTTCCTGAGATTTCCCCCGGTATCGGAGCAACAGGGCAGGTTCGGGGCGCATCGGAACCTTCTACCCGTGCGTCCATGTATTTTAGGCGGCGCTGCGTGCTCTGTTGTTTATGCACGCACCAGGCGTCGAGTCTTTACCAGGAGGAAGTAATGCCCCAATCTCACCCTCGCTTCGGCCGCGGCCTGTCCGCGGGCCGTAGGCTTCTGTTCATCACGCTCTTTTTAAGTTTTGTGCTCGCGCTGGCCTACGGCCCTTCGGGCCGCGCGCAGAACGCGCCCGACCAGCAGCAAGATAAGCCCGCGGAGGCCCCGGCCGTCATCGTCCCCGGCATCAGTTCTGAGCCGTCGGGGCAGCGGCGCCGGCAGTTGCCCGTCCCTGAAGGGGACGCCGCGCCGTCGAAGGAGACGCCCGAAGCCGCCGTGGCGCAAATCACGGCGGCCGAGGCCGCGGACGTCACCTGGCGCGCGGCCGACGGCCCGCGCGTCATCAACGGCACCTACACCATCCCCGCGGGCACGACCGTCACGGTCGAGCCGGGCGTCCTGATTCAGATTAACCAGAACAGCGTCCTCGTCGTCGAGGGCGCCATCGTCGGGAAGGGCACGCCCGACCGTCACATCACGATCACGGGCGTCTCCGACTACACCTCCGACATACAGGTGCCGGGCCGCTTCCAGTTCGAGTACACGGACATCTCCGCGCAGAGCGACCCGCGCTCGGGCGGCACCTATACCTGCTCGAACTGCCGCTACACGGGCAACGGCGGCTTCTCCAACGGCCTCGGCTACACCTACGCGATGCCGCCCTACGTCGAGCTTCAACACACGACCTTCGACGGTTCGGGCTCCACCCTCACCCTGGACACCACCACGACCGTCCTGCGCGACGTGGCCTTCACGGGCGGCGCGTGGGGCCGCATCTACTACAGCTACGTCTACATCGACAACGTCCGCTCCGAGAACTCGACCGGCTTCGGCCTCCAGTTCGGCCTCGACGGCCGCTGGTATCTGAACAACGTACAGGTCCGCAACGCGGCGTTCGCGGCGCTCGACCTCGGCGGCGGCAACGGCGGCGGCAACTACCTGCTCGGCCCGAACACGGTGCTCTCGGGCAGCCAGTACCCAATCTCGCTCGACTGGGGCGGCGTGCTGCCCGGCAGCAACGTGCCTGCTTCGGGGAACACGAACAACTACATCGTGGCCAACACCCCGGGCCACCCGGACTGGGGCGGCTCGATGGTCTGGGCACCGCAGGCGGTGCCCTACGTCGTCCTCTTCCCGATGAATCTGCGCGGCGGCGAGTTGAAGATTCTGCCCGGCACGAACGTCAAGTTCGGCCCGAACTTCGCCGGCATCAGCGACCAGTCGCTCGGGCTCATCGCGCGCGGCACCCCTTCGGCGCCCATCCTCTTCGACCGCTTCGACCCGGCGCAGGCGTGGGGCGGCATCGGCAACACCGTCGGCGGCAACCGCTACTCCAACGTCCGCATCGAGGGCAGCCTGAACGGCATCAACACGACGGTGCACAACGGGGCCTTCGCCTACGTCGAAGACCTCGACCTGCGCGACAACCAGACGGGCGCGTCCGGCGGCACTTTCATTTCGGGCACGCGCTTCTTCAACAACACGACCGGCTACCAGGAGTCCGGCGCCTCCGCGCACACCGTCGGCATGCTCAACGCCAGCCCGGCTTCGCCCAACTCCTTCGAGGGTAACGGCGTCGCCGCGCGCGGCACGCAGTCCGTCATCGACGCGCGCGGCAACTGGTGGAACTCGCCGACGGGGCCGACCTACGTCGGCAACCCCGGCGGCACGGGCGAGCGCGTCGAGGGCGCCGCCGAGGTCATCCCCTTCCTCACCGCGCCCCCGGACTACACAGACGCGCCGCCCGTCGTCCGGCAGCACAAGCCGCACTTCACCTACGAGGCCGGCACCAAGCTCGACATCACCTGGGACGCGGAGGACGACCGCGCGGTCGTCGAGCACCGCATCCTCTTCAACCCCGACGGCAACTGGCCCGACGACTTCCAGTTGGTCGCGGACGGGCTGCCCGGCTCGGTGCGCGCCTACGAGTGGACGGTGCCCGCGGTCGGCTACGCGGGCGGCTACGGCTACTCGACCGTGCGCGTGGTCGCGGTGGACTCGGCCGGCCACGAGCGCTTCGACGACCGCTTCATCCAGATTCCCTCGGGCGAGGTGACGGGCACGCTCACCCTCACGTCGAACTACGCGGGCCAGACCCTGCGGCCCGGCCAGGAGTTCGCCGTGACCTTCGAGGCCACCGGCGACGCCCGCTCCTCAATCGTAGACGCCTACCTCGTGCTCGATAACGACGGCACCATCTCCAGCCTCGGCGGCGTCGCCGGCTCGCTCGGCCAGCTCCCGTACGCGAAGCTGCCGTTCGTCAGCACCGACCGCGCCCGGCTCGCCCTGCGCATCAACGGCGGGCGCAACCGCACGCGCTGGTTCTACGGCGACTACTTCCAGATTCGCCCCGACCCGCGCGTGGGCGACGCGGCGCCCAACGTCTCGGTCGTGTCGCCCTCGGCCGGCTCGTCCTTCCCCGCGGGAAGCGACGTGCAGGTCAGTTGGGCTGCGTCCGACGACGAGGGGTTGAACTCCTTCAAGCTCTTCTCCTCTTACGACGCGGGCCGCAGCTGGAACCTCGTCGCCGAAGACCTGCCCGCGACGACCGGCTCCTACAACTTCAAGACCGCCGCCGGCCCCGGCTTCTCGGACGTGCGCGTGCGCGTCGTCGCCGTCGACCGCCGCTTCCAGCAGACCGCGGCGGAGACCTCCTTCGCGCTCACGCCGACCGCGCCCCCGAACGCGCCGCCGGTCGTGCGCCTCGAACGCCCGACGGCCGACTCGGCCTACGCGGCGGGCACGACGCTCAACCTCACCGCCACGGCCTCCGACCCGGACGGCTCGGTCTCGAAGGTCGAGTTCTTCGCGGGCGGCACGCTCGTCGGCACGGACACGACGGCCCCTTACGACGTCACCTGGCAGAACGTGCCGGCCGGGACGTACACCATCGTCGCCCGCGCCACCGACAACGTGGGCAAGCAGAAGAACTCGGTCGGCGTCAACGTCACAGTCTACGCCGAGCCGCCGGCCGCCTCGCCGGTCGCGGGCGCGGCGTGGGGCGCGCGCTACAACAGCCCGGCGAGCCGCGCGGAGGTGTCGCCCATACTGACGCTCGACGCGGCGGGCAACACCTACGTCACAGCGGCGTCCGATGGCATCGGCAGCGGCCAGGACATCGTCACCGTCAAGTACGACGCCGCGGGCCGACAGCTCTGGGCGGCGCGCTACGGCAATCCCGACCGCCGCGTCGAGTACCCCGAAGACATCGCCGTCGACTCGGCGGGCAACGTCTACGTGACCGGGACGGCGTGGCGCGGCCTCGCCCCCGGCACCGACTACGACGTCATCACCATCAAGTACGACTCTTCCGGTAATCAGCAGTGGGTGCGCTTCTACGCCACCGCGTCGCAGGAGTTCGGCGTCGCGCTCGAAGCGGACGGCGCCGGCAACGTCTACGTCACCGGCAGCGGGCGGTTCATCGGCGCCGACGGCTTCCCGGCCGGCCAGTTCGTCACGCTCAAGTACGACCCGGCCGGCAACGTCGTCTGGACGCGCACCTACAACGGCCCCGATGGGCGCGGCGCGGTGCCCGTCGACCTCAAGCTCGACGCCGCGGGCAACGTCTACGTCGCCGGCGCGGTCACGGCGTTGACCGCGAGCGGCGCCACGGACGACGACCTCGCGGTCGTCAAGTACGACCCGGCGGGGAACCTCCTGCGCGCGGTCAAGTACGACACGCCGGGCACGAACGGGCAGGACTTCGACACGGCCGTCCGCCTGCGCGTCGCCGCGGGCGGCGTCTACCTCATCGCGCAGAGCTGGCCCGACCAGTGCTGCGCCGTCACGGAGTCGCGCTACGACTCCATCCTCTTGAAGTTCGACTCGGAACTCGGACTCTCGTGGGCGGCCCGCTGGGGCCTGCCCGGCCAGTCTTCGGAGAACCCGAGCGACCTCGTCACGGACGGCGACGGCAACGTCTACGTCGTGGGCACCGCCGGCAGCACGCAGCGCGCGGGCGACGCGTACACCTTGAAGTACAGCGCGGCGGGCCAGCTCCTCTGGCAGCGCATCTACGAAGGCACGACCTACCAGGACGCGGCCGCCGTGGGCGTCGCGCTCGACCCCGCGGGCGGCGTGCAGGTCGGCATCTCCGGCCTCGGCCCGAACGACAACTACGACTACATCCTCGTCCGCTACCTCGCCGACGGCACGCAGTCGAGCGTCCGCCAGTTCAACGGCCCGGCGAACCGCGACGACGCCCTGAGCGACATCGAGACGGACGCGGCCGGCAACGTCTACCTGACCGGCACCACCTTCACCGCGAGCAGCGGCACAGACCTCTTCACGCTGAAGGTCGCCGCGGGCGGCTCCGTGACGCCGACGCCGACGCCGACGCCGATACCTTCGCCCACGCCGACTCCGGCCGCCACGCTCGTCAACCACGCGCTGGCCTCGAACGGAGGCGTGGCGGCGGCCTCGTCCTCCTACAGCGCCAACTACCCCGCTTCGTCTGTTAACAACGGCGACCGCCGGGGCTTGAACTGGAACAGTGGCGGCGGCTGGAACGACGCGACCGCCGACTCCTATCCGGACTGGGTCGAGGTCTCCTTCCCCGGCTGGCGGAGCGTAAGCGAAGTCTCAGTCTTCACGCTCCAAGACAGCCCGGCCACGCCCTCCGACCCGACCGAGGCGATGACCTTCACGAAGTACGGGGCGACCAGCTTCCGCGTGCAGTACTGGGACGGCACGGCGTGGGCCGACGTGCCGGGCGGCGTCGTGGCCTCGAACGACAAGGTCTGGAAGAGGCTCGCCTTCGCGGCCGTCGCGACCTCGAAGGTGCGCGTGCTGCTGACGGGCGCGCTCGCGGGCTACAGCCGCCTCACGGAGGTCGAAGCCTGGGGGCTGGCCGGCGAGGCTCAGCCGCCCGCGGCAAGGGTCAACCACGCGCTCGCGTCGAACGGCGGCGTGGCTACTTCCTCTTCCGCCTACAGCAACAACTACCCGGCCGCCTCCGTCAACAACGGCGACCGCCGGGGCCTGAGTTGGAACGCGGGCGGCGGCTGGAACGACGCGACGGCCAACTCTTATCCGGACTGGGTCGAAGTGGCCTTCGCCGGCCCGCGCGCCGTAGAAGAGGTCTCGGTCTTCACGCTCCAGGACGCGCCGGGCGCGCCGCTTGAGCCGACCGAGGCGATGACCTTCACCAAGTACGGCGTGACCGGCTTCCGCGTCGAGTACTGGGACGGCTCCGCCTGGCAGACGGCCGCGAACGGCTCGGTCACGGGCAACGACCGCGTCTGGCGGAGGGTGACCTTCCCCGCCGTCACGACGACCAAAGTCAGAGTCGTCGTGACGGGCGCGCTCGCCGACTACAGCCGCATCACCGAAGTCGAGGCCTGGGGGCCGGCCGCGCCGCGCGTCAACCAGGCCCTCGCGTCGGGCGGCGCGACGGCCACGGCCTCATCGTCTTACAGCTCCAACTATCCCGCGGCTTCAGTCATCAACGGCGACCGGCGCGGGCTGAACTGGAACTCGGGCGGAGGCTGGAACGACTCGACCGGCGGCGCTTACCCCGACTGGGTCGAGGTGACTTTCCCAAGCGCGAAGTCGCTCACGGAGGTTGACGTCTTCACGCTCCAGGACGCGCCGGGCGCGCCGCTTGAGCCGACCGAGGCGATGACCTTCACCAAGTACGGGGTCACGGCCTTCGAAGTGCAGTACTGGGACGGAGGGGCCTGGCTCCCCATCCCCGGCGCCTCCGCCATCGGCAACAGCAAGGTCTGGAACCGGTTCACCTTCCCCGCCTTGACGACGACCAAAATCCGTCTCGTCGTCAACGGCGCCCTCGCGGACTACAGCCGCCTCACCGAAATAGAAGCGTACTGACCGACCGCAGAAAAAGGCCGCGGCCCCCGGAAATCTTCTCCGGGGGCCGCGGCCTTTTCCGTTTCCGACAGATTCAAAGATCCGTCGGCGTCAACTCATGAGTCTATCGAAGTAGTCAGTCTCACGGCGGCGTAAGGCTGCTATTCCTCTTCGGTCGCCTCGCGTAGCGCTTCGAGCTCCGGCAGCACCATGAGGTCTTTCGGACGCCCGGCAGCACGCTTCGACTCGATGAGTGCATCGAGCGTTAGCACCTGAAAGGTCGAGCCGAAGAGTTCAACCTCCTCGGACGCCGCCAGTGCCGCCCCGTAGCCGCCCACGCCGGCAATCTCGCCTAGCAGGTCAATGTCGCCGAGGTCGGTGGCGAGCGTGAAGTTCATCCCGGCCTTGAGCGTCTCTTCGTCAAGACGGAACGGGAGCCCCGCGGGCGCACCGCGCAACCGCGGGTTGTGTGGCCTTAGCGCCCCGGCGAGTCTTGAGAGGTTCTCCGGGTCGCGGGCGTAGCAGAAGTCCAAGTCGAAGGTGACGTAAGAGGAGCCGTGAATGGCGATGGCGACGCCGCCCACGATCACGAGGCGCACGCGCGCGGCGGCGAGCGCCGTCAACGCCTTCTCGTAGTCGATCAAGCGCGCCTCTTCCGGACGCCCGCGCGCGCCTTGCCGCGCAGCGCCTCAAGCCCGGCGGCCGCGCGCTGTAAGTCGCGCACCCGCTCCTCGGGCGT
The DNA here is from genome assembly GCA_019239425.1 of Acidobacteriota bacterium. Classification (GTDB taxonomy): domain Bacteria; phylum Acidobacteriota; class Blastocatellia; order Pyrinomonadales; family Pyrinomonadaceae; genus QHXN01. The sequence continues at coordinate 214,833 of JAFAZX010000045.1, forward strand.
CCGGCGCAGCCGCTCGATCAGCATCGTCAGGTCAACGCCGTGTGCGCGCGCCGCCTCGATGCGGCCGCCGGGCGGCGGGTTGAGTAGTCTCTCCTCGGCGCGGTTCATCGGCTTCATTGTACTGCCCCCGTCGCGACCCGTGCCAAACGTTTGTGATGCCTTGAGGTAAGAAGTCCGTGCGTCGGGCGGCCTAATCACGCCCGTCAGGTGATTTGTAGACGACGCCGTTCTTCATGACGAAGCGGACGCGGCGGAGGGCGGAGACTTCGCGCGTGGGGTCGCCTTCGACGGCGATGAGGTCTGCGAGCAGTCCCGCCTTGACGCGCCCGACCTTGTCGTCGATGCGCAGGACGCGTGCGTCCGTGGAGGTGGCCGAGCGCAGCGCGTCAATGAGCGGCATGCCGAAGCCGACCATCGTCTCTACCTCGCGCGCGTTGTCGCCGTGCGCGAAGACGCCGACGTCGCTCCCGCTCGCGATGGTGACGCCTTCGCGCAAAGCGGTCTGGAAGACCTCGCGCTTGTGCGCTTCGTTCCCGCGGCCGGCGATGGCGAGCGTCGGGCAGAGCGCGACGCCGCGCTCCTTCATCAGGCGGAAGACTTCCGCGGTGCCGCCGTCGCCGTGCTCGATGGTGTCGACGTCCGCGAGCGTCGCGCGGCGCATCCCCTCGGTGGTGGTCGCGTGCGCCGCGACGGGGACGCCCGCGCTGTGCGCGGCCTCGACCGCGACCTTCAGCTCTTCGAGCGTGAAGGTGGGGGCGGGCGCGCCGCGCCCCCAGCGGTAGTCGGCGTAGAGCTTGACCCAGTCGGCGCCCTTGCCGATCTGCTCGCGCACGGCGCGCACGAGACCTTCGGGGCCGTCGGCCTCCTGCGCGCCCTGCGGCACGTCCCACTCGGGCGCGTAGCCCTTCGGCGCGTAGGAGCCGGTGGCGACGATGGCGCGCGTCGCGACGAGCATCCGCGGGCCGGGGATGATGCCCTGCTCGACCGCCTGCCTGAGCCCCACGTCGGCGAAGCCCGCGCCTTCGGTGCCGAGGTCGCGGACGGTCGTGAAGCCCGCGAGCAGAGTGTTGCGCAGGTGGTTCGTCGCGCGCGCAACTCTTAGACTGAGTGCTTCGCGCGCGACCTGGTCGGCCCAGGGCGTCTCGCTGTACGGGTGCAGGAGGACGTGCGAGTGTGCTTCGATGAGGCCGGGCATCAGCGTGAGGTTCGGAAGCTCGACGACCTTCGCGCCGGCCGGAGCCCGAACGTCCGCCGCGGGGCCGACCGCCTCTATCGCCGCGCCGCGCACGAGCACCACCCAGCCTTCGTGTAGCTGCGCGGACTCGCCGTCGAAGACGCGCGCCGGCCGGAGCAGGTAGACGGCCTCGGGCTGAGCCGTCGTCGTCGTTGTCGTCGTCTGAGCCAGGCCCATAGGATAAGCGAGCAGAGAGCAGAAGAGGAGCAGGGTCACGTAGCGCATGTTCGGCAACCTTCCTTTCGGAGTAAGCCCGCGCTTACTACTTCGTCCGCGGGTCGGCGCTCAAGTGTAGCGGCTGCGTGTAGCTCCTGCCGCCGACGTTGAGCCTCACCGCGTAGTCGCCGGGCGGCACCGGCGGCACCCCGCGCCCGCCGAAGACGGCCGCGCCGCCGCGCTGTGTGTTGGCGGCCGGCGGCGGGCGGAAGTCCCACGCCCAACGGTGCACGCCGGCCGAAGCGGGAAGCGGCTCCTGCGCGCGCACCCAGGAGGCGGGGATGTCGAGCTTGTCCGGGTCGACCGGCGCCGGCTTGTCTTCACTTGAGTAGGCGCGGACGGTCTCGCCGGCCGGGTTGAGAATCTCCAGCGTCACAGGCCCCGAGGCCGCCCTCTTCAGATAGTAATCGATGACCGCGCCGTAAGGAGGGTTCTCCGCGAGGGGCTCGTCGCGCGGCTGCGGCGTGCCGTTCTCGCTGTAGGGCGGGATGATGAATGCGTCGGCCGGGCGGAAGAGGAAGGCGTCCGCGTTGAAGACTTCGGCGCTCGCCTGGCGGAGCGGCGAGATGTCGTCCATCACCCAGAAGCCCCGGCCGTGCGTCCCGACCACGAGGTCGTTCTCTTTCACGACGAGGTCGCGCACGGAGACCGGCGGCAGGTTGAGCTGGAGCGACTGCCAGCGGTCTCCGTCGTCGAAGGAGACGAAGACGCCCAGCTCCGTCCCCGCGAAGAGCAGCCCCCGCCGCTTCGGGTCTTCCTTGACCGTCTGCAAGTAGACGCCCTTCGGCAGGCCGTTCGTGATGGTCTGCCAACTCTTCCCGCCGTCTCGCGTCCGGTACGCGTGAGGCTCGTAGTCTTCGAGCCGGTGCCGGTCGACGGCCGCGTACGCCTCGTTCACGTCGAAGTGCGAGGCCTCCAACATCACGACCTTGCTCCACGCGGTCAGTTCCGGCGGCGTGACGTTCGCCCAGCTCTTCCCGTCGTCCTCAGTCCTGTGTATCAACCCGTCGTCCGTCCCGACCCAGATCGTGGGCGCGCGCACGGGCGAAGGGGCGATGGTGTAGATGACGCCGCGCCGCTTGCCCTCGGGCGCGTCGGCGGCCGTCGCCTCGTCCAAGTTCGGCGGCACGCCCGGGTCTTCGCGCGTGAGGTCGGGGCTGATCTGAGTCCAGCTCTCGCCGCCGTTCGTCGTCTTGAAGAGGAACTGGTCTGAGAAGTAGAGCGCGTGCGGGTCTGCCTGCGAGAAGACGAGCGGCAGCGTCCACGTGTGGCGCGCGGTGTTCGCCGGAAGTAGACGCTCGGGCGAGACGTTGACGATGTCGCCCGTCAGGAGGTTGCAGCGCGTGACGCGTCCGCCGAAGAGTATCTCGGGATGTAGGGGGTCGGGCGCGGTGTAGTCGCTCTCGCCGCCCGCGCAGACGGGCCGCCAGTCGTGCATCGAGATTTCGGCGAGGGCGCTGCGCGAGGGGACGCCCACGGCCCCGCTGTCCTGCTGCGACCCCGTCACCCAGTATGGGAAGCGGTTGTCGGCCGCGACGTGATACAACTCGGCCGTCGGCTGGTTGTACCAACTGCTCCAGGTGCGCGCGCCGTCCACGGTCACAATCGTCCCCTGGTCGCTGCCCAGAACCATGCGCTTCGGGTCGTCTGGGTTTATCCAAAGCTGATGATAGTCGTCACCCCCGGGCGAGCCCTTGATGGCCGTCCAAGTCCTGCCCGCGTCCGTCGAGCGGTAGAGCGAGGTGTTCGAGACGTAGACCGTGTCGGCCTCCTTCGGGTCGACCACGACCTTGCAGAAGTACCAGCCGCGGCCCCAGAGGCGCGCGTCGTTCGAGACGAGAGTCCACGTCGCGCCCGCGTCGTCCGAGCGGTAGAGGCCGCCCGCCTTCGCGTCGACGATGGCGTAGACGCGCGTGCGCAAAGTCGGCGCGACGGCCAGCCCCACGCGCCCCAGACGTTCCGACGGGAGCCCTTCGGTCAACTGTCTCCAGGTGTCGCCGCCGTCCGTCGATTTGTAGACGCCCGCGCCCGGCCCGTACGAGGGCGGGTAGATGCTCCACGGCGGCCGCCGCGTGTTCCAGAGCGACGCGTAGACGATCCTTCCGTCCGAAGGGTCTAAGGCGAGGTCGGCCGCACCCACGTCATTACTTTTAAAGAGAACCTTCTGCCAGGTCTTCCCCCCGTCGCGCGTGCGGTAGACGCCGCGCTCGGGGTTCGCGCCGTAGGCGTGGCCGAGCGCCGCGACGAAGACGACGTTCGCGTCGCGCGGGTCGACCAGCACCCGGCTTATCTGCCGCGTGCCTTCGAGGCCGAGGTGCGTCCACGTCGCGCCCGCGTCCGACGAGCGATACATCCCGTTGCCGTACGAAATCTGCGAGCGCATGTCGGCTTCGCCCGTGCCGACGTAGACGACCCGCGGGTTCGAGGGCGCGACGGCGACCGCGCCGACGGAGGCGACGGGTTGAGAGTCGAAGACCGGCGCCCACGTCCGCCCCGCGTTCACGGTCTTCCACACGCCGCCCCCGACCGCGCCGAAGTAGAAGGTCTCAGGCTCAGTCCTCACCCCGGCCACGCCGTTGACGCGCCCGGCGCGGAAGGGGCCGAGCAGGCGCCAGCGCAGGCCGGCGTAGAGACTCGACTCCTGCTGCCGCGCGGCGACCTTCAAAGAACAGAAGCACACGAACGCGGCCAACAAGGCGAACAGAAGACGCCGCCCGTGCGGCGCGGCCAGACGCGTATACGTCCCGGTGCCGACCATCGATTCCCTCCCCTGCCTGTCACTTCACGCCGAACAAAGTTTACGAGCGCGGCCGTCAGCCCGCGCCGAAGGTGATGCCGCGGCGCTCGCGGCCCGCGGCCGCCACCGCGGCCGCCACCGTGAAGACGACGAAGGCGACGAGCGCCATCGCGCGCGCGTACGTCGTGCGCTCGGCGAAGACGGCCTCGATGTAGGCCACCGTCCCCGCGATGAGCACGCCGCACTGGTATGCGAAACCCGGCAGGAAGCCGCGCACCGAGTCGGGCGACAACTCCGTGATGTGCGCCGGGATGACGCCCCACGCGCCCTGCACCATGAACTGCATCAGGAACGCGCCCGCCACGAGCAGCGCGAGCGTCGGGGCGAACGCCCACAAAGGTATCACCAGGACGGCCAGCCCGAAGGCCAGAACCATCGCGCGCCGACGCCCCCAGCGGTCGGACAGAAGTCCGAACAGAATCCCGCCCGTAATCGCCCCGACCATCGAGACGGCCGTGATGGCGGAGCGCGCCTGCGGCGAGAAGCCCCAGTCGCGCTGGAGGAAGGTCGGGTACATGTCCTGCGTCCCGTGCGAGGCGAAGTTCATCATCGCCATCAGCAGCGTCAGGTACAGGAACGTCTTCCAGTGCGAGGCGATGGCGCGCCCCAACTCGCCCCACGTCGCGTGGCGCGTCCGCTCCCACACCTCCGACTCCTTCACCCCGAACCGCACGTAGAGCGTGAGCAGCGCCGGCAGCCCGCCGATGAAGAAGAGCGGCCGCCAGCCCCAGCGCGGGAAGATGAAGAAGTAGCAGACGGCCGCCAGCAGATACCCGACCGCGTAGCCCTCCTGCAGCAGCCCCGAGAGCACGCCGCGCAGACGAGGCGGCACCTTCTCCATCGCGAGCGAGGCGCCGACGCCCCACTCGCCGCCCATCCCGATGCCGAAGAGCGCACGCAGGATCAGGAACGTCGTGTAGTTCGGCGCGAGGCCCGACAAGACCTCGACGACCGAGTAGAAGACGAGGTCGATCATCAGGGGCAGGCGGCGGCCGTAGCGGTCGGCCAGCAGCCCGAAGATGAACGCGCCGACGGGGCGGAAGGCGAGCGTGACGGTGATGGTGAGCGCCAGCTCCGCGTCCGTCTTGCCGAACTCGCGGGCGATGGCCGTCAGCGTGAAGACGACGAGGAAGAAGTCGAAGGCGTCGAGCGTCCAACCGAGAAAGCCTGCGAGCACGGCGGCGCGGTGGTCGCCGCCCGCATGACCTTGCGGCGACTGAACGCCGCCCGTCAACGCCTCTGACATAGTCGCTCCTCGTCTCTATTCTCGTCCCGCCGTCAAGCCTTCTTCTCGTGGTGCCCGCCGAACTGGAAGCGCAGGGCGGAGAGAACCTTGTCGGCGTACTCGGCTTCGCCGCGCGAGACGAAGCGGTTGTAGAGCGCGGCGCTCAGGACGTGCGCGGGCGCGCCCTCCTCGACGGCCGCGAGGATCGTCCAGCGCCCTTCGCCCGAGTCCGAGACGCGCCCCTCGAAGCCTTTCAGCTCCGGGTCTTCGTGCAGCGCGATGGCCGCCAGATCGAGGAGCCACGAGGAGATGACGCTGCCGCGCCGCCACACTTCGGTTATGTCGGCGAGGTTGAAGTCGTACTGGTAAGCCTCCGGCTCGCGCAGCGGCGTCGTCTCCGCGTCGGCCGCGTGCTCGCGCTTGCCGACGTCGGCGTGGCGGAGGATGTTGAGCCCCTCGGCATACGCGGCCATCAGCCCGTACTCAATGCCGTTGTGCACCATCTTGACGAAGTGGCCCGCGCCGCTGGGGCCGCAGTGGAGGTAGCCGCGCTCGGCCGTCGCGGCCTCGCCCTCGCGCCCCCGCGTGCGCGGGATGTCGCCCGCGCCGGGCGCGAGCGCGTCGAAGACGGGGCCGAGCCGCGTGACGGCCTCCGTGTCGCCGCCGATCATCAGGCAGTAGCCGCGCTCGGCGCCCCACACGCCGCCGCTCGTGCCCACGTCGACGTAGTGCAGCCCCCGCCCCTTCAGCTCGCCCGCGCGGCGCAGGTCGTCGCGGTAGTAAGAGTTGCCGCCGTCGACGACCGTGTCGCCCTCTTCCAGGAGCGGCACGAGTGACCCGAGCGAGCGGTCGACGACCGCCGCCGGAACCATCAGCCAGACGGCGCGCGGCCGCGCGAGCTTGCCGACGAACTCCTCAAGCGAGGAGGCGCCCGTCGCGCCCTCGGCCGCGAGCGCCGCGACCGAATCCGCGTTCAGGTCGTAGACCACGCACTCGTGGCCCGCCTTCATCAGACGCCGCACCATCCCCGCGCCCATGCGCCCGAGCCCGATCATCCCCAGTTGCATTCTCGCTTCCCCCTTCTATGTCTTTCGACGACGCCGCCCCGTTCGATTCATTTAACGCACTTCGGCTCGGCCCCGGCCGCCGGCGCGGCGAGCGGCGCGAGTCCGTACTTGTTAAGTAAGCTGTTGAGAGCCGGCACCGAGTCGGTCTCCGCCTTCCGCAGCCGAGCGAGCGCGGCGCGCAGAGACTCGCAAGACTCCGCCACGCGCACGCGCGCCGACTCCGCCGGGCGCACGTCGCCGCTCTCGACCATCGAAAGGTAGCGCGACAGGTCTCGGTTGATGAAGCCGAGGCCCCACGGCTCGGACGGCCCGTCCGCCACGGCTTCGAGTTCCTTGTCCAGGGCGGCCGCCGCGTCGAGCGCGTCCTTCGCGCGCGGGTCGGCCGAAAGCTTCCTCACCCTCTCGGCGAGTCCGGCGCGCAGGGACGCGACCGCGTCGTAGGATTCGTAGGTGGCGCGCATCATCGCCGAAATCTCTTCGGCGAGTTCGAACTGCGCCGAGAGGTCTGCGGGCGCGACGCGGACGCGCGGGTCTAAGCTGACGGCGAGCGGCTGCCGGAAGGTCTCGCCGTCCACGGTCAGCACGACCTCGTAATGGCCGGGGACGACCAGAGGCCCCTGCGGCTGGTTGCGCGGCGTCTCGCCGGCGACGGCGTGGTCGGGCAGTGTGTACTCGACGTAGTCGAGACGCCCGCCGCGGAAGCCGAAGGGCAGCGCGGGCGGGTCGGGCAGACGCAAGTCCCACACGAAGCGGTTCAGGCCCTGCTTCGCCGTGAGCGTGGGCGGCGGCGCGAACCAGTACTCGGGCACGTTCGCAGGGAGGTTCGCGGCTGCGCCCGGCTTGTTCGTGAAGCGGCGCAGCACGCGGCCGCGCGGGTCGCGAATCTCAAGCGTCAGAGCGCGCGCGGGCGCAGTCAGGTAGTAGTCGATGACGGCGCCGTCGGGCGGGTTCTCGCCCGCGGGCGTCTCCTTCCCGAGCGGCGTCTCCTGCCAGTTGTCCCAGCGCACGCGCACCGCGGTCGAAGGCTTGAAGAGGCGCGCGCGTTGGCCGGCGTTCGCGTCGAGCTGCCTGAGCGGCGAGAGGTCGTCGAGAATCCAGAGGCCCCGCCCGTAGGTCGCGGCGACGAGGTCGGACGCGTGGACGTAGAGGTCTCGCACGGGCGAGACGGGAAGATTAAGTTGGAGCGGTTGCCACGCCTCGCCGCCGTCGAAGGAGACGAACACGCCCTTGTCCGTGCCCGCGTAGAGCAGCCCCTTGCGCCCCGCGTCCTCGCGCACGACGTGCACAAGGCCGCGCTCGGGAAGGCCCGTCACAATCTTCTGCCAAGTCCGTCCGCCGTCTCTCGTCCGGAACGCGTAAGGGTTGAGGTCGCCGCGCTGACCTTGTGCGACGGCGTAGGCCGAGTCGGCGTCCGCGTGCGAAGCCTCGACGCGCGTGAAGCTCGACCCTTCGGGCAGGCCCGGCGGCGTCACCTCGCGCCACGTCTTGCCGTTGTCGGTTGTGAGTTGCAGAAGCCCCGTGCTCGTGCCGACCCAGATGACGCCGCCGCGCAAGGGCGAAGGCGCGATGGCGCGAATCACGCCCGGCGCGGGCGCGCCCGCCTGCGACACCTCGCCCCCTTCCTCGCCTTCACTCTCGACGTGGCCCGCCCGCGCGGGCGTGCCCGCCGGCTTCTCAGTCTGCTGCGCCCCCGCCTTCACGGTCAGGTCTGGACTCAGCTCGCGCCACGTCTTCGCGCCGTCGTCCGAAGCGACGAGGCTCTGCGTGCCGACGTAGAGCGTCTTGTGGTCTACGGGCGAGAAGGCGAGCGGCGTCTCCCACGCGTAGCGCTGCTTCGGGCCGGGGACGAAGAGCGTGGAGAGCTGGCCCGTCCTCCTGTCTAAGCGGATGACGGTGCCGTACCAGCCGACGGAGTAGACGAGGTTCGGGTCGCGCGGGTCGGGCGCGATGTAGCCGCTCTCAAACGCTCCGGTCGAGAACCAGTCGCGGAAGGTGATGCGGCCGTAGTCGCTCCGCGCGGGCACGGCGACCGAGCCGCTGTCCTGCTGCGCGGCGTAGGCGTAGTAGGGGAACCCGTCGTCGGTGATGACGTGGTAGAACTGTCCCGTCGGCTGGTTGTACCAGAGGCTCCACGTCCGCCCGCCGTCGAGCGTGAGGGTCGCGCCCTGATCCGTCCCCATCAACATCCGACGCGTGTTCGAAGGGTCGATCCAGAGGACGTGGTCGTCCTCGCCGCTCGGCGTCCCCTTGAACGCCTCGAAGGTCTTCCCGCCGTCAACCGAGCGGTAGGTCGAAGTCTGCATCACGTAGACCGTCTCGGGGTCGCGCGGGTCTGCGAACGTGCGTCCGAAGAACCAGCTCCCGACGACGCGCGCGTCCGTGGTCGAGCGCGCCCAGGTCTCGCCGCCGTCGTCCGAGCGGAAGAAGCCCTGATTCATGACGGCGTAGACGCGCCCCGGTTTCGGCGCGGGGGCGACGCCGATGCGCCCGCGCGACTTCTCGGGCAGCCCCCGGCCGCTCAGTTCTCTCCACGTCTCGCCGCCGTCCGTTGACTTGTAGATTTGCGACTCGGCCGGCAGCCGCTTGTCGTTCTGGGTGCCGGAGCGGCCGATGTACGCCGCGGCGTAGATGGTGCGCGGGTCGCCGGGTGCCGCGCACATGTCGGCCACGCCGGCGCGTTCTCCCGTGGAGAGAACCTGCCGCCAACTCTTGCCGCCGTCCGTCGTCCTATAGACGCCGCGCGCGACGCCCGAGAGCGGGTCGCCGAACGAGCCGACGAGGACGACTTCGGGGTCGCGCGGGTCTACGATGATCGAGTTGATGTAGCGCGTCTCGCGCAGGCCGACGTTCGTCCACGTCGCGCCGCCGTCCGTGGACTTGTAGACGCCGTCGCCTTCGGTCTCCTCGCCCGTCCCGACGTAGACGATGTCTGGGTTCGAAGGCGCGAGCGCGAGCGCCCCGACCGACGAGACGCGCGCGGCGTCGAAGACGGGATTCCAGACGATGCCGCCGTCGGTCGTCTTCCAGACGCCGCCGCCCGGAGTCGACATGTAGTAGACGGCGGGGTTGCCGGGCACGCCCGCGACCGCGGTCACGCGCCCCGCACGGTGTGGCCCGACGAGCCGCCAGCGCAGCGCCGCGAAGCCGTCCTGCTCGTACCGCTGCCCCGCCGCGAGCCCCGCCGCCCCGGCAACGCATGTGAGAAGCAGCGCGGCCCGGCACGACCGCGCCGCCAGAAGAGAGAAACCTTTTATCACCTCGCCCATCTCACCGCCCCAATCATTGCCACTCGCAGAGCGTCTCGACGTACAGGGCGGAGCCGTCGCGCAGCCAGCCGTCGAGCTGCGACTGCTCCTTGAGCTGCTGCCCGCGCGCGCGGTCTACGACGACGAACTCGCACCTCAAGTCCGTGAGCGCCGTCATGTCGCCCCAGAGCTTCTCGAACTGCGCGACCGGGAAGACGTCCTCCTGTCCGTAGCCCCAACGCTTCTTCACGTCCTTCAGCGTGACGTAGGTGGGCATCCGGTTGCCGACCGCGCGGACGGCCTCGGCCACCAGCGCCTCGTCGCCGAGCGTCTCGCGCGTGAGGCCGAAGACGGAGAGCAGCGGGGCGATGCTCACCCAGGTCGTCAGCGAGTTGTAGTAGGAGAGTTCGAACTCCTTCTCCTCCCTCGGCATCGCCAAGCCCTCGACGAGGCGCAGGCGGCCGTCCACGCGCGCGAGTCCGCCGCCTCGGTCTTCGACGCGCCGCGGGATGACCTCGAAGGTCATCGCCGCGCCCTTCTGGATGTGAAGGCCCAGGAGCGCCGCGTCCGCGTCGGCCCCGACCGTGTCGATGTTGTGAACCAGAAGGTACTCGAGCTCCGGCCTCTCCGCGAGCAGACGCGCGAGCGTGCCGTTCTTCAGCATGTTGGGGATCTCGTACCAGTGGCCCACCGGGTGTAGACATTGGCTCGGCACGTTGTCTGTGTAGTCGCTCGCCTCGCCGCGCCCGCGCGCCCAGTCGAGGAGCGCGGCCTGCAGGCTCAGACGCATCTTCTGCGCGCGCTCGTCCAAGACCTGGTGCGCCGTCTCCTCCCACGAGAAGCGCAGGTCGCGCACCGTCGGCACCATCCGCAGACCTATCGAGCGGCCGGGCGACAGAATCAAAGGCCCAGCGTAGCCGTAGCCGTCTTCCGCCGCAAGGTACTTTTCGATGTGCTGATGCGTGAGGTAGCTCGTGGTGAAGACGTGCGGCAGAGCGCGCCCGCACAGACGCCCCGCCCGGCGGCTCTTGGCGAGATGGACTTCGACGAAGGTTCTGTGCCGCCCGCCCAGCTTGGCGAAGGGGTGGAGCGCCTTGACCACGCCCGCCCCCTGCGTCCAGCGGCTCCCGACGCCGCCCGCCATCGAGACGACGGCGACGCGGCCCGCGGCCAGAGCCTCCTCGCCGGCCCGGCGCATCTCGTCCGTCAGGCCGCCGAGCGCGTCGTGCACGTCGCCCGGCTCCACGTCGCCGATCTCGGTCGTGATGGGCAGGCGGTTCTGCGCCAGCCCGATGCGCCCGCCCTTCAGGTTCGCGCGAATCTGCTCGTGCTGCACGCGGTCGAACCCGTACTCTTCGAGCAGCTCCGACAGACCGCGCTCGCCCCCCTCCTGTTGTTTGATACGGGGCAGGAGGCGGTCGAAGAGAGCCTGAACCACTCCGTTCAGCTCGGGCCGCTCGCGGCTGGCGGCGGCGAAGGCGTCGAGGTCGGCGCGGCGCGAGGCGGTCAGCTCGTGGGCCTTAAGTCTAACGAGGCGGGGCGCGATCATCAGGTAGTAGCCCTGCGGCAAAAGCGCCGACTCCGAAGGCAACAGCTCGGCGGCCGTGCCGCGCTCGTTGATGGAGAAGTCGTAGACGACCGGCTCCATCGCGAACGGCAAAGCGTTCTCAAGCCGCCGCTTCGCCCGCGACATGGTCTCCTGCAGCCGCTCCTGCGCCTCAAGCTTCCGCCGCGGTTCGAAGATGAAGCCCATCCCGCCGCCCGACATCCCGCCGAGCATCCAGAAGCCCTGGAACTCTTCCGCGAACTGCGCGCGCACCTCCGCGATGAGCGTCTCGGTGTAGAGGTTGCTGACCCACGGGATGATGGTCTGCAAAGGGCCGAAGAAGTTCCGCGTCGTGGCCGCGCCGACCGAGGCGACGTCGCCGCGGACGAGGTGCGCGAGTATCTCGTCGAGAATCTTCCCCGCTTCGAGCCGCGCCTCCCACTCGGGCTTCGAGCGCAGCAGGTGCTTCTCCGTAACCATCTCGAGGACGGGGCCGACGTTCTGCGCCATCCCCCCGTGCACGAGCACGAGGCTCTCCTGCAAACGCCGCCGGCTCTCGGTCGACACGTCCTTCGAATCGAGGATGCGGTGGTTCGGGAGCAGGCGGCCTCGGGTGGTGCCGAACTCGGGATCGCCTTCGGTTGCCTCCCGCCCCTCGATGAGCTTGATGCCGGGCCAGACGCCGCCCGAGTCCTGCCAGCCGCCGCCCGAGCCCGCGAGCCACTCGCCGAGGATGGCCCGCGCCGCGACCTGCCTTCGGTCTTCCTCGGCGAGCGGCCCTTCCGTATTGCGTATCTGACAGGTGGCGCGCATGCAGACCGAGATGAGCGAGGCGAGGAGGTTGGTCGAGACGGCGAGGCGAGAGCCTTTGGGGATGCCGTTGACGTTACTCACCAACTCGATTCCGTAACCCGGCCCCACCAACCGCGCGAGCAGTTCCGCGAGACTCTGCCCAGACCCTTCGAGACCGGGCGGCACCAGCCCCGAGGCGATGAGCGCGGCCTTCAACAGTCCGAGGTAGTCGCGCGCGAAGTCGAAGACCTCGTCGAGCTCAGTGATGTCGGCCGTCGCCGAAAGGTCTACGCTCGCGAGCCTCAGCACCGGCTCATCAATAACGCGCAGGTACGCCTCGACGGGAGGACGCGGCCGCTCGTCGCGCCCTCTGACGCCGAGGTCGATGGAGACGTTGAGGACGCGCGCGCCTTCGGGGTAGTCCATCCCGAGAAAGAAGATGTCGCTCCACGCGCTGTGCGTGAGATCCATGCGGACGGGCGTCGCCTCGCGGAGTACCGGGAAGGGCGAGTCGTCGGAAGGCCGCCGGAGAAGCTCCGGCCTGACTCTCAGGGCCTGGTCGAGCGGGTGGCCGACGCGGAACATCCACTGGTTGCCGCGGGCGGCCCGCACGCTCCGGCGCACCTGGTCGGCGAGGTTCTGAAACGCGAGCTTGTGGTAGGTGGCGGCGAGCGCGCTCGACAGGGCGTCGCTCGGCCCCTCCTCTCCCTGGGCGGTCAGGAAGCGCTCCACCGCCTCCTCGAAGCGCCGCCCGAGGAGTTGCAGGTAGCCCTCGTAAGGGATGCGCCCGCCCGCCGGGAGTCCGGGTTTGGCGGGCAGGTGGAAGCGGTGAATCGCGTAGAGGAAGAAGCAGGCCCGCACGCGCTCAAGGAGGTTGGGACTCGCGCGGCGGAAGCATTCGAGGTCGGCGCACTCGGCGAGCAGTTCCGCGAGCGACGCCGACTGACAGAACTCTTCCAGAGACCTGTTGCGCACCCGCGGGTCGGCGGAGGTGATGACGTCTACGAGGCGCTCCATCACTTTCGGCCTTCGCCCGCGCCCGCGAGCTCGCGCTGCGCCAGCAGCTCACAGACGCCGGCCAGAACCTCTTCGCGGTCGCGCCCCGACAGCGCCATCGCGAGCTGCGCGTACAGGAGTCCGTACCGCACGTCCACGGGGTAGCGCCGTCCCTTCGCCTCGAGCGCGAGGTACTGCTCACGCCGCGCCAGCTCGTCCAGGACGGGCGAGAGCAGGACTGGGCGTTCGCCCTTCCCCGCCTCGACGTGCCGCCCTAAGATTTCCATCACCGTCGGCGAGAGCACGTGCATGCCGAAGAAGCAGAGGTAGTGGCCCGCGCGCAGGCCCGGCACGGCGAGCGTCTGTTCGGCCTCGGTCGGCGTGGGCTTCTCGACGACCTGCTCGATCTGGTAGAGGTCTTTCGTCCCCGGCACGCGCCGCCCGCCGACCGCCCCGAAGTAGGGCAGGAGGTTCTCACGCGTGGCCTGCACGCCGGACACGGAGCAGGAACGGCCTTCGGCCACCTCCACCAACTGCCTTGCGCAGCCCGCGTCGCCGCTGCTCACGTAGACGTGGTCGCTGATCAGGTGGAGGAAGGGCTCGTCGCCCGTGAACTCGCGCGCGCAGTAGACGGCGTGGCCGTAGCCCAGCGGCTCGCACTGGTGAAAGAAGCTGAGGCGGCCCGCGTGCTCGCCGGCCGCCTCCTTGTACGCCGCCTCGTCCTCCGGGCAGACGACGATGCCGATGTCTTCGACGCCCGCCGAGAGCGTCTCCTCGACGATGATGTTGATGACGGGCTTCTGGCGGCCGTCCCGGTCGAACATCATCTGCAGGGGTATCGCCCGCTGATTCCGCGCCGCCGCCGTGATGACGGCCCTTCTTACCTTCATGTAGCCCTTCCCCGTCGGTTTCGCCCGAGCCGGCTAAGGATACATCAAATCCGCGGAAAGGGGGGCGCGCCTCTTAGTCTGCGAACATGGGGATGCCGAAGGCGACGAGCCAGAGGAGGCCGAGGAGCAGGGCGAGGGCGCCGGCCGCCTTCCACCAGAGCTGCGTGGTGAGGCAGGTCGGGCACCTGTGCGAGAGGCGGCCGAGCGGCCGGCCGCAGTGACGGCACTTCAAAGCGAGAGCTCCGATCCGGGGAGACGGGAGTTTCGTTCTTACTGTTGTGGGAAGTTCGTCGTCGGGTGGTGAGCAGTATCACAAGACGGGGCGAGCCTGTCAACGCTCCTGAAGCCAGCGCAGAGCCTCCTCGTAATCCCTGAAGGACTGGACGTGAATGTCCGCCTCTTCGGCCAGGATCGAGAACATGCGCAGCGTCTGGAAGGTGGCCTCGCGCTGGGAGACGGCCGCCCAGCGGTAGCGGCCCATCTCGCGCGTGTGCTCGATCAGGAAGCGCAAGACCTGCCGGGGGAACTCCGGCCCCGGCACGTCCATCTGCGCCCGCCGGTCGGTCAGGAAGTCGAAGCCGCGCACGTACGCCGGGTCGGCGAGCACGCGCTCCATCGCCGCCTCCCACTCCTTGAAGGGGGACTGGCCGGTCACCGTCAGGTAGACGATGCGCTCCCGCGTGTCGATGCGGTATGAGACGGCCATACGGGGGCTCCGGGTGGGCCGGGTCGAAAAAGTCGGGCGGCTCGCCACGTCGCGAGGGGCGAGGAGAATAGCAGAGGGGCCGCGTGTTGTCGAGAATATCCCGGGGGCGTCGGCCCCCTCCGCAACGACGCCTGCGCCGCATTCATTAATCCCTCGCCAAGCCCCCCGCGGCCTGTGCTAATATCGGGGAGGCGGCCTTCAACCCTACCCGGCCGGCCCGGCTAACCCAACTCCCGCCTCGCAAGGACACCCAGAGACATGGCAGGCATCGAAGAACTCCTGAAAGTCACAAGGCAGCACAACGCCTCAGACCTCCACCTCGTGAGCGGCTCGGCCCCGTACCTCCGCCTCGCCGGCGACATGGTGCGGCTCAACTACAAGAGCGTCTCGCCCGAGGTCTGCCAGGCGCTCGTCTACGGCATCCTGACCGACCGGCAGCGGGAGAGCTTCGAGGAGAATTGGGAGCTCGACTTCAGCTACCCCGTCCGCGACGTCGGCCGCTTCCGCGTCAACGTATTCATGCAGCGCGCGGGGCTGGCGGCGGTCTTCCGCCTCATCCCCGACGAGGTGCCGACGATGGAGGAGCTGGGGCTGCCCGAGCAGATCGTCGACCTCGTCGACGTCTCCGAAGGTCTCATCCTCGTCACCGGCCCCACCGGGTCGGGCAAGTCGACGACGCTCGCCTCGATCATCCATAACATCAACGAGACGCGCCGCGCGCACGTCATCACCATCGAAGACCCGATTGAGTTCGTCCACCAGAACCGGCAGTGCCTGATTAACCAGCGCGAGGTGTCGAGCCACACGCACTCTTTCAGCAACGCCCTGCGCGCCGCCTTGCGCGAAGACCCGGACATCATCCTCGTCGGCGAGATGCGCGACCTCGAAACGATCTCGCTCGCCATCACGGCGGCCGAGACCGGCCACCTCGTCTTCGCCACCCTCCACACGAACAGCGCCATCAAGGCCGTCGACCGCATCATCGACGTCTTCCCGGACGGGCAGCAGGCGCAGATCCGCACGATGCTCTCGGAGAGCATGCGCGGCGTGATCGCGCAGGCCCTGCTCCCGCGCGCCGACGGCAAGGGGCGCGTCGCCGCGGCCGAAGTCCTCGTCAACGTCCCCGCGGTCGCCAACCTCATCCGCGAGGGCAAGGCCTACCAGATTCCCTCCGCCATGCAGACCGGCCGCGCCCAGGGGATGCTCACCTTCGACACCTCCATCAACGAACTCGTCCGCACGGGCGTCGTCACCCCGGAGGAGGGGCGAACCTTCCTCGCGCGGCGTGCGGCCGGCAGCAAGAGGGGGTGAGAGGATTTGAGAGGTTCCGTCGGGGTATACCGCTAACAGCTCTCTTCGACCGGCTCCGCGGAAGAGACGCGCCAGCGCCGGTAGAGCCGCGCCGCCAGCACCAGGGTGCCGGCCGCGCCGAGCGACGCGACCAGAGGCAGGACGCTCCCGCGCTGGAGCACCCTCACGCCGGAGCTGCCGATGAGGACGAAGGGCAGGATGCCGAGCACAGTGCCCGGCAAAGACGACCAGAAGTAGTCCCGGAAACGAATCGGCGAGACGCCGGCCGCGTAGCTCACGACCCCGTACGGGATGACGGGCAGCAGCCTCATCGCGAAGACGTACCACGCGCCGCCCTTCCTTAGCTCATTCCCTATCGTCGGCCACTTCTGCGTCAACTTGTCGGCCGCGCCGCGCCGCCCGATGGAGCGGGCGAGGGCGAAGTCTGCGACCGCGCCGGCGAGCGCGCCCGCGCCGGTCAGGAGTGTTCCGACCACGGGGCCGAACGCCGCGCCCGCGAGCAGGTTCAAAGGGGTCGCGGGCAGCAGGAGCGAAGTCGCCAGCGCGTAGCCGATGACGAAGAGCGCCGGCGCCCAGACGCCCGCGCGTTGCAGTTCGGCGCTCATCCAGTCGGCGTCGAAACCGGCGAGCCGGCCGGCGACGATGAGCGCGGCGGTGAAGGCGGAGAGCGCCAGCAGCGGCACCCAGGATTTTCTAGTCAAGGCTGTCATCTACCTAAGATAAGTGAAAAAGGCGGGTGATTATACAGGCAGGCTTTCCGATGCCACAACCCTGCGGGGGCGCACATCGCCGCCGGCCGGAGCAGAACGCGCGAAACGTGATGTCGCCCTAAATCAAAAGGGCTTACCGGAGTTGAAGCCCCGGCAAGCCCTCCACCCTCCACAAAACTGCTAAGAGAAGGGTTCACGTTGCGGCGGATGATAGCACAAGTGCGTCCGGGGGGAAGGTCTTTCCGCCCCACCGCTTCGACCTCCGGAACTGTAACCGGAGGTGCCCGTGATTTTTCCGAAACTCCCCTTGACCTCAATAAGCATCCGACTTACGCTCGCAGTACGAGGTTATAACCTCGTACTGCCGAAGGGGGGGGTTACTGCTATGGCATTAAGAAAGAAAGTAACGGCGGTCGGGAACTCCGCGGCAATCGTGCTCTCGCGCGACCTGCTTCAGTTGCTCGACCTGGAGATCGGCTCGGAGGTGGAACTCTCCGTGACCGACAAGACGCTCGTCGTCCGTTCGGCCCGCGAGGCCGAGAGGGCTGAACGCGTGAAGGCTGCGGCCGACCGCGTCTTCGAGCGCCGCCGCGGGCTGCTCAAGAAACTGGCCGAGGGGGCGGGAGGCGAAGAGCCTGCGTCCCGGACGCGCCGCGGTTGAACCACGCCAGCGCCTTGATCTTCCTGACCAAAGACGAGGTCGTCGCGCTCCACGCGCGGGGCGTCGAGCTGTTCGGCGGTGCCCAGGGGTTGCGCGACGAAGGTGCCCTGGAGTCCGCCCTCTTCGCCGCCGAGAACCGACACCACTACGCCGCTGCGGACGTCATCGGTTGCGCCGCGGCTTACGCCTACCACCTTACCCAAGCGCACGCCTTTCTGGACGGGAATAAGCGCGTGGCGGCGGTCGTCACGGAGACGTTTCTCGGCGCGAACGGCGTCGAGCTGGACGCGACGGACGAACAGCTCTACGACATGTACATGGGTTTGGCGGCCGGGGGCTTGGGGCGCGAGGAGGTCGAGGCGCTGCTGCGCTCGTGGGCGGTCTGAATCTCTTCGGCGTGACCGGCGACGACACGGCTTGGAAGTCGAGCCGCGACCCTTCAAGAAGCGGCCGACAGATTACGGGGAGAAGATGATTTCGCGCGAGCGGCACGTTCACGTCGGCCCGCGTCTCGAACCGCGCAGTCGGCGCTCCCTCATAGACTCTTGCAGTTCCGCAGGGCACAGATCTACGGGGGCGAACTGCTCGACCATCCAGCGTGCGGGTGAATCGGGGACTGTGCCGATGCCGCCGACGCCGACGAAGTTCAAGAGCGGCCCGAAGTCGGGCGGCGGAAGTTTGAGCGCCCCGGCCGCGCGGATGTTCCAGTAGGTGTTGTAGGCCCCGGCGTGCGCGCCGCGGTCGTTCGACCCGCCGCTGTCGAAGGGGCGCGTGCCCGCGCCACAGTCGAGCTGGCTGAAGAGGCTTGCGTAGTTCGCCTCCCGGTGGTGATCCATGTTGAGGTCTAGGCCCCGCCCCTTCGAGTAGACGGTGTGCAGCGCGTACCACTCGACGCTGATGTCGTGCACGAACCTGGTGCGCACGTCGAAGCCGGTGACGAGGTTCTCCGTCCCGTGGCTGACGTCGATGCCGTGGTGGCCGCTCGCCCCGCGGGCCTCGCGCGACTCTCCCCTGTCGGCGCTCGTCGTCAGCGTCACCCCGCTCACGGTGCAGAAGTTCGTGGAGTTCAAATCAATCCCGAAGTCGCTGTTCTGTATCTCCACGTCTCTGACCCAGCACTGCGAGACGCCTTCGAGGAAGAGGCCGTTGTAACCCTTCTCCTTGAAATGGCCGGGGTAGGGCGTCCACGGAAAATGCAGGGAGAGGTGTTCGACGCCGAACTCCTGTACCGCTGGGACGAACCTGTGAACTTCGGGAGTCCACTCCAAGCGCACGTCGTAGGGGAGAGGTCTTTCGAGTTCGAGTTGAGTGCCCGCGACTGACTTCACACGCGATAAGAAACGCACCACGTTCGGCGTCCCGACGAGGTCGGGGCCGGGCGGCATGAGTTCCCCGTACAGGTGCCGGATGAGCGACCCCGCGAGGGCGCTCCCCTTCGGCGGGTCGCTCTCGGCCAGGCGTATCCACTCTCCCTTTTTGACGGAGACGGGGGCCGAGAGCTTCAGGACTCTATCGCCGCGCCTGGCGGGGGCCGTGACCGAAGCGAGACGCGTCTCGGGGGTGATCGGGTCAGTCCCCTTCACGTTGATGAATCCGGGGCGGAACGACCACTGTGACTGCTTCGCCTCGTTGTAGGTGTTGCCGAAGAGGTCGGTCAGCGAGTTCGGGAAGTAGAGAATCGTCTCGCCCGCGCCCGCCCCGCGCAGGACGAGGTTCCCCCTGTCGATGTCGATGCGCTTCGCAATGACGTACGTCCCCTTCGGGATGTAAAGAACTCCGCCCTTGATTGACGCGACCGCCTTCGACAGCGCCTCCGAGTCGTCGGTGCGGCCGTCGCCTTTAGCGCCGAAGTCTCGCTTCAAGTCCCACCTCGCCGGAGGACTCGGCAGCTCCGCCTCGCCCGCGTGGTAGCCTGCGTAGGAGAAGTCCGGCAGCCGGCCGGCCGGCTCCCACCTCTCACCCGCCTCGCCCCACAGGGAGGAGTAGGAGCAAGATGTTGACGAAGCCCCGACTGCGACCCGCACGACCGTGAGAGTCAACACAGAGACACAGAGACACAGAGACACGGCTTGTCGAGCCATGTGCACGGAGACGCGTCCCTGCGCCTCCGTGTCTCCCTGTTGAAAGCTCACTTCATCTCGACTCGAATGAAACATTATTCAGTTTCCCCTCGCCGCCCAGTGGGATGGAGAGCGGATTATAGCTCGGTAGTGATATTCTTCAGACCATAAACTCGAGCACACGCAAAGGACGCTAAAATGGTGAAGGTCAGACTTGCCGCTCTTCCCCTCCTCTTCTGTCTCGCCAGCGCCGCATCGGCTCAAGGGGGTAGTGACGCGCAGACGCAGGCCCTCGTCCGACGCCTGCAAGCGGGTGACAGGCGGGAGCGCCTCGCCGCCGCCGAGGAGATAAAGGGGCAAGGGGCGAAGGCCGCGGCCGCTATCCCTGCCCTGGCGGCGGCGCTCAAAGACCCGGACGACGATTTACGTAAGATCGCGGCCGAGGCGCTCGGCCGGATGGGGCGGGAGGCTGCGCCGGCCGTGCCCGCCCTTACCGCAGCCCTGGGCGACGGCAACAGCTCGGTGCGCAGCAACGCGGCCTTCGCCTTAGGGCAGGTCGGCGCGGAGGCGGGGCCGGCCGTCCCGGCACTGACAGGGATGCTGAAAGACCAAAGCCCCTGGGCGCGGGCCGCCGCGGCGCGCGCGCTGGGTAGAATCGGGGGCGGGGCGAAAGTTTCCGTTCCGTCGTTGACCGAGTTGTTGAAAGATCAGAACGAAGGCGTCCGCCGGGATGCGGCCGAGGCGCTCGGGCGGTTCGGCGTCGACGCGAAGGGGGCGGCCCCCGCGTTGATTCTTCTGTTGAAGGACGGTAGTCCGTCCGCGCGCAAAGCCGCGGCGGAGGCCCTGGGCGGCATCGGGCCGGAGGCTAAGGAGGCCGTGCCCGCCCTGAAGGAGTCTTTGAAAGACCCGGAGTTCGTCGTCAGGATGAACGCGGCGCAGGCGCTCCGGCGCATCGGACTGGGGCCGGGGGAGGCCGTGCCTTTGTGGACGGGGGCGCTGGGCGACGCCAGCGAGCACGTCCGCAGGTACGCCGCCGACGCTCTGGCCGAGATGGGCCTTGAGGCGAAAGCGGCGGTGCCGGCGTTGACCGAGGCGCTCAAGGACAGAGACAGGTTCGTGCGCCTCAGCGCCGCGAAAGGCCTGGGCAACATCGGGGGCGAGGCCCGGACGGCCGTGCCCGCTCTGGTCGGTCTGTTGAAGGACGAAGAGCCTCTGGTTCGCGCCGCCGCCGCCACGGCTTTAGGCAAGCTGGGCGGCGACGCGGGGGCGGCGCTGCCCGCGCTGGATGAACTGCAAAAGGATCAGGCGACGGTCGTGAGGCTCGCCGCGGCGGAAGCCATCAATAAGATCACGTCTCAGGGGACGAGGGCGCAGTGAGGGGCGAAAGCGTAGTTAATGCACATCCTATCCGTCGAAGCGGTCAGTAAGGACTACGGCCTGCGGCCGATTCTGGAGAACGTCAGCCTCGGCCTCGACAGTCAGGACCGCGTCGGCGTGGTCGGGGTGAACGGCTCCGGCAAGACCACCTTCCTACGCCTCATCGCCGGCGAGGAGAGGCCGGACGCCGGGCGCATCATATTCGCCGAGGGCGTCACCGTCGGATACCTGCCGCAGAACCCGCCGTACGACCCGGAGGCGACCGTGCTGGAGGCCGTGTTCGCCGCGAGCGACGGAAGGATGCGGCTGCTGCTGGACTACGAGCGCGCCTGCGCCGCGCTCGCCGCCGAAGGCGGCGACGGGCAGCGCGCGTTAGACCGCGTCGCGGAACTGGGGCGGCGTCTGGAGGCGAGCGGCGCGTGGGAATTGGAGACGAACGCGCGGACGGTGCTCGGCCGCTTAGGAATCCAGGACACGAACGCGCGGATGGGGACGCTCTCCGGCGGGCAACGGAAGCGCGTCGCGCTCGCGCACGCACTCATCGAACGCCCCGGCCTCCTCATCCTCGACGAGCCGACCAACCACCTCGACGCGGAGACCATCACCTGGCTCGAAGACTACCTTAAAGGTTACGGCGGCGCGCTCCTGCTGGTCACGCACGACCGCTACTTCCTCGACCGCGTGACGACGCGCATCCTCGAAGTCGAGAGGGGCTCGGTGCAGACCTTCGACGGGAACTACGCCTACTACCTTGAGAAGAAGGAGGAGCAGGAGGGCGCACGCGAAGCCTCGGGGCACAAGCGCGAGATGCTGATTCGCCGCGAGCTGGCGTGGCTGCGGCGCGGCGCGAAGGCCCGCACGCGGAAGTCGAAGGCCCGCGTGGAGCGCGCCGAGAGTCTCATCGCACAGCCCAAAGAGAAGGCTGCGGCCGCGCTCGACCTGTCGGTCGGCTCGGCCCGGCTGGGGAAGAAGGTCTTGGAGCTGCGGGGCCTGACGAAGTCGTACGACGGCAGGGTGTTGCTCGGCGGCTTCAGCCGCACCCTGAAGCCGGGCGAGCGCATCGGCGTCATCGGGCCGAACGGCGCGGGCAAGACGACGCTCTTAGAAATCATCGCGGGCCGGGTCGCGCCGGACGCGGGCGCGCTCGAAGTGGGGCAGACCGTCCGCATCGGGTACTACGACCAGGAGAGCCGCGCGCTCGACGAAAGCGAGCGGGTCATCGATTACGTCCGCGCGGTCGCCGAACGGGTCGAGACCGCGGACGGGTCGTTCGTCACCGCGGGGCAGATGCTCGAAAGGTTCCTCTTCAACGGCGCAATACAGTACGCGCCGATAGCGAAGCTCTCGGGCGGAGAGCGGAGGCGGCTCTACCTGCTGCGCGTGCTGATGGGCGCGCCGAACGTGCTGCTGCTGGACGAGCCGACGAACGACCTCGACATCCAGACCCTCATCACGCTGGAAGACTACCTGGACGGCTTTCCCGGCAACCTGGTCGTCGTCAGCCACGACCGCTACTTCCTCGACCGCACGGTGGAGCACGTCATCCGCTTCGAGGGCGGGGGTCGTTTGCGCGAGTACCCCGGCAACTATTCCGCCTTCCTCGAAGCGTACCGTGAGGAAGAGAATACGGCCGCCCCTTCTTCAAAGCCCTCGGGCGCGGCCCGGCCGGCGGGGCGAGAGAGCGACGCGCCGCCGCCCGCCAAACGCAAGCTCTCCTTCAAAGAGCGGAAAGAGTTGGAGGAGACGGAGGCCCGCATTGAGGCCGCCGAGTTGCGCGGCGCCGAGATAGAGCTGGAGCTGTCCGCCAACGCGAGCGACGCCCACCTCGTCCACAGGCTCTACGAAGAGCGCGAGCGGCTGGCGGAGCAGTCGGCCCGCGACCTCGAACGCTGGGCGGAACTTGCGGAGTACGCGTGAGTAAACTTCTCCGCGCCCGCCCGCCCGAGCAGAGATGTCAGAGGGATGATGCCCGCCCCGATCTTCTCTGACCGACGCCTCATTCGTACCTCAGCGCGACCATCGGGTCGACCTTCGTCGCGCGCCGTGCCGGGACGTAGCACGCGAGGAGCGCTACGCCCGTGAGGAAGAGCGCGACCGCGGCGTAGGTGAGCGGGTCCGTGTCGGAGACGCCGTAGAGCATGCTCCGCATGAGCCTCATGCAGGCCGCCGAGACGAGCAGCCCGACGAGCGTCCCCGCGGCCGCGAGCACGAGGCCGTCGGCGAGGATCATCCGCCGCACGCGGCCTCGGCCCGCCCCGAGCGCCATGCGGACGCCGATCTCCTTCGTGCGCCCCGCGACCGAGTAGGCCATCACCCCGTAGAGTCCGACGGCCGCGAGCAGCAGCGCCAAAGCGCCCACGGCGGCCGAGACCCAGATGACGAGCTTCGTCTCGCCCACGCGATGCTCGATCAACTCGTCGAGCCGGGTCACGCCTTCGACGGAGAGGTCTGGGTCGACCGTGCTCGCAACAGACCGCACCAGCTTCGAGACGGTCGCCTGGTCGCCCGCGGCATGCACGATGAGGTGGGCCGGCCCGAACCCGCTCTGCGTGTACTGCCTCCGTGGCCGGTACGCGAAGTAGCGCGGCCGCTCCGAGGGCCAGATGTACTTGGAGTCTTTAACGACGCCGACGACCTCCAAAGGCTTCGGCTTCCAATTCGTCGGGTCGCGCTCAACCAACCGTCGGCCGAGCGCCTGCCCGCCCTTGGCAAGTCTGCGGGCCAGTGTCTCGTTGACGACGACCACGTCCGGGGCCGAGGCGTCGTCGCGTTCGTCGAAGTCTCGGCCCGCCACGAGCGGGAGTCCCATCGTCTCGAAGTAGCGCGTGTCCACCGTGTTCATGTAGAGCGAGCCGGGCTGGTCGAGCGCGTAGAAGGACGAGCCGTTCTCCTCGAACACGTCTTCGGCCTGCTGCCCCGGCGCCTCGCCTTCGACCTCCAGCGTGACGACCATCGTGCCACCGACGAGCGGCACGATATGCGCCATCGTGGCGGAGCGCACGCCCGGCGTCTCGCGCACCTTGTCGAGCAACTGCTCGCCGACGAGCCTCCGCCGTTTATCGTCGTAACCGAGGGCTTCCAGGTCGACGGCCGCCACGTAGCGTTCGGCCACGGGGAAGCCGTAGCCGGAAGTCTCGGCCAGGCGGACGCTCCTAAGCAGCAGTCCGGCCGGCACCAGCAGCAGCGCCGAGATGGCGACCTGCGTCACCACCAAAGCGTTGCGGAAGGTGAGCCTTCGGCGGCGCGCGCCCCCCGCGGCGGCCGCCGTCTCCGCCTTGAGGTCTGTGACGACGTCGGGCCTGGAAGCTTGCAACGCGGGGACGAGTCCGAAGGCCACCCCCGTCAAGACCGCCAGCAGCGTCGCGTAGAGAAGCATCCGCCAGTCGAGGCTGAGGTCGAGCGTCACGGAAGAGGCTTCGGCCGGCGAGTTCTGTTTCATCAGCGACAGCAGAAGGTCGCCCGCCCAGCGCGACAGGAGCAGCCCCCCGGCCGCCCCCGCGAGCGAAAGCAGAAGGCTCTCGGTCAGCAACTGCCGCACGATGCGCCCCCGGCTCGCACCCAAGGCGAGGCGGACGGCGATCTCGCGCCGGCGCGCGGCCGCGCGCCCGAGCAGGAGGTTCGCTACGTTGGCGCACGCGGCCAGCAGCACAAGCCCCACGACTATCAACACGCCGGCGACGCCGAACCAGGACATCTGCCGGTCGCGCGGCCCCATCTCGACGGCCGTCGCGCGCGTGACCGTGCGCGGCGTGGCGGGCTGCTCGCCGGGGTTGTCTGTGAAGAGGCGAACCTTCTGCACCTGATCCTGCTGCGCGGCGACGACCTCGACCGCGGCCTGCACCTCGGCGAGTGTGACCCCGGGCGCGAGCCTGCCGATGACATGCGCCTGGTAGCTGTCCGGGTGCTTGAGACGGTTCTCCTCGGGCCGGAGCAATCCTTCGGCCGCGAACGGAACCCAGAGGTCTTGGCGCTGGCCGAGCGAGACGCCTGTGAACTCCGGCGGGGCGACGCCGATGACGGTGAAGGGCACGCGGCGTAAGGTGAAAGTCTTGCCGACGACCGAGGGGTCTGCGCCGAACCTGTCCCGCCACAGGCCGTGGCTGATGACGGCGACCGAGGCCGCGCCGGGCTGCGTGCCCTCTTCGGCCGCGAAGCCGCGCCCGAGCGCGGGGCGCACCTCCAAAACGTCGAAGTAGTTGGCACTGACGAGCGTGACGGCGGCGCGCGCCGGCGGGCCGCCCGCCCTCAGAGGGTAGCTGTCGAAGTCGTAGGCGGCCAAGCCCCGAAAACCTCGGGCGCGCTCGCTGAAAGCGAGGTAGTCGGAGTAGGCTGGGAGGTTGTCGTCCTGTATGCGAACCAGCTCTTCGTGGCGGGGCAAAGGGAGCGGCTTGAGCAGCACGGCGTTGACGAAGCCGAAGACCGAGGCGTTGACGCCGACGCCGAGGGCCAGCGAGAGGACGGCGACGAGCGTGAAGGCGGGACTCTTCGTCAGGACGCGCAGGGCGTAGCGCAGGTCTTGCAGCAGGTCGTCGAGCAGTCGCACCCCGCGCACGTCGCGGCACTCCTCCTTGATCGATTCCACGCCGCCGAACTCCACGAGCGCCGCGCGCCGCGCCTCCGCGGGCGTCATCCCGCGGCGGACGTTCTGCTCGGTCTCCTTCTCGATGTGGAAGCGCAACTCCTCGTCGAGTTCATTCTCCATCTCCCCGCGCCGGAGCAGTGCGCGCAGCCGCCTCGTCAACGCTTTCATCATGGGATTTCCTTCGGCGGCCCCGGCTCAGGAGCTTTGCAGGATGAGCGCCACCGCCCGCGTGAAGCGCTCCCAACTCTCGGTCTCGGCGGCGAGCTGCCGGCGTCCGACGGCCGTTAACTTATAGAACTTCGCCCGCCGGTTGTTGTCGGAGGCCCCCCACTCGGCCGCGATCCACCCCTGCCCCTCCAAACGATGGAGCGCCGGGTAGAGCGACCCCTGGTTGACCGAGAGCACCTCTTGCGACACCTGCCGGATGCGCTGCGCGATGTCCCACCCGTGCGCCGGCCCCGTCTGGAGCGTCTTGAGTACGAGCAGGTCGAGCGTCCCCTGCAACAGGTCTGTCTTCTTGTCCATGCGCCTCCTGTAGACATCCTACAAGAGAGGTTGTACACCCCTCTCTTGTAGGATGTCAACAGGAGACGTCACTCTGCCTCGTCCGGACGCCTCAGCGGGTGGACTGCCGCAGCCTTTCGAGTTCCGCCTTCATCGCTTCGAGCGCGGGCCGCGAGGCCGGGTCGTTAATCAGGTTGCGCACCTCGCCGGGGTCGGCCGCGAGGTCGTAAAGCTCGTCCATCCCTTCGAGGTCTGGGTAGTGTATGTACTTCCAGCGCGCGGTGCGGACGGCCTGCCAGGTGGGCGCACGCGGCGCCACCTTCTCCAGGAAATACTCGGCGAGGAACGACTCGCGCCAGCCCGCCGCCCGGCCCTCAAGCAGAGGCAGCAGCGAGCGCCCCTGCACCTTCTCCAGGGGCTCGGCGCCGGCCAGTTCCAGGAGTGTGGGCGCCACGTCGATGTTCAGCGCGAGGGCGTCCACCTTCGTCCCCGGCCTGACGAGCCTCGGGTAGCGTAGGATGAAGGGCACACGGAGCGACTCCTCGTGCGCGAAGCGCTTGTTGTCGAACTGGCCGTGCTCGCCGAGCAGGTACCCGTTGTCGCTCGTAAAGACGAAGACGGTGTTGTCGAGCAGCCCCCGCCGCCTCAACGCATTCATTAGTTAGCCGACGCCCTCGTCCACCGCGGCCAGCGTGCGGAGCTGGTCACGCACGACCGAGTCCCGGTCTGCGCCGCGCCCGCGCCTCGACTCCGGCGGCTCCGGCGCGACGCCTTCGAGCGCCGCCCAGTCCGCGGGCTCGACCGCGCGCCGCAGGACGGGCTTACCCGACAAGTCTTCGTCGGCCGAGGGCGGCGGGACGTACTTCGCCCCTGCATAAAGTGACTCGAAGCGCTTCGCAGGGAGGTAGGGCGTGTGCGCGGCTTTCAAGTTCCCCTTCACCGGGCCTCCTTTCAGCATTCCCGGAAGGGTGATGCCAGTGTGGTTGGTGGACTGCGATGAGGTCATCATACCACCGGCCGACTCCCTGCCCCGCGGACGCCGGGAATTGCCTTCCGGGGCAGCGCCGGGGTAAGGTGCAGAAAAAACAAGGGGGAAGTGATATGACAGACTTGAGGCGCACCGTGTCCCTACACCGGGACGACGTCCGCAACACGCGCGCCAGCGTCGCCGGGCTGACCTTCGAGATGCCCTTCAACGACACGTCCGACCGCATCCGCGAAGGCGGGCGGGTGTCTTTCGACGGCCGCCTCTACGAGGTCAGTCGCAGGGAAGACCTGCGCCCGCCCTTAGTGACAGAACGCACCATCGAGTTCACGTTAAAAGAGCTCGCGCAAGACGCATGACCCGGCGCCCGCGCCGGTCACACCCGTGTGCGAATGGCGTTAATTGCCGCGCGGCCCGGTAACCATAGAGGGCCGGGCGAAGCGGCCGACGCTGAGCCGTTTTGCCGCCCCCTTTACGCGTTAACCGTCGGACGAGGCCCCGGCCGCACGGCGCGGGGCCGAAAGATTTAGCGCCACGGGGGCGCCGCAGAAGGGGGCATCAACTATGGCGGTCGACGAAGTCGCGCCCGACACCTACCGCATCTCGACCTACGTGCCGGAGATCAACCTGCAGTTCAACCAGTTCCTCGTCAAAGACGACGAGCCGCTGCTCTACCACACCGGGATGCGCGGGCTCTTTCCCCGCGTGCTGGAAGAGGTCTCCCGCGTCATCGACCCGCGGCGGCTCCGCTGGGTCGGTTTCAGTCACTTCGAGTCGGACGAGTGCGGCGCGCTCAACGACTGGCTCGAGGTCGCCCCGAGGGCCGAGCCGGTGTGCGGCTTCGTCGGCGCGCTCGTGAGCGTCAACGACTTCGCCCTGCGGCCGGCGCGGGTGCTGGCCGACGGCGAGACGCTCTCCACGGGCCGGCGCCTCTTCCGCTTCCTGCAGACGCCGCACGTGCCGCACTGCTGGGAGGCGAGTCTCCTGTTCGAGGAGACAGAGGGGACGCTCCTCTGCTCCGACCTCTTCACGCACGGCGGCGACGTAGCGCCCTCGACCGAGTCGGACGTCGTCGGGCCGTTCCGCCAGGGGTTAGTCGCAGACCTCGAGGGGCCGATGGCGGGCGCCTACCCCTACACGCCGCAGACCGACGCGACGCTCCGACGCCTGGCCGAACTCCGGCCGAAGACGCTCGCGCTGATGCACGGCTCGACCTTCGTCGGAGACGGCCGTACCGCCCTGCTCGACCTCGCCGCGGCGATGCGCGAGGTGCTGTCGGCCTGAAGGATTGGGGGCAGTTAAGAGGGGGCGGCGAAGGGAGCCGCCCTTCCCCCGGGTGAGGCGCTACCGGAAATGTCTGAGGAGGGCGAAACGTTACCGCCCTGCCCTCCAAGTGCCCTTGCCTGCCGGGTCGGTCGATGACCAGGAACAACTGAAGCCGAAAAAAACCCGTGCCCCCGGGAAGTCTTCTCCCGGGGGCACATTCGTGTCAGAGGCGCGGCGGACGGCCTAGCAGCCTCGGGCCGACCGCGCGCGCCGGGGGCAGGCCCACTCAGCGGCCTAAGTTAACTACGAGGGAGCTATCGTTGGCGTCTTCGGTCGTCACCCTCTTGAATACCCTCTCGGCGGCGAGGGCCAGCTCCTTCTGGAAGAGGTTGCTGAGGTAGTTGACGTCCATGAGGAGGCCGTCGCCGCCGAACTCGCGGTAGAGGTGGATGTAGCCCCAGCCGGCCGTGTCTGTGGAGAGAGGGAGCCGGAGCGTCCAGAAGAAGTGTGAGCTCTGCACCTCCGCGGCTTCGACGTCGCCGCGCTCCCACTCCCAGCAGATGAGGCCGCCGCGCACCTCCGCCCCGCGCACGCGCCGGTCGCCCTCTTCGAGCGCCAGGACCTTCTCGCCCGTCGCAAGGTCGCCGCCCCGCCCGAGCTGCACCGTCGCGTAGACGAACTCGCCGAGTTCCAGCACGTCGCGCACGGCCGTGAACACCTCGCCGAGCGTGTTGGCCTTCGAGAGCGAGTGGCTCGCGCGGCGGACGCGGACGTGGTTGGCGGTCCGAATCTTCCTCTCCCCGAAGTTCCGCCTGAGTCCCGCACGCACCTCGTCGACCTCGTGGTAGCGCAGGCGGCCGGCCGTCAGCACGATGGCCGCGCCGGTGATGAGGAGGATGAGGCCGGTCAGCTTCCCCTGCCCGCCGTCGCTCGTGAACAGCAGCGCGAGGAGGCCGAAGAAGGCGCAGACGCCGTAGAGCACGAAGGCGACGCGGCGCTGCGACCAGCCGCGCTCCAGGAGTTTATGGTGGATGTGCTCGCGGTCGCCCTCGAAGAGGGGCTTGCCCGAGATGAAGCGCCGCGTCATGGCGAAGCCCGTGTCGATGACGGGCAGCGCGAAGGCCATGATGGGGATCGCCACCGCGACCACCGTCGAAGCTTTCTGCGTCCCCGTGACCGAGAGCGCGGCGAGCAGGAACCCGATGAAGAGCGAGCCCGAGTCTCCGAGGAAGATGGAGGCGGGGTTGAAGTTGTAGCGGAGGAAGCCGATGAGCGCGCCCACGAGCGCGATGGAGAGGACGGTGACGAGCGTGTGCCCGTTGACCAGGGAGACGCCGAGCATCACGAGCGCGGCGAAGAGCGAGGCGCCCGCGGCCAGCCCGTCCAGCCCGTCGATGAGGTTGAAGGCGTTGCTGATGCCTACCACCCACACGAGCGTCACGCCGAAGGAGAGGACGGGCGGGAGCGCGAACGAGCCGACGAAGGGGACGGTCACGGCCTCGACGCGCCCGCCCAGCGCGTAGAGCAGGACGGCGGCCGCGCCCTGCGCGACGAACTTCCACTTCGCGGACGCGCCCGACAGGTCGTCGAAGACCCCGAAGAGGAAGACGAGCGTCGAGGAGGCGAGCACGGCGACGACGCCCTGCCACTGCAAGGCCAGCTGCTGCGTGACGAGGTTGTCCACGAACGGCAGCAGCAGCAGCGCCAGCATCACCGAGCCGAAGACCGCGACCCCGCCGAGCCGGGGGGTGGGGAGCGCGTGCACGCGGCGGTCGTCCGCCGGCACGTCGAGCCAGCCGAACCGCTGGGCCAGGCGGCGCACGACCGGGGTGGCGAAGAGCGATGCGAAGAGCGAAATCAGGAACAGGGTGAGATACGTGTTCATACGGGTCGGGCCTCCGTTAGAACTTAACTCGAAACCTTCGACTCAGCTCCCGACTTCGGGCGCGCTCCGACCGCGGCCTTCGACGGCCGCCGCGGAAGGAAGGCATTTGAGCAGACTCTCGGCGTAAGCGTCCACGGCGTGCGGCCGGTCGAACCGCCGCAGGAAGAGTTCGCGCGCCTCAAGCCCCATCCGCCTCGCCCGCGAGGGGTCGTCGGCCCACGCGGAGATGACACGCGCCAGGGCTTCGGCGTCGCCGGTCGGCACGACCTCGCCGCAGCGGTGCTCTGCGACGAGGCGCGCCACGTCGCTGCGCGTGTCGCCGACGAAGAGCAGGGGGCGCCCGGCGGCGAGTATCCCGTAGGTCTTGCTCGGGACGCTCAGCCCTGCGAGCCCCGGCGCGAGCGTGACGAGGTGCGCGTCGCCCGCGGCGAGGCTGTGGAGGAGGGCCTCGCGCGGCTGGTAGGGCAGGAACCGCACGTTACACAGTTCGTGACGACGCACGAACTCCCTCATCTCGGCCGCCTTCGCGCCGTCGCCGATGAAGAGAAAGAGCACGTCCTCACGCCCCTTCAAAAGGCGCGCGGCTTCGAGCGGGGTGTCGAAGTCATTCACCCTCCCGAAGTTCCCCGAGAACTGAACGACGAAGCGCCCGCGCAGGCCGTGTCCGTCGGCGAAGTCGTTCGGCGCGCCCTCGGCCAGTGGATGAATCTTCTCGCCGTCGGCCCAGTTGTGGATGACGTCGATCTTGGCTTCCCCGCCGTCTCCGGCCCTGGCCGAGACCCTCTCACGCATACAATCGCCGAGGACGATGATGCGGTCTGCCCGCGAGAGCACCGTGCGGTTCAGACGGTCGAGCAGGCGCGTGACGAGGCTCCCCTCCCTGAAGGTTCCGAGCGCGACGCCGACGTCCGGATAGACGTCCTGCACGAGCGCCGCGAGTCGCATCCCCCTCAGGCGGCAGACGAGGAGCGCGAGCAGCCCTATGAGCGGCGGCGTCGTGAGCGCCAACACCACGTCGTGGCGCGGGAGCGTCAGAAGCTTCCAGGCGGCGCCGAGGTAGAAGGTGAAGTAGTCCGCCAGCCGCCCCGCCACGGAGCCCTTGCCGTAACCCGTCGCCCACGCCCGCACGACCTTCACCCCCCTGTACTCTTCGCGCGGCGCGAGCCCGCCGCCCCCGTTGTAGCGCCCGCGCCCGGCGAGGGCCGTCACCCCGAACCCGCGCGCGACGAGGCTCTCGGCGAGGTCGGTCATCAACTGACTCGTCGCAGAGTGGTCGGGGTAGAAGAACTGGTTGAGAATGACGAGACGCACGGTAAAAGATGAAGGATGAAGGCGGAAGGGATCGCTGACAGGCATCCCTTCCGCCTTCATCCTTCCGCCTTCATCCTTCAGTTAGTTCACTCCCCAGCCGGCGGTCGCGAACGACCCCTCGTGCTGGTGTGCGCGGTGCTCGCGCTCGGCCAGTTTCATGTCGCTGTCGACCATCACCTTGACCAGCTCCTTGAAGCTGACCTTCGGCTCCCAGCCGAGGATGGTCTTCGCCTTCGTCGGGTCGCCGAGCAGGAGGTCCACCTCCGCCGGGCGGAAGTAGCGCGGGTCGATCTCGACGTACTTCTCCCAGTCGAGCCCGAGGTAGCCGAAAGCCTCTTCGAGGAACTCGCGGACGGAGTGCGTCTCGCCCGTCGCGACGACGTAGTCGTCCGGCTGCTCGGCCTGCATCATCAGCCACATCGCCTCGACGTAGTCGCGCGCGTGGCCCCAGTCGCGGCGGGCGTCGATGTTACCCATGTAGAGCTTCTGCTGGAGACCCAGCTTAATCCGGGTGGCGGCGCGTGTGATCTTACGC
Source organism: Acidobacteriota bacterium (assembly GCA_019239425.1). Lineage (GTDB taxonomy): Bacteria > Acidobacteriota > Blastocatellia > Pyrinomonadales > Pyrinomonadaceae > QHXN01. The sequence continues at coordinate 246,734 of JAFAZX010000045.1, forward strand.
GAGACGAACGTCTCGCCGCGGCGCTCCGACTCGTGGTTGAAGAGGATGCCGTTGCAGGCGAACATCTGGTAGGACTCGCGGTAGTTGACCGTGATCCAGTAGGCGTAGGCCTTCGCGCAGGCGTAAGGAGAGCGCGGGTAGAAGGGCGTCGTCTCCTTCTGCGGCGTCTCCACCACCTTCCCGTACAGCTCCGACGAAGAGGCCTGATAGAACTTCGGGCTGATGCCCGCCTCGCGGATGGCCTCGAGCAGGCGAACCGTCCCGAGCCCCGTCACCTCGCCCGTATACTCCGGCACGTCGAAGCTCACGCGGACGTGCGACTGCGCGCCGAGGTTGTAAATCTCGTCGGGCTGTATCTGCCGGATGAGCGTATTCAGGGAACTCGAATCGTTCAGGTCGCCGTAGACGAGCCGCAGGCGCGTGCCCGGCTCGTGCGGGTCTTGATAGAGGTGGTCGATGCGGTCTGTGTTGAAGGACGAGGAGCGGCGGATGATGCCATAAACCTCGTAGCCTTTCTCTAAGAGCAGCTCGGTCAGGAAAGAGCCGTCCTGCCCCGTGATGCCGGTAATAAGTGCGCGTTTTGTCATCCTAAAGAAACTCCTAGGGAGGCGAAGAGCAGGGCGTAGAACCTGTCAAGCCGTGTGGTCTGTCCGAACCAAAATATATGCTACCGGCCGGAAGTTCAAACCGCCGCGCGCCGCACCGCGTGGTTGCCGAGGTAGAGCACGTCCATGCGCGTCTTGAGGAAGCAGTCGATGGCGTGGCGCGGGGTGCAGACGATGGGCTCGTTCTCGTTGAAGGAGGTGTTGAGGACGACGGGCACGCCGGTCAGCTCGCCGAAGTCTGAGATGAGCTGGTGATAGCGGCCGTTAACCGACGGCGAGACGGTCTGCAGGCGACCCGACCCGTCGACGTGCGTGACCGCCGGAATCTCCGCGCGCTTCTCCTCCCTGACCTGGTAGACCATGAGCATGGTGGGGGCGGGGTGTGTCTGCTCGAAGTAGTCTGCGACGCGCTCTTCGAGGATGGAGGGGGCGAAGGGGCGGAACGGCTCGCGCTTCTTGATGCGCTCGTTGAGGATCTCCTTCATGTCGGCGCGGCGCGGGTCGACGACGATGGAGCGGTTGCCGAGGGCGCGCGGCCCGAACTCCATCCGCCCCTGGAACCAGCCCAACACGGCCCCGTCGGCGATGTCCTGCGCCGCGCGCCTCGTGACTTCCCTATCCGAGTAGCTCTCGTATTGGAGGCCGCTCTTCTCAAGCTCGGCGCGGATCTCCTCGTCGGAGAACTCGGGGCCGGTGTAGGCGCCCTCCATCACGAAGTTGCGCGGGCGGTCGAGGGTGCCGTTGTAGATCTGGTAGCAGACGCCGATGGCGGTGCCGTTGTCGCCGGCGGCGGGCTGTACGAAGACGCGCTTGAACGGCGTGTGGAGCAGAATCTTCCCGTTCATTACGGAGTTCAAGGCGACGCCGCCTGAGAGGCCGAGGTCTGTGAGCCCTGTCTTCTCATGCAGGTGATTAAGTATGTGGAAGCCGACCTCTTCGAGCCGCTGCTGGAGGCTGGCGGCGATGTCGCGCTCGCGGTCGGTGAGCGGGTCATTCTTCTCGCGCGCGGGGCCGAAGCGCTTCGCGTACTCGTCGGAGAAGATGCGACCGATGACGGGCGAGCCCTCGTCCCAGCTCATCTCGACGCCCTCTGTGTGGTGTCGGAAGTAGTCGAGGTTGAGGCGGAAGCGCCCGCCCTCCTCCGTGCGGATCATGTCGCGGAACTCTTCCATGTATCGCGGCGTGCCGTAGGGGGCGAGCCCCATCACCTTCCCCTCGTCGCCGTAGTGCGGGAAGCCTATGAACTGCGTCGTGGCCGTGTAGAGAATGCCGGTCGAGTGCGGGTATTCGACCTGCCCCAACACCTCGACCGAGTTCCCCTCGCCCACGCCCCACATCGTGGAGATGAAGTCGCCGAACCCGTCAATGGAGAGCAGCGCAGCTTTTTCGAAAGGCGACACATAGAAGGAGCTGGCGAGGTGCGCCCGGTGGTGCTCGACGTTATGGAACTTCGCCTTCAACTGACTCTTCTGCACGCCGAGGTGCTTCGCCAAATCCTCCTTCAGGTCGCGCACCTTCGCCGTATTCGCAATGCGCTCCGAGATGGCCCCGAAGATGCCGCGCCCGCCCTTCTCCGACCCGCCCGCGCCCGCGCTCGCCCCCAGACTCTTCGCCGCCCGCGTCGCCGCATACAAAATCTTCTTATGCAAATGTGCCGAAGGGTCGCGCGAAATGCCGACGTGCTCGACCTCCTCAATAGAGATACCCGCCACCTCCAGGCAATACTTAATCGCCTCCGCCGGGAACCCCGCGCAGTGCTTACAACGGTTGAACCGCTCCTCCTCCACCGCCGCCAACAACTTCCCATCCTTGATAATGGCCGCCGAAGCGTCCCCGTGGTATGCATTAATCCCGAGTACGTACAAAGCTTACCTCCTCAACCCTTGCTCTTCAGCTTCCTTGACTAAATCAGCAGGCAAAACCTTCCCGGCCGTCTCCTCGCTCTTTTCGGAGACTACCCGTCGCAGGTCGTGCTCGATTAAAAAGAGCGACAGAATGAACTCAGCGACTGTGCGCTGAAACGCGTAAAAGAGACCCACCCGCCCGTCCAGAATCGCGCGCTTGACGAACAGGCAGTAGAGCAGCATCACAAAAGGCGCGACGAAACGCATCTGCCTGAGGCGGTCAGACCAGCCCAGGCTGCCGGCTTCGGCCCCCGTCAACTCGCCCGCCTCGAGCCGCATGTAGCGCGCCTGTGCTTGCAGCCAGTGTGCGAGCGGCTTCCGGTCGTCGTGCATGATGGGGACGCTTAGCTCCCCGACGGAGCCGTCCACCACAATCCGCTGCGTGTGCCCGTCCTGGCGGTAGAAGGCTTTCGCGCGCCGGTACAGGACGGTCACCGGCGGGTAGGCCGAGCCGCGCAGGGGCCGACCCTCGATGCAGTAGGTGAACTTTGCGCTGTAGCCGTTAACGTCCGCGCCAGGTTTGAGACTTCTCAACTCCTCGACGGAGGCGGGCGTCAGCATGTAATCGGCGTCCAAGGCCAGCACCCACTCTGTGGAGACGCCCGTCTCGTTCAGGGCGAAGTTCCACTGCGCCTCGTGGCTGTCGAACTTCCGCTGGAACACGCGCGCCTGCGGGAAGCGGGAGACAATCTCCAGCGTCTCGTCACTGCTGAAGCTATCTACGACCACGATGTCGCGCGCCCAACTCAAGCGTTCCAACGTGCGCCCGATGTTTGGGGCTTCGTTGTACGTCAGGACGAGTGGTGTGATCTGTTCCAGCATCTGTGGATTCTTCAGTTAAGGCTGACGCACGTTGGCGCAGCCCCCCCGCCCAACACCCACTCCGTGACCGAGAGCATTTGACGGCCGATTAAATCCCAGTCGTAATCACGCCTCATCCATTCGCGCCCGCGCTCGCCCATGTCGCGCAACTGTCCTGCGCTCAGGTGAAGGGCTTCTCGTAAGGCGTCTTCTATCGCACGCTCTTCGTTATCTGCCCACCAGCCGCAGCCGTTCTTTTCCAGCCCCTGCCAGGGGGCGCCTTTCGTCGTAATGACCGGCAGGCGTGCCGCCAGCGCCTCGGCAATCGCCACCCCGAAGTTCTCGCTGAACGCGGGCAGGATGAAAAGGTCTGCGAGGGAGAGCGCCGCCAGCTTCTCCTTCCCGAAGAGCGGGCCGCAGAAGACGACCGCGCCGCCCAACGCCAGCTCTTCGACCGCCGCTTCGAGCTCTCTGGTGTGCCCGACCTCGTCAGGCCCACAGACCGCCAGCAACCACTCGGGATGTTCCGTGTGCAGGGGCTTCCATATCCGGAGGAGCCGCATCAACCCCTTCTTCGGGTGGACGCGCGAGAGGAAGAGGAGCACGCGCCGCCCTGCCAACTGCGGCAGCAACGCGGCGGCCTCTTCGCGCGAGGGCAGGCGTTCGTAATCGCTCACGTCGATCCCGTTGGGGATGACGGCCACGGGCACTTTCGAGCCGAACCGGCGCACCGACTCTAACTCGCTCTCCGCGGTCACGCGCAGACACGTCGCGCGCCGCAGGTTTTCGTACTCCCACAAAGCGCCCACGACTTTCTTCTTCCAGGCGGACCGGCTCAAGGCCCAGGGATCCAGCATCCCGTGGGGGTGAATGATGACGGGCAGCTTCAGTTCCTCGCGCAGCTGGTTGACCATGCGCCCCTGGTACATCCAAAGGCCGTGCTGGCTGATAAGTGCCCGCTTCCCGCCGAGTTCTTTCAAAAGGCCGTCCCGCATCGTCTTCGAGTAGCCCAGGACCTTGATGCCCTGCGTCGGCCACAGGCGGCATTCGACCGGCTCCCAGATGCTGTAATCCCCTTCCTGCTCATCGAACCCCATGTTATTGACGGTGTGGACGGTCACGCTGACACCGGGACGGAGGACTGACTGCCACAAGCGCCGGACACTGTAGGCGGGCCCCCCGACGTTCTGCGAGATCGAACCTAAAAGGGCAGCAATATGCACGCGTCTATTTCCTGTCTTCGCTTGCGTGGTGCCGGGTGTTGCAGCTAACGCCGTGGAGGGGTTCCGAGTCGGCAGGTTACCGGGTTTGCGAGCCTCCGTGGCTACTCTATCACGTTAAAAAGAGGTCACGCTGCTATCAAGTTCGACGGCGTGACGTGTACACCAGTCGACCAGGATGACGAGAGACCACACGCGCGACCAGGAGGTGGCGTGCGAGCCGCTCATGAACTTCCCGAGCACCTCCAGGACGGCGGAAGGGTTAAGGCCAGCTCGCTCCACGGCGACTGTATTATTCAGGACTTCCTGCACGAACGGCTTCAGAGCAGTGTGCAGCCACTTTTCAAAAGGCAGCGTGAAGCCCATCTTTCGGCGGTGGACGACCTCCGTCGGCAGCGCGTCACCCAGGGCTTCAGTCAACAGAGGCTTCGGGCGCCGCCCCATCTTCAACACCCCCGGCAGGGCGTAAACCCACTCCACGAGCCGGTGGTCGAGGAACGGCACGCGTACTTCAAGGGCGTGGGCCATGCTCATCGCGTCGGTGTCGCGCAGCAGCATGTTCGCCATGTACAGGCTCAGCTCGTACTGCGAGACCTTGTTGATGACGTCGCCGTTGGTCTTCACGGCTTGCAGCAGCTCGAGTGCCTCTGCGGGGAGGAGGTAATTTTCCACCTCGGCCCCCACCGCCCCCCTGCCCCCCTCGCCCAGCAGAGCCTTGCGCGACTTCATGGAGAAGAGGCCGCGCACCGCCGCGTAAGACGAGAGCGCGCTTTCGCCGTTGGCGATGATGGCGGCCACCTTCTGCGAACGAAGCGAGTCACCGATCACCTTCTCAACCAATAGGGCTGCGCGCTCGCGGTTCTTCGCGCCCATCGCCTTCAGAAGGGCGGCGTATTTCAGGCTGCGCGGCACGCGCCGGAAGCTCGGGTAGCCGCCGAACAGCTCGTCGCCGCCGAGCCCCGAGAGGGCGACCGTGAGGCCCGCCTCCCGCGTGGCGCGTGAGACGATCCAGGTGTTGATGCCGTCTATCGTCGGCTGGTCGATGTCGGCGACGGCCGCGGGCAGGGAGTCCAACAGCTCGTGCTCGGAGAGCACCACCTCGGTGTGTGTGATGGCCCACTTCTCGGCGACGTGCCGGGCGTAGGCGCTCTCGCTGAACTCGGCCTCCTGGAAGGTGACGCTGACGGCGTGGACGCGGGCGGTGGAGTACCGCGCCATCAGCGCCACGACCGCGCTCGAATCGATGCCCCCGGAGAGGAAGGCGCCGAGCGGCACGTCCGCCACCAGGTGGCTCCTGACCGCCTCGCCGAGGCGCGCGTGCGTCTCCTCCAGGGCCTCCCGCCGATTGCCCTTGAATTTGTCGGACGGCAGACTCCAGTACCGGGCGGAGTTGACGATCTGCCCGTACGCGTCGACCTCCATGTAGTGCGCGGGCGGCAGCGTGCGCACGTTCCGGATCATCGTCCGCGGCTCTTGGACGGCCCCGAAGCTCAGGTAGGACGACAGCGAGACGGGGTCGAGCACGCGCGGGATCTGTCCCGAGGCGAGCAGGCTGCGCAGCTCGGACGAGAAGAGGAGGCGGCCGCCCTGCTGGTAGTAGTAGAGCGGCTTAATGCCGAGTCGGTCACGCGCGATGAAGACCTTGCCGGTCTCGTTGTCCCTCACCGCGAAGGCGTACATCCCCTGCAGGAAGTCCAGGCAGGCCGCGCCGCGCTGGCGGAAGAGGAGCAGCAGGACTTCAGTATCCGTCTCAGTCCGCGTCTCGATGCCGTCGGCGTGCAGGCCGTCCCGCAGCGTCCGGTAGTTGTAGATTTCGCCGTTGAAGACGATGGTGAAGCGCCCGTCGGGCGTGGACATCGGCTGATGACCGGCGGCGCTCGTGTCGATGATCGCCAGGCGGCGGAAGGCGAACGCCGCCTGGACGTTTTCGCGCGCCGGCCAAACCTTTACGCCCGCGTCGTCGGGGCCGCGGTGCGCGATGGCTCCGCTCATGCGTTCGACGTGGGCGTCAATGCCGTTCAGGGGTTCACCGACGATGCCTGCTATGCCACACATTGGTTGTGCTCAGCCTCCGCCCGCGGTCACACGCCGGAGACGTTATGCGTCGCCGTCCGCCCGCTGTTCCGCGTGCGCGGCTCGTAGCCGCCCAAAGCCTCCCGGAAGACCAAATCGAGGTTCTCTTCAAACTTCTGGAAAGTGAACTCCCGCAGCAGGCGCTCGTGCCCTGCCCGGCCGAACCGGTCGCGCAGCCCCTCATCACGCAGCATGCGCAGAATCGCCCCCGTGATCTGTTCGATGTCCAGGCGCTTGACCAGGAGCCCCGTCTCCTCGTGCTTGACGACCGAAGGGGTGCCGCCGTGCGCGCCGCCGATGACGGGCTTACCGTAGGCCATCGCTTCCAGGAAGACGATGCCGAAGCCCTCTTTCTCGCTGGGCATGACGAAGAGGGTGCAGCGGCGGTAGTGTTCGCGCAGCTCCTCTTCGGAGAGGGGCCCGGTGAAGGTGACGTATTGCGTCACGCCCAGCTCCGCGGCCAGCGATTGGAGGCGTGGGACGTCGTCGCCCTTACCGACGATGCGGTAATCGACCGGCCCGAACTCCGCGACCACGCGCGGGATGCTCTTGATGACGCTGTCGACGCCCTTATACTTGTCGGTCTTTCCCAGACGGCAGACGGTGAGGAGCATCGGCGGTTTGGGCTGCTGTAGCGATTCCACTGTCTCGAAGACGCCGGGCTCGACGCGCCAGAAGGGGTCCAGGGAGCATGGGAAGAGTTTGATCCTGTCGGGCTGTAGGTCGTTGTGCTTCAGCAGTTCCGCCTTCGTGTTGTCGCTGATGGCCAGGACCGACTCGGCCCGCGCCAATGCCATGCGCTCGAGGGCGGACGGCGTGCGCCAGACCTCTTCGCCGTAAGTAATCACGCAGCTCCGGACGTTAGAGGTGAGGGCCACGGGGAACAGCGTGAGGGGTGACAGCGAGACGTGGCCGGCGACGATGAGGTCGGGACGGCGCGTGATGATCTCCTGTAGATAAGACTTGACGAAAGCGGCCTTGCTCCCGCCCGCGCGCACGTAAGCGGTGAAGTCCCCGTTCACATAGCGGGGCTCCGGCTCGACCTTGTCATTCAAGACGATGGCGCTTACCAACGCGTCTTGACGCTGCGCCCAGCGCCCCGCCGCCAGGCACAACGCGCGGCAGAACATCTGGATGCCACCCGCGAACCCGAACACCTCTGGAATTAGCAGAAGGACTTGCTTCCCAGTCAGGGATGAATCTTGTTCCAACATCACAAGTTTAAAACAGACCAGTCTAGGCTAAAAAGACGTTAGCCCAGTGTGGACATGACTCGTGCCAGATGATTGTGATGAGCGGAAGGTAGTCAGCCGCGCGACAAAGAGGCGCGCTACGTACATAAGGTGCTCTGAGGATAATAGACCTCTTGCGAAAGTCGGGGTGGCCGAAAATATCAACCGCTAAATTGCTGGTTTTCGCATTCAGTCAAACTGACTTTCGCAAGAGGTCTAATGCCCGACGCCCAGCCGAACTGCAGCGGCAGATCATCGCTGACAATCATGCTCATTAGCCATTGGACATAAACACTCTGATCGGCAACTTAATGCCGTTGAACATGTACGACTTGTATGACAAACGTGACCTTTACCTTCGATTAAAAGAAGTGGGCGCTCAAACTGAGCTACCCTACGCATGTGATGTGTATGGCATTATTTCCACCGTATTCTTACGGTAGACGCAGACCATTGACTTCGCCAGTTGAGGCACTCGCCCAACGCGGTGAAACCCCACCTCTACAAAGCCCGACCCAATGAATAGTTGTCCCAGCGTGCGACGCGACCAGAACTTAATGTGGCCGTACGGCCACAGCGCCGTGTGATGAGAGTCCCACTTGTTCGTAACGGAGAGCGCAAGGTTTTTTAGGTACCCGTGATAAGGCGTGGAGATGACCGCGGTTCCACCTGGCTTGAGTAGTGCCGAGACACACGAGGCGAATTTGTACGGGTCGAAGACGTGCTCGACTACTTCAAGCGATAACACGCAATCAAATATACCAAATCTAGCGGCGAGGTCGTCGTCGGAGGAGCCCTGCTCGACGTAGACGTCTGGGTGATGCTTGCGGGCTATCGCCACGCCTTCGGCTGAGGGGTCCACACCTATCACCTCATAACCTCTCTCTGAAAGAAAGGCCGCGACCGAGGCGTTACCGCAGCCGAGTTCAAATATCCTCTTAACCTTGTTCTCTTCGATGGCACTCAGAACAGGCGGCATTAGGTATTGGTGGGTGAAGGTCGGACCGGATCGTTCGTAATGATAGGACGATGCGGAGTGGGTGGGCGTGGGCGACAAGTCAGCCTTCCTTATATTACGCGTGTCAGGAAACGTGGTACCACGTGAGAGCTGTGAGGGGGCCGAAGTGGCTTCCTGCAGTTGCACCAACATTCAGTGTAAAGGCGAATCCTTAGTTCCGTTACTGTGGTCATTAACCTATGGACGTCCGAAAGATACACAGTAGGCATTGACCGCCGTAACTATCGGCAATTACTTTTTAATACCCAATAATGCTATGGCTGTGGCTCCCGCATAAGCATTTACCCCTTCTCCACTGGTGTTGAGGATGTGGACGGCGGAACAACGCTTACGTATAAACATGTAATCCTGGAAAGCTGAGTACGGATAGAATAGTCCATCCCCCTCGCTTATCTTGTAGCCCTTGCCACGGGTGTTTATAAAACGGGCTAGCGGCCACAAACCCGCAAAGGAGAGCACCCGCTTCGCGAATTTTAGTGCCGGACGCCCTTGGCCGAACAGATTGCTATCGCTAATAAAAATGCCCTTGCGCGCCACTCTGAACATTTCGGAAATAACCGCGCGCGAATCCTTGACGTGATGTAGGACGGCGAACTCTGTGACTACGTCGAACGAACCATCTTTGAAAGGCAGTGCTGTAGCGTCGCCCGGCAGTAGTTCTTCGCCTCTCATCCCCTGCGCGTATCCTACTTGGCGTAAAGATTCAACCGGCTCGATGCCAGTGACTTCCAACTCGGGTCGTTTCTGCCTTATCTGCAGCAGGGTGCGCCCGGTTCCCGCCCCCACATCCAGTAAGGAAGAAAAGCCGAAGTGATCCATCACGCCTAGCAAGAAATTAAGTGCGAGGACATGCTCGACGTCGCCGGCATGGGCCTCGTTATAGCGCGCAGCCGTTTGCTTATAGTAATCACGTTGCCGCGCCACGGCATCTTCTTGCATATCTAGCACTGATCCTGATTTCGAAGCTGCACGTACCGCCTACACGTTACGCTTGCGCATCTGGGTTGATAATGGTAGGTGCCCCAACAGCCAGACTAAAAGAAGGAATTTAAATATTGCGCCCATATTATTCACAAAAACATTCTCCTGCAGCGAAAGCTGCCATAAGATTGGCAGGTAAACAGCACATGCAAATCTATTAAATTTTGTTCTGATGAGAATCCAATGAAATAGGCACTTATAGATCACTCCGAAGGCTACCATGATTAGGATCAAGCCTGGATAGCCAAAATTCATCCAAGTTTCTCCTAATAATCCCAAACCCACGCTGGTCTTATCGTCGTTTTCGTTAATAATTCCATACTGCCGCGGCAAGGTATTCGCAAAACTGTTCAGGACGGGCTTATCTTTCCACAGAAAGCGTGGGATGAAGTTCCATAGGAAGAGTGTGTAAGTGCTGCCATCTTGATAAGGAACTTTCTCGCCTGTTAACGCCACAATGGTAGTAAAAACTGGCATAACCGCGTAACGATCCCGAAGCTTGTCTGTTTGCTCCCCGGAGAAGTCATAAAAATCAACCAGTTGCAATTCTGAAACCGTGTAGCTCACACTTTCCAATACTTCATAACCTAGCTGCTGCCTTGCGACCTTGTATAAGCCAAGTATCGGGAAGATGATTAAGTATGCGAAAAGACCAAACACCGCCACTTTCTTCCAAGGGAAGCGTCCACTGGCGAAGTACAAAGCTAACACCGCCATGATATATGGAACCATAAAGAGCCCCCGAAATCCTGAGAGCAACCCGGGGATAGAGGCGACAACCACAGCTACGGGCAAATGCCACTTACGTGAACCAATTCCATGCCCCGGACCATCGCCGTTAAAGCCTAGTAACGCAATAAGGCAAACAGCTAGCAGGTCAAATCCTTCTAAAAATGAGGTTAACCCTGATATCCCTAATGGGAACGATGCATATCGAACAAGTGCTATTATGATCGAAGCCCAGCAGAACCATTGAATCTTTTTATCTGAATCGTATTGAGGGAAACTCGGGAGCAGCGTGGAAACTTTCCCCCCCAGGGGCATTAAATAACCGAGAATGAATGCTGCCAATCCTACACAGGCCCACCACAGCGCAGTAGGCATCACTTGCTCCATATGCAAGTTGGCAACAGTCGCATCGTATGAGTTCAGGGCGCTATACCCGTAAACCACCAAGAACGTGCCACAAAATATAATCGCCGGGTTGATAATAATTCCGGACACATCACGTTTTAAAAGAAGGCCGACTGGAATAAATGCTAGGATACTGAGAACAACAACCGGCTGAATAATCTCGGAAGGAGCGCTACTAAAAAAGCATTTAGCTACTGCTCCAACACTCAGCAGCATAAGAAAATACCTGTCAGCTTGGCGAATCTGGAATCCGGTTACTACACCAGTCTTACGGCGGGGTACAGCGTGATCATTCCTTACATACCCATTGGTGTAAGGTGTTAACTCAGCCTCTTTATTAACCCTAACAGCATTGCTCATCTTCGGTCCCCCAAGGTAGACAGGGCACTACGTCTCTCCTCAAGAATTCTTCTTTGTGGTTAGATAAAGATTCTTCACCGTGTCAACTGATGCTTGAATGCTAAACTTACTAATATGTGCCGCAAGTGCTGCGGGGGCTGGTGGTTGCTCTAACAATCTTCTAATCGAATTGGCGAGGGAGTCTGGATTACCCATCCTAAAACAGTAGTCAGGATTAAGGGGTGAAACCAAATCCTCGCAACAACCGCAAGCGTCACTTACGATGCAAGGTAAACCACTGGCCATAGCCTCATTAACGACTAGGCCCCATGTCTCCAAATGATTGCTCGGAAGAACTAGACAGTCGGCAGCAACGTACGCTTTAGAAATTTCCGACTGGTTCAGAAACCCTGCGAAAGAAGCTACAGGTAAAGGACCTTCCTGAAGTTCACATGCCACAGGCATCTCATTTATGACGGCCAAGTTCTCTGCGTCATAAGCAATACAACTCTTCTGACGTAAAGGTAAGTCGTATTCTCCGGTGCCGACGAAGAGGAGGTGCAAAGGACGGCCAATTTTTTTTAGAAGGGGGCTACCGGCGGCAGACAAGAGATCGAAGGGTCGCTTCTTGGAAATCAACTTTCCTGCGAACAGGATGCAGAAAGCATCGTCAGCAATTTTCCACTCACGGCGGATTTGTGAGCGCTGAGAACGCAGAAGTTCTGCTTGAGAGGCAAAACGATGATTATCTACACAGTAAGGAGCCGGGTGTAATTGTTCGGGTCTGACTCCAAACTTCTCGTAAAGGCGCCGATTTGACTCCCCAATATAAAGAAAATGGTCAATCCTCCGGAAAAGACGTTTGAGGATAGGCCGTTTGAGACGCGCCTTCCACCAAGGAAGAGGCGCGAGGTCATTACTCTCCCCACGCAGCCACACGGGGATGTTTACGTGGCCTGCCTGCCATACAGCCTGCCAGTATGCTAAAACCTGCCATCCCTGAATCCACAGCGCGGTGACATTCTTAGTTTTAAATAATTGTTCTAACGGTTCGGCTAGTCTCGTTCGAGTAAATTGATTGATTTTGGCCCCGCTGTTCACTTTTAAGAATCGGTATTGGTACCCGGACAGTGTATCTATATCCCATGCAAATTCCCTTCCGAATTGCTCATCAAAACTGGGGCGAGTTCCGTGATCCGTGAGATACCAGACCTCAAAAGGTACTGAATTATCTTGAGCTAGGGCCTGCCACAGGGGAATCTGGTACTGGATAGGGTGAGTTGAAAGAATAGCTAACATACACCGGCCTGTCTTAGTATCTCCTGCCATCTATCGCCGTAGCTGTCCCAAGAGAACTGTTCGGCACGGCCGCGAGCGGCCTCTGACATCATTTTCAACTGATTTTGGTTGTTCACAAAAAACTTCATTGCACCACCTAGCGCGTCCTCATCGCCGATCGGCGTTATAAATCCTTCAATGCCACTTTGAATAATGTCGGGGGCACCAGTATTTTCCGTAGAAATGACGGGTAAGCCACTTGCCAAGGCTTCCAGTATTACTAACCCGAATCCTTCGCTATAACTTGGGAAAACCAAGACGTCACATTGTCTAATCATCTCAGGAATAAGATTATGCGGCTGTTTTCCCATAAGCCGCATGCCAGGGGCTTCCTTGAGGAGAGATTTGGTGCGCGCATTTATCGGCCCCACGACCCAAAGTTCTGCATCTTTAAATGATAATGACTCCCAAACGTTCTGTAAGAGAGGAACACCCTTCAGCGCAGAGATCGCCCCTAAAAAGAGGAAGCGGATCGGGCGCTCTGGCCGATTTCCTATATGCGGCCGGAAAATCTGCAGGTCGACGCCATAAGGGTTTACTATTAGTTTTTCAGCAGGTATGCCATGGTCTATAAACGTCTGTTTAGAGTATGCGCTTGCAGTAACAATCTTTGTGGCGAAATGATATTCGGCCTCTTCATTTAATAGAAGTTCGGGCGATCGTTGCACCAAACTATCTTGCCACTCTGGGTATTGAGTTGCTATTTGTTTGAATATTTTGTCTTTGGCTAGTGGGTGGGCAGTACTTTGATCTAGGAAGAAATGCTTATTTCTTTCTGCCGCTTGCGCGGCTAGCACCCACGAAGAGGTATCATACCCAATAACTGCGGATGACTTAACAATTGAACTAGTGGGAATACTCTTTTGGAAATCCGCATTGCGCCTAAGATATACATCTTGGGGCAGCCTACCGCGGCTGGCATCATACAAAGCTCTCCACTCAATTAGGGGGCGGACCTTAATCTTTTTTGAAGGAACGTCCCTGACCAAGCGATTAGCCATACGTTTTTGCCACCTTGCTGGCAAAACATTAAAGACGGATTTCGTCAGTGTGCGCTCAGCAAGTGCGAAGCAAGTCCTAAATTCGTAGAGGCTGTCGTGACGTGATAGTTGTTTGGCGAGTTGATACGAGCACTGAGTACCTGGATGAGCTAGCAATACCTTCATGTCTTACTAAGGGGCAATTGATTTAACATGTATAGCTTACTGACTTCCATCAGATCATACGACAGAGTATTTAACCTTTAATTCCTTGTGCCTTGCCTGGGACGCCTAATATGACCGAACCCGCCGGGAAGCTTTTCGTCACGACGGCACCAGCTCCGACCACACAATAGTCGCCCAACTCTACGCCCTTGAGGATTACAGCTTTAGCTCCGACCCAACAGTAGTTACCTATTTTGACATGGCCTACATTCATTGGCTGTGTATGGGGCGCCAGCCCAATTCCGAATGAATGATTAGAATCTGTGATGTAAACGTCAGGCCCAAACATATTCTCGCTACCAATCTCTATATATCCGCAGGAATCTATCATGACGTTCCGGTTGAAATAATTTCGATTGCCTATTTTAATTCGTATGCCCTCATAACCCTCATCTATTGGCCAAAGCCACCATCCTTGGGTAAATGCATTGTAGTGACCGATTTCAATGTTGCGAAGTCGACGGCACCGACCAGCTTCCATCCTATTATTATCCCCAATTTTCAATCCCAGTTGGCGGTAAATAAAGAGTCGAAGCCTACTACTTAACCCATGCGGCATCCTTAGTAACAAAGGCTCAAGCTGAAAGAGTTTAGCCAGTGGCATATTGACCATTTGACCGCTAAGAAACCTTTTTGAGAATAATTAAAATGGAGGGGCTTCGACAGGCTGACGCCGTAAGCGTAAGTATGATCGTAAAAAAATTGGAGCCACTATACGACGATGCTTCTTGTGGCGCCAAATTATCACAGGGATGAGACATACTCCCTTAATGATTCCTTTAGTTCGCTTATTTTTAATCAACCAAAGGATACGATTTGCTACCTGCGCTAATCCAATCCACCAGCAAGTAAGTGGGTACCTCAAAAACATTAAAAGAGCTTGGTTAGCAATGCTTCCTGAAGTTATCTTGGGACTATTGTGGTGTTCTAAGGATGTGTCATGCATCACTCTCAGCCATGAAGATTTCAATATTCGCCATCCATTTGCGTGTAAGCGGATAGCAAGATCAACTTCCTCCATTCCATAGGCAACAGGCAGAGATACATATCCACTTGTTTCATTAAACACGTCTCGCCTATATGCACAGCCACAGCCCGTAAAACCACTAACCCACTGTGCTGTGCGGGTATCGGGTTCTACACACTCTCCCTTAATGAATATATTAGAGTCGATTACTGCGGCTTCAGGGAAAGCTGCAAATACCAACAACAGGCGTTTGAAATAATCTTTATCTATTGGGTAGGAGTCGTCATCGAAACTAGCAACTATTGAGTTAGCAGCCCTCGCAAGTATCTTGTTTCTCCCTCCGCCAGGACCAACTCTCACATCACTTTTAATAACATTCACTTGTGGGAATGCTCCTGCCACTGCCTCACCAGTGGTCTCATCTCCACCATCCACGTGTACAATTATTTCTTCTGGAGCCGGATCGCAGGACATAATCCTCTCCAATGTTTGAAGTAGTAACTCCTGCCGTTTGTACGTAGGAATGGCGACAGAAATTTTACACACACTCATCGCTAGCTCTCCATTCTCATAAAGACAATGGATTTAACTGCCGCCAATTTACCTATTAACAGAGAGGGGAAACTATGCCATCCCGCCTTATTTCCTAGATGAGATAGAAGACCGAATAGCTGGAGGAAAATAAGTTTAGAATAATTCACAGTTCCCTTCCGACGCAATACTCTCGTCATTACGTAGTACCGGTTTATTAAGTCCATCTTGGCGATGGTCTTTAGATTGCTTTTATGCTCTCCAGGCTGCGTGTCATGATAGATTCGGGCAGTGCGCGCATTTACCAACTTCCAAGTACGCCCCACAGTGAGTGATAGCGTTACATCCTCCATAAGAGAATAGCCAGTAAAATGCATTGGGAATGGAGGGTCAGGTAGTGCATCGAGCTTATACATCGTACAAGTCGTATTTAGCCATTCAACCGGAACAACTTCAGGAAGGTCTGGCGAATCTGCTGGTAGCAAATTTAAAGCTGGCCCTATACACATACCAGCGTAGCTTCCTTCTGAGCGACCGTGGAGTAGGCAGTAAACCATGCGGCTAATCTTTCCAGGTTTGCCATATTGCTGGTTAGTAATCATCGCACTAACGCCACCTATATCCTCTCCACTATTGGCTGCGAACCACATTTTTGATAAGCAATCCGGCTCGAAAATGATGTCATCATCAAGAAACAAGATCATTGGTTGAGCTACAGATTTAAAAGCTTGGTTTCTCTGTACCGCCGCCCCAACTGAAATAGCCCTCTGATAAATAATCGTTGTCCTTAACCCTTCAATATGGTTCTTGCAAATACTTTCAGTGTCAGTATCGGTAGATGCATCGACAACAACCAGCTGAGCCGGTTGAACTGACTGTTCAGCCAAGCTATAGAGCATCCGGCGAAATACTTCACTGCGGTTGCGTGTGGGTACAATTGCTGTTAAGGGAAGCAATGAAGGCATTGACACTGGTTGAACTAATACCATTAGCTTATTTCAAGCTGAATGAAGGTCGCGTAATAATTTTGGCGGAAGGTGTTAAGGATGCGACCTCTGATTCAATCTAGGTTAGTAATCGCGCAGGAGGATATACAGTCATAGAGAGATTGGTCTTCAACTGCTTAAAGGGTCGGATCGCTTATGGTAGGCATATTCTATCATTTCAGTAGCAAGAAGATGTGACAGGCAAGCCCTCCCTAAGACTTAGGTATGTAGGCGAATAAGGCATCAGTCCAACCTGCCATTTTATCCTTATAAATGATTGGGTAAAGCGCTACTAACCTGAAAGAGAGGGGATCTAAATACCTGCATAGATCGCCAAAGGTTGGCGCCCCCTTGTACATTTCATAAAATGTCACCTCGACGTAGACAAGATTAACCCGGCCTTCATACATCATCTTATTAGCACCTTTCAGCACCTCAAGATCATATCCCTGTGTATCTGATTTTAGAATATCAATCCTATCAATCCCCTGTTCAGCGCAGAACTCATCAAGAGTCCTAACATCAACTTCGGTATGCTTATGAACCTTTCCCCACGTACTCGCGCTTGGCGTTAGAAATGAGCTCATGTCTGAATGAGTATTCTCAAGAAACATCTGTTTTCCAGAACTTGCGCCGAGGCCGGCATTCCAGACGTAGATACTGGGGTGGCACGATACATTCTGCTTCAGCATTTCAAATGTTGTTGGGCTAGGTTCGAACGAATGAATCATACACTTTGGAAATTCTTGTTTTAAGCGCAATGCCATTTGCCCCTGATTTGCTCCAGCATCAATAACTATAGGGGCATCTACATGTAAAAAATGTTTCATGTCAGCATAAGGAGAGATACCTAGCCTCCCCGGTTGATAACGGGATACATCTAGGCCATAACGATTGAATATAGCTTTGACGAAGTTCTTAAAATTTCTCATAGAGTTATAATTGAAGCTGTTCAAACGACCTGCCTGTCATCAACCTTCCTTTCTCAAGTACGCATATGATTAGGAATTTGAAAACGTGCTATTAAGGACAGATGTCTTTAACCAGTAGTGGATTGTTGGATGATTTCTTTCGCTATGTCTATAGAGATGGCCCAGCGTTCGTGGGCCTCCTTGTTGTTAGGCACAGCAAAGATGTTACAGCACCAGTCAATTTGGGAAAAATCACGCACTTCTTCGCCTAAATTTCGCAACTGTCCTTCAAAATCGTCTATATAGAAATAGCTGTAGTCCGAAAAACAATTTAACAACTCCCTCGTAGTCTTTCCTGCTTCAGATAAAGTCATAGGATTAAACTCAAAACACACCCCGGGGGCAATCTTGCTTTTTAATAGACTCCGTGCTCCGCGCAGAACACTAACTTCGTGCCCCTCTACATCCACTTTCAACAAACATGGCATATCTTGTAGGCTGGCCTGTACATGATCCAACGTTAGTGCATTACACCATGTGCTCTTGCTGCCGACTCTAAGATTGGGTTGTTCTTGATAAATCTGGGCATAGATCGTGGAATATTCTGAATATTGAATCCGGGTTAATTTTGACTCATCAGAAATGGCACAGCAAACAGGATGGACAAGACCGTCTAAGCCCAACAGACGAACAGATTTTAAGAGGCGCTGAAACGTATGAGGAACAGGCTCGAAAGAGAATATTTGTGGATTCTGCGGGCGAAGCAATAATGCTAATTGAGTAGCTATAAAGCCGACATTACCGCCTACATCAAAGATAATCGGACTTTCGAATTGCTTCGCCCATGCAGCCATAATGGCTATCTCATTACGAGATGATTTTGCGTTATAAAATGGGTTAGCGCCCCCGTCGTCATTAACATGGCATATAAACGGCAGGTTAAGACCACTCGTAGCTCTAAAATGACTTACGCCTAAATTTCGAAGGCATTTCAAGGCGTAGAGCTTAAGGGTAGTGCTCATTTTCTAAACCTATTCAGTTGAGTTTTTATTGCAACAGGAATTAATTGCTGGTTGGGAGTAAACTATATCGAGTTCGTAAATAGTCTTCTAAGGGATTCTTAACTAGCCTGAATTTTATATATGCTTTCAGAAGTATTTTAACCTGCGTTGCCTTTCCGACATATTGGAACCGGTGGTTAATGTATAAGGCTTCTAAGAGTCTATACTCTAGCTCGGTTTCTAGCCCTAAACGTTCTGCAAGCTTGGTGGCTTCTTTAATAATCAATGCATGATAGAGTTTGATTAAATACTTAGTAATAGACTGTATTCCTCTACCGAAGGTCCTATTACTTACGAAGCTCCTTACAACCATATCTGCCGGCAGTTCTGACCATACACAAAGTGGCTTAGAGGCGAAGTAAATGGGCTCGTTAATTTGAAGTGTGCGGCAGTATTCCTGTAATCCAGTATCAGCAACTTGTGGGCCTACCTGAAAGCTCGACTTAATTGCGGTGCTCCAGAAAAGGCCTCCATTAGATATGCCTTCATTGAAGAAAAGGCGTGCATGTAATTCATGTGGCGCATATACTTTCTCTTCAAACCACTTACCCTTTGTGGTGCGGCCGGCATACCTAGATACATCTGTACTCTCCACCCAAACTTCTTGATTTCTAAGTAATATATTTACCGACTGCCGATTCAACAAACTAATGTTCTCTATCAGGTAAGTTGGAAGAAACCAGTTATCATCTTCTAAGACGCATGACCACGCGCCTCCAATTAACGCTTTCGGATTAAATGCTCTATCCAGATTACCAGCTCCGCCGAGATTTCTATTATTAGGACTGTAAATTATTCTAGAATCCTCTATATCACTTACCACGGCTCTCCCTTCTAAATCAGGAGAATCATCCATAACTATGGCTTTCCAGTTAGCGTAGCTCTGCGCAATTAAGCTGAGCAGCGCTCGCTTAAGCAGAACGGGACGTTTGTACGTTGGCACTCTAATTTCGCAAAGTTGATCCACGGCAAGACAGGTAGGACTGAGGAGTGCGGAAAACTTAACGGGGATTCTATCTTTTATGTTTGCAGAAGACGCCTGTCGCTTTTCTTGAGAAAGTTTTTGTAGTAGCCGATTTAAGTATCGACCAAACTTGCGTCAGTATTTATGCACCCTGTGCATGTCAGGGTTATTTACCCAATCAACCCTATTCACTTTCCTTAGCCAGGGATGAAACTCGTTGAGATAAAATCAAAGAGGCTAACATAGCCCGTAGGTCGGACTTCATGTGAGGAATTACCTTAAACACTATACCAACGAACACTAAACAACATATTAAACTGAGTATTGAATCACTTAGAAGATTACCCCGAGCAACACCAAGATAGTATTTCTGAACAATCAGGCCAACCCCTATCATTAATCCACACGACAACAGAATAATTAAATTAGTAATAAGCACATCCTTGAGTTGAAAACCAGCTACTCTTGCGATTATGGGGATAAAGGCTATTGGACTTAACCCTAAAGTCGCAATCACACCAACCGCAACTCCAAATGGGCCAAAGGACAAACCTAGGGATATAGCTATTAAAGCTACAGGTAATAATGCAATGGCAAACCATAAACTGACTGACACTCTACCTAAAGGAAGTAATACATCCGGGTACAGAGCTCGGGTTATTCCGTATCCAACAAGAACTTGAAAAGGTAGAATAGCTTCATTCCACTTATCATTAAATAAAACAATAAAAAGGTTGGGGGCTGATATTATGAGAAAAATGCCAACAGCGCATGAGGAAAGTGCCATGTATCGGTTTGCCCTAAGAAAAAAATTCTCAAAGCGAGTTTTATCACCTCTTAAAGATGCTAAGACTGGACTACTAATCCCACCCGTGATCGAAGTAACAGCCACAGATGGAAGCATGGCATAGCTATAAGCCAAAGCATATATACCTAAAGAACGCATACCTAGAAACTTACTAACAATGAAATTATCAATATTAAAAAGCAAAAACCAAGCTGCTGCTGTTGCTACATAGATGAATCCGAATCGGCAAACTTCACGCCAAACCTCTTTGTATATTTTCAGTCTGGGCAACCAACGACTTACCATCAATAGAAACAGTAAGTTGAGCAGATTACTTCCAAGGGCAGCTAATATAAAAGACCATGCCCGATAACCAGATAAAGCTAGAATAATTGTCAGGCCAAGCAGTACGACATTCACAATAATGTTTATAAGCGATAAGATCTCAAAGCGCATAGATTTTCTAAGTAAGCTTAAGTGAATTGTACATATGAACTGGAGCAAGAAACTACCGGCCAAACATATAATCATCGAAGTCAGTTCAGGTCTTCCATAAAAAGCGGAGAACATAGGAGCAGCAGCTATCATCAGAAGTGTAATAGCAGATCCGAGAAGAGCATTAATCCAGAAACAAGTAGTAGCACTCCTTTCCAAGTCTGCATCCTGCTTATACATAACGAACTGCCCGATTCCAACATTACCAATCGTAGCTATCAAACCAATAAAAGAAGTAGCGAGTGCATAAACGCCGAAATCCTCTGGCAGCAGGATTCTCGCCAATATAATACCTCTCAGAAGACTCAGCACTTGAATAGTGCCATAACTCGCAGACGACCAAAGCATACCAAAACTCACACTTCGGGCTAGTGGCCGTTCTAACTTGCTATTAGCAGTATTACGAACCAAGAGGAGCTATTTCTGCAGGACTAAGGTAAGGTGCTAAGCGACTGCATTCAATGCAAAGCAGCCTAATAAATATTGAAATGGGGTGGTGGCTACATGGCGCGGTAGGTTCAATTGTTCGTTGGTCTTTAACCCCATTAGTGTGATGTAGCCCCCACACAACAAGCTTTGAGATTATTTCTATCTCTTAACGCCGGGCCGTCAGCACTTTACTTGAGCTAATGAAGCGCAGCAAAGAAGTTAGATTCTGTGAGCGTGGCCGCCGCCAGTTGTTACACAAAACGCCCCCTCTAATGATTGAGGCAGGCAAGTCACTTATATAACCTCTTGCCAGTCGAGCGCCAAGCTTATCAATCATCACCTCGCGCGCCAAAACAAGTAGATTTTTCTGATTAGTACCGAAGCGCATATTAGAGGCAACAACAACTTTCCCTACATACGTACGTAGCCATTCGAGAGCACAACGTTGTACTTCCCTACCGTGAGTACCTGCCACACTAGCTGCATCTACCTGAAGTATTAACCCTCTCATCATCCACTGGGTAAGCCGGGCGGTGGCCCGGCGGAGCGCAGGATTGCATTCCGGATGAGCGAGAATTACTGAGAAGCCGCCGCACATTAATGCCTGAAATACGTCTTCGACGTCTGGAGGGATTTCTAATGATGGCAGAGAAATTAGTATGTGATGTCCGCCTGCAAGCGCCAAGTTCGAGCCATAATGGGCGGCAAGGCTAGGAAGTTCAGGACTAAACTGTAGAGCAAAACCGAGCTTAAAGGTGAGGGCGCCTCCCATCTCCGCCTCCAAGCGCTTAATCTTGCGGCGACTCTCCTCGAATGGGAGGGGCGGCTCGGCGCTGCCGGCCTCCCAACGGAGCGTCGCAACAATCGTTGTGATACCATCCGCCGCAGCCGCACTGCAAATTTCGAGCGAATCAGCGAAGGAAGGCGGGCCACACGGGGTTCCATCCAAGATGTGGCTGCGTAGGTCTATCATGATGTGACCTCACTTCTGAGCAAGAGGGTTCGGGTCGCAACCCTTAACATTCTCTACTTCTTTCAGGCCACCTCTTCAGCGGCACCCGCGTCCTCGTGGTAATAGGACTGCGAGTAATAGCTGCGGTAGTAGTAGTAGTCGTGCTCTCGTAGGTTGACGTTGTTCAGGATGACGCCGAAGACCTTGGCGCCGACGTCTTGGAGGAGTTGCTTGGTGCGGCGGACAACGTTGCGAGAGGTCTTGCCACTGTGGACGACCAGAAGCACGCCGTCGACGAGTGTGGAGGCGAGAACGCCGTCGGTGAACGAGCCGATGGGTGGCGTGTCAATGACGACGTGCGTGAAGGTGCCTTCGAGCGTCCTGATGAGGCGCCGCATCTGCTCCGAGCCGAGCAACTCGGCCGGGTTCGGCGGGACAGCACCTGAGGTCAGGATATTCAACCCTGTCCCCTCATGCTGCTGGATGGTCGAGAGGATTTCGGCCTCACTCAAGTCATCGGAGAGGATGGTGCTCAGGCCCCGCCCGTTGCTGATGCCGAAGATCGAGTGCAAGCGCGGGCGCCGCATGTCGGCGTCTACGACTAACACGCTCGCGCCCGTCTGCGCCAGCGAGAGCGCGGTGTTAACGGCGGTCGTAGTCTTCCCCTCTGAAGGAACGCTGGAGGTGACAAGGAGCGACTTGGGGGCGCGCCCCGCCGTCGATAGCAGCACCGAAGTCCTGAGGTGCCTGTAGGCCTCGGCAAGGGCTGAGCGGGTCTCAGCGTTAATGAGCAATTCGGGCGACTCTTGCCCATCGCCGTTGTTCCGGCGGGAGAGGGCGGTCGAGGGGAACAGGCGACGCTTTGTGAAGCCCCCGACCGCGGGGATAACACCCATTGAGGGCAGGCGCAGCCAGCGGTCAACGTCCTCAGTCGAGCGTACCGAGTCGTTCATGTATTCGAGGAAGATGGCAAGGCCGACGCCCCCGGCTAGCGAGAGGAAGAGCGCTACAATGACACCACGCAGGCGCTGCGGTCCAACAGGATAGTCGGGCGCGATGGCATAGTCGGCGACGTAGATGTTGTTGGGCGTCCCCGCCAGCACCACGTCGTTCTCCTTCGAGCGCTGGAGGAGGCCGTCTAGGAGTTGCTTGTTGGTCTCGATCTCCTGCTGAATGATGCGGTAGTTGATGGCTGCCTCGTTCTGCGAGAGGGTCTCGCCCTGCTGGCGCTGGAAGTCGGCGCGGATGGCGCGCTCGCGGTCCAGTGCCTGCCGGTACCGCGTCTCGAGGTTGGTCGTCACGACCGCGGTCGCGCGCGATTTCGTCTCGCCTACCTGCTTTTCGAGAGTGGCGATCTGCTGGTTGATCTCCTTGACCTCGGGCCACTCCTCAGTATTATTCACCAAGAGTTGCGAGCGCCTCTGCCTAAGCTCCGCGAGCTTCGTTTCTACGTCCTCTTTAGGTTTGCTTTCCTTTTCAGCCAGCGCGCTGGCGGCTCCGGGCGACTGCGCCGCGCGGTAGGCGGCCTCGGCGTCCTTGCGCTCGTTCTCGGCCTGGAGGAGTTGCTGATTGAGGCCGGCCAAGCGCTCGACCACGGTGTTCTGGCTGCCGTCGAGCGAGAGTATCTGATGCGTCTTGGCGTAGTTGACCAACCGTTCCTCGTCGCTGCGGATTGAAGACTGCAACTCGGCCACACGCTTCTGCAAGAAGTCGCCCGCGGTGGCGTTCGTCTCGGTCTTCTTCTCCAGGTTTGAGAGGACGAACGTGTCGGCGAGGGCGTTGACGATCTTGGCCGCCACCTGCGGGTCGCCGTGCGTGTACTTGATGTCAATCAGGCGTGTGTCCTTGCTGTAGGAGCTGGTGCGAGTCTCCTTGACCGGCTCGACCTTCAGGTCTAACTGAAGTATGCGAACGAAGGGGTCGAGCCTTTTAGCCTCGACTAGGTCTTCGCGGGCAGTGGCCGGCGCGACTGTCCCGGTGAGCGGCAGCTGGTTGGCGTCGGCGCCCTCCTTCTTCTCGGGCGTCCTCTTCTGGAGGCCGGCCATGCGCAGGAGGTTCTGCCAGACGGTGCGGTTCTGCCCGGCCGAGGGGCGCAGGAACGCTTGGTTGTGCTCAAGATCGAGCGTCTTCACCACGCGGCGCAGCAGGCCCGGGCTCGTCAGGTTCTGGAGCTGCGTGTTGAAGTAGGCGGGGTCGGTCGTCTGCGAATTGATGACGACAGTGCCGTTCTTCGACGCCGCCCCCGCTCCAGGGTTACTTTCTAAGTCTACCTGCACGCGCGTCTGCGCCGTATAGATGTCGGGCTTCTGGGCGACGTAGACGGCGGTGGCCGCCGTCACAATAAGGGTGAGGCCGGCGATTAGCAACATGTGCTTGCGCACGGCGCGCAGGTACTCGCGGAAGTGGTTCTCGTCCGCACCATCCATGTCGCTGTAGCTGGCGTAACCAGCGTACGGGTTGAGCGCTGGAGGAGGTGTGGCCTGAGGCCGGTCGAGGTCTTTTGGTTCAGGGAGGGCGTAGGGCTGACCGTTCACTTCTTTCATTAAACTAACTCGCTTCCTTCGGGGGACGAGATAATCCCGAGAGTCGGCTGAGGGACGTTACGACTGAAATTTTTACCGGATGACCTGCACCGGCAGGTTCCCCACGGACGGCACGACGGTGCCGACGAGGCTGCGGAGGAGCCTGCGGCCGCCGGAGACGGGAACCTCGACGATGTCGTTGGGGCGGATGACGGGGTCCTCGGCCTTGCCGTCTTTGATCGCCTTGAGGTTGACGGTTATCTCCTGGCCTTCCCCACCCTTGGGGTCGGGGCGGACGATGATTACCTTATCCATCTTGGTGTCGGGGAGTTTGCCGCCGGCCATGGCGAGGGCGCGGGTGACGGTCAGGTGGTCGTCGCGAAGGAGGACGGGGCCGGGGCGCAGGACGTTGCCGATGACGTAGGCCTCCTTGGCCTCGGGCAGCGTGATGACGTCGCCGGGCTGGAGGAAGGGGTTCGCCTGTTCCGCGCCCTTCTGTGTGTCTTCGAGCATGAAGCTCAGGAAGGACGGGCCGGCGCCTTCGTCTATCACCGCCGCGGTCTGGGTGCCCTCCGGCTTCGCATCGCACGCCCCGAGCGCGGGCATGCGCACGATCTGGATGCGGCCGCCGGAGCGTTCGGTCGGGCCGCCGGCGTAGAACTGGAGGAGTTCGAGGAGGCGGACGGGGCGGCGGAGTTGGAACTGGCCGGGGCGTGCGACGGCGCCGTTGATGGCGACGGGTTGGGAGTTGTACTCCTTGACCTTCACGACGACCTGCGGGTTGCGCTTGTACTTGGTGTAGAACTTGCGCAGCGTCTCCTGCAGCTCGTTCGTCGTCATGCCTGCGGCTTTGATCTCGTTCTGCTCTTCGTTCTGGACGGAGAGGAGGGGGATCATGCCGCACTCGTTGACCTCCATCGCCTCGGCGGAGAACTGTGGGACGATGTCGGGGGCGGTGACGCGGATGGTGAGCACGTCGCGGGCGCCGATGCGGTACTGCTCGCCCGTGGAGGGTCGCGCGGTGTCCGGGCCGGCACCGGAGGCGGCCGCGACCGAGGCGGGGGTGTTCGCGACCTGCTGCGCAGAGGAGGCGACGAAGCCCGAGAGGCAGAGCGCGGCCAGAAGGCCAAAGCGTCCGGCTCCGGTGAAGAGATTGTAGTTCATAGCTTTTACACCTTTGCGGGCGGCCGCCTACTTGGCCGCGAGTCCTGCCCGGCGCGAGAGCATCGCCTCCCGGAGGTGGTTGGGGCGCGAGAGGTTGAGGACGGTGTTGCCGAGAAGGACGTCTAGTTCGACGTTCCGCTCGACGAAGCGGCCCGTCAGGGGTTTATCGCCGGTCTTCACGATGACGCCGTCTCTGACCCACTGCCAGAACTGTGCGGACGTGGTCCAGAACGACTTGCGGTCGTGACAGACGACCATCGCCGTCCGCCTGGCCTTCCTCTTCTCCGCCTTCCGCTTCGCGCTGCTCATGTCTTTAACTTCCCCTGAACCTCTTGGCGCACCCTTCCCGCCACGTGCCCTTAGGCTTTTCGCCCCCGCAGGAAGAGCTACTAACCCGTCACGTCGTACCCCCCGCGGGGGGAAGCCTCTGAAGCGAGGCGCCTGAATTTTCCCGTCCGGCCCCGAAGGCTCTCAGGGCCCCTGCCTCTCGTAAGGGTCGGGGCGCCAGCCCCCGTGCCCGTTGCCGTTACTCACGCCCACCCTCTCCTCGTGCCGGAGGAGCTTCGAGATCAGCTCCCCCCTCCGGCGGACGCCGAACTTGATGAAGAGGTGGCGCATGTGGAACTTGACCGTCTGCTCGGTGATGCAGAGGCGGTCGCCGATCTCTGCGTTCGTTAAGCCCTCGGCGCAGCAGAGCGCGACCTGCGCCTCGCGGCGGCTGAGGTCGTAGCCGTTGACGACGCGCTCTAAGGCGGGCACGAAACCTTCGCCGCGGGCGTGGCTCTGGTACTCCTTGGGGTAAGGGTCTATGCCCGCAGCGCGGCGCCGCTCGAAGATCTCTTCGGGGCCGTAGACGAGGTAGAAGCTCCCAGGCCCCTCCTCGCCCGCCTCGTCCGAGGCCGTACGCTTGCAGTCGATGGAGAGCTTCGCGACGAGGCCGGAACGCGCCCGGCGGAGCGTCGTGTAGCTCCCGAGGCCCGTCAGCTCCAGCAAACGGCGCAGGCTCAAGCTTCCGACGCACGAAGTGTTGTCGACGCACGTCGCCGTGCGCAAAGCCTCGTAGAGCGCCTGCTCGACGGGCGAGTGGCTGAGCGCGAGGAGGGCTATGGCCCCTTGAGAGGTCGTTTCCATCGAATTTCGGAAGGTCAGAACTGAACCTGGGGCAGCGCCGCAAAGCGCGAACACGCGCGCGGCCTCCTCGTCCGAACCGCCGGGCGGCTACTTAATAAAATAGAGCGGGTCTGCAAAACGTTTGTCTGGGTTAGTAAAGCCTCTCGCTTCGCCTGCGAAAGTGGCGCCGGACGGCGCCGCGGAAATCCGCGAGGAAGTTCTGTCGGCGTGAGACCACCGGGGGGGAGTGTCGGCGTAAAAGGGCCGCGGGCACACGCGCGGTCTGGCTCTTAAAGGGCGTCGGGTCAAATTCTCAGTTCGGAGGTCGTCGGGTCTCTCAACCGAACCGTCTTCGTTTTCGGCGGCTACTCCTAACCGCGTCGGTAAAGCCTGTGTGTGACTTAGGGCACGCGAGGCCGAAATCTACTTCCACGCCTCGAAGGCTACGAAGCGCTAACGCGCCGTCTCTCTTCCTTGCGGGGTGCTAAAAATCTACCCTCAGGGAGAGGCGGGTCGGAAGTTTTCAAGGTTGACCGGGCGTAAACGGCCCGGCCGTCTGCTTTTTCCGAAGAACACTTGAGCCTCTGAACCGGCCGAGGACTCTTTCGAGCGGCGGATTGGCCGAAGGCTCATTATGAGTGATGTCAAAGACGTGGGGATTTTAACAAAACGCTCGCGTTTGTCAAATTATAAGTGCAGATGGGATCCGTAAATATATTTAATAGCCGTGGCGGCCCCTCGCGTCCAAGGGGCGTGCACCATATCAAGATAACTTCAAGGCGACAGTCCACATTAGTACACTATCGCCTCATGCAGCGTAGACAAAAGTCGCCACAAAATTTGCATGAAGCGAAATATTTACCACCCTCCGGACTCTCCGCCCCGCGTAACCTCAAAACCACCCCGGTGCCTCCCCCACGTTCGGCGGTAAGGGCGTGGACTCTCGGCCGGCGGACGCCTCAACTTTTAATGGCAACACCGTCCCAAACGTTACAGCCCCAAGCGGGCCGTTCGACGTCTCGGCGTGGGGTGAGCTTTAACAGTCCTTCTTGATAATGCTCTTCAGACGCTTCTCGGGCGGCGTCCTCTTCAACTGAAGCGCCTTGTGCCTTCTCCTGAGCATGGTGATCAGAGTCTGGTGCTTGAGGCCGAGCAGCTTGGCCGCGCCCGTGACGCTCCCCGCCGACTCGGCCAGCGCCTGCTCGATGATCTTCTCCTCGAACTCCTGGACGGCGCTGAAGAAGGAGAAACTCCGGTCGTGCAGGTTCACGTCCGCCAGGCGCCGCATGACGATGCGGGCGCACGCCAGAAGCCTCTCCTTATCCTCAACGTCCTGTGAGCCTCTCAAGAGTTTCTCCGCGCGGAGGTAGAGGCCGTACAACTCCGTACGCGCCAACACACGCCGCGCGCCGTGCTCCTCGATGAGGGCGAGGGCGGCGAGTCCCGCGTTCGTGAGGGCGCCCGCCTCCTCCGCCACACTCATGGCACGCCGCAGGATGTTGATGGAGTCCTCGCCCGCCCCAAGTCGCGCCCGCGCGACGCCCTGAATGGTGAGAGCGTCGGAGAGGTAAGCGGACGCGCCGCCTTTCTCCAGAGTCTCGACGGCGCGCGTGATGACCCTGTCGGCCTCACGGTACTTCTTCTCCGCGAGGAAGACGCGCGCACGCGTCTCGTCCACCTGCGCGAGCAGCCCGGTGTCTTTCAGCCTCAACAGAGTCGCGCCCGCACGGTCTAAGTGTTCGTGCGCGTCCCTGTACCGCCCTAGCCTGTAGAGCAGCATGGCGACGTTATTACGGTTGGTCGCGCAGTACCTTTCGTTTCCTGCCTGCTCGTAGTGATAAATCGCCGCTGTGAACTCTATGATCGCCCTGTCAGTATATGAGGTATTCCCCTCCGCGTCGGCGAGCCTAGCTAGGACTAAACCCATCTGTCCATGCCAGCGGCCTTGAAGCGCGTCGTCTGCCGATTCGAAGACGGGTCGCGCTTCATTCAAGATGTTCAGGGCCTCATAAAACTTGTTCTCGCACAACTCGACTATCGTGCGCCTGATTAGAATCTTTGCCTGTAACTCGAGGTCGGCGTCCGTAAGGGTCTTTAGCGCCTCCCGCATTATCACGCGTGCCTCTTCGTAGGCGCCGAGTTGCCAGTAGCAAACACCCAGCTCATATTGAGCCTCAGACGCTTTCTCATGCCTGCCTAGTGATTGGAACTCACGGAAGGCTTCGGTTATCAGGTCTTGAGCTTTCTCCTGTGTACCTTCGACGCTTCCGAGTCGACCGAGCCAGCCTGTAAGAACACCGCATTGGAGTAAGACTTCGGCAGCTAGGACTGGCGGCAATCCCTTCACATCAGGCTTTTCACCTACGCCCGGCCATAACTCGCCTAGAGTTTCGCGCGCGACTTCATATTGCCCTTTGTGGATGAGGCCTGCCGCAGTGCGACAGCGCAGCAGCGTACGCTCGTTCTCAGTTAATGAGGGGTTATCTAGTTCCTTCGGACGTTCGTCTGCTAAAGTCATGTGAGGCCAGCCCTTCTTAGTTCATGTCACTTTTGCGACATGAACGGCAAGGCCGCCGGAGGTAGAGCTTCCGGCGGCGACTGTAGTCAACCCTCATAAAAACGAAAGGTGCAGGAAGATGAGTAAAGCTATTCGAGCCTCCGTGTTGGTGCTTCTACTCGCTTGCTCCGCGCAGGCGGGATGGATACAAAACCCAGTGCCTGACCCGCCGCCGCCGGCGAACGCCGAGCGGTCGGGGTGGATACAGAATGATTCACCGGACGCCGTTAACCAACAGAACGCTGACGGCGACATCCAAAACGACTCGGCAGGTAGCCTTACGCAGATCGCGCTAGACCTGCTCACAACTCTGCCGTCGCTCTTCTAAGGCCCGCGTCAGTTCAGCCGGAGCAAGCTGCCTAGTGGCGGCTAGGTGTTTGTGTGTCTGGCGGGCGGCGGAATGCGGAGGTCTCGCCCGCAACGGGGAGAGTAAACCTGTGCGCCGCAGAATGCAATAGCTTTTGCAGCGTGGCTGGGAGACGGAATAAAGGCTCTTGCGGCCCGAACGGAAGCGTCGGACTCGAAGTTGTGCAAAAGACGAATGGCGCCTGGGGGTTTGGCATTTCTCCAACCGCCGTGGCCTTCGGGCGGTAGAACACGCGGACAACTTGCCCGCGGTTCGTGGCACCGGATTTGTTCCCCGTGCGGGGCGTAAGCCGAGTCCGAGACGCGCGAGGTGCAGAGATGAGTCCGGAGGCCAGACGGGCGTTTGCAGCCAGGTGGTTCATGTGGGCCGCCGCGATACCCTGCGGCCTCGTCCTCGCGGTAGTCCTGCTCAACGAGTGGCTCAACTCCCCGCTCAACTTCCTCCTGTACGTCCTCGTCCTCTTCGTGGTGCCGATCCACATCGCGAGGGGCTGGGGGGCTTGGCTCGGGGCGGCGATCCTCGACCCCTCGGCGACGCAGGGCGCGGGGGTGGCGGCCCTCCGTGGGGCGGCCGTCGCGGGTGCCAGTTTCGTGACCTATCTGTTCGCCCTCAGCCTGTGCTTCGGCAGCTTCAGTTCCAGTCCCGTGGAGAACGCTTTAAATTTATTCATACTGCTCATGGTCGGCGGGACGATATTGGTCGGCTGGCTGGTCGTCGCGGTGGGCGCCCTCGCCGGGGGACTGCTCTACGGGAAGGCCGGGGGCGGGACTCCGCCAGCGGAGTAAAAGTGACCCTGCACACGACGCGCCCCTCCGGCCGTTTGCGCGGGGGCCGGCGACTCTGCTACTGATACACGTCTCGCCCGCAGACCAGAAGACACGAGACGGAGGGAACCCTTTTATGGCACGCCGCAGATTGTCAGCGCTCGCCTGCGCACTCTTCATCCTCAACATGGCCGGCACGTCTACGGCGCAGACGCCCGACCTGCCGAGCGAGACGCCTCAACAGTTCACGCCGACGAACGAGGGGTTCGAGTACGCGCGCCGCGAGGTGATGATCCCGATGCGGGACGGCGTCAAACTCCACACGGTCATCCTCGTCCCGAAGGGGGCGAAGAACGCGCCCATCCTTCTGACGCGCACCCCTTACGATGCCTCGGCGCTCACCTCTCACGCCGAGAGCTCGCACCTCGGCCCCATCCTGCAAGGGTACGACAACGCGGCGGATGTCGTCGTCGAGGGCGGCTACATCCGCGTCGTGCAGGACGTGCGCGGCAAGTACGGCTCCGAAGGCGACTACGTGATGAACCGCCCCCTGCGCGGGCCGCTCAACCCGACGCAGGTGGATCATGCGACCGACACGTACGACACCATCGACTGGTTAGTGAAGAACCTGCCTGAGTCGAACGGGCGGGTCGGCATCATCGGCATTTCGTACGACGGCTTCCTGCCCTTAATGGCGCTCGTCAACCCGCACCCGGCGCTCAAGGTCTCTGTGCCGATGAACCCGATGGTCGACGGCTGGCGCGGCGACGACTGGTTCCACAACGGGGCGTTCCGGCAGCAGGGCATGTCCTACATCTACGACCAGGAGGCCACGCGCAAGAACGACCTCAAGTGGTGGACGAGCCACCGAGACCCTTACGATCAGTTTATTGAAGCGGTCTCGGCGGGCGAGCTTGGCAGGCGGCGCGGGATGGAGCAGCTCGGCTTCTGGCGCAAGCTCTTAGAGCACCCGGCCTACGACGCCTTCTGGCAGGGGCAGGCCGTGGACAAGATACTCGGCGCGCAGCCCTTGAAGGTGCCCGTCATGCTCGTCCACAGCCTCTGGGATCAGGAGGACATCTACGGCGACATCGCCGTCTACAAGGCCATCGAGCCGAAGGACACGAACAACGACAAGGTCTTCCTCGTCCTCGGCCCCTGGCATCACGGGCAGGCGATACGTGAGGGCTCCGCGCTCGGCGCCATCCGGTTCGGCAGTGACACGGCATACACGTTCCGTCACGAGGTGCTCCTTCCCTTCCTCGACCAGTATCTGAAAGAGGGCGCACCCAAGGCGGACGTCGCCCCCGTCACCGCCTTCGAGACGGGCACGAACCGCTGGCTGCGTCTGAAGTCCTGGCCCGCGGGCTGCGAGCGCGGCTGCGCGCCGAAGGCCACGCCGCTCTACCTTTCCACAGGTCTGAAGCTCAGCTTCGACGCGCCACGCTCCGGCAGCGCCTTCGAGGAGTACGTCTCAGACCCTTCGAAGCCCGTCCCCTACCGCGCGCGGCCCGTCGACGACAGCACGTGGCGGCAGTGGCTCGTGGACGATCAACGAGAAGCGTCGGGACGGCCCGACGTGCTCGCCTTCACCTCGGACGTGCTGACGAAACCCGTGAAGATTAGCGGCGAGCCAATCGTCAACCTCTACGCCTCGACCTCGGGGACGGACTCCGACTGGGTCGTCAAGGTCATAGACCTCTACCCGGCCGAGGTCGCGGCGCAGCCGGAGATGGGTAGTTATCAGCTTATGGTCTCGGCCGACATCCTGCGCGGCCGCTACCGCGAGAGCTTCGAAACGCCGAAGGCCATCGAGCCCGACAAGCCGCTCCTCTACCGCTTCGCGCTCCCGACGGCGAACCACGTCTTCCTCCCCGGCCACCGCATCATGGTGCAGGTGCAGTCGAGCTGGTTCCCGCTCTACGACCGCAACCCGCAGACCTTCGTCCCGAACATCTTCTGGGCGAAGCCCTCGGACTACCGCAAGGCGACGCAGCGCATCTATCACGAGCCGGGCCGCGCCAGCTTCGTCGAGCTGCCCCTGGTCGAGGCGCGCCAGTAGCGTACGCGGGCGCACACATGTCCGCCCGCGGCTTTAAAGGAAGCGTTCGTTCATGTATCATCCCGCTCGCGTCGGGTACTGCCACCCGCGCCCTTCACTCCCCGTCAACCTACCCCAGAGGTTCGATGGCGAACGTCTCTTCACGAAAGGTTCGTTGTGTTTTCCGCTTGCCCTGCCCCCTCGTCGCCCCTTGTCGACTCAAGGTCGCGCGCGCGCCTCTACGCCTGCGCGGCAGTCCTCTTAGCAGTCTTAGCGCTGTCGGGCGGACGCGCCGCCCACGCAGCCCCGTCGGTTCAGCAGCTCACGCCCTCTGTGAACTCGCCGCAGCCCGTGGGCACCACCGTCACCTGGACGGCCGCCGTCACCGACACGGACGCGGGCGCGTTCGACTACCAGTTCAGCGTCCGCCTGTCCGGTGGCGACTACTCGATCCTGCGCGACTTCGCCACCATCAACTCGTTCAAGTGGACGCCGAGCGAGCGCGAGGGGGACTTCGACATCCGTGTCGTCGCCAGAAACCTTGTCACCGGCGAGGCCGGACTGCTGGAGGTCAGCTACTCCGTGACTTCGCGCGTGACGGGGGAGACTCCGGTCGTCTCGGCGACGGCGAACCCTCTGGTGGCGCTCTACAGCGCGCCGCCCTGCGACGCGGGCGGCAGCATGCGCGTCAGGTTCTGGCGCACAGGCGACTTCACCTCCCAGACCACCCCTTGGAAGAGCTGCCTGACAGGGCTGAGCAGAAACTTCTACGTCGCGGGGATGCGGCCCGTGACCGCATATAGCATGCGACAAGAGTTCAGCGACGACCCTTCGGCCCCCGTCGCCGTCGGGCCGACGCTCTCCTTCACGACCGGGAGTCTGCCGACGAAGAACTTCAACCCGCCCGCCTCCTCCGCCCTGACCCCTTCGGCGGGCGACACGGGTCAGGACGTGCTGCTGCACGCCCTCCTCAACCGCGCCGCGCCGCCCTTCATCACCGCCACGAACTTGAGCGGCGCGCTCGTCTGGTACTACGCAGACGACACGAGCGTCCAGTACGCCACGCGCCCCGTCGAGGGCGGGACGATCCTCCTCGTCCGCGACTCGCAGAAGATGCTGCGCGAGATCGACCTCGCGGGAAACCCCGTCAGGGAGACGACCCTGCAAGCCATCTCGGAGCAGCTCATGGCCCGCGGCGCGAACCCCATCACCTCCTTCCACCACGAGGCCCGGCGGCTTCCAGACGGGAAGACCGTGGTGCTGGCCGGCACCGAGCGTGTGCTGTCGGACGTGCAAGGCCCCGGCCCCGTCGCCGTCGTCGGCGAGATGATCGTCGTCCTCGACGAGAACTGGCGGGTTGTCTGGCACTGGGACTCGTTCGAGCACCTCGACGTGACGCGGAAGGCGCTCGGCAACGAGAAGTGCCCGCAGTTCTGCATCACGCCCTCCACGACCGCCAACGACTGGACTCACGCCAACGCCATCGGCTACTCGCCCGCCGACGGCAACCTTCTGCTCTCGATCCGGCACCAGGCGTGGGTCGTCAAGATCGACTACGAGGACGGCGCGGGCGACGGCGACGTGCTCTGGAGGCTCGGCAAGGACGGCGACTTCACGATAGATTCGGACGACCCGTACCCTTGGTTCTCATACCAGCACGACGCGGACTACGTGCCCGGCGACCCCAACGCGCTCGCGCTCTTCGACAACGGTAACCTGCGCCAGACGGTCTCCGGCGTGACGCATAACAGCCGCGGCCAGGTCTTGAACCTCGACGAGGTGAATAAGACCGCGACCTTGCAGTTGAACGCCGACCTCGGGGTCTACTCGGGCGCACTCGGCAGCGCGCAGAAGCTGACGGGCGGCAACTTCCACTTCGAGGCCGGGTTCCTCGGTAACGCCGCCCGCTCCGTCGAAACCCGCCCGGACGGCAGTCCGGCCTTCGTCCTCCAGACCCAGAACCTCACCTACCGAAGCTTCCGGATGCGAGACCTCTACACGCCCGGCGCGCCCGCCGGCGAAGACCAGACCATCAGCTTCGACGCGGTCGCCGCACAGACCTTCGGTACCACCTTCGACCTCGGCGCGACGGCCACCTCGGGCCTGCCCGTCGGCTTCCGCGTCGTCTCGGGGCCGGCGACGCTCGACGGCAACACGCTCACCTTCACGGGCGCGGGGTCGGTCGTCGTGCAGGCAGACCAGGACGGGAACATCAGGTACAACCCTGCGCCCTTCGTGCGGCAGACCATCGCGGTCGACAAGGCGGAGCAGACCATCACGTTCGGGACTCTGGCGGACAGGACGTTCGGCGACGCCCCCTTCGCGCCCGCCGCCGCGGCAAGCTCTAACCTAGTAGTCGGCTTCGCGGCCGAAGGCCAGTGCACTTTCACGAACGGCCAGGTCAACATCACGGGCGCCGGCTCTTGCACAATCACCGCCTCGCAGGCCGGCGACGCGAACTACAACGCCGCATCGAACGTCCAACGTTCCTTCCAGATCAGCAAGGCGAACTCGACGACCACCGTCAACGTCACCGACGCGACCTACGACGGACTGCCGCACGGCGGCACCGCCAACGCGACCGGCGTCGGCGGGCTCGACCAGAGCCTCTCCGTCACCTACTCCGGGCGCAACGCCACCGCCTACGGGCCGTCCACGAGCGTGCCCGTGAACGCGGGCGACTACACCGCCTCCGCGACCTTCGCGGGCGACGCGAACCACGCGGGCGGCAACGACAGTAAGGACTTCCAGATCGCGAAGGCGAACCAGACCATCACCTTCAACGCCCTCGCGGACAAACGCTTCGGCGACGCCCCGTTCGCGCTGAGCGCCTCCTCGTCTTCAGGGTTAACAGTCACTCTCAGTGTCGTGTCCGGCCCGGCCACGCTCGGCGGCGGCATGCTCACCCTCGACGGCGCGGGCGCCGTCACCGTCCGCGCCTCGCAAGGAGGCGACGCGAACTACGGCGCCGCGGCGGCGGTCGAGCGCACGTTCGACGTCGCGAAGGCGTCGCAGACGATCACCTTCGGCCCCCCGACCGACAGGACGTACGGCGACCCCGACTTCACTCTGGGCGCGACGGCCTCTTCAGGGCTGGCCGTGACCTTCGCGGCCGCCGGCCAGTGCGGCGTGAGCGGCAATACGGTTCACATCACAGGCGCGGGGAGTTGCACCGTCACGGCTTCGCAGGCCGGCAGCGGCAACTACAGCGCGGCCGTCGACGTCGCCAGAACGTTCCAGATCGCGAAAGCGTCGCAGACGACCACCTTCGGCGCTTTGGCGAACAGGACGTTCGGCGACCCGGACTTCGCGTTGAGCGCGGGCGTATCTTCGGGGCTCGCCGTCTCCTTCTCCGCGAGCGGCACCTGTACGCTCAGCGGCAACACGGTTCACATCAACGGGGCCGGCTCCTGCACGATCACGGCCTCGCAGTCGGGCAACATTAACTTCCTGGCCGCGACAGATGTCGCGCGCTCCTTCAACGTCGCGAAGGCGATTCAGACCATCAACATCACCGCGCACGCGCCTTCGAGCGCCGCCTACGACAGCCGCTTCACGGTCGCCGCCACGGGCGGCGGCTCCGGCAACCCTGTCACCTACGCCGCCGCCGGGTCATGCTCAAACTCCGGCGCGACGTTCACGTTGACGGCCGGCACGGGCACCTGCACGGTCACATACAGCCAGACAGGCAGCGCCAACTACGAGGCGGCGCAGGCGACCGAAACCGTCACCGCCGTCAAGGCCACGCAGACGATCACCTTCAACGCGCCCCTCGACAAGACCTACGGCGACGCAGACTTTCAGTTAACCGCGAGCGCCTCGTCCGGGCTCTCGCCGAGCTTCGCCGCCACGGGCGCCTGCACGATTGCCGGCTCGACTGTCCACATCAACGGTGCCGGCTCTTGCACCGTCATCGCCTCACAATCTGGCGACGCGAACTACAACGCCGCCACAAGCGTCCAGCGCTCTTTCACCATCAGCAAGGCTGGCTCGACGACCGCCGTCACCGTCGCCGACGCGACCTACGACGGACTGCCGCACGGCGCGACGGCCACGGCGTCCGGCGTCGGCGGACTCAGCCAGAGTCTCGCCGTCACCTACTCCGGGCGCAGCGCCACCGCCTACGGCCCCTCGGCGACGGCGCCCACAAACGCGGGCGACTACACGGCCTCCGCGACCTTCGCGGGCGACCAGAACCACGCGGGCGGCGGCGACAGCACGGACTTCCGGATCGCGAAGGCGACCCAGTCCATCACCTTCAATGCCCTTTCGAACAAGACCTTCGGCGACGCCCCGTTCGCGCTGAGCGCCTCCTCGTCTTCGGGGCTGCCCGTCAGCTTCGCCGTCGTCTCCGGCCCGGCCACGCTCAACGGCGGCACGCTCACCCTCGACGGCGCGGGCGCGGTCACCGTCCGCGCCTCGCAGGCCGGCGACGGCAACTACGGCGCCGCGGCGGCGGTCGAGCGCACGTTCGACGTCGCGAAGGCGGCTCAGGCGATCAGCTTCGGCCCCCTGACCGACAGGACGTACGGCGACCCGGATTTCACTTTAAGCGCGAGCGTACCTTCGGGGCTGGCCGTGACCTTCGCGGCCGCCGGCAACTGCACGGCTTCCGGCGCGACAGTTCACATCGGCGGCGCCGGCTCCTGCACGGTGACGGCCTCGCAAGCCGGCGACTCGAACCACAGCGCCGCCGCCAACGTCTCGCGGTCGTTCCAGGTGGCGAAGGCGACGACTTCGCTCGCCCTCGCCTCGTCCGCCATGACGTTGCCCGCCGGCCAGACGTTGACCTTCACGGCCAACGTCACTTCCGCGGCGGGCGTGCCGACCGGCTCCGTGCAGTTCAAGGTTGACGGGACGAACGCGGGCATCGCGTCGTCGCTGAACGCGAGCGGCGCCGCGACGTTCACGACCTCCGCGCTGACAGCCGGGGCGCACTCCGTCACGGCCGAGTACGGCGGTGACGCGAACTTCAAAA
This sequence comes from Acidobacteriota bacterium, assembly GCA_019239425.1. Lineage (GTDB taxonomy): Bacteria > Acidobacteriota > Blastocatellia > Pyrinomonadales > Pyrinomonadaceae > QHXN01. The sequence goes on from JAFAZX010000045.1 coordinate 284,170, forward strand.
CCGCTACCGGCACGCTCGCAAGCGGGCAGGTCGTCGGCGGCCTCTTCGAGTTCGTGCAGTCCGTCTTCGCCGTCAACGAGCGCGACGGCTCCGTCGCCGTCACGGTCAGGCGCATGGGCGACGCGTCGCAGGCGGCGTGGGTCGAGTACGCCACGGACGACGGCGGCGGCCCTTCGGTCACCGTTCCCTGCTCCGCCCCGACGGGCGCGGCGCTCGAACGCTGCGACTACACGCACGCCCAGGGGCTTCTGCAGTTCGCGCCGGGCGAGACCGAGAAGACGTTCACCGTGCTCGTCAACAGCGACTCTTATACGGAAGGGGTCGAGACCATCCGCGTGAGGCTGTCGAACCCAGCGGCCGGAACTGCTCTGGGCGAGGTCGCTTCCGCCGCCATCGAAATCACAGACGACACGCGGCAGACGTGGAACCCGCTGGCCGCCACCGAGTTCTTCGTCCGCCAGCACTACGCGGACTTCCTCTCGCGCGAGCCCGACGCCGCGGGCCTCCAGTTCTGGACGAACGAGATCGAGTCGTGCGGGGCGAGCGCGCAGTGCCGCGAGGTGAAGCGCGTGAACGTCTCGGCCGCGTTCTTCTTATCCATCGAGTTCCAGCAGACGGGTTATCTCTCGTACCGCGCGCACAAGGCCGCGTTCGGCAACCTCGCGGGCAGGCCCGTCCCCGTCACGCGCGACGAGATGCTCGCGGACGTGCGGGTCATCGGCAAAGACCTTATCGTTAACACAGAAGGCTGGGAGCTAAAGCTCGAACAGAACAAGCGGGCGTACTTCGAAGGGTTCGTAAGCTCGGCGCGCTTCACCTCGCTTTACCCGCAGACGTTGGCGCCCGAGCAGTTCGTGGACGCCTTGAACGTGAACTCAAATGGGGCGCTCTCACAGTCGGAGCGTGACGCGCTCGTCAACGACCTGAAGAACAACGCGAAGACGCGCGCGCAGGTCTTGCGCGCCGTGGCCGAGGACGCGGACTTGTCGAAGGCCGAACTCAACAAGGCGTTCGTGTTGACGCAGTACTTCGGCTACTTGAGGAGAGACCCGGACGCCGCGCCCGACGCGGACTTCGTGGGCTGGCAGTTCTGGCTCGGCAAGCTGAACGAGTTCGACGGCAACTACGTCGAGGCCGAGATGGTCAAAGCCTTCCTCGACTCGACCGAATATCGAAACAGGTTCGGGCAGTAACTTTGCACGCGGGCGGCGAGGAGGGCCGCCCCCCAGAGACCGCCGCGCTCTTCGCGCCGCCACGCGATGAACGTCGACTACCAGGTCACTTACGTCAACGACCCGCGCCGGCTCGCCGCCTTGGCCGGGGCGCTCCACACGTCGTCCGCCCTCGCCCTCGACATCGAGACGGCGTCCTGGTGGAACCGGCGGGCCGAGCGCGTCTCCCTGATACAGCTCGCCTACCGCGAAGCCGGGCGACTGAGGGTCGCCGTCGTGGACGCCCTCGCGGGTTTCGACGTCACCGGGCTGCGCCCCGCGCTTGAGTCCGCCGCGGTGGCCAAGGCCGTCCACAACGCTTCCTTCGACGTGCCGAGGCTCGACCGACACCTCGGCCTGCGCGTCGCGCCCGTCCACGACACGATGCTGGCGGCCCGGCGCGGCGGCGAGCGCGGCTACTCCCTCAAGGCGCAGGCCGAGAGACACCTCGGGATTGAGCTAGACAAGGGGGCGCGGCAGAGCGACTGGGGCGCGCGCCCGCTCGACCCGCGGCAGGTCGCCTACGCGGCGCTCGACGCGGCGGCAACGCTCCTGCTCTACGAGCACCAGCTAGGGCGCGGGCTGAAGGCCGAGTACCGGCCGCGCGCATGGGCGGCCGAGGCTCAGGCCGGACTCCCCCTGTCGGACGCGCCGGCCTTCGAGAGCAGCTCCTCGGTTTCAACTCCCGTCGTCGACGCGTCGCCATCTACCCGAGACCTTTCGGGGATACCGCTGGCGCTGCTGGGCGTCATCGTGGAATTGCCCTCGCGCTACGGGCCTGAAAGGCTGGCGGCGTCGGCGGGAGACGACCGCGTGGGCCTGGCCGGGTGGGTCATCGACCGCGTCCTCGGGCCGGAGGCGGAGGTGGACGAGGACGCCGCCAGAGAGGCGATAGCCTCCTTGTGTGAATTCGGGCTGGTCAGGCTCACGCCGGAGAGGAGGCTCGAAGCGAGCCCCGCGGGGCGGGAGGCCTGGCTCAGGGGCCGGCCCCGCTGACGGCCTCATCTACCTTTCATCGACGCCTCGACGACTCCCACCCACTCCTCGAACGACTCGGCGGGCCAGTTGTTATCTACCCGCAGGGACTTCGGGTCGTACGGGCGCGGCGTGCCGCCGAACCAGTTGAACCAGCCGCGGCCCGGAACACACACCAACGGCACGTCGAACTCTTTGATCACGAACTCCGTCCCCGAGGGGAAGTCTGAACTTTGCGGAAGCCTTGAGCCGTCGTTCATTGCTCGCACGGCGTCACCTCCTCCGGCCGGGGCGCTCCGGGGCGAAGGCGTGGAGAGCATGTAGACGGCGAAAGTCGCCAGCCAGTGTTCGCCTGCGTAGTCGCCGCTTGCGACGTGCGGGAGTGTGGCCTCGGCGTGACGCGACGCCGCGAGCGCGAGCGTGCGGCGGCGGGGCGAGTCTTCGGGGAGGGCCGAGGCGATGCTCCTCATGCACCAGGCGCGGCTCAGGTTCAGGCCGTCGAGGTGGACGATCTTGGGGTCGGAGCGGTCGGTCACGTCCGCCGGGTTGAGGAGGTTCGGATAGACGCCATCCTCTACGCCGGGCAGGAACTCTTCGAACCAGCGCGCGAACTCCTCCGCGCCGAGCACGCGCCGCATCAGGTCGGCCTCGACCAGACTCGGCGAGAGGAAGTCGTCGCCGTTAGGCTCCCACGCGGCCGGGTAGTCCTTGTCCTTCCCGAAGTAGGTGCGGGCGCGCTCGGCGACGAGCTGCTTCAGGAGGCCGACGTTTTGCAGAGACCTCACGTCGAGCGCCTTCTTCCTGAAGCCGCCCCAGAGCGCCTCCGCATAGTCCCACGCGAACGAGAGTCCGAAGGCGGTGTTGAAGTGCGTGCCGACGCGGATGGGGTACTTCTGCTTCGGGAAGAACGAGAGGTACTTCTCGACGACCGTAGCGGCGAGCGGGCGCAGCGCCTCGAACCAGCGGCCGGCGTCGGGGTCGGCCCATTGGTACAGCTCCTCGTGCAGCTTCAAAAGCCAGGCCCACCCGTAAGGCCGCTCGAAGGAGGCGCGCCCCGGCTCCCTGAAGTAGTCGTCTTCAACCCTCAGGTTCTCAACCGTCAGGTTCGCCGCGAGCGCCGCGCGAATCTCTGCTTCAGGTAACCCGCGCGCGCCGGTGCGCAGCAGGCGCACGAGCAGCCAGTGGCCGTGCACGGAGGAGTGCCAGTCGTAGCAGCCGTAGAAGGCCGGGTGCAGCTCCCTCGGCGACCCGAGCCGCGAGGGGCCGCTCATCACGTGGTCTAACTTGTTCGGGTACTCCCTGCGGACGCCTTCGAGCGCGAGGCGCGCGAAACGTGGGACGTACTCGTCATTCAACGTCTCACTCACAACCCCAACCCTCCTTCGCTTCAGAGCAGGCGGATCATCAGCCACAGCACCAGCACGTGCAAGACCCACATCGTCAGCGCGAAGGGTATCTGAAACTTGATGACGCCGTACTGGTCGCGCATGTTCAGGAGCGCCGCCGGCACGATGTTGAAGTTCGCGGCCATCGGCGTCATCAGTGTTCCGGTCGAGCCCGCGGTCAGGGTGATGATGGCCGCCATCGCCGGGTCTACGCCGAACGGCCTGACGATGAGCGGGACGAGCACGCCGGTCGTGATGACGGGGAAGGCCGCGAACGAGTTGCCCATCACGAGCGTGAAGAGCGTCATCCCCAGGCAGTTCGCCACGACCAGCAGGAAGAGGCTCTCCCCGGGGATGACACCTTTGATCCCTGCGGCGATCAGCTCTCCGACCTTGCTCGCCGCGAAGATGACGCCGAGCGAGGCGAGCAGTTGCGGCAGGACGATGACGGAGCCCATCGAGTCGTTGAGCCTCCGCCCTTCCGCGAACGCCTCGCGCGCGCCGCCCTTCGTTAAGTAGAGACCGGCGAAGAGCGCGGCCATCCCGCCGAAGCCGAGTCCGACGAGCGCGCCGCGGCTCGTGTCGCCGCCAACGAAACGGAACGCGAGCGCGACGCCGAAGGCTAAGGCGGGGATGAGCAGGACGGGGAGAAATATCCTGTTGCCGAGCGACGTTCCTTTCGGCTCCGCCTGCCCAGACTTCGTCGTCCCCTCGGCGTGGGCCTTGTGCCCGACTCGGCCCGCGCCGTCGAGGCCGACCATCAAAAGCACCAGCAGTCCCGTCAGCCAGTGCGGCGTCACACTTCCGAAGATGAAGACTACGCCGAGGACGAACCAGAAGAGGGCGCTCCCCCTTCGGTTGGCGTTGTCGCGGTCGCGGAAGTTGAGCGCCGCGAAGACCCAGAGCACGAGGCCGGTCAGGACGTAGACCGCGTCGAGGCTGAAGATGGCGGAGGCGATGCTACTCCACGACGGCATGAGCATCCTCCCTTCCGGCGACCGCGAGGCGCCGCCGCTGAAGCCTGTCGAGCAGGAAGAACTGCGCGGCCGCGACCACGACGGAGAGCACAGCGATAGGTATCGCGTAGAGCACGATGCTCCAGAGGCTCACGGCGTAACCCAGGGCGGGCGAGTTCAGCGTGCCGTAGACGAGCAGGATGCCGGCCTGCACCGGCGAGAGGTTCTGTCCGTAGAAGTTGCCGTAGTTCTCGCTCGCGGCCGACCCGGCCTTAATCCTCTCGACCTCTTTCTCGGGCAGCGCCTCGACGCTGCGCGCGCCCGCCTCCGATTCGGCGGCGCCCAGGGCCATCGGGAAGACGAGCGGGCGGACGAAGGCCGGGTGGCCGAGCAGGCGTATGCCGAGGATGCCCATCAGGACGCGGAAGAGTTGATAGGTGATGAGGAGCCGGCCGACCGTGGCGGCGCTGACGCGGCGGATGACGCGCGCCGACTGCTCCTGCAGGCCGTAGCGCTCGGCGAGCCCGATGGCCGGCAGCGTAATGATGAAGAGGGTCATCAGGCGGTTGTCGGCGAAGGCGCGGCCCAGGATGTTGATGATGCCCTCCTGCCCGGGCTTGGTCAGGACGGGGACGCCCTCGAAGGCGCCGACGCCGGAGAGGAGCGGCAGCCCCGCGACGAGGCCGGTGACCAGCCCCGCCGTCAAGACCACGAGCGTCGTGCGCAGACGCAAAGCGAGCCCGACCACCACGATCAACACCCCTGCGAGCTTGAAGATTTCTGGCACGTGTAGACTCTCCTTCGGGAGTTGGGGATAGGCGCGACCTACACTCTCTGCGGCAGAATCTCACATTTGAAGAAATCGCGACACCACGACGGCACGCACGAGGCGCGCTCAAGTATTCCTCAACCCCTTTCCATACCCTGTAGAGGCCGGGTCATGACCTTCGCAGGATGGAAAGGGGTTTAGTTCGTCATGTTGAAGAATCGGCCGCGTCACACGTCGAAGGGCCGGGCGCTCTCCGCGCTGCTCGTGCTCGCCACGCTCGCGCTCACGTTTGCGGGCACCACGTTCCGCGGGGCGGAGGCGTCGAGTCCTTCGGGCGGCACGCTCTCGCCGGCGGCCGGCGCGGCGGTGCGTTGGGACGGGACGGCGACGGGCGGCGCGGCGCCCAACGCGGAGGCCGACTGTACCGAGGGGAGCAACTGCGACACCTACACGCTCACCGTCGGCGGGACGGCGGCCGACTGGGTCGGGAAGCAGGTGCGCGTCGAGCTGAGCTGGCTCTCGCCCTCTTCGGACTTCGACCTGTACCTGTATAAGGACTCGCTCCGCGGGCCGCAGGTCAACAAGTCCACTACGGGGCCGGGCACGTCCGAGGCGGCGAACATCGACCCTTACACGACGGGCACGGGCACATACCTCGTCCACGTCGTCTACTTCGCGGCCACGGCCGCCGACCAGTACCACGGCGCGGCGACGGTCATCACGTCTGACTCACCGCAGCCAACTCCGACCTCTACGCCGAAGCCGACGCCGACGCCGACGCCCCTTCCGACGAAGCCGGTCACCGTCGGCACCGAGGGCAACGAGCCGATAGTGCTCGCGGCGCCCGACGGCACCCTTTACGTCTCCGCGCTCCAGCACCTCTACCGCTCGCGGGACGGCGGCGCGACGTGGGCGAAACTGCCCGGCCCCGTCTTCGCCTCGCAGCTCAACCTCGCCTCCGACAGCTCCATCTCGGTCGACCCGGGCGGGCGACTCTACTTCACCTTCGACTACCCGTACGCGGGCACCACGGCCGTCTGCACCAGCGACGACCGCGGCGACAACTGGACGTGCAACCCCGCGGTCGTCCCCGGCGGCACGGATCGCATGTGGGTGCACGCGCCGACCGAGTCGGAGGCGTACGAGGTGACGAATGAGGGCCTCTACGAGACGACCTTTCTGCAGAGCGGCGACCGCGGGCTGACGTGGCTGCCCTCGGAGTTCGGCGAAGGGCTGCTCGAGCCGCAGACCGGCCCGCTCTTCAAGAAGCCTGGGAGCTTCAACGTCCTCCAGGTCATCAAGGACTCGGGCGGCCTCTCCTTCTACGTCTACGCGCCCGCCTCCGTGGGCGAGGTCTTCTCCGGCCTGCGGGCCACGGGGCTGCCGAACCCTTACGCGCTGCCGAGCGCCGCGTTGGGTGCGGACAACACGCTCTGGGTGGCGACCGAGGCGGCGAACCCCGCGGGCGGGCGGCAGGTGGTCGTCGCGCGCTCTTCGGACGAGGGGCTGCACTGGACGAAGCTCCCGCCCGTGCCGCAGACGACTCGGGGGACGGCCACCTTCGCGTGGGTCTCGGCCGGCAGGCGCGGCCACGTCGGCGTGCTCTACTACTACACCGCTTCGAACGGCGACCCCGGCTCACTCACCGACGCCGTCTGGTCTGCGGTCTGGGCCGAGTCTTACGACGCCGACTCGGCGCAGCCGACGTGGACGGTGCACACGCTTGAGGACTCGATCCACACGGGCGCGGTCTGCATCGCCGCGAGTTGCTCGGGCAACGCGCGCTTCGCCGGCGACTTCATCAGCTCCTACATCGACGGCGGCGACGACGCGCACCTCTCATGGGTGAAGGACGCGGGCGGTCAAACGTCCGTCCGCTACCAGCGCGTCCCGGCGCGCGCCTCCTGCGACACGCCGAACGTGGAGGACGACGACCCTTCGCTCTCCTACGAGAGCGCCTGGCACACCTTGCGGGAAGCGGGCGCGAGCGGCGGCCACTTCCGCGCGGACTACGGGCAGGAGAACCGGCACGGCGTGAGCCTCTCGTTCGCGGTGCCCGAAGGCAGGAAGGCGCTCGTTAACTACTTCTACGCGCAGAGTCCGAAGGGCGGCACCGCCAACGTCTACCTCGACGGCGCGCAGGTCGCCACGGTCTCTTACAGAGGGGGCACGGCGCAGAACACGGCCAAGTCTCCGGCCTTCGGCTTCAGCCGACAGTTCTCCGGCATCGCGGCCGGCACGCACACTTTGAGGATCGTCCCGAACGGCGACGGCGTCTCCTACGTGGACGGCTTCTGTCTCTACAACGCGGGCGCGAACGCGCGGGCGGCGGGCGGTGCCCCCGGAGCGACTGCGGCCGGCGTGCAGTCGCTCATCGCGGGGCAGGGGCTGGTCAGAACGTTGACGCTCCCGGCCGGCGCACAGACGCTCAACGTGTTGGCCGAGGCGGGCGCGCCCGTGCCGTACAGGTTGGTGGTGCTCGACGCCGCCACGGGCGCGGTCGTGGCGGCGGCCGCGCCGTCGGCCGCGGGCCTCGCCGGCGTGGAAGTTCCGGTCAGGCCGGGCGGCACGTACCTGCTCAAACTCTTCAACGTCGGCGTGGGGCCGGTGCAGGTCTGGACGGCGGCGACGCCGTTCGTCACGCGCTAGCCGGGCGACCGGCGAGAGTTGCTCCTCTGCCCCGCCGAAAGTTACCGCCTACCTTTTGCTCAAACATTACTTATTTGAGTTGAGCCCGGCTCCCCTGCCGGGCTCGCGCCGTCGCGCGCCGCCGACGGGCGCCGCAGCTTTTATATTTTTCTGACGCGGGCGGCTGTGTTAGTCTGTGCGCCGCATGACTTTCAGGAGACCACGCGGTCTTGTTCAAGCTCGACAACCCCGTCTTCAGTTCAGGACTTAACAGCGGAGCCGACAGGTCGGCCCGCGACGCGTCCGCGCGCGCGGGCGCACGCACAACGGGAGGCGACTCATGACTGGCAAAAAAGGTTGGGGCTCGACCGTCGCGGGCTGGTTCATCGAGCGCGACGAGGAGCCGGCCGGGCAGCAGGCGGAGGGGCCGTCCGGCGCTCCCGGCGACGCCTCGGTCGACGACCTCCTCGCGCGCTACGGCTCCGGCGGCGAAGGGGCCGGGGCGGCGCCGCGCCCGGCCGACCCCGCGGCGGTGGCCCCCTACACGACGCCCTCGCCGACGCAGGGCGTCTTCCAGACGACGCCGCCGCCCGCGACCGGCGGCCAGGTGGACTTCGACGCGGTCTTCGCCGCCGCGGGCGTGAACGACGAGGAGCGCCAGCGCGTGGGGAAGACGGTCGAGCTGCTCAGGAGCCTGCCGGCCGGAACCGACGCCGCGGTCAAGAAGCAGATCGTCGAGGCCTCGCTGAAAGCCTTCGGCGTCCCCATCGAGCAGATCATCGAGGCGGGCGTCGAAGAGATACAGGCGCTCGACGGCTACACGCGCAACGCGGCCGCGGACAACCAGAAGCTGATCCAGGAGTCCGAGGCGCGCATCCGCGAATACGAGGAAGGGATCGCGAACATCCGCTCCGTCATGCAGCAGAGCGTCTCGGAGCTGCAGTCGGTCATCAAGACGTGCAACGACAAGAAGCTTGAGGTGCAGCAGGTCTTGGAGTTCTTCGGGCAGGACACGGTGGCGCGCGTGGTGAAGGAGTCGCCGAAGCTGCACGAGCCGTCGGCGCCGGGCGCCGGCACCGCCTCGAACTGAAGGAAGGGAGAAACCGATGCTCAAACGCCTAGCCAACCTGTGGCGCGGCTTCCTCTCGCTCTGGATCTCGGACATCGAGAAGGAGCATCCCGAGATCGCCTACGAGAACGCCATCAACTCGATGATCGCCAAGTACTCGAAGCTGAAGACCGCCACGGCGGCCATCATCCGCCGGCGCGAGGAACTCGACGACCGCTTCAAGCGGGCCTCGGCCGAGCTCGCGCAGACCGAGGCGGAGCTCGACACGGCGGTCTCCACCAACCAGGACGACCTCGCCGTCATCCTCATCCAGAAGAAGAACCAGCTCACGGCCGAGGTGGCGGAGCTGAAGGCCGAGATGGAGCAGGCGCGCTCGGACGCCGACTCGGCCAAGTCCTCGCTCCTCGGCGTCCAGTCCGAGATTCGCAAGCTCCAGAGCGAGCGCGACTCGATGCTCGCCAAGATGCAGTCGGCGCAGGCCCGCATCAAGGTGCAGGAGCAGCTCGACGGCCTCTCGGTGGACGCCGAGGTCAAGGCGCTCGACAACGTCCGCCAGCACATCAAGACGACCATCGCCGAGGCGAACCTCGGCAAGGAACTCTCCGAGTCGTCGCTCGACGCGCGCCTCGACGCGCTGCGCAACCAGACGGGCGACGTGGTCGCCCGCCAGCAGCTCGCCGAGCTCAAGGCCAAGAAGGCGGCGCAGCAGGGCGCGCAGGGGAACAAGACCATGTGAAGAGGGTGATAGTGATGAGTGATAAGTGATAAGAAAATACAAGGCCCGTCCTCTTCTCTTATCACTCATCACTCATCACTCATCACTTCCTACGAGGTGCCTATGAGACTGACTCCGTTCGCAAAGGCTTTCATCGCGGTGGTGTTGTTGGCGGTCGTCGGCTTCGCGACCTGGCATTACAAGGGCGACGCGATCAAGCAGTGGGCCGGCGGCGAGAGGAAGGTCGAGGGCGGCGATTCGAAGGGCGACTTCGACAACCTGAAGGGCGGCCCCTCCGACCCCGAGCGCGGCAAGGGCTCGACCGGCGTGACCTCGGCCAGCATCGGGACGGGCAAGCTCTCGCGCCCGCTCGTCGTCGGCATCAACACCTGGGCCGGCCACTCGCCGGGGATTGTCTTCAACGGCGGGATGGAGCCGAACGCGGCCTCCAGCTACAAGAAGAAGTTCGGGCTCGACGTGAAGTTCGTGCTGCTCGAAGACCCGGCGGCGAAGCTCGCCGCCTTCCGCAGCGGGCAGGTGGACATCATGTGGGACACGGTGGACAACTGGGCGCGCGAGGCTTCCATCCTCGCCGAGCAGAACCAGTCGGCCAAGTCCGTCATCATGCAGGACTGGTCGCGCGGCGGCGACGGCATCGCCTCGCTCGCCACCATCAAGTCCGTCGAAGACCTCAAGGGGCACAAGATCGCCTGCACGCAGTTCACGCCGTCGCACTTCCTCCTGCTCTACCTGCTCTCGCAGTCGGGCCTCACGCCGGACGACCGCGCCGCCGTCGAGAAGAACATCATCTTCACGACCGACGCGCCCGCCGCCGCGGCCGCCTTCAAGGCCAGGCAGGTCGACGCCGCGGTGACGTGGGAGCCAGACCTCTCGGGCGCGGTCGAGGCGCGCGGCGCCGAGGCGCACGTGCTGGTCTCCACGCAGGCGGCGACCAACATCATCGCCGACACGCTCGTCGCCCGGCAGGACTTGATCGACAAGGCGCCCGAGACCGTCCGCGACTTCGTCCACGGCTGGCTCGACGGCATCGAGATGATTAAGAACGACCCGAACGGCTCCTACGCCGTCGTCGCGCAGGCGCTCAAGCTCGACACCGACACCGTCTCGGGGATGCTCTCGGGCCTCAAGCTCACGGCCTACGCCGACAACGCGCAGTTCTACGGCCTGGCTGGGGGCAAGGCTCACTACGAGACGCTCTTCGACACGGCCTTCGTCATCTGGCGCAAGAAGGGGCTGGTGACGAAGGTCGTCAGCGCGAAGGACTGGGCCGACGCGCGCTTCCTCCAGGCGCTCGCCGCGAGCTACCCGGGCCAGAAGGTCGAGGAGGCGCCGGTCGTGGCGAAGGCCCCCTCGGAGAAGGACGTGCCCATCCTCCGGCAGCAGATTCAGATTCAGTTCACGCCCGGCTCGGACGAGATCATGCCCGGCTCGTACCTGCTGCTCGACAAGCTGGGCGAGACGATGACCTCGTTCGGCAACACTGTCCTCCGCGTCGAGGGCAACACCGACAACACGGGGTCGGCCGCCGCCAACCTGACGCTCTCCGAGCGGCGGGCCATCTCGGTCAAGAACTACATCGTCAAGAACTTCCCCAACATCCCGCCGACCCGCTTCCAGACCATCGGGCGCGGGCAGACCAACCCCGTCGCCGAGAACACCACCGAGGCCGGCCGGCAGCAGAACCGCCGCACCGACATCAAGGTGATTCTGGCAACACAGTGATAAGAGGGTGCTGGGTGCTGGGGAAGAACAGGATTTTACCCAGCACCCAGCACCCAGCACCCAGCACCCTTCGCACATGCCTCGACGCAACATCAGTCTCTTCGCGATCCGCCAGCCGCTGCCGAAGCGGACGGCCTTCCTGCTCGGCTTCGTCGCGCCTGCGCTGGTGCTGGGCGCGTGGTGCGTGCTGACCTACGGCGGCCTCGTGCAGCAGGACTTCCTGCCGTCCCCGACCGAGGTCGTGCGCGGCACGCTCCAGCTCTTCATCCAGTACGACCTGGCGACGGCCATCTACGTCTCGACGCGCCGCATCGCGCTCGCCTTCCTGCTCGCCTCGGCCCTGGCGCTCCCGCTCGGCGTTTTGATGGGGACGTTCGAGCCGGTCAACCGCCTCTTCGAGCCGATCATGGCGCCGCTGCGCTACATGCCGATCTCGGCCTTCATCCCGCTGCTCATCCTCTGGTTCGGCATCTACGAGGAGCAGAAGATCGCCTTCCTCTTCCTCGGCGTCTTCGTCTACCTGCTGCCCGTGGTCGTCTCCTCGATCCGGCTCGTCCCCGAGGAGCTGGTGCAGACGGCCCTGACTCTGGGCGCGTCCCGGTTTCAGGTCATCCGCACGGTGCTTTTGCCGGCGGCGCTGCCCGAAATCTTCGACAGCTTCCGCGTGATGAACGCCATCGCGTGGACGTACGTCATCCTGGCCGAGGCGGTCAACCCCGAGCACGGGCTCGGCTACATGGTCGAGCTGGCGCGGACGCACCAGAAGGCCTCCTGGTCTTTCGCCGGCCTGCTCGTCATCGGCGGCATCGGCCTTTTGACAGACTTCCTGATCCGCCTCCTCTCCGGCATGCTCTTCCGCTGGCGCGAGACGACCTGAGTTATTCCGATTGCAGAACCGACCCATGCCTGACCCGGAGACACCGCAAACGCAGCCGCAGGCGGGCGAGCCCGGCACCGTCGCCTTCACGGTGCCCGAGCGCCAGCCGACCAAGCACGTCACCTACCACCCAGACCAGTCGGGCGCGCCGCCGAAGCTGCGCGTCCAGGACTTGTCCGTCACCTACATCGACCGGCGCGGCAACCGGACGGAGGCCGTGCGCGACGTCTCCTTCGACGTGTACGACAAGCCGGACTCCGGCGAGATCGTCGTCTTCCTCGGCCCCTCGGGCTGCGGCAAGTCCACCATCCTGAAGGCCGTCGCGGGGCTGCTCCCGCCCACGCAGGGCGAGGTGCTCGTCGACGGCCGTGCGGTCAACGACGTGGGGCGCGACCGCGGGATGGTCTTCCAGGCGTACACCTCTTTCGGCTGGCTGAGCGTGCGCGAGAACGTCGAGTACGGGATGAAGCTCCAGGGGCTTCCCAAACAGCAGCGGCGCGAGACCTCCGACCGCATCCTCAAGGAGGTCGGCCTGGCGGAGTTCGCCGACCGCTACCCGAAAGACCTCTCGGGCGGGATGAAGCAGCGCGTGGCTATCGCGCGGACGCTCGTCAACAACCCGCGCGTCGTGCTGATGGACGAGCCGTTCGGGGCGCTCGACCCGCAGACCCGCTGGGGGATGCAGAGTCTTCTGCTCGAAGTCTCTCGCGCGCAGAACAACACGATCCTCTTCGTCACGCACGACGTGTCGGAGGCGGTCTACCTCGCCGACACCGTCTACGTCCTCTCGCCGCGCCCGGCGCAGATTCTCCACCAGGTGGACGTGCCCCCGTTCCCCGTCCGCGGCATCGGCCTGAAGTCGGCCGCGGAGTTCCGCTCCGTCGAGAAGCAACTGCTCGACCTGATCTACGCGCCGAAGTGACGGCCCGCGCCGGGGCGAACCCGGACGGGCACGTGATAGAATCCGGCGCTGACCGGTTGACCTTATGGGAACGACGGGCAAGCAGCAGTTGACGCAGCAGCAGCGACAGGCGGCCGCCAGGTCGTCGCAGCCGCCGCAACAGCAGGAGAAGCCGCTCGACACGCGCGCGCTCCGCGCGGACACGTTCGAGGCGAGCAAGGCCTACCTGCGCCACGTCACGCGCGAGCGGCCTTACGCCAAGCTCGCCTTCGCGAACCCATACAACCTCTCGCTGCTCGGCGGCGGATTGCTGGCGGCGGGCCTCACGCTGAGCCCCCTGCTCGCCATCGTCGTCATCTGCCTCGAAATCCTCTGGCTCGTCTACTCGCCCGGTTCGAAGGCGCTCCGGCGTCTGCTCTGGGATCCGCAGTTCGACAACCAGGAGCGCCTCGAGGCCGAGAGCGCACGCGCCGCGCGCCTCCAGGTCTTGGACGCGAGCGACCGGGAGCGAGTCAACAACCTCGTCGCGCGCCAGCAGGAGATTAATCAACTGGCGGGGCAGAACCCTTCGTTTACGGGTGAGCTTTTGCGCACGGAGCTGGCGAAGACCGACCGGCTCGTCGAGTCCTTCATCGACATGGCCGTCACCTGCGCGCGCTACGAGCAGTATCTGGAGTCGGTCAACCTGGCGGCGGTGGAGCACGACCGCGGGCGCTGGGAGCGCATCGCGCAGAGGGGCGAGGCGGGCGACCCGCAGGCCGAGATCGCGCGGAAGAACCTGGGCGTCATCATGAAGCGGCTGGACAAGCTCAAGGAGATTCAGCGCTACCTGATGGTCGCGCGCGGCCAGCTCGACCTCATCGAGAACTCCTTCCAGCTCATCGCCGACCAGATCGTCACGATGCAGTCGCCGCAGGAGCTGACCGGCCAGCTCGACGAGCTGATCGACGGCGTGGAGTCCATCAAGCAGACCGCCGCGGACACCGAGCGGCTTTTGAACCCGCTCGGCGCGAGGGAGTTCGAGCTATGAGCGAAGCGCGCCAACTGCCCGCCTGGGCCGAGGAGTTGCGCCGCCGCTACCTGCGCGGCGAGGCCGCCATGTTCCTCCTCCACGGGAACGTCTACGACGTGGTGCTCCACCGCGGGCAGATGCTCTCGCTGACGGAGTTCCTGACGGGCGTGCTGCTCAGGGAGTCGAAGAGCACGGTCGCCGTCTACAACGTGGCGACGGGAGTGCGGTTCGCGCGGCGCGACCCCACGGTCACGAACCTCGAAGACCTCCTGCTCGCGCCCGACAAGGCGCGTGTCTTCGCGGCGCTCGAACGCCTCCTGACCTCGGCGACCAAGACGGCCGTCATCGTCGAGTACGCCGAGGCGGTGGCGCCGGCCGGCGACCCGAGCTTCCAGGCGGACGCCGACCGCGCGGCCGTGGTCACACTCCACCGCTGGTCTTCGCTCCCCGAAATCGAGCGCGGCGACAACGTCGTCCTGCTCGTCGCCGAGAACCTGACCGACCTCTCGCCGAAGCTCGTCTCGAACCCGAAGGTCGCGGTCGTCGAAGTCCCGATGCCCGACCGCGACGAGCGCAAGGCCGCGGCGCTCGTCGCCGACCAGCGCCTCACCGAGCGCGACGCCGAGCGCTACGCAGACCTCACGGCCGGGCTCAAGTCCATCCAAATCTCCTCGATCCTGACGCCGCCCCCGCCCGCCGAAGAGGCCACGGCCGAGCGCGAGCAGTTCATCGCTCAGCTTCTGGGCGGAGGCGCGGAGTCGGCCGCGCGCGCGCACAAGCTGGCGGCGCTCACGGCCGACATGACGCGCGACGAGATCAGAAAGCTCCTCGCGCCGCAGGCCGCCGAGCCCGCGGCCGACGCCGCGCTCCCCACCGCGGCCGAGCGCGCTCGCAAGGAGACCGACCGGCTCATCGCCGAGCGCAAGCGCGAGATTCTGGAGCGCGAGTGCTTCGGCCTCGTCGAGTTCGTCGAGCCCGCGCACGGCTTCGAGGTGGTCGGCGGGATGGAGGAGGTCAAGAAAGACCTGCTCGTCATCGCGGAGTCGATCCGCGAGGGGCGCACCGCGCGCGTGCCCATGGGCATCCTCTTCACCGGGCCGATGGGGACGGGCAAGACCTTCGTCGCCGAGGCGTTCGCCAAAGAGTGCGGACTCCCGACCATCAAGCTCAAGAACTTCCGCTCGAAGTGGGTCGGCGCGACCGAGGGGAACCTCGAAAAGATTCTGAGCGTGATCCGCGCCATCGGGCAGGTCGTCGTCATCGTGGACGAGGGCGACCGCGCCTTCGGCAACACCGACGGCGAGGGCGACGGCGGCACCTCCTCGCGCGTCATCGCCCGCATCAAGGAGTTCATGTCCGACACCTCGAACCGCGGGCGCATCCTCTTCCTCGTGATGACCAACCGCCCCGACAAGCTCGACGTAGACCTCAAGCGCGCCGGCCGCCTCGACCGCAAGATTCCGTTCCTCTACGCGCAGACGCCCGAGGAGGTGGAGCTGGTCGCCCGCGCCCTCCTGAGGAAGAACAGGATCGACACCGAGGTCGACCTCGCCTCCATCCGCGACGGCTTCGCCGCGAAGCTGGTCGGCTACAGCAACGCCGACATCGAGGCCGTCACCCTCATGGCGAACGACGACGCCGCGCGCGAGGCCGGCGGCGCCGCCCCCGTCACCGCCCGGCACTTCCTGCGCGCCGCCACCGACTACTTCCCGAGCCGCGACGTGGAGCTGCTCGAATACATGGAGCTGCTCGCCGTCTTCGAGGCGTCGAGCCGGAGGCTCCTGCCCGCCAAGTACGCCTCCATCACGCCCGAGGAGCTCGACGCGAGACTGCGCCAACTCCGCGCCGTCGTCGGCGGGAGACGCTGACGGCCGATGCGGAAAGGGCCGGCGGAAGCTTTGTGTTCGAAGCGCGCCGCGCCGTGGGTGCTGGCGGCGACCATCCTCGGCTCGGGCATCACCTTCATCGACGGCACGGTCGTCAACGTCGCGCTGCCCGTCCTCCAGCGCGAGCTGGGGACGGACATCGTCGGCGCGCAGTGGGTCGTCGAGTCCTACTCCCTCATGCTCTCCGCGCTGATTCTGGTCGGCGGCTCGCTCGGCGACCGCTGGGGGAGGAGGCGCGTCTTCTCGGCCGGGGTCGCCCTCTTCGCCCTGGCCTCCGCGGCGTGCGGGCTGGCGCAGGATAACTCCCAGCTCGTCCTCGCGCGGGCCGTGCAGGGCGTGGGCGCGGCCATGCTCGTCCCCGGCAGCCTCGCCATCATCAGCGCCTCGTTCTCCGAGGAGGAGAGGGGCCGCGCCATCGGCACGTGGTCGGGCTTCACGTCCATCGCGGCCGGCGTGGGGCCTGTGCTCGGCGGCTGGCTCGTCGAGAACGTCTCGTGGCGCTGGGTCTTCTTCATCAACCTGCCGCTGGCGGCCGCGGTGCTTCTGATTACGTGGCGGCACGTGCCCGAGAGCCGGGACGAGCGCGCGGGCGAGCGCGTGGACGTGCTCGGCGCGTTGGCGGTGACGCTCGGTTTGGGCGGCGTCGTCTACGGCCTGCTCGACTCGGGCGCGCGCGGCTTCCGGGACGCGCGCGTGGCGGCGAGCCTCGCGGCCGGGGTCGTCCTGCTCGTCCTCTTCGTCCTCGTCGAGCGCAGGCGCGGGGCCAGGGCGATGATGCCGCTCGACCTCTTCCGCTCGAAGACCTTCGCGGGCGCGAACCTGCTGACGCTCTTCCTCTACGGCGCGCTGAGCGCGCTGATGTTCTTCCTGCCGTTCGACCTGATTCAGGTGCAGGGCTACTCGGCGACCGAGGCGGGGGCGGCGCTCCTCCCGTTCGTGCTGACGATGTTCGTGCTCTCGCGCTGGGCGGGCGGCCTCGTCCGGCGCCGCGGCGCGAAACTGCCGCTCGTCGTCGGGCCGGTCGTGGCGGGCCTGGGCTTCGTCCTGTTCATGCTGCCCGGCGCCGCGGCCGGGAGCTACTGGACGAGCTTCTTCCCGGCGGTGATGTTGATGAGCCTCGGCATGGCGGCCAGCGTCGCGCCGCTGACGACCGCCGTGATGGGGGCCGTCGAAGAGAGGCACGCCGGCCTGGCCTCGGGCGTCAACAACGCGGTCTCGAGAACCGCGGGCCTCATCTCCATCGCGGCGCTCGGCATCGTCATGGCCGGGGCCTTCGCGCGGGGCTTCGACGCGCGCCTCCAACCTTTAGAACTTCCCGCCGAAGCGCGCGCCGCGCTCGGGGCGCAGGCGGGCCGACTCGCCGCAATCAAGATTCCGGATGCCTTGCAGGTCGAGACCAGACGCGCGGTCGAACGCGCCGTCGCCGAGTCGTTCGTCGGCGGCTTCCGCGTCGTGATGGTAATCTGCGCGGCGCTCGCACTCGCGGGCGCCCTCTGCGCCCTCCTACTCATCGAGGGGAAGGGGCGCGTGAATAACGAACAGGGGACATAACCTGGAACGTTGTTGAGTTGGACGCGACCTCTTCGCTGGGAGCGCGGGCATCCCTGCCCGCCTGAGCGCGAGAGCGCGAAAGCCGTGAGACTTCATGTCTCAACGTTGAGATGAAGAGGGAGACGGTCAGCGCGCTCAAGCGCGCTTGCGGGCAGGGATGCCCGCGCTCCCAGCTTTAAGGAATTTTTTTCATCCGCGAAGTGATCCCTCCGGCCAGCTCATCACGCGTTGGCTAGCGGGATATCGAGGGGCGCTCCTTACCGCTGCGACGCCCCGCCCTGCCCCTTGTCATTGAAAACATTCTCCGCGGCCCGCCGCTCTACCTGACGCCGGGCGCGTGTGCCTTGATACGTCTCACGAAGAGAGGGGTTACATTGTGAAGGACATCTCCAGACGGGCTCTGTTGAAGGGTATCTTTGCGACTTCGGTCGTCGTCGGCTTCGACATGGCGGGACGCTCCTGGGTGACGAAGGCGAGCGCGGCCGAAACGTTCGCCGAGCTGCCGCCGCTCGACGGCACGCTCACCACCGACCCTGCCGCGCTCGCGGCCGTCGCCGACGACTTCGGCCACATCATCCACCGCACGCCCGTCGCCGTCCTGCGGCCCGGCTCGGTCGAAGACGTCGTCAAGGTGGTGCGCTTCGCGCGCGCCAACAACATCCGCGTCGCCGGCCGCGGCAAAGGGCATACAGCCTTCGGGCAGTCGCAGGCACAGGCCGGCGTCGTCATCGACATGACGGCGCTCAACCAGATTCGCTCGGTCGGGCCGGACAGGGCGGTCGTGGACGCGGGCGTCGTCTGGCGCGACCTGCTTTTGACGACCGTCCCTTTGGGGCTGACGCCGCCCGTGCTCACGGACTACACGCGGCTCACCGTCGCGGGGACGCTCTCGGTCGGCGGCGTGAGCGGCCGCAGCTACGTCCACGGCGCGCAGGTCGATAACGTCCTCGAACTTCAGGTCGTCACGGGCGAGGGCGAACTCGTCACCTGCTCCGAGGCGGAGAACCGTAGTCTCTTCGAGGCGGCGCTCGCCGGCTTGGGGCTGTGCGCCGTCATCGTCCGCGCGACGATTCGGCTCATCCCCGCGCGCGAGCGGGCGCAGACGCAGCGCTTCTTCTACCCGGACGCGCCCTCGATGCTCGCAGACCTCCGCCTCCTCATCGGCGCGGAGCGCTTCGACCACATCCGCGGCATGAGCGTGCCGACTCCGGCCGGCTTCGCCTTCTTCCTCGAAGGCACGTCCTTCTACACTTCGCCCGCCGAGCTGCCTTCGAACCCGACCGCGGGGCTCCACTTCATTCCGGGGTCGCAGCAGACGGAGGAGATGACCTACTTCGAGTACACAGACCTCGTCGTCAAGCTGATCGACTCGCTGAACGAGGCGGGCCTCGGAGGCTTCCCGCATCCGTGGCTCGACCTCTTCGTCCCCGGCTCGAAGATAGACGACTTCGCGTCGCGCACCGTCGCGGCGCTCGACCCGGCGACTTTCCTGCCCGGCTCGCTCATCCTCTTCTACCCGTTCCGCAAGTCGAGGCTCACGCGCCCCATGCTCCGCACGCCCGACGAGGAGGTCTTCTTCCTCTTCGACATCCTGCGCACCGTCCCGCACGAGGCGGTCGACTCCGTGCTCGCGGAGAACCGTCGGCTCTACGAAGAGAACCGCGACCTCGGCGGCAGGTTCTACACCATCAGCGCCGTGCCTCTGGGGACGCACGACTGGCAGAAGCACTTCCAGCCCTTCTGGGGCAAACTCGTCAGCGAGAAGCGCCGCCGCGACCCCGACAACGTCCTCGGCCCCGGCCCGGGCGTGTTCGCGTGAAGTGAGAATTAACCACAGAGACACAGAGGCACAGCTTGAAGACTTACGACTTCAAAGCTGTGCCTCTGTGTCTCTGTGGTTAATAGCTTTCAGTAACTACGGCAGGCGGCAGTCGCCGGGGCAGCTCTGCGTGTCCTCGCCCGCGTCGCAGACGCCGTTGCCGCAGAGCGGGCCGCAGTCGCTGGGCGCGTTGGCGTGGTTCTCGCCGCGGCTGACTTCGCAGACGCCGTCGCCGTAGTACGGCTCGGGCAGCGGCGGCGAGTTCGGCCAGAGCGAAGGCTGGCCGTGGTCGCCGAGCTGGAACGGGAACCAGAAGGTCAGAACCCACTCCGTGCGGTCGAACGTCTTCGCCCACCCGGACTGACTTTCGAAGGCCGCGCCGAGCGGCGGGGCCAACTCCAGCGCGGCGAGGCTCGCGAAGTCGGGCACGAACGGGTCTTGCGAGACGACGCGGTCGGCGAAGTAGACGAGCTGCGCCAGATTCTCCTGCTCGTTGTAGAGCAGCCACACGCCGCTCAGCCCGCGACGGCGCGCCTCCTGCAAGATCGAAGGCCAGGTCTGTTTGAGCGCGCGCATCTGGCTCCCCTGCGGCACCGCCCAGCGCTCCGTGCGCATGACGGTCTGCTGCTGGATGTCCTTCAGGTTGTACGCGGCGACGACGCCCCAGGAGTGGCAGTCGGGGTTGAGGAAGTACGGGCGGTCGAAGAAGTGCGTGCCGTCGAGGACGAAGTCGTCCTCGACCCAGGTCTTGTACTTCGCCGCGTCCTCCTCGGTGTCAAAGAGGTAGCGCCCGCCCGTCAGGAGCTGGCCGTTCGAGAAGTCGAAGCGCATCGGAATCTGCTTGCGCTGCATGCCGGGGCGCTCGGCCATGTACATCCGGTCGCGCTCGATGACGGGCGCGACCTGGCTGAAGGGGAAGTCGCCCGGCAGCGCGAAGTCGCAGGTGAACGCGCCCTTCGCTTTGATCTGGCCGTCCTGCTTCTGCTGAGCCTGGGCGCGCGGGACGGCGAGCCCACCCAGCAGCAACACCAAGAGCGCGACGGCGAGCCGCGCGCCCGTCGTCTTCGAACTGCTTTCGGAACGGGAAATCTTTTTCATGGCGTCTCCTTAAAAGTTGATGAGAGCGGCCGGGCCTTTCCGTCTCCGATCTCTGTTGCTCCGCGCGGCGGGCGGGCTTAGAATGCGAGTCCAACGCCTCGCCCCTCGCCGCCTCTCGCCCGGCGGCAGAAGATAGGCCGTGACGGCCCCGGAAGTCCTTACGGCGCGCGGAGAAATTCCCGAAAAAATTCCGAAAGAGTTTTATGCCCAACGAGCCCGCCGGCCACCTCTATGAATTCGGCCCGTTCCGCCTCGACCCCGTCGAGCGGCGGCTGCTGCGCGGGGGCGCGCCCGTCACGCTCACGCCGAAGGTCTTCGACATCCTCCTGCTGCTCGTGCGCAACGGCGGGCGCGCGCTGGAGAAGGAGGAGTTCATGCGCGAGATTTGGCCGGACAGCTTCGTCGAGGAGGGCAACCTCAACCGCCAAATCTCCACGCTCAGGCGGGCGCTCGGCGACGGCCTCGGGGGAAACAGATTCATCGAGACCATCCCGAAACGCGGCTACCGCTTCGTCGCCGGAGTCAGGGAGACGGGCGCGCCTGCGGCCGCGCGCTCAATCGCCGTCCTGCCCTTCAAGGCGATGCCCGACCATGAAGGCGACGAGCGCTACCTCGGCCTGGGGATGGCCGACGCCATCATCATCAAGCTCAGCAACCTCGGCCGCCTCAACGTCCGCCCGACGGGCGCCGTCCTCAAGTACGCGAACGCGGGTCAGGACCTACTCGCGACCGGGCGCGAGCTGAAGGTCGAGGCCCTGCTCGACGGCCGCGTGCAGAAGGCCGGGAGGCGCGTGCGCGTGACGGCGCAGTTGGTCAACGTCTCGGACGGCGCGACGATCTGGGCGGGGAAGTTCGACGAAGAGTTCACCGACATCTTCGCCGTGCAGGATTCGATCTCCGAGCAGTTGGCGGGCGCCCTCATGTTGAGGCTGACGGGCGAGGAGCGCGAGTCTCTGAGCAAGCACTACACGGAGAGCGGCGAGGCTTACCAGGCCTACCTGAAGGGCAGCTACTACTGGAACAAGATGACGGCCGAAGGGCTGCACCGCAGCCTCGAATGTTTCGCCGACGCCATCCGGCAAGACCCCGCCTACGCGCTCGCCTACGCGGGCGTGGCCGCCTCCTACGTCCACCTCGAAATCTACGGCCTCATGCTCCCGAGCGAGGCGATGCCGAAGGCGAAGGCCGCGGCGCTCAAGGCTATTGAGCTGGACGCGAGCGTGGCCGAGGCGCACGCCTCGCTGGCGCTGGTGCGGATGTTTTACGAGCGCGACTGGCCGGAGGCGGAGAAGGAGTTCGGGCAGGCGCTAAGGCTCAACCCGAGCTACGCCGCCGCGCACGACTGGTTCGCCATCTACCTGACGGCCAAGGGGCGCGCCGAAGAGGCCCTGGCCTCGATCAGAAGGGCGCAGGCGCTCGACCCGCTCTCGCTGCTCATCAACACGGACGTGGCGTGCGCGCTCTACTACATGCGGCGGTTCGACGAATCAATCAGACAGTGCCAGTGGGTGCTCGACGCGGAGCCGAACTTCGTCACGGCGCACTACCGCGCGGGGCTGGCCTACGAGCAGCTCGGCGAGTACGTCGAGGCCGTCAACGCGTTCCAGAGCGCCATCGCGCTCTCCGCGGAATCTTCGACGGCCGAAGCGATGGCGCCCTTCAAAGGTGGCTCGGACGCGCGCGCCTCCATCGCGCACACGTACGCCCTGATGGGGAAGCGCGCGGCGGCGCGCGGCATTCTCGCGGAGCTGGAAGAACGCGCGCGGCATTCTTACGTCCCGCCGCACGACATCGCGATGATCTACTCCGCGCTGGGAGAGACGGACGAGGCGTTCGAATGGTTGAAGACGGCCTACCAGGAGCGCTTCAGCCTGCTCGTCCTGCTCGAGCTCGACCCGAGGTTCGACAACCTGCGCACCGACCCGAGGTTCACGCACCTTCTAAGCCGCATCGTGGACAGCGACACACGGCCTTAACGGTCTTGCCCGCGCGGCGTGCGAAGACTATCATGCGGCCCACGCTCCGCCCTTAATCCGCAGCGTTCTGGAAAAACGAACATGAATAGATTGCGCCGGCCTCGTCTAATCCTACTCGCCGCCGTCTGCCTGCTGACGCTTGTGCCTCTGCGCGCGCCCGCACAGGACATCCCCCTTTTCACCTCGGACTTCCCGCCGCAGGAGTTCGCCGCGCGACGCGCGCAAGTTTACGACGCCGACGGCGAAGGGTTCGCGCTCGTGCAGGGCGCGCCCGCCCCGTCCGGCTACACGCGCTTCCGGCAGACGAACGAGTTCTACTACCTCTGCGGCGTCGAAGTCCCGCACGCGTACCTTCTGCTCAGCGGCGCGCAGCGCACGGCCACGCTCTACCTCCCGCACCGCAACGAGGGGCGCGAGCGCGGCGAGGGCAAAATGCTTTCGGCCGAGGACGCCGAACTCATCAAACGTCTGTCCGGGGTGGATGCCGTCTACGGCTTAGACCTTCTCGGCGAGCACCTCGGCCGCTTCGCGCAGCGCGCGCAGACGCGCGTCGTCTGGACGCCCTTCAGTCCCGCCGAAGGGGCTTCGATGAGCCGCGACCTCGCGATACGCTCCGTCGCAGACTCTTCTTCAGACCCCTGGGACGGCACCACCTCGCGCGAGGCACGCCTCGTCGAGCAGTTGCGCGCACGCTTCCCGCAGTTCGAGGTGAAAGACCTGACGCCGACGCTCGACCAGGCGCGTCTCATCAAGAGCCCGCGCGAGATTGAGCTGATACGGAAGGCCACGCGCCTTTCGGGACTCGCGCTGATGGAGGCGATGCGCTCGACCGAGCCGGGGCTGACGGAGTACGAGCTCGACGCCTTAGCCAAGTACGTCTACTACCGCAACGGGGCGCAGGGCGACGCGTACTACTCGCTCATCGCGTCGGGGCCGAACGCGGTCTTCCCGCACTACAACGCGGGCAGGCGCGTGATGCGCGACGGCGAACTCCTCCTGATGGACTACGCGCCCGACTACGGCTACTACATGAGCGACGTGACGCGCATGTGGCCCGTGAACGGCAAGTTCGGCGACTGGCAGCGCGAACTCTACGGCTTCTATTTGGAATGCTACAAGGCCATCCTCTCGCACATCCGCCCCGGCGCGACGGCCGCCGAGATACTGAAGGAGGCGGCCGCCGACGCGAGGCGCGCGCTCACACGCACTAAGTTCTCGAAGCCGATCTACGAGGCAGGCGCGCGCGCGTTCGTCGAGAATATCGAGCGCGTGGCCGCGTATCCCTGCACCGCGCTCGGCCACTGGGTCGGGATGGCGACGCACGACGTGGGGCGCGACTGCGGCCCGCTCCGCGCCGGGATGGTCTTCACCATCGAGCCGGCGCTGCGCGTCCCGGAGGAGAAGGTCTACATCAGACTCGAGGACATGATCGTCGTCGGCGAGAAGAACGCCGACATCCTCACCGCCTTCGTCCCGATGGACATCCCCGCCGTCGAACAGCTCATGCGCGAAGACGGCATGCTGCAACGCTACCCGCGCGACAGAGAGAGGTAGCGCCCCTTCACCCTTCGGCCCCTTCTGCCAAAGCGCCGCGGAAGGCCGAGAGCACCTCCTCGCCCGGAGACTTGTCGTACACGGCGTAGACGATCTGCCGGAAGCATTCGCGGAAAGGCCCGCCCGGCCCGAGCGCCTCGGCGAACAGGCGCGCGACCTCGGCGGGTTCGTTCCGGAACACGCCGCAGCCCCAGGCACCCAACACCAGCGCCGTGTGGCCTTGAAGGGCGGCGACCCACAGGACTCTCCCCAGACGCCTCCTCATGGTCGGGAGGATGGCGCCGGCGTCGTTGCGCTCGTTCCGCCTGACGGCGCCCGCGTTGACCGCTGGCGCGGTGATGAAGGAGACGCGGTACGGCTCTTCGAGCAGACGGCCCTCGTCGTCGCGGAAGACGGGCACGCGCGGCGAGTAGATCATGTGGTCGGAGTAAAGGCACGTGCCGACGCGGCGGTTGAACTCGTACATCTCCGGCCGCGAGGTCAGGCTGGCGTAGAGCGCCGACGAACGCGCCAGGGACTCCTCCTGCGCCTGGCTGCCCGAAAGGAAGCCGCCGCCCGGGTTCTTGGCCGAGGCGAAGTTAAGGCAGAGGACGTCTGGCCGCGAAGCTCCGAGGGCCAGGCGGCGCGCCGCTTGAAGACTCGTCTCCGGTGTCACCTCGACCTCGACGCCGCCCCTCTCGGGAACTGGCCCGCAACCTTCAATCCCTTCGGGGAAGTCCGCGGGGCGATACAGCCGCGTCCCATCGAGCGCCGCCCTCACGTCTGAGTCTATCCGCACGACCCGCCCCGAAGGACTCAGATAAGAACCCCGCTCCAAAATTTCCAAAGTCTCTTTTGCCGTTACGGCGCGAACACTTCTGTTCATAACATCGACCGCCTGACGCGTAGACGTTCAGGTCTCCTCTAAAATTTCTCCGCCCTTCCTCAACTCCTCCCTGACGTCGGCGAGGATTTGGCCGAGCATGTTCCGCCCGCGCCCGTCGCCGCCGTCGCCCCAGTAAGAGTCTCTGCGCGTGTGCTCGACGAGCGTCGCGTCGCCGGTCGCGAGCAGGATTTCGCGAAGCTCCGCGTGCTGTGTGAACTTCGCCCGCACGGCCCGGCGCATGACCTCGTCCTTGACCCGCTCCCAGTCGGCGCGCAGGGGCTTGCTCCGGTCGCGCCCCGCCCGCGCGGCGATCATCGGCGACTTGATCAGCCGTATCTCCTCCTCGAACTTTGTCCCGGCGAACTTCTGCGCCTGGAAGTAGTGCTCGCTCGTCGGCCAGACCTTGCCGTCGACCTCAATCGGGTAGGCCGCGAAGTTCGAGAAGCACCCGTACCGCTCACTCACCTTGTAGAACTTGATGACGTCCATCTGTTCGAGATTCTCCGTTCGCCTGTCAGCCTTGGTTGCTAGTTCCTCGAAAGTTCCCCCGCCAACCGCGCGAGCCGTTCGCGGTATTCGATCCTTCGCACCCACTCCCGCGGCCAGCAGTCCGCGCCCCAAAAGGCCCCCGCGAAGGCGCCGGCCAGGCACGCGATGGAGTCGGAATCGCCCGAGGTGACCGCGGCCCTGCGGAGCGCTTTGACCGGCTCGTCCGGGTAGAGCAGAAAGCACAGGAGTCCTGTGGCGAGGGCCTCTTCCGCCACCCACCCTTCGCCCGTGGCGAGGCAAGGGTCGGCCTCGTAGTCCGGCGCCGCGAGCGCCGCGTCGAGGCGGCCGAGGACGGCTAAACATTCGTCCCAGCCCCTCTCGATGAACTCCTCCGGCGACCCGACGCCCGGCCTCTGCCACAACTCGCCCAGCCAGGCGTGGTGATAGACCTCGCGCTGCGACGACGCGTAGACCTTCAGGGCTTCCGGCAGGGACGAAGGCTGCGTCCCGGTAGCGAGTCGCGCGACGGCGTACGCGGTCAAGTCCGACGCCGCCAGCGCCGTCGCGTGTCCGTGCGTGAGGGCCGCCTGAAACTGCGCGATGGCGGCCCGCCCCACTTCGCCCACGCCGTGGGCTTCGGGGTCGAGCAGCCCGACCGCGGCCACACGCATGTTCGCCCCGCACCCCTTCGAATCCTTCACCGTGGCTTCGAGCCAACCCCTACCCGCCTCCAAGCCCTCGCAGGCCCTGAGGCACGTCATGCCGGGCGCGCGGTTGTTCTCAGGGGAGTTGGCCCAACCGACGAACGCCTCGCGCAGAAGCGCCTCCAAAGTCGCGGGCGAAAAGTCGCGCGCCCGGATCGCCCCCGCCAGCGCCTCGCCCACGGCCAGGGCCATCTGCGTGTCGTCCGTCACACGGGCCGGGTCGCCCGCGGGCTCCAACGGCCCGCCGGGCGGCCAGCGCCTCAAAATCTCTCCTACCGGGAGGAACTCGGTCGGCGCCCCCAACGCGTCGCCCAGGGCGAGCCCGTACAGGCAGCCCGCGACTCTGCTCTCCCGCATCTCCATCACCCCTTCCACCGCCCTTAAAAAATTCTTCTTGACAACCGCCCGACTTAGCGTATCATCTACGCGAACGATAGCGTAGCACGGACGCTATGTCGTGTAAAGCAGTTTTTCGAGAGGGGCGACGGAAGGTGCCGACGAAGAGATACAGCTACGAGTTCGAGAGGCCGGGGCTGACCGTGGACTGCGTCATCTTCGGGCTCGACCTCGACGAAGAGACGCTCAGGGTGATGCTCATCGAGAGAGACCTCGAACCCTTCGAAGGGATGTGGGCGATTCCGGGCGGCTTCGTCCGCCCCGGCGAGACCTTAGAGGCGGCCGCCGCGCGCGAGCTGCGGGAGGAGACCGGCATCGACGAAGTCTTCCTCGAACAGCTCTACACGTTCGGCGCCCCCGGAAGAGACCCGCGCGGCTGGGTCGTCTCGGTCGCCTACTACGCGCTGGTCTCGCCCGAACGGCACCCCGTCCACGCCGCGACCGACGCGCGGCAGGCGCGCTGGTTCCCCGTGGACGCGCTCCCGCGGCTCGCCTTCGACCACGCGGAGATTTTGCAGACCGCGCTCGGGCGCGTGCGCGGGAAGCTGACCTACGCGCCCATCGGCTTCGAGCTGCTGCCGCGCAAGTTCACCGTCAAGCAGTTGCAGAAGCTCTACGAGATCGTCCTGGGCACGAGGCTCGACAACCGCAACTTCCGGAAGAAGATTTTCGGCATGGACGTGCTGAGGGAGCTGAACGAGATGCAGAAGGGCGTGCCGCACCGCGCGGCCCGGCTCTACGAGTTCGACGAGCGCAAGTACCGCCGGCTCGTCCGTGCCGGCCTGAGCTTCGAGCTCTAGCCGGACGCGCACACCCGGCGCCCAAGCGCGGCGCCGACTTTTTTACCCCGAAGACTTAGCGTTGATTTTACGCTAAGGAGGCAGGAAGGAGTTGAGGACATGAGCAAGAGGATCGAACTACTCGTCATCGACCCGCAGGTCGACTTCTGCGACCCGGCGCGCGGCGCGCTCTACGTGCCCGGCGCCGAGCGGGACATGGCGCGCCTCGCCGCGATGGTGCGCCGCCTGAAGGGCAAGCTCGACGACGTGCACGTCACGCTCGACTCGCACCACTTCATCCACATCGCGCACCCCATCTTCTGGAAGGACTCGAAGGGCGCGCACCCCGCGGTCTTCACGCGCATCAGCCGCGCCGACGTCGAGCAGGGCGTCTGGACACCGACCGTGCCCGGCATGTACCGGCGCGCGCTCGACTACGTCCGCCGCCTCGAACAGAACGGCCGCTACGAGCTGACCGTCTGGCCGCCGCACTGCCTCATCGGCAGCCCCGGCCACGCCGTCTTCCCCGAACTCTTCGCCGCCTTCAACGAGTGGGAGTCGCGCTTCGCCTTCGTGGACTACGTGACGAAGGGCAGCAACATCCTGACCGAGCACTACTCGGCCGTGCAGGCCGACGTGCCCGACCCCTCGGACGCCTCGACGCAGATCAACACGCGCCTCGTCCGGACGCTGGAGCAGGCCGACCTCGTCGCCATCGCGGGCGAGGCGCGCACGCACTGCCTCGCCAACACCGTCCGCGACATCGCCAACGCCTTCGGCGACGACTCGTTCGTCTCGAAGCTCGTGCTCCTGACGGACGCGTCGAGCGACATCCCCGGCTTCGAGTCGCACGCGCAGAACTTCATGAGCGAGATGCGGGGTCGCGGGATGCAGCTCTCGACCACGACCGAATTCCTGGCCTGAAGATAAGGAGGAAGAGAGATGCCGATACTCAACGACGCGAGCCTGGAGCAGACCGCGCTCCCCAACAGTCACTACGGCTACTCGGCCACGCGCCTCGAAGAGCTGGGCGCGACCGAGTACACGGTCGTCACCGTCGCCTGCGACGTGAGCGGGAGCACGGCCGCCTTCATCTTCGACATGGAGGCGGCCATCGCGCGCGTCGTGCAGGCGTGCAAGTCGAGCCCGCGCGCCGACAACCTCCTGCTCCGCCTCGTCGCCTTCGACGACAAGCTCTCCGAGGTTCACGGCTTCAAGCTTTTAGAGAACTGCAACCTCGCCGACTACGGCGGCGTGCTGCGCGCGGGCGGCTCGACCGCGCTCTACGACGCGGCGGAGAACTCCGTCTCCTCGACCACCGACTACGGGCGGCGTCTGCTCGCGGGCGACTTCTCGGCCAACGGCATCCTCTTCGTCATCACCGACGGGATGGACAACGCCTCGCGCCTGCCCGCGCGCAAGGTCAGGGAGGCCCTGGCGCTGGCGGTCAGGAGCGAGGCGCTGGAGTCGGTCGTCTCCGTGCTCATCGGCGTCAACGTGCAGGACGCGCAGGTGTCGCGCGCCCTGCGACAGTTCCACAAGGAAGCCGGCTTCACGCAGTACGTCGAACTCGACAAGGCCGACGCGCAGACGCTCGCGCGCCTCGCCGAGTTCGTCTCGCGCAGCGTCAGCGCGCAGTCGCAGGCGCTCGGCACGGGCGGCGCCTCGCGGCCGCTCGTCTTCTGATACCGGCTTGCGAGATGAAATAAGGCCGCTTAAAGCTGGGAGCGCGGGCATCCCTGCCCGCCTGAGCGCGAGAGCGCGAAAGCTGTGAGACTTTGAACCTCGACGTTGAGGTAAAGAGTACGACGGTCAGCGCGCTTTCGCGCGCTTGCGGGCAGGGATGCCCGCGCTCCCAGCGAGGGAGGGCCTGATTTAAATGGGGGGACAGATGAATGCTGACAGCTCATTTCAGATCGGCTCGGCGCACGCCGTCTGTCAGGACTACGCGGTCGCCAGGCTGTGCGCGCGCGGCCGCCCGTACGCAGTCCTGTCCGACGGCTGCTCGTCCTCGCAAGACACGGACGTGGGGGCGCGGCTGCTGGTCAAGGCCGCGGAACGTCTGCTCCGAGAGTCCGGCACGCCGCCGGCTTCGGAACTCGCAGGGCTGCACGCGGAGGCCGCGCGTCTCGCGTTGACCTGGGCCGAGACGCTCGGCCTCGCGCCGCAGGCCGTGGACGCGACGCTGCTCACCGCGCACCTCGACGGCGACGAGTTAGTCGTCGGATGTTCGGGCGACGGCGTCGTCTGCCTTCAGGCGAAAGACGGCGCGCTCGACGCGTACAGCATCAACTACCCGAGCGGCTACCCGGTCTACCCCGCTTACGCGCACCAGCCCGCTCGCCTGCGGACGCTCGCCGAAGGCGGGCGCGCGGGCAAGGAGGTGACGCGACTGCGCGCCTCATCGGTTGAGGGACGGCTGCGTCCGGTCGGCGTCTCCGTCGGCGACGAAATGACGGAGGTCTTCGCCTTCGACGCCGCGCCGTACAGGTTCGCGGCCCTCTTCTCGGACGGCGTGCACTCCTTCCTCCACGCGGAGGAGGTTTCTCTTGAGTCGGTCTTGCCGCGGCTCGTCTCCTTCAGGAACACGCGCGGCGCCTTCGTCGGGCGCCGGGTGCAGATGTTCCTGAAGGACTGTCGCCGGAAGGGCTGGCGGCACGCGGACGACCTTTCGGTCGCGGCGCTGCACCTCGGAGGCTGAAGATGAAGACCGTCTTCCCCGGCTTGAACACTCTCTTCAAAGGCGCCGCCACGGGGACGCGCTACTACATACAGGGCGGGGGCGAGGTCAGGCTCGACAAGTCCGACTTCAAGGCGCAGGGCGGCGAGGGCTCGATCTACGTCCGGGGCGCGCACGCCTACAAGATTTACACAGACCCTTCGCGCGCCATCCCGCCCGCGAAGATTCGGGAGCTGTCGGCGCTGACGCTTTCGAACATCGTCCGCCCGCTCGAACTCCTCCTCGACTCGAAGAATCGCGCGGCGGGCTATTCGATGCGCGCGGTCGGGAAGTCTTACGCGCTCTGCCAGCTCTTCCCGAAGGCGTTCCGGCAGCGGAACAACCTGACGCCCGAGACGACGTTGCGGCTAGTGCGCCGGATGCAGGAGGGCGTCAGCCACGTCCACTCGAAGGGCCTCCTCGTCGTCGACCTGAACGAGATGAACTTCCTCGTCGCGGAGGACTTTTCCGAGGTCTACTTCATCGACGTGGACAGCTACCAGACGCCTTCGTTCCCCGCGGCGGCGCTGATGGAGAGCGTGCGCGACCGGCACGCGCGCGGCTTCTCGAACGGCTCGGACTGGTTCTCCTTCGCCGTCGTCTCCTTCCAGACCTTCGTCGGCATCCACCCTTACAAGGGCAGCTACCCGCCGATGCAGGGCTTGGCCGACAAGACGCAGTTGCTCGACGCGAGGATGCGCGCCAACGTCTCCGTGCTCAGGCCGGAGGTCAAGGTGCCGGCCTCCTGCCTCCCCTTCCACCTCATCCCGCCCGCCTACCTCGACTGGTACAAGGCCGTCTTCGAAGAGGGCAAGCGCCTCCCGCCGCCGGCGGACGCACGCGCCGTCGTGACGACGACCGCGCCCGCCCCTTCTGCTTTCGCCGGAAGCTCCCTCTTCGAGCTTGTGCTGTCGAAGGAGTTCGAAGACGAGATCGTCTGGCACGACGGGACGGTCACCGTCACGCGCTCATCCGTCCACTGCGGCGGCGAGCGTTTCACGAAGCCGCGCGCGGACGCGCTCGTCGTCCTGACGCCGCGGCTCGGCCACCTCGTCGCCGCCTACATCGAGGCGGGCACGCTGCGTCTGCGCGATTTGACCGACGGCCGAGACCTGCCGTTCTACGTCCACGCCGAGGAGGCCGCGCTCTGCGGCGGCACCGTCTACATAAAGCAGGGCGAGGAGGTCTTCTTCCTTGAGTTCCTCGAATTCAAGGGGCAGATTTTGCCCGGCGTGCGGGTCGCGGCCAATGTTATGATGAACTCGACGCGGGTGTTTGAAGGGCTGGCGGTGCAGAACCTTCTGGGGACGCACTACGCCTCGATCTTCCCCGCGCCCGGCGTCTGTCATCAGGTGCGGCTGCCCGAGCTGGACGGCTATCAACTCCTCGACGCGAGGCTCTGCCGCAACGTGCTGCTGGCGGTCGGGGCCAGGGGCGGGCGCTACGACCGGCTCGTCTTCCGCTTCGCGGACGACTTCGGCTCCTACGACACGCGCGTCGGAAGGGACGTGACCTCGACCGACATCAACTTCACGGTGCTCGACACGGGGGTCGTCCTGCACCTCGACGAAGAGGGCGCGCTCGAACTCTTCGCGAGGCGCAAGGGCGCGCCGGAAGTGAAGACCTTCGAAGACCCGGCCGTCGGCGCCGACGCGCGGCTCTTCCGGGTGGGCGCGCAGGCTTACGTCGCGCGCGGCCCAAAGCTCTACAAGTTCAAGATGCGGCGTGCGCCCTGACGCCCGCGTAACAGACGGACACACGAGACAACCCCTACCCGATGACTTCGACCAACCAGAGCGGGCGATACGAGAAGCAGCACCGCGGCACGCAGGCCGCCTACGAGGCGTACTTCAAAGGGATGGACGCCTCGATGCAGCAGAAGGTGGCTCTCACCACGGCGCACTTCCCCGTCCGCGGGCGCATCGCCGACATGGGTTCGGGTTCTGGGCGCGGCACGTACGACCTGGCCTGCCTCTACGGCGGGCTGGAGCTGGTCGGCGTGGACATCAACCCCGTCTCGGTCGAGCGCGCCGCGCGCGAGTTCCGACGCCCGAACCTCTCCTACGTCGAGGGCGACATCGCCGAGATGGTCTTCCCCCGCGAGTCGCTCGACGGCATCCTCGACTCGTCCGTCCTGCACCACGTCACCAGCTTCAACAACTTCGACGTGCGCCGCGTCCACGCCACCCTCGACAACCAGGTGGCCCAGCTCAAGACCGGCGGCGTCATCGTCATCCGTGACTTCGTCATCCCCGACGGCCCCGAGCGTGTGTACCTCGACCTGCCCGCGAACGACGGCACGGAGGCGGGTGAAGTCGTCGGACTCTCGACCGCGGCGCTCTTCGAACGCTTCGCACACGAATGGCACAGCAGCGTCAACTGCGACGCGCCGGTGCCCTTCGTTAAATCGGAATCGCCGCGCCCGGGCTTCGCGCGTTACGAGGTCGCGCTGCGCGCGGCCGCCGAGTTCGTGCTGCGCAAGGACTACCGCGCCGACTGGGCGACGGAGGTGCTTGAGGAGTACACGTACCTGAGCCAAACGCAGTTCGAAGACGCGTTCCGCTCGCGCGGCCTGCGCATCGTCACCTCGCGCCCGCTCTGGAACCCCTGGATCGTGCAGAACCGCTTCGAGGACAAGTTCCACCTCTCAGACCTCGGAGGGTCGCCGCTGCCCTTCCCGCCGACGAACTACCTCATCGTCGGCGAGAAGGTGCGTGCCGGCTCCGGGGTGGAACTCCGCGAGCGGCCGAACCCACAGACCTCTGCGCCGTCCTTCCTGAAGCTCAAGGGGTACAGGCACAGGGGGTCGGGGCTGAACATGGAGCTGGCCGAGCGGCCCCACCAGACGCTCGACGTGGTGCCGTGGTTCGAGGTCGCGGGCCAGGTCTTCGTGGTCGCGAAGAAGGACTTCCCGCGCCCCGTCGTCAGCGCCTCCGGCGAACGGCCGCGCCTCGACCGCGCGCACCACTCCGGCTACGTCACCGAGCCGGTCAGCGCCATCGTCGATGAGAGCGCCGACGAAGGACAGGAGGTCTACCGCATCCTGCGAGAGCGCGCCGGCTTCGACGCCGCCGACGTCGTCGGCGTGGGTGACCCGTTCTCCTACTTCACCTCGCCCGGCGGCGTGGACGAGCTGGTCGTCTCCCGCCTGGTCGAAGTCCGCCCGCGCCGTTCAGACCTCCCGTTCCACAACTACACGCCCTTCACGGACGCCGGGACGGTGCGCGAGCTGGACGCGACCCAGGTTCTGCGCGCGTGCCACGTCGGCGGCATGTTCGACGCGCGGCTCGAGATAAACATCTACCGCCTGCTCCGGCAGCTCGGCCGGGACTGCGGGACTTGGATCGGGGCTCCCGTCGCCCTCGACGCGCAGCCGCACGCGCCCGCAGCGGCGTCCGCAGCGGCGGCCCTGGCACCGCCCGCACGCGCAGCGTTCGACGAACCCGTGCCTCTCGACGAGCCGCGGTTCCTCTCGCTGTGCGAAGGCAGCTTCGCCGAGTTCGACAGCGCGGGCGACGTTTTGGCCGAGGCGAGATTCGAATACGTGTGCCCGAGGCATCTGAGCAACAACACGGCGGTCGTGCTCCCCGTGGTGAGGACGGAGCAGGGGGTGTTCGTCGGCGTCGAGCACCGCGACCTGCCCGCCGTCCAATCCTTCGGCGGGAGTTCGCACATCGCCGCGGCGCCCGCGTGGCGTCTGCCGACGACGGTCAAACACCTTTCGGAGATTCAGCCCTTTCTCAAAGAGGTCTTGGGCCGCGACTTCGGCCTGCGACTTCGCCGGGCGTGGGAGCTGGGCGGCGCGTACTTCCCGACCTCGGGCGTGACGCCCGAAGTGGTCTACCCCTTCGTCGTCGAGGTCGAGGCGGATGAGGGCCTCAAGGCAAAGCTTCACTTCATCCCTTTGCCCGAGTTGACCGACAACCTCGAACGGCTCAGGGACGCGCACCTTCTGATAGCGACCTGCCGGCTGGCCCACGCCCTCGGCGTTCCGGCCTAACGTTTAGGGGTGAGTTTCCAGAGTTCACCGTCCGACTGGTCGGTGACGACGTAGAGCGCGCCGTCCGGCCCCTGGCGCACGTCGCGGACGCGCTGGTTGCGTTCGGCCAGAAGGTGCTCTTCGCCCACCACGCGGTTCTCTTTGACGACCAGACGCACCAGACATTTCTGCACGAGCGAGCCGACGAAGATATTCCCGCGCCACGCGGGGAAGGCCGCCCCCGTGTAGAACTGCGCGCCCGAAGGGGCGATGACCGGGTCCCAGTAGTAGACCGGCTGCTCGTAGCCCTCCTTCGCGGTGATGTCGCCCGGGATCGGCTCGCCCGAATACTCCTCGCCGTAAGAGATGACCGGCCAGCCGTAGTTCTTCCCCTTCTCGATCAGGTTCAACTCGTCGCCGCCGCGTGCCCCGTGCTCGATCTCCCAGAGCCTCCCCCGGTCGTCGAAGGTCGAAGCCTGCACGTTGCGGTGGCCGAGCGTCCAAATCTCGGGCAGCGCCCCCTCCTGCTTCACGAAAGGGTTGTCGGGAGGGGCGGAGCCGTCCGGGTTGATGCGGATGATCTTGCCGAGGTGGCTGTTCAGTTGCTGCGCCTGCGGGCGGGTCACGGTCTTGTCGAAGCGCTCGCCGAGCGTGATGTAGAGCTTGCCGTCCGGGCCGAAGGCGAGGCGCGAGCCGAAGTGGAGGCCGTTGTCGTAGGTCGGCATGGCGCGGAAGATGATGCGCACCTGCTCGACGTTGCGGCGGTCTTCGGTCAAGACCCCGCGCGCCACGCTCGTCCCGTTGCCGCCCTCGCGCGGCTCCGTGAAACTCCAGTAGATGGTTCGGTCGCGCGTGAAGTCCGGACTCAGAGCGACGTCGAGCAGCCCGCCCTGCCCGCGCGCGTCTACGGGCGGCAGTCCCCCTTGACCGCTCGCGGCCGAGACGCCGCCCTGCCCGACCGGCAGCAGCCCGCCGATAGGCTGGCCGACTTCGCCCTTGGCCGAAACGATGCGCATCCGCCCGACCTTCTCCGTGACCAGAAGGTCGCCGTTCGGCAGAGGCTCGACCGCCCAGGGGTGATCCAGACCTTTCGCCAGCACCGTCACGTCGAACGCCACGCCGGACTGCACCCCGCAGGTGCGCGTCTGCCCCGCGAAGGCCGGCCTCTGTTTCGAGGCGTTCGGCTCCCTCGTTTCGAGCGGCGCGCAGGGCGCGCCCGAGGCGGTCGAAGCGGCGGGAGGGTTCGCCGGCCCGCGCGTGTTCTGGGCGCAGGCGGGCGCGGCGGTGGTTAATAGAACGAGGAAGGTAAGGGCGATTAGATTTATCTTCATTGATGACAGTCCCGAGATTTTAAGTCCGAGGCTTGAAGTGTCGGCCCTCTTCGTGCCGCCGCTGAATCGGCCGTGTCAAGGTTTTATCATATTCGCCGGCCGGGGCCGCCCCTTGACAGGCGCGAAACCGCGCGCCTAAAGTCTCCGCACTCTCCTTGAGTAACAGACATACACAACCCACGACCCGGAATCGCACGGAGGTCTGATGAAAAGAAAGCTTCTCCTCTCGGCCGCGCTCCTGTCGCTCGGCCTGGCCCTGGCCTGGGGCGTCCCCACGCGCAACGACTCCCGCAAGGTGCAGCTCGCCACGACCGCGCTCGCCGCGTCGTCGCGCGACCACTGCGGCACGAAGCAGATCGACGAGGCGACCGCGACGCAGTACCAGTCCAGCCTCAACGCCTTCAACTCGCGCCGCAGCCCCGGCCAGATACGCAAGTCCGGCTCGATCACCATCGGCGTCTACTTCCACGTCGTCAACAAGGGCGCAGGCGTCGCCAACGGCGACGTGCCGACCAAGTGGCTGCGCGACCAGATCGACGTGCTCAACGCGGCCTACGCGGGCGCCGACCCCGCAGCCCAACCGACCTCCGCCAACACGCCCTTCCGCTTCGCGCTCGTCGGCGTCGACCGCACGACGAACGCCGCGTGGTTCAACGCCGCCGTCGACTCGCCCGAGGAGCGCGAGATGAAGACGGCGCTCCACGTCGGCGGCGCCAACACGCTCAACTTCTACGTGACGAACGCGGGCGGCAACCTCCTCGGTTGGGCGACGTTCCCCTTCTGGTACGAGGGCGACCCCCTCATGGACGGCGTCGTCGTCCTCTACTCCTCCTTGCCGAACGGCGACTGCTGCCCGCCGCGCACGTACAACCAGGGCGACACGGGCACGCACGAGATCGGCCACTGGCTCGGCCTCTACCACACCTTCCAGGGCGGGTGCGGGGACAAAAACGACTTCGTCGCCGACACGCCGTCCGAGCGCAAGCCCGCCTTCGGCTGCCCCGTCGGGCTCGACTCGTGCCCCGGCGCCGGCGCCGACCCGATTGAGAACTTCATGGACTACTCGGAAGACTCCTGCATGTACCAGTTCACCGCCGGGCAGTCGGCGCGCATGGAGGCGCTCTCGCTCCAGTACCGCGGGCTGTGACTTCGTTGATTGTTCAAGGGGAGAACGCGCATGTGGACGTGCGTCAGTTGTGGTGAGACGGAGAACGAGGCGACCTTCAAGTTCTGCTTCGCGTGCGGGGCGCCCGGCCCCGCCGCCGAAGAGCACACGCAGGACGGTCGCCTGAGCACGCCGCAGACGCGTGAGCTTCATCCGGCCGCGCCGGAGGACGAGGAAGAGCAGCCCGAGGGCGAACCGCAGGAGCACGGCTTCAAGCTCCCGAGGGCGCTCACCTCGCTCGGGCAGAGGTTGCGGCAGGCGACCTCCGCGGGGGGCGAGCAGGTCGTCAACGTCCGCGTCTCCGCGGAGGCGCAGGAGGCCCTGGAGCTGCTCCTCCAGGCCGGCCGTTTCGAGAACGCGGCGGACGCGGCCGGCTTCCTGCTCGAAGAGGGCGTGAAGGCGCAGTCGGAGCTACTGTGGGTTATCCGCGAGAAGCTTTCAGAGATCGAGCGGCTGCGCGCCGAGCTGCGGAGCATCGGCGGCAGCCGCTCGTGAACTGAACTCTTCAAACGCCCGCGGGCCGAAGTTCACCCGTCCGAACCCGGCCCGGCCTCCTCCGTCTTCGTCGCTCCGTCGCGCGAGGGGTTCTCGCCGTCCGCAGCCGGGGCGTCGACGCCCGCCTCCTCGTTACCCGTAGCCCCGCCCGCGCCGGTCGTCGGCCCCGACTCGCTCCCGGTCGTCCCGCCCGAGCCGGTGTTCCTGTTCTCGCTCTCCGCTTCCGCCATCGCGATTCTCCTCCCTTGGTACAATTCCCCACGTTTGCGCGCCGGGTTGCCGAACAGCCGCGCCAGCAGGGCGGCTGAGATGATCAACGCCGGCGCCGCCACTATCAGCAGGCTGGCGACGACGAGGATGACGAGCCAGAAGCCCGCGTCGAGTTTCACGACATTCACCCTTATCTCATCGTCTTGACGCGCAGCACGACGAGCGAGTTCGGCGCGAGCGCGTAGTTGAACTCCGAGCCCGAGACGTCGAGTGTGGCCTCGACCGGGCTGACGTGCGTCGGCTCGTCGAGGCTGTTCTCGGCCTTGAGGTCGGAACTACTCAACGTCAAACTGCGGCCGCCGCCCACGCCCCTCGCGCCCGCGAGGCTGACGCGGACTTCCCTCCGCGCAGGCTCGGTGTTGACCAGCTTCAGAATCACCTCGCCCGCGCGCTCGTCGAATGAAGCAGACGCGTAGAGTCCGTCGCGGCCGTTCTGCGGCGAGCCGTCGAGGAGCACGGGCAGGAGCCGCGTGCCCCGGTTCGTGCTGAAGAGTTTCTGGACGTAGTAGTTCGGCGTGCCGTACGAGCGCAGGTTGTCGAACCAGATGAGGTTCGGCGTCCACTGCCACGCGTCCACGTGGCCGAAGAGCGGCGCGTAAGAGGACATCCGCACCACGTCCGCGTTGCGCTCAAGCCCCGTGACGAAGGCCGCCTCGGAGAGCGCGCACTCCCAGTCGTTCCGGTTCTCGGGGCGCGCGACGCCGACCGACTGCGCGGCGTACTCGCCCGCGAAGACTCGGGGGCCGTCGCGCGGGTAGTCGTCGTAGCGTCGGACGTTCTCGCGGAACCACTGCGGCGGCTTGTAGTAGTGCTCGTCGACCAGGTCGGCCTTGAGCTGGCGCATCTGCGACCAGAGGTAGTCGAACTCCTTGCCGTCAGGACTCGGGCCGGAGCTTGAGACGAGCGCGACGTTCGGGTACTTCGCCTTGAGCACGCGCGCGAACGCCTTGTAGCGCTCGACGTACTGCGGCCCCCACTGCTCGTTGCCGACGCCGAGCAGCTTGAGGTTGAAGGGCTTGGGGTGGCCCATCGCGGCGCGGACGCGTCCCCACTTCGTGCCGGCGGGCGCGTTGGCAAACTCGACGAGGTCGAGGGCGTCCTGGATGAAGTGTTCGAGGTCTTCGAGCGGGGCCAGCTCCGCCGTGTTGAACTGGCAGGCCATGCCGCAGTTCATGATGGGGAGCGGCTCGGCGCCGATGTCCTCGGCGAGCTGGAAGTATTCGTAGTAGCCGAGGCCGAACGACTGGTAGTAGTCGGGCGTCGGGCGGTGTCGGAACTCCGTGTTCCAGCGGTTGACGATGAGCCTGCGCTCTTCGGGCGCGCCGACGGTCGTCTTCCACTGGTAGCGGTTTTCGAGCGTGCGCCCCTCGACGATGCAGCCGCCGGGGAAACGCAGGAAGCCCGGGTTCATCTCTTTCAGAAGCTTGACGAGGTCGGGGCGGAGGCCGTTCGGCCGGTTCGCCCAGGTCTCTTTCGGGAACAGAGAGACGAGGTCAACGTCGAGCGCGCCCGCGCCCTCGGCGAGAACGTTGACGCGCGCCTTCGCCTCGGTGCCCGTGGCGCGCAAGGTCGCGGCGTACCTCTTCCACTGCGGCGTGAAGCCGGAGACGCGCGCCTCGCCGAGGATGCGCCCGTCGGCGCCAACCACTTCGACGCGCAGAGAGCGTGGCGATGTGCCGGCGCTGCGCGCGAGGACGGAGAAGTTGTACTCCTTCCCCCCCTCCACGCCGACGCCTCGAAAACCCTCGTTGGTGAGGCCGAAGCCCTTGCCGGGCTCGTCCACGCGGATGCGCAGGTAGTGCGAGTTCGGCGTCTCGCTCCCGCCGACGCGGTCGTAGACCTGGAGCGCGCCCTTCGCGCCGCCGGGCGCGGCCTGCTTCCAACCCATCAGAGGCTCGGGGAACTCGAACGAGCGGTTCTTCACGCGCTCGGGGTAGAGTCCGCCGTCGGCCCCGAAGTTGATGTCTTCGAAGAAGAGGCCGAAGAGCGTGTCGGGCACGGCCGCGCCCGGCCGGTCGACCTGCACCGTGACAAAGCGCTCCTGCGCGGCGGCTGGCACCGCGACGAGCGCGAGCGCGCAGGCGAGTGTGCGAAGCTTGGCCGAAAGACTCCTGCCGGTACGAGAGATTCTCATCTGTCTTAGAGGCTCCTGCGCAAGAAGGTTCTCACCACAGAGACACAGAGGCACGGCTTGAAGAGGACTAAAGATGAAGCTGTGTCTTAGCTGTGCCTCTGTGTCTCTGTGGTCAATTCCCCTTCCACGCTAGCGGCCGGCCGCCTTCGCCTTCGGCGCGGCGAGCACGCGCTTGAGGTAGTCCACCTCTTCGGGGATGTAGGGCGTGCCGTCGTTGCGGAAGACCTCGTGGAACCAGATGGTCGGCTCGCGGTCTGTGTAGGGGCGCTGCCAGGAGTCCCAGGGCAGGTGCGTCTGCGTCTTGCCCTGCACCAGGCCCCAGTTGATGGCGGCGACGTTGTACTTCCTGAAGACCGGGAGCGACCCCATGAAGAAGCTGCCGTTGCCGCGCGCCATGTACTCGGTGCAGATGAGCGGGCGGTTGTAGCGCTGAAGCCAGTTGATGCGCCGCTCCAATTCGGTCGGCGAGTCGTAGTTGTGGAACGAGACCACGTCGGAGAGTTCGACCTGCAGCCTGTCCATCTCCGTCATCTTCTCCGGGCTCGACCAGTCGCCCTTCCAGACGCCCGTGGTCAGCGGCTGCGTCGGCCCGGCCGCGCGCGCCCACGCGAACGCCTTCGGCAGAAGCGCCAGCACCAGCCCGACCTTGTTCCTCGGCTCGAGCTGCTCGTAGCTGCCCGGGTTCACGTTGTCCGGCTCGTTCCAGATGTCCCACGCGAGGATGCGGTCGTCCTTCGAGAAGGCGCCGACCACGCCCTTCACGTAAGCTTCGAGCCGCGCCTGCTGCGCGGGGTCTTGCAGGGCCGCGCGGCCCGGCCCCTGCACCCAGCCGGAGTTGTGCACGCCGGGCCGCGGCGCGCGCTGCTTGCCCAGTTTCGGGTCCGGGTCCCAGACCGAGTCGAAGAGGACGAGCATCGGCCGGATGCGGTGGCGCTGCGCGATGCGCAGGAACTCGTCGAGGCGGCGCTTGAACCCTTCGGCGTCCTGCTGCCAGAGCTGGTCGTGCAGGAAGACGCGCATCGTGTTCATGCCGATGCGCTCGGCCCACCCGAGTTCCGTGTCGATGCGTCGGGGGTCGAACGTGTCGGCCTGCCACATCTCAAGCTGGTTGATGGCGTAGGCCGGGGCGTAGTTGCTGCCCACCAGCCACGGCTGCCTCTGA
Organism: Acidobacteriota bacterium; assembly: GCA_019239425.1. GTDB lineage: Bacteria > Acidobacteriota > Blastocatellia > Pyrinomonadales > Pyrinomonadaceae > QHXN01. The sequence continues at coordinate 324,783 of JAFAZX010000045.1, forward strand.
TACCACTCACGCGCCTGTTGCTCAGACCACCTCTGCGCCTGCGCCGCCGCGGCGGCGTGGCAGAGTAGAAAGATCACTAAACATAAGGCGACTCTGCGCACTGCTGACATGGCTCATTCACCTCCGCTCTGCTCGTTGTTGTAGCGTGGCGACCGCACGCTGCCCAAGAGGATGTCGGACAGGCGCGGGCCGGTCAAGTCGGTGACGAACTTTCTGAAGAGATGCGTTAAAGATTCGTGACGTGTCGAGGGTTTAATGCACAGCGTCCGACGAGTTTGGGGGAACGAGTCGGGCACCTTATGGGTCAAGCGGGCCGCTTTGGGGGAGGCGGCCCGCTTTCCTTTTCTCGGCCGCGGGGAGGCTGACGATCATGGAAGACGGAGGGGAGCGGCGCACGGAGGCGGACAGGCAGGAAGTCTATCTGGCCGAAATAGCGAAGGCGCTCGGGGAGATCGTCTCGGAGCTGAAGGAGGTCAACACCTCCCTGCGGGCCATCGCCCGGAGCCAGGCGCAGCAGGCGACGCAGAAGCGCCCGCCGCAGAATTCCTGAAGCCGCGCCCGGACGTTTATGAACAAGGGGTTTTTGGGGATGTCTTTAGACCCTTGGCAACTGTCTCGGCGGTTGCGACGGCTCGTCCGCCGCACGGTCTGCGAGCGATTCGGCCATAGCTGGAAGTTCGCCGCGGACACCTTCCACTGTCGCGCCTGCCGCCTCCCCGCGCAGGACGCGTACTGCCGCCCGCGGCGTCGCCAACTCGCCGGCTGAGCCGAACCGCCCCCGATCAAATCACGTGCAAGGTTTTTTGCGAAATGTCTTGACCCGTACAGAAGGGCCGTCTAGACTCGCCCTGTCGCCTCCCCCTTCGGCTTCAGACTGAAACCTTCCCCGGAGGTCTACACGTGCCTCACGAGTCGCAATCCCGCAAGCCGTCGGTCATGGTGGTCGAAGACTTCGAAGACACGCGCCTGATGATCGCCGTCGAACTGCGGAAAGAGGGTTACGAGGTCGTCGAGGTCTCGGACGGCAGGGAGGCGGTCGAGGCGGTCAAGGAGCGCGCCCCCGACCTCGTGCTCTTAGACCTTTCGCTGCCCGGCTACGACGGACTCTCGGCGGCCTTCCGGATGCGCGAGGTCGGGGCGATGTGCCACGTGCCCATCGTCGCCTGCACGGCGCACGACGCGTCCCTGCACCGCGGGGCGGCGCTTGCCGCCGGCTGCGACGAATACCTCACGAAGCCGCTCGACCTGACGCGCCTCAAAGAGGTGGTCGGCCGCCTGCTGGCAGAAAGCTCCGACGGCACCAGGAGGGATGCGGCGAAGGCGAGAGCCGAGCGCATCGCCTCCGCCAAGCTGGACGACGAGAGGCTGCGCGAATACTTAGACGGGCTGATTGAGCAAGCCGGCGCGTCTTAAGAAGAAGACGATTAACCACAGAGACACAGAGGCACAGCTTGTTGGGATATTCCTCTTCAAGCTGTGCCTCTGTGTCTCTGTGGTTAAATCATCACGCGGCGGCGCGCTTCACTTGTGAGAGGCGTGCGAGCCGGCCGCCGACCTCTTCGGTTCTGACCGAGCAGACGAGCTTCTCGTCGATCCACGCGCCGACCTTCAGCGCCTCGCCGTAGGCACGTCGCGCGCGCGCGACCTCCGGCACGGTCGACCCGACGGACTCGCGCGGCCGCTCGCCCGTCCGGCCGAACTCTTCGTCGAACGTCGGCAGACCCGCCGCGGCTCGCGCGCGCGCGAGGTGGTAGTCGCCGAGCAGCAGCGCGAAGGAGTAGCGCCGATGGGCGCTCTCGGAACGTCGCGCGTGCGCGAGCCGCGCGAGGTGCGTGCCGGCGTGCGCGTGCTGGCCTGCGAAGAGGTACGCGCGCACCTGCTCGCAACCTAAAAGGAAACGCGCGTCGCCCCAGTCTGCCCCCGCCAGCGTCTCGGCGCCCGCGCGCGCGCACTCGACCGCCCCCTTCGCCTTCCCCTCCGCGCGCGCCAGCCGCGCGCCCATCACGTAGTAGTAGGCGTACCGGGCGGGGCCGTGCTTGTCCTCCGCGTCGTACTTACTCACCCACGCGTCCCGATGCCTCTTCGCCTCTTCGAAGTCGCCGAGCGCGAGGCTGATGCGGAAGAGGCCCCACATGTGCGTCGAGGGCCACAGCTTCGGGCAGCCGTTGGAGGCGTACACGGCCCCCTCCTGCGCCAAGGCCAATGCCTCCCGGTAGAGGCCGCGGTGGTAGAGCAGCTCGGCGCGGTAGTAGAGCAGGCGGCTCTGCCAGTCCCTCTCGCCCGCCGCGCGGAAGTACGCGTCCGCCTGCTCGCACGCGCGCTCGACGGCCGCGAGGTTGACGGGCAGCCTGATCCCAATCTCGATCTGGTCGGTCATGCTCCCGTAGACGCAGCAGGCGCGGAAGCCGTCCTCGGTCGTCTTCGGCATCTCGGAGAGCACGGCCAGCGCCTCGCGCAGACGTTCGAGCGTCGTCAGCTCGTCGGCGAACGACCGCCGCATGACGCCCCTCAGCCACGTCGGCACGTGGGACGACGTGTCGGCCTTCTCCGTCGCCTGCCGGTAGAGTTCGGCCGCCGTGCGGTGCTGCCCCTGCACGAAGGCCGACTCGCCCGCCCGCCAAAGCTCGTACACCTTGTCCCAGTCCATGTAGGACATCTCACTTCTCCATATCATTGCAGTTGAGTCTAAGCCGGGAAGGTTGAACCACAGAGACACAGAGGCACAGCTTGAAGCGTATAACTCAACGAGCTGTGTCTCTGTGTCTCTGTGGTTCAAACCTTCCTAGCCGACCAAGTCAAGCTCCTCGTCCTCGGGGCGGTAGCGCAAAAGCGCCTCGCCGTCGGCGAGCGACATCGAGCACAGGCGCACGAGGTGCCCGTGCACCGCCTCCGCGTTCGAGGGCGTGAGCAGGTTGTGCGAGTAGAGCAGGGCGCTGTGGTAGACGCCGAGCATCACCTCGCGCACGAGCGGGTTGCGCCGGTCTTCAGCCAGGAGCCTCAGCACGAGCGGGTTGCTCGCGTTGAGCGACAGGCGGCGCGGCCGGCGGCGGCTCTGCTCGAGCGCCTCGCGCGCGAGGTCGTCGAAGGCGTCCGTCAGCGCGAGCGCCGTCAGCCGGCTCTCGAGCTTGCGCTCGGCCTCCGACTCCGCCGTCTCGATGATGACGGCCGGCAGGTCTTCCGGCTCGAAGCGGCGCACCTGCACGCGCACCTCCTCTGCGCCCGAACGCAGCAGGTGCCCTTCCATGTCAAGCTCCAGCTGCCGGAACTGCTCCTGCTCCGACTCGCTCAGACGCCCGAACAGGCCGGGGTCGTCGGTCGCGTCCAGGCGCTCCAGACGCACGCGCCCCGCGTGGCGCCCGGCGTACTTCCTGAGCAGCTCCTCCTCGAACGTGTAGCCGGCGTTGATGACGAGCAGGTCGCGCGCCTCGGCCAGGCGGTAGAACTGCGTGGCCGCGCCGCGGTACGCGAAGTAGTAGAGGGGCGTCTCGCGCCCTTCCGTAGTGCGCGCGGCCGCCTCGGCGACGTAGCGCGCGAGCGACATCATGCCGCGGTTCGTCTCGAAGAGGAGGAGGTCAACCACGCGCTCGAAGAACTCCTCGTGGTGGAAGGCCATCCCCTTGAGATGGTAGTGGTGCCAGCGGTTGATGCGCTCGAACTTCGCCGGCTCGAACTCCGCGAGGTACGCGAGCCGCTCGACGATGCAGTCGCCGAGCCGCCGCTGGATGTGCGCGAACGAGGGGTGCGTGCGCTGCACCTGTTCGCGCGCGGCGGTCGGGCAGAGGTCGGGCGTGTCGATGACGCCGCGCACGAACTTCGCCCACGGCGGGAGCAAAGAGTCGTCGCCCGCGCGGATGAGCATGCGGCGGACGTAGATGTCCACCGTGCCCGCCGTGTTGATGTCGGGCAGGGAACGGTCGGAGATGAAGAGCGCGCCGCGCGCCTCGTACTCGCCCGAGACCTCGACCGGTATCACGTCGAGAATCAGGTCGGGGTAGCGCCGGTTGAGGAAGTCCTCGTACCCGGCCGCGCGCGCCTCGTCCGAGGGCCAGGCCGCGCGGTGCCACGGCGCCTCCACCGCGTTCACAGGCCCGCGCCCGTTGACCGAGACGGGGAACTGTATGAACTCGCAGTAGCGCACGACCACCTCGCGCAGCCGCGACTCTTCGAGCAGGAAGGCGTAGTTGGGCGCGACCGAGACGATGATCTCGGTTCCGACCTCTTCCTTCGCGTCTGCGTACAGCTCGCAGTCCACTGAGCCCGAGTTGTGCCAGGCGAACCCTCGGGGCTCGCCTACTTTGCGCGTGCGGACGACGACGCGCTCGGCCACGACGAAGGCCGAGCGCATGCCGATGCCGAACTGCCCGATGAGTTCCAGGGCCGCGCCGCCCTGCCCCGTCAGCTCGCGCCGCGTCGTGCCCGTGCCCGACGAGCCGATGACGGAGAGGAACTCGCGTATGTCGCGCCTGTCCATTCCCAGCCCGTTGTCTCGGAAGCGGAGCGTGCGCGTCGAGGGGTCGGCCTTGATCTCGATGCGGCCCGCGAGGTCTGGCTCGGCGCGGCGACGCCGGACGATGCTGTCGCTGGCGTTCTGCACCAGCTCGCGGACGAAGACGTCCGGCTCGCTGTAGAGGTGTTCGGCCAGCAGCTTGATGAGACCCTCGAAGTTGGTCTCCATCTTGAATCTTTCGGGGGCCGTGCTCGTCATCTTCTTCGCATCCTTTCGCGTCGCCTCGCGCGGAGGCGCACGCAGAGCCGCACGGCCGCAGGCGGCCGCCGCAGGCTTCTTGTCCGTGTTCGGAGAGAGTTACTTCGCGTGGTGCGCCCGGCAGGTCGGCCGGGGGCCGCGCACCCGGCCCCCGGCGTTCGAGCGGTGCGGGTCTTACTTCGTCTTCCTGCCCGTGCGGCGCAGGAGCGAGGCGTATTCGAGGAGCTTGCGACTCATCTTGTCCTGCCCGCGGTCTCTGAGCGAGCCGGTCGCGCGCAGCAGCTCCGCCGAGTCGTCCGCGGCCTCCGCGTCGTATGGCCGCGCGGCGCAGTACGCCTCCGTCGCCACGTACGCGTTGTTGAGGACGTTGGCGGAGGCCGCGTAGTCGCCGCGATCCATGTAGGCGACCGCCTCGCGCCGCGCGCGCGCGTTCATCAGAAGCCGCACGGCCCTCGTCACCTCGTCGTCCGCCGGCAGCGCCTCGACCTCGCGCTCTCCGGCGAACTCGACCTCGAAAGCCTGCTTCAAGACCTCCGCGCCCCGCGCCTCGCGCGGCGTGTAGCCGACGCGCAGGTCGAGGATGCGCATCCGGTCGCCGGCCGCGCGCGCCGGCAGGTGGAGCCGGAGCACGACGTCCAAAGGCGAGCCGGCCTGCAAGTCCGGCAGGCGGTAGCGCCCCGTCTCGGTCAGCTCGAAGTCGTTGAGCACGTCCGTCACGCGCACGCCGTCCGAAGGGACGAGGCCGAGCGACACGTCGTGCGCGAACTGCGCGAGCAGGCCCTCCAGCTCGACGGAGAAGATGCGCTGCATGTCGGCGGCCTCGGCGACGTGCCAGGCGTTGCCGCCGCCCGCGCGCGCCATCGGGATCAGAAGGTCTTCGTTGAAGTCCTCGCCGATGCCGACGGTCGAGGTGCTGACGCCGCGCTCGAACAGGCCCTTCGCCTGCGAGACGAGCGCGTCCGTGTTCGTCTCGCCGACGTTCGCGAGCCCGTCCGTGATGAGCAGCACGCGGTTGACCGCCGCCGTGTCTATGTGTTCGCTGACCTGCATGCCGCCGCGCACCCAGGCCTCGTGCAGCGCGGTCGAGCCGCGCGCGCCGACGCCCGCGATGAGGCGCTTGAGGCCCGCCTTGTCCTCGACGAAGCTGCTCGGGATGAGCACCTCGACCCTGTCGTCGAAGATGACGAGGCTCAGCCGGTCGGCCGGCAGGAGCTGTTCGACGCAGTACGAGGCCGCCTCGCGCGCGCGCTCCATCTTCGCCCCCTGCATCGAGCCCGAGCGGTCGAGCACGACCCCGAGGTTAAGCTTGCGGCGCGCCGAAAATTCCCGCGACAGCGCGGGCGGCGTGATGCGGACGAGGACGTCCACCGTCTGCTCGTGCCCCGCCGCGAGCCGCGCGCGCTCCGTCAAGACCTCGACCTTCAACTGCTCTTGCGTCATGACCTTCTATTTCCTTCCGCGCCCCGGCGAGTTCGCGCCGCGCGCCCTCAAGACGTTCATGATCAACTGCGACAGACGCCGCAGCGCGCCCTCGCTCTCCGGCGCGCGGTAGCCGTCGCTCACGTGCAGTTCGAGCCCGGGCTCCAGCTCGACCCGCGCCCAGGTCTCGCGCGGCGAGGCGGCGAGTGACCTCAGAGACCCCGAAGGCGGGGCCTGCGCCGCGGGCGGCGGCGCACTCGGGAGCGGGGCCGAGGGCGCCCTGCGCAGGAGCGATTCGAGGTAGCTGAGCGCCTCGCCCTGCGCCGTGGACTGCCCCTGCTCCGCGCCGAGCAGCTTCTCCAACTGCCGCTCGGTCTTGCCCGTGACCAGCTCCCTGATGGCCCGGATGGGGAGACCTTCGGCCTGCAATTTCTTTACGACGAGGAGCTGTAAAAGGTGCCGGTAGCCGAAGACCGACGCCGTGCCCTGCTTCTCTTCGGCCGGCGGGACGAGCCCTTCGGCCAGGTAGTACCTCACCGTCCGCTCGTCCGGCAGCTCGGTGACCGTGCCCCGGCCCTGCCGCGCCGCGCCGCTCTCGGCGAGGATGTGCGCCGCCGCCTCCGCCAGGCCCGCGACGCCGACGTACTTCGCCCCGCGCTCGGCCTCAAGCCACTCCCTCATGCCGCGCAGTATATGCCCGACAGAATTTACTGTCAACAGTATTTTCTGTCGGAAGAGGGATGGGGTCGGCTCGGGGAAAGGTTGTCCGCCGCGGGCGGGTTCGTGGGGACAAGACCCTGTGACGCGTCTTAAATCACGCTTCAGAGCAAGCAACTGACGACAGAGGGACGGCCCGTAATGTGAGATTTGAATTTCAAATCTCACATTACGGGCCGTCCCTCTGTCGTTAACTTCTTACCTGAGCCGGCTCGAAGGGTCGCCGAGGAAGACCCACGTCCGGCGCACGTCGCGGTCTTCGGTCGCGAGCTTGGCGCGCCTCGCGGCGTCGCCGAGGCGGACGCCCTCCTCCGTGAAGAGGATGCGGTACAGCTCGCGGTTGGCCGCGGCCTGCGCGCCCTGCTCGGTCATGCCCGTCGAGGCCCAGACGGCGTAGGCGCCGCCCCCTCCCGCCTTCAGCACCGACTCCGCGAGGCTGTCGAGCTCGGCCGCCTCGTAGTACCCGTTCAGGCACGTCATCATCACGAAGAGCGGCAGGCGGCTCCCGTTCTGAAGCGACGCCGCGTCCGCGCCGCGCAGAAGCCCTTCGCCCGTCCAAACGTCCACCGACCCGTGCCCCATCCAGTTGACGACGAGCGGGCCGGAGTTGACGCCCGCGACGATCTGGCCCCTCACGGTCGAAGCGTCCTGCGCGCGCCGGTTGATGCGCGAGACGCTGGCCCCGCCGGGCAAGAGCGCCTGCACGCCGTCGGTCGCCGACTCGAAGCTGTAGCCGTCCGGGCCGTCGCGGTCGGCGACCATGAGCGCCGAAGTCTGCGCCGGGTCGGACGTGCGCGAGACGATCTTGCCCACGACCGTCGAAGCCTCGGCCTGTGTCCGCACGGGCAGGCGCCCGACGGCCACGTCCGCGACGCCGTCTTCGTCGAAGTCCGCGAACCAGTCGTCCGAGGCCGTCTCCATCGAGCCGGCGTCAACCAGTTTCGAGGGCACGAGGTCGTAGCGCCCGCGCCCGAGGTAGCCGCGCGGGTCGAACGAGCCGTCGCCGACGAAGAGCACGTAGTCGGGCGCTTTCTCCCAGACGGCCTTCGCGCTCGCGAGGAAGTCGCGGACGGCCTGCGGCGTGTGCACGCCGTAGGAGAACTCGTCGTAGAGGTCTTCGACATCGACGACCTTCACGTCCATCCCTTCGGCCCCGCGCTGTGCGACGAGCGGCGCGACCTGCTGCGTGAAGTCGCCGTAGGTGACGACGACCATGTCGGCCCGCCGCCCCTCGCCCGCAGACCACGTCGAAGGCGCGTTCGCCCGGACGGACGCGGGCGGCGAGACCTGCGTGTCGGCGTAGGCGAACAGCTCACGCCGGCCCTCGCCCACGGCGTTCAGCGCGACGCGCCAGCCGCCCTGCGAATCGGGCTCGGCGCTCGAAGACACCTCGAAGGGCCTGGCCGGGTCGGTCAAGTCCACGACGCGGACGTTCGGCGAGGTGAAGCCGCCCACGCGCACGAGGCCGGCGGGCGCTTCGAAGCGCAGGCGCTCGTCGTCCGCTTTCAGAGAGTGTGCGTAGGTTAGGCGCAGGCGGTCTGTCAGACTCACGTCGCCCGAGCCGCCCGCGGCGAGCTGCACCTGGTTGTCGCCCTCGCGCAGCAGGTAGCCCTCGACCTGGAAGGCCGCGGTCTTGTTCACGCGCCCCTCGAAGTCGAGCCGGCCGAGGGGCGTGCCGTTGAGGCTGACGGAGACGTGGTGCTCGCCCGCGGTCAGCCCCTGCAGGGAGACTTCGAGCCGCGCCGTCTGCGAGTCGAGCGCGAGGAGGTTGCGCGCGGTCAGCGTCTGCGAGCCGGGCGTGGCGTTGACCACCCTGCCGAAGAAGTTCTCCTCCTCGCCGTTCTGCAGGCTTGAGAAGTAGACGTTGCGGTCGCGCCGCTCGACGGTGTAGTCGAAGTAGTCTGGGCCGCCCGCCGCGCCGACGGGGACGACGTTGACGATGGTGCCGCCGCCCGTCCGCCCGCCGCCCTCTTCGCCGGTGACGCCGCCGCCGCCCGGGTCGGGTGGGTCTTCGCTAACCGTGCCGACGGGCGGCCCGCCGAAGCGCAGGCCCGCCGTGTCGCCCCCGACGAGCCAGTAGACGCGCGTGTCGGTCGACTGCACGTCGAGGCCGCGCCCGTAGAACTCGACCGAGCCGTCCGCGCCCAGACGGATGGGAACCTCGACGCCGCCCTCGTACATCTGCAAGCGCGCGGGGTCGAGCGCGGGGCTGAGGCCGGCGGCCGTCAACTGCTCGCGCGTCACACGGTACCAGCCGTCGGCGCGCACGCCGATCTTCGCCGCGGGCTGCGTGGCGAGCCAGCGCTGGCGCTCCTGCGCCGCCTGAACCGTTTCAGGCGTCGAGGCGCGCGTCAGCGCCCCGGCGTCCGCGCGCGTCAACTGTCGCTGCCCCGCCTGCGACTCCGCTGCCCCGTCCAACTGCGACATGAGCGGCGAGCGCGCTCCGCCCTTCGAAGTGCGGCCGCGGACGCGCTCGGGGACGAAAGGCCCGTAGGTCTTCGTCCGGCCCGAGAGGTCTATCTCTTCGAGGTAGTAGCGCGCGCCGCTCCCGCCGTTGTAGTCGGCCCACGAATAAGAGTTGCCGGCCGTCAGCGCCACGCCCTGCCCGGCGACGAGGGCCGACCCCGCGATGGGCGAAGAGTTGAGGAGCACGCGCCGGCCGTTCGATTCGCGGTAGACGTTGAAGCCGAGGTTGTCGATTTCGTAACCGGTCTGCCACGCGAGCGAAGTCCAGAGGTCGTACTGCGTCGCCTTGAACTCCAGCAGCTTCGAGGTCGTCAAAAGCCCGCCCTGCGCCAGCGTCCACGGCGAGAACTGCGTGACGTTGTTCGCCTGCACCCAGTTGTTGGTCGTGTCGATCAGCGTCTTGACCACGCGGTTCCACGAAGAGCCGTTGAAGCGCCAGAGGTCGAGGAGCGCTTCGGTGTTGCCGTTCAGGTCGGAGTCTTCGTAGTGGAGGCGCAGCGTCGCGGTGTAGCCGGAGCCGCCGGTCGGCGTGATGGTGTACGTGCGCTTGACGGCGTTCGGGTAGCCCATCGAGCCGGTCGGCACGCTCTTAACCAGGTTGACGACAATCTGGTCGGGCGCGGTGCCGAGCGTGAAGGCGATCTGGTTGTTCGGGTTGCCGAAGCTGCGCGCGGTGAGGCCGAGGTCGCCCGCGCGGCGGACGTTGCCGACCACGTCGGTCGTGCCCGCGGAGGTGCCCGTCTGCGTGAGCGTGAACGAGCCGGTCAGGATGTCGCCCGCCGTCAAGGTGAGCGCGCCGCCGACCGACAGGTTTGAGCCGAGCGTGGCCGAGCCCGAGCCGCCCGTGCGGTTGATGGTCAGGTTGTTGAGCGCCTGCCCGCCGCCCGCGAAGACGAGCGTGCCCATCGCGCCCGTCGTGCCCCCGTTCTGCAAGCTCAGGTTTGACGAAGCGCTGCCGACGAAGCCCGAACCCGTTGACGCGGTCGCGACGGTCGAGCCGAGCGTGAGCGTGCGGCCGTTGAGCGTGAGCGTGCTCGTCGTGCCGGTGAACTGTACGGAGTCGCCGCCGTTGGGGCCGAGCGCCGTGAGGTCTGTGTTGCCGAGCTGCACGGTGCCGCCACTCTTGTTGACGCGGACGTAAGGCATCGAGAGCGAGCCGCCCGAAGCGTTGACGGCCTGCGTCGCGCCGCCCTCGAAGAAGACGGCGCGGTTGTTCGAGGTGAAAGTCCCGTTGTTGGTGAAGTCGCCCTGCACCTTCAGGTCGCCGCCCGAGGCGGAGGAGAGGCGGAGCGTCCCGCCGCCGATGTTGACGCTGCCCGTCACGGTCAGCGCGGCGGTCATCGCGTTGGCGTTCGCGTCGTTGACCATGAGCAGGCGGCCTCCGCTGTTGACGTTGAGGCTCCCGGCCAACTGCCGCGCCGTGCCCGTCCCGCCGTTGCCGAGGTCTACGTCCGTGCCCGAGTTGACCTGCACGTTGTTGGGGTAGCCGGCGCCGCTCGTCGCGCTCCACTCGTTCGAGCGGCCGTAGACGCAGACGCAGTCGTAGAGGAGCGTCGAACTCGAACCGTAAGTCGGCGCGTTCGTGCCGACCGAGCCGCCGCTCCCCAGCGTGAGCGTGCCGTTGACGGTCGAGAGCCCCGCGCCGAAGTCCAACGACTGGAAGAGCGAGACGTTGACGCCCGCGCCGAAGGCGAGCCTCTTGGCGTTGTTGTTGGTGACGCTCTTCGCGCCGCCGGTGACGTTGAAGGTGCCGGTGCCCGCGACGTTGCGCGTGGCGGAGGCGGTCGCGCCGCCGACGAGGACGTTCGTGCCTGCGACCGAGCCGCTGAGCGTGAGGCCGTTGCCGCCGAGGTCGATGCCGCCCTCGTTGACGATCTGCAGGGCGCTGCCGCCGCCGGGGCTGTTGACGACGACGCTCGTGGCGGGGCTGCCGCTGAAGGTGAGGTCGCCGCCCGCCTTGTCCACGACGAGGTAGGCAAAGGTCTCAGTCCCGGCGGAGCCGCGCGCGACTGTTTGTGTGCCCGCGCCGTTGAAGTAGACGGCGCGGCTGTTGGGAACTAAGGTGCCGCCGTCCGTCCAGTTGCCGCCGACCTTGAGGTCGCCGCCCGAGGCGGTCGAGAGCGTGAGCGTCGTCCCCGAATCGAGCGTGACGTTGCCGAGCGCGGTGCGCGCGGCCGCGGCGGAGCCGAAGTTGAGGTTCGTGCCGCTCGCGGAGAGCTGGACGTTCTGCGGGACGCCCGTGCCGCTCGTCCCAGTGCCCCACTCTACCCCGACGCCGTACGAGCCGCCCGTGCTGTACCTGAGCGTGGAGCCGCCGTTGTAGGTCGGCGCGGTGCCGCTGATGAAGCCGCCGGTGTTGATCTGAAAAGTCCCGCCGACCGACAGCGTGCCGTTGTTCGTGTAGCCGACGCCCGTCGCGAAGACGCCGCCCGACGCGACGGCGAACGTCGTGCCCGCCCCCTGCGTGATCGCCGAGCCGAGCGTCACGGTCTTCCCCGAAGCGACGTTCACGTTCTTGACCGTCGGGTTCGAGTTCGCGGGCGTGAAACTGACGGACGCCGCGCCCCCCGAAAACGTGACGGCGGTGGTCTGATTGTTGAAGGCGATGTTGGAGGTGACGGAGCCGCCGACGGTGATGTTCGTCACCGTCCCGGCCGAGGTCGAACCCTGAAAAGTCCCGGCCCCGGTCACGTCCCCCGTAATGTTGACGGTGGCGGTCGCGGTGCCGGCCGAACCCGCGAAAGTCGCCCCGCTTGAGATGGCGACGTTCCCCGAAATATTAAACGTGCTCGCCGTACCGGCGTTGACGTTGAGCGTGCCCTGCGAGACCTGCAAGTCTCCGAGAATCGTCAAGCTCGTGTTCGCGCTGTTCGTGGCGTTCTTGTTGTACTGATAAGTGCCGTAAGACGGCCGCGCATCGAAAGAGGCGGCGTTACCCGATTGATTCTCGAAGACAGAGGTGGCCGCAAAGTCATAGTTCGCGCTGGTCGTGCCGCTCGTCCGCTCAGGGATGGCAGAGCCGGTTGTAGTCGTCACGTGAATGTAGCGACCGCTGCCCGACATCTTGAAGACATCTGATGCCGTGCTGAGTAGGATGCCTCTCGTTCCGCTGGTGCTTTGATTACTCAACACGCCGCCGGTCGTGACATGTATGGCAGTTGCCCCGCCCCCATTCAAGGTGAGGACATTCAATTGCGCACCGCTGACCGCGAGCGTGATGGTGTTCGCGTTGCCGCTGTAGCCGACTTGAACTGAGCGGACGGTCTGAGCCGCCCCGGCGTTGAGGGTGACGGTGTAGCTGCCGCCGACGTTGGTGTTGTCGAGTATCACGTCGTCGGAAGAGCCGGGCACCGTCCCGCCGCTCCAGTTGGCGGCCGTCGTCCAGAGTCCGTCGCCGCCGCCGCCCGTCCAGGTCTTCGAGGCCGCGAAGGCGGTCGGGAGTGTGAGCGTCAAAAGGAAGGCCGCCGCCAATAACGTCGCCGCCAGGAAGATGTGAACTCTCTTCATACGTCCTCCGCTCGAACCTCTTGCCGTGTGAGTGAAAGGGGCGCGTCGCTCGTGCCGGCGAGGAAGCGGGCCGCGCGCGCGAAGCTGTGTGCCAATTGGTAGGGCCAGCGCGGGAGCGCGTCGAACCTGCCCCGCGCGGCCACGGTCGCCTCGACGGGGCCGGGCCATCGGTTGCGCAAATCTCGAACAAGTCCGCGCGGGCGGCGCAGATACTTGCGCATCGGCGCGCGGTGTTTGTGCGGCGACTGCTCCGTGGCGTAGGGACTCGCCCAGCGCGCGAGCACGGCGTGTGCGAGCCAGCGCGGCAGGCTACCGGCCGCGCCCGCGGCGGGCGTGCCTTCGACGCAAGCGCCGAGCAGTCGCCGGGCCAGCCCGAGCGTGCTCAAGACCCAGTTCGTCTCGCGGCGACTCTTGCCGAGGAAGCGCCGCCAGTCGAACCTTTCGGCGCGCGACTCCAGAGCCGCGGCCACGTCGCAGAGCCACAGAGGGCGCCAAGCGCCGTGCCGCAGAAGGTGGAAGCAGAGGAGACGCAGGTGGTCTTCCTCGCACGGCACGCGCACGCGCGCGCCGCACACCTCGAAGACGCGCGCGCGCCCGTAGAACTCTTCGAGGTCGCCGCCGAGGTCGCCGCAGCCTTCGTGCAGGTCGACCCAGAAGTTCCCGCCCTCTGGACTCGACAGAACTTCGAGCGCCCTTTGGTGCTCACGCCCCGGCCGCACGTAGAGGTCTATGTCGCCGGGCGGCCTCAAGCCCTGCTCCGCGTAGGCGCGCCCCGCGGCCCAGCCCTTGACGAGCACGGCCTCGACGCCAGACGCTTCGAGCAGCGCGAAGAGGCTTCCCAGCTCGGCCTCGCGCGCGGCCGCGCGCAAGGTCTGCAAACGGTACGACTGTCGGAAGCCGCGCGCGGCTTCACAGTCAACAAGAGGCGTGTGCCGAAACTTCCACCATGCGAGCGCGCCCGCACCCGAGACGTTCAGCAAAGGCGCGACGAGTTCCAGCTCCTCTTCAGAGAACGAAAGCGCAGGAGTCTCCGAACGCCAAGCGCCCGCGAGCGCCGCGGCGACCAGACTCCCCTGCTTGATTCTCAACTCGTCGGCCAATGCCTCTTCACACTCCGCAAAACCGGCTGCCCTAAATGCATTTATTGTCGACGCCGCAGGCCGAACAACAGTCGGCACTGGTCGAACATGACGCGCCTGATGGCAGGCAACTCCCCGCCTGCGCGGGGGTCGGGGCGACGATGGACGCGACGGCCGGGAGCGCGACGGCGGCGGCGAGGCCGACGCGCTTGATCAACTCGCGGCGCGAGAGTCCGGCGAGTTCGTCCGGCCGCGGGACGCGCGTGTCGAGAAGGTTGTCGCGGCCGAGCTGTTCGAGCGCGAGCCAGACGAGTTCTTCGGGGACTCGGCCGCCGGAAGCTTTTTCGAGCGAGCGCCTTATCTCCGAAGCGGTGCGGCGGCCGTCGCAGAGTCGCCAGACCATCGCCGCCGTGCTGTTAAGGCAGACGGCCTTGTGCGTGTCCAGGTCGTAGACGAGCACCTCTTCGGGCAGCTCGCGCACGACGACGCCCTCGGCTCGCGCCCTGGGCCTGGCCGGGACTGTTCTCTCTGACATAGGTTCTCCGGTCGGTTGCCGCCCGGCTTGCAGGGTCTCGGGAACAGACACGAGAACCTTTCGAGAGTCCGCGCGGCAAAGGTCTGCGCGGACTTCAAGCCGAAGTCGTCACGTGTGCGGACGGCGGCGCGTGGCAGCGTGCCGGTGTCAGGCAACCTTCTTTGTTTAAAGTGGCGGTCGGGTTAAGAGCGGAACTGCGGCCCTTCAACACCCTCGGGTCGTTCGCGGCGGGTCGGTGCCTTCTTCAAGAAGGAGGCCGGCGGGCCGGTCGGTGAGTTTCCCCTCTGGTGGCGGTGGGGGGAAACGTCCCGCGGCGTTCGGATTCCGAGAGTGGGCGGAATGTACCACTGTGCAGGCGGGCGGTCAAACACTAATTTCGCACGCCGAAAGAAAAGGCGAGGGCGCCCGCGAAGCTTCGAAGCTTCGCGGGCGCCCTCGGAAGGTCGCGGCGGGGTCAACCCTCCCGCCCGGCACGCCCCTAGCGGAGCGAGATCAGGACGGTGCGCTGGACGCCGTCGCCGAGGTCAACGCGCAGCTGGTAGGTGCCGGCCGTCAACCCCTTCGTGCTGAGGTTGAAGATGTACTGCCCGTCCGAGTAGCGGAAGAGGTTGCCCTCCGTCGCGTTCGAGGTCGAGCCGGCGGCCTCCTCCGAGCCGACGACGTTGTTGCTGACCTTCGCCAGGTAGAGACGCGCGACGGCGTTCGTGATGCCGGCGCTCGCGCCCGTCAACTGGAACTTGACGGGGACGGTCTGCCCCGCCTTGAAGACCGAGCTGCCGTTCGGGTTGATCGGCTGGAGGAAGCCCGACCAGGAGTAGACGGCCGAGACGACGTTCACGGTCACGGGCTGCGCCGCGTTCGAAGTGCCGTCCGAGACGCGCACGTTGAACGTGTAGCTCTGCCCGGCCTGCGCGGCCGTGGGCGTCCAGTTGAAGACGCCCGAAGCCGGGTTGATGGAAGCGCCCGACGGGACTGTGCCCGTCAGGCTGTAGCCGAGCGTCTGCGCCGGCAGGTCTGCGTCCGCGCCCGCGGCGGTGAACGTCAGCGTGCTGCCGGCGTTGACCGTCTGGCTGGCGATGGGCGCGAGCGTCGGCGCGGAGTTGACCTCCGTCACCGTGATGCTCACGGACGAGTCCGCGTTCGAAGTGCCGTCCGAGACTCTGACCGTGAAGGTGTAGGGGGTGCCCGTCCCACCCTGCGCCTCGGTCGGAGTCCAGTTGAAGACGCCCGAAGGGCTGATAGTCGCGCCCGCGGGTGCGCCCACGAGCGAGAAGGTCAGTGCGTCGCCGTCAACGTCCGAGGCCGTGGCCGTGAACGTGTAGGCGGCGAGTTCGGGAATCGTCACCGAGCCGGGAGTGCTCGGGCTCGAAGGCGCGTCGTTGACCGCGTTGATGGTGACGTTCACGGTGCCCGTGGCCGTCCCGCCGTGGCCGTCCGAGACGGTGTAGGTGAAAGAGTCTGTGCCGTTCGCGTTCGCGTTCGGCGTGTAGGTCACGCCGGACGCCGTGAACGTCACGGTGCCCTTCGACGCGCCGCCCGCGCCCGTCACGCTGAGCGTGTCGTTGTCAGCGTCCGTGTCGTTCGTCAGCACGGCGATGCCGACCGCGGTGTCCTCGTCCGTCGTCGCCGAGTCGTTGCCCGCGACCGGGTTGTCGTTGACGGCCCTCACCGTGATGCTGACGGTCGCGGTGGCGCCGCCGCCGTTGCCATCGTTGATGGTGTAAGTGAACGAGTCGCCGCCGTTGTAATTCGCGTTCGGCGTGTAGGTCACATCGCCGCCGCTGAACGTCACCGACCCATGCGCGCCCTGCGTGACGGACGCGATGGAGAGCGAGTCGCCGTCAACGTCCGAATCGTTGGCGAGGACGTTCTTCGTGACGGCCGTGTCCTCGTCGGTCGTCGCGGAATCCGCGTTGGCGACGGGGTTGTCGTTGACGGGGTTGACCGTGACGCTGACCGAGCCCTGAGCCGTCCCGCCGTGGCCGTCGTTGACGACGTAGTTGAAGGAGGCCGGGCCGTTGTAGTTCGCCGCGGGCGTGAAGACGGCCTTGCCGTTCACGACCGCGACCGAGCCGTGCGTCGCGCCGTCCACGCTCTCAAGCGAAACCGTGTCGCCGTCGACGTCGCTGTCGTTCGAGACCACGTCCACCGTGACGGGCGTGTCCTCGTCGGTCGTCGTCGTGTCGTTGGTGGTCGTCGGGTTGTCGTTGACCGCCGTCACCGTGACGCTGACGGTCGCCGTGGCGGTGCCGCCGTGGCCGTCCGAGACGGTGTAGCTGAACGAATCCGAACCGTTGTAGTTCCCGTTCGGCGTGTACTTGACCAGGCCGCCGTCGAGGACGGCCGTGCCGTTCGAGGCCGCGCCGACCGACGCGACTGAGAGCACGTCGCCGTCGACGTCCGTATCGGCGCCGGCGCCGGTCAGAACTTCGATGACGTTGTTGGTGGAATCCTCGGCGACCGTCGCCGAGTCGTTGTTGGCAACGGGCCTGTCGTTGACCGCGCTGACCGTGACGCTGACCGCCGCGGTCGCCGTCCCACCCTGACCGTCGGAGACGGTGTAAGTGAACGAGTCGCCGCCGTTGTAGTTAAGCGCGGGCGTGTAGGTCACGTCGCCGCCGCTGAACGTCACGGCGCCGTGCGCGCCCTGCGTGACGGACGCGATGGAGAGCGTGTCGCCGTCAACGTCCGAATCGTTGGCGAGCACGCCCACCGTGACGGGCGTGTCCTCGTCGGTCGTCGCAGAGTCCGCGTTGGCAGTGGGGTTATCGTTGACGGCCGTGACCGTGACGTTGACGGTCGCGGTCGCGGTGCCGCCGTGGCCGTCGGACACGTCGTAGGTGAAGGAGTCGCCGCCGTTGTAGTTCGGGTTCGGCGTGTAGCTGACCGAGCCGCCGTTGTTCGTGACGGAGCCGTGGGCGCCTTGCGTCACTGCCGAGACGGAGAGCGTGTCGCCGTCAACGTCCGTGTCGTTGCCGAGCACGCTGACCGTGACCGCCGTGTCTTCGTTCGTCGTCGCCGAGTCGTTGCCGGCCGTCGGGTTGTCGTTGACGGGGTTGACCGTAACACTGACCGAGCCCTGCGCCGTCCCGCCGTGGTTGTCAGAGACGACGTAGTTGAATGAAGCGGGGCCGTTGTAGTTGGCGTCGGGCGTGAAGACCGCCTGACCGCCGACGACCGCGACCGAGCCGTGCGTCGCGCCGCCCACGCTCTCAAGGGAGAGCGTGTCGCCGTCGATGTCGCTGTCGTTCCCGACCACGTTAACCGTGACGGCCGTGTCCTCGTCGGTCGTCGCCGTGTCGTTGGTGGCCACGGGGTTGTCGTTGACCGCCGTCACCGTGACGCTGACGGTCGCCGTGGCGGTGCCGCCGTGGCCGTCGGAGACGGTGTAGCTGAACGAATCCGGCCCGTTGTAGTTAGCGTTCGGCGTGTAGCTGACCGAGCTGCCGTTATTGGCGACCGAACCGTTCGCGCCCTGCGTGACGGCGCTGACGGAGAGCGTGTCGCCGTCAATGTCCGAGTCGTTGCCGAGCACCGAGATGGTGTTCGCGCCGCTGTCCTCGGCGACCGTGGCCGAGTCGTTCGCGGCGGACGGCCCGTCGTTCACGGCGTTGACCGTGACGCTCACGTTGGCCGTCGCCGAGCCGCCGTGGCCGTCACCGATGGTGTAGCTGAATGAGTCGCCGCCGTTGTAGTTCGGCGCGGGCGTGTAGGTGACCGAGCCGCCCGCGAACGAGACCGAGCCGTGCGCGCCCTGCGTGACGGCCGAGACCGTGAGCGTGTCGTTATCAACGTCAGTGTCGTTCGCGACGACGTTGACGCTGACCGCGGTGTCCTCGTCGGTTGTGGCCGCGTCGTCGTTGGCGACGGGGTTGTCGTTCGTCCCGTTGACCGTCACGTTAACGTTGCCAACCGCCGTGCCGCCGTGGCCGTCGGAGACGGTGTAGGTGAAGGAGTCCGAACCGTTGTAGTTGGCCGCGGGCGTGTACTTCACGTCGCTGCCGACGATGGCCACGATGCCGTGCGCGCCCTGCGTCACGGCGCTCAACGAGAGCGTGTCGCCCTCGACGTCCGAGTCGTTCGCGAGCACGCTGACGGTAACGGGCGTGTCCTCGTCGGTCGTCGCCGAATCGTCGTTCGCCACGGGGGCGTCGTTGACCGCTGTGACGTTGATCGTGACCGTCGCCACGTTCGAGTCACGCGCGCCGTCGTTCACCTTGAAGGTGAAAGCGTCCGGGCCGTTGTAGTTCGCGTCGGGCGTGTAGGTCAGGTTGGGCGCGGTGCCCGAGAGCTGGCCGTGCGACGGCGCGCCGATGACGTACGTGAACACGTTGTTGACGTTGAAGTCGGACGCCGAGAGCGTGATCGCCTTCTGCGTGTCCTCGGCCGTCGAGACCGTCTGGCTGTTGGCGACGGGCGTCGTGTCGAGCGTGTCGTCGAGGCGCGCCTCGATGACGTTCTGGATCGACTCCGGCACGTTCGAGAAGAAGTTGTAGCCGGTCAGCGCCTCGACCTGATCGACGGTGGCGATGTACTTGCGCCAGTCGTCGGGGCGGATGTTGTCGTTGTTGGGCATGATGACGGCGAAGGTACGCGTCCCGTTGTTGACGCGCGCCACGTCGTCGCCGTCCTGGCGCGAGAGCACCATCACGACCTTCCAGGTGAACGCCGGCACGTTGACGGTGTTGCCGCCGGTGTCCTGGATGGTGTCCCAGTGGCCGGTTGTGCTGTTGCCGCCCGTGCCCTGGCCGCCCGAGATGATGTACAGCTCGTTGGACGAGCCGTTCAGCAGCGAGCGGAGGTCGTTCTCCATGCTGGCCCACGGCCCCTGGTTGTTGCCGGAAGCCTGCGGCACCATGTTGGTCATCAGGAAGGTCGCCGAGTTGTCCGCGACCGAAGAGGTGCGGTCGGCCGACGGCGTCATGTGGCCGCGGTCGAAGCCGTAGGTGGCGAAGTTGTAGCCGCTCGTCACGTGCTTGAACGAGGGCGGCAGCGTGTCGTCGGAGCGGAAGTCGTTCTGGCGGTCGGAGACGCCGGTCGTCCAGGACGAGTCGAGGTGCCAGCTCGTCCAGTTCGGCGTGCCCTTGTCGTTGTTGTACGAGGTGGCGTACTGCGGCTTCGTCAAGAGGTAGTTGTTCGGCGTGTTCACGTCCGCCGTTGCGCCCGACGGGTTGCCCATCACCAGGTGCTCCGCGGGGTCGCGGGCGATGAGCGTGCCGAACGTCCAGGTGTAGTCGGCGGCCATCGGGGTGCCCCCGCTCTGCGCGGTGACGTGGCTCGCGAGCACCGTCGCCGTGCAGGTCTCGCCCGAGGCGAAGTCGGTGTCGGGGTTGAGCGTGAAGGTGCTCGGGCCGCCCGTGACGGTCAGCGTGTGCGGGCCGCTCAGGGAGCAGGAGAGCGTGAAGCCGCCGTCCGAGACGTTGACGTTCGCGTCGAAGTTGACGGTGACGTTAGCGGCGAGCGGCGTGTTCGTCCCGCCGTTGGCCGGGTCGGTGGAGTACACGTCGGGCGCGAGGTCGCCGGCCGGGCAGACGTTGAGGGTCGAGCCGGAGTTGCGCGGCGAGGGCGGCCCCGAGGTGAAGTTGAGGTTGTTGAGGTCGGTGTCCTTGCAGCCGTTGTGCGTGCGGATGTCCGCGGAGCTGACGGACATCGTCGGCGCGGCCGTCGTACCCTCGTAGCAGTCGGCGGTGCCGTAGCCGACGAAGTCGATGACGTTGGGGTTGCCGATGGGGCAGCCCGCGGGGAGGTCTGCGGTGCTGTTGACGAGCGCGACCTTGCCGTCCGTGGCGCCCATCGCGATGGTGCCGGTGATATCCGGCGCGACGGGGTAGTCGGCCGCGGCCGTGTTGGCGCCCGACGCCTCGCGGACGAAGAAGTACTGTCCGGGCTGGATGACGCCCGTCAAAGGCGTGCTGCGGTTCCACGCGGCGGTGGCGCCGCCGCCGGCCGAGGCGTACTGCACCGACCAGCCGTTGAGGTTCACGGGCTGCGAGCTGCGGTTGAAGAGTTCGATGAAGTCGTAGCGGTAGAACGCGCCGTTGTTGCCGCCAGCGCCGTAGATTTGGCTGATGACGACCGCGCCGGCCGGCGTCGGGGCCGACTGCACGCTGAGCGAGATCGAGGTCGAGGCGGTGCGCGCCTGCGCGTCGGCGATCTGGACGGGCAGGGTCTTGATGCCGCTCGCGGTGGCGACGGGAACCGTCGCGCTGTAAGAGAACGTGTTGTTGTTCGCGGTCACGTCGCCGTGCGTGCCGTCGTCGTAGAACTGCTGTGTGGCGGAGCCGCCGATGGTGCTCAGGTCGCCGGTGACGGTCAGGCCCGTGCTCGTCGGGTTGGCGCCCGGCGTCACGGCGACGGTCAGGAGCGTCGAGCCGCCGGCCTGCACCGTGCCCGGCGTGGCCGTGCCCGTCCCCGACGGGTTGGTCGGCGTCAAGACGGTCAGCGCGATGTTGCCGCTACCGCTTCTGGACTGCGCGTCGGTGACCGTGAAGGGCAGAGACTTGGCGCCGCCCGAAGTCGCGTTCGCGACCGTGGCGCTGAAGGAGAAGGTGTTGTCGCCGGCCGTCACGTCGCCGTGCGTGCCGTCGTCGTAGAACTGCTGCGCGGCGGAGCCGCCGATGGTGCTCAGGTTGGCGGTGACGCCGAGTCCGGTGCTGACGGGGCTCGTGCCGCCCGTGACGGCGACGGTCAGGAGCGTCGTGCCGCCCGCCGTGACCGAACTCGGGCTCGCGCTACCCACGCCGGACGGGTTCGTCGCGCCGGCGCCGTGGGCCGTGACGGAGAAGTCGTCGATGGCGAGGCCGTGGTCGGTGCCGGAGTCGTCCACGTCTATCCAGCGTAGCCAGACCTCCTGACCGTTGTTGACGGTCACGGTGAGCGTAGCGGACTTCAGGGCGCGGTTGGCCGCCGCGTTGCCGTCGAGGGCCGCGGCCGTCGCGGTGTTGATGAGGCTCGAAAAGTCGAGGGTGGTGAACGCCGTCCAAGTCCCCGCGTTGATGCCCGTGATGACCCCGGCGTTGGCGACCTGGTACTGGAACTGTAGTTTCTGCGTCGCCGTGTTGCCGCCGTTGCGCCACTGCTCGCCGACGTAGCTGATGTCGAGCGAGGTGATTGTCGCGCCGGTGTTGTTCTTCAATCTAACACCCTGGGCGATGGTGCCGGTGGTGCCGGAGGCGACGGAGCCGAGAGCGCGGTCGCCCACCGGGTTCGTCCCGGCGACGCCGAAGCTATAAAGCGCGCCCGCATTGGAACTGCCGGTGCCGGGCGTGTAAGCGGTGCGCGAAGAGTACCAGCCGGGGATCGTCGAGTTATCGACCCAAGCCGGCGTGCCCGAACTCGCGAGGCCATCAAAATTTTCTGTTAAAGGAGTATCGAAGGCACTTATGCCGCCGCCGTTGGTGACGGCCAGCGCGGGGCGGCTGAGCGGGAAGACATGCAAAAGAAGAATAGCTACGAGAAAGACGGCGAGAGGCTGACGGCGCGCACGTGCAGACTGCGCCCCACTGGCGGGTGGGTACATGAGTTTCCTTTCGAAGTGGGTTTAGGTTAAAGGTTGGCACTATCCAGAGGGCAGCTCGGATGGTGCGTGGGCGCGAAGGTCGAGGCTGATGCTTGTACTCGATTTTCGCTGTCAGGTCAAGCCCGCTTGATAGTGAACCCGCTTGAGATGAACGGCCCCGGAGTGCGGTTGCCCGGGCGGCGTTAAATGCGGATTAAGTAAGGATTAAATTGTTATTTGGGATTGGCTTCCAGCGGGCTTACAGACCTCGGGTCATGAAGACGCTGTAGGGGTCTTCCCGGTAGCCCTCGAAAGGGCCGCAGTATTCGAACCCGAAGCGCTCGTAGAGCCGGCGGGCCGGCCAGAAGGCTTCGGCCGAGCCGGTCTCGAGGCTCAGGCGCGTGTAGCCGCGGCGCGCGGCCTCTTCCATGATGTGCCGGAGGAGGCGCGCCGCGACGCCCTTCCGCAGATGCGCCGCGGCCGTGCGCATCGACTTAATCTCCGCGTGCGCGGCGTCGAGCTCCTTCAAAGCGCCGCAGCCGAGCAGCTCTCCGCCCTCCCAGGCCGTCCAGAAGGTTATCTCGGGCCGGCGCAAGGCTTCGAGGTCGAGGGCGTGGACGCTCTCGGGGGGCGAGTGCAGGTGCATGTCGCCCAAGTGCTCGCGCAGGAGTTCGTGCACCTCCCGGCCCGACAGGTCGTCAACTTTAATCTCCACAGAAAAATCTCCGTTTCAGCGGCAGGGCTCGGCGGGCGTCTCGGGGACGGCGTCGAAGCTTACGGGAAGCGCCGCGACCGGCTCTATCCAGAGCAGGCCCGCGCCGCGCCAGCGCTCGCGCAGCTCCTCGGCCCGGCGGCGCGACTCGTACCACGAAGAGGTGACGACCTGGAGCGTGTGCGCGCCCGGCGTGATCGTGTCCGCGAACCGCTCGCCGCGCGCGACGCCGACGCCGACCACGACCTCCGTCTCGTACGTGCC
The DNA here is from genome assembly GCA_019239425.1 of Acidobacteriota bacterium. GTDB lineage: Bacteria > Acidobacteriota > Blastocatellia > Pyrinomonadales > Pyrinomonadaceae > QHXN01. The sequence continues at coordinate 347,685 of JAFAZX010000045.1, forward strand.
GCCCGGCCGCAGCGTGACGAAGGCGCCGCCCGGCCTGCGCTCGCCTAAGGGCTCGGCCTCCGCGTCGTTGAAGCGCGAGTTGGTGACCAGAACCTCGTAAGGCTTCGCGCCCCCGCCGCGGATGCGCGTCTGGTAGAAGAGGTTCTTGCCGCGGTAGACGATGAGCTTGCGTCCGCCGACGTTGCGGTAGCGCAGGCGCACCGTGAGCTGAAGGATGTTCAGCCTCTCGCCGGCGCAGTAGCGTCGGCCGACAACCTCGGCCGTGAGCTGGAGCGCGTGCCTGTCGTCAGCCTCCGTCGCGAACGTTCGCGGCGCGGCCCAGAGGAGCAGCAGGATTGCGAGGGAGATTCTCTTCATGCTCACTTCGTCGAAGGCGGGAGCAGCGCCGCCAGCCCTTGCGAGATGCCGCCGCGCCAGCAGACGGCGTCGTGCCGGCCGTTGAACTCAGAGTAGGTCACGTCGTAGCCCTTCGCTTCGAGCACGTCGCGCAGGTGCCGGTTCTCGTGGAGCAGCGAGGGCGTCTCGTTCACCTCCAGCATCCCCGCCTCGAGGTAGAAGCGAACGGCCACACGCGCGCCCTTCGTGAACAGCCGGATGAGACGCGAAGGGTCTTCCGAACGGTTCTGGTCTTCCGAGCGGTACTGGAAGGCGCCCGACTGCGAGAGGACGCCGCCGAAAACCTCCGGGTGGCGCATGGCCGTGTACGCGGCCGCGACGCCGCCGAGGCTCAGGCCGCCGACGACCGTCTCGCGCGCCGAGCGCGTCACGTTGTAGCGCTGCCGCACCCAGTAGACGAGTTGCCCCGCGACGAAGTCTGAGAAGGAGGGGTTGAGGTAGAGCTCTTTGACGCGCTCCTTCTGGTCGATGAACACGGCCACGGTCGGCGGGAGCGCGCCGTCGGCGATCATGTTGTCGAGAATCGTCGGCGTGCGCAGGATGCGCGCGTACTGCCAGCCGTCGAAGAGGACGAGCAGACGGTTCGGCGGGCCTTCGGGTTTATAACCCGGCGGCGTGTAGACCCACACGCGCCGCCCGCTGGCCGTCGTGCCGCCACCGTAGTGATGTAACTTCAGGCGACCCTTCGCGACGCCCGCGCGCTCGGCGACGAAAGGCTGCGGCGGCGCGCCCGGCAGCTCCAGGTAGGTGCTGACCTCCTCCTTGCTGTCGGGCCTCTCCTCGTCGCGCGGCTCGACGAAGCGGCGTGGGTTGAGCGGGTCGGGCCGCAGGTCTGCGACCCAGCCGCCCGCCTCCCAGGGCTCCTGCGCGGCGAAGGGCGCGAGCGAGTCTTCGGCCGCGAGAGAGTACTCGAAGCGCGCGTCGCGACGGAGGCGGTAGCTCCTGTACCAGACGTCCGTGCCTTCAAGATGCTTGAAGAGGTGCGGGAGCGGGTTGACGCGCGCGAACGGGAAGACGGCCACGAACTTCTCTGACGCCTGGTCGCGCCAGAGGAAGGTGACGAGCGGGCTCTCTTCGTCGCCCCTCGACGCCTCGACCAGCGGCGCGCCCTCGCGCTCAACCCCGCGCCAGAACTCCGCGAGCGCTTCGCGACGACCCGATTCCAAAGCACTCTTCAAACTCAGGAGCCGCGGGCTCTCCGGCGCCGCCGCGCGCGCCGACACGCCGCACAGCAGCACCAACAGCGTCGCACTCAGCAAGCTTCTCTTCATCAGTGGCGCCGATTATACACACGTAATTTCACCACAGAGACACAGAGACGCGGCTTCATCTTTAGTCTTCATCAAGCTGCGTCTCTGTGTCTCTGTGGTGAAGGTTCCCTCCCGGTTACACTCAACGTCCGGCCCTCACCTCGGCGGGCGCGACGTTCCAGCCGCGCAGGCGCAAGGAAACGGGCGAAGTCACCGACGCCGGGTAGCGGACGGTGAGCGTCTTCGTTTCGCCCGGCAGCAGCGCGACGTAGTTGTCTGTGTAGAAGGCCGGGAGGATGCGCGCGCCCTTGTCGTCGACGAGCGTCAGCTTCGCGTTGAGGGCAGGCGTGCCCGTGCGGTTCGAGAGCGTGACGTCGACGACCCGGTCGCCCCCTTCAACCTTCGGCGCGGAGGCCTTGAGTTCGAGCGGCGCCTGCGCGAGCTTGTCGAGCGCGCGGTAGCTCGCGGCTTCTCGGCCGCGCCAGTAGAAATTCTCCGAGACGACGCGGCCCGTGCCGTCCGCGAGCCTGAGCGCGACGAGCACGACCGCGTTCTTCTCGAAGAGCGAGTCGAGCGGCACCTGCGCGAGTTCGGTGGCGCTGTTCGCCTTCGCGTCCACGCGGTCTGTGCGCGCGAACAGCTCGCGGTTCTCCAGGCTGACGACGCGCGTCGTCGCCGTCAGGTTGTTCTCGTCCCTGAGCGTCGTGTTCACCACGACCAGCTCGTTGTGCGGAAGATTCAACTGCACGTGCAGGGGCTCGGTCGCCTTCTTCGCGCCGTAGTAGGCGGCGTGCGTGTCGTAGTCCCAGCTGTAAATCTGCCACGCGTTCGAAGGCCACGAAGGGTGCGTCATCCAGAGCAGCCGCCCGCTGTTCGCCGTCCAGAGGTGGCCGAGGAAGCCCTCGTACATCGCCTTATGCGTTTCGAGGTTCATCATCTGCGCCTTGCGCTCGAAGTCCTCGAAGTCACGGGCCGCGCCGAACATCTCTTCGAGCGCCTGCATGAAAGTCTTCGTGTCGCCGTTACCGGCGAAGTGCCAGTCGTGATAGGCGAGCGTGTCGCTCAGGGGCCAGAGGTCTTGCGCGGGCACGTAAGCCTTCACCGATTCGAGCGTCGCGAACGAGGGCGTGCCGACCTCGACCGAGAAGCCCGTGGCGAGGTTCGTGAAGTAGCCGGCGGGCGGGCGGTAGTTGTACGGGCCGGAGCCTTGCAGGTTGACGACGTTCGAGCTGCCCGTGTACCAGCGCGTCCCGTCGAGTTCGAAAATCAGGTCGTCGAGCCCCTCGTTCAGCAGCGGGTAGGGCACGCCCTCGTTGCGGCCGAACCAGAGGACGATGGAGGGGTGGTTGCGGTAGCGCGAGACGGCGTCGCGCGCGTTCCGGAGGAAGAGCTGCGGGTCTTGCGGCTCGACCTGGAAGTTCTGCGTGGACTGCCAGAAGTCGTTGAGGATCATCAGGCCGTACTCGTCCGCGAGGTCGTAGAACTGCGGCTCGGTGTTGGTGCCCATCCAGTTGCGTATGACGTTGAGGTGCGCCTCGCGGTGGAGGCGGAAGTACGGCTCGAGTCGCTCGCGCCCGCTGCGCTTCAACGCGTCGTCCATGCCCCAGCTGCCGCCGCGCGCCGCGATGCGCACGCCGTTGACGCGGATGGCGAGGTGCGGCTCCGGAAGCCAGTCCTTGACGGCGTCTGTGACGGCAGGTGATCTCTCTCCCGCCGCGGTGAGCGACTCGACCCAGCCGCGCGGGCTCTGCTTGATGGCCTCGTGCCTGACGTCGATCAGGCGCTCGCCGCGGAGTTTGCCGTCGGCGGTCTGGACGTTGACACGGCGCAGCCGCCCCGCGCCGTCGAAGAGCGAGAGGTCGTAGCTCACCTCGCGGATGCCGAAGCGGAGCTGCGCCGTGTCGGAGGGCCTGCCGGCGTCGAGCACGGTCAGGCGCAGTGTGTGGAGCGCCGGCTCGCCGTAGCCGTTCGGCCACCAGAGCCGCGGGTTCTTCAGCCTCAACCGCGGGAACTCCGCGGGCGAGAAGCGCACCGTCTCGACGTTGGCCCCGACCGTGACCGCCCTCTCGACCGACACGTCGTCGAAGGCCGCGCGCACCGTCACGCGGCGGGGCGCGCCGCCGCCGCCGTTGGCGACGGGCACATTGATGTAGATGTCGGCCGCGTCCGTGCGCGGGAGTGGGAGGTCTGTGATGACCTGCGGGTCGAGGATGCGCACGGCGCCGAACGCCTTCAGCTCGACGGGCAGCCACAGCCCCGTGTTGCGGTCGCGGATGCCGGGTATCCAGTCCCAGCCCTCGGTCGCGACGAAGGTCGGGCCGTCAATCGCCAACTGCCCGCCGTTCTCTCCGACGCCGCCCCTGATGGACTGCTCGTGCGGGATGCCGGGGTGCGGCGGCGGCATCACGCGGACGGCCAGGACGTTCTCGCCCGCCGAAGGGTTGACGTAGAACTGTCCGCGGATGAAGGCGCCCACGGTGTTGCCGAGCAGGCGCCCGTTGAGCCAGACCTCCGAGGCGTAGTTGACGCCGTTCAGGACGAGCAGCAGGCGCTTGCCCGCGGCCTCGGCCGGGACGTGGAAGCTGGTGCGATACCAGTAGTCCTGCCGCGCGAGGCTCTCGGGGATGGCCATGTTGTTGAGGCCGTAGAAAGGGTCTGGGTAGACGCCGCGGTCGACGAGCGTCGTCAAGACCGTGCCGGGCACGGTCGCGACGTACCACCTACTCGCGTCGAAGCCGGGGCGGGAGAGGGTCGCGCCGTCGGCCGACACGTCGGGCGCGGCGGCGAGGCGCCAGCCGTTCAACTGCCAGCGGTCGTCTCCCAAAGGTTCGAGCACGGGTCTTTCGACCACGGGCTTCGCGACCGGCGCGCTGAAGCCGCCCCGGCCGTGCGGCAGAGTCCAGGGGTCTTGCTGCTGCCACAGCCCCGTGTTCGCGCGGCTCTGCCACTCCCAGCCGACGCCCACGTTCCACATCTGCACGAGGTCGAAGTTCGGGCGCGCACGCACGAGCGCCTCGACCTCGCCGTCGGTCAGCGCGCCCTCGCCGACCGTCGCGTCCACGAGCGAGCCGCCGAAGTGCGGCATGAAGTCGCGGACGGGGGCGAGCGAGATGCTCGACGACGCCGAAGAGACTTTCGCGGGAGTAGTCACGAGACTCCTGCCGTCCGCGTAGAGCGTCACGGACTTGCCGTCAGAAGAGACGGCCAGGTGAGTCCAGCGGCCCGGCGCGACCGGCGCGACCGTGAAGACCGTCGTGCCGCCGCTGTAGGCGAAGTATCCGTCGTGCAGCATCAGCGCGCGCCCGAGCCCGCGCCCGAGCGAGATCAGCTCCGTCATGCCCCTCTGGTCGGCGTTCGCCGCCGGCCGCACCCACGCGTAGATGTGGAACGGCGCCCCCGCGGCGACCAGACGCTCGGCGCCCTTCAACTGGCGCTCGACGCCGACGCCGCCTTCGAGGAAGGTCACGTTGTAAGGGCCGCCGTTCTCGGGCACCTGCGCCGCCGCGCGCGCGGCGAAGGCGCACGCCAGCAGCAGAAGGGTCAGGGCAGACTTACGCATCGGCTCTCTCCTGCTCGTCTCAATCCTGAGTTTTGAAAATGACCGGAGGCCGCGTCAGTGTATCAAAGCTTCCGGCAGATGGCGTTTACAATCTTCAGCCTGTAGACTCGCACCGCAACCGCATGCTGCGCGACAGGAATATCATCTGCATCTCCGGCATCGAGTGGGACTTCAACTGGCAAAGCTCCCAGGAGCTCTCCTCGCGCCTCGCGGCGAACGGCAACCGCGTCCTCTTCGTCGAGAACATGGGCATCCGCGCGCCCGGCCCGAGGGACGCGGGCCGCGTCTGGAAGCGCCTGCGCAACTGGTCGAGGTCGCTCAGCACGGGCGGCGTCCGGCAGGTCGGTCAAAACCTCTACGTCTGCTCGCCGCTCGTCCTGCCCCCCTTCGGCGTCTCGCGCGGCTTCAACGCGCGCGTGCTCCTGCCGCGCGTGGTGCGCGCCGCGCGCCGCCTCGGGATTGAGGACGCGCTCGTCCTGACCTACCTCCCGACCGACACCGCGCTCGAACTCGTCAGGCAGCTCCGCACGCCGCGCAGCGTCGTCGCCTACTACCGCATCGACAACCTCGCCGCGCTGACGCCGCACGCCGAGGCTTTGCGCCGGAGCGAGCGCGCGCTCGTCCTGACGAGCGACCTCGTGCTCGCCAACAGCCGGGAGCTGGCGCGCCTGCCGTCCGAGGTGAGCGACAACGTCCACGTCTTCCCGCCGAGCGTGAACCTTGAGGCCTTCGCGCCCGGCGTGGACGCGGGCGAATCGAACGGCGACCCACGCCTCGACCCGGAGGTGCTGGAAAACGTCGAGCGCGTGCGGCGGCTCTCGCGCCCGCGCGTCGGCTACGTCGGCGCCATCTCGAACCACATCAACGGCGAGATGGTCGAGGAGTCGGTGCGCCGCCGGCCCCACTGGTCGTGGGTCTTCGTCGGGCCGGGCGAGTCGCCGCTGAAGGGCCTGGGCGGGTTGCCGAACGTGCACTTCATCGGCCAGCAGCCGCACCGCAGCCTCGCCAACTTCATACGCGAGTTCGACGTCTGCATCATCCCCTACCGGCTCAACTCCTACACGGTGACGGTCGTCCCGACCAAGCTCAACGAGTACCTCGCGGTCGGCAAGCCCGTCGTCTCGACCGACCTGCCGGCCGTGCGCCACTTCGAGGAGGAGCACCAAGTCCTGAACATCTCGGACGAGGCGCCGGAGAACTTCCTGCGCGCCGTCGAGTCGGCGCTGGGTCAGTCGGACGAGCGCGAGGCGTCGCGCCGCCGCGAGGCCGCCGCGCACGGCGACTGGGACAAGCGGCTCGAAGAGGTGAGCGCGCTCTTCGAGTCCGCCTTCAAAGCCAAAGGGGCCTGACAGGTTCGGCCGATGCGAAGACCCGGAGATACGGAAGTGTCGGCCCCGCGCGTGCTCGTCTCCGTGCTCGCCTACAACTCGCCCGAGACGACCGCCGAGACGCTCCGCAGCCTGCGCCGACAGACCCACGCGAACTTCCAACTGCTGCTCGTCGACAACGCCTCGGAGCGCGGCGCGTTCGAAGGGACGGCGCGTGAGTTCCCCGGCCTGGAGGTGCGCCGGCTCCCCGCCAACCTCGGCTACACGGGCGGGGTCAACTTCGCCCTCGACTTCGCGCGCGCGGGCGGCTACGACTGCGTGCTCGCCGCGACGCACGACGTGGAGGCCGGGCCGCGCGCCCTCGAACAACTGCTTGAGACGGCCGCGTCGCGCGCGGACGCGGGCGTCGTCGGCGGCGTCGAGTTCGACCCGACGACGGGGCGCGAGCGCGCCTCGGCGGGCGGCCTCTACTCGAAGTGGTTCTCGCGCCTGAAGTGGGGTTCCGCGCCGAGGGCGGAGGCGGCCGCGGCGCGCGAGGTCTTCTGCGTCCACGGCGCGCTGCTGCTCGTGACGGGGAGGGCGCTGGCGGCGGGCGTGCGTTTCGACGAAAGCCTCTTCATGTATTTCGACGAGGTCGACCTCGGGTTCAAGCTGAGGGAGAAGGGCTTGCGCGCGCTCGTCGACAGCCGCGTCGTCTTCAGACACAACCGCGGGCCGGAGACGTTCGAGCCGCGGGTCGGCCGGCTCATGCAGCGCAACCGCCTCCAAGTCCTGCGCAGGCACGGCCGCCGCCATCACCTGCTCTTCTACACGCTCTACTCCTCGCTCCTTGAGCTGCCGGCGAAGGTCGCCTACAGGAGCCTCCAGGGCCGCGCGCGCTTCGCCCTCGCCTGCCTCGCCGGCCAACTCGAAGGTCTGCGCGGCTATAAAGGTCAGAACCACCCGCGGTAGCGGGTGGCCCGTTACAAGCCGGATGTTGCGTATCGCACAGGGCCACCCGCTACCGCGGGTGGTTCTGACACTATTGCCCTAATCTGACCTTGCCCTCCAACCTGATGTCGCGCGAAGAGGCGCCGACCATGATTTGGAAGTCGCCCGGCTCAAGCACCCAGCCGCCGCGCGCGGGGTCGTAGAAGGAGAAGGCGGAGGCAGACAGTGAGACTGTCACCTTCTTCCTCTCGCCCGGCTTGAGGAAGACTTTCGTAAAACCCTTCAACTCTTTCGGCGGGCGCGGCAGGCTCGACTCAACGTCGCTGACGTAGACCTGCGCCACCTCCGCTCCCGCGCGCGCGCCCGCGTTCCTGACGTCGAACTCGACCGTCACGTCCGTGCCCTCGCGCGTCAGCTTCAGACCCGAATACTCGAAGCGCGTGTAGGAGAGTCCGTGGCCGAAGGGGAAGAGCGGCTCGATGCGCTTCGCGTCGAACCAGCGGTAGCCGACGAGCAGCCCTTCCGTATAACTGACGGAGCCGCCGCTTCCGGGGTAGCGCCCGAAGGCGTGCGAGTCCTTCCAGCGCCGCGGCCAGCTCGCCGGAAGCCGTCCCGAAGGCGAGGCGTCGCCGAAGAGAATCTCGGCCAGCGCGTTACCACCTTCTTGCCCGAGGTAGAAAGCCTGAACGACGGCGGGCACGGCGTCGAGCCAGCCGCGCGGGACGATTGGGCCGCCCGAGTTGAGCACGACGACGGTGCGCGGGTTCGCGCGCGCGACCGCCGCGATCAGCTCGTCCTGGCCCGCGGGCAGGTAGAGGTCCGGGCGGTCGAGCGCCTCTGTCTCGGTCGCGTCCGAGAGCCCCGCGAAGACGACGGCCACGTCCGCGCGCCGTGCCGCCTCGACCGCCGTACGCATCGTCCCCTCTTCTATCCGGCGCCACCCCAGGCGCACGTCGGCATTGCCGTAGCTCTCGTAGTGCTCGATGCGCAGGCGGCGCGGTTCGCCGGCCTTCAGCTCGACGATGGCCGCGCCGGTCATGGTCGCGTGGTCGGCCCAGAGGTTTATGAGGGGCTTGTCATCCAGATACAGACGGCCGCCGTCGTTGCTGCTGAGGCTGAGCGAGTAGTAGCCACTTCGATTTGCGACGAGGCTGCCCGTAAAGCGCGTCGAGAACTGGTCGGAGGGCAGACCCGGCGCGGGCGACCCCGTGGCCCAGCGGAAATCGACCCGCGGGTCTACGCGGCGCAGTGCGGGCTCGCCCTTGAGCTCGACGTTGGCGAAGTACTCGCCCTGAAGCCCCTGCGACCTGCCGTCGGGCGTGCGCAGGTTCTCGGCCGGGATAACCTCCGTGTCTTCGAGCGCCATCAAGCCCGGCGCGTAATCGACGCGAACTTGGTCTCCGACCCGCTTCTTAATCCCTTCGAGCGGGCTGACCGAGTAGGAGGGGGCGACCTGCGCGCTCCCGCCGCCGCCGAGCCGCGCGACCGAAGCGTTCGGGCCGATGACCGCGATTGAGCGGAGCCTGTTCGCGTCCAGCGGAAGCAGGGCGCGCTCGTTCTTCAAGAGCACTACGCTGTCGCGCGCCGCTTCGAGCGTGAGCCTGCGATGCGCGGGCGTGTCCGACTCGCCGCCGGAAGGGGTTGGGTGGTCGAGCAGTCCGAGCGAGGCCATCGCCCGCAGGGTGCGTCGCACCTTGTCGTCTATCTGGCCCTCGGTGACCGCGCCGGAGTCGAGCGCCCTCTTCACCTCGGCGGGGTTGAGGAAGAGGCCGGTCGGCATCTCAAGGTCGAGCCCGTGCTGTAAGGTCGGGACGGTTGACTTGACCGCGCCCCAGTCGGACATGACAAGGCCGCGGAAGCCCCAGCGCTTCTTCAAGACTTCGTCGAGCAGGTATTCGTTCTCGGTCGCAAACGCGCCGTTGACCTGATTGTAGGCGGCCATCACAGACCACGCGCCGCCCTCCTGCACCGCCGCCCGGAAGGCTGGGAAGTAGAGTTCGTGAAGCGCGCGCTCGCCGACGCGCACGTCGATGAAGTGGCGCGCGGTCTCCTGGTTGTTGGCGGCGTAGTGCTTGACGGCGGCCATCACGCCTTCCGACTGCACGCCCTTGACGTAGCCGACCGCGGTGCGCGCGGCGAGGAAGGGGTCTTCGCCGAAGCTCTCGAAGTTGCGGCCGGCGTGCGGCGCGCGCTGGATGTTGACGCAAGGGGCGAGCAGGACGTTCTTCCCCTGCGCCTTCGCCTCGCGCGCAATCGCCGCCCCGACCTTCTCGACTAGGGCCGGGTCGAAGCTCGCGGCGAGCGCGACGCCCGCGGGGAAGGAGGTGGCCGTCCCCGTACGCACGCCGGCCGGCCCGTCGGTCATGTGCAAGGCGGGGATTTTGAGTCGGGGGATGGCGACCGTGTCGAAGCCCGTGCCCGCGAGCAGAGACAGCTTCTCTTCGAGCGTCATGCGCGACAGAAGCTCTTCGACGCGTACTTCAACGTCGGACGGCACAGACTTCTGCCCGCCCACGACGCCCGCGCAGACGAGCACGACGGTTGGAAGAAGCAGCAGGGCGCGTCTGAAGATTCTCACGGTCTTCACCTTCACAACCAGCTCAGGACGGTGACGTAGCACCCGACGGCCGTCATGCTCACCCCCGCGACGACGGTCGAGACGAACAGCCAGCGGCTCATGCGGAAGGCCGCGGGCAGCTGCGTCCGCTCGACCCACACCATCGCCAGGCACCAGAGCCCGCAGCCCAAAACGCCCGCGAAGGGCGCCACGATGCGCGCGAGGACGACCGTCTTGTAGCCCGTCAGGATGAGCAGCAGCCCGCCCAGGGCGCTGTAGAGGATGACCCAAGTCCGCAAACGCCCGAAGTCCCAAGTGCGCTTCGGCCAGACGGCCGCGGCCGTCTCGAAGGTCGTCCGCGCGTAGAGCGGGAACGCGCCGTAGATGGCGCCGAGGATGGCGAAGAAGACGCCCGCCTTGTAGACCCAGATGAGCCGCGGGTGTATGAGTCCGAGGAACTGCGACTGCTGGCTGTAGAGGTCTGCGTCGGTCGGCACCAGCCCGCGCGGGTGCAGCACCGCCGCGCCGAGAATCATGAAGCAGCCCGTGATGACCAGCACGCTCCCGAACGAGACGGCCGTGTCGAGCGCGGGCGCCTTCAGCCAGCTCAGGCCGCGCGCGATGATCGAAGGGTCTCGGCTGAGTCTGTCGGGACTTCCGTCTGCTTGTCCCGCCGCGCCCCAGCTCTTCTCGCGCAGGAAGCCGACGTAGCCCACGTAGTCCTGCACGCCGCCGCCGACCGCGCCGAGCAGCACGGCCACTTCGAGCAAGACCGTGCGGCCTCTGAAGTCCGGGTAGTTGGCGACGACCCACGCCGGATACTCCGGGATGCGCGGCGCGACCAGGCCCCAGAGGGCCGCGGCCCAGTCGGGCCTGACAATCAAAACCGCGACGAAGACGAGTCCGACCTTCAGACAGAGGAGCAGAGTCGAGACGCGCTCGACGACGCCGTACGTCTGCACGAAGCTCAGGCAAGTCACCGCCAGGATGATGCCGGCGCCCCACGCGGGCCGGCCCCAACCCTTCCCCTCGCCGACGCCCGTGATCCAGATGCACAGACTCCCGAGCGCGTCCGAGAGCGCGGCGATCCACAGGGGGAAGGCCGCGACCGAGACGACGCCGATGAGCTTCGCCGCCCAGGCGCGCGGCCCCGGTATCCGTGACCAGGCGGCCAGAGGGTGCTCGCCCGTCAGCACGAGGTAGCGCGCGCCCGCGTAGACCTGCACCGCCTTGAAGAAGACCGCGGCCAGCACGACCCACAGCAGCGCGTAGCCGAAGGCGGCGCCGACGCGCGGCGCAAACACGGTCTCGCCCGTCCCGACCGTCACCGACGCGATGATGGCGCCGGGGCCGAAGGCGCGCAGCAGGCCCTTCCAACCGCCCGAAAGCTCCGGGCCCGGCGGCTCGTAATTGACGCTCTCCTGTCGCAGTGTTATTACGTCTTCCCGGCTCGAAGGATGTCAGAACTTATTCAGAAGGAAGCGCGCGACATTCTCCATGAAACCACTTCGTAAATCTAGCCCTAAGTTGAGCCGCGCCGTGCGGGGCGCGCTCCTCTGCCTTTTTCTCGTCTCATCCTACGCGCCTGCTCTGGCACATACGGCCAACGGCGGGGGCGGCCTGCCGCGCAGCTCGCCGGAGCGGCAGGGCATCTCGTCGGCCGCGGTGCTCGCGTTCGTCGAGGCGGCCGACCGCGAGGTAGACCAGATGCACGGCTTCGTGCTCGTGCGCCACGGCCACGTCGTCGCCGAAGGCTGGTGGTCGCCTTACGACGCGCGCACGCCGCACGTCCTCTACTCCCTGAGTAAGAGTTTCACCTCGACCGCCGTGGGCCTCGCCGTCGCCGAAGGCAAGCTGAGTCTTGATGACGAGGTCTTGAAATTCTTCCCCGAAGAGGCGCCGGCCGAGCCCTCGCCGAACCTGCGTGCGATGCGCGTCCGAGACCTCCTGCGGATGTCTTCGGGGAACCAGACCGAGGCGCCGATTTTAGATTGGGACGGCAAAGACCCTTCGATGCGCGACGCCAGTTGGGTCAGGCGCTTCCTCGCGCACCCCGTCCCCTTCAAGCCGGGCACGCACTTCCTCTACAACTCGCCCGCGACCTACATGCTCTCGGCCATCGTGCAGAAGGTGACGGGACAGGCCGTGCTCGAATACCTCAGGCCCAGACTCTTTGACCCTCTGGGCTTTGAGAATCCGACGTGGGTCGCGAGTCCGCAGGGCGTGTCGGCCGGCGCGTACGGGTTGTCCCTGCGCACGGAAGAGATCGCGCGCTTCGGGCAGTTGTATCTACAGAAGGGCACGTGGCAGGGGCGACAACTCGTCCCCGCGTCGTGGGTCGAGGAGGCGACGGCGCGGCAGACCTCGAACGGCTCCGCGCCGAAGAGCGACTGGGATCAGGGCTACGGCTTCCAGTTCTGGCGCTCGCGCCACGGCTGGCGCGGCGACGGCGCGTTCGGGCAGTTCTGCCTCGTCGTGCCCGAACTCGACGCGGTCGTCGCCATCAACAGCGGCACGCGCGACATGCAGAAGGTGATGAACCTCGTCTGGGACAAGCTGCTGCCCGAGATGAGGCCGGGCCGCCTGCCCGAAGACAACGCCGCGCGTCAGAAGCTTGAGGCGAAGCTGAAAGGCTTGACCGTCAAGTTTCAAACGGGCCGGGCCACGTCCGCGCTCGCGGAGAAGGTTTCGGGCCGCTGGTACGAGTTCCCCGAGAACGAGCGCGGCATCCAGGCCATCTCGTTCGACTTCAAAAGCGCCTCGCCCGCGCTCCTCGTCCGCACGGCCGCGGGCGAGGCGCGCACGCCCTTCGGCTTCGAGTCCTGGCGGCAGAGCCGCGGCGGCTTCGCCAACGGACTCGACAAGGCTCTGGGCCTGCCCGCGCAGCCCTTGCTGGCCGCGAGCGGCGCGTGGACTTCGGACGACACGTACGCTTTGAAGATCGTCCTCTACGAGACGCCCTACTACTCGACGCTCAGCTTCAAGTTCGAAGGCGACAGGCTCGTCTTCGACTCGGAGCACAACGTCTGGTTCGGCCCGACGAAGCAGGCGCAGCTCGTCGGCCAAGCTCACTGAGTCACGATTGTCCCCATCCTGACGACCTCGAAGTCCGAACCCCTGATGCCCTTCAGGGTGTTCAGCTCCGAGTCGTCCCAGCGCGGGTCGGGCGCGCCGCTCACGTACCAGTTGCTCCCGTTGTCCGCGAGGATCATCCCGTACTTCTTCAGCGCCCGCAGGACGACCTGCATTGCCGGCGAGTAGCCGGAGATGTCCACCGAAGCCTTCAGGCGCACGCGCATCCCCATCGGCGGGAGGTTCGGGTCGGTGTTGCTGCTGGCGAAGTGGCGCGCAGGGAGGACGTACGCGCGGCGCGTGCGCGACGCGGTGAAGCGCAGGGCGTGCGTGATCTCCCTGCGGCCGAAGACCTCGTCGTAGCGGACGAGGCCGGGAAAGATGGGCAGGCCCGCGGCGTCGGCCGAAGTCCAGCCGGCCGGCCGCAGGGCGTTGGAGTTCAGGTCGAAGACGGCGCCGCTGTCCGCGCCCCAGCCCGAGCCGTTGGGGAAGGCCCGGTAGAGTTCGTAGAGCTTCCAGTTGTCGCGGTCGATGACGATGACGTGTCGGTCGCCCGTGCCGCTCGGGCCACCTTCAACCGGCGCGTCCGACGGAACGGGATAAGGGCCGGGGTCGCTCTCGCCGCCGTAGGCGTTGAAGGTGATGGGGACTTTCGTTTGCGAGCCGGAGACGACGACGTAAGGGATGCCGTTCGGCGCGCCGTTCCAGACCGTGCCGAAGTCCGGGTGCAGCGAGGTGCCGAGGCCGATGCTCGCGATGAGGTTGGCCGAGTTCGGGTCGACGGGGTCGTTCGAGACGTCCTGGTTCCAGGGGTTGTCGGCGGGGAAGAGCCGCTTGCCGTTGAGGCTCGCGCCCGCGCCGAGGTCTGGTGGTTGAGTCCCGACGCGGAAGCGCACGCGGTTGCTCGCCTGACCGCGGAGCGTGACCGAGACGAGAACTTCGCCCGTCGAGTTCGACATCTGGTCGCCCAGACGCACGACGACCGAACTCATCCACTCGAAGCCGGGCACGGGGTCTACGCGCTCGACCGCCAGCGCGTAGACGTTGTGCGCGGCGTCCTCGGCCGTCGCGGTCAGCGCCGAGGGCGTCTCGCCGGGCAGCAGTTGGACGTTCTGCGCGAAGAGCATCACGCGCGTCCGCGCGTCGACGCCGAACGTGATGGTTTGCGCGAAGGGGAAGGGGTCGCTCACGCGCGTCACGGGCTCGACCGCCACGGCCCTGTCAGTCCCCTCCTCCGCGACGAGCAGGGGCGCCGCCGTCTGCGCGGGGGCGGCTCCCGCACACAGTAAGAGGCAGAACAGCGCCGCCACGTTCCGACGGAACATAGAGACTCCTCCGAAGCTTGTTTCAAATTTGGGGCGCTACCGAACGGCGTCTGGGGGCGTGAGAAAGGGTGGCTTCAATCTCGCCCAAGATTCTAACCCGCCGCGCCGCCGCCCGACAAGAGTTTCTTCCCGGCGGCCTTCGACCTTTCCCGACCCCGCGCCACTTTCCTATTGACGCCCGATAGGTCGAGGACTATACTCCGGCTCCTATCGGCGGCCGAGAGGAGGAGCGATGGGGCTCGACAAGAGGACAGACCTTTTGCAGCAGGGGACGCTGGAGCTTTTGGTCTTGCGCCTGCTCCGCACGGGGCGGCTCAACGGCTGGGACATCATGCAGCGCATCCGCGTCGTCTCCGGGGACGTGCTGAGCATCACGCCGGGCGCGCTCTACCCGGCGCTGCACCGCCTGGAGGAGCGCGGGCTGGTCAAGGCCGAGTGGGCCTCGTCGGAGAACAACCGGCAGGCGAAGTTCTACCGCCTGACCCCCGTCGGCAGGAGACAGTTGGAGGCGGAGCGCGAGACCTGGGAGCGCTTCGCGGGCGCCATCGAGGCCATCCTGCGCGACGCTTGAAGGGAGGGGCCGGGATGTCCAAGAGGCTTTGGAGGCGTCTGCGCGCGCTCGTCAAGCGGGGCGAGCTGGATCGTCAGCTCGACGAGGAGCTGCGCTACCACCTCGAACGCGAGGAGGAGCTACACCGCGCGGCCGGCATGTCTCACGAAGAGGCGCGCCGCGCGGCCCTGCGCGAGTTCGGCGGGGTCACGAGGGCGAAGGAAGAGTGCAGGGAGGCGAGGGGCGTGAGACTGTTCGAAGACTTGTGGCAGGACGTGCGCTACGGCCTGCGGACGTTTTGCAGGAAGCCCGGCTTCGCGCTGGTCGCCGTCCTCACGCTCGCGCTCGGCATCGGGGCGAACGCGGCCATCTTCTCGGTCGTCAACGGCGTGCTGCTGAAGTCGCTCCCCTTCCCGGAGGCCGAGCGTTTGGTCGCGCTCTTTGAGACGAACGAGTCGGGCCGCGAGACGGCCGTCGCCTTCCCCGACTACCTCGACTGGCGCGCGGGCGCGGACGCCTTCGAGGAGATGGGGGCGCGCATGCCCGCGGGCGGCGTGCTGACGGGAGACGAAGGGCCGGAGCGCGTCACGGGCCGGTACGTGACGGCCAGCTTCTTCCGGACGCTCGGCGTCAGGCCCGCCGCCGGGCGCTTCTTCACGGAGGAGGAGGACAGGCCCGGGGGCGCGAACGTCCTGGTGCTCAGCCACGAACTCTGGCTGCGGCGCTACGGGGCCGACCCCGGCGTGGTCGGCCGCGCCGTGACCTACAACGGCGCGAGCTGGACGGTCGCGGGCGTCATGCCGCCGCAGTTCGACTTCTACGGCGTGAACAGCCTCAACAACCAGTTCTTCATCCCGCTCGGCCAGCTCTCCGACCAGAAGTGGATGCACGAGCGCGACTCGCACGTCGTCATGGTCACGGCGCGCCTCAAGCCCGGCGTCCCGCTCGAGCAGGCGCGCGCGCAGTTGGAGGCGGTGGCGGCGCGGCTGGCCGGTCAGTTCCCGGAGTCCAACGGCGGGGGCGGCGTGCGCCTGCGTTCGTACCTCGACGACTACGTCGGCGAGGCGCGGCCGGCGCTGCTGATGTTGATGGCGGCGGTCGGGGCGGTGCTTTTGATCGCGTGCGCGAACGTCGCGAACCTGCTGCTGGTGCGCGCCGCCGGGAGGCGGAAGGAGCTCGCCTTGCGGGTCGCGCTCGGCGCGGGGCGCGGGCGCGTGGTGCGACAGCTCCTGACGGAGAGCCTGCTGCTCGCGGCGGGCGGCGGCGCGCTCGGCCTCCTCTTCGCGTGGTGGGGCGTCGGCGCGCTCCTGCGGCTCGCGCCCGACGCGCTGCCGCGGACGGAGAGCATCTCGCTCGACGGGCGCGCGCTGCTGTTCACGTTCGCGCTGACGCTTCTGACCGGCGTCGCCTTCGGCCTCATCCCCGCGCTGCAAACGTCGAAGGCCGACCTGAACGACGCGATGAAGAGCGGCGGGGCGGGCGGCGGGACGAACACGGGCGGGCGCTGGCTGCGCTCGGGGCTGGTCGTGACGGAGGTCGCGCTCTCCCTGGTGCTGCTCGTCGGCGCGGGGCTCCTGCTCCGCAGCTTCTGGCAGTTGATGCGGGTCGAGCCGGGGTTCGAGGCGAGAGACGTTTTGACGCTGCGGCTGCGCCTGCCCGACGGCAAGTACGCCGAGGCCGAGCAGTGCGCGGCCTTCCTCAAAGAGGTCAAGCGGCGCGTCGAGGCGCTCTCGGGCGTGCGGCAGGTGAGCCTGGCGACGGGCTTCCCTTTCGGCCGCGCGAGCGAGCTCGGCTACAGGCTCGAAGGCCGGCCCGAGCCGCGGCAGCCCTCCGACCTGCCGGACGCTTACGCGCAGTGGGTGAGTCCGGAGTTTCACCGGACGCTCGGCATCCGGCTGCTCGCCGGCCGCTACATCGAGGAGAGCGACGGGACGGACTCGCCCCAGGTCGCGCTCGTGGACGACGACTTCGTCCGCCGGAACTTCCCCGGCGCTTCGCCCCGCGACGCGCTCGGCAAGCGGCTGCGCTTCGGCTCGGAGGAAGACCCCTGGTGCGAGATCGTCGGGGTCGTCGGCCACGTGCGGCAGAGCGGGCTCGACGAGGAGGGGCGGCCCGGCATCTACCGCCCGTGGACGCAGCTCAGGCGGAGCATGGCCGTCAGCGCCCTGCGCGCGATGGACTTGGTCGTGAAGACCTCGGTCGAGCCGACGCGACTGGCCGAGCCGATCCGCGGCGAGGTGCAGGCGCTCGACCGCGACCAGCCGCTCGGCAACGTGCACGCGCTCGCGTGGTACGTCGAGCAGACCCTCGCGCCGCGCCGCTTCAGCATGACGCTCGCGGCCGCCTTCGCGTGCGCGGCGCTCGCCCTCGGCGCGGTCGGGCTCTACGGCGTGCTCTCGTACACGGTCGCGCAGCGCACGAGGGAGATCGGCATCCGGGTGGCGCTCGGCGCGCGGCGCGGCGACGTGCACCGCCTCGTCATCCGGCAGGGGATGGGGCTCGCGCTCGCGGGCGTCGCGGCCGGACTGCTGGCCTCGCTCGCGCTGACGCGCCTGATGTCGAGTCTGCTCTACGGCGTGAGCGCGACCGACCCCGGGACGTTCGCGCTCATCGCGCTGCTGCTCCTGCTGGTCGCGCTCGCCGCCTGCTACCTGCCCGCGCGCCGCGCGTCGAAGGTCGACCCTTTAATCGCGCTGCGCTGCGAGTGAAGGTCTTTCGAGAAGTTGGAGTGAAAGGTGTGTGGATGATGGGAAGGCTTTGGAGGCGGCTGCGCGCTTTGCTGAACCGCGGCGGGTTGGACAGTCAGCTCGACGAAGAGCTGCGCTACCACCTCGAACGGCAAACGGCGGCGCACGTCGCCGCGGGGATGTCGCACGAGGAGGCGCGGCGCGCGGCCCTGCGCGAGTTCGGCGGCGTCACGCAGTCGAAGGAGCAGTGCCGTGAGGCGCGCGGCGTGCGCCCCTTCGAAGACCTCCGGCAAGACCTCGTCTACGGCCTGCGCGTGCTGCGGCGCAACCCCGGCTTCAGCCTCGTCGCGGTCTTCACGCTCGCGCTCGGCATCGGCGCCAACACGGCGCTCTTCAGCATCACGAACGCGGTCGTCTTCCGCCCGCTCCCCTACCCCGAGCCGGAGAGGCTCGTGACGGTCTGGGAGTGCTCGGCGAAGTCCGAAGAGGCGCGCGTCATCGTCTCGCCCGCCAACTACCTCGACTGGCGCGAGCAGGCGCGCTCGTTCGAGGAGATGGGCGCCTACACCGAAGACTTCTACAACCTCTCCGAGGAGGCCGCGCGCCCCGAGCGCGTCGCCGGCGCGAACGTGACGCCGAGCCTCTTCCGCGCGCTCGGCGTCCGCGCGGTCGCGGGCCGCGTCTTCACGCCGGAGGAGGCCGTGCCCGGCACCCCGACCGTGGTGATGCTGAGCTACGGCCTCTGGCAGCGGCGCTTCGGCGGCGACCCGAACGTCGTCGGCAAGACCGTCAAGCTCAACGGCCCCGAATACATAGTCGTCGGCGTGCTCCCGCCGGACTTCATCATCTCGCCGCGGCACTACGAGGTCTTCAGGGCGTTGAGCTTCGACGAGACGGAGAAGGCCAACCGGCGCGGGCGCTATCTGACGGTCATCGCTCGGATGCGGCCGGGCGTCACGGCCGAGCAGGCGCGCGCGGAGATGAACGCCCTCGGGCTTGCTCTTGCCAGGCAGTACCCCGACGAGAACGCTGGCCGCAGCGCGACCACCGACCCGCTGAACAGGACGATCACCTGGAACACGCGCAACACGCTGCTCACGCTGCTCGGCGCGGTCGGCTTCGTGCTGCTCATCGCGTGCGCCAACGTCGCCAACCTCCTGCTCGGGCAGGCCGCGGGGAGGAGGCGGGAGATGGCCGTGCGCGCGGCGCTCGGGGCCAGCCGCCTCCGGCTCGTCCGGCAGATGTTGACCGAGAGCCTGACGCTCTCTCTGGCGGGCGGCCTCGCGGGTCTGCTGCTGGCGAAGTGGGGCGTGCGGCTGCTCGTCGCTTTGAGCCCTGCGAGTCTGCCGCGCGCGGAGGAGGCGGGTCTCGACGCGCGCGTGCTCGCCTTCACGCTGCTGGTCTCGCTGCTGACGGGCGTCGCGTTCGGGCTCGTGCCGGCGATACAGGCGTCGAGGGTGGAGCTGACCGAAGCGCTCAAGTCGGGGGCGCGCGGCGCGGGCGGCGGGCGCCCGGGCTTCGCGCGCGGCACGCTGGTGGCGGCCGAGGTCGCGCTCTCGCTCGTGCTCCTCGTCGGCGCGGGCCTTCTGGTCAAGAGCTTCGTCCGGCTGACCGAGGTCAACCTCGGCTTCGACCCGACGCACGTCGTCGCGGCCGACATCTCGCTTCCATACCGTTACAACACGCCCGAGAAGCGCGCCGGCTTCTACCACGAACTCTTAACACGCGTCTCCGCTCTGCCGGGCGTCTCGTCGGCCGCGGTGGCGCAGAGCGTCCCCTTGAGCGGCGAGGAGCACGGCGGGCGGTTCAAGGTCGTCGGGCGCGAGCCGGGGCCGGACGGCGGCGACGGCGGGTACGGCTCGATCTACCACCGCGTCAGCGCCGACTACTTCAAGACCTTCGGCGTGCGCCTGCTCAAAGGTCGCGGCCTGACCGAGCGGGACACGGCCACGGCGCCGGCCGTCGCGCTCGTCAGCGAGACGCTGGCGCGCAAGGTCTTCCCCGGCGAAGACCCTTTGGGCAAACAGATCGTACTCACCAACGCGCCGGAGCGGCCGCGCGAGATCGTCGGCGTCGTCTCGGACACGCGCTACGTGGGGCCGCAGAGGGAGCCCTTTTCGGAGATATACGTCTCCTACCTCGACGACTCGTGGCACCACATGTCCCTCGCCGTGCGCGCCGGCGGCGACCCGGCGGCTCTCGTCAACGCCGTACGCGAACAGTTGGCGGCGCTGGACGCGGACGTGCCTTTGGCGAACGTCAAGGAGATGAATGAGTACGTCAAAGACTCCTTCGGCCCGCAGCGCTTCAGCGCGCTGCTGTTCACGCTCTTCGCGGCGGCGGCGCTGCTGCTGGCGGCGCTCGGCGTCTACGGCGTCATCTCGAACACGGTGGCGCGCAGGACGCACGAGATCGGCATCCGCGTCGCGCTCGGCGCGCGCGGGCGCGACGTCCTGCGGCTCGTGGTCGGGCAGGGGATGCGGCCGGTGCTGTTGGGCCTGCTGGCGGGGCTGGCCGGCGCGTTCGCGCTGACGCGCCTGTTGGAGAGCCTTCTGTACGGCGTGAGCGCCTTGGACCCTTCGGTCTTCGCGGGCGTCTCTCTGCTGCTCGCGGCGGCGGCGCTCTGCGCCTGCTACCTGCCCGCCCGCCGCGCGACCCGCGTCGACCCTTCGGCCGCGCTCCGGCACGAGTGAGCATTGACACCCCGCGCGACACTCAATACCATGAGTGTCCCCAACGGCCCTCACGCGAACGGACATTCAGCTTGCGTCAACGTTCATTCGGTTTGCAGTTCACCAAAGGAGGGTTCCATGAGAGAACGATTGACTGTGCTCGCCGGCATCCTTGTGCTCTTCGGTGCCGTCTGCATAGCGCTCGGAAGCTTACCGTCAAATGCGACGACGGCTCAGCCCGCCACCGCCAAGGCAAGCCCGGATCGTGCCGCCGCACACAGGCAGACGGGCTACTGCCAGATCAACGGCTGTATAAATCTGCCGCCCGACGGCTTCTGCCCGTCCGGCTACTACCGCTTCCAGGGGTCTGCCTGCTGCTGTCCCATCAGGCGGACTCGGGCGGGCGAGGTGGCCGGACTCGACACCCGCCGGCGGCCGGACATTCCGCTTTTCCTCCCCGGCAGTCTGCCGGACATCGCGCCGGCACTCTACGGCGCGCGTTGCGGCAGTTAGCCCCGCTACCGGCTTCGCACGACGCGCAGGGGCCGCGGCCGAGTCAGACGGCCGCGGCCCCTGCGCGTCGTGCGGGGTCGGTCAGGAGCGGTAGGGCTCGCGGCCGGCGCCCTGGACGGGGATGCCCTGCGAGGCCAGCACGTCATGCTGGAGCGCGTACATGCAGGCGGCGGCCTCGTCCACCTTGCGCGTGAAGGCGATGGAGCCTTGCAGGATGGGCTTCAGTCTCTCCTTGTCCTGTGTGCGCGCCTTCGGGTACTCGTGCTCGACGACGAGGTGCGTGTTCGGGATGTCGAGTTCTAACAGCTCGCGCGCGGCGAGCTGGTGGTCGAGCCAGTCCACGCTCCGGTTCTGCAAATACGCGAGCGGGTCGTGGCGCGCGGTGCCGGGCAGCTCGTGCTCGGCGAGGACGGTCTGCTTCTTCCACGCGTTCGCCTGGTCGGCCGGGTCTTCCGAAGGCAGCCCCGCGATCCAGTCGCCGCGGTTCACCGTCTGCCCGCCGTAGCCCCACGCCGCCAGGCCCTTCGAGTTAATCACCTGCCCCTTCACGTGGAAGCCGCCGATGATGAAGTTGTAGCCCGCGTCCTTCAGGTACTGAAAGACGGAGCGCGTGTCCTGCCCCATCAGGATCGCGTGCGAGGGGTCGTAGTGGATGCGGAACTGTTCGCCGACGCCGTGGCGCTCGCAGATGTGGTGGAGCGCGATCCAGGTGCCGGGCGTGTAGGCGATGTTGTTGTGAAAACTGTCGCCGACCGTCCAGCCGGGCATCGGGCACTGCTCGACGCGGTAGACGAGGCCGCGCGCCTTCGCCTCCTGCAAAAGGGGGACGAAGTGCTCCTCGAAGTCGATCAGATTCTCGTCCATGCTGAGGCGCTGGTTGCGGCCGACGAAGCCGCACACCGCCCCGACGCCCAGGAGCGCCGCCGCGTCGAAGACGCGCAGCATGAACTCGTGCTTCTGCCTGCGCAGGGCGGGGTCGTGGTGGAGCAGGTTGTCGAAGTAGGCGAGGTCGGAGAGTCCGACCTCGAAGGAGTCTATCGCCGCGCGCACGCGCCGCGCGCGCCGGTCGTCGAAGGGGTCGCGCAAATCGAGCGTGTTGGCGACGGGGTCGAGCAGCGCTTCGGCCGGCACGTCCGCTTCCGAAGGGTGGAGCGCGGCCGAGAGCTGTATGTTGTCCACGCCGAGCTGCGACGCGAACTCCAGCCACTCCTCGACCGCGCGGTCGGGGTCTCGGTCTCTCACCTCGCGCGGCGTCAGCTCCTGTAAGGCCGCCGTCAGCACCCCGACCTGCATGAACTCCGGCCGAAACTCTTTGACAGTCATGCGCGCATTATAGCAGTCTCACCCTCAGCCCTCAGGAGGAGACTTCGATGAAGCGCCTGTTCCCCTTCGTCTTCGCCGCGCTCGCCGCCGGCCTGCTCCCGACTGCTTCGGCCTCGGCGCGGCAGGAGACGCGCTACACCGTCATCCTCGTCGGCAACCGCGCGGGCTCACAAACCTCCACGGTCAGGCCCGACGGCACGCGCGAGTTCACGTACGAGTACAACGACCGCGGGCGCGGGCCGAAATATAAGACGACCCTCAAACTCGACGCCCGGGGGCTGCCCGTCTCGCTCGACACCTCGGGCAACGACTACCTCAAGGCGCCGGTCGCGGAAGTTTACACCTTCGAGAACGGCGTGGCGCGCTGGAAGAACTCGGCCGAGGCGGGCGAGAAAAGGCTCTCCGCCAACGCCTTCTACAACAGCATGAACGGCGCGCCCGAGGAGTTCGCGCTGCTCGCGCGCGCGCTCCTCGAAGCGCCGGGCGGGCGTCTGCCGCTCCTGCCCGAAGGCGAAGCTTCCATCCGGCGCACGGGCGAGTTGATGCTGAAGGACGGCGAGCGTGAGCGCCGCGTCGTCTCTTACGAGATCACGGGCCTGGGCTTCACGCCGGACACCATCTGGCTCGAAGAGGACGGCGGGTTCTTCGCCTCCGTAAGCGCCTGGCTCTCGGTCGTCCGCGAAGGCTTCGAGGCGTCCGTGCCCGAACTCGTCAGGAAGCAGGACGAGCTTGAAGCCGTCCGCATCACAAACCTCGCGCGCACGCTCGCGCGCAAGCCTTCAACCCCGCTCGTCTTCAGGAACGCAAACCTCTTCGACTCCGAGGCCGGGCGGATTGTCCCGCACACGACCGTCGTCGTCGAAGGCAACCGCGTCAAGGCGGTCGGCCGCGACGGAAAGGTCGCCGTGCCGAAGAACGCGGAGGTCGTAGACGCGCGCGGCCGGACTTTGATGCCGGGGCTTTGGGACATGCACGTCCACATCGGCCCGAACGACGGGCTGATGCACGTCGCGGCGGGTGTCACCTCGGTGCGCGACATGGGCAACGACATCGACACGCTGCTCGCGCTGAAAAGGAAGATCGAGGCGGGCGAAGAGATCGGGCCGCGCATCGCGGCGATGGCGGGACTGATGGACGGCCGCGGCCCTTACGCCGGCCCGACGAAGGTTCTGGTCGACACGGAGGAGGAGGCGCGGGCCGCGGTCGACAACTTCGCGCGGCTCGGCTACGCGCAGATAAAAATCTACAGCTCGATCAAGCCCGAGCTCGTCCCCACGCTCGTCAAACTCGCGCACGAGAAGGGCCTGCGCGTGAGCGGCCACGTCCCGGCCTTCATGAGCGCCGAGCAGTTCGTCGGCGCGGGCGCGGACGAGTTCCAGCACATCAACTTCTTCGTCCTCAACTTCCTCTTCGACGAGGTGAAGGACACGCGCACGCCCGTCCGCTTCACCGCGGTCGCCGACCGCGCGGCGACGATAGACTTGAACTCCCCGCGCGTGCGCTCGTTCGTACAACTTTTGAAGGAGAGGAAGACGGTCATCGACCCGACCGTCAACGTCTTCGAAGGGATGTTCACCGACCGCCCCGGCCGCGTCCCCGACGCCTACGCGCCCGTGGCCGAGCGCCTGCCGCCGCAGGTTCGACGCTACCTGCTCGCGGGCGGCCTGCCCGTGCCCGAGGGCAAGGACGAGCGCTACCGCGAGTCCGCGAAGGCTCTGCTGAAGATGATCAAGCTGCTCTACGACTCAGGCATCACGCTGGTCGCCGGCACCGACGCGACGCCCGGCTTCGCCCTGCACCGCGAGCTTGAGCTTTACGCCGAAGCGGGCATCCCGCCGAATGAGGTGCTGCGCATCGCCACCATCGGCGCCGCGCGCGTGGCGAAACGCGACGGCGAACTCGGCTCCATCGCGCCGGGCAAACTCGCAGACCTCATCCTCGTCGAAGGCGACCCGACGCGGCGCATCAGCGACATCCGCCGCGTCTCGCTCGTCGTCAAAGACGGCGCCGTCTACGACACCGCGGCCCTCTACAGGAGCATCGGCGTCCGCCCGTGAGCCATTTACAGCGGCCTTCGAATGATGACGCCCCTCTTCGCTGGGAGCGCGGGCATCCCTGCCCGCTGAGCGCGCAGCGCGAAAGCCGTGAGACTTTACACCTCAACGTCGAGGTTAAGGGTGAGACGGTCAGCGTGCTGGCGTACGCTGGCGGGCAGAGATGCCCGCGCTCCCAGCGTCAGGTCACGTCCAACTCAACACCGCTCTAAGGATTTCAAATTTTAAATCCTTTCAGGGAAGTGCGTAGGCGACGAGCGTGTCGGAGAGCGTGGGGCTGAGGGCGCGGAGGAAGCCTCCGCCGCCCGCGGCGATGACGACGAGCTGGCGGCCGCCCTTCGTCGTGTAGGTCATCGGCGTCGCGTGGCCGCCGGCTTCGAGCCGCGCTTGCCAGAGCACCCTGCCGGTCTTCGCGTCGAAGGCGCGGAAGAGGCGGTCGGTCGTGGCGGCGATGAAGACGAGGCCGCCCGCCGTCACGATTGAGCCGCCGAGGTTCTGCGTGCCCGTGTCGCGCACGCCGCGCGCCTCGAGCTCTTCGACCGTGCCGAGCGGCACCTTCCACACGACCTCGCCGCGTCTCAAATCCACGGCGCTCAGAGTCCCCCACGGCGGCTGCTGGCAGGGCCAGCCGTGCGGGTCTCGGAACCACGCGTACTCCTCGAACCTGCCCTGCCGCGTGAAGGGGGCGGGCGCGCCCGTCGCCTGCGGCGTCATCTCGCCCATCGCGCCGTCCTCGTTCATGTTCACGTAGAGCAGCCCCGAAACGGGGTCGTAAGAGCCGCCCGACCAGTTGCCGCCGCCGTGGAAGCCCGGAAAGTTGAGCGTCGGTTTGAGTCCGACCGGCGTGTACATGCCCTTGTTGACGAGACGTCCGAAGAGGGCCGAGCAGAAGCGCTCCGACTCGGGCGTCACGCGGCTCAGTTCGTTCTTCGTTAACCCCTGCCGCGCGAGCGCGGGCGGCTTCGAAGGGAACGGCTGCGTCGGCCACGTCGCCTCGCCGGGCACGTCCGATTGAGGCACGGGTCTCTCTTCGACGGGGAAGAGCGGCTTACCCGTCCTCCGGTCGAGCACGAAGACGAAGCCCATCTTCGTGATCACGGCCACGGCCGGCACGCCGCGCCACTCGAAGAGGACGGGCTGCGCCGGGAGGTCGTAGTCCCACAGATCGTGATGCGTCGTCTGGTAGTACCAGACGAGTCTCCCCGTCGCGGCGTCGAGCGCGACCAGGCAGTTGCCGAAGAGGTTCTGCCCCTTCCGGTCGCCGCCGTAGAAGTCGTATGTGGGCGAGCCGACGGGCAGGAAGACGAGCCCGAGCTTTTCGTCCACGCTCATCACAGACCAGACGTTCGTGCCCGCGCGCTCCTTCCACGAATCGCCTTCCCAGGTCTCGTGCCCGACTTCGCCGGGTCGCGGCACGGTGTGGAACGTCCAGGCGAGTTTCCCCGTGCGGACGTTGTACGCGCGCACGTCGCCGGTCGGCCCCTTCGAAGGCGACTCGGGCAGGCCCCAGCCGACGATGACCAAATCCTTGTAGACGGCGGGCGGCGAGGTTACGCGCGCGCCCCACGTCGGGTCGTTCGCCCACGCGCCCGCGCCGTCCGCGCGCAGGTCTACGAAGCCGCCCGCGCCGAAGTCCGCGTAAGGTCTGCCCGTCGCGGCGTCGAGCGCGTAGAGCCTCCCGTCGACCGTGCCGTAGAGGACGCGCCGCTCCCTGCGCTTCCCGTCGGGCGAGAGTCCTTCCCAGAAGGCCACGCCGCGGTGCGAGTTGAAGCCGCGCACGCTCCTTCCTTCCTGCGGGTCGAACTTCCAAAGCTCCCTCCCCGTCTCCGCGTCGAGCGCGACGACGCGGCTCGAAGGCGTCGTCAGATACATCGAGCCACCGACGACGAGCGGCGTGGTCGAGAATGAAGCCTGGAACGGAGCGGACTTGAGCCCTAGTTCCAGCTCGCCCGTGTGATAGACCCAGGCCCTCTGCAAACGCCCGACGTTGTCTCGATTAATCTGCTTCAAAGGAGAGTAGCGTGTGCCGCCCTCGTCGCCGCCGTAGAAGCGCCACTCGGTCGCGCGCGTCTGCGCGAGAGAAGAAATTGAGTTTAGGGTTAACACAGAGACACAGAGACACAGAGACACAGCTCGTTGAGCTATTCTCTTCAAGCTGTGTCTCTGTGTCTCTGTGTCTCTGTGTTGAAAGCTCACCTTCATTTTCACCTGAATGAAAATCACTTTAACGCGCCCGCGCACGTTCGCGCAGAGTCAACACGAGGTGGAGGAGAAACATCAAGCCCGACGCGGCGACCACGGCCAAAAGCCCCGTGCGCACGTCGCCGGCCGCGCCGCCCGCCGCGCTGGAGATGTAGCCGACCGCGGGCGGAATCGCCAACAGCCCCGCGAACCCGACGGCCATCACGGAGCTGATGGCCGTCCCGGCGATCCTCGGCACAAGGGCCGAGGCCAGCCCCACGGAGGTCGGGAAGATCGGCCCCATCCCGAACCCCGCCAACATCAGCCACCAGCGCACGCCCGCCGCCGTGTCGGCCGTGAACGCCAGGGCCAGCCCCAACGTCGTCAAAGCCGACCCGAGCGTCAAGAGGACGAAACTGTTCGCGCGCACGACGCCCAGCAGAAGGCTCGAAGCGAGGCGGCCGACGAGCAGCGCGAAGGCGAAGAGAGAGAGCGTCCGCAGCGCGTAGGTGGCTAGACCGACGCCCGCCGGGTCGCGCTCGAAGAAGGCGCTCAGGCCGTCGGGCGAGGTGCGCGCCAGCTCACCCAGCCGCGCCGGGTCGAGCCCCGACGCCGTCAACAGACGCGCGTCCCGCTCCAGAAACGTCACGACCCATTTCCCGACCGACACCTCCGCCCCCACGTACATGAAGAGCGCCGCGGCCAGCAGCCAGAACGAGGGCGCGCGGAAGAGCTCGCCCGCCTCCCGCAAAGGGAACGACTCCGGGTGCGCGGGGCTCGGGAACTTCGAGAAGAGGACGCCGACGACGAGCAGACCCGCGACGACGGTCATCAAGGCGAAGACGAGCCCCAACCCGCCGCGCGCCTGCACGGACTGCACGACCAGGGGCAGCGCGGCCAGGCCGAGGCCGAAGCAGATGTCGAGCAGGTTGAGCGCCGCGTTGCGCCGCGCCGAGGCGATGTCCGCGACGAGCGCGTGGCCCGAGCTGACTATGGCGTTGGCCCCGAGGCCGAGCAGCAGCGAGCAGGCGAAGACCGAGACGAGCGCGGCCGACGGCGCGACCTTCGTGACGGAGAGGCCGAAGCCCGCGAGCGCGAGGACGGCCACCAGCGCGCCGCCGCCGAGCGCCGCCTTCATCCCGACGCGGTCGATGACCGGGCCGCTCACGAGGTAGGCGACGAGCGCGCCGACGGCGTTGATGAGCAGGAAGGTGCCCACCGCGCTGTCGCCCGGGAGGTAACCGCCCCTTTCGAGCGTCGGGAGCACCGAGCCGGGCAGCGCCGAGATGAGCCCGTAGATGAAGATGCCGAAGAAGGCGAGCGCGAGCAGAGTTATGCTGCGCCCCGTCAAAGAGCCGTCTCTTTGTTCCGACAAAACGTCCCTCCTAAGACAACCGGGTCAGACCTTTTCCCAACTGCGCGACTGTGCGGCGCGCTCGACGGCGTCGAGCACCTTCTGGTTCCTGATGCCGTCTTCGAAGCTGGGCGAAGGGATGCGACCTTCGTCTATCGCCAGCAGGAAGTCGTGCACGGTGTGTGTGAAGGTGTGCTCGTAGCCGATGATGTGTCCGGGCGGCCACCAGGCTTTCATGTACGGGTGGCTCGCGTCCGTGACCTGCACGGTGCGGAAGCCGCTCTCCGGCCCCTCCTCGACGTAGAGTTCCAGCTCGTTCATCCGCTCAAGGTTGAAGGCGAGAGAGCCTCTGCTCCCGTTGACCTCGAAGCTGTTGTAGTTCTTCCGCCCCAGAGCGAAACGCGTGGCCTCGATTGTGCCGACGGCGCCGCCCTCGAACTTCAGGAGCGAGAGCACGGCGTCGTCCACGTCCACGGGCGCCATCTCTTCGGAGCCAGGAAGTGGTCGCTCCTTGATGAAGGTCTCGAGGTGGCCGGCGACCTCCTCTATCTCGCCGACCAGGTAGCGCGCGAGGTCTATCGAGTGCGAGGCGATGTCGCCCAAAGCGCCCGAGCCGGCCTTCGACTTCTCAAGACGCCACACGCGCGGGAACTCGGGGTCGACGATCCAGTCCTGCAGGTAGACGCCGCGGAAGTGATAGAGGCGACCGAGTCTCCCCTCTTCGATCAGACGCTTGGCGAGCGCCACCGCCGGGACGCGCCGGTAGTTGTGGCAGACCATGTGCGTGACGCCCGTCGCCGTGACGGCGGCGAGCATCCGCTGCGCCTCGGCCACGGTGTTGGCGAGCGGCTTCTCGCAGAGGACGTGCTTGCCCGAGAGCGCGGCCGCGACGGCGATGTCCGCGTGCGTGTCGCCCGGCGTGCAGACGTCCACCACGTCGATGTCCGGGCGCGCGACCGTCTCGCGCCAGGAGACGGAAGCCTCTTCCCAGCCGAGTTCGTTTGCCGCGCGTTCGACCTCCTGCGGGTCTCGGCCGCAGACGACTTTCAGCACGGGTTCGAAGGGCGTCTCGAAGAAGCGAGCCACCTGGCGCCAGGCGTTGCTGTGCGCCCGGCCCATGAAGCGGTGGCCGATCATGGCGACGTTCAGCCTTCTCTCAGGTGAAGCCAAGACGAGTTCTCCCGTTCCGTCCGCACGATTTCGCCGAGTTGATATTTTTCGCGGAGCGCTTCGAGCAGGGCGGGCGCGGCCATGACCTCGCCCTCCATCCAGTTGTCCCACTCGAAGACGACCAGCTCGCCGCCCGCCGGGTCTCGCAGCTCGACCCGGTCGAAGTCGATGCCCACGTCAAAATTGTCGTAGCGGTAGACCACCTTGAACCCGCGCGACTTAAGGTCTTTGATGATGCGGTGCCACAACCCCGTCTCGATGTTTTCAATCTTGTAGGGCATCACTCATCCGCCGCCTACGCGCTCAACTTGGACAGGCTGTCTCTGCCGGCGTTTGATTTCGTCACGCGGAACCATTCGAGGGCGAAGGCCGCGGCCGGGAAGCCGAGCGCGGCGTCGAGCGGGAAGAGCGCGCGTGAGAGTTCGCGGCGGGCGGCGCGCGCGAACGCGCGCTCGAACTCCCCGCGCGCGCGGTCGAGCCCTTCGACGACGGTCGTGTCCAAATCATGCCCGCCGCGCGCGCGCCGCCAGGCGAACTCGTAGAGCCTGAGACGCCCCTCGTCCTCGGCCGCGCCCGTGACGACGGCGACGAGGTGCGTCGCCTCCGTCTCCTCGACGATCTCGGCGGCGCGGCGCGCGAAGGCCGGCGTCAGGTCGCCGTCGCGCGAGACGAAGATGAAGGAGCTGCCCGAGACGTCCGCCGCGAGGAAGGACTCGCCGTGCGGCGTGGGCGGCCCCGTCGAGATGTCGCTCTCGGGGACGCCGAGCGAGCGGACGATGCGGTAGACGCGGTGCGCGAGCCAGCCGCCGTCCGCGAGCAGGGCGACGGCGAGGCGCGAAGGGCTGAAAGTCTCCTCGACGACCTCGTCGGCGACGGGCGCGGCGCAGAGGCTGCACTTCGCGCGGCTGATGGTGACGGCGGCGAGCGAGTCGGGCGAGGGCAGGTCAAAGAGCGCGTGCCCGTGCTTGCGACAACTGACCCTGATCTCACGTTCGAGCAGGCCGGCCTCGACCAGACGCTCGACCGACACGCCCCCTTGAGCGCCCGCCTCGGCCAGCATGCGCCGCGGCGTGTAGCCCTCGCGCCGCAGCTCCTCGATGCGCTTGAGGAAGTCGCGCACGGCGTGCCCTTCCAGAAGCTCCGAGGCGCGCGCCAGCTCCTTCCCGCCGCGCAGCGCCGCCGCGGCGCGGACGAACTCCTCGGGCTGAATGGCCGTGAAGCGCGCGAGTCCCTGCTGCGCCGTGCGCGAGCGCGGCCGCCAGAGCGGGAGCACGGCCTGCGACTCCGAAGACTGAACCGCGACGTTCTCTTCCGCGCGCATCGAGCCGAGCGCATCCTGCACGTCGCGGCAGAAGCGTTCGAGGCGCGCGAGCGGCGCCGCGGTGTCGAGATCGTAGACGACGCCCGCCGCGGTCTCGCCCTCGGCCTCGAAGACGAGCGAGAGCAGGCAGTCGCCGCCGGCAAAAAGTTCGCCCGGCGTGTACGCGCCCTTGCCCGACGCGCCCGCGCGCGCCGCGCACAGGCGCTCAAGCTCCGCGGCCGAAGCCTCCCCGCCCAGCGCGCGGAAGACCTCCCGCCGCGCCGAGCGGACGAGCGGCTCAAAGCCCCTCGCGGCCAACGCCTCGAGCAGACGGAGCCGCCCGCCTTCGTCAAGCGAGAGCGCGAGGCTGTTGCTCTGGATGAAAAGCATGGTTTGGAGTGATGAGCGATGAATGATAAGTGATGAATGAAAGGCAGCTTTCTCTTAATTCATCATTCATCACTCATCACTCATCGTTTCTTATGGCTTGACTCTGATCTTCACGCGCTCGCCGCCGGTGAAGGTTTCGGGGTAGGTGCGGTCGCGCGCCATCTTGAGCGCGACCGATTCGTATGGGCCGGCGCCGGGGCGCGGGTTCGAGACGCGCGCGTCTGTGACGCGGCCATCCTTCACTTCGACGAGGACTTCGACGACGTACTCGCGGCGCGGCGCGGGCGCGCCGTCGAACCTGCGCGAGCCGACGACCGCGGCGGCCGCAGGGACGGGCGTCACGGGCGGCGCCTCCTCCTGCTTCGGCGCTTCGGCGTTCGTGTTCTGCGCGGGCGCGGGCGCTACGGCGGCGGGCGGCTGCTCCCTGACCGCGGGCCTGTCGGCCACAGGCTCCGGGCGTTGGCCGAAGAAGGGGCCGTAGAGGACGTGCAGTGTCGTGACCAGACTTAACCCCACCAGAAAGCCGATGACGACGCCGTAGACGAGGCGCTCGCGCGAGAAGCGGCGCGCGGTGCTTTCGATGACGACCTCGACGGCCGAGAGTCTGTCCTGAAGCGGCGCCAGCAGCTCCTCCGCGCCGGGGCCGAGTTGGAGCGGCGCGCGCTCCGGCAGAGTCGCCGGCCCGCCCTGCGCCGTCGGCGCGCCCCCGACCATGCGTATCTCGGCCAAGCCCTCGCGCCGCGGCGCTTCGACGAGGTCGCGTATGAACTGCTGGCCCTGCCGGTCGATGTTGCGCTCGGGCGGGCGCACCAGAGGGTTGAAGTTGAACGAGCCGCCTTCGAGCGCGAGCGCGGCGTAGAGCGCCTCGACGCCGCGCAGCTCGCCCAGGCGCGCGTCCACCATCTGCCCGTCCTCGAAGAAGAAGGAGCCGGGGCCGTCCGCGTACTCGACCTGGAGGCGTCCCGACTTGCGCTGCACGCGCAGGCGGCGGATGAGGTCGGGCAGGGGCTGTTCGTCCGTGTGGCCGGTCAAGACCACGAACTGTGTGCGCTCTATGTTTTCCACTCGAAGGTTCCTGACGTGAAAGGTCGGCCGCGGTCACTCGACGGGAGAGCAATTTATACCAACGAGGGGAAATAGGAAAGCAGTAGGCAGTAGGCAGATGGCAGTAGGCAGTTCGGGGAACGGAGTGGCTTGATGTTTTTCGCGGATGCGAATGGCGCAGAGGTTTCAACACAGAGACACGGAGGCACAGAGACTCGGCTTGACGCTTCATAGCTCGACAAGCTGTGCCTCTGTGTCTCTGTGTTGAAATTGCTCCCGCCATCCGCCCGACCGCTAACAATAAAAACTGCCTACTGCCCACCGCTTTTGGACATCGCGGCGGCGGTGAAATATAATCCGTCCGCCGTCGACAACTCTCCCGCTTAGACGGTACGACCCCTACAACCGAAGCCACCCGACGCACACGCGCGAGCGAACGGATGCAAGACCCTCGCCCCGTCATCGCACACACGCGGAGGAGTGCCCCCGCGCACTCCCGCGCCGCCGTGCGCGCCGACGCCGCGCGCTTCACCTTCCCTCTCCACATTCGCTTCGACCCGCGGGGGGTAGTCTGCCTTATGAAGAAACTCGTTCTGCTCGCCCTCGTCGTGTGCGCCGTCGCCTCCGAAGCAGGCGCGGTGCAAGTCAGCGCCGTAGTCTACGCGCGCGACGGCGCGCGCTTCGCGCTCGAAGGCCGCCTGTCGGAGGCGGCGAGCGCCTTCGAGCAGGCCGTCGCGCTCGACCCCTCGAACGGCAACGCCTTCTACGCCCTCGGCAACGTCTACGCCGAGATGGGGCGCTGGGCCGACGCCGTCAACGCCTACTACCAGGCCCTCAGTCTCAACAAGGAGGATGTCGAGGCGCTCAACAACCTCGGCGTCGCGCTCCGCATGCGCGGCCAGAACGTGCAGGCGGCCGCGGCCTTCCAGCGCGCGATTAAGATTTACCCGAAGTGGGCAGAGCCTTACTACCACCTCGGCGAGACGCGCCGCGCGCTCGGGGAGGAGGACGAGGCGCGCGAAGCCTTCGAGCGCGCGCTCAAGCTCCGGCCCGACTACGCCGCGCGCCCGCCGCAACCCTTCGCCAAGGCCGCGCCCGCGCCGCCCGCGCGCGGCGGCGGCGGAGTCCTTCAAGCGATGAAGGCCGTGGGCGTCGGCGACAACCTTCCCGAAAAGGTCGCCGCGGCCCCCGAGCCTCCGACACGTCCGGCCCCGACCTCTTCGTCGAACGACGCGCGGCCCGCCGCATCCCCTGACAACGCCGAGTCGCCCTACGACCTCGGCGTGCGCGAGGCGCGCGCGGGCCGGAACCGTGAGGCGGTCGCGGCCTTCCGCGAAGCCGTCGCGCTCGACCGCAACAACGCCGCGGCCTACCGCGCGCTCGGCGACGCCTACGCCGCGCTCGAAAACTGGGGCGAGTCCGTGAACGCATACGAGCAGGCCGCGCGCCTCGCCCCCGGCGACGCTGAGACGTACCAGAGACTCGGCCGCGCCTACGCCAGGCTGCGCGAGACGACGCCGGCCGCCCCGACCGAAACGGCCACGTCCGCGGCTCGACCGAAGCCCGTCGAACCCGCGCCGGGCGGCGCGAGCGAAGACCCAGACCCGACCGCCGTCTACCGCGTCGGCCCCGGCGACGTGCTCGACGTGCGCCTGCCCTCCGCGTCCGGCGCGCGGCGCTCCGCCACGTACGAAGTCACGCCGTCGGGGCTGCTCGATTATCCCGCCCTGAAAGAACCCCTGGCCGTCGCGGGGCTGACGCCCGAAGAGGTCGGGGCCAGACTCGGCTCGGCGTTAAGCCTGCGCGCTGCGGGCGCGGGCGTCGCCGTCGGCGTCAGCGAATACAGGAGCCACGCGATCATCGTCGGGGGGATGGTGAAAGAGGTCGGGACGAAAATCCTCCAGCGCGAGGGCGTGCCGCTCTACGTCATCGTCGCGTACGCGCAGCCGCTCCCGGGCGCGGGGCAGGCCGTCGTCGTCTCGCGCGCGACGGGGCGCGAGACGGCCGTAGACCTCACGGACGCCGAGGCGATGAAGACGCTCGTGCGGCAGGGCGACGTGGTCACCCTGCGCGCGCTCCCCAAACAGTTCGTCTACGTCGCGGGCGCCGTGCGCGAGCCGGGGCAGAGGGATTTCCACGCCGGCCTCACGCTCACGCAGGCTCTGCTCGCGGCCGGCGGCGTGACGACGCGGGGCGGCGCGGTCGTCAACGTCACGCGGCAGGCCGCGGACGGGACGCTCTCGACCGCGCGCTACGTGCTCGCGGAGATCAAGTCCGGTCAGACGCCCGACCCCGTCTTGCGCGCGGGCGACCGCGTGGAGGTGCTGCGTTGACGCCCCGACCCCCGACGCCCGGAGGCCGTGGGCAGGAGAGGCCGCACGACGCCGAGCCCCTCTTCCCCTCGGAAGGCACCTTCAGCCCGGTCGTCCCGCTCTCGGAAGTCGGCCACGCGCCGGCCCCCCTTCCGACGGTGAGACCCGCGGACGTGGGCAAGCCGGCCGAGGCCGCCTGGGCGCGCGCGGCGCACCGCGCGAAGTTCAAGGAGGATGAAGAGACGCTCGTCCCTTCGCGCGCGGCACGCAAGCGCGGGGCGCGGCCGTCGGTCTTCTTCACGGCCTCCGTCGTCGCCCTTTCGGTCATCGCGGGGCTGGCCTCGGGCACTTACCTCCTCTGGTCTTCGCAGCGCGCGCACGAGACGCAACCGCCGGCCCCGGTCGCCGCCGAAGCCACGCCCGCGCCGGTCACGGATACAAAAGTCGAGCAGGTGAGCGAGCCCGTCGAAGTTGAGAAGCCGCGCGAAGTCGCTAAGGCGGAGAGGCCCGTCGCGAAGGCCGAGAAGGTCGAGAAGGTCGAGAAGGCCGAGCCGTCCACGCCCACGCCGAAGCAGCCGCAGCCGACCCGCGCCGCGGCTCAGCCGCGTGACGCCGCCGAACCCAAACGGCTCGCGCCCGCGCCGAAGCCTTCGCGCACCCAGAGCAACCCGCCCGCCCGCGCGCGCCTGACGACGGCCGAGACGCGGACGCCCGCGCGCACGCCGCCCATCTCATCACCGCCCCCGTCCGCCAAATCGAAGAAGGTCATCCAGTGGCCTTAGCTGAAAACGACAGGCAGTGAGTCTTCCGGGCTCACACCTCATTGCCTGCTGTCATCTGCTTATACCGCCCTGCGAGATAAAATAAGGCCCTTTCTCGCTGGGAGCGCGGGACACCCTACAGCCCGCCTGAGCGCGCAGCGCGAAGGCCGTGAGACTTCATATCTCAAGGTTGAGGTAAGGAGTCAGACGGTCAGCGTGCCGACGCACGCTGGCGGGCAGGGATGCCCGCGCTCCCAGCTTTAAGCAGCCTTATTTCGATCTGCAAGTCGGTATAACTGCCTACTTCATGTTTGCCACGGCGACGGGACTCTGCTAGGCTGTGGCCCCTTTCAGCAGTCACAGCGGCGGACGCCGCCGCGAGCCAGCGTCTCTTTAAGGCCCCAACTTAAAGTAGCTTTCGCGCGCCCCCTCTCGGGCGTGGGCCGTGCCGTCTCGACACGGCCGGGGGCTACTCTCATCACGCAGAAGCAGATTCGAGGGCGCCGCCCGACGCGCCCGTCGCCCTGACACAGCCGGACACATTCTGGAGGGAGAAACATGCGCAAGAGCCTGCTCACGGCGCTGCTGGCCGCCGCCCTTCTCGCGGCGCCGACAGCCTTCTCGACAAGGACGGACGCGGCCCGAAACCCCGTCCGCCAGGACGCCGACGCGGCGTCGAATCGCCCCACCCCTCTCCCCAACTACGACATCCGCCTCGGAGGCCGCAACGAGTTCAACGACACAGACCTGAGCGCGCCCGCCGCCGCGCGGCAGAAGCTCATGGCCGCCGCAAGCGCGCCCGCCCAGTCGCGCGCCACCGCGGTCGAGAGCTTCCGCGCCGGCTTAGGCGCGCACGCCGGACGCCTGCGCGCCGAGGTCAACGAGGCCGGCGCCCTCAAGAACTTCTTCGTCGAAGGCGAGGCGCTTTCCGGGCCGCAGGCCGGCGCCCCGGACGCCGTGGCGCGCGGCTTCCTGAAAGGCCGCGCCCCGCTCTTCGCCCTGACGAGCGCGGGCGTGGGCGGCCTCAAGCTCGAACGCGAAGACAACGACCAGGGCACGACCTTCCTCGACTACACGCAGACAATCGGCGGCCTGAAGGTCTTCGAGGGCGACGTGCGCGTCGTCGTCGGACGCGGCGGCGAAGTCCTCTCCGTCCGCGAGGGCTTCCTCATCGACGGCCAGAGCGTCAACACGAAGCCGACGCTCTCGGAGTCCGAGGGCATCGCCCGCGCCTTCGAGTACGCAGGCCGGAGCGTGCCCGCGTCCTTCGCCGAGGCGCGCGGCCGCCACTCGAAGACGGAGGCCGCGGCCTTCTTCAACCCCGTCGCGCCGACGCTCGAAGACGTGCTCTCGGAGCTGAACGTCGTGCGCGTCAACGACGCGGCGCGTTTAGCGTGGCACGTCTACGCGGACGTCGGCCCCGACGCGTGGTACGAGCTGCTGGTGGACGCGCACACGGGCGAGCTGCTCCTGCGCCACAACCTCTACGTCTTCGAGGCGCAGGGCACCGTCTACCACGAAGACCCGGACGCGGCCCCGCGCGTGCTCACCTCCTTCGTCGGCGACACGACCGTCAACACCGCCGCCGGGTGGATGGGCACCTCGACCGTGACGACGGGGAACAACGTCGAAGCCTACCTCGACACGAACGCCGACAACGCGCCCGACGCCAACAACGGGACGAACCTTTCGAACGGCCACGCCTTCGCGCCCGACCAGAACTTCACCTTCCCCTTCTCCACGACGGTCGACCCGCGCACGCAGCAGGCCGCGGTCGTGACGAACCTCTTCTACTACAACAACGTCATGCACGACTTCTCCTACGGCCTCGGCTTCACGGAGACGGCGCGCAACTTCCAGACGAACAACTTCGGCCGCGGCGGCACGGGCAACGACTCGGTGCGCGCCGAGGCGCAGGACGGCTCGGGCACGAACAACGCCAACTTCGCCACGCCGCCCGACGGCCAGAGGCCGCGCATGCAGCAGTACCTCTTCACCGCGCCGAACCCCGACCGCGACAGCTCGGTCGATTCGGACGTGGTCTTCCACGAGTACGGCCACGGCATCTCGAACCGCCTCATCGGCAACGGCTCGACGGCGCTCTCGGGCACGCAGTCGGGCGCGATGGGCGAGGGCTGGAGCGACTACTGGGCCTGCACGCTCAACAACGACGGCGTGATGGGCGAGTACGTCACGCAGAACACGACGCGCGGCATCCGGCGCGCGGCCTACACCGTCCCGGCGGCGGCCGTCCACGACTCTTACGCGGATGTCTGCGCGGGCGGCTGCGAAGTCCACAACGACGGCGAGGTCTGGGCCGCGGCGCTCTTCGACCTGCGCGCGCAGCTCGGCGCGACGATTACGGACAGAATCGTTCTCAACGGGATGAAGTTCACGCCGACGCGCCCCTCGTTCCTGAACGCGCGCGACGGCATCATCCAGGCCGACCAGAACCTGAACGGCGGCGCCAACCGCTGCGCCATCTGGACGGTCTTCGCGCGCCACGGCATGGGCGTCTCGGCCGTGGGCAACGACGGCACGACGCACACGGCGGCCGCGGACGTGCCCGGCGACTGCGGCGGCACCTGCTCCTTCTCCATCAGCCCGACGAGCGCGTCGGTCGCGGCCGCGGGCGGCACCGGCACCGTCAGCGTCACGGCGACGGCCGGCTGCGGTTGGACGGCCGTGAGCAACGCCTCGTTCATCACCGTGACCTCGGGCGCTTCGGGGACGGGCAGCGGGACTGTCGGCTACAGCGTCGCGGCCAACACCCTGACGTCTTCGCGCCCGGGCACGCTGACAATCGCGGGCCAGACCTTCACCGTGACGCAGGCCGGCACGACCGGCGGCGGCGGGACGGAGTTGATCGTCAACCCGGGCTTCGAATCGGGCACGGCGCCGTGGGTCGCTTCCGGCCAGATTACGTTCAGCCAGGGCACCTTCCCGCACACGGGGACGAACTACGTCGTCGTCAACGGCGTCAACAGCACGACGGGCACCATCTACCAGACGGTGACCGTCCCGGCCGGCGGCGCTTCCCTGAACTTCTGGCTCAACATCTCGACGCAGGAGGCGGCCGGCGCCTCGGTCTTCGACCGGCTCTTCATCGAGGTGCGCGACAGTTCGGGGACGCTCCTGGCGACGCTCGCGACCTTCAGCAACCAGAACTCGCAGACGGCCGGCGCGTACGTCCTGCGCGGCCCATACAACCTGGGCAGCTTCGCCGGCCAGACGGTGCGCATACAGTTCCGCGGCACCAACGACGTGACGCTGCCCACCAACTTCCGCATCGACGACATCTCGGTCAAGTAAAGCGGAAGGATTAACCACAGAGACACAGAGACACGGCTGGTTGAGGTAAATCTCAACCAGCCGTGTCTCTGTGTCTCTGTGGTTAATTCAGTCTTTCGTGACTTGCAGGGTCGCCGTGTATTGGCGGGGCTTGATCTCTTGTCGGCTCCGCCGCGGCGGGGCCAGGCCCGCGAGCTTCAAGGTGTAGCGGCCGTAGCTCCCCTCGTTCGGGCGCTCGGGGCCGGCGTTCGTGTTCAGACGGAGAGTCTTCGTCCCCCTCTGTCCCTTCACGCGGAGTTCCAGAATCACCTCCGCGTTCCCGGCCCACACGCATTCGACGTCCACGGGGCAGCGCGAGTCGGAGGCCACGCGCACGAACCTGATCCGCAGCCGCCCGCCGTCATGATTGACGGACTGCCCCGCCTTCAACTCGAACTCGTGCGCGGCCGGCCCCGTCTGGCCGCACACGACGCCCGCCGTCAAGAGCACGAACAGCAACGCCACCAAGCTTCTCCTCATATGCGTCTCCGACACGAACGAATTGAAAGAGCGTCTCTAACGACTCAGCCAAAGCCACTCCGGGCTGCACCTTTCGGCCGAGCGCCGGCCGTAGAGCGTGACCGCCGACTTCGCCTGAACGGCCGCCTTCAAAAGTTCTTGCGCCGCCTCCTCGTTGCCGTAGACGGTGACGACCTCGCGCCCTTCGTCCGAATCCGAGACCACGCCGAAGGAGCCGAACCACGAGACGGGGCTGCAAGTGACCCGCCGGCCGTTCTCGTCGATGACGAGCTTGATGTCCTCCGACTGGCTCACGTCAGCCCATTCGTACGACGCGAGCGTGCCGCGCAGCGCGGGCGCGTCGTTCGAGAGGTCGGGCGTGAAGGGCTTGCGGCCCGGCTTCGGCGCGACGGGCCGCCGGTTGGGGCGGTTCGTGAAGCGCGTGTAGAGCGGGTAGGTGCGCCGCCCGTGCGCCCCCACGACATGTCGCCAATGTCCACCTTCGACTTCGTAGAGAGTTGTCACCCAGTAGCCGTCGTCGAAGTTCATGTAGAGCAGCTCGGCGCGTCCGTCGCGGTCGAGGTCTAAAAGGTCGAAGACGCCGCGCGCGTCCTCCTGAAAGTATCCGTCGGCTTCGAAGAGGACGGGGCGCCCACGCCCGTCGAAGGTCAGGGCGGTGAGGTGAGTCGTCGGCGCGAGTCCGTTGCCGCCCGTGGGCGCGACGATGACGAGGTCTTGCACGCCGTCGCGGTCAAGGTCGGCCGTATAGAGGCGCGCGCCGTACCCGGAGAGGTTGCCGAGCCGCACGCGCCACGCCGCGCCGCCCTTGTCCTTGCCCGTAACGACGGCGCGGCCTTCCTCGTCCATCTCGAAGGTCGAGCCGGAAGGCCCGGCCTTCATACTCGCGGACGCGGCGGGGCCTTCGCCCCTCAGGCCGAAGTAACCGGGGCGATCCCCGCCGCCGGTGCGGCCGACGAGCTTGACGGGGAAGCGCCGGTCGGTCTCGGCCTTCGTCAGCGGAAGGTAATCTTGATTCTGCGCGGAGCACGGCCGCGCGCAGACTAACGTCAGCAGCAGGATGTTCGTCAGTAGTCTTCTCATCGGTGGTGTCACGCATTGTAGATTTGAAATTTCAAATTTCAAATCTCCGAAGGTTCGTGTAACTTACACGGCATGCGTGGCACGCTCCCCCTTCTGACGCTCGCCGCACTTCTTCTCCTCTGCACACGGCCGGACGTACGCGCGCAAAAGGCTGCGCGGGCCGGCGTGGCGCGCGAGCGGCAGGTCGCCGCGCGCTTCGCGCCCGTCTTCCGGCAGGCGCTCGGCGACCACCCGCGCGCGGACTACGTCACGCGCTTCGACTTCGACGGCGACTGGCGCGGCGACAACAACTGGCAGAACACGGACGACCCGAAGTTTCGCCTGCGCGCCTACGTCTACTTCGCCGTGAGCGAGACGCAGACGCACTTCTACGTCCACTACGCGCTCTTCCACCCGCGCGACTACAAGGGCGGCACGGCGGCCGGGCCGCTCCTGAGCGACGCCATCCGCGAGGGCGTCCGCCGGGGCGGACAATACGACCCGACCGGCCTCTCCTCCGAAGCCGTGCTCGCGCACGAGAACGACATGGAAGGCTGTCTCGTCGT
Source organism: Acidobacteriota bacterium (assembly GCA_019239425.1). GTDB lineage: Bacteria > Acidobacteriota > Blastocatellia > Pyrinomonadales > Pyrinomonadaceae > QHXN01. The sequence continues at coordinate 387,848 of JAFAZX010000045.1, forward strand.
CGCGGAGAAGGACGGCGAAGACCCGGCGCGCGCGCGTGTCATCCTCGTCGAGACGCTCGCGCACGACCGCTTCCACAAGTACGCGCCCGAAGGCGCGGAGGCGCCCGCCTCCTTCGAGCGCGTGCGGGTCGAAGGCCAGAGCCCTCTGCTCTTCGTCGAGGCCAAAGGGCACGGCGTCCTCGCGTACGAAGGCGGCGACAGGCAGGAGTCGAAGCGCGGCACGCTCGTCTACGGCTTCGCCGGCCGCGCCGAAGACCCGGAGGCTTCGGGCGGAGAGAAGGAGTCGGTCGGCTACGAACTCCTGCCGCTCTACGACACCCTCTGGCGGCGCGCGCTCGCGGGTTCGAAGGAGACCTTCGGCGAGGTCTTCGACTTCGGCTCGCTCTCCTTCCAGGCGGCCGGCGCGAAGGCCCCGTCCGGGCGCACGAAGAGGTTGGGCCGGCTCGGCACGGCCTTCCTCGGCAAGTTCGGCGCGCCGAACGCCGCGCGCCCGCCCTGGGGCTGGTTCGACCGCGCCGAGCGCGAACGTCCGCGCGGCGAGTGGTTCTTCGACCCGGCCGCGACCGCCAAACGCCACCTCGGCCGCGGCGCGGAGTTCTCGACCGCCTACGTGTACGCGCCCTTCCTCGGCATCTTCCGCCGTTAGGCCGTGGTTCTGGCATTGCGCTGGAAATCGGCGCGCTTTAGTGCTTTACTAAGGGCTGACAAGTCCCAAAGTTCTTGCCCTCTCTCACAGCTCTGCTGATGCGCTTGTCTGAGCCTTCCCCCAAGGCGGGCACGCTCTACCTTGAGGGGGAGTCATGGCAAGTTCCAACGTCCGATTCGCGGCGGACAAAGTGGGCGGCTTCAGTCGCCCCGAGATGCCGACCATCCGGTCGCTCCTGTCGGCCCTGCGCTCGCACGACCCTTACACATACCGCCACTCTCTGCGCACAGTCCGCCTGAGCCTCCTGCTCGGGCGCGCCTGCGGCATCGACACCAACGCGCAACTGCGCGTCCTCGGCCTGGGCGCTCTGGCCCACGACCTCGGGAAGATATTCATTCCCGGCAGCGTGCTGCACAAGGAGGGGCGTCTGACGGCGGCCGAGTGGGCCGCCGTGCGACAGCACCCGCTCGACGGCGCGCGCCTGCTCATCGGCGTCGCCGCCTCAGAAGGCGTCTGCCGCATCGCGGCCGAGCACCACGAGCGCTGGGACGGCCGCGGCTACCCCGCGGGCTTGGGCGGCGAACGGATAGACTTCAAAGCGCGCGTGGTCTCCGTGGCCGACGCCTTCGACGCGATGACGAGCGTCCGCGCCTACGGCCCGGCCGTCGGCTACGAAGAGGCCGCGGCCGAGCTTGAGCGCTGCGCCGGGACGCAGTTCGACCCGGAGGTCGTCCGCACCTTCCTGAGCGCCCCGCGCGCGCTCCTCGAAGCCATCGTCCGGCCGGGGTAAGTTTAGAAATATTCCAGCGACACGGACACGCCGAAACTTCACGCGCCCGTGTGCCGTAAGGGTTCCTGACTTACTAAAGGGCAGAAGCCCGACCGTAAGGGAGGGCGTACGTCTCCCAGAGTAGAGTATTGCGGGAGACTGACGCCCTCCCTTACGGTCGGGCTTCTGCCTCAGAAGGAGCCCGCACGATGTCTCTGGCCCGACTCTGCCTGTTCGCCCTCCTGCTCTGCGCCGCGCCGCCCGCGGCCTTCGCACAGGCCGGCAACTTCGAGCTGGTCAAGCTGGCCGAAGGCGTCTACCTCGCGCGCCGCACCGAGCCGCCCGGCCTGACGACGAACGCCAACAGCGTCTTCATCATCAACGACGAGGACGTCGTCGTCGTGGACGCCACGCTCACGCCCGGCGCCGCGCGCGAAGAGCTCGCCGCGCTGCGCAAGCTCACCGCCAAGCCCGTCCGCTACGTCATCAACACGCACTGGCACGACGACCACGTCATGGGGAACATCGCCTACCGCGAGTCCTTCCCCGGCGCCGACTTCGTCGCGCACGAGAACACGCGCGAGTACCTGCCGACGACCGGTTTGAAGAACCGGCAGATGGCGATGTCGCCCGGCGGCTACCCCGGGTTCATCAAGGCGCTCAGGCAAAGGCTTGAGAAGAACGAGAGCGTCTTCGGCGGCCCCCTCGACGAAAAGGAGCGGGCCACCCTCGCCAGCGACATCAAGATCGGCGAGCGCTACATGGCCGAGAACCCGACCGCCACGGTCGTGCTCCCGACCGTCACGCTCCGCGAGCGCCTGACGCTCTACCGCGGCGCGCGCCGCATAGACATCCTCTACCTCGGCCGCGGCCACACGAGCGGCGACATCGTCGTCCACCTGCCCCAGGAAGGCATCGTCGTCGCGGGCGACCTCGTCATCCACCCCGTCCCGTACGTCGGCAACCCGCAGTCGCACCCCGGCGACTGGGGCGAGACGTTGGAGAAGCTGCTCGCGCTCAAACACACCATCATCGTCCCGGGCCATGGCCCCGCCCTGCGCGACGACTCATACGTGCAACTGATGTCGCGCCTCTTCAGTTCGATGAAGCGACAGGTCGCGGCCGCCGCCGCGCGTGGCGAGACGCTCGAACAGGTTCGGAAGTCGGTCGACCTCGACGAGTTTCGTAAACAGTTCGCCGGCGACTCGCGCGTCCGCCGCGCCGTCTTCGACAGCTACGTCCTCGGCGCCGGCCTCGCCGCCGCCTACGCCGACGCGACCGCGAAGCAGTGAGTTATGGCGCGGCGGCGCGCCCCCGAAGCACCTCGCGTTCGCGCGCGTTGCGTGTGAGCGAGGCGGCGCGCTCGAACTCGGCGCGGGCCTCTCGGTCGCGGCCGAGTTTGGCGAGGAGGTCGCCTCGCACGGCCGGGAGCAGGTGGTAGGACTTGAGCGCGGGCTCCGACCTTAACCCGTCTACAATCGAGAGCCCGGCCGCGGGGCCTTCGGCCATCCCGACCGCGACCGCGCGGTTCAGCTCGACCACCGGCGAGGGGACAACCCGCCCAAGCTCCCCGTAGAGCGCCGCGATGCGCGCCCAGTCAGTCTCCGCTGCGGCGCGCGCACGCGCGTGGCACGCGGCGATTGAAGCCTGAAGCACGTAAGGCCCCGGCTCGTCGCCCAAACGTTCGGCGCGGGCGAGTGCCGCCAAGCCCCTCCCGATGAGCAGCCAGTCCCAGCGCCCCCTGTCCTGTTCGAGCAGCAGCACGGGCTCGCCCCCAGAACCGACGCGCGCGCGCAGGCGCGACGCCTGTATCTCCATCAACGCGACGAGGCCGTGGACTTCCGGCTCCGCGGGCGCCAACTCGGCGAGGACGCGCCCCAGACGCAGAGCCTCTTCGCAGAGCGCGGGGCGCACCCAGTCCTTCCCTTCGGTCGCCGCGTAGCCCTCGTTGAAGATGAGGTAGACGATTTCGAGCACGGAGGAGAGGCGGGCTTCCAACTCCGCGCCGCGCGGCACCTCGAAGGGGACGCCCGCCTCCGAGAGCGTCCGCTTGGCGCGCACGATACGCTGGGCGATGGTCGGCTCGGGCGTGAGGAAGGCGCGGGCGATCTCGGCGGTCGTCAGCCCCCCAAGCAGGCGGAGCGTGAGCGCCGCGCGCGCCTCTTTCGAGAGCAGTGGGTGGCAGGCCGTGAAGATGAGGCGCAGGAGGTCGTCGCCGATGGGATCGTCAAGCGCCGCGTCGAAGTCGGGCGCGGTTCGTTCCAGAGCCTCAAGCTCGCGGCCCAGCTCCTCGTGCTTGCGATCAAGCATCGCCCTGCGGCGAAGCAGATCGACCGCGCGGTGCTTGGCCGCGGCCATCAGCCACGCGCCGGGGTTGTCTGGGACGCCCGACTCCGGCCAGCGTTCGAGCGCCGTGACGAGCGCGTCCTGCGCAAGCTCCTCTGCCAGCCCCATGTCGCGCACGACGCGCGCGAGCCCCGCGATGAGCCTCGCCGACTCGATCCGCCAGACCGCTTCGATGGCGTGATGTGTGTCCGAAACCTCCACGGACACACATCACACCATCAACAAAGGGCGTGCGCAAGTGGCGCGCGTTTAAGCCTTCTGCTGCTCCTCGATCTGGGCGCGGAGGCGCTCCTCCTGCTCCCTGAGTTCGGGCGTGAAGTCCTCGCCGAAGTCTTCGAGGCTTCCGACCGGGCGAATCTCTATCTCCGACGCCTCGCCGTAGCCGGGGTCGCCCTCGTTGGGCGCGGGGATGCGCTTGACCCACTCGACGGCCTCTTCAATCGAGCGCACCTGCCAGAGCCAGAAGCCCGCGATCAGCTCCTTCGTCTCGGCGAAGGGGCCGTCGATGACGGTCTTGCTCGCGCCCTCGAACCTGACGCGCTTGCCCTTCGAGCTGGGGTGCAGCCCTTCGCCCGCGAGCATCACGCCGGCCTTGACCAGCTCCTCGTTGAACTTCCCCATCTCGGTCAGCATCTTCTGGCCCGGCAGGACGCCCGCCTCCGACGCCGCGTTCGCCTTGATAATCACCATCACTCTCATCGCATCTCTCTCCTTAAAAGTTATTCGGTCTTTACACTCCCGAGCCGGCCCCAAACCCGCGCTCTACATACACGACGAACGGGCCCGTGCCGAATCGACAGGGGTGACGAAATTTTTTTCGACTTTTTTACCGCAGACACACGAGAGGCACGGCTTGAAGACTTATCGCTTCAAGCCGTGCCTCTCGTGTGTCTGCGGTGAAAGCTTACTGAGCGCGCTTGCGGCTGCGGCCGACGCCGATGCGCTCCTCGACGAGCGCCTTGACTTCGAGGGGGACGCCCTCGGCGCGCGCGCGGCGGATGAATTCCGCGTCGATGTTGAAGATGCGCATCTTGACGAGGTCTTCCACGTCGAGGTCGTTTAGGCCCTCGCCGCGGACTTCGGCGACGAACTCGGGCGTGACCTTGAAGATGCGCATCTTGACGAGGCTCTCGAACGGCTCGTTCGTGAAGCCCAGCCGCGCGGCCTCGCGGACGAAGTCGGCATCGATCTTAAAGATGCGCGCCTTGACCAGCTCCTCCATGCGCAGGCCCGGGAAGCCGCTCGCCTTCATCTCGCGCATGAACTTCGAATCGACCTTGAAGATGGCCGCCTTGAAGAGGTCGTCCACGTCGAGCTTGCCGAAGTCGGCCGAGAGCAAATCGTCCGCGAGCGCCGTCGTCACGTTCAAGACGGTCGCGGCGAAGACCCTGTCCATCGGCTCGCCGTGCTCGTTCCACGAGTCCGTCTTCTCGAAGTCGAACCCGCGCGCCTTCATCGCCGAGACGAAGCCGGCGTTCGGCGTGAAGGTGAACGTGCCCGAGCCTCTCCCGTTCTGGAAGCTCCCTTCGAGGTCTACGCGCCCGGCCTCGCGCACGAGCGCGAAGCGGACGGGGCCGCTCCCCTGCGCCTGCTCGCGCGTGATTCCCTGCAACTCCGAGAAGTCGTAGGTCTGCCCCATCTGGCTCCGGCCGCCGCGCTCGGTGCGCCGTTCGAGCGAGAGGTGGAGGCCGTCCTTTTTCTCGGCCTCCTTCTGCCAGTCGTTCTCGTCGGCCTGCTCGTACTTCCTGCCGAACTTCCTGTCGGCGTACTTGTCCCCGAACGAGCCCGTCCAGGTGCCCGTCAAAGTCGCCTGCGCGCGCGCGGCGCTCGCGCCCGCGGCCAGCACGAAGAGCGCCAGCGCGAGGGCGGCGCGCGTCCAAACCTTCACGTTCGTCTTCATCACACAATCTCCCGTGGTAGAAATTTCAGCGGCGCTTGCGAACAGGAAACACCGCGCCCCGCGGGTTTGTGACAGAAACTTCTTCCGGGTTTCAGGTGAGGCGAAAAGCCGACGAGCTGAAGGACGGAAGTCTATAAATCTGGATTTCGGCGCGCCGAACTCGGTCGCACGCGCGCCAGACCCACCTTTGCGGCGGCCACGCTTACGCGTACAATCCGGCCCGCATTGAGTCTCCATATCTTCGAAGAGAGGTTCACTTGCCAGACCGTAAAAGCCAGAAGGGCCGGCGACCGTTCGGGCCGCCCAACTACCGCGGCATCATCTTCGACCTCGCCGTCTTCGTCTTCAACGTCTTCCTCGTCCGGCTCTCGACGCGCTACGTCGGGCGCCTGCTGTCGCTGACCTACATCAAAGACGACCCGCAGGCGGCCCGCTCGCTGCTCTACGTCGTCTCGGCGGCCTCGGCCGCGCAGCTCGTCGGCGCGTGGCTCAAGCGCCGGCCGCTGCAGACGCGACTGCTCCTGCGGGGCGAGGGCGTCCCCGGCGCCTTCGGCTGCCTCCTCATCCTCCACTTCTCTCTGACGCTCGTCACCGGCGCGGGCATCGCCGCGCTGCTGCCGTTCGAGGCGAAGGGCGGCACGACGGTGCTCGTCATGCTTCTCAGCATGATCCCGACGGCGCTCGTCTGGCGCGCGCTGACGCCTTACAGCAAGCCGCCCGCGCGCGACTGGCGCAGCTCGCGCGCGACCGAGACGTTCGCAGACCTCTGCCTCTTCGCCTACATGCTCGTGAACCTCGCCATCTGGAACACGGTGACCTCCGGCGCGAACCTGCCCGTGTCCGGCCTGGGCGACCTCTTCGAGCGCGCCCTCGGCTTCCTCATCCTGAGTCCCGTCATCCTCCTCTTCTACATCCCGCCACGGCTCCTCTTCCTCGTCGAGGATTACAAGTACCGCCTCACCTGGATCAGCATGACGATAGCCGTCGCGCCCGTCGCCTACCGCGTCATCTTCGGCGTGGCCCCGGCCGTGGACTGGTGAGCGGCCCGAACCGTCAACGTCTCAACAGTCGCGTGAGGGCTCTGACTAACGAGTCGATGCCCTGCGTTTTTTTAACGAGCAGGACGGGTGTGTGCTCGCGGTGCGGGAGCGTGCGGGCGTAAGCCTCTAACTCTGCGCCCGTCGGGTCGGCGTCGAACAGGAAGAGTGAGTATTCGATGTTGCTTTGTAGGAACATGCGAGCGACGGGAGCGGGCGCGCGCACCAGGACGCAGTCGAGACGCTTGAGCGGGTCTTTGAGCAGCCACGGCAGGGCCGCGTCGTCACCGGCGTAGAGTACGCGGCGTGTCGGCATATAACACGGTGTGCAGCGGCGCGCGGTCTGCTATCATGCGCGCGGTCTACTCGAAAATTCGGCAACGGGTCGGATGCGTGCCTGCTCACCCTCAATCTCGGAGAGATGAGCATCGCCGTTGAGCAAGGAAGGTTCCTACTCACGGCGAAAAGATTACGCGAAGACATATTGGCTGCAATTGCAGCCAAGTGCAAGCCGCGCCCATCAGGAGGGGACTCCTGATGGGCAGGCGACCGCGCCGCCAGCAAGAGCGGCTGGCCGAAAAACTGCTACAGATTCGCCTCGCGCTCGGCCTGTCTCAGAACGAAATGCTGAGGAGTTTGGGGGCCGAAGAAGACCTCTACCGCACGAACATCTCCAACTACGAATTAGGCGAGCGCGAGCCGCCGCTATACGTCCTTCTCGGATATGCGCGCCTCGCCGGAGTGTGCCTGGACGTGATCGTTGACGACGAGTTGGACTTGCCCGACAAGCTGCCCGCCAAACCGAAGCACAAAAATTAATGCGCCCCTCAAAGCTGGGAGCGCGGGCATCCCTGCCCGCATGAGCGCGAGAGCGCGAAAGCACGGAGGCTTGATAGCTCAACGTTGAGTTAAAGAGGGAGACGGTCAGCTTGCTGGCGCACGCTTGCGGGCAGGGATGCCCGCGCTCCCGGCGACAGGGGGTATGCCCAACTTAGTGAGTATCCTTTAAGAGGACGACGTCGCTCGTCGTCAGGCCGTTGGCGAGGAGGAGGCGGCCGTCGCGCGAGATGTCGAAGGAGTAGAAGACCTCGCGCGCGTAGTTGGTGAGCTGGCGCGGCTCGCCGCCTTCGAGCGGCTGGACGCGCAGGTTGGTGACGCCGTCGCGGTAGTCCGTGTAGACGAGGGAGCGCGCGTCCGTCGTCCAGTGAATCGAAGACATGCCGTTGGCCTCGTTCTGCGGCACCTCGTAGACGCGCGGCTCGCCGCCCTCGGCCGGGATGACGGCGACTGACCACGGCGCGCCCGGCCTCTCCTCCTTGTGCCAGTAGGCGACGACCTTCCCGTCGGGCGAGACCGAAGGGCGCATCGAGAGGTCTTTCGTCAACCGTTCGGGGTTGCCGCCTTCAATCGGCACGCGCCAGAGGCTCGTCCGGGAGTTCTGCCCCGCGTGCTCATAGACGACCCAGCGGCCGTCGCGCGTCACCTGCGGCCAGTTGCTGTTCTCTTCGCCCTGCGTAAGGCGCACGGGGTTGCTGCCGTCCCTGTCCATCCGCCAAATCTGCCACGTCCCCGAGCGGTTCGAGTGGAAGACGATGTAGCGCCCGTCGGGCGAAGAGGCCGGCGCGTAGTTGCGCCCCGCGCCCGCCGTCAACTGCGCCTGCCCGCTCCCGTCCGCGGACATCTCCCAGATGTCCGCGTTCCCCGAGGCGTCCGAGGCGAAGAGCACGCGCCCGTCCGGCGTCCACGTCAGGTCGACGTAGCGCCCCGCGCCCGAAGTGATCTGCGTCGTGCGCGAGTAGTCGTTCGCGGGCGCGAGGAAGATGGTCGTCAGCGTCTGGCTCTGCACGCCCGCGAGCGTATCCGCGTCGGAGGAGAGGCTCAGGTCGCCGTAGTCTGTCAGGTCGTTCGTCACGCGCGACGCGACGCCCGCGGGGTAAGCGACGCGCCAGAGCTGCCGCATGGAGATGGTCTCGTCCATCCCCGAGAGCAGCAGCGCCGAGCCGTCCGCGAGCCACACCAACTGGCCCACGTCGCTCCAGCGCTTGCCCGGCGTCAGCTCGCGCTGGGCGCCGCCCTCCGTCTCCGCCTCCAGCGCCTTCAGGAAGAAGCCGTTCGCGTCCGAGGTCTCGACCAGGAAGGCCACGCGCTGGCCGTCGGGCGAGAAGGCAGGGGCGACCGCGGCCGAGAAGTGCTCGGGGTAGTCGCGCGCCGTGACGGCGCGTTCGTTCGTCCCGTCATCGTTCGAGACGTAAAGGGTCTCGCGCGCGACCTTCGCGTCCGCGAGGACGAAGGCGAGACGTTTGCCGTCTTGCGAGACGCCGACGCCGCCGGCCACGCCGCGCCGGATGGGCGTCACCGAGCCGCCGAGCGCCGGCACGCGGTAGAGGTCGAAGCCCGCGCCCTCCTTCGCCGCCAGAGTGTAATAGAGGTACGTGCCGTCGTGCGAGAAGGTGATGTTGCGGAAGTACGCCTCCGCGGGCGGCACCAGGCGCACGCTGTTCGAGACGGCGACCTGCCGCACCCAGAGGCCCTGCTTCCCCGCCTCGTCGATGACGTAGGCGACGATCTTCCCGTCCGGCGAAAGGGCCGCGCGCCTCACGTTCCCGGCGGCCGTAATCTTCGAGACGGCCGCGTGCTGGAACGAGGGGCGCTCGACGCCCTTCCCCCTGAAGTACCAGACGCCGAGGCCCGCGGCCGACAGCGCGACGAGCGCGAGCGCCGCCGCGAGCGGCAGAAGGCTGCGACGCTTTCTCGATTCGCCGCGACGTGAGACCGCGCCGCCCTCGTCAAGCTTCAGAGCGACCGGCGCGTCCTTCGTCGCCTGCGTCGAAGGCGTCGTGTGAATGGCCTTCGCGCCGGCCTCGGTCGTGTGCGTCGCCTCCCAGGAGCCGACGCGGCGGAGCAGCTCCGCGAAGCGCCTGTCCGAACGCAGGCCGTCGAGCCGCGGGTCGACGCGGACGAAGGCGAGTCCGACGGCGTGCTCTTCGGCCGCGCGCCCCAGCCATTCGAGCGCGCGGTCGTTGTCGCCCAGGAGCGAGTAGACGACCGCCGCCTCGTACGCCAGCGCGCCGCGCACCAAGCCCTCCGAAATAATCTTCTCGACCTCGGCGCGAGCCTCCTCCTTCCGGCCGCACGAGGCGAGCACGTGCCCGTACTTCAGGCACGTCGTCGGCGAGTCGCCCGCGAACGCGCGCTCCTGCTCGTAGACGGCGAGCGCCTCCTCGCACATCCCCTTCCGCTCGTAGCACCAGCGCAGGACGATGTGCGCTGACATCGAGCCGGCGTCGAGTTCGAGCGCGCGCCGGCAAGCTTCAAGCGCCTCGTCAAATTTGCCGGCGAGGAAGAGGACGTTGGCCGCGCCGGTCGCCACCACCGCCGAGCGCGGCGTCAGCTCGCGCGCCTGCTCGATCTCGGCGGCGGCCTCTTCGTGCCGCCCCATCGCCGAGAGGTTGAAGGCGTGCCAGCGGCGCGCGACTGCGCTCTCGGGTTTCAACTCGACGGCGCGCGAGAGTTCCCTCTCCGCGCCCTCCCAGTCGCGCTCGTAGTAGAGCTTGACGAAGCCGAGCGAGGCGTGCGCCTCGGCGAGAGCGTCGTCGGCCTCCACCGCCCTCAAAGCGGCGGCGACCGCCTTCTCCCACGCGCCCGCGGGCGGAGGCTCGACGTACCAGTTCATCAGGGCGTAGCACTCGGCCAGCTCCGACCACGCCATCGCGAACTTCGGGTCGCGCTCGACGGCGCGCTCAAGGCGTTCGACCGCCTGCCGCATGCCGTCGGCCGTGCGGCGCGTCGAGAAGTAGCGCCCCGCGACGTAGAGCTGATGCGCCTCCTCGTCGTCCGTGAGGCGCGGGCCTGTGTTGGGCGTCGTGTGCACGCCCTGTGAAGGGATCGTCTTCGTCGGCCCAGTGGTGCGCGGCTTTAAGGGGTCGCCGGTCGTCGCGCCGGGTTCGCGCGCGGGCGCGACCTCGGTCACGGCCGCGCGCGCTCGCTCCAACCCGTCATCCATCAGTTGCGGAACCAGCGCCTGCGCGACCTGCTCGGAGACCGCGTCCTCGACGGCGAAGAAGTCTGTGAACTTCTCGTCGAACTTGCCGGCCCAGAGCGGCGCGCCGTCGCGCGTGCGGACGAGCTGGACGGTGACGCGCACGCGCTCGCCGCCGCGCTGGATGCGCCCGTCGAGAACATAACTAACGTCCAGCTCGTGCCCCGCGAGCGCCGCGCTCTGCTCGCCGTCGAAGTATTTGATGACCGAGCTGGTGGGCCGCACGATGATGCCGCCGACGTTCGAGAGCTTCGTGATGATGGCGTCGGCCACGCCCATGCCGAGGAACTCGTCGCGGTTCTCCTCGTGGCTCAAGGTCTTGAACGGGAGGACGGCGATGGACTTCGCGCCGGTCGTCGGCTCCGCCTCGCCGATGCGCGTGTCGGCCGTGACGGGGAAGTATGCGGGCGCGCTGACGGGGCGGCCTTCGAGGTAGTGCTCGATGTCGCGCGCGAAATCCTCGACCGTCTGGTAGCGCCGCTGCGGCTCCTTGCGCAGGGCCTTGAGGACGATGTTGTCGATGCTGCCCGAGAGCTGCCGGCGCAGCTTCTCAAGGCTCCCGTCGCGGACGCGGCTGACGGAGTCGGGCGTGATCTCCAGCGGCTCGCGCCCGAACGAGGGGAGGACTTCGATGAGGTTGACGGCGACGGACGGGCGCTCCGGCTCCTGCTCGCAGATGACGCGCGCCACCTCTTCGGGCGAGCGGCTGCGGAAGGTGTATGGGCGGTGGCCCGTCAAGAGGTCGTAGAGCAGGACGCCCAACGAGTAAACGTCCGAGACCATCGTCACCGTCTCGCCGCGCACCTGTTCGGGACTCGCGTACTCGGGCGTCATCAGGCGCATCGCGAGCGTCGTCGGGTCGAGCGCGCGCCCGCCCATCTCGGGGTTGAGGAGCTTGGCGATGCCGAAGTCTAAAAGCTTCGGCGTGCCGTCGGCCAGCACCAGCACGTTCGAGGGCTTGAGGTCGCGGTGGATGACGAGGTTATGGTGCGCGTAGGCGACGGCCGCGCAGACCTTGAGGAAGAGCCGCAGGCGCTCGGGCGTCGAGAGCTTGTGCGCGTCGCTGAACTGGTTGATGGGTAGCCCCTCGATGTACTCCATGACGAAGTACGGGAGGCTGTCGTCGGTCGTGCCGCCGTCAAGCAGGCGCGCGATGTTCTGGTGTTCGAGCGAGGCGAGGATCTGCCTCTCCTGCCGGAAGCGGCGGAGGATGAAGTCGGTGTCCATCCCCCGCTTGACGAGCTTGATGGCGACGCGCTTCTGGAACTCGTCGTCGGCGCGGACGGCCAGGTAGACCGCGCCCATGCCGCCGCGGCCCAGCTCCCTCACGATGCGGTAGGCGCCGACGCGGCGTCCGATGAAGGGCGCGTCGTCGTCGAGCTTGGCGGCGTTGGTGATGCGGCCGGCGACCGCGGGCTCTTCGATGAAGGAGCCGGCCGCGTCGTGCGATTGGATGAGCAGCTCGACCTGCCGGCGCAGCTCGGCGTCCCCGCCGCAGGCGTCGGCTAAGTACGCTTCGCGCTCGGCGGGGTCGAGTTCGACGGCGGCGTCGAAGACGCCTTCAATCTGCTTCCAGCGTTCGGGTGTCAAGGGGGAACTTCTACTTCTCTAACTAAAGGGCGGCCCGGCCGGACTCGCTCCATCTCCGGCCCGCCGCCCACGAAAAACATCGCGTGTCTGTCAGATGATTCTCAGGAAGTGGCGGATGCTTCTGCGGGGGCCGCCGCGTGCCCGGCCCGTGCCGGCTGCTTCCTAAGGAGAGGCAAGACATTTTCAGACGCGCGCCGATTATAACAAACGAAGTGTGCGCTTGAAACCTTCCGGCCGGCGCGGGAAAAATCTCGGCCGCGCCGCGCGAAAAGCCTTAACAAAGCGGGCGGGCGGAGTTATCATACGGCCCGTCCCCGCTACACCTTCCCCGCAGAAGCCGGTCGCAGCCGGCCGCCCCCGCGGCGATTCCCGACGCAGGCGAAGCCCCCGCCGTTCGAATTGAAATACAGGCCCCTTGTCTCTGCTCCTTAAACGGATGGAGGCGCACTTCGTGAAGTACAGTCCTCAGCGAAAGGCGAGGTCTGCCAGCGCGCGCAGACTCTCAAACAACAAGGCTCTCGTCTTCTTCGTCTCCGCCGCGTTGACGCTCGCGTCGGCGCTTTTGACTCCGCCGCGTCACGCACGGGCCGCGGGCGAAGGGCCGACGGCAGCGGCCGCCTGGACGCCCGACCTCGCGTGGATGCGGGGCGGGCGCGCGGGCGGCATCGGCAAGGCCGCGCTCTCGCCGGACGGCCAGACGCTCGCGACGGTCAACGGCGGGGCCATCAGCCTCTGGCGCTACGCCGACGGGCAGCTCGTCGGCAGCATCAACGCGCCTTGGATTGACTCGCTCAAGTCGGTCAGGTTCACGCCCGACGGGCAGTACGTCGTCGCGGGCGGCACTTGGATTCCGGGCAGCGGCGGCCAGAGCACGCTCCGCATGTGGCGCGTCGCAGACCGGAGCCTCGCGCGCAACTTCGCGGTGACGTGGGACGTGAAGTCCGTCGCGGTCTCGTCGGACGGGAAGTACGTGGCGGCGGCCGTCGGCGGCGGCGACCCTTCGGTCATCCTCTTCGACGCGGCGACCGGCGCGCAGGTCTTGACGCTCGGACACTTCGCCGCCAACTGCGTCGCCTTCTCGCGCGACGGGTTCGTCGCGGCGACCGGCGCAGACCAGTTCGGCGACCCGCCGACCGTGGACGTCTGGCACGTGCCCGACGGCCTCCTCGTGGCGAAGCTCACCGGCCTCAGCTTCATCTCCGACACGGTGGCCTTCTCGCCCGACGGCCGCTACCTCGCGGCCGGAGACTGGGGCGGCAACGGCCTGCCGGCGAAAGTCCTGGTCTGGCTCGCGCCGGCGTTTACGCCCGTGCGTTCGTTCACGCCGTACGACGGCTCGGGCGGGCAGATAGCCTTCACGCCCGACAGCCAAAGTCTCGCGACCTTCTCGGGCTCCACCGGGATTGCGCTCTGGCACCTGCCGGACGGGCTACGGACTGCTTCGGTGGGCGTCAACGTCAGCCCCGTCTGGAACATCATCTTCTCCGACAACAACACGGTCTTCGCCTCGGGCGGGGACAGCCTGGCCGAGATCAGGCGCGTCTCGGACGGGGCACTTTTGCGCACGCTCGGCTCCAACCGCGGGGCCGTCACGTCGAGCGTCTTCTCGCCCGACGGCGCGCACTACGTCATCGGCAACTTCGCCGGCGGGGTCGAGATGCTGCGCGCCTCGGACGGCGCGGCGGAGCGCAACGTCGCGACGCACAACGCCGTCGTCAACTCGGTCGCCTTCTCGCCCGACGGGACGCGCGTCGCCTCCGCCTCGGGCCAGTGTTTCGAATCCTACGACACGCGCATCCTCGTCACGCCGGTCGTGAGCGGCATGGCGCAGCTTACCCTTCCCGGCAACGAGTACGGGACGCTCTCGGTCGCCTTCTCGCCCGACGGGTCTTTGCTCGCCTCGGGCGGGTGCGACGACGACGTGAGGCTCTGGCGCACCTCGGACGGCGCGCCCGTGCGGGAGCTGGAGGGGAAGGACCAGCCGGTGCCTTCGGTCGCCTTCTCGCCCGACGGGCAGTTCGTCGCGGGGGGCAGCAGCGACTCGACCGTGAGGCTCTGGCGCGTCTCGGACGGCACGCTCTTCCGGACGATTCCGGGCGACGGCTTCCCGGTCGGCTCCATCGCCTTCGCGCCCGACGGGAAGACGCTCGCGCTCACGACCTCCAACGGCGTGCAGCTTTGGCGACTGCCCGGCGGCACGCTCATCAGGAAGCTCTACGCCGAGTCCGGCATCAACAACTTCAACAACGTCGTCTTCTCGAAGGACGGGGCGGCGGTGGGCGTGGCGAACGGCAGCTACCCGCCGACGATACGCTTCTGGCGCACCTCGGACGGCGCGCAGGTGAAGAGCTACAACCGCGAGACGGGCACGGTGCAGCCGCCCACGCTCGCGCTCTCGCCCGCGGGCACGCTGCTCGGCATCGGCCGCTACGATTCGGTCGTCGAGGCGGCGCGCATGAACTTCTCGGACGTGGCCTCTTACACACCTGCTTATGAGGGCGAGGTCACGACGGACTGTAACCAGATTAAGGGCTGGGCCTGGGACTCGAAGCAGGCGGACGGCGCGGTCGTCGTCGACATCTACGACGGCGGGACGCTACTCGCGACCGTGCCCGCGAACGGCTTCCGGCAGGACATCTACGACGCGGGCAAGGGCAACGGCTATCACGGCTTCAGCTTCGCCGTCCCGGCGGCTCTCAAGAACGGCACGCCGCACACGCTCTCCGTCCGAGTCTCCGGCACGAACGTCGAGCTGAGCGGCTCGCCGCAGACGCTGACCTGCGGGACTGCGACCGCGACGCCGACGCCAACACCAGTCTCGACACCGACGCCAACACCTACGCCGACGCCAACGCCGACGCCGGTCTCAACTCCTACACCAACGCCTACGCCGACACCAACTCCGACACCGACGCCCGTGGTCGTACCTACTCCGACGCCGACGCCGAGCGCGACGCCGACGCCGAGTCCGACGCCTCTGCCCGCCATCGTGAAGATTCAGGGGCGTGTTCTGGATAAGGCCGCGGGCGCCGGCGCCGCGGGGCTGACGGTCACGCTCTCGGGCGACGCGACGGCCGCGGCGCAGACCGACGCCGAAGGGCACTACTCGTTCGTGAACCTGCCCGCGGGCGGCGCGTACACCGTGATGCTCGCCTCGCCCGGCTGGGCCTCTTCGCCCTACGCGCGCACGTACCTCGACTGCCACGCGGACAAGGCTTCGGACTTTGAGGCCGCGGCCGACACGGACGGCGCGCCGCCGCCCGTGCTCAGCTACGTCGAGGTGTCGGACGGCTCGTGCCCCGACTGCGACCCCGTGCCCTCGCCCGGCGCGGCCGCGAACCCCGTCGACGACTCCGAATACTTCGTCGCCTTCCACTACCTCGACTTCCTCGGCCGCGGCCCCGACACCTCGGGGCTCAACTTCTGGCAGCGCGAGATCGAGTCGTGCGGCACAGACATACAGTGCCGCGAGGTGAAGAGGATCAACGTCTCTGCCGCGTTCTTCCTGTCCATCGAATTCGAGAATTCGGGTTACCTCGCCTACCGCATGGGGCTCGCCTCCTTCGGCGCGGCGCCGAAGTACAGGCAGTTGATGTCCGACTCGCGCGCACTGGCCGCGGGCGTGCAGGTCGGCATCGGCGATTGGGAGGGAGGGCTGGCGCGGAACCGGCAAGCCTTCGCGAACGAGTGGGTCAACCGCGCCGAGTTCAAAGCGGCGTACGGGGGGATGACGGACGGGCAGTACGTCTCCGCGCTGCTCTCGAACGCCGGCCTCGGCGAGGCGCGTGCGGCGCCGCTCGTCGCCGGGCTCAACGCCGGGAGCATGTCGCGCGCCGACGTGCTGCTGAAGGTCGCCGACGACGCGGAGCTGAAGGCGAAGGAGAAGAGCCGGGCCTTCGTGCTGATGCAGTACTACGGCTACCTGCGCAGAGACCCGGACAAGGAGGGCTACGACTACTGGCTGAGCAAGCTGAACTCTTTCGGCGGCGACTTCGTCCGGGCGGAGATGGTCAAGGCCTTCCTCGACTCCGGCGAGTACCGGCACAGGTTCGGCAGTCGTTGAAGACAATTGACCACGGAGACACGGAGGCACAGCTAAGAGCATTTAGCTGTGCCTCCGTGTCTCCGTGGTCAATTGGTCTGGGCTTTAAGTCAGGAGACGAAGGTGAGATAGATGTGCGCCTTCTGGCGGAGGAAGGAGAGGGCGGTGGGCAGGTCGCCGTCGCGGAAGGCCGTGAGCACGTGCGGCGGCGCGCCGTACTTATCCTTGAGGCACTTGTAGGAGGCGACCCACTCCTTCGGGTTGCCGGCCGCGCCCGCGGCCATCGCCGCCCAGACGCGGTAGAGGTCGGCGTAAGCCTGCACCGACAGCCTCAACGCCGTCTTCTTCGGGCACTCCGGCAGATCCAACAGAGTCCGGTTCACCTTCGAGAGCGCGAGCATCACCTTCCGCTTGTACTCCTGCCGGTCGACGCGCTCGGGCGGCAGGTCTTCGCCCTCGTCGTCGACGAAGGAGCGGCTCAGCCGCTTCAAGGCCGTCACGCCCGCGCGGATCGACTTCGTCTGCGCGAGCGAGAGCGAGAACTTGTCTTCGTCCCCGCCTTCGACTTCGGTGTAGCGCACGCCGAAGCCGACGCCCTGGAACTGGTTCGTCACCTCGCCCCAGACCTTGACCCACTCGCCGTCGTGCAGCTCGACCTCGACGCGGATCAGCTCGCGCAGCGTCGTCTTCTGCTCGCTCAGGATGAAGCAGCCGCCCTCGCTGATGTCGCTGATCGTCCCCTCGTAGTAGCCGAAGAGGCCCTCCCAGCGCACGCGCAGGTAGATGTTGATGCGCTCGTGCTGGCGGCGCTCGATGGGCTCGATCTCGTCCACCTGGACGACCTTCGTGTCGGGGCCGATGGCCTCGGCGTTGCGGGCCACGACGGGCGGCGCGTTCTTCGTGTCGGCGGCGGTGCTCATGTTGCCTCTCTACTCCCCCGCGTCCTCGGCCGCGTGCGCCTGCACGCCCCGCAGCGCCTCGCGCATGCCGACGTGGTGGATGAGCGTGGACAGGTACTGCGCGAACTCGTGGAGCACCAGCTCGAAGTCCTCCATCGCCTCGAAGGCGTGCTTCACGTCGTCCACGTAGCGGGCGAACGCACCCCAGTCCCTGTAGAAGAGGAAGTGCATCGTCTCCTCGCGGAAGTGTTCGAGGTGGCGGACGAGCGAGTGCTTGAGGAGGATGCCGCTCGAACCCTCGGCGGTCGAGACCCGCTGCAGGAGCGAGTGCAGCTCATGGTAGAGCGTGAAGGAGTTCTGCACCTTGGCGCGGTAGTCTTCGAAGAGCTGCTCGCCGGTCACGCGCGGGTTGAACGCCTGCGCGAGCGTGACGGCCGTCTGCTGGAGGCAGTTGTGCAGCAGCCCGTAGGCGCGGCTGAGGTCTGCGCGCTTGTACGCGCGCGACTCGTCGGCGAGGCCGGGGAACTCCTGGCGGAAGACCTTCGTCAGCTCGTGGCCGATGACGAAGCGCATGCCGTCGAGGACTTCGTGCACGCGGCGCGGCAGGCGCGTGCCGCCCGAGACGGCCTCGGTTATCTGCGCGAGCAGGGCGGCGCTCTGCGCCCTCACGTCCTCGAAGAGCGGCCCCGTGCTGACGGCGCGCGGCTGCGTCAGCGTGTCCTCGATGACGGCCAGCGTGCCGAGCGTCCCCAGCAGGCGCGCGAAGGTCGCGGAGATCAGCTCGCGCAAGTTCACGGGCACCCTGCTCGTGACGATCTCGGCGAAGGCGGGCGGCAGCTCTCGGGCCGCCTGTCCGGGCGCGGCCGTCGACTCGGCCGCCAACTCGGCCGCTTCCGGAAGGTCGGACGGCGGCGGCGGGGGCGGCGGAGGGTTGACGGCCTGCGGCGCGGGCGTCTCGTTCGACTCGAACTCGGGCGCGGGCGTCTCGTTCGATGCTGACTCGGGCGCGGGCGTCTGCGCCGCGGGGGGCGGCGACTCTTCCCAGCGCGCGGGCGTCGACCAGTCCAGCTCTCCCAGGTCGATCTCGACTACGAACTCGTTGTCGGCGGTTGTGTCGCTCACATCGTTTCGGGGGAAGCCCACACGGGGCGGGCCGTCTGAGTATGGGTGTGCGCCCGGCGCGGGAGCGGGGCCGCGCCGGGCACACGAGGCGGGATTGTGGAAGCGGCGCGTCTTACTTCGTCTCGGAGAGCGCGGCGATGTAGCAGCCGCGCGCGGTGGCGGTCAGCGGGTCGGAGGCCAGGCGCACGTCGGAGAGATGGACGGGGAAGTCGCCCTCGGCGCGCAGGAGTTGTTCGAACTTCTGGAGGAAGCCCGCGGGCCGTGCCGTGCCGCCGGCCAGCACGACCGCCATCGGGCGGTCGACCTTCGGGAGCTGGCCCGACTTGGCGAACTCCGAGCGCAGGCGGTCGATGAGCGTGCGCATCAGGTCCTCGTAGAAGATGTGGAGCGCGCCGGTCATCTCGTCCTTCGGCGGGCGCGAGAGGTCGAGCTTCTCCTCCTTGAAGAGGCGCACCTTCGTCGTGTTGCTCTCGCCCATCACCTCGGCGACGTTGCGGTCGATGTAGTCGCCGCCGCGCGGGATGCTGAAGGTGATCATCGGCATCGACATGAAGGAGACCGAGACGTTGCACATCCCGCCGCCGAAAGAGACGCCGATGCCGGTGAAGTTCTCGTCCTGCAGCTCGGAGAAGACGACGGCCTGGCCCTCGTTGATGGCCTTCGCGTTGTAGCCGAGCGACTGGAGGTAGGTCTTGAGCACGGCCTCGTGGTAGACGAGGTTGCCGCTCACGCCGTCGCCCTTGCCGGGGACGCTGAAGCAGAGCACGTCGCTCTTCTTGGCGCGCGGCACCATCATCGAGATGATGCGCTGAATCATCTGCTGGCTGTGCTCCTCGCGCGGGTTGATGAGGCCCTCGCTCATCGGGCGGCGCGCGTCGGTGTCGAGGAAGCTGGCGAAGAAGTCGGAGTCGTTGCCGTAGACGTAGAGGTTCTTGCAGTTCTTCTCGTAGACCATCCCGCGCTGCCGGAGCATGTTCTCGGCCATCTCGGAGACGGGGACGGGGACGAAGGCGTTGAGCTGCGTGCGCGTGCGCCCGCCGTCGGGGCCGTCGGCGACGACGATGCGGCTGGTGCCGATGTCGAGCCCGACGGGGCCGGTCTTCACTTCGGTCGCTTCCGTCTTCGGGCCTGTGGGGGTCTGAGTCTTCTCTTCCATTTTCATCTCCTCGGTGGGGTCTAAAAATTTTTATTTTGTGGACGGTCTTCAGGAGCAGACTGTCGGCGGAACCTGGGGGCGGCGGTTCCGCCCGTTGACGTACGTTAGGCTTGCAAGGCGTGTGCCTTTACTGGAACCGGGGAGAGCCATTTCCAGAAACTGCCGCGGGCGACTTCCAGAAAATTCGTCGGGAGACTTTCAGGACTCGGGGTCGTTGGACTCGGCCGTCGAGGACTCGCGCTCCTCAAGCTTCTCGGCGCGGAGCACGGCGCGCTGCGCGTCCATCCGCTCGCGGTAGACCTTCTGCATCCGCCCGCGCAGCTCTTCGGGCTTCGTGCCCTGCCCCTCGGCGCGGCGCGCGAACTCCTCCTCGCCCGCCGCCACGCCCGGCCACATCCTTCCGCCGAGCAGAGAGACGAGTTCCGGGTCGTAGCCGAAGCCCAGCTCCGCCACGGACGCCGGCGCGACCGCGTACTTGTCCGAAAGGCCCATCGCCTCGAACGGGAAGTTGCGCGCCCAGTCGTGGTGGAAGGCGATGCGGCCGTTCGAGGGGTTGACCGAGACCAGCCCGTGCACCGTGCAGTTGGCGTCGTCGATCTGGTAGCGGCTGCGCAGGACTTGAGTTAAGAGGCGGCCGGCCAGAACCTGCGCCTCGGTCAACTGCTCGCCGCCCTCGGCCACGTCCGCCTTCGTCTCGAAGCAGACGCCGAGGAAGCTTTCGTTCAGGCCCGTGTAAGCGGCGCGGCCGTCCGACCAGACGGAGTTCCCCGCGTGAAAGGCGGCGTCCTCGTCGCGCACGACGCGGTATATCTGGCCGAAACGGTCTATCACGTAGTTGTAAGACTTCTTGTCGCGGACGTACGCGAGCAGGTTCTTCGAGCGGAACTCGATGGAGCCGCTGTTGCCCGCGACGAACGGGAGCAGGACGCTCTCTGAGGTGTGGTAGACGATGCCGACGGGCGCCGTCTGCGGCTGCCCTTCGGCCTCCGTGCCGCCCGGCTTGTAGACGAGATAGCGGCGCGGGCGGTTCGCGGTCTCGAAGGTGTTGATGATGCGCGCGCCGTTGCTGTAGCGCTCGAAGTCCGCCCCCTGCTCGACCAGCCAGACCTTCTCGGGCTGGTACGAAGGCAGGTGTTCCGAGAGCCCCGCCGCCACCTTCTCGTCGCCCCCGGCGTAGATGCGTTCGACGCTCTTGTAGCGGCCGGCGAGGTAGTCGTTGGCGCGCGCCACCGTCCACGCCGCGCCGCGGTAAGCCGCGAAGCAGAAGGCCAGGAGGACGAAGGCCGAAACGACGTAGAGCGGGCGCCGGAGCTGGTAGCAGCGGAAAAAGATTCGCGAAGAGAGCGGCGCCTGCTTGCACAGCCCCAGCAGGCCGTGCTTCCCGCCCGCGTCCGCGGGCAGAAGCAGGCTGACCTCGCGGAAGATCAGCGTGTAGAGCGAGAAGTCCAGGAACCTTTCGAAGAGGCCGTACTTCCGAAGCATTGCCCAGCGCCCGAGCGCCTCCTCCATCCGCGCGCTGCGCTCCGCCTGGAGCGCGAGCGTCTTGTTGAGGAAGCGCAGGCGCACTTCGGGGCGCGCGAAGAAACGTGCGTAGCTCTCCACGATCTTGAAGTGCGAGGAGGCCCTACTGTCCGACGCGGCGGCGGCGCCCAAAACCTGGTGTGGCAGAACCGTAGCCATCTCCACCCTCGGGTGCTGAACCCCTGAAAGCCTTCTACCTACTTCTGCACGGGGACGACGAGGGCGGCCGCGGCCGCGCCCTTCGCGCGCAGGGCTGCGACCGTCTGCGCAGCCCCGTCGCGGTCTGCGAAGCGCCCGACCTGCACCCTGTACCAGGTGCCGCGCCCGGGCAGCTCGGCCGCGGCCACTTGCGCCTCGAACCCCGCCGCACGCAGCGTAGAGACGCGCTCGTTGGCCTCGGACTGGCTGTTGAAGGAGCCGACCTGCGCGGTGAACTTCCCTTCGCCCGCTCCCTGCGCGGGCGTCTCGACCCGAGGCTTCTCATCCGCCTTCGGGGCGGCGGGCGGCTGAGGCTGAGGCGCCTGCGCGGGCGGCGCCGCGGGCGTCTCCGCCTGCGCCACGGCCGCGGGCGGCGCGTCGTTCGCGGCCGTCGTCTTCGGGCCGGCGGCCGTGTCGCCGGAAGGATTTACGGGCGCGACGGCCTCCGTCTTCGCGGCCGTCTCGGGGGCCGCGGGGGCTGGCTTGGCGGCGCGGGCGTCGTTACGCTTGGCGGGCAGCGTGACGGCCTCCGCCTCGCCGCTCGACCTCACCCAGCCGAGCAGGAGGACGAGCGCGGAGCAGCAGACCGCCGTGAAGAGCAGCCACGCGGGGGCCATCTTCAGCACGCGGACGCCGACCGCGAACGGGTCAGGCCCGGCGGAGTTGTGCGGCGCCGCAGGCTTCGAGGGTTTAACCGGGGGGGCCGGTTTGGCGAGTTTCGGCTCGGGGCGGGGGGACGCAGGCGGCACGTACTCGACGAGGGGCGTGGCCTCCTCGACGGCTTCCACTTCGATGACGGCCAACTCTTCGTCCACGACGGCCGGGGCGGGCATGTCGTCTTGGGTCATGGCAACTCCAAAGTTCTCTGAGGGAGAATCAAATATGGGTCGCGAGTGCTGCGAGGCGCACTCGCGCGGCTACACTTCCACGCTGACGGTTACAACTTCCATGCCCTAACCCGCCCGAAAAAAAATTTTACTTAGCCCCGCACGACGCGCGCCGGCGGCCGAATTTTCTCTCCCGGCCTCTCTCAGGGGTGCCGCGCTGCGCCGCCGTGACGCCGTTTGTCACCCGCGGGCTGACGCGATTTGTCACCGTGTCACTCGGCCGACGTAAGGTGCTCCGCTCATACCGCTCAAACCCGCGCGCCGCCGCGCCCCGAAAGGCCGAGCGAGCGTCGACGTACAGGAACGGGCCTTGCTTAAGAATCCGTGATTTTCTCTCCCCGCACGTCCCCGCGGGCGCGTGAGAGTTCTGAGACTTTGAAACGGGAGAGCAGCACTCCTTCCACCTCGCCCTTCATTTGAAAAGACCCCGCCAGCACCTCGCCGCGGAAGAGAATAGGGATGCCCCTCAAATGATCCTGACATACACGAAGCGCCCGGCACGCGCCTACGCGCTCGCGGCCGCCCTCCTGGGTGCGGCCGCGCTTGCCGTCTCACTCCCGGACTCTGCGCACCTGCTCTGGGACGGGCGCTACCTCATGCTCGCCTTCTGCGCGCTGACCCTCGGCACGCGCGTCTACGTCAAAGTCCCGCACGCGGCGACGGCCGTCCCCGCCTCGGCCGGCTTCGTGCTGCTGGCGGCGATGCAGTACGGCTTCGGCGCGGCCGTGCCGCTGGCGGCGGCCGCCGCCCTCGTCTCTTCGCTCAGGCTCTCGCGCCGCGGCGCGACGCTTTTGCACGACACGGCGCCCGCGGCCGTGGCGACACTTCTGACGGGGTGGTGCGCGCACTGGCTCGGACTCCTCTCGCCGAAGGCGCCCGCGTTCACGGCGGCCTTCGCGGCGCTGCTCTTCTCTTTCATGCAGTCGGCGTTCGTCTCGGCGCAGGTCTCCGCCTACGGGCGCGGCAGCGCGGCGCGCTCCGTCCCGCGCGCCTTCCTCGACGCGCTCGCGTGGACGTTCACGGCCTACGTCGTCACCTCCTCCTTCGCGACGCTGGCCGCGCAGGTGCCCGCAGGTCTAGCGCTCGACGCCTTCCTCGCGGTGGTCTCCGCGGCGGCCGCGGCGGACGCGCTCT
Source organism: Acidobacteriota bacterium (assembly GCA_019239425.1). GTDB lineage: Bacteria > Acidobacteriota > Blastocatellia > Pyrinomonadales > Pyrinomonadaceae > QHXN01. Next base: position 411,134 of record JAFAZX010000045.1, read on the forward strand.
ACCAGGCGCACCGCGGCAACTCTTCCGCCGAGCGCGCGTGGGCCAGCCGCTCGCGCGAGCTCTTCACCAACACGCACGCCTTCGGCGTGGCCTTCGAGCACGCGGCCATCGGTATGGCGGTGCTCTCGGCCAAGGGCAACCTGCTCTGGGTCAACCGCTCGCTCTGCGACTTCCTCGGCTACGCCGAGTCCGAGCTGATGTATTCGAGCCTGAAGGCCGTGACGCACAAGGACGACCTCGTCACGGCGCTCGCCGGCCTGAAGAGCATGCTCAAGCGCAAGTCGGACTTCCTCCAGATGGAGGTGCGGCACCAGCGGCGCGGCGGCGAGCAGGTCTGGGCGCTCTGGAACGTGGCGCGCTTCACGGACGCGCGCGACGACGAGACGTACCTCATCCTCCAGCTGCAGGACATCACCGAGCGCAAGCAGTCCGAGGAGCAGCTGCGCCACGACGCCTTCCACGACCCCCTGACCGGCCTGCCGAACCGCGCGCTCTTCGCCGACCACGTCAAGCTCACCATCGCGCGCGCCAAGCGCGTGCCCACGCGCCGCTTCGCCGTCCTCTTCTGCGACCTCGACCGCTTCAAGGTCATCAACGACTCTCTGGGCCACGTCACCGGCGACCAGCTGCTCGTCGAAGTGGCCAGGCGTTTGGAAAGTTGTCTCCGGCAGGGCGACACCGTCGCGCGCGTCGGCGGCGACGAGTTCACCATCCTGCTCGACGACCTCGCCAGCGACGCCGAGGCCGGCGGCGTGGCCGAGCGCATCCAGCAGGAGGTCTCGGCCGCCATCACTCTCTCGGGCCGCGAGGTCTTCACGACGATGAGCATCGGCGTGGCCGTCGGCACCAGCTTCTACTCCGACCCCGAAGACATCCTGCGCGACGCCGACACGGCGATGTACCGCGCGAAGTCTTTGGGCAAGGCGCGCCACGTCGTCTTCGACCACAGCATGCACGCGTCGGCCGTCAACCTCTTACAGATCGAGACCGATTTGAGGAAGGCCCTGGACAAGGAGCAGTTCTTCCTGCTCTACCAGCCCATCGTCTCGCTCGACAACTTCAAGCTCTGCGGCTTCGAGGCGCTCATCCGCTGGCACCACCCGGAGCGCGGCCTCGTCTCGCCGCTCGACTTCATCCCGGTCGCGGAGGAGACGGGGCAGATCATCCAGCTCGGCGAGTGGGCTCTGGAAGAGGCCTGCCGCCAGATGCACGAGTGGCAGGAGAAGTTCCCGCAGGCCTCGCCCTTCTTCATGAGCGTCAACCTCTCGGCCAAGCAGTTCAACCACACGCTGCTGATGGCGCAGGTGGACGGCGTGCTCCGGAAGACGGGCCTCAACCCGCGCCAGCTCAAGCTCGAAATCACGGAGGGAGCCGTGATGGAGAACATCGACACGGCGACCGAGATGCTGCGCCACCTGCGCGACCTCGGCGTGCAGCTCGCCATCGACGACTTCGGGACGGGCTACTCCTCCTTGAGCTACCTGCACCGCTTCCCGATTGATACTTTGAAGATCGACCGCTCCTTCGTCACCCGCATGGCGAACAACCCGGAGAACGTCGAGATCGTCCGCACCATCATCATGCTCGCGCAGGTCTTGGGGATGGACGTGGTGGCCGAGGGCGTCGAGACCAAAGACCAGCTTAAAATCCTGCGCGACCTCAAGTGCGAATACGGGCAGGGCTACTACTTCTCCAGGCCGTCGAGCCCGGCCGACGCCGAGAAGATCATCGTCGAGACCAACGAGAAGGTGCGGAAGGTGCACATGCCCGAGGAGCCGCCCGCGCCGCCCGTCCCCAACACGAACGTCAAGACCGTCCGCTACGTCTCCGCCGACTGAAAGAACCGAAGGGCCACACAGCCATGAACGACGCGAGCAAAAAGACGCGCTTCCTCTCCGAACTCTCTTGCGCCTTCGGGCCGACGCCCGACACGCCGCGCAGCGGCACCATCACGAGCATCGGCCCCAAGGAGTGCTTCGTGAAGACGAAGGCCATCGTCATCGAAGGTCAGCACCTCCACCTGCGCGTCTGGACGCCCGCGAACTGCTGGCTGCGCCTCGCCGGCCGGGTCAAGTACCACATGGAGCGCGTCGGCTTCGGCGTCGTCTTCCAAGACCTCTCCGACGAACAGCTCACAGACCTCGCCCGCCTCGTCGAACAGCTCCGCCGCCAGCACCTCGCGCGGCAGGAGGAGGAGACCGACGACGACATGGCCGGCGTGACGGCCTTCAACTAACAAATTCACCACAGAGACACAGAGGCACGGCCTGGGGCCAATAGCTCAACAGGCTGTGCCTCTGTGTCTCTGTGGTGAAAGACCCTCCAGCGACCTGCCACCTGCTGATACCGCGGGCGCCCCTTTTCCGCGTTAACGTCTGAGGCCGGAGTCTCTCCGGCCTTTTGTACAGGACGTTGACCAGACAAGGAGGCCAGCCCGTGTTGCCACGCAGTTTCAGACAGCTCTTATCCGCCGCCCTTCTCCTCTGCCTGACGGCCGCGGCCGTCCCGGCGCAGACCCGCCGCGCCGCCGCGCAGACGAAGAGGGCCGCCGCCTGCACGGGCGCCTGGACGGGCGTCGTCAGTTATTCGCGGACGCAATCGCAGACGGACAACAAGACCGTCCCGCGCGTCTCCGGCCGCGGCGAGGACGTGCGGAACTGGGAGATGCGGTACGACTACCGCGCGACGGTCGCCGTCCTCGAAGCGCCCGAGCGCAACGGCTCGAGCGCGGGCCGCGCCAGCGTCCGGCACGACTTCTCCTCCGTCGAGACGAACACCGCGCGCGAGCGCAACTCCTGCGACCGCGGCAAGACGTGGCAGGAGATGTCGGGCAAGTTCACCTCGAAGACCGAGACGCACTCGGCAGCCAGCGGCCTCGAAGCGAACGTCTCGGTCGGCGTCAACACGGACGGCACCTACACCGTCAGCGTCGCCGTCCCGCAGATCAAAGGCACGACGACCGGCGAGCAGACCTCCTCCTTCAGCGGCCAGTGCGCGCCGAAGGAGGGCAAGACCCTGACGCTCCCGCCGACGGAGACGACCGTCGACGGCAACTCCTTAACGTCCGACGGCTCGCACCGCCTCGACCCGGCGGAACCCAACCGCCTGAGCGGCAGCTACACGCACACGTGGCAGAACGTGACGGAGACGATCACCTGGAACCTGCAGCGGTGCGGCGCGCCTCTGCGTCTGATCGATTTGAAGTTCGAGCACCCGCGCTTCCCGAACTTCGAAGACTGGCAGGAGATCGTCGAGCAGGCGGGGACAATCGACGGCAACCTCGTCAAGATTAAGGCGAAGGTCTTGAACCTCTCGGGCGAGACGAAGTCGGCCGACGTGCGCTTTAAAGAAACCTACAAGGGCGACAAGTGGGACGGCGCGCGCCCCGACGCGCCGCTCGAAGACAAAGTCGTCTCGGTCAGCGTCGGGCCGGGCGAGGAGAAAGAGGTCGAGATGGTCTGGGACTCTTCGGGCTACGCCTGGTACGACGACGGGCGGCCCCGACTCGTGCAGCGCATCAAGGCCGAGCTCGAAGAGAGCGGCCGGAAGACGGACGAGCTGACGAAGAATTTGAAGGTCGCGCCCAAGCCCGTCGTGCTCGTCCACGGCCTCTGGAGCAACTGGCGCGCGTGGGAGAGTTGGCAGAACATCCTGACGACGACGCACAGCTACGACTGGAAGGCCTTCCCCGTCGGCGAGCACGCGGACAGGGGCGTCTTGAACACCGGCGGCGAGTTCCTCTCGACGAGCCCGACCAACGGCATCTTCGAGAACTCGCAGCAGGTCGGCAAGTACATCCGCTACGCGCAGGAAGACCGTAACGCGTGGCACGTCGATGTGGTCGCTCATTCAATGGGCGGGTTGATTACGCGCCACTACATACACCACTTCATGCCGCCCAGCCCCGACGGCCGGCCGCAGGTTTCGCACCTCGTCATGCTCGGCACGCCGAACATGGGCAGCCCCTGCGCCGACGTGATGAACTCGACGTTCGAAGTCCTGGGCAAAACGGTCGAGGCCGTCCGCCAGCTCAAGCCCTCGGTCGTCGCCGAGTTCAACCGCGTGGTGACGAACCGCAAGGGCGTGAAGTTCTCGGTGCTGGCCGGCAACCCCCTGCCCGTCATGTGCAAGACCGTGACGCCGAACGACGGCGTGGTGCCGGTCGAGTCGGCCTTCTGGACGATTCGAGACCACGCGCTCTCGAACAGCGTCCACACAGACCTGACCGGCACGGCCGACTTCTCCGGCTTCGTCAAGCCGCGCCTCGCCGTCGGCCCGCACGGCGACCACAACCCCGAGGCGCCGCAGACGGGCCGGAGCGGGCGCAGCGACGCGACGCCTCTCTTCCTGAACGCTTCATACCACGCGCCCGCCTCCCCCTTCGACGGGACGGGCGAAGAGTTCCGCCCGTCGTTCGCAAAGGAGGTGAAGCTCGCGCCGAAGCAGGTTCTGGAGGTCGAGATTCCCGTCGCGGCCGGGGCCGCGAACTTCGGCGTCACCTTCATGGCCGACGCGCTCGTCTCGGCCGCGCTCGCCGACGACAAAGGCACCGCGCGCGGCCAGAGCCTCGCCGGCTCGCCGGAGTCGCGCGGCTTCTTCCGCACCATCTTCGTCGATAAGAACGTCGCGGCCGGGACATGGAAACTGAAGCTTGAGAACACCGGCACCACCGAGGCCACGGCCGTCGTCGCCGCCTGGAGCGACGCCGCCGCGAAGAAGTTCTAAGACGAATTAACCACAGAGACACAGAGACACGGCCTGTTGAGATATTCCTCAACAGGCCGTGTCTCTGTGTCTCTGTGGTGAAATCCTTTTACGGCCGCGTCAGCTCTTCGACGAGGGGGCCGGCGTCGTAGAGTTGGCGGAGCGCTTCGAGGATGCCCGCGGAGTGGACGGCGACGGCGCGGCCGCCTTCCGCCTCGTCAACGTACCAGTAGCGGTTCGGCAGCTTCTGGATGTTGCTGTCGAAGTTGAGGCCGACGACCTCGGCGTCTCGGTTGACGACGGGGCTGCCGGACATGCCGCCGATGGTGTCGGCCGTGTAGACGAAGTCGAGCGGCGTCGAAAGCTCAAGCTTCGACTTCCCTTCCCGGAAGCGAGGCACCAAATCATAAGGCGGCTTGCCTTCGAACCCCTCGGCGCGGTCGTAGAGGCCGTAGAAGGTCGTCTTGAAGGGGACGAGCGTCGTGTCCTCTTCGTAGCCCTTCACCGTCCCGTAGGTCACGCGCAGCGTCGAGGTCGCGTCCGGGGGCGTGGACTTGCCGTAGGCGCCGAAGCGCGCGAGCGCGATGCGCTGGCCGGCCGAGGCCTCGACGCCCCTCACGTGCTCCTCCTCCCAAGCGCGCAGCTCTCTGTAGACGGGCTCGATGTTTCGGGCCAGGACGACGAGCGGGTCTTCGGACTTCGCTATCGCCTCCGCGCCGCCCTCGAGGAGCGCGCGGCGGGCGCTCACGTCGGCGAGCTTCGTCCCCGCGATCAACTTGCGCGCGGCCTCCTCGGGAGTCGCGCCCGCGAGCGCGGCGCGCACGAACGGGTCGTCCGCGCCGAGCGCGTCGCGCGCCTCCTTGAACCAGGCGGCGAGCGCGGCCTCCTCCATGTCCGCGTAGACGGGCGCGGGCGAGAGCAGGCTCGCCGCGAACGAGGCGAGCCGACCTTCGCGGAACTCCGGGTAGCGCTGCGCGTCGGGCTTGCGGACTTCTTCGGCGCGGCGGACGAGGTTCGAGGCGATGGTGCCGAGGCGCGACGGCGCGAGCGTCGTGAACGCGGCGCGCTTCGCCATCGCGGGATAATCTTTGTAGGCGGCCTCTATCTCAGACCAGGCGCCCGCGTACTCGCGTTGCAGTTCGGGCCGGGAGGCGACCGCCTCGCGCAGGGCCTTCTCCTCCGCCTCCTTGCGCGCGAACGAGCGCGGATTGCTCAAGCCCTCCTGCTGGCCGACGAGCCGCTTGATGGAGTTCTCCAAAGAACGCTTCGCCGACTGCGCGCGCCGCGCCTGCTCCGGCCCGCGCGCGGCGTACGCGGCGAGCGCGTCGCGGCGGGAACTCCACACGCGCATCTGCAAAGGGTTGCCGACGTCGCGCTGATACTTGAGCTGCGCGACGGTCAACAGGCGGTCGGTCGAGCCGGGGTAGCCGGAGGCGACGACGAACTCCCCCTCCTTCGGCCCCGTCTTCGACCACTTCAGAAAATTCTCGGTGCGCGCGGGCCGGCCGTCCTCGTAGACGCGGAAGAAGGTCACGTCGAGGGCGTAGCGCGGGTAGGTGAAGTTGTCGTAGTCGCCGCCGAAGAAGGCGGCCTGCTCTTCGGGCGCGAAGACGAGCCGCACGTCGGTGTAGCGCTTGTAGCGGTAGAGCCAGTACTCGCCGCCGCTGTAGAGCTTGACGACGTTACCGCCCGCCCCCGTCTTCTGCGCCGACTCTTTTTCGACGGCGGCGATCTCGGCCTGGCGCTGCGCGTTCGCCTCGGCCGTGCTCGCCCCCTTCTTCACCGCGCCCTGCACGCGCGCCGTCACGTCCTCGAAGGAGACGAGGACGCTCACCTCGTAGTCGGGACACTTCAACTCTTCGGCGCGCGTGCGGGCGTAGAAACCGTTCTTGACGAGGTCGCGCTCGGGCGTCGAGAGCTTCGCCAGTTGGCCCGCGCCGACGTGCTGGTTCGTCGCGACGAGTCCTTCGGCCGAGACGAACGAGCCGCTCCCGCCGCCCGTCGTCGTCCCGACGTCGGCCAAACGCACGGACGCGAGCCGCAGGCGTTCGAGCCACGCCGACGAAGGCTCGAAGCCGTAGCGCTCCTTCCAGAGCTTGAGCGGCGGGTTGTCGAACGTCCACATGCCTTCGTCCGCGCGCACGCTCGGCACGAACGAGGCGGCCAGCAGCGCCGCCGCCAACAAAAGATTCGTCGCCTGCAACCAACTCCTCTTCAAAGCATCCCTCCTCAATAAAAACGGTGAATTCAACCACAGAGACACAGAGGCACAGCTTGAAGAGGATGACTCAAGAAGCTGTGCCTCTGTGTCTCTGTGGTGAACTGTCTTTATTCCCGAATGGCCATTCGCCGCGCGCCTTCGCCCTGACGAGATAGACGATGATGCCGGCCGCGATGAGCAAGAAGGCCAGACGCATCTCCTTCTGAAAGTGCGGCCGCATAAAGAGCACGTAGACGAACCCCGCGAACGCCAGCACCGCCGGCAGGGGGTAGAGCCACATGCGGAACGGCCGCGGCAGGTCGGGCCGGCGCACGCGCAGCACGATGACGCCCACCGTCTGCGCCAGGAACTGCACGATGATGCGGATGCAGACGAGCGCCGCGATGACGTCGGCCAGCCTGAAAAAGCAGAAGGCCGCGGCCAGGCCCCCGAGCACGAGCAGGGAGACGTACGGGAAGCGGTGGCGCTCGTGCACGCGCGCGAAGACGCGGAAGTAGTTCCCGTCCGACGCGGCCGCGAAGGGCACGCGCGAGTAGCCCAGGAGCAGAGAGAAGACGGACGCGAACGCCGTCCACATGATGAGCGCCGTCGCCACCAGCCCCGCCCCGCGCCCGTAGAGCCGCTCCATGAACGAAGAGATGACGTAGCGCCGCGCGTCGCTGTTGGCCGTCGCCTCGAACTCGCGCCACGGGATGACGCCGAGCACCGAGATGTTCATCACGATGTAGATGAGCGCCACGAGCGCTATCGACAGCAGCACGGCGCGCGGGATGTTGCGGTGGGGCTCGCGCACCTCCCCGCCGAGGAAGCAGACGTTGTAGTAGCCCCAGTAGTCGTAGACCGCGATGAGCAGCGCCGAGCCCAGGCCGTAAAAGAACTCGGGCCGGAGCGTGAAGGCGCCTTCGGGGAGGTCGAACGCGAGCGCCGGGTCGAAGTGCCAGAGCCCCGACGCGACGATCCACACGATGGTCAGCATCACGCCGAGCCAGAGCAGGTTCGAGAGCCGCTCGATGATCGTGATCTTGCGGTAGAGCAGGGCGACCGCGACCGCGACAGTCCCCACGGCGACGAGCGTGCCCGCCGTCAACGTCACGCTCAGGTTGATGTCTCCGAGCACGGGGAGGGGGACGTGGAGCGTGCGCGCAGCCCAAGTCACGTCGAGCGAAGGGAAGGCGTAGGCCGCGTACATCGCGAACCCGATGCAGCCCGAGGCGATGGAGAGCGGCGCGCTGAACGTCAACTGCCAGATGAAGAGGAAAGACATCAGGTGCCCGAGACGGCCGCGCCCGTAAATCTCTCCGAGGTAGCGGTACGTCCCGCCCGTGCCCGGCATCGCCGCGCCCAGCTCGGCCCAGACCAGCCCGTCGCAGACGGCGAGCACCGCGCCCAGCACCCAGCCGACCATCGCCTGCGGCCCGCCCATCGCCGCCACGATGAGCGGCAGAGTGATGAAAGGCCCGACGCCGATCATGTCGATCATGTTCAGCGTCGTCGCGCCCGCCAGCCCCACGCCGCGGATCAGACGCGGCTCCGCCGCCGCGGAGTCGTCCCCCGTCACATCCCCTGCCGTCCGACGTTCATCGTGCACGCGACGAGTGTATAACGAATGTGTGGCCGCCCGCAGCGACACGGGGGCTTCCCGGCCTCTCCGGTTTAGTCCTTCCGGCCCAGCCGCTGCCGCGCCAGCCAGTCCCACATTTCGCGTTCGGCGTAGGCGCGCTCCCAGGCGTTGTGTCCGACGCCCGGGTACTCCGTGTAGGTGTAGACGGCGCCCGCGCGCTCCAGCGCGTCGCGCATCAGTCGCCCCTTGCGCGTCGGCACGACCGCGTCCTCCGCGCCGTGGAAGACCCAGACCGGCGTCCGCCCGATGGCGCGCGCCACCTCGCCGTACGGGTCTTTCGACCTTCCCTCCGAAGGGCTCCGGCCGGAGACGACGACCACGGCCGCGAACTTGTTCGGGTGGCGCGAGGCGAGGTGCCACGCGCCGATGCCGCCCATCGAGACGCCCGTCAGGTAGAGCCGCTCGGGGTCGCCGCCGAACTCCGCGACCGCGGCGTCGAGCGCGGCCAGCGCCAGCGCCTCCCCGCCCGCGTTCGTCCACTGGTGGCAGTCGGGGCAGTGCGGGAAGACGGCGACGAAGGGCGCGCGTATCTGCTCGCGCATGACCTCGGGCGCGAGTCCGACCTCACCCTCCTTGCGCGGGGCCGGCAGGAACCCCTCGCCCGTGCCGTGAAGGAAGAGCAGGACGGGGCGCTTCTCTCCCGGCTGAGTGCCGGCGGGGTTGTAGAGTTGGTAGCCGTAGCGCCTGCCCGCCACTTCGACCGTGCGCTGAAGGAACTCGCCGCCCGGGCCGGCGCCCGCCTGCGGCGTCGGGGTAGCGTTCGCCGGCGAGGCCGCGGGGCCGTGCGCGCCGCCCGCCCCGTCCTTCCACGCACCCGCGCAGGCGGCGAGCGCGAGGACTGAAGACAGACATAACAGAAGGGCCGCCGCGCGGCCCCCCGACGGAGGAGGATTCTTCATACGAGGCCGGGCCGTGCGCGCGTGGTGAAGCGCGCCGGGCGGTGAATCCTACCACGCTTTCCGTGCTAGCTCCGGCGTCGTGTCGGCGTCGACGCTGTTCGGCACCCAGAACTCTCCGTCGCGCGTGTCGATGCGCTTCAGGCCGTGCGCGGGCAGGCGGCTCTCGGGGAGGCCGAGGTAGGTGAAGTGCGGGCAGTCGTTGCGCACCGTGCGGAACCAGCCGTGGCGCGCGAGCACCTGGCGGACGCGCGCGTCCGCGTACTCGGCCGCGTCGAAGGCGAGCAGCGAGAGATGCTGAGAAGCGCCGGGCGCGGCCACAGAGTAGAGGATCGACTTCGAAAAGTCTTTGCTGAAGTAGACGCCCGCGCGTTCGAGTTCGAGCACCGCGCCGACCTGCTCGCGCACGGGCAGCCGGCGGACGCGCTCGGCCTCCTCGCCGGTCAGCCGCCCTTGCCCGCGCCAGTATTCGAGCGCGGGCAGCAGGCGCGAGTTCCAGAGCCGAACCGTGTCCGCGTAGCCGCGGCGCGCGGACTCAGAGCCGTCGCGCGGCGTGATGTCGAGTCCCTCGACCTGCGCCTCAGCGCGCGCCGCGAGCAGGGCGCGCATCGCGGCCGGCTGCAATTCGATGACGGCCCCGCCCATCTCTTGCGCGGAGACCTTAGCGGCGCGCTGGAAGGAGTCGACCTCCTCGGCGCCGCCGAAGATGCAGACGGGCGGCGGCGTCGCCCCGCCCGCGGCGAAGAAGACCGCGCCGTACTCGTTCAGGATGCGGCGCGCCACGGGGTCGCGCCCGTCGCACGTCACGCGCGCCGCCCCGCCGCGCCGCGCGAGCGCCGTCGAGAGCGCCTCGTCGAAGTTGGCAACCTTCATGTTCGTTGTAGTCCCCCGCGAGGGTTTCGGATTAGGGGCCTGGCCTTCGTCGCCGCCTTCGGCCGCGAGAGCGCGAACGCCCACGAGCATCACCAGCAAAGTCGCGAGCGCGACTTTGAACAGGACGAGTGCCGTGGCCCTTCTGCTGAACGCTGCTCTCATGACCTTTCAACCTCCGCCGCCGGCGGCGACTTCCCCGGCGGCCTCATCCATAACGCGTGCGCCGAAGGGGAAACGGATCAGCAAAAAAGGTCAGAACCACCCGCGGTAGCGGGTGGCCCTTTGCTAATCGGTACATCCGAATAACAAAGGGCCACCCGCTACCGCGGGTGGTTCTGACCCGGCCATGTTGGCCCTGCTTTTACTGTTTGGTCTTTATGAGGTCGTAGACGGCTTCGAGCATCTGCCGCTGGCGCGCGGCGCCGCCGTTGATGTCGACTTCGAGGTTGACGTAGGGGATGTTGTTGAAAGAGGCGTGCACGGAGAGCGAGCCGTCGTCCACCGCGCAGCCGGGGACGCGCAGTTGCGCTGCGGGCTTCTGCACGATGACGTTGAAGCCGCGCGCGGCGAGGGGGCCGAGCAGGCGGGGGTCGGTGACGATGATGAAGTTGTCCTCGTCGTCCTCGGTGTTCGAGAGGTAGACGCCCGCGGCCGACTCCTCGAACGCGCCGCGGAAGGTCGTGCGCGACCGGAGGGGTTTGACGAAGGCGACGGCCGACAGGTCGGAGTCGCGCTCAGCGGCCGGGCTCTTCTCCACGTCGCTGTTGTTGTGGACGGCGACGAAGAGCGTCTCGCCTGCGCGCAGGGAGGTGCCGCCGGGCGCGAAGAGCAGGTTGAGCAGCTCGTCGGCGAAGGCTTTGACGGCGGCCTCGGCGTCCGCAGGGAGGTTGAGGCACTTGCGGCCGTTGGGCGTGTAGATGCGGTTCGGGTCGACGCTGTAGGCCTTGCCGCCGACGCGGAAGCGCAGGCGGCGCGCGGGGGCGCCCGCCTCGTCGAAGGACTCCACCTCGACGAAGCGCCCGCCGCGCGCGGCGATGGCCTCGCGCGCGGCCTTGAGCGCGCCCTGCTCGTTGTGGTGCGGCGCGAACAGCGTCACGGCCGCGCCCGCGCGCTCGTAGACGTTCACGTTGACGCTCGTCTCGCCGAGCTTGAAAGTCTTGACCGTCTTCGTCGGCTCCTGCGCACGTGCCGCCGCGGTGAAGAGCAGCGCGAGGAGGATTACGTTATGTAGTTTGCGATGGCTCACGTCCTTCGCCTCCGTACATGCGAGTTAATCAGAAGTTATTTAACCACAGAGACACAGAGACACAGCTTGCAGCAATAAGTCTGCAAGCTGTGTCTCTGTGTCTCTGTGGTTAAATCCTTCGTAGTTCTACTCCGCGCGGTAGCAGACTTCGTTGCCCTTCGCAGAGGTCAGGCACAGCCGCCGCGTCCCCTGCTCGGTGGTGAAGCGGAAAGTATAAGTCTCCGGGTCGAGCTTGCCCGGCTGCGTCTTGTTCATGCTCGAAGCGCAGTTGTTGGTCTGCTGCCACTTGCTCGTCTTGGGGAAGATGTTCAGGCGGTTGCCCTCGACGGTGTAGGTGCCGGCGACCGGGTTGAAGAGCGTCGTCGTGCAGTTGTACATCGTCGTCTCCATGTAGCCGTTGTACTCGAAGCGGCCGCCCGGCAGGAACTTGTATTGCGTCGTCAGCCCGCGCCCCGGCCGCGACGCGCCGGTGATGGTGTTCTGGTAGCTGGTCATCCCCAGCTCCGACGCACGCCACGAGCCGACGAGCGTCGAGCCGCCCTCACCCGACGTGGTCTCGGCCCCCGGCCCCGCCTCGGCCTGCCGCGCCGCTTCGACTTTGCCACCGCGAGCCTCGTAGACGCCGAGGAGCAGGCGCGCGAAGTCCGTCCCCTCCGAGCGCGCGCTCTTCAGCACGTCGGGCAGCACGGCCGCGCGCAGCTCCGCGTGCTTCTCCTTCGAGACCGTCAGGAGCTGGACGTTGAGCGCGCCGAACTGCTGGGCCGCCTCGATCTCCTTGCGGTCGTTCGCGCGCCACGTCGCGACGAGGACGCGCTCCAGCTCGGCGCGCTGCGCGGGCGTGAAGCGCGTCTCGAAGAGCCAGCCGAAGAACTGTGCCACGTCGTCCACGGTCGCCTCGGTCAGCGGCGGCGCGCCCTCGACGAGCACCGGCGACTGCGCGGCGGCCGAGGTGAAGGGCGTCAGGAGCAGCAGAGAGAGCAGTGCGAGCGTTAAGAACCTCATCCGTTTTTCCGTCCTTGAAAATGTTCGGGCGAGAATTTGCGCCCGACTGTTAACGCGCAAAGGGCGGACGGAAAGGGTCAATGGAGAGGATGAAGTAGGAAGGATGAAGGATGAAGTTAATGCGGTTGCTACCCCTTCATCCTTCCGCCTTCATCCTTCATCCTTTCCGAGAGACAATCGCCTGCTGCGGCGAGGCCTGGAGTTGGTGCGCCTCGCTGCTTGAGAAGCCCGCGTTCGCGAACATGCGTTCGAGTTCGGGGTAGGTGTAGGCGTCCCCGCCGGGCGTGCCGGCGAGCATTGTCAGGGAGAAGGCGGCCGAGAGCGGCGGCGTCACGCGGTCTTCGTTCGGCACGAATTCGAGCGTGACGGCCGCGCCGCCTTCGTTCAGGGACGCGCGGACTTTGCGCAGGAGCTGCTCGCAGGTCGGCGGGTCGAAGTGGTGCAGGAAGTTCGTCAGGAGCACCACGTCGTAGCCCCCGCCGAACTCCGCGCCGAAGGCGTCGCCCTCAATCGTCGAGTAGCGCCCTTCGGCGCCGACCTTCTTCGCGTTCTCCTTCGCCACTTCGAGCACGGCCGGCCAGTCGAGTGCGACGACCTCCGCCTCGGGGTTGTGCCGCGCGAACGCCAGCCCGTAAAGCCCGTGGCCGGCGGCGATGTCGAGCACCTTGAACTTCCCTTCCGTCTGCGCGCCGACGAGCGGCGGCAACTGCCCCGCAGCCGGCGCGGCCATCGGCGCCATCGCGCGCGCGAACTTCACCCAGACGGGGTTCTCGACCGAGACCGTCCCGCCGTCGTCGAAGACCGTGCCGCCCTGGCGCACCGCGCCCGCGAGGTCTTCGAAGCCCTTGAGGAGCGAGGGCGCGAGCAGGAACTCGAGCGTGCCGCCCATGTAGGCCGGCGAGCGCCGGTCGAGGAAGAAGGCCGAGTCCTGCGTCAGAGCGTAGCCGCCCTCGTCTTTCGTCAGGAAGCCGTGGATGACGAGGAAGTCTGCAAGGATGCGCACGCCGCGCTCCGAGGCCCGGCAGCGCTCGGCGATGGAGCGCGCGTCGCGGCTGCCTTCGCCGACGGCGGTGAAGAGTTCCAGCTCGACGGCGGCCTTGAGCGCGGCCGAGCGCTGGTAAGAGGTCGCGGCCTCGAAGAAGTGTTCGGGGGAAGGTGACGGGGTCTGCGCGGACATAAGCGTGACGGCCTCCTGCTCTATGAATCTTGGGAACGGCGCGGCATCTTATCCGCCCGCGGGGAAGGATTCAACCGGCGGAGTGCCGAAGACGATTTTCACCACAGAGACACAGAGACACAGCTAAGAACACAGCTTGATGCTTTTAGCTGTGTCTCTGTGTCTCTGTGGTGAAATACTTTTACTTTACGCGGCGCGCGCCGCTCTCTTATGCTGCGGGGCATGAGAAACAGAATCATGCTCGCCGCGATGCTGCTCGTCTCGCTTCTGTGTGTGGTCGGGTTCGCGCGCCAGGCGCAGAAGGCGCGGACGCGCTGGGAGTACCAGGCGACCTGTTCCCACAACGGTGCCTCCGGCCTCAACATACTCGGCGACGAAGGCTGGGAGCTGACGGCCGCGACGCAGGACGGCACCGTCACCTGCCTCTACTTCAAGCGACAGAAGTAGCGCCGCTCATTCCGCCGACAGGGGGAAGGGCGCGCGCGGAGGCCCCGGCGGCGCTTCGCCTTCGTAGAGGACGCGTTCGAGGAAGAGTCCCGACGGCGGCGCCGTCCAGGCGGCCGGCGCGTTGGAGTATCTTTCCAACATCCCGCCGAACTCCTCCGCCGAGACGCTCCCGCGCCCGACCTCGACGAGCGCCCCCACGATTCTGCGCACCATCTTCCAGAGGAAGTGGCTCGCGCCGATGCGGAAGAGGACGAGCCCGCCCTCCGCCTTCAGCTCCGCGCGCCCCACCTCGACCAGCGTCGAGCGCTGCTCCGAAGGACTCTCGCAGAAGGAGCTGAAGTCGTGCCGGCCGACGACGAGGCCGCACGCGGCACTCATCGACCTCACGTCCAGCCTGTCCCGCACCCACCAGACGAAGGGCTTGCCGAAGGCCGTCCGCCGCTGCGCGATCTGATAGACGTAGTAGCGCGCGACGGCGTCGTGCCGCGCGTGAAAGTCGGGCTGCGCGTTCGCCACGCGCAGGACGTTGATGTCGTGCGGCAGGAGTTTGTTCAGGCCCGCCTTCAACTGCGCCGGGTCGGGCGCGCGCCCTTTCGGGTTCGCCTTCAGGTGCGCGACCTGCCGCAGGGCGTGGACGCCCGCGTCCGTCCGGCCCGAGCCGCCGACCTCCACGCGCGCACTCAAGACCTGCTCGGCGACTTTCGACAGCTCGCCCTGCACCGTGCGCGCGTGCGGCTGCGACTGCCAGCCCGCGTAGCGCGTCCCCTCGTACTCGACCTCGATCCTCCACACGCGCATCGTGCCTGTATACTAAACCTAACGGAAGTGAAAAGCAGGCTGTGGCACATGAACGCGGACTTCGAGGTCGAGCTGGCGCACGACGCGCACGCGCGACCTTACCGCCGCGCGCAGGCCTTCGAGCTGCTCAACCGCCGGCTCGCCCCGCACCTGCTGCGCCTCGCGCGCCCCGGCGACGCGCTGCTCTACGGGGTGCCGTGGACGCGTGCTCTCATGGACGAGGCTCGCCGGCGCGAGGTGGAGCTGGTCTCGCCGGACGCGGCCGCGCGGGGCCGCAAGCCTCAAGCGGGACGCCTCTTCACGCCGTGGGGCTGGACGCGTTCGGCCGCGGAGCAGGGCGAGGTCGTGGGTGCGGACGTAAGACCTCCGGACTTCGAGCTGGTGGCGCGCGTCAACTCGAAGCTCTGGAGCCACGCGCTCGAAGAGGAGTTGGGCTGGGCGCTTCACGGCGCGCGCGTCGTCCGGACGGCCGAAGAGTTGAACGAGGCCGCGGCGCGCGCACGCCCCGGCGCGGAGGACAAGTGGGTCGTTAAAAGTCCCTACGGCTTCGCCGCGCGCGAGCGCGTGCTGGGGCGCGGGCCGCGGGTCAAAGGGCCGCAGGCGACGTGGGCACTGAAGCGGCTCGCGCGCGGCGAGCCTCTCGTCTTCCAACCGTGGCTCGAAGTAAAGCGCGAGTACGGCGTCGTCGTCGAAGTCGCGGAAGACGGCGCGCACCGCCTGCTCGGCGTGAGCGACCTCCGGACGAACGGCGCGGGGACGGGCACGGGCTACGTGCTCGGGCGCCCGCCCGAACCCGGACGCATGAAGGAGCTGGCAGAGACGGGCGCGGTCGTCTGCGAGAGACTCCGCGCCGAGGGCTACGCAGGCCCCGCGGGCTTCGACGCGCTCGAACACGCGGGCGGCCTGCACCCTCTGCTCGAAGTGAACGCGCGCTACACGATGGGATTCGTCGCCCTCGCCGTCGAGCGCGAGCGGCGCCCGGCCGGGCCGACCTTCTGGGACACGAAGGAGCCCTGGCCCGGCGGTTGAGGCTGACGCGGGTTTCGCTTATGCTACGGCCGCAAGCGGCGCACGCTCTCCGCGTCCGCCGCACCCGACGGAACGAACCCCCGGACACAGGAGACATTCCACTTGCCTCAGAGTCGTAAGCGGCGCACACCCAGGAGGTCACACACGAGCCGCGCGAGTTTCGGCGCGCAGGAGAACAGGGCGCAGCGCCATTCGAAGCAGAGGCGCACGCGCCTCATCGCAATCGTCGTCATCGTCGCGCTCGCCGCGGCCGCCCTCGCCTACCTCTTCGTGCCGGGCTTGCCCGGCCGCGCGGGCGCGGAGGTGACTACGCCCTCGGGCCTCAAGTACACGGACATCACTGTCGGCACGGGCGAGAGCCCGAGCCCCGGGCGGACGGCGGTCGTCCACTACACGGGCACGCTCCTGAACGGGACGAAGTTCGACAGCTCGCGCGACAGGGGCCAGCCGATGTCGTTCGTCTTCAAGCGGCAGCCGATGATTCCGGGCTGGGAAGAGGGCGTCTCGACGATGAAGGTCGGCGGCCGGCGCCGGCTCGTCGTCCCGCCCGCGCTCGGCTACGGCCCGCAGGGGAAGCCCCCCGACATCCCCCCCAACTCGACGCTCGTCTTCGACATCGAGCTGCTCGACGTGAAGTGAGGCCGCAGGTGAGCACCGGCGTCCCGACATTGAAAGGGCCGGCCTACCCGGCGGCGCGCAAGGTGGCCGGGAGGGTCGAAGCGCGCTTCGCGCGACTCGCGGAGGCGGCGCTCGCGGCCGCCAAGCGCAACCTCGCGCCCGTGCCCGACGCCGCCACGGTCGAGGCCGTCATCGACGCTGCCTTCTGGGCCTCCCTGCGCCGCGAGGAGGGCTACGCGCCGAAGATTTCGCTCGCCTACCTCCCGCCCGAGCAGGCCGACCCCTCCCTCAAGTTCGCGCGCCCGCTCCCGCTCACGGCGACGGCCCTGGCGCGGCTCGCGCCCGCGGTCGAGCGCCCCGGCATACACCTCGGCGTCTGGCGCTGCGGCGAGGGCGGAGAGTTCTGCGTCTGGGGCACGACGCGCGCCATCCCGCGCCTCTGCTTCGTGCTCGAAGTCGTCGAGCCCGGCCTGCTCGTGGTCAAGTACCGGCGCGGCCGAGACCCGAGCAAGTTCGCCAACGTCGTCGTGCTCCACGGCGAGGAGGTGAAGGTCGTGGACGAGGGCGGGGCGTCGCAGCCCGACTGCCCCGGCATGGTCACTTCGCTCCTCGGCTTCGGCACGGCGAGCGCGCAGTCAGACCACGTGGACGTGCTGGTGCAGCTCGCCGTCTCGATGCGCGCGCACGCGCGCGGCGGGACGCTGCTGGTCGTGCCCGCCGGCTCGGACGCCTGGCGCGAGTCGATCCTCTGGAACGCTGCCTACACGTTGGAGCCGGCCTTCCCCGAATTGAGGGAGGTGCTGGCGCGCTGCGAGGCGGAGGGCGACGACCCGGAGTGGCAGGAGACTCTGCGCAGGGCCGTGGAGGCGGTCGCGGGCCTGACGGCCGTCGACGGCGCGGCCGTCCTCAACGACCGCTCGGAACTGCTCGCCTTCGGCGCGAAGATCGTCCAGAGCCGCAGCGGCTCGGAGGTCGAGCGCGTCATCGTGACCGAGCCGGTCGCGGGCTCCGAACCCGCGGTCGTAGACCCGGCCGAACTCGGCGGCACGCGCCACCTCTCCGCCGCACAGTTCACGCAAGACCAGCGCGACACCATCGCCCTCGTCGCCTCGCAGGACGGCCGCTTCACCGTCTTCGCCTGGTCGCCCTGCGAAAACATGGTGCACGCCCACCGCGTCGAGACGCTGCTGCTTTAAAAAGCATTCACCACAGGGACACAGAGACACAGCTTGAAGAGATATAGCTCAACAAGCTGTGTCTCTGTGTCCCTGTGGTGAAATTGTTCTTTAGTAGACGATCCGCGTCTTCAAAGTCTCTTTCGCTTCACGCAGGATGCTGACGGCCTCTCTGGAAATCGTGGTGTCCACGTCGAGGATGACGTAGCCGACGCGGTCGTTGGTCTTGAGGTACTGGCCGAGGATGTTGACGCCGCGGGCGGAGAGGCGCGAGTTGATATCGGCCAGCACGCCGGGGACGTTGCGGTGGATGTGCAGGACGCGGTGCGTACCCTCCTGCGGCGGCAAGGAGACGGGCGGGACGGTGTGTGACCCCGAAGAGGTGCCGTACTCGAGGTACTGAATCAGCTTGGAAGAGACGTCCACGCCGATTGACTCCTGCGCCTCCTCGGTCGAGCCGCCGACGTGCGGCGTCAAAATCACGTTCGGCAGATTCTGCAGGACGGTGACGAAAGGGTCGCCGCTCTTCTCGGGCTCTTCGGGGAAGACGTCGACGGCCGCGCCCGCGAGCCGCCCGCCTTCGAGCTGCCCTCTCAAAGCGTCGAGGTCGACCACGTCGCCGCGGCTGTAGTTGATGAGGACGGAGCCCTCGCGCATCTGCGCGAGCCTCTCCGCGCTCATCAGGTTGCGCGTCCCCGCGCCGCCGGGGACGTGGAGCGTGACGACGTGCGACTCCGCGAGCAGCTCCGCGAGGTCGCGCGCCTGACGGGCGTTACCCAACGGCAGCTTCGGCACCACGTCGTAGTAGACGACCTTCATCCCGAGCGCCTCGGCCATCACCGACACCTGCGAGCCGATGTTGCCGTAGCCGACCACGCCCAGGGTCTTACCCCGAAGCTCGTAGCTCCCCTTCGCCTCCTTCAGCCACACGCCGCGGTGCGCCGCCGCGTTCTTGTCGGGGATGCGCCGGATGAGCATCACGCAGAGGCCGATGACCAGCTCGGCCACCGAGCGCGTGTTCGAGTAGGGCGCGTTGAAGACGGCCACGCCCGCGTCCGTGGCCGCGTTCAGGTTCACCTGGTTGACGCCGATGCAGAACGCGCCGACGGCGAGCAGGCGGTCGGCCGCCGCCAGCACGCGCTCCGTCACCTTCGTCTTCGAGCGGATGCCGAGGATGTGCACGCCGCGCACCGCCTCGGCCAGCTCGTCCTCGGCCAGCGCGCGCGTCAGACGCTCGACGTTCGCGTAGCCGCCTTGCGTGAACGCGTCCACGGCCGTCCCGCTCACGTTCTCCAGGAGCAGGACTTTGATCTTCTCCCGCGGGTAAGAGGTCTCTTCGTTCTTTGTGGTCTGTGATGTCTGCGTCACGGAAGGATTCTGCCACAGGGAAATCCACTTGTGGAAAAGCTACCCGCGACCTGTGGAATTCTCTGGCGGCGTCAACGCGCGTCCGGCGCGGGCCACTCGACGCCTTCGGCCCCGATGAAGTTCGCCAGTCGCTCCGCCGCCTCTTTCAGACCTTTGACTCTTTCGCGCGTGGCGCGCACGCCCGGCTCCCAGTAGACGCGGCGGATTTTGAGCAGCCCTTCGGCGCGCTCGAACTTCGGGTCGACGCAGCCGACGAGGCGTTCGCCTTCGAGCACGGGCAGGACGTAGTAGCCGAAACGTCTTTGCGGCCCGGGCACGAACGCCTCGAAGCGGTAGTCGAACCCGAACAGACGCAGCGCGCGGGCGCGGTCGCGCAGCACGGGGTCGAAGGGGCTGAGCAGACGTGTCAGGGGCGGCGGCTCGGGCAGACGTTTCAAGCGACGCTCCCAGTCGGGCAGCGCGTACGAAGGCCGCGGCTTCGCAGTCCCGTCGAAAGACTCGACGAGCACCGGGACTATTCTTCCTTCACCAACGGCGCGCTCGCACCACACTCGCGCGTCCGACGCATCTATCGCGTCCCAGAACTCGGCCAGCTCCTTCGGCGTCGCAATCACCAGCCTCTCCAAGGCTGTCGAGCAGGCCCACTCCGTGTGTTCTTCTTCGCCCGGCGCGTGCGCCCTATGAAGCTCTGGGAAGACGCGCTCGGTCAGGTCGTAGACCTTCTGAAAGCTCTCGCGCCTGACGACCGAGAGCTCGCCCGTGTGCCAGAGGTATTCGAGCGCGGCCTTCTGCGGCTTCCAGCCCCACCACGCCGAGACCTGCCCGCGCTCGTGCTCGAAGTCCTGCGAGCGCAGAGGCCCTTCGCGCGCGATGCGTTCGCGCACGTGTTCGATGTGGCGGTCGCCCTCGCCGCCCATGCGCTCCTGCCACCAGCCGCTCGCGCGTATGCGGGCGCCGGCCCGCTCGAAGCGCGGCTTCCAGTGCGCGAACCACTCCAGGGGCACGGCCGAGGCGTCGTGCGTCCAGTGCTCGAAGAGGCTGCGGTCTCGTTCGAGCAGGCGCGCGAGGTGCTCGTGCCTGTAGTTATGAAGACGGCTGGAGAGCGTCAGGTGGTGCGCGCGCTCGACGTAGTTGATCGAGTCGAGCTGCACGAAGCCCATCCGCCGGACGAGCTCGAACACGGCGGCCTTCGTCGCCGCACGCGCGGGGTCTGCGAGCAAGCCCTGCGCCCCCATCAACAAACGTCGCGCCTGCGCCGCCGACACGCGCGGCGCGGACGAGTCTTTAACTCTGGTCTTCGACGGCAAGGTTAGAGTCTTCTCTCACTTTCGAAGTAGCGTTCGCGCCCGGTCAGAGGGTCTCGGAAGGAGAGGGAGCGCGCGAGGAGTTTGAGCGGCGCGGAAAAATCTTCGGGCGCGTCGGCAATCACTTCGGGATAGAGCCTGTCATTCAGGATTGGAATCCCGAGCGCCGCGAGGTGCACGCGCACCTGATGCTTGCGCCCCGTCAGAGGCCGCGCCTCGTAGAGCGTCCCGTCTGCGCGCGCCTGCAAAAGACGGACGCGCGTCTCGGAGTTCGGCTCGCCCTCCGCCTCCTTCATGCGGAAGAAGGGCTCGCCCGCGACGATGCGGCTGCGGCGCGTGACGGGAAAGTCTGACGACGCGTGAGGCGCGGACGACAGAGCCTCGTAGACCTTCGAGACCTCGCGCCGCTGGAAGAGCGTGGCGTAGGCGCCGCGCGTCTCCGGGTTGACGGAGAAGACGACCAGCCCCGCGGTCTCGCGGTCGATGCGGTGGACGGGGGCGAGCGTGTCGAGTCCAGTCTTCTGTTTCAGACGCACGAGCAGCGTCTCGCGCAGGAAGCGGCCCGCGGGCGCGACCGCGAGGAAGTGCGGCTTGTCCGCGACGAGGACGTGCTCGTCGAGGTGAAGAATCTTCTCTTCGAAGGGGACGCGCGTCTCAGCCTCGGGCTCGCGGTAGTAGTAGACGCACGCGCCCGCGCGGTAAGGACTCTCCGGCGAGACTCGCCGCCCCGCCTCGTCGACCACGCGCCCCGCGCGCATCCGCGCCGCCCAGA
This sequence comes from Acidobacteriota bacterium, assembly GCA_019239425.1. Lineage (GTDB taxonomy): Bacteria > Acidobacteriota > Blastocatellia > Pyrinomonadales > Pyrinomonadaceae > QHXN01. The sequence goes on from JAFAZX010000045.1 coordinate 432,385, forward strand.
CTCGCGCGCCCACGGACGTGTGCCGCTCCGCGAGGAAGTCGAGCACGGTTTCCCAACGACCCGACGCCGGCAAAGTCTGCCGGCTCGGCGCCACGCCGTCCACGGTCGGCAGAGGCTGTCTCGAAACGTCCCTCCTCATCGCTCAGACGGCCCGCTGCATCACGATGTCTCTCTGCGGGTCGGAGCCGAGCTGGAAGATGTGCTCGCCGACTTCGCGGAAATCCCACTTGCGATAGAACGCCTGCGCGCGCCGGTTGTGCTCCCAGACGCCGAGCCAGACGGTCTGAAATCCCAACTCGCGCGCCTCCTCGACGCAGCGCCGCATCAGGGCCTCGCCGACCTTGCGCCCGAGCCACTCCCGCGAGACGTACAGGCGCACGAGCTCAATCGGCTGCGGCCCTTCGACGCCCTCCGACACGTGGCCCGAGTGGAGCTTCGCGTAGCCCGCCGCGCGGCCTTCGACCTCCGCGACGAAGAAGATGGAGAGGGGGTCTGTCAGCTCCTCCGTCAGCCGCGCGACGCTGAACGACTCGGCGAGGTACGCCGCCATGTCTTCGGGCGAGTTGTCCTTCTCGAACGTCTCGGCGAACGTCTGCGCCCCCAGGTCTGCCAACAGCTTCGCGTCTTCGATGGAAGCGCGGCGGACGTTCGGGGCGGGGTTCTGCTCAGTCATCAATTCCTCCTGACGTGCGCGTCGTAGGCGGCGCGCGCGACCTCCGCGATGAGGTCTTCCTGCTTCTCGGCGGACAGATTCGAGCCGTCGATGAGCACGGCCACCGCGAGGTGACCGCCGTCGCCGGGCAGAGTGATTATCCCGACGTCGTTCGTCGTCGAAGGGCCGGTGCCCGTCTTGTCGGCGACCGCCGTGCCGGCGGGCACGCCCGCGCGCAGGCGACGGTCGCCCGTCACGACGCGCGCCATGAAGCCCTGCAGCACTTCGAGCTGCGGCGGCGCGAGCACCTCGCCCTTCTGGAGCATCGAGAGCAACCGCGCCAGGTCGTTCGCCGTCCCCGTGTTCGGGTGCGCCGCGTCCCTGTTCTTCAGGAACTCCTTCGCCGAAGAGCGTACTTCGACGTGGCCGAGGCCGAGGGCGCGCATGCGGCGCGTGACCGCCTCGGGGCCGCCGACGAGTTCGAGCATCTTGTCGCTGGAAGTGTTGTCGCTCCGCACGACGGAGAGTTCGAGCAGCTCGCTGACGGTTCGATCCGCGGGCTTGGCCCAGAGGTCGCTGTTCGCCTTCACGCCCGGCGCCGCCTCTTCGGGCTCGACGTGCACCTTCTGTTCGAGTGCGAGTCGCCCCTCCTCCACCGCCTTCAAGACCTCGACCGCGAGCGGCAGCTTGAAGACGCTGTAGAGCGGCAGCGGCGTCTCGCCCCCGACGGCCGCGCTTGAGCCCGTCTCGACGTGCGTCACCGCCGCGCCGCAACGCCCGCCCGACTTCACACAAATCCCCTTCAGCCGCGCCGCCAGCTCCGCCTCCGACACCTGCGGCGCGGGCGGCGCGGTCGCCTGCGGGCTCGCCGCCGTCTGCGTCGCCGTCCCCGCCCTGTTCGCACACGCCGAGAAACCGACGGCGACGACGAACGCGAGCAGGATTCTGGTAGGCAAAGGTAACTCCTTAGAGATTGAAGCTGTATGAGTGAGAGGAAGTTTACCACAGAGACACAGAGGCACGGCTTGTTGAGCTATTGGCCCCAAGCCGTGCCTCTGTGTCTCTGTGGTGAAAAGCTTTCGCTCTAACTCAGCCTCGTATCCTGCGCGCGCGGCGCGCGGCGACGACGAACTCTTTGTAGCGGTCGTAGCGGCGGAGGATGTGGTCGACGTAGTTGACCGGCTCCAGCCCGCGGCAGAAGCCGAACTTGACGACCTCGTCGGTGGAGTATTGCTGCGTGGACTTCTGCAGGAGCCAGTAGGACACGTCGTCCCAGCGCAGGGGGTCGCCGCCGTACTTCGACGCGAGGCGCTGCGCGTCCTCGACGTGGCCGGGGCCGCAGTTGTAGGAGGCGAGGATGAACTTCAGGCGCTCGCCCCCGTCCTCGATGCGCCCGTCCCAGAATTCGTCGAGCCACTTCAAGTAGCGCACCGCGCCGCCGACGTTGTCCTCCGGGTCGAACGCGTCGCGCACGCCGACCTGCCGCGCCGTCCCCGGCATCAGTTGCAGGAGCCCCTGCGCGCCCGCCCACGACTTCGCGTCCGGCTTGAACTTCGACTCCTGGTAGACCTGCGAGGCGAGCAGACGCCAGTCCCAGCCGATCTCCGGCGCGTGCCGCTTGAGCAGCTCGTCGTAGGGGCAGAGCTTCCCCGTCCTCGACGTCAGGAAGTCGCTCGTCGCGCGCTCGATGTAACCCTTCATGTCGACGAAGTATTTCTTGTAGAGCCGCGCGCAGAGTCCCTCGTTCTGCTTGTCCTCGATCCAGCGGTTCAGCTCGGCCAGCAGCTCGGGCGAGTTCCGGCGCACGGCCCACGCGACGTTGTGCTTGCGGCCGACGACGGGCTTGACCTTGAGGTTGCTGAACTCCGCCTCCTTGAGCGCCGCGAGGTTCGCCTGCATGACCGTGAACTCGACCTCGCCGCGCGCGATCTTCTGCGCGAGCGCCTCGTCCTGCACCTCGCCCAGCTCGACGACGTGGATGTCGCCGTCGATCTCGTCGGAGAGTTCGACGAGCGTGTGCGCGTAGGGCGACTTCTCCGGCAGGTCAACCTGCTTGCCCGCGAGCTGCGCCGGGGCCGTGACGAGCCGCGCCGGGATGTCCACCTCGGGCGCGGGGTCTGCGGGGCCGGGGGCCATCGCCTTCTCGGCGACGTCCGAGGCGGCCTGCGGCGGCTCGGCCTGCTGCACGAGCGCGGGCTCGGTCTGGTAGAGGGCGCGCGTGAAGGCGGCCTGCGCCTCCGTCTCCGGCGTGGGCACGAGCCGCGCCGCGGCCAAGTCGCCCTCGCCCGAGTTGAGGAGCGGCAGCAGGCTCTTCGGGTCGGTGACGACGACCATCTTGAGCTTGAGCCCCTCGCTCTCGGCGAAGGCGCGCAGCAGCTCGTACTCGTAGCCGAGCGGCTCGCCGCGGTAGACGAAGTAGGTCGTCGAGTTGTAAGGCGCGAGCACGGTCAGCTCGCCCTTCTGGCGCAGCTCGGCGAGGTCGCGCCTGACCGGCTCGGCCGGCGGCGGCACGTCCTTCTGGCGCACGATCTTGTCGACGGCTTCGAGTTTCGTCCGCGGCCCGCGCCGGCAGGACGCGGACGGCAGGCAGAGCAGGCAGGCGGACAGCAGCAGGCAGAGCAGTCTACACGTCGGGCTCATCGAGGTTAGTCCTGCGGGCGGGGAGACCCTTCGCGCTTACAAGGGGATGCCGTGGGTTGCGGGGTACGTTTGCGAACTTTGTACGCCAGAACCGCCCCCCCCGTCAACCTAGCCGCGGGCGGAGTAAGGTGAGAGGTATTTAACCACAGAGACACAGAGGCACAGCTTGTCGAGAGCTAAAGCTGAAGCTGTGTTCTGAGCTGTGTCTCTGTGTCTCCGTGGTTAATCCCCTTCCGCCGTACGCCCGGCTGAATCCATCTAACTGCCGCGGGTGATACTTTTTGCCCCCGCGTTGCGCGTTCGTGGGTGGGGTAGGTGAGGGTTTTAGAGTTGAGAAGGGAGAAGGGCAGATGACGAGAGAGGAACTGATCGCGGCTAACCTGGCCGCCGTCGAGGCGCACTTTCACACGGAGGCGACGGGCGAGATCGACAAGGCGCTCGACCTCTACACGGACGACATCGTGTGGGAGTCGCCCGCGCGCGAGTTGGTCTTCCGCGGCAAGGAGGCGACCGGCGCGATGTACCGGCGGATGTTCGAGTCTTTCCAGGTCGAGGAGTTCCGCCAGCTCCAGCGCTTCGCGACCGAAGAGAGGGTCGTGGACGACAGCGTCGCGCGGGTCGTGATCGCGGGCGACGGCGTCATCAACTCGCCCGCGCCGGTCGGGGCGCTGGTCGAGATTAGACTCCTGCACGTCTTCGAGATGCGCGAGGGGAAGATTTCGCGCGAGCTGGTCTTCGAGACCTGGCGTACAATCGAAGAGTCCACGGGTCGCATGCCGTACGCAGCCACCTCGCAATACGCCAGCCCGATTCACCCGGCGCACTGAGGCGGCCGGCGAGAGGAGGAGAGCGATGGAGGTTACTTTAAGGTCGGCCACGCCCGAAGACGCGGGGGAGTGCGGGCGCATCATCTACGAGGCGTTCAAGGGCATCTCGGGGCGGCACGGCTTCCGCCCCGACTTCCCTTCGGTCGAGGCCGCGACCGGGTTCGTGAGCGGCTTCATCGCAGACCCTTCGGTCTACGGCGTGGTGGCGGAGAGCGGGGGGCGCGTGGTCGGCTCGAACTTCCTTTCGGAGTGGGACGCGATCCGCAGCGTCGGCCCCATCACCATCGACACCGACGTGCAGGCGCGCGGCACGGGCCGCCGCCTGATGGAGGCCGTCATCGAGCGCGGGCGCGCGGGCGCGGGCGTCCGCCTGGTGCAGGACAGCTACAACGCGGCCTCGCTCTCGCTCTACGCATCCTTAGGCTTCGACGTGAAGGAGCCGCTCGCCCTGATCGAGGGGAGCGTCGCGGGCGGAGTGCCCGGCGGCTTCGAAGTCAGGCCGATGCGAGATGAAGACCTCGGCGCGGTCAACGAGTTGTGCCGGAGGGTGCACGGGTTCGACCGCGCGGGCGAGTTGCAGAGCCTCGCGCCGGTGCTCAACCCCTTCGTCGCCGTGCGCGGAGGGCAGGTCACGGCCTACGCCTCGATGCCGAACTTCTGGGCGCTCGGCCACGCCGTGGCCGAAGAGGATAGGGACATGCAGGCGCTGCTCGCGGGGGCCTCGGCGCAGAGCGGCGCGCCGCTCTCCTTCCTCTTCCCGACGCGGCAGGCCGCGCTCTTCCGCTGGTGCCTGGGTCAGGGCCTGCGCGTCGTCAAGACGATGACGCTGATGGCGATGGGCGAGTACGTCGAGCCGCGCGGGAGTTTCATCACGTCGGTGGGGTACTGAAAGGGTGCTGGGTGCTGGGTGCTGGGTGCTGGGTTTTGGTTTTACCCAGCACCCAGCACCCAGCACCTTCTTACCGCCTACTGTCCCGACGGCTCGCCGTCTGGGTTGAGGCGGATGACTTCGCCGAAGCCCAGTTCGCGGATGCCCTTCTCGACTTTGCGCAGGTCGCCGACGACGATCCAGATGACCTCGCCGGGGCGGACGAACTTCTTCGCCGCGGCGTTGAGCTGCGACTCGGTCAGGCCGCGCACGTTCGAGGCGTAGCGCGCCCAGTAGTCGTCCGGGAGGTTGTAGTTGAGCATGCGGATGGCCGCGCTCTCCAGCGAGTCGAGCGTCTCGAAGCGCGCGGGCAGGCGCAAGGTCATGTTGCGCATGATGCTCGCGAACTCCTCGCCCGCGACGGGGCGCTCGCCCGCCAAGCCCTTAATCTCCTTCGAGACCTCGGCCATCGACTCCTTCGTCTTGTCGGTCTGCACGGGCGCGATGACGATGAACGGGCGCTGGCCGCGCGAGCTGCCGATGAAGCCTTGGGTGCCGTAGCTCCAGTGCTTGTCGAGGCGCAGGTTCCGGTTCAGACGTGACGTGGCCATCCCGCCGAAGTTTTGCATGACGGTCTCGATGGCCTGCTCCTCCGCCTGCCCGCCCGGCTCGGAGAGGTGTGCGGCCACGACGACCGACTGCGGCGCGTCGGGCTTGTCGATCAGGTAGACGCGGCCGCCCGCCGTGCGCGGCGCCGTGCCGATGTTCTTCGCGGGCGCCTTGCCCGGCGCCCACGCCCCGAAGGACTGTTCGAGCGCGGGCATCAATTTCTGCATCGTCGTGTCGCCGGTGACGATGACGGTCGCGCTGCCCGGCTTGAACCACTGCGCGTGCCAGCGCGCGAGGTCTTCGCGCGTGACCGGCTCGACCGACTTCTCGGTGCCGGAGCCCGAGGACGGCTTGCCGTAGGCGTGCGACGCGCCGTAGAGGATGCCGGGCAGGACGCGCATCGCGGCGGCCGCGGCCGACGCCTTCTCCTGCCCGATCTGCGCGAGGCGGCGCTCCTTCTGAATCTTGAACTGGTCTTCGGGGAACGAGGGGTTGAGCACCACGTCCGCGAGGATGTCGAGCGTCGGGCGCAGGTTCTCGGAGACGGCGCTCACCTTGACGAAGGAGAGGTCGAGCTGGCTGCCGGTGCCGAGCTGCGCGCCCAAAGCGTCCAGCTCGTCCGCGATCTTGAAGGCGTCGCGCGTCTTCGTCCCCTCGTCCAGCAGGTCGACCGCGAGCGAGGCCGTCCCCGCGCGCTCGGGCGTGTCGGAGGCGAAGCCCGCGTCCACCGCCACCAGCACGTTGACGATGGGCGCCGAGTGCCTTTCGAGCAGCATCACGCCCAGGCCGTTCTTCAGGGTCGCGCGCTGCACCTCCGGGAACTTCACCTCGGGCGCGCCGCCGAGCGCGGGCAGAACCTTGCGGTCGACCTCCGTCTTCCCGGCCGCGAGCTTGGGGAAGGGCTTGACGAGCATCGTGTAGCTGTTCGCGCGCAGCCACTTCTGCGCGGCGGCGCGCACGTCCGCGGGGCTGGCCTTCGACATCACTTCGAGCTTGTCGAGGTAGGCGTCGGGCGAGCCGCCGTAGGTCATGCTCTCGGCCAGCACGTCGGAGCGCCCGCCGAAGCCGCCAAGGGTTTCGATGTTGCGCAGGAACTCGGCGAACGTGCGGCTGCGCGCGCGCTGCAGCTCTTCGGCGGTCGGCCCCTTGTCGACCAGCTCGTTCAGCACCGAGTCCATCTCGCGCTCGGCCTCGGCAGGGTCTGCGCCCTGCTTGACGGTGACGGTGACGAAGAGGAGGCTGCCCAGCTCGCTCTTGTTCATCGAAGCGCCGACCGAGGTCGCGAGGCCCTTCTCGTAGACGAGCCGGCGGTTGAGGCGCGAGCTCTTCGAGCCGGAGAGCACCTCGGCGAAGAGCGAGAGCTGTTCGGCCTCGTCGTCGCGCCAGGCGGGCGCGTGGTAGATGCGGTAGAGGCGCGCCTGCGGGACGCGGTCGTACATCTCGTCGCGGACGTTGCGCTCCAGGCGCGGTATCCACTCGCGCGTCCGCGCGAGCGGCGGGCCGGGCTGGATGCCGCCGAAGTATTTCTGCACCAGCGCCAGCGCGCGCTCCGGCGTGATGTCGCCCGCGAGCGAGATGACCGCGTTGTTCGGGCCGTAGTAAGTCCGGTACCACTCCTTCACGTCGCTGAGCGAAGCGGCGTTCAAGTCCTCCATCGAGCCGATGGTCGTCCACGAGTAGGGGTGCGAGGCGGGGTACATCTTCGGCGCGATCTCGGTGAAGACGCGGCCGTAGGGCGCGTTCTCGCCCTGCCGCTTCTCGTTCTGCACGACGCCGCGCTCGCGCTCCAGCATGTCCTGCGAGATGCGCGCTTCGAGGAAGCCCATGCGGTCGGCTTCCAGGTATAGCGTGCGCTCCAGGGCCGAGACGGGCACGTCCTCGAAGAAGTTGGTGCGGTCGGTGTCGGTCGTCCCATTCCGGTTGTTGGCGCCGAGGTCGTCCATCGCCTCGCGGAAGCCGTGCGGGTAGTTCTCCGAGCCGTTGAAGAAGAAGTGCTCGAAGAGGTGCGCGAAGCCCGTCTTGCCCGGCTTCTCGTTGCGCGAGCCGACGTGATACCAGAGGTTGACGGCGACGATGGGGACGCTGTGGTCTTCGTGGACGAGGAGCGTGAGTCCGTTGTCGAGCACGAACTTCTTGTGCGCGATCTGGTAGCGCGCGCGGTCGAAGCGCGCGGGCGCCGCCTGCGCCTCGGCCGGCGCGGGGGCCGGGCGGCGTCGTTGCTGCGCGAGCGCGGACGGCGGCGCGAGCTGGGAGATGACGGAAGCGGTCAAGATGGCGGACAGCAGTAGCCTCTTTAACATAGAAGGAACCTCTGGGGTGGACTGGATTTTCTGCGCGCTGAGAATTTCGGGGGCGCGACGTACGCCCTACGGCGCTTCTCGCTTGAGGGCGGAGTTTACCTTCGGGCGCGCCGTTTCGGCAACGCGCCACAGTCGAATCCATTTCCGTGCATTATTGCTATAAGTTCGTTGCGACGGCCGGCACCTCCGCGAGCCCCTCAAGTCAGACATAACTGGCATGCAACACGGCCGCAACCAACGCCGCTGGCGAGGTTGTTATCCTCCCTCCAACGTTAAAGGCGACCCCGCGAGAGGGTCTGGGTAAAGCGGAAGCGCCGGGCTGTGGATAGCCCGGCGCTTCTTCACACTGAGGGGTTGCGCAGAAAGGGGGGTTCGTTTATGTCTGCGATTTACGAGGAGATTAAATTCGAAGACCTGAGCCCTGAGGAGAAGCTGCGGGGCGAAGCGCCGTCGGAGCTGGAAGTGCCGGGCGCGCAGAAGCCGGAGAGCGTCGAAGTCCGGCGGGAGATCAACCCGAACACCGAGTGAGCGGCGCGCGCGGCCGGCTTCGACGACTACCCCGTCGAAACCTTCGAGGTCGGCGAACCTGATGAGGTCTGACAGCGCCTGCTGCCGGGGAAGAACTTGGCATCCACCAGGCCGCACGGCGGACTTGTACAAAGAGGGGCGCGGGCCGTGTGACCCGCGCCCCTCTGCCGTGCGGGCGGGCACGCCGTCACCCGCAATACTCCATGTTACAGGTCTGGCCGTTGTTGGTGATGGTGCAGTATTCGGGCGAGGAGACAGGGCTATTGCAGTCGAAATACCCGCCGCCGATCCAGCCGCACGCCTGGCCGGGCGGCGGGGGGCAGGGCACATAGGTGCTGCCCGTGTAGTGGTACGCGCACTGCGAGTAGTTGGGGTAGCAGGATTGCGGCTGCGGCTCCGGCTCCGCCTTGCGGTAGCCAACCCGCCTGACAGAGACCTTGTCAAACGACCAGGGCTCGTTCGGCAAGGTCATGTAATCGAGTTCGTACTTGGCCTGCTCCTCCCAGCTCCCGCCGTCCTCGTACACGACCGAGCCGGCGCTCACGTCGAGATGAAACTTCGCCCCGCTTGCGACGCGGTCTTTCACCTTCTCGAATATCTTGGCGAAGGCGACGACCTCGCGCTTAATCTCCAGGGTTCCACCCGCGGGCAGCGCCCCGGCCGTGTCGATGGGCGGGGTCTCACCGCGCAGGATGATGACGCCCCTGTCTCTGTCGTCCGACAGATACCACCGGAGCCTGACCGACCTGACGGCCTTCGCGCGGCTCGTGACTCTGACCCTGGTGACGGCGAGCCCCTGCCCGGCCTCCGTCGTCACGCCCCTGACGAAGACGGGCCGCCGGACGTAGTCGGGGGCGAAGTAGGGCGTGCTGTAGAGCGTCCACTCTTTGCCTTCGGCCGGCTTGCCTCCCTTCACCGCCGCCTCCGTGCGGGCTACCTTCGGCTGAGACCAAGCCATGCCGGCGAGCATCAGGAGAGACACGAGCAGCGCGTGCTTCATGTATTTCACAGGACTATCACTCCTTTCGCTGAAGACCTTTTAGCGGAGCCGGGCCGACGACGAGTGAGAGCGGGCCGGGTGTGGGACGGGCCGCCTGCTCCTCCCGCGCGAGGGCGCCGGTCGCTGAATGAGGTTTGCGGGCAACGTTGGGGGTTTGGGCGCGTCAATCCTATTTCCGGAGCGGGCCGATGTCAACGTTCGTGAGCCGGAGGGAACCCGGCCCCGGCGCGCAAGAGAAAGGGGAGGCCAGCCTTAACGGCTGGCCTCCCCTTTGCGCGTGACTGATGTCTTGGCCCGTACAGCCCGCGTTAACGAGCCATCACATTACCGTTGCAAAAACCACCCGCGCCGCGCGCCCACGCCCGGCCGCCTTGAGGAATTACATAACTATTACAAACGGGCCGGGCGTTAGCTGTTAGGCTGTGAACATCCCCCGCGTCTAGTTTGAGACGGTCAAGATTTTGAGGGGGCTTACTTTGGTCACAGGGGGCAGGATGGAAGCGAAGACGGAACTCATGCAGAGGCGGACGGGCATCAACTGGGCGACCACGATTGCGATGGTCGTCTTTCACGCGCTGGCGCTGGCGGCGCTCTTCACGTTCAGTTGGACGGCCGTCGCGGTGTCGGTCGTCTTGTGGTGGGTCTCGGGGAGCCTCGGCATCGGGATGGGCTTCCACCGTTTGCTGACGCACCGCGGGTATAAGACGCCGAGGTGGGTCGAGTACTTCCTGACCGTGTGCGGGACGCTCACGCTCGAAGGCGGCGCCATCGACTGGGTGGTCACGCACCGCATCCACCACGGGCACACCGACGCGCCCGGCGACCCGCACACGCCGCGCGACGGGACGTGGTGGGCGCACATGGGCTGGATTCTGACCGGCACGGCGCAGCAGCACGGCGAGGCCGTCATGTGGCGCTACGCGCCCGACCTGATGCGCGACCGCTTCCACGTCTTCCTCAACCGCTTCTTCTGGCTGCCGCAGATAGTGCTCGGCGTGACGCTCTTCGCCCTGGGCGGGTGGACGCTCATGCTGTGGGGCGTCTTCCTGCGCGTGACCGTGGGCCTGCACGCGACGTGGCTGGTCAACTCCGCGACGCACATGTGGGGCTCGCGCCGCTTCGAGACGACGGACGACTCGACGAACCTCTGGTGGGTGGCGCTCCTCACCTTCGGCGAGGGCTGGCACAACAACCACCACGCGCACCCGACGGCCGCGCGCCACGGACTCGCCTGGTACGAGGTGGACGTGAACTGGTGGGGCATCCGCACGCTGCAGGCGCTCGGGCTCGCCAAAGAGATCAAGCTCATCAAACAGTCCGCGCTCAACCCCCGCGCCGAAGCCGAGCCGCTCAAGCGCGCCGCTTAGAAGAGTGCCGGGTGCCGGGTGCCGGGTGCTGGTTCAAACCAAAACCCGGCACCCGGCACTCAACACCCCTCTTTTCCTTTCCCCTCCTCCCTACCTTAAAATGCGTCCCATGCGCATCGGGGGCCGCCGCAAGTCTGCCATCTTCTTCCTGACGTTCGGCATCTGCCTCGTCGTCCTCGCGCTCGTGCTCAACGTCGGCTGGATTCTGCTCAACTGGCGACAGGTGGCGCTGCTCGTCCTCGGCATCATCTTCTTCGGCCTCATCATCACGGGCCTCGTCCTCAACACCACCTTCCTCGTCCGCGAGATACGCCGCAACGAGCAGCACGACGCCTTCATCAACGCCGTCACGCACGAGCTGAAGACGCCGCTCGCCTCGATGCGCCTCTACCTCGAAACCCTCAAGTCGCGCGACGTGCCCGAGGCCCGCCGCCAGGAGTTCTACGACATCATGCTCGCCGACGGCGACCGCCTCCTCCACACCGTCGAGCAGGTCTTGCGCGCCGGCCGCACCGCGCAGAAGAAGCGCGCCCTCACCCTCTCGCACGTCGAACTCGGCGAGGTCGTCCGCGAGTGCGTCGAGCTCGCGCGACTCCGCCACGGCCTCGACGCGGGGGCCATCCGCTACGTCGAGTCGGCGGGGGCCGCGGGCGCCGACGTCTCCGGCGACCGCGAAGAGCTGCGCGCCGCCGTCTCGAACCTCCTGGACAACGCCGTGAAGTATTCGGACAAGGGCGTGAGCGTCGAGGTCGAGGTCGCGCCCGTCGACGAAAAGCTCTTGGCCGTGCGCGTGAAGGACAAGGGCATCGGCATCCACCGCAACCAGCTCAAGCGCATCTTCAAGCGCTTCTACCGCGTGCCCGGCCAATTCATGGCGCGCTTCAAGGGGACGGGCCTCGGCCTCTTCATCGTGCGCTCGGTCGTCGAGCGCCACGGCGGGCGCGTCTACGCCGAGAGCGAAGGGCTCGGGCGCGGCAGCACCTTCACCATCCAACTCCCGAGGGCCTGAAACCGCTTGAGCAACGTTCTCATCGTCGAAGACGAGAAGCACCTGGCCGACGGCCTCCGCTTCAACCTCGAGGCCGAAGGTTACGAGGTCGAGACGGCCGCCGACGGCGAGACGGCGCTCCTGCTCCTGCTCGAAGAAGGCAGAAGCTTCGACGTGGTCGTGCTCGACGTGATGCTGCCCGGCGCGGACGGCTTCCACGTCGCCGCCGAGCTGCGGCACGCCGGCTCGTTCGTCCCCGTCCTGATGCTCACCGCGCGCGGCCGGCCCGAGGACGTGCTGCGCGGCTTCGAGTCGGGCGCCGACGACTACCTGCCCAAGCCCTTCGAGCTGGCCGTGCTCATCGCGCGCATCGGGGCTCTGCTCCGCCGCCGCGAATGGCTCCGGCACGACCGCGAGGCCGCGAAGCCCGCGGCGGCCGCGCCCGCTTCGAAAGTCGAAGACGAGAGGCGCGGGGACGAGCCTGAGACTTTCTCCTTCGACGGGAAGTCCATAGACTTCTCCGCGCTCGAGCTGCGCACGAAGGGGCGCACGCTGCGCCTGACCCTGATGGAGGCGGAGTTTCTGCGCCACCTCGTCCGCCGCGCGGGCCAGGTCGTCTCGCGCAAGTCCCTGCTCGAAGAGGTCTGGGGCCTGCACGAAGACACGGACACGCGCGCCATCGACAACTTCGTCGTGCGCCTGCGCAAGTACATCGAAGACGAGCCTTCGCGCCCGCGCCACCTGCTCACCGTCCGCGGCGTGGGCTACCGCTTCGTCGCCGAGGTGGAAAGCGAAAGGGAGTTTTGAACCACAGAGACACAGAGGCACAGCTTCGAAGCAATAAGTCAACAAGCTGTGCCTCTGTGTCTCTGTGGTTCAATCTTCTTCAGAGCTAGATTCAACCAATGAGTGCAGAACCCCAAACGCCGCTCGTCGTCGGACTCGGCGAGCTGATCTGGGACATGTTTCCCGAGGGCCGGCGGCTGGGCGGCGCGCCTTCGAATTTCGCGTACATCTCCCGTCTGCTCGGGGACGAGGCGGCCGTCGCCAGCCGCGTCGGGCGCGACGCGCTCGGGCGCGAGGCCGCGGGGAGGCTGGGGCGCGCGGGACTCTCGACCCGCTACCTGCAGACGGACGGAGAGCACCCGACCGGAACGGTCGGCGTGCGCATCGGCGCGCACGGCGAGCCGCACTTCAACGTCAACGAGAACTCGGCGTGGGACTACCTGGAATGGACGCCGGCCTGGGAGGAGTTGGCCGGGCGCGCCGCGGTCGTCTGCTTCGGCACGCTCGGCCAGCGCCGGCCCGAGGCGCGCGAGACCATCCAGAGCTTTCTCGCGGCGACGCGCGCGGACGCGCTCCGCCTCTTCGACGTGAATCTGCGCCACTCCTTCTTCACGCCCGAGATGCTCGCGCGCTCGCTCCGCCTCTCGACGGTCGTCAAGCTCAACGCCGAGGAGCTGACGTCGGCCGCCTCGATGCTGAAGCTGAAAGCCGCGGGCGAGCTTGAGACCGCGCGCGAGCTGCTCGGACTCTTCGACCTCCGCCTCGTCGCCGTCACGCGCGGCGCACGGGGAAGTCTCCTCGTTTCACATGGCGAGGCGGACGAACACCCGGGCTTCCGCGTCGAACAGATCGCCGACGCCATCGGCTGCGGCGACGCCTTCGCCGCCGCCCTCGCGCACTGCCTGCGCCGCGGCGCCCCGCTCGCGCTCTCGAACGAAGTCGCCAACCGCGTCGGCTCCTGGCTCGCCACACAGACCGGCGCCACGCCCGAGGCAGACCCCGCGACAATCGCGCGCCTGCTCGAAGGATTAACAGAGCAGTAGGCAGTAGGCAGTACGCCCCGCGTTAAGAACGTTGACGGATTAAACTGAGGCTTCCGACAGCGGGGTTTTCAACTGCCCACTGCCATCTGCCTACTGCCTACTGTTTTGCTGTATTCTTAAAGCAATGGCACCGAGGACTGTGAAGGCGACGCGTTACGTGACGCCGCTGCGCGAGGGCGGGAGCCTGCCGGCCATCGTGGAGGCGGACGACGAAGGGATGTACGTCCTGAAGTTCCGCGGCGCGGGTCAGGGGACGAAGGCCCTGATCGCGGAGCTGCTGGCGGGCGAGCTGGCGCGCGCCTTAAGTCTGCCCGTGCCGGAGATCGTCTTCGTCGAGCTGGGCGCGGAGCTGGCGCGCACCGAACCCGACCCGGAGATACAGGACTTGATCCGCGCGAGCGCCGGCCTCAACCTCGCGCTCGACTACCTGCCCGGCTCCATCGCCTTCGACCCGGCGGCCGAGAAGGTCGAAGCGGGCCTGGCCTCTGCAATCGTCTGGTTCGACGCCTACGTGACGAACGTGGATCGCACGGCGCGCAACACCAACATGCTCATGTGGCACCGCAGGCTCTGGCTCATAGACCACGGCGCCGCGCTCTACTTCCACCACTCCTGGGACAATTACCTCGAACGCAGCCGCGCCCCCTTCAAGCAGGTCAAAGACCACGTCCTCCTCCCCTCCGCCTCCGAACTCGAAGCGGCGGACGCGCGGCTCGCGCCGCTCGTCAACGCGGAGTTGTTGAGAGAGCTGCTCTCCTTCGTCCCCGAAGAGTGGCTCGCGGGCGAGGCGCGCTTCCCCGAAGCGCGGGCGCACCGCGAAGCCTACTTCGAATACTTACGCTCGCGCATGGAGGCGCCGCGCGACTTCGTCAGGGAGGCGGCCGATGCCCGAGCCATGTCCGTTTGACTACGCGGTCGTCCGCGTCGTCCCGCGCGTCGAGCGCGGCGAGTTCGTCAACGCGGGCGTCATCGTCTCCTGCCCCTCGCAGAACTACCTCAGGGCGCGCGTCGAGCTGGACGCCGCGCGGCTCGCCGCCCTCGACCCGACCTTCGACCGCGAAACGGTCGAGCGACACCTCGCGGCCATCCCGCTCATCTGCGAGGGCGGAGCCGGAGGAGGCCCCATCGGCCTGCTGCCGCAGCGCGCGCGCTTCCACTGGCTCGTCGCCCCGCGCAGCACCATCATCCAGACCTCGCCCGTCCACACGGGCTTCTGCGAAGACGGCGACCGCGTCCTCGAACACCTCTTCGAGCGGATGGTTCTCCCGCCGAAAGTCGCCGGGTAGATAATTCACCACAGAGACACAGCTCGGACACAGCTTAATGCTTTTAGCTGTGTCCGAGCTGTGTCCCCGTGTCCCTGTGGTGAAATTTCTTAACCCAAAAATTTTTCCCCGCCGCCTAAAACCGCCCGCCGAGTGCGCCCCGTATATCGGGCAAGTTTCGGGATAACTTAACTACTTACGGAGGGCATGAAAGATGAGGAGAAGTGTGTTTGCTTTGGCGTTGGCGGCGGCCGCGTCGCTGCTGGCGGTGGGCGCTTCGGCGCAGATGATGGGCGGCGGCACCGCCAACAATAACCCGATGGTCGGCGGCGCGCCGATGTACAAGACGAAGAACATCGTCGAGAACGCGATGAACTCGGCCGACCACACGACGCTGGTCGCGGCGGTGAAGGCCGCGGGCCTCGTCGAGACGCTCCAGAGCAAGGGGCCGTTCACGGTCTTCGCGCCGACCAACGCGGCCTTCGACAAGCTGCCGGCCGGCACGGTCGAGACGCTCGTCAAGCCCGAGAACAAGGCGACGCTGACGAAAATCCTGACCTACCACGTCGTCGCCGGCAACTACGACTCGAAGAAGCTGATGCAGCTCATCAAGAAGGGCGGCGGCCAGGCGACGCTCAAGACCGTGAGCGGCGGCAGGCTCACCGCCCGCATGAACGGCATGAACGGCATCTCGCTCACCGACGAGAAGGGCGGCACCTCGAACGTCACCATCGCCGATGTCCGCCAGTCGAACGGCGTCATCCACGTCATAGACACGGTCGTCATGCCTAACTAGGCCGAAGCAGTAGTTAGTAGACGGGCAGACAGTAGGCAGTAGTCAGTAGACAGCGGGCCGAATCCGGCGTAGGTTGATGAAGCCATCGGCCTAAACGAGGAACGCCGGGTTCCCTGCTGTCTACTGACTACTGCCTACTGTCTACTGAGGTTTCACACCATGGACAGACGAAGCTTCATCACCTCGGCGCTGGCGTTGGGGGCGTTCGCGGCGCTCGACGCGCGGGCGGCCGACAAGGGGCGCGCAGCCGTCGGCCGGGTCGTCAAAACGGATGAGGAGTGGAGGAAGCTCCTGACGCCCGAGCAGTTCGAGGTGGCGCGGCGCGGGGGCACGGAGGCGCCGGGTTCGAGCCCGCTCCTGGAAGAGCACCGGCGCGGGACGTTCCAGTGCGTCTGCTGCGACCTGCCGGTCTTCAGCTCGAAGGCGAAGTACGACTCGCACACTGGCTGGCCGAGTTTCTGGCAGCCCGTCTCGAAGCGGCACGTGCGCGAGAAGGAGGACCGGAGCCTGCCCTCCGAAGTCAGGACCGAAGTCCTCTGCGCCCGCTGCGACGCGCACCTCGGCCACGTCTTCGACGACGGCCCCGAGCCGACGGGCCTGCGCTACTGCATGAACGGCGTGGCCCTGAAGTTCGTCCCCGGCAAGGGATAAGGCGGAAGCCCGACCGTGAGGGAGGGCGTCTGTCGTAAGGCGGAAGGATGAAGGCGGAAGGATGAAGTGAAGGCAGCAACGCCTTCCGCCTTCATCCTTCCGCCTTCATCCTTTTCCACGCCCTCCCTCATGGTCGGGCTTCCGCCTCGATATTCTTAATGTTCGCGCGGGGCGTCATCGCCGCCGCCTCTGACGCGACCGCGGCGGCCGCGCCCTTCGTCGCGCGACTTGCTGAACTGCTCCCACTGCTCGGGGGTCAGGACTTGCTTCAGGCGCTCGTCCGTGTCCCTGCGAATCTCTTCGAAGCGCGGCTCGGACTCTTTGCGCAGGGCCTCCAGGCGGCTGCGCGTCTCGCCGAAGATCTGCTGCACCTGCGCCTTCTGCTCCGGCGTCAACTTGAGGTCTTCGCTCATCCTCTCGATGCGGTCGGGCCGCCCCTGCCGCCCGCCGTCGCGCACCCACGCGCGGTAGGCCGAGGGCGCGAGCGCGCCCGCCGCGAACCCGAGGAGGAAGATGGCGAGCGCCGCCGAGCGCACGAGCCAACTGCTTCTGCTCACCCTGTCCATAGTCACCTCGCCGCCTCGTCCTCAGCCCCGTAGAGGGACGTGAGCACCTGGTCGTACGTCATCTGTTCTTCGCCGCCGTCGTCTAAGATTACTGACTCCGCCGTGTATGCGTTGCTCGACGCGAGTTGCTGCGCGTTCGTCTCGTCCGAAGGCGCGACGAAGGTGAAGACGGCGAGCGCGACGGTCGTCGCCGCCAGCGAGGAGACGAGCAGCCCCGCCGACTTCCAGAGCCGCGCGAGCGTCCAGCCCTCTTCGGCCGCGCGCCGCTCGCGCAGGGCGGCCAGCACGCGCGTCTGGAAGAAGGGCGAGGGCTCGAACGTCTCGGCCGCGCGCGTCTTCAACATCAGCGAGGAGAGCTGCGCGGCGGCGACGGCCCGCCGGCAGTCCTCGCAGACTTCGGCGTGCGCGCGGACGGCCGCCAGCTCGGCCTTGCCCAGGCTCGACAGCGGCGCTTCCTCCAGAAGCTTCTTGATGTGTTCGTCCCTCATCGCTGCACCTGCCAATCTCAATCCTTAACAATTTCAAATCTCGAATTTGAAGTTTCAAATTCTTAGCAGCTTCTCGACCGCCTCGCGCATCCGTCGGCGCGCGCGCATCGCCTTGACCTTGACGTTCGACTCCGACCAGCCCGTCGCCTCCGCGACCTCTCTGACCGAAGCCTCCTCGCCGTCCATCAGCATGAGGACGAGGCGGTCGTCCTCGGACATCGTGCTCAAGACCTTGTCGGCCAGGTCGGCCGCGACCACCGCGCGCTCGATTGAGGGCTGCTGTCCGGCCGCCTCGACCGCGAGGTTGTTTTCAAGCCAGTCGCCCTCCTCTTCCGAGAGGTCGGAGGCCGTCAGCTCCGGCCTGCGGCGCGCGCTGCGCAGGAGGTTGAGGCAGGTGTTGGTCGCAATCCGCGTCAGCCAGCCCTCGAAGGAGCCGCGCCCCTCGTAGGTGTCGAGCTGCGTGAACGCTTTCAAGAATACTTCCTGCGCGGCCTCCTCGACCTGCTCGCGCCTTCGGAAGAAGCGCGACGCCGTGCGGAAGACGCGGGGGCTGTGTCTGTGGACGATCTCGCCGAAGGCGGACTCGTCGCCCGCGCGCGCCAGACGCGCAAGCTCCTCGTCCGGCGCATGTTCCAACTCCAACGGCAGTGTCGCGTCCCGTCCCTGTCGGGTGAAGGGCGGCGGACTCGGGTGGCCGTCGGGGCCGCCGAGTCCGCCGTTGCCCGGTTAAAGGTTACTCCTGCGTCGGAGCCTGCTGCTGGCGCTGCGCCTTCCACTGCTCGCGGCGCTGCTCGAACTGCTGCCTGCGCTGTTCGAGCTGTGCCTTCTGCTCGGGCGTGAGCAGCGCGAGCGAGTCCTGGCGGAGCTTGAACTCCTCGGCCATCAGCCTGGCCTGGAGCGCCGCGGCCTCCGAGAGCTTCTGCGTCGCGACCTGCTCGTTGAAGGTCGTGCCCGACTCGGCCTGACGCAGCTCCTGGTGCTTGGCGCGGAGCTGTTCGCGCAGGGACTTCGTGCGCTCGCCGAAGCTTTCGCGGAGCTGCTTGAGGCTCGCCTTCTGCGCGTCGGTCAGCTCGACGCCGCGGAAGCCGAAGCCGCCGCCGCGCCCGCCCCACTCGCCGTCGCGCTTGCCGCCGCCGCGGTGGCCGCGGTGCTCGCCGCGCTCGGCGCGCTGCGTCTGACCCTGCTGCTCGCCGCCGGCGGTCTGCGCCAGCGCGACGGGGGCCGCGAGGGCCAGCGCCGAGAGACCGGCCAGGCCCAACTTGTGAATCCTTCCTAATTTCTTCATGACTGCTTTCTACTCCTAGTCTACCTTGTTTTCTGCCCTGAGGGAGAGGGTTCGTAAGTCAAGACACCGCGCCGCACGACGTGGTTACACCCCTTATTCATTCCCTACATTCGAGGCCGCCTGAGCGGCCTCTGTTGAGCTAGACACCGCGCCCCTCGTTTCCGTTACACCCGCGCCCCGTTTCAAAGTTTTCACCACAGAGACACAGAGACACAGCTCGGGGCAGATAACTCAACAAGCTGTGCCTCTGTGTCTCTGTGGTTAATTTAATCCCCTCTATACGCCTGTAACCGAAATCGAGCGGCCGGTGTCTAGCCTATTGGGCGGAGGTTTCGCCCCTATTTTTCGGCGTTGTGTACGGCGCACGTTTAGAGCGCCCGCAGGGGAAAAGAAGATGCAGCGAGTGAAATCATTTCTGAACACGAAGAGGCGTCTGGCGGTCGTCGGCCTCGTCGTCGCGCTCGTCGCGGCCGGCGGCTTCTGGTACTGGGGCGGCAGCGCCAACGCCGCCGAGTACATGACGGCCAAGGTCGAGCGCGGCAACCTCCGCAACACCGTGACGGCGACGGGCACGCTCCAGGCCGTGACGACCGTGCAGGTCGGCAGCCAGGCCTCGGGCACCATCTCGGCGCTCTACGCGGACTTCAACTCGACGGTGAAGAAGGGGCAACTGCTCGCGCAGCTCGACCCCTCGGTGACGCAGGCGCAAGTCCAGCAGGCGCGCGCCAACCTCGCGCAGGCCGAGGCGCAGTTGCAGTCGGCCCGCGCTGCCGTCTCCAACTCGCACGCGGGCGTGGCGCAGACGCGCGCCGGCATCTCCGACGCCCGCGCGAGGGCCTTGGCCGCCGGCCAGACGACGCAGAACCAGCAGGCCGGCGTCTCGGCCGCCGAGGCCAACGTCAACGTGCTCAAGGCGCAGTTGGACGACGCCGCGAGCTACCTGCGCCAGGAGCAGTCGCTGCTCCAGAGCGGCGTCATCGCGCAGCGCGAGTACGACACGGCGCAGACCTCTTATAAGACGGCCGAGGCCCGCTACAACCAATCGGTCGCGCAGTTGAAGATGGCGCAGTTGAGCGCGCAGTCCGCCTCCAGCGCGGGCCAGGCGCAGGCCGCCGCGCAGGTCGAGCAGGCGCAGGCGCAGGCGCAGCAGTCGCAGGGCCAGGTCGTGACCGCGCAGGCGCAGGTGCAGAACGCCGCCGCGCAGGTCGAGCAGGCGCGCGCCGCCCTGCAGCTCGCACAGATTAACCTTCAGCACACGACCATCTCGTCCCCGATTGACGGCGTCGTCGTCTCGCGCGACGTGAGCGTCGGGCAGACCGTGGCCGCCTCCCTTTCGGCGCCGACGCTCTTCACCATCGCGCAAGACCTGACGCAGATGCAGATCATGGCGAACATCGACCAGGCCGACATCGGCCTCGTCGAGCAGGCGAAGTCCGTCTCCTTCACGGTGGACGCCTTCCCCGGCGAAGAGTTCAAGGGGGCGATTCAGCAGATGCGTCTGAACCCGCAGAACGTGCAGAACGTCGTCACCTACAACGTCATGATTAACGTCTCGAACCCGGAGCAGAAGTTGAAGCCCGGCATGACGGCCAACCTGACCGTCACCATCGACGAGCGCAACGACGTGCTCAAGGTGCCGAACTCCGCGCTCCGCTTCACGCCGCAGACGACCGACGCCGCGCAGGCGCGCTCGGGCGGCAATAGCAACGGCCAGCGCCGCCAGCGTCAGAACGCCAACGGCGCGGACAACGCGCAGCAGCAGGCCGACGGCGGCGGCGCGCAGCCGGACTCGCGTCCGCAGTTCGCGCGCGCGACCGAGCCTGTGCTGCCCGGCCAGACGCGGCGCGTGTGGGTCCTGGGCGCGGACGGCAAGCTCCAGTCGCGGCGCATCAAGGTCGGACTCTCCGACGGCTCGGCGACCGAGGTGGTCGAAGGCGAGCTGCGCGAGGGCGACGTAATCGTCACCGGCCAGAACGTCACGTCCGCCTCCTCTTCGTCGCGCACGCAGAACGGCGGACAGTCTTCGGCCCCCGGCTTCGGCGGCGCCCCGCGCGTCGGCGGAGCGGGCGGCGGCAGCAGAGGTCGTTAAGAGATAAGGGGTGAGGTGAACTCATGCAGACGGCGTTTGAAGTTGGAGTCTTCGACAACGGCGCGCACAGGGTCGTGCTGACGCACGACCCGGAAGCGCCCGAGGTCATCCGGCTCGAAGGCATCCACAAGACCTACTCGATGGGCGACGTGGAGGTGCACGCGCTGCGCGGCGTCACGCTCAACATTAAGGAGGGCGAGTTCGTCGCCATCATGGGCACTTCGGGGTCGGGCAAGTCGACGACGATGAACATCATCGGCTGCCTCGACAGCCCGACGCGCGGCTCGTACGCGCTCGACGGCGAAGACGTGTCGACGCTCTCGAAGGACGAGCGGGCGGACATCCGCCTGCGCAAGCTCGGCTTCGTCTTCCAGGGCTTCAACCTGCTCTCGCGCACCTCGGCGCTCGAGAACGTCGAGCTGCCGATGCTCTACGCCGGGATAGAGCCGGCCGAGCGCCACCGGCGCGCCACAGAAGCCCTGCACGCGGTCGGCCTCGCGGGCCGGGAGCAGAACCACCCGAACCAGCTCTCGGGCGGCCAGCAGCAGCGCGTGGCGATTGCGCGCGCGCTGGTCAACGACCCGAAGCTGATTCTGGCGGACGAGCCGACGGGCGCTCTGGATTCGCGCACCTCGGTCGAGGTGATGGACATCTTCCAGCGCCTCAACCGCGAGCGCGGGATCACGCTCGTCCTCGTCACGCACGAGCCGGACATCGCGGCCTACGCCGACCGCGTCGTCGTCTTCAGGGACGGGCGCATCCAGAAGGACTACCGCGTCAACGCCCCGCGCGACGCGGCCGAGGAGTTGAAGAATCTGCCGGCCGTCGACGAGGACGAGGAGTGAGTTGTTTTCGGAGTCGAAGGTGATGTTGAGGGCGGTTAACCACAGGGACACGCAGGACTCAGAGGTCGCACGGAGTTTTCATACATCTTTCATAAACCCTCCGTGCCCGCCCCGTGAACTCTGTGTCCCTGTGGTTAGCCGCCCTGAACGCCGACAACGAGGTTGAGAGGATAAGGTAGAAGTCATGAACGTCCTGGCCATCATCCGCATCGCCTTCCGCGCGCTGGCGCGCAACAAGTCGCGCGCGGCCCTGACCATGCTCGGCATCATCATCGGCGTCTCGGCCGTCATCATCATGGTCAGCATCGGCCAGGGCGCGTCGGCCACCGTCCAGTCGCAGATCGCGAGCATGGGCACCAACCTCCTCTTCGTCTCGGCGGGCGCGCAGAACTTCGGCGGCGTCCGCGGCGGCGCGGGCGACTCCTCCACCTCCAGCCCGCTCACCGTCGAAGACCTCGAGGCCATCAGGCGCGAGGTGCCGAGCGTCGCGATGGTCAGTCCGGTCGTCAGCTCGCGCGCGCAGCTCGTCGCCGGCAACCAGAACTGGAGCACGCAGGTGCAGGGCGTCTCCGAGCAGTTCACCGACATACGCAAGTGGGCCGTCGCCTCTGGCAGCTTCTTCACCGACTCGGACGTGCGCACGGCCGCGCGCGTCGTCGTCATCGGCCAGACCATCGCCGACAACATGTTCCCCGGGCAGGACGCCGTGGGCCAGACCTTGCGCGTCTCGAACATGCCCTTCCGCGTCGTCGGCGTGATGGCGCGCAAGGGTCAAGACCCGCAGGGCCGAGACCAGGACGACGCGGCCTTCGCGCCCTACACGTCGGTGCAGAAGAAGCTCCTGGGCAACACGCGCGTGCAGGTCGCGTACGTCTCGGCCGTCTCGGCCGAAGCGACCTACACGGCGCAGACGCAGATCGCGGAGCTTCTGCGCCAGCGCCACAAGCTCGGGCAGGGCGCGGCCGACGACTTCACCGTCCGCAACATGTCGGACGTGGCCGAGGCCGCGAACGAGACGAACAGCACGATGACGGTTCTTCTGGGCTGCATCGCGGGCGTCTCGCTCCTGGTCGGCGGCATCGGGATTATGAACATCATGCTCGTCTCGGTGACCGAGCGGACGCGCGAGATCGGCATCCGCATGGCCATCGGCGCGCGCTCCTCGGCCGTGCGGACGCAGTTCCTCATCGAGTCCATCGTGCTGAGTTTGACGGGCGGCGCGACCGGCATCGTGCTCGGCGTCGTCGCGTCGGTCACGGTGCCGCTCCTGCTGGGCTGGCCGACGCTCGTCTCGACGGCGTCCATCGTCGGCTCGGTGCTCTTCTCCGCGGCGGTCGGCATCTTCTTCGGCTACTACCCCGCCCGCAAGGCCGCCGGCCTCGACCCGATTGACGCGCTTCGTTATGAGTAAGACAGAGAATTAACCACAGAGACACAGAGGCACAGCTTGAAGAGGAATATCCCAACAAGCTGTGCCTCTGTGTCTCTGTGGTTAATGTTTTCTTAACTCTTCGTATCGCGCTTTGTCTGTGTCGGAGAGCGCGGTGGGGGCGGGCGCGGTGTAGGGCGTCAGGTCGGGGCGCGGGTTGAAGATGGAGAACATGGGGACGGCCATGCGGTCGTTGAGGTTGAGGGGGCGGAACCCGAGCACGAGGCCCGCCGTGCGGAGCGCGCTCAGTTGGTCGTAGCGGTCGCCCACGACGGCGCCGCGTTTGACGTAGGGGCCGGCGGCGAAGGCGGTGATGCGCGTGGCGTCCACGTGGTCGGGGCCGTTCTGCGCGTCGTCCTCCTCGACCAGGATGAGCGAGTCGCGCCAGACGGGGCTGCGCGAGATGGTCTCGATGATGAGCCCGAGCGCCGCGTCGTTCTGCGCGACGAACTGCTGCGGCGTCCGGATCGACTTGTCCGCGCCGTTCGTGTGGTCGTTCGGCAGCCAGAGGTAGTTGAAGCGCGGCACCGTCCCCGACTTCGCGCGGCGCTCGAAGTCGGCGCGCCACGCCGCGAAGCGGTCGAGGTCGGAGTGGTTCAAATCCCAAGAGCGGTAGTCGAACGCGTAGCGCGTCAGGTACTCCGCGAAGCGAAGCCGCAACTGCCGGTTCCCCAGGGCGAGCGCGAGCGTGTCGTCGCCGACGAGGAAGTTCGAGAACGCGGTGGCGAACTTCTCGTCGCGCAGCAGACGTTCGGCGTCCGCGAGCGTGTCGGCCTGCCCGGCGTACGTGTGCGCGAAGTCGTAGAAGATGCGGCCGCGGTCGGTGTCCGAAGCGAGCCGCATCATCCGCGCGTAGAACTTGCGCGCGGGCAGACTGTAGCCCAGCTCGTCCAGAAGGATGTCGTAGGCGCGCGTGTAGAGGTAGTAGTTCTCGCCGTAGATTCGATAGCTCACCTTCGCGTCGTCGAGCGCGTCCCAGAGGTACGCGGGCGAGGTCACCGAGGGCACCATGCCGAACGGGTAGCCCCGGTAGCGGCCCGAGTAGGCGGCGTTCCCGAGCCATTCGAGGAAGGGAGAGGCGTAGCCGCTCGTCGTGAAGCTGTGGCCGAGCACGCTGATCTCGCCGTCGGCGTAGAAGTTGTCGAGCGTGACGAACCTTTCGGCGAGCGCGTGCTGGTTCGGCGTGATGTCGCGCCCGAAGAGCGTCAGAGACGGGTCGCCATTGCCGCGCCCGAGGTCGCCCAGAACCTGGTCGTACGAGCGGTTCTCCTTGACGACGTAGAAGACGTGTCTGACGGGCAGCTTGAAGCCGCGCCGCGCGTCGAAGGTCGGCGCGCCCGCCATCACCTGCCGCGTCCACGCCGCGAGCCCGCGCGCGCTCACGTCCCCGACGGGCAAGACCGAGAGGCTCCCCTTCAGGAGCGTCAAAACGTAGTCAGGCCCGCCGCGCCCCTCGACCGGCTGCGGCCCGCGCAGGTTCGGCCGGCGCGCGCGCACGCCCTTCGCGTTCAGGACGAGCAGGTTGCCGCCCTCGACCAGAACCTTCGTCGGGTACCAGCCCGTCGGGATGAGTCCCGCCTGCCGCCCCGTGTTCTTGTCGTAGACCGCGACGGCGTTCATGCCGGCGAGCGTGACGTAGACGCGGTTCCCCGAGACGGCGCAGGACGTGGGCGTCGTGCCGAAGGTGTTCTTGAAGCTGTTCGTGCGCAGCACGCCGGCCCGGCTGGCGAGCGCCGTGTCCACCACGGTCAGCTCGTCCGAGTCTGTGTTGACGACGTAGAGGCGCGCGCCGTCCGTACACATCTCCTGCGGGCGGCGCCCGACGAAGACCTCCCCGACCTCCTTGAGTTCCCGGTCGAAGACGCGCAGGCGGTTCTCGCCGAGCACCGTGACGTAGAGCTTGCCGCCCACCTGTCGCACGGCGTAGGGGAAGTAGCCCGCGTCCGCGTCGCGCTCGACCTTCCCCGTCTCCGCGTCGAGCACGGCGAGGCGGCCCGAGACGTAGTTGCCCTTCTCGTCCTTCCCGGCGAGGTAGAGCACGGCGAGGCGCCGGTCGTCCAAGACCTCCACGCCCGCGACGTAGCCCGCGACCGCGTACTCGCGCGCGACGTTGAACTGTCGGTCGACGCGGTAGACCTTCGAGTCGAAGCCGCCGCTGATGTAGAGGTCGCCGCCCGGCCCCTGCACCGCGCTCGGGAAGAGCGAGTTGATGCGCAGGGTCTTCTCGACGCGCCCCGAGGCCGGCTCGACGATTGAGACCTCCTGCGGCTCGCGCGTGTAGTAGCCGGTGTTGAGGACGACGAGCCGGCCCGCGAACGGCACGGCCTCGTAAGGCAGGCGGCCCAGCTCGACCTGGCGCCCGGCGGGCGCAAGCTTCCAACCCGTGGGGAGCACGGCCTCGGCCACGCGCGCCGCCTGCGCACGCGCCTGCGCCGCCGCGAAGTACGAGAGCGCGCCCGCGTAAGGCGTCCCCTTCACGTACTCCCAAAGCTCGCGGTTCAAGTCCTCCTCGTCCTCCGCGCGGTCGAAGAACTCCGCGCGTGCCCCGCGCTCGTCATCGTCCTTATCCTCCTGCGCCGACACCCGCAAAGTCGCGGCACACAGAGACATCACGACCGCGATGATGACAAGGACGCTTCTCGACGTTTTTAAAAAGTCAGGCTGGCTCGGCATGGCCGTGGAGTGTAACACGGGGAAAGGATGAAGGCGGAAGGATGAAGGATGAAGGGAAGGCAATATCAACTTCATCCTTCATCCTTCATCCTTCCGCCTTCAAACCCGCCCCCTAATCTTCGCCCAGGCGAGGCCGAGGTATTCGTAGGCGGCCGTTTCGGCGAGGCGGAGGCCGCCGGTCGCGGGGAAGAAGTTGCCGGGGGCGATGCCTTTATTCTCCTGGGTGAGGAAGTGCGTGGGCGCGGGGATGGGGTTCGTGCCCGCCTTGCGGAAGAGCGCCAGCGAGCGCGGCATGTGCGAGGCGGAGGTGACGAGGTAGAACTCCTCCGCGCCGAGTCGCTCGCGGACGACCTGGGCCTGCGTCTCCGTGTCGGGTGAGACGGCGTCGAGGTCGAGCGCCGCGGGGTCTACGCCGAGCCCTTCGGCGAGCGCGCGCATCGTCTCGGCATCCGGGTCGGAGCCGAAGACGCTGCCGCCCGAGAGCAGCAGACGGCTCCCCGGCAACTGGCGCTGAAGACGTATGCCCTCAACGAGCCGCGCCAGACTCGCTTCGGACAGCCGCATGCCGGCGGGCAGTTTGTCGTCGGACGAACTCCCGCCGCCGAGCACCACCACCCAGCGCACGCGCCCCGCCGCCGCCGACACGTCCGTCACCGGCGCGTGCTGCCGTTCGAGCGGCGCCAGCAGCCGCCCCGACGCGGCGCCGTAGCCGAGCAGCAGCAGCAGGAGCGCCCCCACAGTCGCCAGCCACTTCCCCGCCCTCTGCCTCCGCGTGAACCAGACGAGCGCGAGCCCCAGCAGCACCAGCGCCAGACAGAACGGGACGGGCATCAGGAACGGCGCGACGAGCTTCTTAAAGAAGAACATTTCGGTTCGGACTCTTCCCTCATTGAAGCGTTAAGAGACGGACGGAGTATAATCCTTGAGACACACAAACCACCCGAGAGGAATTATGATTTTGAATCCGAAGAGACACCTGCGCGCGGCGCTGGCCGCGCTCCTGCTGGCCGCCAACCTCGCGCCCGCGGCGCTGGCCGACGAGGGCATGTGGGCCTTCAACAACCTGCCGCGCGCCGAGATCAAGAAGCGCTACGGCTTCGACGTCACCGACGACTGGGTCAGGCGCGTCCAGTCGGCCACCGTCAGGTTCCCGAACGGCACCGGCTCCTTCGTCTCTGCGGAAGGGCTCGTGCTCACCAACTACCACATCGTCGAGGACATCGTCGGCGAACTCTCCACGGCCGAGCGCGACCTCGCCAAGACCGGCTTCGTCGCGCACACGCGCGACCAGGAGATCAAGATACCGGGGCTCGCGCTCGACCAGCTCGTCCGCATCGAGGACGTGACGGCGCGCGTCAACGGCGCGGTCAAGGCCGGCACGGGCGACGCCGAGGCCGGCGCCGCGCGCATGGCCGAGATCGGGCGCATCGAGGCCGAGGCGGCGAAGTCGTCGGGGCTGCGCGCCGACGTGGTCACGCTCTACCAGGGCGGCGTCTACAACCTTTACTACTACAAGCGCTACACGGACGTGCGGCTCGTCTTCGCGCCCGAGTTCCAGGCCGCCTTCTTCGGCGGCGACCCGGACAACTTCAACTTCCCGCGCTACGACCTCGACATGGCGCTCGTGCGCGTCTACGAGAACGGCGCGCCCTTGAAGCCGGAGAACTACTTCAAGTGGTCGAAGAAGGGGCCGCAGGACGGCGAGCTGACCTTCGTCTCGGGCAGCCCCGGCACGACGCAGCGCCTGCTCACGGTCGCGCACCTCGAATACCTGCGCGACACGCAGCTCCCTTTCACCGTCCGCCTGCTTGAGAGCCGCCGCGACTCCCTGAAGAAGTACATGGCCGGGGGCGAGGAGCAGACGAGGCGCGGCCAGAACGAGCTGAACTACGCCGAGAACTTCATCAAGGTCTTCGGCGGCGAGCTGGAGGGCCTGCGCGGCAAGGAGCTGCTCGCGCGCAAGCAGGGCACCGAGTCTGCGCTGCGCGCCTACGCGGAGTCTTCGCGCAACCGCAAGGACTACGTCGAGACCTGGGACACCATCGCCAAGGCGCGCAAGTCGCTCGCGGCTTACGACAACCGTCGGCGTCTGCTCGGCGGCTCGTCGCTCGGCGACTCGCCGAACACGGCCTTCAACACGACGCTCTTCGGCTACGCGCGCGCTCTCGTCCGGCTGGCCGATGAGTCCGCGAAGCCGAACGCCGAGCGGCTGCCCGAGTACACGGACGCGCGCCGCGCCGCGCTCGAAGCGATGCTCTACTCCGAAGCGCCCATCTACGACGACTTCGAGCAGGTGAAGCTGGCGGCCTCGCTCGCGCTCATGCGCGACACGCTCGGCGCGAGCGACCCGCTCATCAAGACGGTGCTCAAGGGCAAGACGCCCGAGGCGCGCGCCGCCGAGTTAATCTCCGGCACGAAGCTGAAGGACGTGGCCTACCGGCGCGAACTCGCGGCCGGCGGGAAGAAGGCGGTCGAAGCTTCGAACGACCCGTTGATCGCGCTGGCGCGCGAGGTGGACGCGGAGGCGCGGCAGTTGCGCCGGCGCTACGAGGCGGAAGTCCTGGGCGTCGAGCGCACGGCCTACGGCAAGATCGCGCGGGCGCTCTTCGAGAAGGAGGGCACGGGCATCTACCCGGACGCGACCTTCACGCCGCGCCTCTCCTACGGCGCGGTCAAGGGCTACAAGGAGAACGGCAAGACCGTCCAGCCGTTCACCTACTTCGCGGGACTCTACGGGCGCGCGGCCGAGCACGGGAACAAGTTCCCGTACAACCTCGCGCCGCGCTGGGCCGAGAAGAAGTCGGAGGTGGACTTGAAGGTGCCCTTCAACTTCGTCACGACCAACGACATCATCGGCGGCAACTCCGGCTCGCCCTCCTTCAACCGCGACATGGAGTTGCTCGGCCTCATCTTCGACGGCAACATCCAGTCGCTCGTCGGGAACTTCTACTACGACGAGTCGGTCAACCGCGCCATCTCGGTCGACTCGCGCGGCATGCTCGAAGCCTTGCGGAAGGTCTACGGCGCGACGGAAATCGCCGACGAGCTGACGCGCCCGAGCGCGGCGTCGGCCACTTCGTCCCGCTGAATTAACCACAGAGACACAGAGGCACAGCTCGTTGAGATATGACTCAACGAGCTGTGCCTCTGTGTCTCTGTGGTTGAAATTCTTAGAACTCAGACCGCGGCGGCGAGCGCGCGTTCGACTTCGCGCGGGAGGGCGTCGAGGCCGGGCTTGAGGACGAAGCCCTGTGCGTCGCAGTCGAGCACCTTCTTCAGGCGCGAGGGGTGGTCGCCGGAGTAGAAGACGATGGGGGTCGTCTTGTCGAACTCGCGGATGCCCTCGCACAGCTCGGCGCCCGAGCCGTCGGCGAAGCGGCTGTCGAGCAGGTACAGGTCGAAGCCGCCGCCGCGCGCCAGCTGAAGCCCTTCCTCCACAGTCTCCGCCGCCTCCACCTCGTAGCCCTGCGCGCCGAGCAGGTGCGTGATGAGATAGCGCGTGTCCTCGTGGTCGTCTACGAAAAGGATGCGGGGCGCTTCGCTCAAGGGGCTTAACTCCTCTGAACCGTAATCCTCTGCGTTCTGCGCCGGGGGCGGGGAGACGAACCCGACGTTCCGTTTCGAGAAAAATTAGCAAAACTTTTGTGAAAGTTCAACCTGCTTGAGGACACTTTCGCCAGAGTGTTCAACCGCGCTCAAGGATTTCTCAAGTCCGCTCCCGTAGCCTGTTTCCGTAGACACCGGGAGGGGGGGTTAAAGCGAGAATGCGAGACGAGGCGAACGAAAGCGTGGAGGGCAGGACGCCGCTGATGCTGGCGGCCTTCAGGGGCGAGACGGTGGCCGTCATCAACCTTTTGGAGGGCGGCGCGGACGTGAACGCGCGTGACCGGGACGGCGACACGGCGCTCATGTTCGCGGCGCACGGGGGGCACGGGGTCATCGTCGCGCTGCTGCTGCAGTACGGCGCCAACGTTTACGCCCGCGCGCGCAACGGCTGGACGGCGAAGAAGGCCGCGCAGTCCGGCCTCCACGAACACATCGCTGACATGCTTCAACGCGCCGAGACGGAGGGCGCCCCGAACATCTTATCTCTCGTCAACTGACTCAGACGCGGGCGAAGTCTATGAAGCCTCGGTCGGGGTCGGTGGAGAGGAGGCGGACGCGGACGCGGTCGCCCACGTCGAGGCCGCGGCCGCCTTTGACGACCATGCCGTCGGCGGGCGGGTGCAGGAGGCGCGCGAAGGTGCCCACGGGCTTGACGCCGGTGACGACGGCGTCGAACGTCTCGCCGATGTGCGCCGAGAGCATCGCGGCGGCCGCCGCCTTGCGCATCCGCCGCTCGACCTTGCGCGCGGCGGACTCCATCAGGTTGCAGCGCTCGGCGATCTTTTCCAGCTCCTCGCGCGTGTAGGGCGCAGGCGCGCCGTCGGCGGCAGACTTCAGGCAGCGCTGCGTAACGAGGTCTGGGTAGCGGCGGTTCGGCGCGGTCGAGTGCGTGTAGTCGTGGACGGCCAGGCCGAAGTGCCCCTCCTGTTCGAGCCCCGGCGCCTCGACCATGTAGTCGCCCGGCCCCATCATCTTCAAAACTGAGAGAGAGAGTTCGGCGTACCCGCCGGGGTCTGCCTCGCGGCGCTTCGACATGAAGTCGGAGAGGGCGCGCGGGTCGGGGTCGGGCGGCAGGTGTTCGCCCAGGGACTCGGCCAGCTCGACGATGCGCGGCCAGCGCTCGGGCGCGCGCACGACGCGCCGGAGCGAGGGCACGCCCTTCGCTTCGAGCAGCTCGGCCATCGAGGTGTTGGCGGCGATCATCAGGCTCTCGATGATCGTCTGCGCGCGGTTGTTGCGCCGCTCTTCGAGGCGCACGACCTGCCCCTTGTCGTCCAAGACCGGCACAAGCTCCTGCCGCTCAAGCTCCAGCGCGCCGTTCTTCCGGCGCAGTTCGTGGAGCGAGGAAGCCACCTCGTCCTGAAGCTTGAGCTGCGCTTCGAGTCCTTCAAGCTTCTTCACCTGCGCGGGCGCAGGCCCACGCCCTTCGAGCCACGCGCCCGCCGTCTCGTAGTCCATCTGCGCGCGGTTGCGC
The DNA here is from genome assembly GCA_019239425.1 of Acidobacteriota bacterium. Classification (GTDB taxonomy): domain Bacteria; phylum Acidobacteriota; class Blastocatellia; order Pyrinomonadales; family Pyrinomonadaceae; genus QHXN01. The sequence goes on from JAFAZX010000045.1 coordinate 463,160, forward strand.
ACGAGCGCGCGGTAGACCTGCTCGCAGCGCACCTCGCCGCCCGCGGACACGCAGAGTTCCATGACGACGGCGAGGCGGTCTTTCTCTTCGAGGAGCGAGGTCAGATCGGTCGAGAGCCGCGGCGGGAGCATGGGGAAGATTTCCGCGGGCGTGTAGACCGAGACGGTGTTGAGGGCGGCGTGTCGGTCGACGGCCGACCCGAGGGGGACGTAGGCGTCCACGTCCGCGATGCCGACGAGCACGCGGAAGTCGCCGCCCGCGCCGCGCTCGACGTACTCGATCTGGTCGAGGTCGCGCGACTCCTTGTTGTCGATGGAAGACCAGAGCACGTCGCGCATGTCGCGCACGCCCGCGCCGGCCTGCGCCTCCCGCAAGCCCTCAAGCTCGCGCGCGATGTCGGCGGGGAAGTCGGGCTCGAAGCCGGCCGCGCGGACGGCCTCGCGCGCGATGCGGTGCAGGTCTGGCGTGTGCTGTCGCTTGCCCATATCGGTTGAAGAGGGGTGTTGGGTGCTGGGTGCTGGGTGCCGGGTTAAGGCCTGTTCTTCCCCAGCACCCGGCACCCAGCACCCTTCGCCTAGTCCTTCAGGATGCGGACGAGTTCGGTCTGGATGGGTTGGCCGGTGACTTCGATCTGGCCGCCGTCGCCGACGTAGAGGTCGATCTCGGAGCGGACGCCGAAGTTGCCGGGCAGGTAGATGCCGGGCTCGATGGAGAAGCAGGTGCGCGGGATGATCTTGCGCGAGTCCTTCGTCTCGAGGTTGTCGATGTGCGCGCCGTTGCCGTGGACTTCTTCGCCGATGGAGTGCCCCGTCCGGTGCGTGAAGTATTCGCCGTAGCCCGCGCGCTCGATGACGCCGCGCGACACGTCGTCCACCTCCGCGCCCTTTATCTCGCGCCCCTCGCGGACGGCCTCGCGGACGAACTCGATGGCGGCGTCGCGCGCGTCGCGGACGATGGTGAAGACTTTCAGATGTTCTTCGGAAGGTTCGCTGCCGACGAAGCCTGTCCACGTCTGGTCGGCGTAGACGGCGCCGGGGGCCTTCAGCTTCGCCCACACGTCGAGGAGCAGGAAGTCGCCGCGCTTGATGGGCGAGAACTTCGACGCTGACGGCTGGTAGTGCGGGCTGGCGGCGTTGGCGTTGACCGAGACGATGGGGTGGTCGTCGTTGCAGGTCATGTCCAGCTCCTCGAAGCGGCGCACCATGAACTGCTGTATCTCGTACTCGGTGACGGGCTCGCCGGCCCCGAGCTTACGCCCCACCTCGGCGAAAGCCTCCTGGATGATGTTGTGGATGTTGTCGGCGGCCGTGACGTGCGAGCGGTACTGCTCCTCCGTCCAGACGGCCTCGAAGAGCTGGACGAGGTCGGCGCTCGACACCGGCTCGGCGCCGAGCGAGCGCACCAGCTCGATTGTGCCCGCGTCCACGCGCGAGATGTAGGGGATGGAGTTCTCGGGCGAGTACTGCATGGCGATCTTCGCGGAGCCGCCGTTCGACTTGGCCGACGAGAGCACGTCGCGCAGGTGATCGTGGAGCACAGTCCAGCCGCTGTAGATGAGCTTGCGGCCGGGCAGGCGGTCGAGCTTGCCCTGTTCGATGGCGTGGTTGATGCGCGTGGGCTCGCCCTCGGCGGGGACGAAGTAGAACCAGCGGCGGGTGGAGAACTGGTTCGGGTCGAGCTTCAGGATGCGGTAGGCGAGCGGGTCGCTCTGCCGGAAGTCGTAGAAGAGCCAGCCGTCGAGCCCCGCCTCGCGGAGCGCCGCCTGAATCTCGGCCACGCGCGCGGCGTTCGCGCCGCCTTCGGTCGTCGTCATGTCGTTCTGCTTCCCTTTCGGAGTTTGTTGGGCGGGGGGATTATACAGTAGGCAGTAGGCAGATGGCAGTAAGAAGGTGTTGGGTGTTTGGTGTTGGGTGCTGGGGAAGAACCGGTATTTAACCCAGCACCTAACACCTAACACCTAACACCCTCTTTTTAAACCGGCAACTCGCTTGCCTTCGCACCTCATCCATGTATCATAGCTGGGCACAGCCTGACACACCCCCTGAAAGTTACGCCAGACGAAGGAGTTTCTAAAGATGAGCGCACCCATCGACCACACAGGCGTCAGCCGCACCGAGGTCTCGGACACCTCGGGCTTCGGGGGGCACCCGCGCGGGCTCCCGACCCTCTTCTTCACGGAGATGTGGGAGCGTTTCTCCTACTACGGGCTGCGCCCGCTCCTCGTCCTCTTCATGTCGGCGGCGCTGGCGCAGGGCGGGTTCGGCTTCGAGCGCGGCGAGGCCTCGGCCATCGTCGGCATCTACGGCGCGAGCGTCTACCTCGCTTCGCTGCCGGGCGGCTGGATCGCCGACCGCCTGCTGGGCCTGCGGCGCGCGATTCTCTACGGCGCCGTCTGCATCTCGCTCGGCCACATCTCCATCGGGGTCTCGTCCTTCGCGAACAGCAAGCTCCCGTTCTTCCTCGGGCTGATTCTCATCGTCTGCGGCACGGGGCTGCTCAAGCCGAACATCTCGGCCATCGTCGGCGACCTCTACCCTGAGGGCGGGGCGCGGCGCGACGCGGGCTTCTCCATCTTCTACATGGGCATCAACGTGGGCGCCTTCGCCGGGCAGCTGGTGACGGGCTTCCTCGGCGAGACCATCGGCTGGCACTGGGGCTTCGGCGCGGCCGGCGTCGGCATGCTCATCGGCTGCGTGGTCTTCGCCACGCGCGCGGGCAAGACGCTCGGCGACATCGGCCTCCACCCCACGCGCGACCCCGACCCCGTGGTGCAGGCGCGCAAGGAGAAGCAGGTCAAGCTCATCCTCGGCGCCGGCGTCGGGCTGCTGGCGCTGGTCATCGTGCTCGCGGCGCTCGGCATCATCCCCATCGACGCGCAGGTCATCGGGCAGTACATGACCTTCGTGCTGGTCGGGCTGGCCGTCCTCTTCTTCGGCTACGTCTTCGCGGCGGGCGGCCTCGACGCGGACGAGAAGAAGCGCGTGCTCGTCATCTTCGTGCTCTTCGTCTTCGCCGCCATCTTCTGGTCGGCCTTCGAGCAGGCGCCGACCTCGCTCAACCTCTTCGCCAAGGACTTCACCGAGCGCCGCCTCGGCAGCTTCGAGGTGCCGGCGACGTGGTTCCAGTCGATCAACTCGCTCTTCATCATCCTGCTCGCGCCGGTCTTCGCCGCGCTCTGGACGAAACTCGGCTCGCGCGGCAAGGACATTTCGAGTCCGGCGAAGTTCGCGATGGGGCTCGCGTTCGCGGGCGTCGGGTTCCTGCTGATGATCCCGGCGGCGAACCTCGTCGTGGACAGCAACGGGGCGGTGAAGGTGGCGGCGTGGTGGCTGGTCGGCAGCTACTTCTTCCAGACCATCGGCGAGCTGTGCCTGAGTCCCGTCGGGCTCTCCTCGATGACGAAGCTGAGCCCGCGCCGCTACGTCGGGCAGATGATGGGCATCTGGTTCCTGGCCTCGGCGGTCGGCAACCTGATCGGCGGCCTCGTCGGCGGCCACGTCGACCCGAAGAAGCTCGAACAGATGCCCTGGCTCTTCACGGTGACGACCGCCTCGCTCTTCGGCGCGGCGGTCGTCCTCGGCCTGCTCTCGATCCCCATCCGCAACATGCTCAAGCGGGTCGACCAACACCCCGCCCGCACCAAGGAAGTTGACCCGGACTTGAGCCAGGCACGGGCGTAAGAAAGTAGGCAGTAGGCAGTTAGTTGAAAGAAAAGGCAGTCAAAAGAATCGGAGGCGGCGAGCTTCTCAACTCGCCGCCTCCGATTCTTTCAGCCCCTCTTTTTATTCTTATACCGACTTGCGAATTGAGATAAGGCCCCTTCTCGCCGGGAGCGCGGGCATCCCTGCCCGCTAGCGCGCTTCAGCGCGCTGACCGTCTTACTCTTTACCTCGACGTTGAGGTGTAAAGTCTCACGGCTTTCGCGCTCTCGCGCTCAGGCGGGCAGGGATGCCCGCGCTCCCAGCGGAGAGCCGGCCTTATTTCTATTTGCAAGTCGGTATTAACTGCTTACTGCCATCTGCCTACTGCCTACTTCCCCCCTCACAGATTCGCCAGGATGAAGTCGGTCATCTTCTGGCGCATGTGTTTGACGAGCAGCGGGTCTGTGACGCCGTGGCGCGACTTGGGGTAGATCATGAGGTCGAACTGGTGGCCCGCCTTCTGGAACTCGTAGGCGAGCTGGATGGTGTTCGCCATGTGCACGTTGTTGTCGATCCCCCCGTGCAGCAGCAGCAGCTTCCCCGAGAGGTTCGCCGCCCCCGCCAGCGGCGAGCCGGCCCGGTAGCCTTCGGGGTTGTGCTGCGGCGTCAGCATGTAGCGCTCCGTGTAGACCGAGTCGTAGTTGGCCCAGTCGGCGACCGTCCCGCCCGCGATGCCCATCTTCCACTGCTGGCTGTGCGTCAGCGCGTACGTCGTCATGTAGCCGCCGAAGCTCCAGCCCCAGATGCCGATGCGCGAGCCGTCCACGTACGGCAGAGACTTCAGGTAAGCAAGCCCGTCCTCCAAATCCCTCAGCTCGAGCGGCCCGAAGTTCTTGTAGGAGCCCCAGACCGACTCCGCCCCCTTGCCGCTCGCCGCGCGGTTGTCGCAGACCCAGACGATGTAGCCCTTCTGCGCGAGCAGCTGGTGCCACATGTAGGTCGCGCCGCCCCACGAGTTCTTCACCTGCGGCGCGTGCGGCCCCGAGTAGGTGTACTCAAGCACCGGGTACTTCTTCGAAGGGTCGAAGTCCGGAGGCTTAATCATCATCGCCTCCATCTCGAACCCGTCGCGCGTCTTCACGCGCATCAGCTCGGCCTTGCCCAGCTTGTACTCCGAGAGCACCGGCACCCTGTTCTCGTCGAGCACGCGCACCTGCGCGCCGTCGCCGGAGTGCAGGCGCACCTGCGTCGGCGTGTTGACGTCGCTCCACCTGTCTACGTAGAGCGTGGCCGTCGGGTTGAAGGAGGCGCTGTGGTTCCCCTCCGCCTCCGACAGACGCTTCAGGCCCGCGCCGTCCAACCTCACGCGGTAGAGGTGCTCGGCCGTGTGGCTGTGCTCGGTGCCGTGGAAGTAGAGCCAGCCGCCGGCCTCGTCCACGGCGTCGATGCCGCGCACCTCCCACGGGCCGCTCGTAACCTGTTTGACCAGCTTGCCGTCGGCCGTGTAGCGGTAGAGGTGCGACCAGCCCGTCTTCTCGCTGCGCCAGATGAACGAGCCGTCCCTGAGGAAGCGCGGGTTGTCGTCGAACGCCTCGACCCAGGCCCTCGTCGTCTCACGGAAGAGGCGCGTCGTCTTCCCCGTCGAAGGGTCGGCCGCGTTCAAATCCAGGTACGTCTGCTCGCGGTTCTGCCCCTGCCACACGACGCGCTTTGAGTCGGGCGACCACGCGACGCGCACGACGAGAAAGTCCGCCGGCTCGTACCCCGAGACGTCGACCCAGCGCGGCCCGCCCGCCGACGCGTCCACGACGCCGAGACGCACCACGGGGTTCGGGTCGCCCGCGAGCGGGTAGGGCGTGTCCTCCAAGACCTGCCGGCGCGGGATGTGGTCGACGACGGGGAAGTCGTTGACGGGGCGCTCGTCCGTGTTGAGGAAGGCGATGCGCGCCGAGTCGGGACTCCACCAGTAGCCGCGCTTGTTCCCGCGCCCGTAGAGCTCCTCCTCGTAGACCCAGTCGAGCACGCCGTTCAAGGTCTTCTCGTTGCCCGTGTTCGTCAGGCGTCTTTCGGCGCGCGCCTTTATGTCAACGACGTAGAGGTCGTTCCCGCGCACGAAGCTCACGAAGCGGCCGTCGGGGCTGAAGTCCTCCTCAGACTCCTCGGCGTCGGGCGTCTCGGTCAGGCGCGCGGCCGCCTCCGCGTTCAGCTCGTAGTAGATGAGGTCGTTCTTGTGGTTGAGCAGGACGGCCGTCTGCGCGGGGTTCAGTTGGTAGGAGGCGCGGTGCGCGAGCCTCTGCGCGTCCTCGGCCGTCAGTCCCTGGACTTTCGTCAGCGCCGACTCCATCCGCGCGGCGTCGAAGAAGGGCGCGGCCTCGCCCGTCCGCGCGTCGACGCGCATGAGGACGTTCGTGCCGCCCTCCTTCCGGCTTTGCAGGTAGTGCTCGCCGTCCTTCAGCCATTCGAGGCCCGAGACGGGCGCGCCCGAGAAGTTGACCTTCTTCACGGGGTCGTAGATGTCTTCGATGGTCAGGAGTTTCTGCTGCGCCCGCGCCGCGGGGCAGACGAGCAGCAGCGCGAACAGGAATAGTCCCAGTTTTGTAAGTCGCATAATTTCCACTCTGAAGGAAGAATGTCTGAGGCGCGTTGATGATACTCTATCCGCCGCCTTTAAGAAACGCACGGGGAAGGGACAGATGAGGAAGAGGGACGCCGTCTTGACGCTCGCGCTGCTGCCCCTGCTCGCCGCGGGCTGCCACTCTTCGGAGGCGACGCGCCTGCGCGAAATCGCGTCCGAGACTCGCAAGGGCGACGCGACCGCGAACACGCCCCTGCCCCTCGGCCCCGCGCAGCCCGTGCAGCTCGCCACGCTCGAAGACGCCCGCATCAGGGAGAGCAGCGGGCTGGTCGCCTCGCGCCGCAACCCCGGACTCTTCTGGACGCACAACGACTCGGGCGACGGCCCCTTCATCTACGCCTTCGACCGCGCCGGGCGCTCGCGCGGCGCTTGGCGCGTCGAGGGCGCGGATGCCCTCGACTGGGAGGACATTGCCGCCGGCCCCGGCCCCGTGCAAGGGCAGAGCTACCTCTACGTCGGCGACATCGGCGACAACGAGCGCAAGCTCCCCTTTATCGTCGTCTACCGATTCCCCGAGCCCGACGCCAGGGAACCGGCCTACGGCAGGGAGCCGCGCCCCACAGAGCCCGCCGAGGCCATCCGCCTCAAGTACCCCGACGGCGCGCATAACGCCGAGGCGCTCGCCGTCCACCCGACGACCGGCGACATCTACGTCATCACGAAGGCGAACGCCGAAGCGGGCGTCTACAAGCTCGCTGCCCCTTTCGACCCGAAGGCTCTCAACATTCTCACGAAGGTGGCGACCTTACGCGGCCCGGACTTCTTCGGCACGCTCGTCACCGGCGCGGACATCTCTCCGGACGGCCGCCGCGCCGCGCTCTGCGACTACGCGCAGGGCTACGAGCTGACGCTGCCCCCGGGCGCCGCGAGCTTCGACGAAATCTGGAAGCAGAAGCCCGTCGCCCTCTCGCTCGGCGCGCGCCTACAGGGCGAGTCGGTCGCCTACCGCCTCGACGGCGCAGCCCTCCTCGCCACCAGCGAGAAGACGCCCACGCCGCTGTTCGAAGTAGCCCTACCGAAAAGATAGGTGCTGGGTGCTGGGTGTTGGGGAAGAACAGGCTTTTACCCAGCACCCAGCACCCAGCACCCAGCACCTACTTCTTCTGTATCTCTTCGCGGACGAAGCGGACGAGGTCTTCGATCTGTTGGTCGTCGAGGGTGTACTTGAAGGGGGGCATGCCGTTGCCGCCTTCGGATATTTGCTTGAGGAACTTCTCGTCGGGGTCATTGAGGGCGGCGCCCGAGTTGAGGGGCGGGACTTTCATCGTGCCGCGCTCGGTGCCCTCGCCGCGCGCGCCGTGGCAGACGGCGCAGTTGCGCTCGTAGAGCACGCGCGGCGTCACGGCCCAGCTCGGGGGGACGGACTTCTGCTCCGTCGGCCCGCAGCCGGTAAGAACCATTATGTAGCAGACGATTGCTAAGACCAGCTCTCCCCTGATTCGCATCCGTGAAAGTATGAACGATGAACGCAGAACTAAAAAGGGTGCTGGGTGTTGGGTGCTGGTTTTTTGTCTTCCCAGCACCCAGCACCCAGCACCTGCCTTCGGTTCAGCGTTTAGAAGCTGAAGCGGAGTTGGAGGTCTACGCGGCGCGCGCCGCCGTTCTGGCCTGCGCCGCCGCCGAAGCCGAAGCGGCCGCCGCCCGCGACCGACTGGCCGAAGAAGGGCGAGCTGAGGTTGCCGACCGGCGTGCCCAGGCTCGGGTGGTTGAAAAGGTTCTGCACGTTCATCGAGAGCGTCAGGTTGTAGCGGTGCTCCGTGCTCTCGCCGCCGAAGGTCTCGCCGCCGCCGCCGCCGCCGCCGCCGCCGCCGCGTCCACCACCCCGTCCGCCGCCGCCACCACGCCCGCCGCCGCGCCCTCCTCCGCCGCCGCCGCCGCGGCCGCCGCCCGCACCGGCCGCGGCCAGCTCGCCGAAGCCGATGGTCTTACTCAAGCGCATGTTGACGGAGAAGAAGCCCGGACCGCGCCCGTAGTTGCGCGGGATGATGACCTGGCCGGGTAGCGGGTCAACGTCGAACGTGCCGTAAGGCGTCTGCCGCACGCTCGCCCTCGACAAGTCCGTGGCGAAGGCGGGCCGCTCCGTAAACAGCGTGTCGCCGTTCAGGTCGCGCCCGACGGTGATGTTGAAGGGACGCCCCGAGTTGGCGACGAGCGTCGGGTTCAGACGCAGGCCCCACGGCAGGGCGTTGACGGCGCCGCCGATGAAGAGGCGGTGGCGCTGATCCTGCGTGGAGTTGCCGTACTCGCCCGACAGGTCGTACTGGTTGACGGGGAAGTTCGAAGAGTAGTCCGTGTCGCTCTTCGCGAAGTTCAAAGTGTAGTTGCCGAAGAGCGTGAACTTGCGGCTGAAGCGGTTGTTGACGTTGACGACGAGCTGGTTCTGGTTGAAGACGCCGCTCGACTCGAACTGGAAGACGTTGCCGAGCGTGGGGTTCGGGCGCACGATGAGCTGCCTGCCCGCGGCGTCGAGCGGCGGCCGCCCCGTCGCGAGGTCGAGCAGCGGCGCGTTGACGTTGCGCGAGCGCAGGACGTGGAGCGTCCGCGCGCCGATGTAGCTCACCGAGAGCGTGATGCGGTAAGGGAGCTGCTGCTCCAGACTCACGGCCGTCTGCATCGTGTAGGGCGCGCGGATGTCGGGCGCGAACTGCCGCACGGTCTGCCGCACCTGGAAGGTCGCGAGCTGTGCGGTCGTCGGGATGCCCAAGACCGTCGGCGTGAAGAGGCCGCCCGTCGTCGTCTGGGCGAAGGTGGACTGGTTAAGAAACTGCGAGGTCACGTCGGTCACGACGAACTGCTGCTGGTTCGCCCCGTTGGAGCGGACGGTCTGGAGCGCGAGGTTCTCGTTGACCCGCTGGTAGAAGATGCCGAAGCCGCCGCGGACGACCGTGTGCTGCTTGCGCGGGTCGCCCGCGGGCGACCAGGCGAAGGCGACGCGCGGCGCGAAGTCGAGGTCGCCGCCCACGCGGTTCTGCCGCTCGTAGCGCAGGCCGGCCGAGAGCGTCAGGTTCGGGCGCACGCGCCAGTCGTCCTGCACGAACGGGCTGAAGTCCCAGTAGGTCACGCCGGCCTCGGGGTCGCCGCCCGAGATGGAGAACTGCGTCGGCTCGCCGCCGCGCGCGCGGATCTGCGCCTGCGTGCAGAGCGCCCCGTTCGGGTTGCCGCACGTCTGCCCCTGGAAGAAGAGGGTGCGGCGGTAGCGCTCCAGGCTCGTGATCTGTATGAGCACCGGGTTGCCGTTGGCGTCCGTCACGACGTTGTTGTTGGCGTCGAGCTGCGGGGCCGCGCCGCCCGCGAAGGTGAAGGTGCCGGCGAAGTTCTGCGACGAGATGTCGTCGATGCGGTCTGCGCGCAGGCGCGCGCCCGCCTTGAGCGAGTGTGCGCCGGCCGTCCAGGAGGTGTAGTTCTGAAGCTCGAACCTGTCCTGGTCGTTCGAAGAGAGCGCGTTCTGCGCGCCGCCGCCGGTGAAGGATTCGAGGACGCGGATGACGGGGAGGTTGTTGCCGCCCGTCTGCCGGCGCCGGTCGCGCTCGAACTGGAAGCGCGTCTCGTTGATGACCTTCTGGTTGATGACGGCCGTCTCGGTCAGTTGCAGAGTGTGCTGCGTCGTCTCCACGTCGTAGGCACGCGTCGGCAGGTTGAAGTCGCTCACGCCCTCGTTCTGGCGCGTGCCGCGCTCGAAGGTGTAGCGCGCGACGAGCGTGTTCGTCGGGTTGATCTGGTAGTCGAGGCGCGGGCTGAAGGTCGTCCGGTCGTCGGGCGTCAGCACGGTCTGGTTGAAGCTCAGAGGGTTGAGCCCCGCGTCGAGGACGACGGCGCGCACGACCTCGTTGTCGTCCGTCTCGCGCCGCTCGAAGTCGAAGAAGAAGGAGGCGCGCTTGGCCGAGAGCGGCCCCGAGAGGTTGCCGCCGTAGCGGCGCAGTTGGTACGGCGCGCGGGTCGCGGCGAAGGGCGAGCGCGCGTTCAGGGACTCGTCGTTGAAGTTGAAGAACGCCTGCCCGCGGTAGCGGTCGGTGCCGGGCTTTGTGAAGATTTCGACGCGGCCGTAACCGAGACGGTCGTACTCGGCCGAGAAAGGGTTGCGGTTGATGCGTATCTCGCGAATGGACTCCTTCGGCGGGAGCCTCCCGCCCGTGAAGCCGTCCACGTAAATCTGCGCGCCGTCTTCGGAAGAGCCCGCGCCGGGGCCGGCGAGCGCCTGCAAAGCTTCGCTCAAGTCGTCGGGGTCGTCGGGGAGCGCGTCGAGGTCACCGCCGCGCAGCACGACGGCTCCGGCCTGCGACTCGGCCTCCGTACCGACCGGGGCCTCGGCCGTGACCGTCACCTCCTCCTGCTCGATGGCGACGGTGAGCACGATGTCGAGCGGGGCCGTCCGGCCCGCCTGCACCTCGACGCCCAGGTTCTCGTAGGCCGCGAAGCCCGCCTGGTTGATGCGCACCGTGTAGCGCCCGGGCGCGAGCCCCGCGAAGGAGTAGTTCCCCTGCTCGTCCGTCGTCGCCGTCTTCTCGACGCCCGCCGCGTCGGCGGCCGTCACCGTCGCGCCGATGATGACGCCGCCCAGCTCGTCCTTCACGTTCCCGCGCAGCGTCCCCAGAGACTGCTGCGCCGACGCACACACCCCAAAGAACAGAACCGCCGCGCACACCGCCGCGACCTTCAAACCCGTCCCCCTCAACTGTCTCATCCCTCCACCCTGACCTTCGTTAGTTAAAGCCGCGGGCAGCCGCCGCGTCAGCGGCGCTCCGAACTGCCTACTGCCATCTGCCTACTGCCTACTGCTTTTTACCGCGGCGGTTCGCGCGTCGGCCCCTGGCCGTTGCCGATGACGTCGCCGGGCAGGCCGGGGCTCATGCCGCGCGGGCCGTCGCCGCCGCGCCCGCCGCCGAACTGCTGCATCGAGCGCAAGACCTCGGGCGTGCCGGTGATGAGCGAGACGACCGTCCCGCTCGAAGCGTCGGCGCTCGGCGTGACGGTGACCATAACCATGTCGCCCTTCTTCAAGTCGGCCAGCGTGACCGTCGGCAGGCCCTCGAACATCTGCTGGAAGTTGCCGCCGCCACCGCCGCCCGGCCCGCCGAAGCCCCCGCGCCCCTGGCCGTCGCCGCGCCGCCCGCGTCCGCCCTCGCCCTGACCTTGTGCCTGACCTTGACCTTGCCCCTGCTGCCCGCCCTGCTGCTGGCGCTCTGCGCGGCGCTGCTCACGCTGCCGCTGGAACTCCGCGCGCTGCTCGGCCAGCTTCTGCTCGACCTCGGGCGTCATGCGGCGCAGGGTCGAGCGCGCGCCGAGCGTGAGCCTGACCGTCCCGCCCGAAGCCTCGTTCTTGACGGTGACCTCGTTGCGCTGCGCATCCACGCCCGCCACCGTGCCCGTGAAGCGCGCGAACGAGCCGGTCAAGACCTCCTCGGCCTTGAAGGCGGAGCCCCCGGCAGAGCGCTCGCCGGTCGCGCGGATGTTGTCCCCGGCGTGCACGTCCGCGAGCGACGCGGGCACCGCGTCGGCCGGGCGCATCGAGTCGGGCGCGTAGTGCAGCACGCGCGCCGCCGAGACGTCCACGGTCGCCGACTCCTGCCCCTCACGGCCTCGGGTCTGCACGACGATCAGCTTCTTCGCGGCGTCCACGGAGACGACGCGGCCGTTCAGCCTGCGACCCGCGTTCTGCCCGCCCCCGCCGCCGCCGGGGCGCGCCATCACGATGAGCCGCGCGGCCGTCCCGCCCGCGGCCGCGACGCCCGGCGCGAGCACGCGGTCGCCGACGCGCACCGCCTCGAACGTGACCTTCTCCCCCTGCTTGAGGTCGGTCACGCCCGGCGCGAGGCGCGTGTAGGTCGTCTGCTCGGTCGTCGAGAGCGTCACGGTCTGGCCCGCGTCGGAGCGCACCGTGACCGTGTGCGCCGCGGCGTCCACGGCCGTCACCTCGCCGATGAGGCGCTGCTGCGCCGCCGCCGTCTGCCGCGCACGCGCGCCCGCCGGCGCGAGCGCGAAAAGGGAGAGGACAAAGAAGAAGAGGTAAAGCTTTCTCATTTCTTTCACTACCACTTTCAGATTAGAGCTTAAGTGTCCTTGTCGTCGTCGGTGCGGCTCGCGCCGCCCGAACCCGCCGAAGGTTCCATGTCGCCGAGCGCGGCCGTCGTCGCTTCGACCGACTGCGGCCCCGCGCCCTCCACGCCCGGCCCCGTCCCGCCCGAAGTCGTGCTGCCGCCCCCCGGCCCCCCGCCCCGACTCTCGCCCGCGCCGCTCCCGCCGCTCGGCCCGGAAGAGCCGCCCGGCCCCGCGGGCGCGCCGGTGAAGTCCATCTCGCCGACCGCGCCCTCCGTTCCTTCCTCCTGGGCCGCGCCCTGCGCCGCGGCCGACGCAGTGCCGGGTACGTTCCTCTGGCCTCCGCCGTACTCGCCCGGCCTGAAACTATCTTTCTCGGCTTCGTGCTTCTCCGTCCGCCCCGTGCCGTGCGCGAACCTGTCCGCCTCGCCCGCCCTGTCCTGTTCAGCCATACACGCCTCCGTTGCGCCTTGTGTCTGAAGACGGCCGGACACACGACGCGGTTACAAGAAAAAGCCGCACGCCCGGCCCACACGCACAAGCGCGGCCGGCGCCTAACGGGGAAAGTTGTCGAAGGGGATGGGTCGAATATACCGCACGCGCGCGCCGTTACGTAAGCCGCCCCGCGCGCGGAGGGAAGGTCGTCTCTTAAAACTTCAGGGACTCTTCTTCGCCTCGCCCGCCACCTGCGCGTGGCCGAGCGCGGCGACGAGCGTGGCGCCGCCGACGATGTTGCCAAGGAGCGTCGGCAACATCCAAGCGAGGTAGTCGGCCACGCCCGCGCCGCCCGACCAGACGACGTAGAGCGTGTCCACCGACCCCGCGATGATGTGCGCGAACTTGCCCAGCGCGACGAGGTACGTCATCACGATGACGACGAAGAACCGCGCCGACTCCGACGCCGGCAGCATCCAGACCATCAGCGCGATGAGCCACCCCGCGAAGACGCCCTTCAAAAACGTGAGCGGCCACCAGCCGACGAAAGCCTCGCGTCCTATCGCGCCGAAAGTCTCGCGCACGTGCGGCTCGAACAACTCCGTCCGCGCGAGCACGAACGCGAAGACGGCCGCGCCCGCGACGTTCGCCAGCAGCACGACGCCCCACAGCCTCAACACCTGCGCGAGCATCGAAAGGTAAGGGCGTTGCAGGAAGGGCAGGACGGCCGTCAGCGTGTTCTCCGTGAAGAGCTGCTGCCGCCCGAGCACGATGATGAGGAAGCCGACGCTGTAGCCGAGCTTCGCGACGAGCGGGCGCCATTCCGTCTCCGGCAGGTGCGAGCGCAGCAGCCCCTCGGCGACGAGCGAGAAGCCCATCGAGAGCCCCGCGGCCAGCCCGTCCCACGCCAGCGTCGCGGAGGAGCGCCCGAGCTCGTTCTCGCCCTCCTCGCGGATCGCCTCGTAGACGACCTCGGTGCGCGGCGCGCTCCGCTCCTCGACCTCCTTCTGCTCCTGCTCCGAAAGTACGGGCTGCCCCGTGTTCTGCTGCTCCGACATCAAGCGCCCCCTTGTATAGAGTAGGCAGTAGGCAGATGGCAGTAGGCAGTTAAGACAAGGCCTCTTCAACTGCCTACTGCCATCTGCCTACCGCCTACTGATCGCAATCCCCCACGGGCCGTCGCCGACCTTGATGTGACCCGTGACGTTGTTGGTCGCGGCGTCGATGACGGTGACTTCGTTGGCGTCGTTGCCGCCGCAGGCGGCGTAGACCTTGCGGCCGTCGGGCGTGACGGCGAGGCCCCACGGCCTCTGGCCCACGGGGACGCGCGCGAGCTGGCTGAGAGTCGCCGTGTCGAAAACGTCGACGCTGTTGCCGCGCCCCGTCGCGACGTAGACCCTTTGGCCGTCGGGCGAGACGACGACGCCCATCGGCTTGACGCCGTTCTCGCTGTTCTTGATGGGCACCGTGCGCAGGACTGTGTGCGTCAAGGTCTCGACGACGGCGAGCGTCCTCCCGATCTCGGTCGTGACGTAGGCGCGCGCGCCGTCGGGCGAGAAGGCCGCGTCCCTCGGGCGCGAGTCCACGATGAAGGTCGAGGCGATCTCGTCCTTCTGCGTGTCGATGACGGAGACGGTGTTGCTCGTCTCCGAAGTGACGTAGACCCAGCGGCCGTCGGGACTCGCGCGCACGCCCTCGGGCTCGATGCCCGCGACGAGCGTCGCGCGCGTGCGGCCCGTCTTGAGGTCGACGACCGACGCCGTGCCCGCGTCCTCGTTCGAGGCGTAGAGGCGCGAGCCGTCGGGCAGAACCTCCAACTGCTCCGGGTCTGTGCCGACCTCGTAGGTCTTCACGACCCTCCCGCTGCCCGCGTCAATCGCCGCGACGTGATTCTCTTTCGCGTCGTAGTTCTTCCCCGAGGGCGTGCTCGACGCGACGTAGACCGTCCGCCCGTCCGCGCTCAACCTCACCCCGCGCAGACGCCCGCCGATCTTCCAGGTCTCCACGACGCGGTCGCCCGACGTGTCTATCACCGTCACCGTCCCGTCCCTCTCGTTCGTCACGTAGGCCAGAGGGCCGCGCGGCTTCGCGGCACAGCCGGACGTGCCCGCCAAGGCCGCGAGCGTCAGGAGAAGGATTTGAAATTTGAGATTTGAAATTTGGAATGACCTCATTTGAGCGTGTAGAGGTAGCTGGCGATGTCGCGCGCGTCCTGGTCTGTGACGCCGAGGGTGGGCATGGCCGTGAGTGAGTCCACGGCGCGCGGGTCGCGTATCCAGCGGATCATGTTCTCGGGCGAGTTGGTGAGGACGCCGCCGACGTACGAGCGGCTGGCGACCTGCGTGAGCGGCGGGCCGACCAAAGCGTCCGCGCCGCGCACGCCCGGGATGGTGTGGCACGTCCCGCAGCCGTAGCGCTCGATGGCCGCGCGGCCGCGCGCCGGGTTGCCGCCGCCCGTCATCTCGGCCGCCGCCTGCTCCGCTGTGCTCATCCCTCCGCCGCACGCCGCGCAGATGAAGAGCAGCGCCGCCGCGCAGATCGCGAGAAGTCTCAAGACTTGTTTCCCTCCGAACATCTCTTAACGCTCGGCCGTGCGGAGCGTCGCGCGCTCGCGGCGGACGACGGCGCGCTCCGACTCGCGCATCCAGCCGGCCAGGAGCGCCAGCCCCGCCCCGACGTAGACGAGCCCCGCCGGCACCCACATAATGAGTCCGCCCAACTGCTGGTCTTCGAGCGGCGTCAGGCCCCAGGCCCCCGTCGTGCTCCCGTAAGTCGGGTAGAGCACGCGCCCCGTGAAAGTCAGGAACGCGCCCAACACGCCCGTGTGCACCGAGGTCGTGAACAGGTAGAGCACCGCCGCGCCGTACCCCATCAGGCCGCGCGGCCCGTGCACCAGAGCCCACCAGAACAGAAGCGCCGACCCGAGGAAGGAGACGTGCTGGAGCGTGTGCACGAGGTCACTCCTGAGCGTCGCCTCGAACAGCGCCGGCACGTGCCACACCCACAGCGCCAACGCGTGCAGCCCCCACGCCGCTAAGGGGTTCGTCAGAGCGCCCCACGCGCGCCACCACCAGGGGGCCTTCGCCGCCTCGCCCAACGCGCGCGCCCACGCGGGCGGCACCGCCCACAGGAACGCGACCACGGGCCGGCCCAACACCAGCAGGGGCGCGGCCGCCACCATCAAGACCTCGTGCTGCGTCATGTGCGCCGCGAACAAGACCTCGCCCCACGGGTGCAAAGGCGAGACGAGCGCCACGAACAGCGCCGCCCAGCCCCCCGCATACGCCCAGGCCTCCCAGCGCCGCACGCCACGCCCACGCCCCGACTCGCGCCAGAGCCTCCGCACCCCGCGCGCGTACAGCCACCCCGACGCCGCCAGGCACAACCACACCAGAGGGTCTCGCCCCCACGCGTACGGCAGGTCTTCGAAGCGGTGCGGCGCGACGCCGTGGGCGGAGCAGTAGGCAGTAGGCAGTAGGCAGTAGGCAGTTGAAAGCAGAAGACAGAGAGTCATCTTTCTCAGTCGTGAGGCGAACGTACCGCGTTTCACGCCTCCCGCCCTCTTAAAGATGAAAGTAACTCTGCTCGCCATCTAACTTGCTTTTAACTGCCTACTGCCATCTGCCTACTGCCTACTAAGTCCTCTGGCACGCGCTGTAGACGAAGACGGCGATCCACTGTGCGATGACGACGAGCGCGCTGTGGGCGCTGACGAGCATGCCGACGGCCGCCATGAAGCGGCTGCGCGGCAGCACGCCCGCGCCCCCGTCCTCCCACTCGGCGCCGGCCAGACGCCAGTTTCGCCACGAGAGCAGCCCCGCGCCCAAAGCCACCAGCAGCGCCGCGACCGAGACCGCGTGCAAGGCCCACGCCCCGCCCGACCCGCAGACCCAGAGCACCAGCGCGTAGTTGGCCTGCAACTGCGCGAGCGCCGCCAGAGGCCCCGCCAGCATGCCCGCCCAGAGCAGGCCCGGCCCCGCGCCCTCCTTGAACTCCCTGACCGCTTCGGAACTCATAAGACCTCAGTAGGCAGATGGCAGTAGGCAGATGGCAGTACGCTCCGCGTCGCGGGCGTTGAAAGGTTGAATCGAAGTTCCCGACAGTAGGGTCTTCAACTGCCTACTGCCAACTGCCATCTGCCTACTCCCTCCCCTCACATCCATCGCGGCACCCAGTAGATGATGACGTAGAGCGGCACCCAGAGCGCCACGACGAAGTACCAGTAGAGTGCGTTCTCGCTCGCATCCGTGAAGCGCGTCCCCTCGACCGGCCCCACGATCAACAGCGCCAGCAGCACTATCGAGTCGAGCACGTCGGTGACGAGGTGCAGCAGGTGCGCGCCCATGCTGACCCAGACGATTGAGCCGTAGGCGTTCTGATCCCAGCGGCAGTTGAGATACCCGAACTCGACGAACCGGACGGCCGTCGCCGCGAACGCGAAGACGATCATCACCGCCAGCCAGACTCTCACGCCGCGCAAATCTAAACTCTCCGCCGCCTTCTTCGCCCAGTGGTTCGGCAAGCAACTGACGAGGATGATGACCAGGTTGACCGTGCCCCAGAACGGCCGCGGGTAGGCGACGCCGGGCGGCCAGTCGGGGACGGGCGTGCGCAGGAAGAAGTAGGTGGCGAAGATGACGACGAACATCCCGCCCTCGATGAGGATGAGGCTCCACGTGCACCACCACGTCAGCGGCCTGTGGCCGAAGGCGAAGGTCGGCAAGTTCGACACGTCTATGTTCGGCCGCGCGCTCAAGACTCCTGCCCCCTCAGCTTGTAGTAACGCTTGCCGTGCTTCTGCTTGACCTCTTCCGGCGGGCGCTCCTCGGCCTGCCGCTTCTTCGGCCAGAACCAGCCGGTCAAGGTCGCGAAGATCGGCACCATCCCGACGGGGAACGCCCACGGCGTGAAGATCGTGCCGATGAACATCGCCGTCGTCGCCAGCGCCGCCAGCAGGGGCCAGATGGAGGAATCGGGGAACTCCGCCTTGAGGTCGGGCTCGGCGTCGAGCGTGCGCGTGACGAGCACCTCGCGCACGTCGCTCCGGAGGCCGACGACGACGGGCTGGTCGGCGGGCTGCGTCCAGAGCGTGTCGCGGCTGTCCACCGTGGGCGGGTAGAGGAAGTTGTAGGCCGGCGGCGGCGAAGTGGTCGCCCACTCGAGCGTCGCCGCGCCCCACGGGTTGTCGCTCGCCAACACGCCCGCGCGCAGGGAGCGCAAGGCGTTGACGATGAAGAGGAGCACGCCGAGCGTCAGGAGCACGCCGCCCGCGGACGCCAACAGGTTGAGGTCGCCCCAGCCGAGGTGCGGCTGGTACGTGTAGACGCGCCGCGGCATCCCGCGCAGGCCGAGGATGTGCATCGGGAAGAAGGTGAGGTTGAAGCCGACGAACATCACCCAGAACGTCAGGTGCCCGAGCTTCTCGCCGAGCATGCGCCCCGTCACCTTCGGGAACCAGTAGTGGAACGCGCCGAAGAGCGGGAAGACCGCGCCGCCGATGAGCACGTAGTGGAAGTGCGCGACGACGAAGTAGGTGTCGTGAACCTGCAAATCGACGGGCACCGCGCCCTGCATCACGCCCGTCATCCCGCCGATGACGAAGATGAAGAAGAAGCCGAGCACGAACATCATCGGCGACTTGAAGCGCGGCCGCCCGCCCCACAGCGTCGCGATCCAACAGAAAATCTGCACCCCGCTCGGGATGGCGATCATGATGGTCGCGCCCGTGAAGAAGCTCTCGCCCAGGCGCGGCAGGCCCGTGGCGAACATGTGGTGCACCCAGAGGCCGAAGCCGATGAAGCCCGTCGAGACGAGCGAGAGCACGAGCGCCGTGTAGCCGAAGATGGGGCGTCGGGAGAAGGTCGAGAGGATGGTCGAGACGAACCCGGTGCCCGGGATGAAGATGATGTAGACCTCGGGGTGGCCGAAGAACCAGAAGAGGTGCTGCCACAGAAGCGGGTCGCCGCCCTCGGCCGGGTTGAAGAAGTGCGTCCCGATGAGCCTGTCCATCATCAGGCACGCGCTCGCCCACGCGATGGTCGGCATCGCGAAGAAGACCATGAAGGCCATCACCAACACCGACCAGCAGTAGATGGGGACACGGTTCAGGCTCATCCCCGGCGCGCGCAGCTTGAAGAAGGTCGTGATGATCTCGGTCGCGACGACGAGCGCCGAGACCTCGGTGAACGTGATCATCTGCGCCCAGAAGTCCGCGCGCTTCCCCGCCCCGTACTCCGGCCCCGAGAGCGGGACGTAGGCGAACCAGCCCGCGTCCGGCCCGACGTTCATGACGAAGGCGACCCAGAGCATGATGCCGCCGAAGAGGTAGACCCAGTAGCCGAAGGCATTCAGGCGCGGGAAGGCGATGTTGCGCGCCCCCAGCATCAGGGGCAGGATGAAGACGGCGACGGCCTCCATCACGGGCACGGCGAAGAGGAACATCATCGTCGTCCCGTGCATCGTGAAGATCTGGTTGTAGAGGTCCGGGTTGAGGAACGTGCTCTCGGGCCGCGCGAGCTGCACGCGCATCAGGACGGCGAGGATGCCGGCGAGAATGAAGAAGCCGAACGCGGTGTAGATGAAGCGCTTGCCGACGGTCTTGTGGTTCGTCGAGGCGAGCCACCCCCAGAAGCCCGGCTCGTCGCCCCAGGTCTTCTCCAGCGCGCGCCGCTCGTGCTCGTCCGCGACTTCCTCCGCGAGCGCCTCGTCGTTCGCCAACTCCCTCTTCAAAGGCTCTTCGGCCACTCAAACCTCCGCGGCTTAGGAGGAAAGGTTAACCACAGAGACACAGAGACACAGCTTGGAGCGTAATCCTCTTCAAGCCGTGTCTCTGTGTCTCTGTGGTTAAATCTCCCATTGATTTCTCACTTCAAACTCTGAAGGTAGTCGAGCAGCGCCTGGAGGTCGGCGGGCTCGAGGTTGTTCGGGGGCATGCGGTTGCCGGGCTTTATCTTCTGCGAGTCCACGACCCAGCCGCCGAGGTGCCCGCGCGTGTTCTCAAGCGTCCCCGCCGCGAGCGTCCCGCGCGAGGCGACGTGCGTCAGGTCCGGCCCGACGCGCGAGCCCGCGTCCGTGCCCCGAATCGTGTGGCACATCACGCACGGCGAGGAGAGGAAGACCTGCCGGCCCTGCGCTTGGGAAGGGTTCACGGGCTCGGCCGCGGGCTTGAGCTGCGCGTCGTACCACGCCTTGAACTTGTCGTAAGGCTCCGCGACGACGGTGAACGCCATGTGCGCGTGCTGGTGGCCGCAGAACTCGGCGCACTGGCCGCGGTACGTGCCCTCCTGGTCGGCCTTCAGCCACGTCACGTTCTCGTGGCCCGGAACCAGGTCCATCTTGCCGTGCAGGTTCGGCACCCAGAAGCTGTGGATCACGTCCGTCGAGGTGAGCTTGAAGAGGACGGGGCGGCCCGTAGGGATGTGTATCTCGTTGGCCGTCGTCACGGTGTAGGCGGCGGTCGAGTTGTCGTAACTGACCTCCCACCACCACTGATGCCCGACGACCTTCACCGTCAGGTGATCCTGCTCGTGCAGCGAATCGAGCGCGCGCCCCGTCACGTAGCTGCGGATCAGGAAGACGAACAGGATGACGACCGTCAGTCCCACGCCCGTCAGCACGACGTGCGACATCCGCCGCTCGCGCGCCGCCTCGGGCCGCACGTCCGGCACGTCCGCCGCCTCGCCCGCGTACGGCCTCCGCCTGCGCGCCAAAGCCGCCACGAGGAACGCCATCACGATCAGGAAGACGGCCCCCGTCACGTAGAACATCATCCACCACAGGCTGATGATGCGCCCCGCCTGCGGCCCCGCGGGGTGAAGGGCGGACTGGGACGGCATGAGGAACAAGTAGGCGGTAGGCAGTAGGCAGTAGGCAGTTGAAGACGAACGGCCGGCGGCGGCCCGCGCCTTCTCAACGACGAAAGTGATGCTGCTCTTAATCAACGTCTCACCCGTCAGTAACTAGAAACTGCCTACTGCCATCTGCCTACGGCTCTTCACTTCGGCATCTCCGCCGACTTCGGGATGCCGCCCGACTTGACCGGCGGCTTCTTCTCCGTCGAGCTCTCGGGCGGCGGGCCGGACATGTCGTCGCTGCGCGAGGGCGCCACGTCCTTCTCCACCTGGCCGCTCAGGCTGCGGACGTAGGCCGTGATCTTCCAGACCTGGTCGTCGTTCAGCTTGTTGCGGAACGAGGGCATGCCGTTCGGCCGCCCCTGCACGATGGTCGAGAAGATTTGCGAGGGGTCGGAGCCGTAAATCCAGCGCGCGTCCATCAGGGGCGGCCCGATGCCGCCACCGCCGTGGAAGTGGCAGCCGACGCAGTTCATCTGCTCGTACAGGCGCTTGCCCTCGGAGACGGCGTAGGCGTTCTGCTCGTAAGCGTTCTGCGTCACCTCCATCGGCTGCGCCGGCCCGGGCTGCAGCTCGGTGAGGCGCACCGTCTGCACGCGCCCCGAAGGCGGCGGCGAGACGCGGAAGCCGCGCTCCTCCCTCATGCACGACGCGAAGAGGAGAAGGATGAAGGCGGAAGGCGGAAGGATGAAAGCCGGTCGCCCTCGGACGGCGTCAACGATGTTTCTCAGCAAGTGCTTCATCATTCCCTCGCCCACTCAGAGCTTCGCCGCACCATTCCCTTCATCCTTCACCCTTCCGCCTTCGTCCTTCCCCACACGCGGCACGCCGTATTCGTCGAGGATGCGTTCTATCTCGTCATGACGCCGCACGAGAAAGTCGTCGAGCTGCTGGCGCAGGTCTTCGTCGCCGCGGCGGACGCCCATCGAGATGTCGTAGACGAAGGGGAGGAAGGGGAGGTCGAATTGCGGCGAGACGGGGACGACTTCGAGCGGCACGCGCTCCCTCCGCGCGAAGTAGCCGGCGAGCGGCCCCCACGCGACCGCCACGTCCACCTCGCCCTTCGCCACCGCCTCGACGATGCGGGCCGGCGGGTTCGGCTGCTTGTAGTCCCCGTAGAGCGTGTAGCCGCGGATGTTGTTGATAACGCCGCGCGCCGCGAGCGCGTGGGCCGGCGGCGTGTTCGCCCCGTCGTCGCCGACGAGCTGCACGCCGACCTTCACCTCATGCAAGACCTTGTCGTCGAACGAGCGGACTCGAATCCCCTTGTCTCTGCGGTAGACGAAGACGTAGGTCGAGCGGTAGTAAGGCGCGGTCGTCGCCGCCAGCTCGAAGCTCGAAGGCACGCCCAGGACGACGTCGCACGCGCCCGCCCTCAGGGTGCTCCTGAAGAACCCGCGCCGCTGCGCCCACCACGTGTACTCAACCCTCTCGTGTAAGTCTTCGGCCAGCAGCTCGGCGAGCTTGTTCTCGAACCCCTCGCCCCGCTCGTTCGAGAAGGGCAGGTTGTTCGGGTCGGCGCACACGCGCAGCACGCCCTCGGGGCGCTCGAACTTCTGCTGGGAGGTTGTCTGTTGAGATTGTTGCCGTGCTACCGTCTGCGCCTGCTGCTTCCCACCGCACGCGCCGAAGACGAAGAGCACGACGAGCGTCAACGACAATCTCAAATTTGAAATTTCAAATTTCAAATTCTCAGGGGAGCGAGAAGACATAGAGCATGCCCCCCTTCGTCGTGTATTGCGGCAGGTCGCCCATCGCGTTGAGGTAGCCGAGCGCACCCGTCGGGTCGCGCGGGTCTAAGCCGCCCGCGACGACCGCGCCCGACCAGCCGCCCACGCCCGACAGGACGGCCACGTACTCCCTGCCGTCCGGCCCCTTGTAGACAATCGGCTGGCCGATGATTCCCGAGCCGACCTTGAACTGCCAGACCACCTCGCCCGTGCGCGCGTTGACCGCCTTGAAGAAGCCGTCCATCGTCCCGTAGAAGACCACGTCGCCCGCGGTGACGACCGCGCCGCTCCAGACGGGGAAGCGCTCTTCGATCTTCCAGACGGCGCGCTGCGCCACGGGGTCCCAGGCCGTGAACTCGCCGCGGTGGCCGTCGCCGGGGCCGGCGTACATCTTGACGTTGGCGCCGACGTAAGGCGTGCCCGCGATGTAGTTCGCCTCGACGCCCTCGAAGTCCATGCAGAGGTTCTGGTGCGGGATGTAGACGAGGCCGGTCTTCGGCGAGAAGGCCGAGGGCTCCCAGTCCTTCGCGCCCGGCGCGGCCGGGCAGATGTCGCGCACGACCTTGCCCGTCCCCGGCTTCTTCTCCTCGACGTGGGCGAGTTCGCCCGTCTTCAGGTCAACGCCCTTCGTCGCCGTCAGGTGCGCGAACGGCTCGGCCGACAGCACCTCGCCCGTCACGCGGTCGAAGATGTAGACGTAGCCGTCGCGCTCGGGACGGACGAGCACCTTGCGCTGCTGCCCGTTGAAAGGAAGTTCGACGAGAAGACTCTCGTTGATGCCGTCCCAGTCGTAGAGGTCGTGCGGGCCGACCTGGTACGCCCACTTCGCCGCGCCCGTGTCGGCGTCGCGCGCGATGACCGAGCACGTCCACTTGTTGTCGCCCGGCCGCGCGTCCGGGTTCCAGGGGCCGGGGTTGCCGCTGCCGTAGTAGATGAGGTTCAGCTCGGGGTCGTATGAAATCCAGCCCCACACAGTCCCGCCGCCGATCTTCCACTGGTCGGGCGGCCACGTCGAGACGCCGAGGTCTTTGCCCTGGTCTTTCGCGTAGAAGGGCTTGAAGTCCGCGCCGATGAGCACGTCCGTGTCCGGCCCAGTGTTGTAAGCCTTCCAAGCGACCTTGCCGTCGCCGACGTTGAGCGCCTGTATCCAGCCGCGCACGCCGAACTCGCCGCCACTGTTTCCGACCAGCACCTTCCCCTTGACGACGATGGGCGCCATCGTCACCGTCTCGCCCTTGTTGATGTCGCCGACCTGCGTCTTCCAGAGTTCCCTGCCCGTGGCGGCGTCCACGGCGACCGTGTGCGCGTCGAGCGTGTTGTAGAAGATGGTGCCGTCGTAGAAGGCCGCGCCGCGGTTGACGAGGTCGCAGCAGGCCACGCCCTGCGCAGCCGCCGCCGGGTCGGGTTCGTACTTCCACTTCACGGAGCCAGGGTTCTTCAGGTCGAGCGCGTAGAGGATGTTCGGGTAAGGCGTGACGACGTACATCGTGTCGCCGACGACGAGCGGCGCGGCCTCGTGCCCGCGGTTGACGCCGGTCGAGAACGTCCACGCGACCTTCAAGGTCTTCACGTTATCCGAGTTGATCTGGTCGAGTCCGCTGTAGCGCGTGCTGGCGTAGTTCTTCGCGGGCATCAGCCACTGCCCGTCCTCCTGCTCGTTCGCGGACTGCGCGCCCGTCGGGAGGTTCGTCGCCTGCGGGGCCTTCGGCTGCGGCGCCGCGGACGGCCCGCCGTCCTTGTTCGCGTTCGAGCAGGCGGACGAAGACAGGAGCACTACCAGGAATAGTAGAAGGCCGCGCACGGCCGGCACGACGCTTCGGACTCGGCTCATGTTGACTCCCGACGGAAAGAGGACGCTGCACAGCACACGCACGGCCATACGACTACCTCGAACCGGGCAGGGCGAAAAACTACTCAGGGCGAAAAGGGGAATTCGGAACTTGGCCGGATTTTAGCGTTGAATTTCGCTCGAATGCCGTACGTTCGCGGACAGATTGGGGCAGGTAATAAATTGCGGAGCGGGCAAATATAAAGCGGGCGCCGCAGGCTTGGGGCCCGCAGCGCCCACTCATGGCAACGGTCACTGTCCTCACCCCAGCAACCGTCTAGGCATTTGGATTCACCGCATGCCCGAAGTGGCTTGAATATAAATCTTTCGCACCCTCAAATGCAATAGTCAAAGTGAAATTTTTTCTCGGTGCGCGTTTAACGCAGCTTTCATTGGGCGAATCCGCGCTTGTCGCTCTCTCAAACCAAAGCCGACAGTAGTTCCGGCGGCGGCGGCGAGACGAACTCGACCAATTCGTTCGTCGCCGGGTGACGAAACGCGAGCCGCGCCGCGTGCAGGCAGAGGCGCGTGTGCGGCTCTCCTCCGTAAGCCGCGTCGCCGACAATCGCATGGCCCAAGTGCGCGCAGTGTATGCGCAACTGGTTCGTCCGCCCGGTCAGAGGTTCCAGCTCGACCAGCGTGCGGCGCGTCCCCCTTTCGACGACGCGCAGGCGCGTCTCGGCAGGCTTGCCCGACTCCAGCACTCTCCACGGCGGCCGCGCACCCTCCTCCCTCCCGATGGGCGCGCCGACGTTCAACTCGTCTTCCTTCAAGAGCCCGCCGACGACGGCCGCGTAACGCTTCTCGACGAGGCGACGCTGGAAGTGCTGCGTGAGTCGGCTGAGCGCGGCCTGCGTCTTCGCCACGACCAGGAGGCCCGACGTGTCGCGGTCGAGACGGTGGACGAGCCCCGGACGTATGAAGGACGCGCCGAGCGGAATTCGATTTTCGACCGCGCGACCTTCGTCTATCAGTTCGCGGTTGAGGTGGTATGCGAGCGCGTTGGCGAGCGTGCCGCGCTTGACGCCGAGCGTCGGGTGGACAAGCACGCCCGCGGGCTTGACGACGACGACGACGTGCTCGTCCTCGTAGGCGACTTCGAGCGGCGTCGGCTCCGGCGTCATCGAGTTCGGCACGGCTCCTTCGAACTCGACCTCGACCTCGTCGCCCGCCGACAGGCGGCGGCCCGCGTGCGCCGCCTCGCCGTTGAGCCTGCACGCGCCGCGCGCGAGCAGCCCCGCGATGTGCATCCGGCTCAGGGCCGGGAGGCGACCGGCCAGAAACTCGTCGAGGCGGCGGCCCGCCCACACGTCTTCGACGCTGAACCGTGTCAGTTGCGGAACTCCTGCGAGACCATGATGCCTCGGTAGCCGCCGTCCACGATGCCTAGCCCCAGGCGGCCGAACTGCGGGCGGAGGATGTTGGCGCGGTGGCCGGGCGAGTTCATCAACCCCGTGTGCGCGACGCGCACGGTCGGCGCGAGCGCGAGGTTCTCGCCCGCCGTGCGGAAGGTGACGCCCGCGCGCTTCATGCGTTCGAACGGGTCGAGCCCGTCCGGCGAGACGTGCGCGAAGTAGCCGCGCGCGAACATGTCGGCCGAGTGCGCGCGCGCGACCGCGGTCAACTCGGGGTCGGGCGCGAGCGCGTTCAAACCCGCGGCCGCGCGCTCCTGGTTGACGAGGTCGAGCATCTGCGCTTCGAGGTCGGGGCGCGGGCGCGCCGCCTCGACCTTGAAGCCGAGGTCGACGCGCTCGTTCGACTCTGGCTTGATGGTCAGGCGGTTGAGCGTCTGCTGGATGGCGCCGTCGAAGACGGGCGCGAGCTGGTCTTCGAGCCGCTCGGTGTAGGAGGTGAGCCGGTCGGCGAAGGCGCTCTGTCGCGCGGACTCGTGCGCCGCTTCGGGCAGCGGCGCGGCCATCAACAGCGACGCGAGGATGGCCGCCGAGATGAGTCCGCCCGCGAGCCCCGGCACCATCCCGAGCGTCCGGTTCAGAGTCCCGCGGTGCGTCCGCTCCGGCACGCGCCGCAGGAGCCGCTGCCCCACGAGCTGAATCAGCAGCCCCGCCAGGAACGCCGTCAGGAGGAACGCGACCGGCCCGTCCCAGGCCTCGTCCCAGCTCACGCGCGGCCCCAGCCAGCGCGCCAGAGGCTGGTAGAACCTGATCGCGAACAGAAGCCCCCCGACCCAACGCAGAAGGTCGAGCAGCCCCCACAGAAGCCCCCTGTGCCAGCCCTGCCACACGCCGAACAGCACGACCAGCAGCAGCAGCACGTCGACGAAAGTAAAGCTCATCTATACGACCCCGAGTCTCTCCGAATCAGATGAGTGAATATCATATAAGAGTTCAACCACAGAGACACAGAGGCACAGCCTGTTGAGCCATCACTCTTCAAGCTGTGCCTCCGTGTCTCTGTGGTTAACCCGAAGCGTCTTCAACCTTCGGCCGGGAGGCCGGCGGCGTTGGGCCAGACGTGTGTCTGCCTGTGGCCGCGGCCTTTGCCTTTGCCGCCTCCGTTCGTGCCGGCGCGGCGCGGGCGCGTGAGCAGCGCGACGGCGGCGAGGCCGGCGCCCGCGAAGAGCGCGCCCGTCAGGAGAGGGTGGAGCGAAGCCTTCGTGTAGATGCTCGACTCGAAGACGAAGCGGTCGTCGCCGGAGCGCTCCTTCAGTTCCCCCGAGGCCTCGTAGAGTCCCGCGTCGCCGCGTGCGCCCGCGCCGTCCTGCTGCTGCGCTTCGAAGGCGACGGCCTCCATCAGCTTGTCCGAGAGCCGCGGCGCGTACTTCTCCATGACCGTGAGCGCCTTGCCTCCGCCGCCGACGTACACGTCGCGCTCGGGCGTCTCGGCGCAGTGCAGGATGGCTTCGGCCACGGTCTCAGGCGCGTAGACCGGCGGCGGCAGCGCCGGCTCGCGCTCCATCAGATTCTTCGCGTGCTTCGTGTAGGGCGTGTCGATGGTCGAGGGCTTAATGAGTGTGACGGAGACGGGCGCGTCCTCCTCTTCAAGCTCCATCCGGAGCGCGTCGGTGAAGCCTTTGACCGCGTGCTTCGAAGAGCTGTAGACGCCCTGGACGGGGATGGCGCGGTCGGAGAGGACGCTGCCGACGTTGACGAGCGCGCCGCCGCGCTGGCGCAGGATTTCGGCCGCGACCACCGAGCCGTAGACGACGCCCCAGAAGTTCGTCTCGTAGAGCCGGCGCATGTCCTCGAAGGGCGTGTCGAGAATCCGCCCGTAGATCGAGACGCCCGCGTTGTTGACCCAGGTGTCTACGCGCCCGAAGCGCGCGAGCGCCTGCTCGGCCACGCGCCGCACGTCCTCCTCGCGCCCCACGTCGGCGACGACGTAGACGGCCTCGCCGCCCGCCGAGTTGATCTCATCGGCCAGCTGCCGAAGCGCGTCCTCGGCGCGCGCGACGAGTACGAGCTTCGCGCCGCGGCGCGCGGCCTCGCGCGCCGTCACCAGCCCGATGCCGGACGAAGCGCCGGTGATGACCAAGACCTGCTCGCCCAACCTCTTCAACTTCACGCCCATCGACTCCCCCTTTGCTCGGACTCGAACCAGAGAACGTTCTCCCCTCAACCTCTGCGCGCGAGCGCGCGGTGCTCGACCATGAGGCAGAGGTCTTGCACGACCTTGATCCCTCGGCGGGCGAACGCCTCTGCCGCGCGGTCGTTGCGGATGCCGGACTGGAACCAGACCGACTTCGGTTGCGCGGCGAGGATGTCTTCGACGTGCGGCGGGATGTCTTCGGAGCGTCGGAAGACGTTGACCATGTCGACGGGGCCGGGCACGTCCGCGACCTTGCGGTAGACCTTCTGCCCGAGTATCTCGGTCACCTCCGGGTAGTAGACGGGCACGGGGACGACTTCGAGCCCGGCCGCCGCGAGGTACTGCGGGACGTAGAAGGCCGGCTGGTAAGCCTGCCGCTCGGTCTTGATGCCGAGCACCGCGACACGCCGCGTCTCCGCGAACAGCGCCCTCAAACCTTCGTCGGTCGTAATCAAATTCTCGCGCCAGTCGTTTCCGTCCGCGGCGCGCGCCGCGCCGCCAGCCTCTCCTTCAGCCTGCAAGTTAGGAAGCCCTCCTGCCTTCGCGTTTGTTCAGTTCGGGTACGTGCGCGCCGCCGAAACAGTACGCCGGAGACGCCGCGTCCCCACACTTTTCCACACATTTTATTGTCGCCGCTTTTCCCACGCCAAGTCGAGCAAGCGGCGCGCCAGCAGAGGTCTCGGGCGGCCCGGAGTTTCGCCGACGAAGGGCGGCGGGTTGAACCGTTCATTCCGGGCATTGTCAGCTAACGTACTGCCATAGTATGAGTTATGAACTAAGTGCAACGAAATTTTTTCCCCCACACAACAAAGTCTGTGCTATCATCGGGTCAACTTTTCACCCGGCTAATTTATTTGATTGGCGTGATTGCCCCGAGTCCCTCCACTCCGCGGGCCGCGCTTGTTCTTTTCTCAAGGGAGGTAGTGCAATGGTTCAGGCAGTCGCCGCTCAGAGAGTGGCAAGAAAACCGAAGCCGAGGCTCAGGGAGTTGGGCATCTACCAACTGCCCGACGGCAAGGAGTTCGTCGTCAGCACGATCTATCATGACGGGTGCAGCCTCTACTCGCCGCACGCGTGGGAGACGTTCGGCATCGCCGAATACTGGGTTGACCGCGAAGGGCGTCTGCTCCACCGCGGCGTGCCCAGCGTCTGGAAGATGCAGGACTTGAACGACACGGGCCGCACGGCCAGCTACCCGCGGCCCGTCCTCCGCTAGCCTCGCCACCCCCCTCGACAATTTCTCTTCCCGCCTGGGGGCTCAGTTATCCAGAGCCCTCAGGCCCAACTCCGCACGCGCCCGGCGCGCACGCGCGTTCGGCATGCTGCGCACGCGCTCCCTGATGCGCTCGAACTCCGCGGAGGCCTGCCACGCGCGCGGCGCGGGCAGCAGCGCGGCCTCCTCCTCGACCCTGCGGGCGCGCTTCTCCAGATCGGGGTGGTCGCTGAGCCACTGCGGCAGTCCGCGCTTGCCTCCGCCTTCCAGCCTGCGGAAGAGACTCGCCATGTCGCGCGGGTCGTAGCCCGCGCCCGACATGAGCTGCGCGCCGAGCACGTCCGCCTGCCGCTCGTAGTCGCGGCTGAACTTCATCAGGTAGAGACTTGCCCCCGCGTACGCGCCGAGCTGGATGGCCTCGCCCTTCTTCCCCCCGATGACCTCGCCCAGCAGCGCCACGCCCAGCTCGGCCAGAAGCGCCTTGCTCGCGGAGGCCGTGCCGTGCCGGAGTGCGACGTGGCTGATCTCGTGCGCGAGCACGCCGGCCAGCTCGCCCTCGCTGCGGGCTGTCTCGACCAGCCCGCTGTTGACGTAGACGTTTCCGCCCGGCAGCGCGAAGGCGTTCGCGTCCGCGTCTTCGACGACGTGGAACGTGTAGCGGAACTGCCGGCGCTGGTACTGCTCGGGGATGTTGGCGACCAGCCTGCGGCCCACGCGCTCGACGTAGTCGGCGACCTCTCCGTCGTGGTAAGGCCTGGTCTGACGCTCGACCTCGCGCGCGGCCTCCTCGCCGTACTTCACGTCGTCGCCGACGCCGAAGAAGTTGCGTGGCGCTTTGACCTTCGTCTGCGCCCAGGCGGCGGCGGGCGCGAGGGCCGCGAGCGCGGCGACGATGACGAGGAGGGCGATTGTCTTCGAGAAGAGTTTCCGGGGCATCCGTTTGACCTCACCTGCGATTCGTTTCTGTCTTCCCGCTTGAACGAGCACCGGACGAAACAACGCACGTGCCAGCGGCCGCGGAGGGCACCTCCGCGCCGTCGCGGTGAACTCCTTCACAAAAGCGAGACGGCCCGCCGCACGAAAGCGTGAAGCGCGCCGGACGAGATGGGTTAGAGGGTTTCGGCAACGTCACGTCACATTGAAGCGCAAAGGCGGGTGGAGATTTGAGGAAGCCGCGGCCGATTTCATCTTTAATCAACGTATGCCCCGAGCAGGAGTCACACTCACTCTGCTATGCCTACTCGTCTCTGCGGCGCACGCGGTGCACGCCGCGCCTGACACTAAAGTTTCGAAGAAGGATTTGAAGAGGGCGGACGCCGTCCTCTCCAAGCTGCGCAGGCTTGAGGAGAGTTCCGCGACGCCCGACCCTGCGGCCTTCGTCAAAGCAGCGCGAGAGCTCCACCCCGGACTCTTCTCGAAAGTCTCTGCGCTGCGCGAGGGCGATTTGAAGACGGAGTTGACGACGGCGGTCGTCCTCTACGAATCAGCCCTGCGCGCGGCGCGGCAGGGCGGCACGCCCGACTGCTCGCGCGAGCCGCGCGAGTCGTACGCGCGCCTGTGTTTCGAGACGCGCGAGGGCGGACGCTCGGCCTTCCTGCGCGCGAAGGCGCGGCTCCACGTCGCGCGGGCGCGGGCCGAGGTGCTCTACGCGCGCGGCGAACGCGACCCTGCGACGCTCGACACGGTCGCGCTCATACGCGCCGAGCGCGACACAGACCGCGCCCTCGCCGCCGACGCGCTCCGGTCTCTCAAAGAACTCGTCGCCGCGCCCGACACGTCTGACCTCGCGGGCAGACTCGAAGCATTCGAACGCGTGCTCGACTCCCTGCCGCGCGACCACACGCAACAACTCCTGCGCTCCGCGCGCGACGCCTTCCGCGACGGACTCTACTGGCAATACAAGGCCGCGCCCGCCCTCGCGCTCCTCATCGACGCAAGCTCCTACACGCCGCGCGGCGAACTCCCGCGCCTCGGCCTCCGCGCGGACGACGCCGCCCGCACCGCCCAAGCCAACCTCCGCACCGCACTCATCTTCATCAACAAAGTCGAAGCAGAGTTGGATAGTAGTAGGCAGTAGGCAGTAGGCAGTTAAGGCCAGACCTCTTCTACTGCCTACCGCCTACTGCCTACTGAATTCGGCGAGCGCTTCGCGCCAGTGACGGAGAGGTGGGAGTTGGAGTTCGGCGGTGGCGGCGCTGCGGAGTGGGGAGTAGCGCGGGCGGCGTGCGGGGCGTCGGACTTGAGATTCGGTGACGGTCTCGATGAGGCGGGCGGCCTCTTCGTCGTCGAGCCCGGCGAGGCGCGCCGCCTCGCGCGCGAACTCTTCGTAGGTGCAGACGCCTTCGTTGACGACGTGGTAGAGGCCGTGAAGGCCCTTGCCGAGAATCTCTTCAACTCTCGAAACGAGGTCTCCGACGAAGGTCACGCTCGCCCAGGTGTCTTTGATGGCGCGGACGCGGCGGCCCGCCGCGAGTTCGCGGTGCGCCGTCGAGAGGAAGCTCTCCTTCCCCGCCCCGAAGACCCACGAGGTACGCACGACGAAGGTGCGCGGGTTGGACTCGAACGCCGCGCGCTCGCCCTCCAGCTTCGTCAGGCCGTATACGTTGACGGGTCGCGGCTCGTCCTGCTCGGCGTAGGGCGCGCGGCCCTCGCCGTCGAAGACGTAGTTGGTGCTGAAGTGCAGGAAACCTGCGCCGACCTCGGCGGCGGCCGCGGCCAGCGTGCGCGTCGCGTCCGTGTTGACGGCGCGCGCGGCTGCGGGGTCGCGCTCGCACTCGTCCACGCCGAGCACCGCGCAGTTAACGAAGAGCTGCGGCCGCGTCTCTTTGACGAAGCGCCTGACTGCCCCCTCATCCGTCACGTCCAACTCGGCGCGGCGCGGCGCGAGCACTTCGTGCCCACGCCCGAAGCGGCGGGCGAGGCACCCGCCGACCAACCCGCCCGAGCCGGTGACGAAGACTTTCATAAGAACAGAAGGCAGCAGGCAGACGGCAGTAGGCAGTTAAAGCCACTAATGCCGATAAGATTTGATAAGCCCTTCAACATCCTAAACGCGGGGCGGCTGCCTACTGCCATCTGCCTACTGCCTACTTCTTTTAAGAGAGGTGGGCGAGGCGGTTGCGCGCCTTTGCGAGTTTGCGCGTGAGGGTGGCGGCCTGCTCGGCGAGCGCGTCGCGGCCCTGGCGCGCCTCCTCGGCCGCGGCGAGCATGAGGTGGTAGAGCCTGTCCTGCTTCAGGCGCTTGACGCCGAACTCGATGGTGATGAGTTCTTCCTTCAGGTAGACGAGACGGGCGGCCGCGTCCTCGGGCACCTCTTCGCGCGCCGACGAAGCGCAGTAGGACTGGAGCTGTTCGTCGTCGAGTAAGGTTGACAAGCTCTCCACGTCGCCGTCGCGGTAGGCGCGGCTGGCCTCGGCCATGATCGCGTGGCGGCGGCGCGCCTCCTCCTCGTCGGCCGCGTGGTCGGGGTGGAACATGCGCGCGACCGACCAGAAGAGTTTCCGCAGGCCGCCCTTGCCCGGCGCGGCCGAAGGCGCGGTGCCTTCGAAGTCGGGTCGGCCTTCGTCCTCGGAAGACTCCTCCTCTTCGAGTCCGGCGAGCCTCGCCTCCGCGCGCCTGATCTCCGCCTCGACCTCGGCCAGCTCGACGAGGCGCGCGCCGACCGTCCGCGCGTAACGCTCCTTGAACTCGCGGAACTCCTCCTGCAAAGCGGAAAGCTCCGCCCGCCGCCCTTCGAGCAGCGCCGCCAGGCGCTCGGCCTCCGCCGCCGGGTTCTCGTTCGAAGGGATGGCTTGAAGATGAGCACTCTGCATAAGTGATGAGTGATGAGTGATGAGAAAAAGCCGCTTGCCTTCTCTTATCACTCATCACTCATCACTATACCAGCACACTACGGCCCTCGTCGCGCGTGGCGGGCAAAGTGCGGCCGGCTCGCTGCAATCATCGGGTCGGTTTGTGCGTGACTTTCAGGCGGGAGAGGGCCGCACGCGGTTCCCTTCAAACCGTGGCGGCCTGCGGTGCGCTTAGGGCGTGATGAGACCTTTCTTGATGTTGCGCTGCCACGCCTCGAAATTCTTCACGCGCCGCTTGGCCTGCTTACGGGTCAGACGCATCTTGTCGGCCACGAAGTTGATGCGCTCCGTACGGTCGAGCTTCTTGTTGTGCGGGACGCCGGGGGCCTCGAGGTATATCTCGTAAGCGCGCTTCCACTCATCCTTGACATCCTCGGTCGCCTGCTTGCCGCGTAACTCTGGCATCGTCGGTTCCGTTCTCCAAAGGGGAATTAACTTACCCGGGATTATACTTCAGACAATCTTTAATCTACCACATCGGCTTTGTAAAGTTTCGTCAGCGCGTCCCGCTCAAGTTGCCACTAAGCTTGCAGAGGGTCTTCGGGCCACGCGTGGCGCGGGTAGCGCCGGCCCAGCTCGCGCCGCAGCGCGGGGTAGTGGCGCGCCCAGAAGCCCGCGAGGTCGGTCGTCACCTGCACGGGCCTCTGGCTCGGCGCGAGCAGTTGCAGCACGAGCGCGACGCGACCGTTCGCGATGCGCGGCCCCTCGCGCATGCCGAAGAAGTCTTGCAGGCGCGAGGCGACCGAAGGCCGCCCGCCCCGTTCGTAAAGCACGCGCGCCTGTCTCCCGCGCGCGAGCGTCACGCGCTCCGGCGCCATCTGCGCGAGCAGGCGCGAATGTTCGTGTGAGAGCCTGCGTCTTAAGACTTCGACCAGGCCGCCGCCGCGCGCGGCCTCCCTCAACTCCGCGAAGCTGCGCCGACCCTCGCACAACTCCGCGAGGGCCGCGCGCACGTCTTCGTCGCCCAACCCGTCGAGCCCGGCTTCGGGGAACGTGCGCGCGAGGAAATCCACGCGCGCGAGGAAGCGTTCGACCTCTTCGGCGTCCGCGAAGGCCTGCACGCCCGCGCCGAGCGCCGCTTCGGCGAGCGCGCGCGAAACCTCCGGCCCTTCGGCGCGCGGCGCGCGCCACTCTTCGACGACGAGCTGGTCGTAGGTCAGACGGCGCAGCAGCTCCACGCGCTCTCCTTGTGCGTTCCAGCGCGCCTCGGTCTTCTCTTCGAGCGCCTCGGGGAAGAGGTCGAGCAGCCAGTCGGGCTCGACCTTGCTCGCGAGCCGCACGCTTGTCTTCGCCGCCCGCGCGGACGTGCGCGCGGCGTCGCCCCGCTCCTCCGCGTCGACGGCGACGAGGAACTCTGCCGCGCGCACGACGCTCTCGGGCGCGAGCTCGGCCGTGCCCCCGCCCGACAGCAGAAGCTCGACGGACGCCCCGTGCTCGTTCGTCTTCGAGCGCCGTCGCGCGACGCGGTCGGGGTAGCCTGCGAGGACGGAGACGAGGAGCGCCGCCTCCTTCTCGTCGGACAGCTCGACGCCTTCTTCTCTGGAGTTCGGCAGGCGGATTATGCGTCGAAGCTGCCGGCTCACGCGCTCGACGGCGCGCACCGCGTTCGGTTCGAGGTCGAGCGCGCGCAGGCGCTCGGCGGCGAAGCCTCGCGCCTCTGCCTGCGTGAAGAGGTCGAGGAGTTCGAGCAAGTCCGACGAGGCGTGCGTCTCCGCAACACGTCTCTGGCGCGGGCCTTCACGCACGTTCAGGCTGACGCGGCCGGCGCGTATGTCGCGCTCGGCCGTGAGCGCGGCGACGGTACAAGCCTCGCGCGCGACGCCGCGCGACTCGGCCTCGACGACGATGCGCGAAAGGCGCGGGTGCAGCGGCAGACGCAGCATCGAGCGCCCCGACTCCGTCACGCGCCCTTCGGCGTCAACCGCGCCCAACCTGCGCAGAAGCGTCTCGGCGGCTTCGAGCGCCTCGGGCTGCGGCGCCTCGAACCACTCGAACGCATGCAGGTCTTTAACTCCCGCCGCGCGCAACTCAAGCACCGACTCGGCGAGGTCGAGCCGGCGCACCTCGGGCGTCTCGTGTTCGGGCCGCGCGCCGAAATCCTGCGCCGTGTAGAGCCGCAGGCAGCGCCCCGCGCGCGTGCGGCCCGCGCGGCCGGCGCGCTGCACCGCGCTCGCGCGGCTCACGCGCGAGACCACGAGCCGCGGCAGCCCAGACCACGGCGAATGCGTCGCCACGCGCGCGAGCCCCGAATCGACGACGGCCGCCACGCCCTCAATCGTCACCGAAGTCTCGGCGACGTTGGTCGAGAGGATCAGCTTGCGCCGCGCGGACGGCCGCACGGCCGCGTCCTGCTCGGCCGCGGGCAGCTCGCCGTGCAGAGGGAGGATGAGAAGGTCTCGCTCGGCGGCGATGCGCTCGCACTCGCTCTGCGCCTTACGTATCGAAGCCGCGCCCGGCAGGAAGACGAGCACGTGCCCGTCCAGGCCTTCCGCGGCGAGACGCCGCACCGCCGCCTCGACCTGAACTTCCAGAGGCCGTTCGTCGTGCCGCGTGAGGTGTTCGGTTGAAACGTCGAAGCGCCGCCCTTCGGAACGCAGGACGGGACAGTCTTCGAGGTAGCGCGCGACGGGCGCGGCGTCGAGCGTCGCGGACATGGCGACGAGTTTGAGGTCGGGCCTCCCCGCCCGTTGCAGTCTTCTGAGCAGCGCGAGCGCGAGGTCGGCCTGCAGGTGGCGTTCGTGAAACTCGTCGAGGACGACGCACCCGACGCCTTGAAGCTGCGGGTCTGCGAGCAGCCTTCTGGTCAACACGCCTTCCGTCAGAAAGCGCAGGCGCGTGGCGCGGCCCGCGACCTCCTCGAACCTGACCTGATAGCCGACGGTCTCGCCCAACTTCTCGCCGCGCTCCTCGGCCACGCGGCGCGCGGCCATGCGCGCGGCCAGACGCCTCGGCTCGAGCACGAGTACGTCGCCCCCGCCCGCCACACCTGCGTCGAGCAGCGCCGCCGGCAACCTCGTCGTCTTCCCAGCCCCGGGCGGCGCCTCCACGACGAGGCTCCGCGCGCGCCGCAAAGTCTCGACGGCCGCGGGCAGAATCTCGTCAACGGGAAGCCTCTGCATGAGAGTCTTCGTAACCGAAGCCGACGGTAAAAACAAGTAGGCAGTGGGCAGTTGGCAGTTGGCAGTTCGGGCCGAATAAAGAGAGAGGAATTTCACCACAGAGACACAGAGGCACAGCTTGTTGAAGTATTCCTCTTCAAGCTGTGCCCCTGTGTCTCTGTGGTTAATCCCTCTCGGCTACCCGCGTCTGTAAATGAGAACAGGCCACCTCCCCATCCGAACTGCCAACTGCCAAATGCCCACTGCCTACTCTCTTTTGTCAGATAAAAGACACACTTGCGCGAGGCGGGCGCGCGAGTATTCGCCTTTTTTCGCGGGGTGCGTTTAGAATCAGTGCAAGAAACCAACAACATGGGAACTGGTGGGGCGACGAAGCTGGCGAGAAGACTGCCCGTCGGGGCCGAGGTGCTGCCCGGCGGCGGCGTGCATTTCCGCGTGTGGGCGCCGCGCCGGAGGCGTGTCGAGGTCGTCTTCGAAGGCGAAGGCGCGCCTGAACCTCTGGCGCTCGAAGAGGAGGAGGGCGGCTACTTCAAAGGCCTCGCGGAAGGTTTGCGGGAGGGCGCGCTCTACCGCTTCCGCCTCGACGGTGACGAATACCTTTACCCAGACCCGGCGTCGCGCTTTCAACCCGAAGGGCCGCACAAAGCCTCGCGCGTCGTAGACCCGACGCGGTTCCTTTGGACGGACGAAGGCTGGCGCGGCGCCCCGCTCAAAGGGCAGGTCGTCTACGAGCTGCACGTCGGCGCCTTCACCCGCGAGGGCACGCTCGCCGCCGCGACGAGGCACTTGAAGGAGCTGGCGAGCTTAGGCGTCACCTGCGTTGAGCTGATGCCGTTGGCGGAGTTCCCAGGCCGCTTCGGCTGGGGCTACGACGGCGTCTGCCTCTACGCGCCGACGCGCCTCTACGGCGAGCCCGACGACCTTCGTCGCTTCGTCAACGAAGCACATCTCAACCACGTCGCGGTCATCCTTGACGTCGTCTACAACCACCTCGGGCCGGACGGCAACTACCTCGCGCAGTTCTCGGAGCACTACTTCACCGAGCGGTACAAGACCGAGTGGGGCGACGGGCTCAACTACGACGGCCGCGACTCCGCGCCGGTGCGCGAGTTCTTCCTCTCGAACGCGCGCTACTGGGTCGAGGAGTTTCACTTCGACGGCCTGCGCCTCGACGCCACGCAGAGCATCAAGGACGATTCCGAGGAGCACTTCCTCGCGGCCCTCACGCGCGAGGTGCGCGACGCCGCCCGCGGGCGCGCGACCGTCATCGTCGGCGAGAACGAGCCGCAGGAGACGCACATGATCCGGGCCTTCGGGCTCGACGGTCTCTGGAACGACGACTTTCATCACGCGGCGATGGTCGCGCTCACCGGAAGGAGCGAGGCTTACTACTCGGACTACAAGGGCACGCCGCAGGAGTTCGTCTCCGCCGCCAAGTACGGTTTTCTCTACCAGGGCCAGCGCTACAAGTGGCAGCGCCACCGCCGCGGCACGCCGACGTTCGGCCTCGCGCCGCAGGCCTTCGTCAACTTCATACAGAACCACGACCAGGTGGCGAACTCTGCGCGGGGCCTGCGCGCGCACAAGCTGACGAGCCCCGGCCGCCTGCGCGCGATGACGGCGCTGCTGCTGCTCGCGCCCGCGACGCCGATGCTCTTCATGGGTCAGGAGTTCGCGGCCTCGGCTCCCTTCCACTACTTCGCAGACCACGCGGATGAGGAGCTGGCCGGGAAGGTTCGGAAGGGGCGCGCCGAGTTCCTCGCGCAGTTCCGCAGCATCGCCACGCGCGAGACGCGCACGAAGCTCCCAGACCCGGCCGCGCCCGAGACCTTCGAGCGCTGCAAGCTCGACCACGCGGAGCGAGACTCTCATCGAGAAGTTTATGATTTGCACCGCGGCCTGCTCCGCCTGCGGCGCGAGGACGCGGTCTTCTCCGCGCAGGAGCCGCGCTCGCTCGACGGCGCGGTGCTCGGCCCCGAGGCTTTCGTGCTGCGCTACTTCGGCGTCGGAGGGGATGACCGCCTGCTCGTCGTCAACTTCGGCCCCGACCTGAACCTCAACCCCGCGCCCGAGCCTCTGCTCGCGCCGCCCGCGGGGAGGGTCTGGAAGATGGTCTGGTCGAGCGAAGACTACGCGTACGGCGGGACGGGGACGCCGCCGCTTGAGACGAAGAACAACTGGTGCCTCCCGGGCGAGACGGCGGTCGCGCTCGCGCCGGCCGACCCCGCGCGGGTCGGCGACCCCGCCCGCGGCCTCGACGGCCCGAGCGAGGAAGAGGAGGTGCGGGACGAGGCTCTGCGTGAGTGGGAGGAGGCGGGTTGATTCAATCTTGAAGTTTATGGGAAGGGTAGTTAACCACAGAGACACAGAGGCACGGCTGGTTGAGTAATCTTCTTCAAGCTGTGTCTCTGTGTCTCTGTGGTTAATTTTCTGGCGCGTAGAGGGGTGTTGGGAAGATGAAGGAACCGGTTCGCAGGCTGACATTCAGTGAGGAAGACACGCACGACGCGGAGCTGATGCTCGGGCGCGAGTGGCTGGTGACGAACGGGCTGGGCGGCTTCGCCTCGGGGACTCTGGCGGGCGTGCCGACGCGGCGTTATCACGGGCTGCTCATCGCGGCGCTCCCGACGCCGCTCGGGCGGACGGTGATGCTCAACCACCTCTCGGAGTGGCTGCGCCTGCCCGGCGGCGCGCGCCAGCAGATCGGCGGGCAGGAGCGCTCGGGCGGCCAGCTCGAATGGCCCGGCGCGCAGCACCTCCGCGAGTTCCGGCTCGAAGCGGGCCTGCCCGTCTGGCGCTACGAGCTGGACGGCCACACGGTCGAGAAGCGCGTGCTGCTGGTGCACAGCCAGAACACCGTCCACATCACATACAAACTCGTCGAAGGCGAGGGGCCTTTGCGCCTCAAGCTGAGGCCGGCGCTTCAGTTCCGCCCGCTCGAAGAGGCCGTCCACGCTTCGGCGGACGAGCCCTTCACCGTCACCTCCATCGAAGACCGTCTCGAACTCTCGACGGGGCAGAAGTACCCGCCGCTGCGTCTGAAGATTTACGGGCTGAGCGCGACGTTTGCGCTCGACGGCGGGAAGATTCAGGACGTGCACTACCGAACCGAGGCGCGGCGCGGCTACGAACACACGGGCGCGCTCTGGAGTCCGGGCTACTTCAGCGTGGACGTGACGAAGGACGTGACGGCCACGCTCGTCGGCTCGACCGAGAGCTGGGAGCTGATCCGCGCGCTCTCGCCCGAGGGCGCAAGAGACGCCGAGCAGGAGAGGCGCGAGCGGCTCCTCGCCTCGGCCGCGCCGCCCGCCCGTGAAGGCGTCGCGGCGGAGCTCGTCCTGGCCGCAGACCAGTTCGTCATCACGCCCTCGGGCCGACAGGAGGACGCCGCGCGCGCGCACGCCGCGGGCGAGGAGGTGCGCTCGGTCATCGCCGGCTACCACTGGTTCACGGACTGGGGCCGCGACACGATGATAAGTTTGGAGGGCTTGACCTGCACCACGGGAAGACATCGAGAGGCGGGCTGGATTCTGCGCACCTTCGGCCAGTACATCCGCGACGGCCTCATCCCGAACATGTTCCCCGACGGCGCGAACGAAGGGCTCTACCACACGGCCGACGCGACGCTCTGGTTCTTCCACGCGCTCGACCGTTACCTGAAGGCGGCCGGCGACACGGTCACGCTCGAAGTGCTTTTGCCGAAGATGCAGGACGTGGTGAAGCACCACCTCGAAGGCACGCGCTTCGGCATCCACGTCGACCAGAAGGACGGGCTGCTCGTGCAGGGCGAGGAGGGTTATCAACTGACCTGGATGGACGCCAAGTGCGACGGCTGGGTCGTCACGCCGCGGCGCGGCAAGGCGGTGGAGATTAACGCGCTCTGGTACAACGCGCTCCGCCTGCTGGAAGGCTGGACGCGCGCGGCGGGCGACGCCGCCAAGGCGGCCGAGCTGAGCGGGCACGCCGAGCGCTGCCGCAACTCCTTCAACGAGCGCTTCTGGTACGAGGGGGGCGGCCACCTCTTCGACGTGGTCGAGAGCTGGGACTTGAAGGGCGAGAACGACCCCGCGTGCCGGCCGAACCAGCTCTTCGCCATCTCGCTCGAACACCCCGTTCTGGAGCGCGGGCGCTGGGAGCCGGTCTTGAACGTCGTGAGAGAAAAACTGCTGACGCCGGTCGGCCTGCGTTCGCTCTCGCCCGACCATCCCGATTTCAAGCCGACCTACCACGGCGACCTGAAGACGCGCGACGCGGCCTACCACCAGGGCACGGTCTGGGGCTGGCTCATCGGCCCTTACATAGACG
The DNA here is from genome assembly GCA_019239425.1 of Acidobacteriota bacterium. Classification (GTDB taxonomy): domain Bacteria; phylum Acidobacteriota; class Blastocatellia; order Pyrinomonadales; family Pyrinomonadaceae; genus QHXN01. The sequence continues at coordinate 503,346 of JAFAZX010000045.1, forward strand.
CCTGGCTCAAGGCATATCCCGGCGACCGCACGGGCGCGCGCAAACTGCTGGAAGGCTTCGTCCCGCACCTGGACGAGGCGTGCGTCGGCTCCATCAGCGAAGTCTTCGACGCCGTCGAGCCCTACACCCCGCGCGGCTGCATCGCGCAGGCCTGGAGCGTGGCGGAAGTTTTAAGATGCTGGGCGCTGACTGAAGAGTGATAAGTGATAAGTGATAAGTGATAAGAGGAAGACAAGGCCCGTTGTATTTTCTTATCACTTATCACTTATCACTCATCACGCGCGAACGGAGTGAGCGTGAAGGCGTTCGGAGAAGTTGAGAAGGTCGGCACTCTGCTCCGAGACCTGAACTGCGAGTGGTACGTCTGCGGCGGCTGGGCGCTCGACCTCTTTCTCGGCCGCGTGACTCGAAGCCACAAGGACGTCGACATCGCCGTCGCCCGCCGCGACCAGTCGTCGGTGCAGCGATACCTGCTCCGGCGCGGCTGGGAACTTGAGAAGGCCTCTGAAGGGCGTCTGAGCCCCTGGGCGGAGGGCGAAGAGTTGGGCCTCCCGCTCCACGCCGTCTGGTGCCGGAACCGGGCGCACGACCCCGTCTTCTTCGAGCTGCTGCTCAACGAGGTCGACGGCGAGCTGTTCAGGTTCAGGCGGGACTTGTCGGTCACGCTGCCGCGCCCGCGCGTCTCCTTCGAGTCGGCGGCGGGGCTGCGCGTGCTCGCGCCCGAGGTCGTGCTGCTCTACAAGTCGAACAGCGCCGAAGAGGGCGGCGCAGATTTTCATCACGCGGCCCCGGCTCTCTCGCGCGAGGCGCGCGCGTGGCTCAAGGGCGCGCTCGAAAAGGTTTCGCCGGGTCACCCGTGGGCGCGCGAGCTGTGACCTTTAAAACGAACGAAGGAAAGCAATGAGACTAAAAAGATCAAGCGGGATACTGCTTCACCCGACGTCGCTGCCGGGCCGCTTCGGCATCGGCGACTTCGGCGGCGAGGCTTACAGGTTCGTGGACTGGCTCGCGGCGGCGGGGCAGGCTTACTGGCAGATCATGCCGTTCGGGCCGACCGGCTACGGCGACTCGCCCTACTCCGCCTTCTCGGCCTTCGCCGGCAACACCAACCTCGTCAGCCCCGAGAAGCTCGTCGAGTCGGGACTGCTCGACGGCCCCGACCTCGACGAGACGCCAGACCTCCCCGCCGAGCGCGTCGAGTACGGCAAGGTCATCGAGTACAAGCGCGGCCTGCTCGAGAAGGCTTTCAAAAACTTCACGCGGAAGCTGCGAGAGGACGAGGGGCTGCGGAACGACTACGCCGGCTTCGAGGGGTTCGCCAACGGATGGCTCGACGACTGGGCGCTCTTCGCGGCGCTGAAGGACGAATACAAGGGGCAGCCCTGGAACACCTGGTCGCCGGGCCTCGCGCGGCGCGACCAGACGGCCGTCGAGGCCGCGCGTCAGTCCTTCTCCGAGCGCGTCGAGGCGCACAAGTTCGCGCAGTACGTCTTCTTCCAACAGTGGCTCAAGCTGAAGCGTTACGCGAACGAGCGCGGCGTGCGCGTCGTCGGCGACATGCCCATCTTCGTCGCGCACAACTCTTCGGACGTCTGGTCGAAGCCCGACCTCTTCAAGCTCAGAGAGGACGGCTCGCCCTCGGTGGTCGCGGGCGTGCCGCCCGACGCCTTCAGCGCGACGGGCCAGTTGTGGGGCAACCCGATTTACGACTGGGAGAGGATGCGCGGCGACGGCTTCGCGTGGTGGGTCTCGCGCGTGCGCGAGACTTTGAAGATCGTGGACGTGGTGCGGCTCGACCACTTCCGGGGCTTCGCGGCCTACTGGGAGGTGCCGGCCGAGCACGAGACGGCCGAGCACGGCCGCTGGGTCGACGCGCCGGGCCGCGAGGTCTTCAACGCGATGAAGGGCGCGCTCGGCGAAGAGCTGCCCATCGTCGCCGAAGACCTCGGCACCATCACGCCCGACGTTCACACCTTGCGCGACGAGTTCCAGTTCCCCGGCATGCGCGTCCTCCAGTTCGCCTTCGGCGGCGACCCGCACGACACGCACCTCCCGCACGAGTACGTGCGCAACACGGTCGCCTACACGGGGACGCACGACAACGACACCGTCGTCGGCTGGTTCCGGCAGCGCTCGCGCGAGGACGCCCCCGAGGGCGAGCGGCGCGAACGGGAGCTCTGTTTGAAGTACCTCGGCACGGACGGCGCAGAGATCAACTGGGACTTCATCCGCGCCGCGCAAGGTTCGGTCGCCGTCCTCGCGGTCGCGCAGCTACAGGACGTGCTCGGCCTCGGGGCCGAAGCGCGCATGAACACGCCCGCCAGCACCAAGGGCAACTGGCACTGGCGCTACACGCATGGCGCGCTCACCGACGAACTGGCCCACAGACTCCGCGAGGTGACCCACATCTACGGCCGCCTCGGCTGACAGTTGCGTCTGACCAGGAATTCAACCACAGAGACACAGAGGCACAGCTTTAAAGATATAAGTCTTCAAGCTGTGCCTCTGTGTCTCTGTGGTTAAATTCTCTGCGCGGCCGCACGGCTCCGCTTTAATCCTCATCCCCTTCTTCAACGCTCTCATCCTGAGCCTCGGGCGCGGGGCGGCCGGTGGTGTCGTAGTCGAGCGGCTTCATCAGGTCGGGCGTGACGGGGCGGTGGACGCCGTCGCCCTCCGAGACCTGCCGGCTGCACGCGCGGCAGAAGCCGTCGTCGAGCGGGACGACCGTGCCCGCGTTGTCGCAGTAGACGGTCTCGACCGGCGGCTCCTCGTCGTAGACGGCCGGCGACTCCGGGATGATGGGCGCCTCCGCCGCCGCCTCCTCGGCCCTCTTCGGCTCCCCTTCAGTTAGGCCGCCCGGCTCCAGGCGGAAGAGCGCGAGCGAGCGCGCCTCGACGCGGTATGAGCCGCCGCCGCGCGTGTTTCGGCTGCGCGTGCGGCGCCGGCCGAAGCTCTCGCGCGTGTCGAGCAGTTGCTCCCAGCTGTCGCCCGCGCGGTGCGCCGGGAGCGTGAAGGAGACGGCGCGGTGGTGCGCGTTCAGGAGGAGCAGCAGCGTGTCGTCCGTCACGCGCCGGCCGCGCTCGTCCACCTCGTCGATGGCGTCGCCCGCGAGGCGCACGGCCAGAGAGCGCGCCTGCTCGTTGCGCCAGTCGTTGTCGGTCATCTCCTGCCCGTCGGGGCGGAACCAGGAGATGTCTTTGATCTCGGCGCCGCGGACGGGGCGGCCCTGGAAGAACTTGCGCCGCCGCAGGACGGGGTGGTTGTGGAAGACGCGGATCAACTGCCGCGTGAACTCGAGCAGGTCGCGCCCCTGCTCGTCCCACTCCCAGTCCACCCAGGAGGTCTCGTTGTCCTGGCACCAGGCGTTGTTGTTGCCGCCCTGCGTGCGCCCCGTCTCGTCGCCCGCGACGAGCATCGGCACGCCCTGCGACAGCAGCAGCGTCGCGAGGAAGTTGCGCTGCTGGCGGGCGCGCAGGGCGTTGACCTCGGGGTCGTCAGACGGCCCCTCGACGCTACAGTTCCAACTGATGTTGTGGTCGTGGCCGTCGCGGTTCTCCTCCTGGTTGGCCTCGTTGTGCTTCTCGTTGTAGCTGACGAGGTCGCGCAGCGTGAAGCCGTCGTGCGCGGTGACGAAGTTGATGCTGGCGTAGGGCCGCCGGCCGCTCTTCTCGTACAGGTCGCTGCTGCCCGTCAGGCGGAAGGCGAGGTCGTCGAGCTGCCCCGGGTCTCCGCGCCAGAACGAGCGCACGTTGTCCCGATAGACTCCGTTCCACTCGGCCCAGAGGACTGGGAAGTTGCCGACCTGGTAGCCGCCTTCCCCTAAGTCCCACGGCTCCGCGATGAGCTTCACCTGCGAGAGCACGGGGTCTTGGTGGATGATGTCGAAGAAGGAGCCGAGCCGGTCGACGTCGTGCAGCTCGCGCGCCAGGGCGGAGGCGAGGTCGAAGCGGAAGCCGTCCACGTGCATCTCGAGCACCCAGTAGCGCAGAGAGTCCATGATGAGCTGGAGCGTGCGCGGGTGCACCATGTTGAGCGTGTTGCCGCAGCCGGTGAAGTCCATGTAGTAGCGCTCCTGGCCGGGGACGAGGCGGTAGTAGGCCGCGTTGTCGATGCCGCGGAAGGAGAGCGTCGGGCCGAAGTGGTTGCCCTCGCCGGTGTGGTTGTAGACGACGTCGAGGATGACCTCGATGCCCTCGCGGTGGAGCGTCTTGACCATCGTCTTGAACTCGGAGACCTGCTGCCCGCGCGTCCCCGTCGAGGAGTAGCGCACGTCGGGCGCGAAGAAGCCGATGGAGTTGTAGCCCCAGTAGTTCGTCAGGCCGCGATCCTGTATGAACTTGTCGGAGACGAACTGGTGGACGGGCATCAGCTCGACGGCCGAGACGCCGAGCGAGTGCAGGTACTCGATGACGGAAGGGTGCGCGAGCCCGGCGTAGGTGCCGCGCAGCTCCTCGGGCACGTCCGGGTGGCGTTTGGTGAAGCCCTTGACGTGCAGCTCGTAGATGAGCGTCTTGTGCCAGGGCGTGTGCGGGCGCGCGTCGTCGCCCCAGCTGAAGGCCGGGTCGACGACGACGCACTTCGGCACGTACGGCGCGCTGTCGCGCTCGTCGAAGGCGAGGTCGCCCTCCCCGTCGCCGATGGTGTAGCCGAAGACGGCGTCGTCCCAGGCGACCGTCGAGGCGATGGCCTTGCCGTAAGGGTCTATCAAAAGCTTGTGCGGGTTGAAGCGGTGGCCCGACTGCGGCTCGTAGGGGCCGTGGACGCGGTAGCCGTAGAGCTGGCCGGGCCGCGCCTCGGGCAGGTAGGCGTGCCAGACGAGGTCTGTGCGCTCGGTCAACTGGATGCGCGCCGTCTCGCGCGCGGGGTCTTCCGAATCGAAGAGGCAGAGCTCGACGGCGGTCGCGTGCTCGGAGAAGAGCGCGAAGTTGACGCCCGCGCCGTCCCACGTCGCGCCCAGCGGGTAGGGCTGCCCGGGCCAGACTTGCATTCAGTTCTCCATTTTTAGGTGATGAGTGATGAGTGATAAGTGATAAGTGAAGACAAGACCCGTTCTTCCTTCTTATCACTCATCATTCCGCGTTAACGTAAACGGCGGCGCTCCAGCCCGCGAGTTCGATTGCCCGTTCGCCTTCGACGCGCACGGGCGGCGCGGGCTGCAGGGCGTCGCCGTAGCGCTGATCCCCGCTCCAGACGGTGAGTCGCCAAGCGCCTTCGGCCGAAGGAATTTCCCGAGCTTCGTTCGAGAGGTTGCAGAGGAGGATAGCACGCGCGCCCGTCTCGTCGCCGCGCTCGACCGTCAGCCAGCGCCGCTCCTCATCGAAGCGGACGCGCGTGCGCGCCTTGTCGCAGTTCGAGAGTTGCGGGTGCTCGCGGCGCAGCCTTAACAGGTCGCGGTAGAAGGCGAGCATGCCGGCGTGCGGCTGCTCGCTCAGACACTCCCAGTTGAGCTTCGAGCGGACGAACGTGATCTCCGACTGCGGGTCGGAGAAGCCGCCGATGGTCGATTCGGTCTCGCCCTCGCCGCGGACGAAGGCCGTGTACTCCTCCTCGCGCCCGGCGCGCACGGCGCGGCCGAGTTCGGGGTCGGTGTGGCTCGTGAAGTAGAGGAACGGCGCGTGCTCGCTCCACTCCTCGCCCATGAAGAGCATGGGCACGTTGGGCGCGCCCGCCAGCAGAATCGCGGCGGCCGTGCGCTGCTGCGCGGGCCGCAGCAGGCGCGACAGGCGGTCGCCCCAGTAGCCGTTCGCGATCTGGTCGTGGTTCTGGATGCAGACGACGAACTGCTCGCCCGGCCTCTCCCAGGAGTTGGTGCCGTGGCACTGGCCGCGGAACTCCGAGTGCTGCCCGCAGTAGACGAAGCCCTCGGCAATCGCCTTCGCCAGGTCTTCGATTTTCCCGAAGTCCATGAAGTAGCCGCGGTCGGCCTTCGTCACGACGGCGTGCAGCGAATGGTGAAAGTCGTCGCTCCACTGCGCGTCGATTCCGTGGCCGCCCTCCGAAGAGGGTTTGATGACGGCCACGTCGTTGAGGTCGCTCTCGGCGATGAGGTGCGCGCGCCGGCCGAGCGCCTCGGCCTGCGCGTGGAACTCTTCGGCGAGCTGTTCGAGCAGGTGCTTTTCGGAAGTGTCCGCGATGGCGTGGACGGCGTCGAGCCGGAGGCCGTCCACGTGGTACTCGGTCAGCCAGTAGAGCGCGTTCTCGATGAAGTAGCGCCGGACGCCCTCCGAACCTTCGCCGTCGAAGTTGAGGCCCGCGCCCCAGGGCGACTTGTGCGCCTCGCTGTAGAGCGGCATGTACTCGCCCGCGTAGTTGCCCTCGGGGCCGAGGTGGTTGTAGACGACGTCGAGGATGAACGCGAGGCCCTCGCGGTGGCAGGCGTCAATCAACTTCTTCAACCCTTCCGGCCCGCCGTACGTCGACTGCGGCGCGTAGAGGTGCGCGCCGTCATAGCCCCAGTTGCGCGCGCCCGGGAACTCCGCGACCGGCATCAGCTCGACCGCCGTCACGCCCAGGCTTTTCAGGTGCGCGAGCTTCCGTGTGACGGCCTCGAACGTGCCCTCCGGCGTGAACGTGCCCGTGTGCAGCTCGTAGATGACGTGGTCTTTGAGCGCGATTCCCTTCCAGCCCCCGTCCGTCCATTGAAACTCTTCCGGCCCGACCACGCGCGAGGGGCCGTGCACGCCCGCGGGCTGAAAGCGCGAGACCGGGTCGGGCCGCTCGTTCCCGTTGACGACGTAGAAGTAGTCCGCGCCCGCCGCCACTTCCGGCACGCGCGCCTCGAAGACGCCCGCGCCAATCTCTTTCAACGGGAACGTGCGCGGCCCCTCGCACAGGACTTTCACTTCAAGGCTCTCGACCTTCGGCGCCCACACGCGGAACACAGTGCTCCCGTCCGCTTCGGGCCGCGCGCCGAAGCGCAGCTCCCACGTTGTTGATGTTTCTATTGCCTTCACCTGCGTCATCCTAAACCCCTTGTCCGAAGCGGCGTGGCGGAAGCCCGACCGTGAGGGAGGGCGTCTCGCTATCGCCGATGTCTTCTTACGAAAAACCTACGCCCTCCCTCACGGTCGGGCTTCCGCCTCAAGCCTTTGCCAGCAGCGCGACGGGCAGTGGCGACAGAATCTCTGAGACTTGCAGCACGCCGTCCCGCGCGTCGAACTCGCGCCCCGTCAGCACGTCGCGGAAGCGCGTGCCCCCGACGCCTTCGAGCCGGAGGACGGTGTCGCCCCAGGCTTCGCGTTGGAGGCCGAGCGCGCCCTCGCGCCCGACGCCGAGGCGCGTGAAGAAGCGCGAGGCGACCGTCAAGCAAGCTTCGCCGTCGAGCGCGCGCGCGAACGCGACGACGCCCGCGCCGCGCCGCCCTTCGGCGCGCAGAGGCACGTACTCGCCGCGCGCGAACAGGGCCGCGTGCTCGCGGCGGAAGTTGAGCGCGCGCGACGTGACGTAGAGCTTGACGCGGCCGTCCTCGGGCTGTTCGAGCAAGCCCGCGCAGAACTCCGAAACGTCGCCTTCGCCCACGTCGCGCATCGACGCGAGGAGCTGCTGGCGCAGCTCGTAAGCGACCGGCCGGCGGTTGTCCGGGTCGACCAGCGTGAACGCCCACAGCTCCGTCCCCTGATAGAAGTCGGGCACGCCGGGCGCGGTCGTCTTCAAGAGAGTTTGCGAAAGAGAGTTGAGCAGGCCCGCGCGCGTCGTGAGCTTCTGAAACTCCTCGAAGTCGCGCACGAACTCGCCGCCGGCGGAAGAATCGAGTATCGCGGCGACGAAGTCCGAGACGGCGCGCTCGTACTCTTCGTTCGGGTTGATCCAGCTCGTGTGCAGCTTCGCCTCCTTCAGGGCCTTGTGCATGTACTCCTGCAGGCGGCGCGTGTAGTCCGCGCGGTTCTCTTCGCCGACGCCTTCGAGCGGCCAGGTGCCGACGAGCGTCTGGTAGATGAGGTACTCCTCGTTCGCGTCCGGAACCTCCGCGCCGTCTAACAAACTCTTCCGCCCGCGGTTCAGCTCGCGCCAGCGGTGGAGCGCGCGGTTCCACTCTTCGGGAATCTCGGAGAGGACGTTGATGCGCGCGCGCGTGTCCTCGCCGCGCTTGGTGTCGTGCGTCGAGGTGGCCGAGAGCGTGTGCGGCCAGGTCTCCTGCCGGTCGCGGTT